>CAWBRY010000005.1:0-417947 GCA_963791295.1 uncultured Sphingobacteriales bacterium | reverse complement strand
ACGTCCCGTGCGAGGTCTGCCACGGCGCCCGCTACAACCGGGAGACCCTGGACGTCCACTACAAGGGCAAGTCCATCGCCGACATGCTGAACATGCCGATCGAGGAGGCATGACTTCTTCGAGGCGGTTCCGGCGATCTCCCGCCACCTCAAGACGCTGAACGACGTCGGCCTCGGCTACGTCCGGCTCGGCCAGTCCGCGACGACCCTGTCCGGCGGTGAGGCCCAGCGGGTGAAGCTCGCCAGCGAGCTCCAGAAGCGTTCCACCGGACGCACGGTGTACGTCCTCGACGAGCCGACCACCGGTCTGCACTTCGAGGACATCAGCAAGCTGCTCGCCGTGCTGTCCGGCCTGGTCGACAAGGGCAACACGGTCATCGTCATCGAGCACAACCTCGACGTCATCAAGACCGCCGACTGGGTCGTCGACATGGGCCCCGAGGGCGGTGGCGGCGGTGGCCTCGTCGTCGCGGAGGGCACGCCCGAGGAGGTCGCCGGGGTTCCGGCCAGCCACACCGGCAAGTTCCTGCGGGAGGTCCTGGGCGCCGAGCGCGTCAGCGACGCCTCGCAGGTGAACGCCCGCGCAGGACGGCCGCCAAGAAGGCCGCGGCGAAGAAGACAGCGACGGCCAAGAAGACCGCGACGGCCGCGGCCGAAAAGTCCACCGGCGAAACACGGCACCGGACGGCCGCCCGGCCGAAGAAGGCGGACCCGGCGCGAAGAAGACGACGACGGGCCCGCAAGGCCTGACGCGGTTCGACCGTCCGCGTACATACGCGCAGCGCGCCACGCGTCCGCGTCTCACGAGGGCGGTCGCGGCCGCGTCGTGCGGCTACCGCAGCGCGTCGCCCCTGCTCCCTGCCCGGCCCTGCCCTAAAATACGCCCACCTCATGCCGCGTACGGCGGCTCCGCGCCCGCCCGGGAGCAGGTGATCGCCGCGGCCCGTGCGGCGAACCGCAGCAATTCGCGCCCAGTCCGTCGGCGCCCAGACCCGGCGAGCGCCGGCGCGGAGAGCGCGTCGCGGGCGGCGAGCCGTGCAGCAGCGCGGCGTTCACCGTGTCGCCCGCGCCGATCGTGTCCACCACGTCGACCCGTTCGCCCGGCACGGCGTACTCCGCGCCGTCTTGGGTGAAGGCGGTCAGTCCGTCGCCGCCACGCGTGACGACGACGGCCGCGGGGCCCGCGGCCAGCCACCCTTCGCCGCGCGGTGACCGCCTCCCACCCCTACTCGCGGAGCCTGGGCGCGCGCCGAGCCCACTCGCCACCCGCGTCCTCCTCGGACAGCTTGAGCAGCGACACCGACGGCAGCCAGCTCTTGAACCGGGCCCGGTAGGCGTCCGCGTCCGGGATCAGCACCGACGCGGATGTTGGGGTCGAGCGCGGTGAACACGCCCTGCGCGGACGCGGTCCGCATCAGCTCCTCGTACGCGCTCGCGCCCGGCTCCAGTACGAGCGAGCAGGTACCGAAGGACACCGCCCTTGTCCGTCCGGGAGTTGGGCGGGCGCCGAGAACAGCCGGTCCGCGGTGCCCTCGACGTAGAAGGAGTAACGCGGCCGAGCCGTCCGTGCCGATCGACGCGACGGCGAGGGTCGTCGGCTCGGCGCCCCGCTGCACGGACGACACGTCGACGCCCGCCTCGCGCAGCCCGTCGACCAGGGCCTCGCCGAAGGCGTCGGTCGAGATCCGCGAGCAGAAGGCGGCGGGGGAGCCGAGCCGGCCCAGCGCCACCGCCGTGTTGTACGGGCCGCCGCCGCGCCGCGGGTCGAGCGCGCGCGAGCGCGCCCGCCTCCCTGCGGCACCAGGTCGATCAGGGCCTCACCGGCGACGACGATCACGAGTCGGATCCTTTCTCGGGGCAGCCGCACGAGGTGCGGTGCACGAAGGCGGAGGGCAGCCGGACCGTACGGGCCTCGCGGCCGGGGGAGTCCAGCCGCTCCAGCAGCAGCCGTACGGCCTGGGCGCCGATCTCCTTGCTGGGCTGGGAGATCGCGGTGAGCCGGGGCGAGAAGAGGTCCGCCCAGGAGAAGTCGTCGAAGCAGCACAGCGCCATGTCGCCGGGCACGGACAGGCCCCTCTCGCGCACGGCCCGCAGCGCGCCGATGGTCATCGCGTTGTTGGCGGTGACGAGTGCGGTGGGCGGCGCCGGGAGGCGACAGCAGGGCGGGTCGCGCGCTCGGCGCCCGCCGCCTCGGAGTTGCCGGGCACCACGAGCACGCTCGTCGTACGGGAGTCCCGCGTACGCGCAGGCCGTGCCGGTAGCCGGAGATCCGCTCGCTGGTGGTGCTCGAGCCCCGGCAGGCCCGCGACCAGGCCGATCCTCTGTGGCCCAGCTCGGCGAGATGCCTGACCAGGAGCGTGACGGGCTCGGCGTTCTCCGCGCAGACCTGGTCGAACGTGAACCGGCCGTCCGGGCTGTCGACCAGCCGGTCCAGGAACACCGTCGGTACGTCGTGCCGCGCCGAGATAGCCGACCAGTTCCTCCGGGTCCGCGGACGGCGCGACGATCATGCCGTCCACCCGCCGCTCGTGCAGCAGCTGGACCACCTTGCGCTCATGCACCGGATCGTCGTGCGGATCGGCGATCAGCAGGCTGTAGCCGCGCTCCAGGGCGCCGGCCTCCACGCCCTGGAGGATCTCCGTGAAGTACGGGTTGCTGATCGCCGACACCGCGAGCCCGATCGACCGGGTGCGCGAGGTGACGAGGGAGCGGGCCAGGGTGTTGGGCGTGTAGCCGAGTTCGTCGATGGCGTCGAGCACCGCCTGGCGGGTGGCCGGCCGCACCGGCCGGGTGTCGTTGAGTACGTGCGAGACCGTCGCGACGGACACGCCCGCGCTCCGGGCCACGTCGACCATCGTCGCCATCCGGTTTTTCCTTCCCGGTCCGCGCCGCCCCGGCGCCGCTGTGCGGCTCCTCGGGTGCCGGCACCATGACAACATAGGCGTAAACGTTTGCGTAAGCGTTTACGCTCAGAAACTTGTCCGGAGGGGAACCGGGGCGGGGAGCGTCTTGGCGAGCAGGGCAGCGCTGGCGGCACCGGCGCTGGCGTACACCCGCGCGAGGCCCGGGGACGCGCTGCGCCGCAGGTCACGGCGGATCGGGGCCGCGTGTACGTAGGACCCGGGCCACCCCGGGGTATTCGGGTCGCCGGAAGCGGAATGACCTGTATCGGATCGTCGGGCGCCGACACCCTCGGACCTCTGGAGTAGCCATGCAGCCCCCCGCCCGTCAACCGTACTGCGGGGGGCCGCCCTCGCGGGCGCCGCCGGTTTCGGCGGCGGCCTGCTCGGGGGGCTCGGAGGAGGATGCCTCGGCCGTGCCCACCGCACCGGTCGAGCTGGGCTCCGCCGCCGAGGTGCCGGTCGGCGGCGCCAAGCTCTACCGCGAGGACCGGCTGGTCGTATCGCAGCCGCCAAGGGCGACTTCAAGTGCTTCAGCGCCAAGTGCAGCAATACGCAACCTAACGAATACATATTGTGATTCCCACATCAAAGACAGACTCCATGCGGTGTCCAGTAATTTTCTTGAGCCATTTAATGAATTTCCCGGCAATGAGGTCCAAATCGAATTTCTCCGTCAATGCTTCGGCCAGACAAAAAGTTAATGCACTGTCATCCGACCAGGTACCCGCAGGCAGGTTATAGGTTCCGAACCCCCTCATATCAATGACGGGATCCTTGCGATAGATTCCCTGTCTTTAAACTCAACAGGAACTCCCAACGCATCTCCAATTGCGACGCCGAATAATACATCCCGATAAATGTTTCTTTGAGCCATTTCAATTTTTAATTTTGTAACAATCCTATGCAGCTATTGAGAGCTCTTTATCGAGATAAATCCCCGCAAAAACAGCATCCCAAGCTCCGGCGTTCAGATCAACTTTAATTATCTCGGCGTTAATCATATTATGATCGCCATCGAGTATCCGGCTGATCACCTCATTTTTCTCCATGGGTACAAACCCGATCTTCTGATTTGGTAATATATAGCTATTGCATAAGCGTCAATGGATTTTTTGGCTCCGTACCAGTGTCAGCCTATCCCCACCATTCATTAGGTAGACAAGATTAGGACCTTCGTAATACTGAAGTCCCCTGACATGAAATTGAAGCAACCACAATGCTCTAACTTTTTTGCGGGTTTGATTTCTATTTAGCACAATTGCAAACCAGTAAATGCGAGCAGTCTTTTAAGAAAATCTTTCCTGATCATTTTTAGATCATTTTGTTGTTGAAAATTAATTTATACGTCCAATGAGCCATTAAGTACATCTCGGCTTTCCCACACATTCTGACGAAGAACTTCTGCTTCGGATAGCCACGTAAGAAAAAAATATTGGGATTCTAAGGCAGGAAGGATAAGAATGCCTCTTCTTAAAATACGAAAATCGAAGAGGAAAACTCATTAGAAAGGGAAATATTTCAAGGTGAATTCGGAAACCATCCAGTTCACAGTCACAAAATGTTTGTTATCAATACGCTCTTGCCATTCCACCTGTAACTACCAGTGCCCCTTTGTTGGCAACGCTGTAATCCAAGCAAATCACATTGGACGCTTGTATCACGGGGGATTTATCCTCCAGCGATAATGCCCCAAGAAAACCGGGGGGCGTCCTCTGGATAAACATTACTTTCAGATCCTCCAATACCTTTCCTTACCATTTCCTCCGGGCAATCGAAAAGAACTTCCCAAGGCAGGATTTATTGGGATGGACCACCATTTGATCCTGTTGGAGGTCCTCACCGGACCGCCCTTATCAGCCCATTCATACTCCTTGGGAATATTTATTTCCGCTCCTTTTTAAAGTTTCTTCAATCACTTTGAATTCATGGAGAATCTTTTCGATGAAGGCAACGAGCAAATCACCGGTAAGGGTATAATAATTATTTTCTTGCAGCCATTTTATATGATCATCATTCCAGCAGGCATGCACAACCCGTAGCTCAGGCAAATCCAGAAAAAGAGGTAGTTCATAAAACCATTCGAGATATGACTCCCATTCTTCCTGGTCATTAGCAAATTGTTCTAAAGTCGCCTTGTGCTGTTTATTATGTTTTTCATCATGGGACCTTAGAAAGGATCCATCCGGCGATTCCCGGGCATAGGCCAAAGTGTTGTACTCATGGTTTCCCATAAGAGCAATTCAGCATCAGCATCTTACCATATTTCTCACCAGGGGGCGAAGTATTTTTTTAATTTCCAGTTTCCCCCTGTCAGATATAGTCCCCCCAAAATGGCTTTGCGTTCAGGGTGCTGCCAATAACCTCTTTGTTCCCTGTAACCCATCTTTGCCAGGAATTTGTCCAATTTCGATAGTAGCCGTGTATATCGCCGATGAGGTCGTACATTAAAAGGATAGAAAAATAATGGATTTCAAAGTTAACTCGTTTAGTAAGTTTCTAACTTTAATAAAAAAAGTTATCAATTTACCTCCGATCTAAAAAAATATAGAAGATCGATTTGATATCGAACTTACATTAAAAATAAAAAAATAAGCGCGAAACTGATGGATATTTCATTGTTAGATCATTTGATTATTGCAAGGGACGCCTACTCTAGCTTTGGAAATGATGGAGCAATTGAAAATTGATGAAAGTAACTGCTTGAAAGCCGCTAAACTAAGATAAATTAAATAAAGGTAGATCAGCCTAGCCCACTCTCCCATTCATACACTTCTACTACTACCCAGTTATACGGTATTTTCTTTAGCCGAATTGAGGCTTTAATCCTCTTTAGATTCACACTCATGTCCTTTGAAGAACTCTTTATTAAATTTTTCAAGCTCTTCAGTATCTAGAGAACTGTTACAGAATCGTGATATGCGTGAGAAGAATTACTCTCAAAGTTCAAAAAACCGTATCGTCTTTAATGCTATCAAAAATATTTCCACTTTTACCTATACCATAATTGATAAATCAAATGATACAGCAGGTACACCATCATCTCTGGGTACAAATGTTATTTTGGTATAAAATGCCATTGACTTGAGTCTTTCAAATATAAATATTAATTTTTCGTAGGTAGTAGTTAAGGCTAAATCTCATTGAAGAAGTAAACTTGCATGATGCCCTCGGTATCTTTTTTAGATCACTAAGGGGAATTTTTCCATTTACAGTAATAATTACATTTTCATTGAAATCGACATCATCGACACCCAGTTGTTCCTGATTGAAAGTAATTATAAACATGTTCTGCAACTTTATTCTGCATCGTCTCCGAAATAACCTTCAACCATAGAATATTCAAATCGTAGGCCGGTCTCTTTATAAAGTAATACAATCTTACTAAGCCTATAGACCTCATCCATCAAGCAATATATTCGCGACCTACTTTTTCTGATTGATCATTAAAAGGCATTCATATCTTTAGCTACAGGATACGCAAATAAAAAAATTCGGTGGATAAAAATCAAATCAGGCTATAAATAATCAAAGGTCTTTATTATATTTGATCAGGTAAGTCTGATTTTAGATGGGAGAGAAGAAGATTTTGGCAAATGGACGATGGAGAAAAGGCCACTATTTTCAACAATTATCTCCGGGGGTTCGGGAACCTTTTTGATTGGTGAGCAGGCTGGTGAGCATCGATTTATTAGTACTATAATATTTTGTTTATCATGGTGTTGTGGAGAGAAGTTCAATAACCTCTCTCTCCGCAACCTTCGGAGCAAAATCGCCCAAAACTGTTACTGGGCGCGCATCTCAGAAATCGCATGCTCACCAAATCGCGTCCATCTACCAGTTTGCTCACCAGGCATCTGGTGAGCAGGCTGGTTCCCCTGCCCTGACAAAAACCACACTCACTGCCGGTAAAAATTTACCACTGAATGCGCTTTTTTGCGCACTACGGTGACCGGCAGTTAAGCGATTTTTGTAAACTATTTTATCATGGATATAATTACTCCTCACTTCCAGGTCTATGCCAAGCGCAGGACCTGCCGTCACTTGATGGCCCAAATCTATTTACGCATCGCCTACCAAACCGACAGGGTCGAGCGAAGCCTGGAGATAAGCGTTCCTTTTAACGCCTGGCAACCTCACCGCTCAACGGTTAAAAAGGATGCTACCTTATCGGCGCATCTGCACAAAAGCATTGAAATGATGAAAAACAAGATCTTGGGAGCTTTTTACATTCTTCGACAAAGTTCTCCTGAAATTTCTCTTCATGAAGTTGTCGCCACTGCGCTGGAGGAATCTACGCCACAGATGTATTCGGTTTACGGATGTTTTGAAGGGTTAATTCAGCGAATGGAAAAAAACAGGGGGAGGGATCGTCGCCCGCCAATATCCAAAACACAAGGTAAGCCTGCGCCACCTTCGCTACCTGGTGCGTCAAAATCTATAAGGAGTTGCTGTATCCATTGAAGGAGTTCATGAGCCGGGCTTTAGATAGTAAACGCGATACTGGGGAGGAGTAATGTAGCGATTTTAGAAATCTCCCAAAACTTTTTAAAAAAATAACTTTACCGTTTTTTCATTCAACATATCGGTTTATAACACTCCGATATAACCAGTAGATAAATTTATCGACCTATGGCTTGGTTTGGGATTAGGTTTAAAAGAGTTTGTTAACTATATAATCGCCATTTCCGAATCCAGAGCCATAATTACGTTGACTAGTCCAAGGCGTGGATACCACTTTTAGCTACTATTCAATATGCTTGGCCAACCGAGAATATAAAACGCTAGCACATTAGTTATTGTGAGTTATTCAAAATAGATTTTCATAAGATATTCGCAAGATTTGAGACAATTCTGGTTCGACGCCTACTAGGTGATTAATTTGGCTCGAATCCAACATAAATGTTTTGCCAATAGATTTTCAGGAATATCTTTGGTCATTCGAGGAACTATCTAACCTTTTGGATTAAGCTTGATAAATATTTTACTGGAACAAAAAGCGGAAAAGGTCACAAGAAAAGCTAAAAACCTTTTGACATGGACACCATCTATCGAAAAATTGAGGCTGCTATAGGCTGAAAAAAAATAGTGGTGATCGTCGCAGATAAAAGACCCATCCTTTACTTTAAGCGTTTCCTTGAATATTAGATCACTTTGTCCCCAAGGCCTAATTTTTTCAGTTCTCCAAATAAAAAATGCGACCGCTTCAAAAATCACAATTTTGGATATTCTTTAGCTGCATCATCTATTACCAACACCCAATCCATGCCATAACCTGATGAAGGCGGGATAAAATTCTTTGTTCCTTTATTCTCTATTATTTCTGCTTTGGTTGTTTTACCATTACGGGGATTAAACCAGTACGCCTGCAACCTATCTCCTTTTATTTTTTCAAGCACAACAGTAAAAGGTTTTCCAGCAGCGGTATAAACATATAAATAATCATTGCCTCTCGTTGCCTGGATGCGTTCTGCCGCGCTATAATTATTTTCCTTTATTAATGATTGATCAGGAACGCGATCAAGCGGCGAATGTGATTCAATTAGGTTTCTTACAAATTTCATTTGATTGGCGCCAGGCAATTCCATTGCTTGTTGCCAATAAACATGCGGGCCGAATACACCCTCCCGGTTAGGGGAATAAAATTGCCAGATATCATGGCAACCATAGGTATGTCCGCATGCGCCGGCAAATAAATCGAGGTAAGCAAATTTTCTTACGTCATAAGCGCTACTTGTGCCCAGATCTTTTACATTAAAACAAACCGGAATATCTTCATAAATCGGTTCAGCATCCATCACAGGTTTTTTTGGCTGCATATTGTATACGGCCTGAATTTTGTCATATACATTATTGTCTCTGCAATGCCCGTTTTGAAGCATATTAAAGCTTAACCAATCGTCTTTATGAAACCATGTAGCCGATCCCAATTCAGTCAGTTGCGGATGAAAACTGATAGCAGCCCTTTTATTTGTTGCTTCCATTATGCCTGCTGCCATTGAACGCCAAATTCCAACATCACTATCATTTCGAGGATTACGATCGCCCCCCAATATCCAAATAATATTTTTTTTGTCTTTATAGCGATTGCCGATCCATTTACCATATTCTCCTGCATTGGTTGTATCAAATATTTCCGGACCCGTTCCCCAGTTACTTTTGAAAACCTTGTCTCCCCATGTTGGCAATAAGTCCAATGTTTAGATTATATGAAGCGGCTTTATCGATAATATAATCAACGTGCTGAAAATAGGCTTCATTGGGTTTTGCAGGATCATCATTTATTAAAGGCGTATTACCATATGGATTAGGCGTATGCAAACCATCAATTTCGGCAAGCACTACAGCTTGTATTACGGTAAACCCCTGTTCGGATCTTCGTCTTAGATATTGATCAGCTTCTTCACGGTTGAGACGATGAAATAATTCCCATGCCGTATCGCCGAGCCAAAAAAAATATTTGCCATCTTTTAGCAAATAACGATGATTACCGCTAATGGAAAATTGAGCAGACACTGTCTGTAACAATAATTGTACTACGACTACTAAAATAATTCTGATTGTATTTTTTGCTCCCATATAGTTTTGTCTTAAATCTAAAGTATCGAACATTTATGTGAAAGGGCAGGTAATAGTGCTTAAATGGAGGTATTGTGCCGGGTCGGGGGAAATAGTGCCTTTTTTTCATTTTGTGCACCCTTTGCAAAGCTAAGGACGTCCGATGTACTAATGCGGCTGAAGATCTCTACACAATGTATACATAGTGTAATTTTGGAGACAAGGCGCGTCCATATGAGAAAAAAGGCGGCGCTGTAATTACCGTGAGTTTTTGAAAGTCAAGTTCCCATGACGTCAGCAAGATTTGAAAAAATGTCAGGTTCAGCCAAGACAATGTCTAGAATTTCTGTATATATTAACCAGAATTTGTTCTCTTAGATAGGCGAGATTTCAACCCCATTAGATGAGTAATCTAGCGAGTGTCTAGGCTTGGTATTTAATATCTATTTGATTTATACTTTTTTAAGTTAGATGGTTCAAGAATAAAAGGCGCCTGAATGCTTGAAAAAACTGATCATAGATTCCACGTGTGCGGAATCGAATTATTTGCTCAGTTTCAAGCTGATCGCCGTAAAGTGTTTATCGAACGGAAGCGTAACCAATGAGCGAACATTTGAGGAGATTATAAAAGTTTCCCTCACTCCGCTGTGACGCCAGTAAAGAAACAGGAAAAAAACCAAAAGCTAGAAAAAAGTAGATTTACTGCTAGGTTTGGAGGATCCTAACACGGCTTGTATTGTTTCCCTCACGGTCTCAATACCAAACGGTTTTTCTATTATGGCGACCGCTTTACACTCTTCATAGTCTTTTAATAGTTCTGGGCTGGCGGATATCAAAATAATAGGAATATGCCTACCAGGCTCAGTTTCTTTTATATTTCTGCATAACTCTCTTCCATCATCCCCATTCAATTTTACGTCCAACAAAATTATGTCCGGTGGATCTGCTAGGTGGCTTAACAAAGAGTTTTTTGAAGAAGCTGTTTCGACTTCATATCCTTCAAATTTCAAAATATGAGTGCAAATTTCTAATAATTCCTCAGAGTCATCTACTATCAGTATCCTAGCCATTCTTTGAAAGATTGGTGAGAAGATAAAATGGCTTTAGATAGTAAATGCGATACTGGGAGGAGTAATGTAGCGATTTTAGAAATCTTCCAAAGCTTTTTAAAAAAATAACTTGCCGTTTTTTCCTTCAACTTATTGGTTCATAACACTCCCATATAACTATCAGATAAATTTCTCGACCGACGGCTTGATTTAGGGGATTGGGTTTACAAGAGTTTATTTAACTTTATAACCACCATTTTCGAATCGGGAACCATAACAAGAATGACTAGTCCAAGGAGTGGCTACCACATTTAGCCACTATTCAATATGGTTGGCCAACCGGGAATATAAAACGCACATTAGTTATTGAGAGTCATTGAAAATAGATTTTCATAAGATACCGAAAGATTTGAGACAATTCTGATTTGAGGCCTACTAGGTGTAATTTGGTGAGCAACTAAGCTCGCTATCTAATAGTTATTGATTTATATTATATTAAGCGAAATGGTTCAAGACCTCGTCGATTAAGGATAGTTTCAAAACCTTTGAGGAAGCTAGTGAGCAAGTGGTGAAAATCGAGGCAAAATCGGATATAAATAAGATTTTGGGATTAATACTGCTGATAGTGTATACACCTTGAAAAACTATTTAATTATTCTTCCATAAAAGACTTATGCCCGGTTTTCTTTTCTCAAGTTGTGCATGGAACGTAGATTCATTAACTGTGCGATTGTCTTATTGGATTCGGATCTCCTGACTATAGAATAGCACCAGTTTTAAATGATTTATTTATGCCCTATAAATTTCAAAATAAATTTTAACTCTGTGTCTTCGTTTCTGGATAAATCCGCAAGATTTGGGTAAACAAGATAGTCAGGTCGTATGCCTCTTCCTTTTTGATTTTCATAGCCATTCAAATTTATTATTCGTTTTATATAAGGGATATCCACTCTGATTTTAGTATTAGGCAAAATAATGTCAGTGCCTCCGCCGGAGACAGGACCTTCCATGTCACCACCACATTCTTCCCCTATAAATATTGCATCCTTCCTGTTGACCCGTATCAATGTGGCAAGTATAGATGCTGCGGAACCGGTCGACCCGTTTATCAATACATAAACTTTTTCTTTATAGGCAAGTGGATTGGGTTGCATGGGTCGTGACCAAGTCTCGGTTGTGTATTGCGGGTTTGATTGAAATGTGTGGCGGTTTATGGCAATAAAAAGCTCGTCCGCATATTTTGGCAATGCAGTTGAATCTCTAAAATATTTTTTTAAGGATTCAAACTTATAGTCTTTTACTTCATGATAATTATATGGGCGAAAGGTAGTGGTGCAAATGTATTGCAACAATTCTATTCCAATTGCCGGGTTTCCCCCTTCATTTCCTCTAAGATCGATAATGAGGTGTTCGATGCCTTTTTTGCGAATATTCTCAAAGAAAACTTTATATTCTGTAGAGTGACTGTAATGATACCTTGCCCATATGTTCGTGTGGAAATCCGAAAGACGCAAGTAGGCAACCTTATTTGATAAAAAGGTTAATTCAAGGGGATTCTCATTTTTCTTTTTATAGTCATTGACAGTAGAATATCGCCTCCAGTAATAATTGAAAATTTTGTTAGATGAGAGTGCCGCTACTTTTATTTGCTGAATTGGGTTTATGCCACTCTTAATATCCAATTCGAAAGTGTCGGGCTTTTCAATGAAAAGTGAATAATGGACTATAAATCTATTGTAGGTTTGATTCAACGAAAATTGCTCTAAATGCCGATACCTGAAGGTTTCAATAAAGCCGTTAGAAGGTATGGTTGGGAGAAGAATACTAAGAATTTTGGAAACCGGGCGGTTATTAATAGCCAAAATTTCATCGCCTCTTTTTAGGGTTGTATCCTCGCTTAAATTGTTATCAATAAAAATGCGTCCATCAATAATCTTAATAAACAAAGGAAAGAGTTTTGAATTTGAATTTGAACTGTTGTTAAAATATACCGTTTGCCCGATTTCATTTTCCCAATAGCTTTCTGAAGGTAAAATAAAAGTGTGCTCATCCCGGATGGATACAATTATGGGAGTGAGCAGCTTAAAAAATTCAATTTCTGTCAATGGCTGCTTTAGTTGATTAAAACAATTGTCGAACAGAGAATCAATTGTCTCTTTAGGCGCGTATCGATACAAGCCTGGATGCACATTTTCAAGGACGGTTCTGAATATCTTGAAATCGTCTTGCAACAGGCTTGTGTTAATCTTTTTAATAGCCCAATTAGTATCTTGTGCGGCAGTATTAAATACTGTCAAGAACAATATTCCGGCAAATATTGTCGCAATGAAATTCTTCATGTATTAGTATGGTTGATAATTGGTGCTAACATCCAGGGTCTTTTGCTATCCTGATATTGTGTAATTCGTTAGTCCGAAACGCTGCTAAGTAAAAAATCATAAAATTAGGATTCTAACTGCTTTATTGGGCAGATTAACTGTAGTTAAACGGCGCCTTTGAAAATTTTCATATACTTTCCGAAATGGAGTTGGTTGCTGATTTAATGTGGTAGTGGACTTTCTATGGAGAGGGTCAATTCCTCACAGGTTCTGACTTTAATAGATTTTGATTTGATTTTTAAGAAGTTTGGAAAACGTTGCAGGACCTAGCGAAAGGCTAATCCTTGATGAACTAAAACAGTTTGCTGTACCTTTTTTAAAGAGGCAAAGTGCGCGCGCTCATTTTACCGGATAGCTTATTTATTTTCCGCGGGCAATTCAATAATGAATTCTGCACCCACTCCTTCCTGGGTTTCAACCTTTAGTTCGCCTTCATGAGCCTTCACAATGTCATAAGCCAGGGAAAGACCTAACCCCGTCCCTTGTCCCGTTGGCTTTGAAGTGAAGAATGGCTGAAAGATCTTATCCAATAGTTGCTGCGGAATCCCGGTTCCATTATCCCTAATACCGATCATCACCTTATCATCTATTTTTTTTGTCGATACAAAAATTGACGGTTCATAATCCATGGGGTGAAGCGCTTTCTTCTCTGCCATTGAATAAAAAGCGTTGTTGAATAAGTTCAACAGGAGCCGTCCAATATCCTGGGGCACTGCCGTTATAAGCCCGACGCTATCGTCAAAAGCTGTCTGTATGCTGACATTGAAGGATTTGTCCTTCGCTCGTACACCATGGAATGATAGCCTTAGATATTCGTCTGTCAAATTATTCAAATTCACAAGTTCACGTATGCCAGTAGTGGTGCGGCTGTGCTGTAACATTCCCTTGACAATGGAATCAGCACGCTTGCCGTGTTGATTTATCTTCAATTCGTTTTCCTTTAGATCCCTCAAAACTCCTTTCAACTGTTCAATATTTCCTTTGTCCAATTCCACCTGCATTTCTTCAATCAATTCCGTATTTACTTCGGAGAAATTGTTAACGAAGTTTAACGGGTTTTGTATTTCATGAGCAATGCCTGCAGTGAGTTCACCCAGGGAAGCCATCTTTTCGGATTGAACAAGTTGCGCTTGCGTACGCTTCAGTTCTCTATAGGCGCTTTCGATTTCGCGCGCCTGCGCCAATTCCTTTTCCCTCGCCCTTTCCCTTTCCCTGCCAATAGCTCTGCGACGCAGGTACCGGTCTATAAAAAATAGTCCGGTTATAATAGCCAGGCCATACAATGCATAAGCCCAGCCTGTTTTCCACCACGGAGGTCTAATAATGACAGATACTGGACTAATCATCTCTCTCCAAACACCATGCTGTCCTTTCAATTTCACTTTAAAAACATAACTACCCGGATCAATATTAGTATAGCCTGCATAGCGCCGTGAACCGCTATAAACCCAGTCCTTATCAACGCCTTCTAATTTATAAGCAAATTGGTTTTTGCTTGACTTATAATAGTTTAAGGCAGCGAATTCAAATGAGAAATAATTTTCGTCGTAAGCCAGGACAATTTTTTTGGATTCATTCGCCCCTTTTACCAACTTGTCGAAGAGCTTGAATTGGGTAATCACAATGGGGGCTTCGAAGGTATTTGGCTTGATTTGAGCGGGATCGAAATATATTATTCCATTTTTGCTGCCAAAATACAAGATGCCGTCCCTGCCCATGAAACTGCTGCCTGATGTGAGGTCGCCCGTACCACCAGCATCAAACCTATTGCTCTGCAAACCATCCTGCTCATCATAATTCGTGAATGTCCCGGTAGCACGGCTAAAATGGGAAAGTCCATTCATAGTTCCTAGCCATAAACCACCCTGCTTGTCATCTATGAATGAATAAACCGAATTTTCAGGCAGTCCATGCTTTTCGGTAAAGGTGGTAAATTTGTTTTTTTGATAATCAAAATAACATAGTCCGCCTGAATAAGTACCCATCCAAATCTTGCCTTCTTCATCCTCCAAAAAATTCATTACGATATTTGCGCTGATGGAATTTGAATCCTCGGAATCGTTCTTAAAGTGCTTCCATTTTTTGATGCTTTGATCAAATCTGTCAGTTCGCATGCTTCCATTTCCCACCCAGATATTATTCCTTGAATCGGCAAAAATCGCATTAGCCGTATAATCACTGACACCATTCGAATCGAAAGGGTTATAATAAAAATGTTCAAACTGGTGGGTTTTCTTGTCGAAACGCTTTATACCATTCCCTGTTCCAAGCCACAGCATCCCGTTATGGTCTTCTGTAATAGAAAGGATACCTGAGAACACGGACTGGTTAGCGTTTTTTACATTGCTTTGAAAATGGGTAAAAGTTGAAGTCTGTTTATTGAACTCCGACAACATTTCTCCATTGCAAACCCAAAGACGACCCTCCTTATCTTCCAGAATATCAAGAACCATATTATATTTTAACGTCTTTGGATTCGACGGATGATTCCTGAAATTGGAGAACTGATTGGACTTTCTGTTCCAGCTATTCAATCCATTATCCTTTGTCCCTATCCATACTATACCGGAACGGTCCTCCAAAATGGAGGTGATTTCATTTCCCATTAGGGAATTAACCTGCCCTAGGCTAAGACTGATGAAATTAAATGCTTGTTCCTCTAAATCTGTCTTATTAGGGCCTGCCGCAAAAGAACCGGCCCATAACGATCCAGCGCTATCAATCAACAAGGACCAGACACTATCTGAATTTAAACTATAAGAATTATTGGGATCGCGATAATAATTGGAAAATGAAGTTCGGTCTTTGTTGAATTTATATAATCCGTTGTTGCTACCGATCCACAAATTGCCTTCTTTGTCTTCTACTAATGACTTACCGCCCCATACAGCCAGATCATTGCTACCGATAGAATGAATGTTCTTAGGTTCATTCCGATAACGCTGGACTGTTCCACGCTTTCGGTCAATACTGACTAAGCCTTTATCAGTGCAAAGCCACAAAATACCTTGCCGATCTTCAAGGATGGAGCTAATCGTAGTGTTACTTAGGCTATTTGGATCATTAGGATCAGATTGTAGCGGCAAGAGTTTTACATCAGCAAGACCAGCTTTTTTCTTAGTCAGATTGATTTCGTGTAGCCCGAACTGATGCCCCACCCAAAGCGTTCCTGCCTGGTCTTTATAAATGGTGTAAATGTAGTCAACACTATCCTTAACGATGTCGAATCCTTCGTCATCAAGGAACACCCCTTTCTTCGGATCAAAGCGACATAGTCCGCCAGCATAAGTGCCTACCCAAATCATGCCCTCAATATCCTGATTAATTGTGGAAATATTCGGATTCCAAAATTTTGCCTTTGGATTGGGCCGGTATCGTCTGAATTTTTCAGTGGTCCTGTCGAACTTACACAAACCTTCCGAAGTGCCCACCCAAATGGCAGCCGATTTATCTTCCCAGATAAAATAAACGGCATTTTGGGAAAGCGTAGTTGAATCATAAGGATTATGCTGATACCTTTTAAGAGAATTACCGTCATATTTGATCAGGCCGGCTAAAGTTCCAAACCAAACATATCCTTTGCTATCCTGGAAAATGCTCGTGGTATTTAAGGTTCCGAGCCCCTCTTCGGTAGTAATATGTTCAAATCGTAAGTCGTTGCTTTGCGAAAAGCTTTTTTCAATAACTAGCAGAGCCCAAAGAAATACAATCGTCCTCATCATAAGACTGTGGGTCGCCATCTGAGCCATTTTTGATTAGCAATCCCGAGAAATAAAGATAGTTAATTTAGATGCCCCACGATTAGGCCATCTTCTCCACCCGCAGGCAGAAAATCCTAATCGGATGGGGCATCCCACATAATACAAACATGGTGTAATTTTGGAGACAAGCCGTGTCAGAGGAGAAAAACACTACGACATTAATTATTGTGAGTGATTGTAAACCAATTTTCAATAAGGTGCTTGCAAGATTTAAAATATTCTGGTTCAAGGCTTACAGTGTCCATGATTATTTTCCCTTAGATAGGGGAGAATTCAATGCATTTCTTTAGGTGAGTGATTTGGTGAGTGATTAAATTTGCTAACAAATAATTATTTTATTTATATCTTATTGAGTTAGGTAGTTCAAGAGGGAAGATCTCTCCACCCAATTTCGCCACAGTATCCAAAAAAGTTTAGTTCGTTATAATGTATAGGCGGGTTTATATGCGACAAAGGCTGTCCCAAGCTTTTTAATTGCTATTATATTAAGTATAGTTTATTCCTTATCGCTTGAGTTATTTGAAGCGCTAGCGTTTCACATGTCCGATTGGATGAAATTGAAAGCTACTGTCCAGGCTGCTACTTGTATGGCCAACTTTGGCTTCATCCATGCAAGCTATTTTATTGGCAATTCAACGATAAACTGTGATCCTTCGCCTTCTTTAGTTTCTACTCTTAAATGACCTCCGTGGGCTTTTACAATATCATAAGCCAATGAAAGGCCCAACCCAGTTCCTTGGCCCGTGGGTTTGGTCGTAAAAAATGGTTGAAATATTTTGTCTAACACTTTCGAGGAAATCCCATCCGCATTATCATGTACTCTTATTTCAACCCAGCTGTTAACGATCTTTGTACTCACAGTTACGGTTGGGTCAAAAGCATCAGGTAATCGTTTTTTCTTTTCATTAACTGCATAAAATGCATTATTGTATAAATTTACCAGAGCTCGCCCAATATCTTCTGGGATGATATCTATCCTTGTGATGTTCTGGTCAAAATCAGATTTTATCGAGATGTTGAATGAATTATCCTTGGCCCTTATCCCATGATAAGATAGGCGCAAGTGTTCATTTGCTAAACTATTTATATCAGTGGCCTCTTTTATTCCCCCGCTCTTGCGACTGTGTTGCAGCATTCCTTTTACAATCGCATCAGCCCTTGTGCCATGATGATAGATTTTTTCTTGATTTTCTTTAATATCTGTCACTATCTCCTCGACTTCTGTATAATTTCCTTTTGCGATTTCTTTCCTCATTTCTGCAATCAGTTCTATATTCACCTCTGAAAAATTGTTGACAAAGTTTAGGGGATTCTGTATTTCATGCGCTATGCCAGCTGTAAGTTCTCCAAGTGAGGCCATTTTTTCCTTTTGTATTAACTGATTTTGTGTGTCCTTAAGCTCTTGCAGTGATTGTTTGAGCTCATGAGTCCGACTGGTTACCTTTTTCTCAAGAATTAGATTCTTTATTTTTAATTGACGAGATCTGTAAATTATTATTCCCCAAATTATCCCAAAGAATACAAGTCCAAAAATAACATAAGCCCACCATGTATTCCACCAGGCAGGGCGAATAATAAACGAATAAAGATATTCGTCACTTGAATAGCCTTCACTATTAATGGCCTTTATTTTAAAAGTATAGGTACCCGATGACAAGTTGCCGTAAGTGACATCTGTTCGACTCGTTGGTGTACTCCAGTTCTCATCGTTTCCCTGTAGTTTGTATTGATACTTTACCTTTGTGGGTGAATTGGTTGTAATTCCGATATAATAAAAAGTCAAAGAATTGTTTTTATATTTTAGGCTTAAGCCTTCTGGAAGATTGTACCAGCGAGACAAGCTGTCGAATTTTGCACCGTCAATATTGACACCATTTCCTAGTGTTATACTGGTGTCATGATTGCGATCCAGCTTATCCCATGGTATACTTTCATTGAAAATTGATAGGCCAATCAATTGAATGTTTGGTGGCAGAGTATCCTTTTTCCTTCCACTTGGAAGGAAAGCCGTTAGCCTATCATTTGCTCCAACCCAGATAGTTCCTGATTTATCTTCGCAAATAGCGTTTAAATTGCAACCTATACCAGTAAAACCATCCTCTTGTGTAAACGTTTTGAAGCTGGTTGATCCATTCTTGATTACTAATTTGCTTAAACCTAGACCAGTTCCAAACCAAAGATTTCCGGACCTGTCTTTTAGAATGCTCCAAATTTCATTACTACGTAATCCATCTTCCTCACCATAATACGTAAAGGTTTTTCCATCATACTTACACACCCCCCCACCGAGAGTCCCGATCCAAATATTACCCTCCTGATCCTCTACTAGGCTAGTTACAGTATTGCTACTAAGCCCTTCTTTAATACCATACGTTGTAAACCGTTCACCATTAAATTTGCAAATTCCGCTATCTCTAGTTGCGAACCAGATGTTTCCCAACTTATCTTGTATAACTCTCCATACACTATTACTAGACAAGCCTTCTTGCTCCGTAAAGTTGGTAAAATATTTGCCGTCAAATTTTATTACCCCATTCTCGGAGGTGCCCAACCAAAGATTTCCAAGATTATCTTTAAATATAGTCCCTACCCAATTGCTGGCTAATCCTTCATTTATTGAATAATTCAAGAATGAGTGACCGTCGTATTTGAATATTCCGTGTTCCCCAGTTGTAAACCAAAGATTTCCTAAACTATCCTGACAGGTTTGATAAGCTGTCCCATTTGTAAATCCATCTTTTTGAGTAAAATGCCTAAATGAATTCCCGTCAAACTCAGTCAATCCACCGTCGAGTAAGCTGAGCCAAAGATGACCTTGTTTATCTTCAAAAATTCCCCACACGCGATTTCCACCCAAACCCTGGTGCTTATTAAAGTGAGTAAAGGATTCTCCATCATATTTTGAAATGCCATAGCCAACAGTACCGAACCATAATGCTCCGGATTTGTCCTGGAGAATAGCTGAAATCGTATTACTATTGATTCCATCTCTTTGTGTATAGTTCGAGAAATTATTGCCATCATACCTGGTGACACCATGAGAATAGCTCCCAATCCAAAGGTTACCAGATTTATCTTGTAGCATGTAAGAAACATCAGTGCATGCGGAGTCATCTTTTGGAGTAAACTCAAAAAAGGATTTGCCATCGTATTTAAATAATCCATTTTCTCCCGAGGAAAGCCAAATATTTCCAAGTTTATCTTCTAGGAAATGGTCAACATTATTGTATAGTCCTTCTTTTGCTGTATAATTTTCAAATTTATTGCCATCAAATATTGATACACCCCTTGTGTCGGTTCCAAACCACAGATTTCCGTGTTTGTCTTCCAGGATGTCACCGACCCAATTATTTAACCCTTCCTTTAGACCATAAACCGTAATGTTTTTGCCGTCAAATTTGAATGCTCCCCCACCGGCAGAACTAAACCAGAGATTTCCCTTTTTGTCTTCCTTTATATAGTTAATGAGGTTGTGGGGTAATCCCTCCTGCGTAGTGAAATTCGTGAAATATTTTCCGTCAAACCTAGATAACCCTCCGTAAGTACCACACCATAGATTACCAAATCTATCCTCAGCTAAGAAGCGAACGAAGTTATTTACCAGTCCTTGTTTATTCGAGTAATAGGTTAAATTCATTCCGTCATATCTAGCCATTCCATTACCTTCCGTACCCAACCAAATGTTGCCATTTCGATCTTCAAGCATACAGTTCACCATGTCATTTCGTAACCCTTCCATTTTACCAAACGAGCTAAAAACCTTTGAATTCATATCATGGGTTGAGAAATTCTTCGCAATCACTATTTCAGGTATTCCTGCAGTAATTGAATTTTGTATCAAAGTAACTATTCTAGGGGCAACGACGGAGTCTTTGCCGGGGACATAAACTTCGGGCAATCCAACCTTTACATTCTTAGGCGCTCTTGCAAGATGTGTATTTTTGTTTGTAAAAACGTTTGGTGGATTAACAGCTGTTGTAGCCTTAGGTTTACCGGCGAGAATTTTTTTTGCTTGCGAAATATCAGCCTTTGAAACACGACCCTTTGCTACTACTATCTTTTCAGAAGGGTTCTTCAGTGATTTATTTGGATGCTTATTTTTACAGCAAACCAATGCCAAAATAATTATTGGAAATAAGAGCTTCAAATTGGTCATTTTTAAAAACTTCAGGGAATGCATGACTTCTCTGGCCTTTTGATACATTATTTGCTTAATTCCAAAGTTAAATTTATGAAATTATCGGAGAATGATTTCGACATGTTATTCAATGTTAGAATTGGTTTTAGAAGTTCTAAGTTGGCATGAATATCACAGTCCATCGCTTTTGACCTAAGGCCTCCTTCGCAAACAAAAATTCAGTATATTTATTAATAACAAAAATATTTCTCATTTCACTAAAAAGCTATACGCCAAAACTTCTTGTTTATTTTCTCGCTATTTATATGCTTGAGTACAATTGGTCAAAGCTATGAATCACTATCCGCAAAAGTTGTTGCTTTTAAAAACGAAGGCAAATATTCGGATGCCGTGGAATTTGCAAAACTTGCAAAGGCGGCGGCTTTAAAAGAAACAGGTTCTAAATCCGTTCTTTAGGCTACAGCCCTCAACAATCTCGCCTTTCTATATGACGAAATAGACGATTATTCAAAGGCCCTCCCACTATATATTGAAGCAATTCCAATTTATAAAAAAGTACTTGGTGAAAAGCATCCGGATTATGCAAAAGCCATAAATAACCTGGGCCGGCTATATGGCAAGATGAGCAATTATGAGATGGCGTTGGATCTTTTTAAACAATCCTTTTCAATTAGAGTATCGGCATTAGGCCCCGAAGATCCACAAGTTGCCGAGAGCCTTAGCAGTTTGGGTGCCATTTATCAGATCAGCGGCAATCTTTCTCTGGCCGAACAAATGTTTAAGAAGGCGCTGGAAATTCGAAAAAGGAAGTTTGGGGAAATGGATCTGAGTGTTGCGGAAACATTGGTTCAAGTGGCTGGTGTATATAGCAGAAGAGAGGACTTTATCACGGCAGAAAGCTTGATTTTTAATGCGATGAAAATCCGGAAAGCTCTTGTTGGTGAAAAACATCCTTCTTTTATCAAGAGCCTCAGTGATATGGGGTATATTAATATGAAAAGGAATAATTATTCGGTAGCGGAAGATTACTACAATCAGGCAATTTCGGCATGTAAGGCCGCCATGGGGGAGAAGAATCTTTTTTTTGCTTCCCTTCTAAAACAACTGGCAGGCCTTCAATCGGACACTAATGCTTTTAAGCCAGCAATAGCTCTTTATGAGAAGTCTCTATCTATTTATCAAACGATTTTGGGGGAAAACAGTAGAGAGTATGCTGGAGGTGTTTCTGCTCTTGCTCTTATATATAGTAAGTTGGGCGACTCTGCAAAGTCAAAATTATTCCATGAAAGGGCGCTGAATACCCTTGAAAAACTCGTAGGAAAAGATAATCCTGAGTATGCCATTGCACTTTCAAACGTAGGTGTTTCTTGTATGGAACTCGGCGATTATGTTGAAGCGGAACAGTATTTCGTGCGAAGTACAAATATGTTGTTTAACCACATGGAAAAGAACTTTTCCTACCTAGCAGAATTAGAAAAATTGAAGTGGTTGGAAAATACATGGATGTATTTCGAAATTGCTCCTTCATTGCTGATAAAAGATCCACGAATGCCGGATTCACTAGTAACACAGGTCTTTAATCAGGAGCTCAAATTGAAAGGATTTATCTTAAATAGTGGACTAAGGGTGTTACAACAAGCCAGGAAATCTGGTGATGCGCAATTGAATCAATTGTTCACTATCTAAAGACACAGCTACAAGGGGACTACTTTAAATTGTTGTATTCTTCATCGGTTACTTTCTGTAACCAGGTCACTATACCTTTCTCTGTCTTAGGTAAAATGTACATCTGTTGCATACCGGTATCAGGGCTTGCACCATGCCAATGTTCTACATTAGGCGGACACTTTACTACATCACCTTTTTTGATTGTTTGTCTTGGTTGACCTTTTATTTGGTGATAACCCACACCATCTGTTATAATCAATATCTGACCTGATGGATGTGTATGCCAATTGCTTCTTGCTCCCGGCTCGAAGTAGACGTTTCCCACAACCGTATTGTATATGCTATCATTATCTACTAAGGGGGCTGCCCAGGCATTTCCTGTAAAGTTTTCTGCCGGTCCTTTTTCACCTTTCGGGAAAATGGCGTTCAGTTCTTTCTTATTGTTTTCTGATTTGTCTTCCATACAACTTGTTGTCAGCAGTGCCAATGAAGCGATTGCGGATATCAATAATGCTTTCATACTATTTAGTTTTACTTGTTTAATACATTCTCCTTTGCTGAACCAGTCGTTTCGACTTGCACTGTTTTATTGCCGTTATTCTCCTTTAAGTGTTGTTTGAAGAATGTTTCCAATTTATCAAATGGAATGAGGTCCGTTTTATCATATAAGTCTACGTGACCTGCATTCGGAATAATAACCAATTCTTTTGGTTGGGCGGCACGTTTGTAAGCATCCTCACTAAACTCTCTTGAATGTGCTTTATCTCCTGTAATGAAAAGCATAGGACGGGGAGAAATTGTTTCTATGTCATTAAAGGGATAAAAGTTATTGAACTTAACATTGCTGGAAAGTGTAGGATGCGTTGTGGTTTCAGGCGAACCTCCTTTTGGTGTGTATTCACCTCTTGGGGTACGGTAGAACTCATAAAACTCACGTTGAATAGGATGTGTGTTTGCATCTAAGTTTATGCACTGTGCCACCTGTGTATTTCGTTTCACCACCTGTAAATTCTACATAACGTTGCTCGGCAGCTTCTGCCTGAGCCTTCTTTCTTTGCTCAAGTGTTTGCGAATGATTTAGTGCATTACGGCTTGCTGATCCCATATCGTACATACTAACGGTAGCGATAGCTTTCATACGTGGGTCAATCTTAGCGGCACTGATGACAAAACTACCACTGCCACATACGCCAAGTACACCAATCCGGTTCCTGTCAATAAATGAACGAGTACCTAAAAAGTCAACTGCTGCACTAAAATCTTCTGCATATATATCAGGTGCAACAACGTTTCGTGGTCGCCATCACTTTCTCCCCAAAAAGATAAGTCAATTGCCAAAGTGATAAAGCCACGCTCAGCCATATTTGATGCATATACATCGGCACTTTGCTCTTTTACTGCACCCATTGGATGACCTACAATAATAGCAGCATGTTTACTATTCGTATCTAAACTCTTAGGAATAAAAAGATGCCCTGCAACGTTCATCTTGTATTGGTTTTGAAAACTAACCTTATACATGGTAACGTTGTTGCTTACCTTAAAAGTGGTATATGCGGCTGGAGATATTTGTTCCATAACTACTGTTGTTATTCGATTGCTCATTTTGTTTATTCTGTGCATACGATTGCCCAAAAAACATGATGGACATTAATGCTATAATTGTTATTCGTTTCATAATTATTCTATTGATTGTTTATTAAATTTTTGTTTTTACTCTAATTCAAACTTTACTGTTACATTACCTGAACCCAATGCAGCAGCTAATCCTGAAGGATTGTCAATTCGTGCAAGCCTTGTATAGTTATACGATGTTGAAAATGATTTATAGAAAAGCACTAAAGTGTTAGAGCCGTACAACATCAAATCTCCTGCTTGTATAGTTCCGGGATTTGATGCATTCGCTGGCAAATTATTAGGCAAATCGAAATACTTTTCGTTACCATTCAACTCTCTCATGTTAATGGTCATGGGCAACCTTGTCTTAAATGCTGTTGCTGTTGGATTGTTGTAGAGTGTGGCAGTGAAAGCATTTGTGCCGATTGTTATTTTCAGTTTCATACTGTCTGTATTTAAAACATTATCAGGACTGCTTGTAATAGCACTATTCTTATTGCAGCAGGCAAAAAGCTGGATGCAGATCAACAAGGCTATGGATGTGAATACTGGTTTCATAATATTCTTTTTATTCATTAATGTTTTTAATGTGTTTGGCAGGGATGCCGCCAACAACGGTATTTGCAGGAACATCTTTAGACACCACTGCACCTGCGGCTACTACAGCATTTTCGCCAATAGTTACCCCTTGTAAAATGATAGCACCAGCCCCGATCCATGCATTCTTTTTAATATGAATTTTGCCTGCAGTTAGCGTTTGTCTGTCATTTGTACCAATAGGATGTCCCTCAGATAACAGACTTACTTTGGGAGCCAGCATGACGTTATCTTCGATGGTAATCCCTCCCAGATCCAGAAACGTACAATCAAAATTGATAAACACGCCCCTGCCAATCTTTGTATTCCTTCCATAGTTGATTTGAAATGGCGGGAAAACCATAGTAGTGGCGTCAACTTTAAAACCAATGATCTTACCGATCAGATTTCTGATTTCTTCCGGTTCCGATGCAGCATTCAACCGAGACAGCAATTTCCGGGTATCATTACAAGCCTTAATAATCCTGAAATAATCCGGATCATTGAACGGAACAGCTTCACCCTTTAATAACCTTTGAAAAATATCTGTTATGTTGTACGATCCATGTTTTATATTCTTTACTTCTGTAAAGGTAGTCGTAGCTTTATAAGCTAAATGGTACACTTATTACGCATAATAGTTTCAAATATTACGTATCTTACGATAGCATCAGATTTAGTACAATGAATAAAGTATAATGGAGAAGATCATCTTTGCTGAATCATCTGGAAATGTTGCAGTTCCCGGATAACTTATTTACAGCATTTTCATACGCATATTTTTTGCAGCAGGGGGAGTATGAGCTTTGTTTTCAATGGTAAAAAATATTCAGCTAAAAGCGGTGAATTTGTATTTTGGTTTGCCGATAGCCAATTGACAGACGTAACATTTTCAAAAAATTTTAAAGGGAATGTTTTATTTGTAGAAAGAGATTTTCTGGACAATAATATTCCTGACCAAAGCTGGAGCATTGATGTCATATTGCATTCCAGGGCGAATCCTATATTGCATTTGCACGATAAGGACAAGATAAAAGTTGTATCAAACTTCTCACTATTGTATAATCGATATTTGGAAAGAGGACACCTTTTTTACAATGAAACACAGCAATTACAGATGCAACTGTTCCTTTTTGACATGTGGCACATCTTTGCTAATGAATATGAACGCCGGAAACGCACTGTAGAAAGCGGATCGCTATACGAGCAGTTTATGCACCTGGTAAATGAACATTGTATGCAAGAACGTGAGGTGCAGTTTTATGCCAATCACCTGCACATTACGGCGAAGCATCTGAATTACGTATGTAAACAAAATACGGATGTTACCGCATCGGAATGGATACAACGGTACGCCAAAGAGAGAATTATACTACTACTGAAAAATAAACATCTAAACATTGCGGAGATCGCCGATAAAATGGAATTTTCAAGCCGTTCCTTTTTCACGCGTTATGTAAAAAAATTGTTAGGTGTAACCCCAAGTGAATTCAGGAATCGCTTAGCCTAAAAACAATTTTCTAAAATTGTGCATTATTTACAAACTAAATAGTCGAAATGTCTTAATTGATAAAGTGCGAAGCACTTACCAATAACGGTTGTTCAACTTGTAAAACGTTCTATGTGCTCTTAACTCCATTGGGGCACCGGCAAATTCAATAACTGGCTTATCAAACAGAATTGAGATAATCCCCTCTAAGTTTCCCTTGCCTGTCGAGTCCTCTATAAGAACCCATTGCCAATACCAATTCAAGAATCGGTTCATGGAACGTATTTGTACACTGTTTAATTCGTTGCCTGTATCTACGAAACTCCACATCGTTTCTACTGCAGTATCAATTGCGTTACAGAAAAACTCTTTCAAACCGTTTTTTAATTTACCTGGTTCATACATACAGCAATATTTGTATTCCGTAAGTAAACCCAAACGTCTGCTTGTAATCCGCCCCTTCAATCACCTTTGGAAACTGGCCAATACCAGTAGCTATTTCCTTGGTAAGCCTATGTCCACTTTGCTATAATGCAATGCCTCATGAAAGAAAAACAAACGTCCTGCCTGCATTATATATGTCGATAAATTCGAATGTTGAATAGAAAGCTAAACATGTATATTGGACATATTTTTTTATTTTTGAAATAGATCTTTATAAGCTGGTGTACTTTTGGAGACGTGGGAAATATTCAAGAGTCCGACTTAATGATAGTCTTTGATAAAATATTGAATATCATAGAAATATGGCGGAGATTAAGTTTTATTTCATGAAGGTTGGAAATCCCTCAGCTCCACTTGGCGAGAAGTAATAAGTAATAAGTAATAAGTAATAAGTTATAAATAAGGAGTTCAAATGGTTGGCATTTCGCCACTCATTCTCGCTTCGTATTATTGTGATTTGCGGCTCCAACAATTCCTCAATTTCCATCAAATAAAATTTAATTTCCGTGTTCTTTCTTTTAACTTTTTCATTGTAATAATCATTAAACGGAGACATTCATTGACCGGAAGCCTAGTTTAGCTATATTGACCGGTATCTCTTCATAAAGCGCAAGAGAATTCTGACTGATATCACTTTCGTGCCTTCTGACACTGAAAACTGGGTAGTTTCCCCTATACTTATTGATAGTAGAAAAGATGGATAACTTGTTGTAATAATTTTGGGATAATAATAAAACCGATCTCATTCCAGGGGTTAACGTTAAATAGGATAGAATTTACTAAATCAGAATAAAATGGATCAACAAAAAGCGAATCAGAAAATGCGTTTTCTTCTTTTCTCAGCCTCGTTAAGAGAGTTTTCTTTGAATAGCAGTTTAATAAAATTAGCGGCAAAACTAATTGAGAAGAATAACGGCGACGTGGATCTTGCAACCATGAATGAATTTGATTGCCCTTCTTTTGATCAGGATTTAGAAGCAAACTTTGCAATTCCGCCCGGTGCAGTGGAATTCAGAAAAAGACTTTTGGAAAACGATGCATTCATTATTTCTTCTCCTGAATACAATGCTTCGATGCCGGGCCTTCTGAAAAATAGTATTGACTGGGTTTCGCGACTTCGTCCGCAACCATTTAATGAGCGGCATGCTTTATTGATGTCTGCTTCTCCTTCTATGGTTGGTGGTAACCGGGGACTCTGGTCACTCAGGATACCTTTTGAGCACCTTGGAGCACGGGTTTTTCCTGATATGTTTTCATTAGCGATAGCTCACAAATCATTTACTGCTGATGGTGATTTAAGCGACGCTACAATAGCAAAAAGGTTCGAAGACAACCTAGTTGCTTTCATGAGTCTTGCAGAGGCTGCTAAACATTATCCTTGTATGAAAAAGACCTGGGTTGAATTTTTGGGTGAGAAACCAGATCCTATTACGGAACGTGTGGAGTAGGGGTAACGACTTCATAGATAATTAATTCATTATTATATTAACCCGATTAAATTAGAAAGAATAAAACATCCTAATGAATAACTCAGCAAATCGCATTGCTGAATATTCAGTGCGTCAATGATCTTAATCGCAGCGAGCGCCGTTCCTTCCGCCTGAACCAAAGGTGATCATGATGCAGCCGATTGCTTCTACGTCCAGCCCCACTATTGGCAATACCTATGTTGCCTGACTCCTGTCAAAACATCGCAAGATTCGGGTTTCTAATCATTCTATGTGACTGTATTTTTATGACTTGAATTATGAGACCATTGAGTAAGAAATGATCTAAAAAATACCATTGTAACTGCACAGGATAATTTAGAGTAGAATTATTGACAAGTGATATGAGACATGTTACGGATTTAGACAGTACACTTGACCCACAAGACTGGTCACAAATGAGAGAACTTGGTCATCAAATGATTGATGATGTAATGGATTATTTGAAAACTATAGGCAGTAAACCTATTTGGCAAAATATACCAAAAGAAGTAAAAAACAGCTTTGATGTTTCAATACCTCAAAAGCCTTCTGATATTGACACTGTTTATCAGGAATTTAAAACTAATATATTGCCATATAATAAAGGTAATATTCACCCCCGTTTTTTTGCCTGGGTGCAGGGAACAGGAACCCCAATAGGTGTTTTAGCTGAAATGCTTGCTGCTGCAATGAACCCCAATGTTACTATTGGTGAACATTCTGCGATGTATGTAGATAAGCAGGTAGTTAATTGGTGCAGGCAAATGATGAATTATCCTGATACCGCAACAGGCATATTATTAAGTGGTGCATCAATGGCTAATATTACTGCATTAAACGTGGCAAGAAACTATCAACTTCAAAGGAATGTCCGTAAGGAAGGGATAAGAGCAGTTGCAGGTCAAATGGTTATGTATTGTTCAACTGAAACTCATAGTTGCATACAAAAAGCTGCAGAGGTATTAGGTTTGGGAACAGACTCAGTTAGAAAAATCAGCCTAAATGCCAAGTACCAAATTGATATTTCAAAATTGTTAAGTACCATTGAAAAAGATTTGGCCGATGGCTTTGCACCTTTCTGTATTGTTGGAAATGCAGGAACTGTCAATACCGCAGCAATTGACCCATTGGACGAATTGGGGGAAGTCTGCAAAAAGTATAATTTATGGTTTCACATTGATGGCGCTTTTGGTGCATTAGCAAAATTAGTTCCCGCATACGCAGAGAAACTAAAAGCGATTGAACA
The DNA here is from genome assembly GCA_963791295.1 of uncultured Sphingobacteriales bacterium. GTDB lineage: Bacteria > Bacteroidota > Bacteroidia > Chitinophagales > Chitinophagaceae > CAWBRY01. Next base: position 388,655 of record CAWBRY010000005.1, on the reverse strand, counting down.
AGCAGATAGCGTTGCTTTTGATTTGCACAAGTGGATGTGTATGCCTTATGAAATAGGTTGCGTTTTGATAAAAGATGGACAGGCACATAGAGATTCATTTTCGGTTACGCCAAATTATTTGCGACAAGAAGAAAGAGGTTTGGCTGGCGGTCTTGAACCAATAAACAATTATGGTCTTGAGTTGTCAAGAGGTTTTAAAGCCTTAAAGGTATGGATGTCACTAAAAGAACACGGCTTAGAAAAATATGTTGAGATAATAAACAAAAATATTTTGCAGGCTTTTTATTTGGAACGAATTATCAAACAAGAAAGAGATTTAGAGGTGCTGACACCAGTCACTATGAATATTGTTTGTTACAGGTATAAAAAGCAAGATTTGTCAAACGAAGAACTGAATATCCTGAACAAAGAAATTTTGATACAACTTCAAGAGCAAGGAATTGCATCACCTTCGTCAACTATTTTAAACGGTCAATATGCAATTCGTGTCTGTATTGTCAATCAAAGAACACAACAGTCCGACCTTGATTTGTTAGTGAAGGAAACTTTAAAGATTGGCAGCCACTTAGGAGTATGATGGGCATTACAGGCAACACATTTTAATATGGCCCATGCTTTTATCAAAATCAGTTTTTAGCGTTGCGTTAAAAGATCTATCCTTTGCTCGGTGGCCATGATAAGAAATACGAAGATATTCATCCGTCAGTCCATTGGCGAAAAACGGGATGCCCTGGGGTAAAATGAAAGAATGCACTTGTTAGGGTAGGCTTTGATTGTCCCGATACGGTTGTCTAAAAAACCGCTGATCACCTCGTTTTTGCGGCCGGAACAAATCCAATTTTACATAATTCTGAAATCCTCTGATATGAAATTACAGGGGAAAGATATCGAAACTCTCGCGGGCCGTCTTCGCATTAGATTGGGCGTCTGGCAACTTGAATGTATTAATTACCTGACTCGACGTCTCTGGACATTTCGAGATAGCGGCAAAAGGCATTTGCCAATTTCATCTGATACGGTGAGCGGCATTCGGGTTCGAATAAGGCTGGGATTTGCAACCATAATAAATACTCCCCTCGCACGTGATACCGAAACATTAAACCTGTTCAAACTGTATAAAAATTCCATACCCCTTGGTGCATCATCCTGAGTGGAGGTAGCCATCGATAAAATAATGATTGGAGCTTCCTGCCCCTGGAACCTGTCAACCGTTCCAATCTGAATATCCTCTAAAGCCTTCTGGAGTTCATTTACCTGAGCATTGTATGGCGTAATGATCTTAATATTATGAGCAAAGACTTCTTCTTTCTCCTTCCGGCCATTTATCCAGATGAGTTCTGACGCCAAGAGCTCCTTAACTATTTCTTTCACTTTTTCAACTTCTTCCAGGGAGCAGTTCTGATTTCCGGAGTGTACTACCGGCTCAAAATATATTCCAGGCTTCTTGTATTTGGTCTTGCCTTCCAGCGTTTGATGCTCATTTTCTGGCATGGGCTTTAGTTTACTTTCATAGAATAATTCTGAAATAAAATTGTTGATGACAGGATGCATCCGCCATGTTTTATCAAGAAACACACCCTTTTCCGGAGGCAGGGTTTTTTCATCTCTGTAAGATATGTTCAAGCGCAGATACTTCAGTGCCTTCGGGATGACTGCCTTTTTGCGGTTGCTTTAATTGCTGCGGGTCTCCCAATAAAACAAGGTTCCTTCCTGCATGTGAAAGAGCCATAGTATCGATCAGTGCTAGCTGGCCAGCCTCATCTACAAACATTACGTCAACTGCCTCGAAAAAATCGGCACTTGCCCACATGAATGATGTTCCGGCAGCAACCTGGAAGCCTTCACGTAGGTTTTTAAGAACGTCTAAGTTGTCATCCACCTCTATCCAGCTCGCATTTCTATTGTTCTGCGGCTTCCTCACCTTTTGAACAATTCTGACATTCAATTTTTCTCTTCTTGCTTCCTCCACAACTTTTTCCAAAAGGCCCGTAATTACTTTATGACTTAATGCGGTCACCCCGATCTTTTTGCCCGCTTTTATAAGTGAGAGAATCATCCTTGCAGCAGTATAACTTTTTCCTGTACCCGGCGGGCCTTGTATTGGTAGCACGCCGCTGTCCAATGTATTAACCCATTCAATTGCCTGATCCTGGGCAGAATTCAATAAAGGATTATTACCTGCTGTACGCGGAAGCAATCCTAACAAAAGGTCACGGCCGGCCCTATAGCTGCCACTAGCGTCAATGCCGTTTTGAATAACCCAATCAGCGAGACGGATAATTGCGTCCTCCTTTACTTTGTCCGGAATATAATCTGTGCTGATAAGATGTGTAGGGTGAATATCCAATGAAACCCTGGTTTTCTTAATACCAATAATTCTTCTGTCAAAATCTAATCGAATGAATTGTCCCAACACTTTCGCCTTTAAAGTTGACGCTTTTGCTTTCAGTTAAGGTCGTTTCCTGGTCAGGAAATATGTAGTGATCAATGAAACTTTTTTTCAACGGATCTCTTTTTCCCGTGTATACTAATCCTGACAAGGGATCCTTTTCCTCAAGTAATTCCTCATCAGTGAGATCCTGCAGACGAAAAACCTCCCACCAAAAAGATTTTTTCTCTCTCCGGTACCAGTCAAGCATGTTTGCCAACAACCAATTGGCCTGCTGTTCATTATTACGTTTTTCTCTTTCAAAAGGAACGTCATGAACCAGCGCATCAAACAATGGCTGGATGCGCAATTGATGCTCTGTGATATTCTCTGTGGGCTCGCCATCTCCGCGTTGCAGGACGCGGAATAATCATTCCGGTGCTTATTAACTTGATTCTTTCAGTTTCCAGCCAGTTGCGCAAAAATTTTGTTGATATACAATCATCTTTATTGTAGGTCCTTACGATTGACTTTGTCTCTTCGTCAACATCATCTATGCTGCCGCTTTCAAGCAGTCCCTCGTATAATAATTTATGTGGACCAACGGTTCTCAAATCGACTTCACGCAAATACCCATGTAGCTTCTCCAGGTCTTTGAGCGAATAACTCTCGACTCCAGCTCGTATCGCACGCCGCGTAAGGGTGTGAAGGTTTACAAAAACCCCTGCTCTTAACAGCCGATCCAATTCCTCTTCCTTTATTGCCCACCTTCCGGCGAGTCGTTTAAGCGTGGATTGTTCATAAGCGCCAAAGTGATAGATATGCATTCCAGGGTCTGTGTCAAGAATCTTCATTGCAGTCTCCATGAAATTTTCAAATGCTGACTTTTTCTTCAGCTTCATTTTTTGCCCACAGTTCATGATATTCATCCTGGTATAGCCAGCCAAATAAATATTCAAGACCTGCAGTGCCAACAAAGGGATCTCCTTCAAAATCGAAAAACATATCGTGCGGGGATGGTTCAGGTAACTTGAAAAATCCGAAATTCTCTTCCATGGGAAGGATTTCAAATACCGGAGATTTAGTTACTCGCCACTTCAGTTGGAGATTAGCCTGATGAGCAAGCCGCTTATATGTTTCAACAGAACCTCTTTTTGGTTTCCACGAAATGGCAGTATGTATTTCAGCCATTGATTCCAATGTAGTAATCTTCTGTTCCGTCACTTCCTGAATTTGAAGTTTTCCCATACCGGCGATGAAAGTCAGATGATCATCTTTACGCCTGCGGTCATTACAAAGCGTCCACCATTTACAAATATCACAATGAGGCACAGGATCAGGGTATCCGCCACCAGCGACTACGATAGCCTGCATTAATTTACTTTTCATAGTTCTGTAAAAAGCCATGTAATCATCGACTCTGAATTGATGCTCACCGTTGGGGTTGTTGATATACATGTACTCAGGCATGCAGCCTTGTAGTTCTTTGAGTATTTCGGAATATAGACAGATCTGTAAGATTGCCCCAGCTTTAGTTTCTCTCGAAAGCTTTGTATCCATCACTTCATATGACCATTCTCCAAATCTACCCGGCTTATTTACTTTTACAAGGAAATCAGCCCACCCATTCCAAATACCATGTTGCAGCCTTGCCTGGTAAATAATATCAGTTCCCCCAACCATGGCGTTGATTGTATCCTGCAATGCCGTCTTTGCGCTGGTTTTATCTATTTCAATAATTATTTTACCCTTTGCCTTCAATTGCTTTAGATAGTCCCTTTCAAACTCTTCGCCCTTTTTCTGCAGTGCGTCTAATGAGGCATGGATGTTACCCGGGGCTACCAATGATCCTTTTGCTTCCTGCAAGTTGAGAAGGGTAGCGTGAGGACATGCGATATGAGTCGAAAGATCTGAGGCTGACAAATAAATTTTATCCCCAAACATTTTCATAGCAGTCATTTATTAGAGCCAAAAGGTAGGATTTGTTTTACGGATATTTCACTAAAAGCTACTTTAATGAGACTCCACTGCACAAGTACAGTAGCCGATTTTCATGTTGAATACAATGTTGATTTTACTGTATATATCACGAGCCAGTGAAGGGTGGCTATATTCGAAATTCTTAAAAGATCTAAGTTGTTTGAGTTTTTATTTTTCTTAAATGCCGAGCCAAGATTACAACTGGAATTCCTTCTATCTCTACAAGCATATTTCCGTTTCTGCCGCGAATACATTTTCCGTCATGTCTGCGAATTGCCCTGCATTTCTGACCTTTCAAAACGCGTTGGGTTAGTTTGTCGCCTAAATAGATATATTCCGACATTGGATTGTAATTATTTACACCTAATAACGCCGTCACAGTTTATCAATTTGCCTATTTTTCCAACTCATTACCAAGTACAAAATCCGAACCATTTCTACTGCACGATCCGAAACGTCAGATTGATCCTGGGCTTAATTTCCTTCGCTGTCTTCGGCACCTGATGTTCCCAATAGTGCTGCATGGGACCTGCCATTAGAAGAAAGCTTCCATGACTCAGCGGGATACGAATCTTTTCTAAGTCTTTGCGGAATTTATGCCGGATATCAAAAGGCCTCGTTTCACCAAAGCTGACGGAACCGATGATTGGGTTGGCACCGAATTCCTTTTCCTTGTCGCGGTGCCAGGCAACACTGTCTTGTCCCGTCCGGTATAAGTTCATTAACACGGAAGTAAATTCCACCTTCGCTGTGGCTTCTATCCTTGCTCTTATTTCCTCAAGCGTTTTTGTCATTGGCAGGATCGGGGTAGAACTTCGTCTCTTTCCGTACCAGGCCGTCAGCCGCGGCGTGGGCAGCGTCTTCCCGTGAATGGTAATGGGTTCCTGCTTCCAGGGTGTTTCTTCCAACAGTATTTTGTAATACTTGTTAGATTCTTCGCGGTTGAAAAAATGTTCCCAAAGGGTAAGCTCGGCATCAGGAATATCGAAGTTTTGTTTGCCGAAGTCACCTGAACTGAATAATTGAGTATTGTCAAATAACGTTGCCATGAGTATATAACATCTAAATTCTAAAATTGGTTGTATTTGAAAATTCGGACAGGGGTATGGGCTCAAAATAATTATTATAAAATTCAAAATAGATAAATTGCAGATAATATCCGGAATATTATTAAGCAACAGCATTAAAGAGTAAAACATTTGTTTTCTATGTATAATAAATTCATCAACATTTTATTAATCTGCAGCTTCTTTGTTACGTCAAACGGAGTAGCCCAAGAGGCGATGTCGTCAAATGGAAAATTTGCTACTATTAATGGTTTGAAAATTTATTATGAGGAATCAGGCCAGGGAACGGCCGTTGTATTGTTGCACCATTTCTTTGCCACGGCCTCACTATGGAAAACCTATGTGCCTGAACTATCCAAAAAATATAGAGTCATTGCTGTTGACCTTCCTGGACACGGCCGGTCTGATTATATGGATACAACGAAAGTTTTTCTTCACAAGAGGGCAACGGAATACATTATCGGTCTGATCGACTTTTTGAAATTGGACTCAGTGTATTTGATTGGAGCAAGTTCGGGAGGATCCATTACTTTGCAACTTGCCATACTTAGACCCGACCTGGTTAAAAGGGCAGTGGTGATTGCAGGACATATCTATTATCCCAAAGATCAAAGAGAAATGGTAGCCAGCTGGGGAAACGTTCCAAATGCTGGCGAAATTGCCACACATGGTAGAGAGAAAGCTGTTCTTCTTCGTAAGCAGTTTAATTATTTCAGCCAGCTCTATGGTGATCCATCTTTTACTCCTGACGTCCTGTCTACCATACATGCAAAAACATTAATTATTCACGGTGATAAGGACAGCCTCGCTCCAATTTCAAATGCATTAGGGATGTATCAGAATATTCCAAACTCACATTTATGGATCGTTCCGAACACAGGACACTTTCCTTTACCGCCATACTTGGATCCTAAAAACGAAAGCGACTTCATTAGGAGAACCATGGAATTTTTGAGTGGAGACTGGGAAAAAAAATGAATAAGAGCGATTCGAGCAGCGAATTTATTTGAGAACACCTAATCATTTAACAAATATTCCATTGGCTTGCGAATAGCCCCATGCAGGTGAATAAGTTTGATCTGTTACCGGCAAAACCATATTATGGTAAACGCGCCAATATCTTGCGTTTCGAATATGGGTCTGTGGATCCACCTCGTAGCCGGCTAAAAAAATCTCATCATCTTTAATGAATATATCTTTTATCATGGCATCGGTCTCGCCTCCGGTCACGGTTATTGCATTGACATCGATTCCATTTACGATCCAGCATTTAGCAACATAGAATCCTGCTAGATTTTTTTCATACCCTGCAGCATAGATGGTGCTACCCGATACAGATAAGCAGGCAGCTTCTGCGTCTAGCAAGCCATCTGTCAAGAATACGACATTACTGGCCACGGTATTCCAAAGTTTTGCTGTTCTTGTGCAGCCGAAATTTGGACATCCATCAAATCCTGCTAAAATCACTTCATTTCCGCGCAAAGCAATGTCATTCGCAATTCCCCAGGTATCATGGGTTACTTCTACTCCGACATTAAAATTATTCTGCCAATACTTAACTATGTTATAGTTATTATCATAAGCCTGCAACCCTGCTACAAATATATTTGAGCCTGACAAGGCAATTCCATACGCCTCGGTAGAAACTGTGTCATAGCTCATATCATACAAAGGTATCTCGGTAATAAGACCATTATTGGATTTCCAGTAATGAGCCTTAGAGCCATAAAAGCAATTGGGACATCCATAGGTTTGAAAATCAAATCCTGCCAAATACACATTATCCCCATCGACCGCAAGGCCATTTACATAATAAGGGAAACCATTCGCAGGATCAGAAACCTGAACAGGAACGCCATTTTTCCAATAAGTGGCGACGTCCCAACGATTTTCATTCATGGTAGTGCCAGCTACGTACACGTCGTTGTTCACCACGGTGATTGCATTGGCGCTGCTGGCTACGTCTGACACTCCTCCGGTCAATTGGGTTACCGAACCGTTTTTCCAAATCATTCCTATACCACTCCATGATAAAGTCGTTCCCAATCCAACAACATATACATCATATGATTTAAGGACATATATAGTGGTCCTGTTCGCCACCAATGGATTGTCCTCGCTGGTCGCAGTAATGTAAGCCATACCTTCTGCAATGGCAGTAACCAAGCCACCTGCATCAACAGTGACTATTGCATCATTGCTGCTCGTCCAGACAATTTTCTTATTGTTTGCGTTGGCAGGAAAAATCGTTGCCGAGACCTGTCTATGATACGTTGCCAATAATGTTCCAGCTGTATCATTCATTGTCAGTCCTGCCACATGGACAGTATTGTCTTGTGGGGGTGTTGGTGGGGGTGGTTTTGATTGCGTATCCTTTGAGCAACTTGCCACACATGAAAAAATAATAATAGAGATAATGACAAAACGAACAAACACAAGGGGAGTTTTTGATGACCTAATGCATCTGCGAAGTCGCCAAAATAATACAAAATCATAGATAATACAATAGGGTGTTAAGCCCCAATAGTACCGGTCTTTACTTTTCCCGCTCGCTTGTAATTGAGAACAATAACACCACCTGGTGTAATGGTACTCTCTACCAATGTAAATGCTGCCGGAATCGGGCCATTGACAAACAATTTTTTTCCTTTGCCAAGAGTCAATGGGTAAATGTTGAGCCAGAGTTCGTCCACCAAATCATTTTTAAGTAACAATTGGATGAGTTCTCCGCTGCCCCAGACTTTAATGTCAGAACCTTTTGAAGCTTTGAGCTTCTTGATATCTCTCAGGCTCTTAAGGAAAACAGAGTTTTTCCAATCTGACTTTTTCTTGGTCCTGGACACGACATATTTCGTTACATCCATAATCCCTGGCCATTCCTCCTGATGCTGTGGCCAAAAGCTGGCAAAAATGTCAAACGTTTTTCTGCCCAAAAGAAGATCGGCGGGTTTCATCTGTTTTTCCATGACCTTACCAGAAGCGTCGTCAGAATAAGGAGCAACCCAACCTCCGTATTTGAAGCCACCTGATTTATCTTCCTCAGGTCCACCAGGTGCTTGCATTACTCCATCTAAGGTGATCATTGATAAGACGATTATTTTTCTCATATTACTTTTCCCTCCTCGCCGACAATACCGTGCCAAACCTACGCATTTGAAATTTCCACCTATTCCGCAGCAGTTTTCGTCGTACGCCTTATAACTCCCCATACAAAAAAGGCAAGGCTTCCAATAGATGTGAAAGTCCTCAGGGTGTGAAACGAATCCCATTTTTGCCTGAGTGATTCCCAATTTGCCGGCGCGCTGGTTTCTGTCCAGGTCCTTATTTTATTGTCTAATGGCACTTCAACAGCGACAGTGATAATAAGCGTTATCACCATCAGGAGAAAGGAAATGCTGTATAAATAAAAAGAAGCCTTGAAAGGACGACGGCTTAGTAGAATTGTAATCAGCATGCATAATAGAGTTGCCGGCATGATGATGCTCATAGGAACACCTACATTATTCATGATCGTCTTACCGATATGGATGAATTCCGCTACGGAAAAATCAGGGATAGATCGTGTGAGGGTGAACCAGGTGCCCCAAAATACACCCATCACGAGTGCAATGAGCATTAAGCTGATAAATTCTATTATTCTTAATTTCATAAAAAATATTTTAGAAAGAACCGAACGATTGCATTCTCACATTACTTCTCTGAAAAAATCACAAAAATTGTTCCGCATCGCTTGGTAATGTAAACCCGAATGGACTAATAAAAAATGACAATCACCACATCGTATTCCGAAAGTATGGATAAACAGGTTGCTGTTCCCACCGCTGGTCAGCGAATTGCGTCCCTGGATGTATATCGGGGGTTTGTAATGGTTTTGATGATGGGAGAGATTGTTTCTTTTTCTACCGTTTATCATTACTTTCCAGAAAGTTCTTTTTGGCAGACATTGTCTTTTCACCAGAGCCATGTGGAGTGGTCCTGGCTCGCGTTGCACGACATGATACAACCCTCCTTTAGCTTTTTGGTTGGGGCTGCAGTCCCTTTTTCTGTCGCCAAAAGGTTAAGTACATACAATAGCCGTTCTTCTTTATTAAAGCATGCCATCGTTCGTTCTATTATTCTCATTTGCCTTGGAATATTTCTCCGTTCGCTTCATTCGTCGCAAACCTACTTCACATTTGAAGATACTCTGACTCAAATAGGTCTGGGATATACCTTTCTAGTTGTTTTTGGGCTGGGCTCAAAACGAAATCAAATCATCGCAATCATCGCCATTTTATTTATCTATTGGCTGGCATTTGCTTTATATCCTTTACCTGGCTCATCATTGACTCCTACTGATACAGGCGTACCATCTGATTGGCCTTATAATTTTCATGGATTTGCATCTCATTGGAATAAGAACTCAAATCTTGCCTGGGCTTTTGACAGATGGTTTCTAAATCTTTTTCCTCGCGAAAACCCCTTTCTTTTCAATGGAGGGGGTTATGCAACTCTGAGCTTCATACCGACTTTGGCCACAATGATGTTGGGTTTGGTGTCGGGTAACATTCTAAAATCACCAATTGAACCTAAAGCACGATTAAAAAAATTTATCATTCTGGGAATCTGCGGTATTCTGATCGGCATTCTCCTTCATCTAACTGGGATAAATCCGGTTGTAAAAAGAATTTGGACTCCCGCATGGGTGATCCTCAGTGGTGGACTTTGTTTCTTATTCCTATCTTTTTTTTACTGGCTGGTGGATATCAGACAAAAGAAGAAATGGGTTTTTCTGCTCATGTTTATAGGCATGAACTCGATAGCGGCTTATGTCATGGCAGATGGCGGCTTTGCGCTATATGTGCGAAATGCGCTTTCCACTCATCTGCGCCAGGGATTTGATCAAATCATAGGACCTGAATACGCTACACTAATCAACGGAGGCCTCGTATTAATCATTGAATGGCTCGTCTTGCTATGGATGTACAGGAAAAAAATATTCATCCGTATTTAAACTAGACCAGATTCTGCGCCTTCCTGGAGACCCATTCCATTGCAGAATGTTTTAATAAACTTGCTATATTTATAAATCCACGCAGCAGTGAAGTAAGTAGAGGATGAAGACGTAGCCAATTGGTAGACTCTCTCTAATTCGTTAAATAATGGAAGTACATGCGCATAGTCATCATCCTAAAAGGAAATGGACACATTATCTCTGGGAATTTCTAATGCTCTTTCTTGCCGTCGTATGTGGCTTCCAGGCTGAAAATCAGCGGGAACACCTCATCGAGCACAAACGCGAAAAGCAATTCATGATCACTTTATTGGAAGACTTGAAAATTGAGACTGCTTCTATGGATAGCCTGGAGGTGACGCTTCGCGACATTATTTCGCGCCAGGACTCGATAGTAAAATATTTTAAACCGCCTATAAAAGATGAAATGCTGCCATTTTATTATAGGGAATCCTATATGATCGGGCGCTTGAGAGGCTATGTTTACAATGACAGGACTGTCGAACAGCTGCGTACGTCGGGCAACTACAGACTTATTCGCAAGAAAAATATAACCGACAGCCTGATCGCCTACGATACACGAATGAGGGGAACCTTTTCAAAAAATTATAACATAATATATGAGCATCGGTATAAATTGTTGGAAACCCAACAGGCCATAATTGATCTGCCGTTTATAGGCAAGTATAGGTCGCGGGGCTATAACATGAGTGTCGATAGTTTAAGAAATGACCCGGCGTGGCCGGTCCGGTTGTTAACAAACGATCCGGCAATTTTGTACAATTATTATAATGCCTGCTTTCTCCATATTGGGTATTGCCAGGATCTCATTAACTGGGTAAGAAGAATGAGGGCAAAGGCGAATGTTCTGATCGACATGGTTCAAAAAGAATATCGTCTGAAGTAAGTCCTCCATGAAATTTTCTTATGAAGGGCAATTTTTTTTGGTTTTCCCGATTCTTCCTAAATTGCATAACTAATTATGTAATTAATTATGCAAATTGACTTTTTCAACAAAACAGGCAAGTTAGCCCTCGGTAGCAGGCTCCGCATGCTGACCTCGACCATCACGGAAGATGCATTGAAAATTTTTCAGCTGTATGGGGTCGGACTGCAACCGAAATGGTTCCCGGTCTTTTATGTCTTATCTGAAGGCACTGAAAAGACAATCACCGAGATTGCCAATGAAATAGGCCACTCCCAACCTTCCGTCAGCAAGATCATCAGTGAAATGGTGAAGAAAGGACTGGTGAAGGAAAAGAAAGATCCTTCGGATGGCAGAAGGAACGTGGTTGTCCTTGCAAAGTCAGGAAAAGAGATCATCAAGATCATAACCGACCAATACACCGATGTTGAAAATGCAGTGGAAACTATTTTGGCACAAACAAAAAATGATCTTTGGAGAGCCATTGAAGAATGGGAAGTTTTGTTAGAGCAGAAGTCGCTGCTCCAAAGGGTAAAGGAAGAACGCAGAAAAAGGGAAAGCGCCCATGTGAAGATCATACCCTATCAACCTAAATACCAGGCTGCTTTCAGGGACTTGAATATAGAATGGATTTCGGCTTACTTCGACATGGAGGACAGTGATTATAAAGCGCTGGATAATCCCAAAGAATACATCTTGAAAGGAGGAGGACACATTTTTGTTGCTCTTTACAAAGAGGAACCGGTGGGAGTGTGCGCCTTAATAAAAATGGACGACCCCAAGTATGATTTCGAACTGGCAAAGATGGCTGTTACACCCAAAGCCCAGGGCAAAAATATCGGCGCATTGCTGGGAGAAGCTGCTATCGAAAAGGCAAGATCATTGGGCGCCTCGGCTCTTTACCTGGGAAGTAATACGGTGCTACAGCCGGCCATCAACCTTTATTACAAATTAGGGTTTCAAAGAATTATGGATCATCCCACGCCGTATAAACGCTGTAATTTTCAGATGGAGTTAATCCTAAAAGCGCAATTATATAAAAGATAGGCTTGCGAAAATTGTGCCTTCAGAAATATAAATTTTATTTTTAAATATCTCCTGCTTCGAGTTGATTGGCTCTTCTGATCTCGTTTATTTATTATTTAATCCCAACCTGTATGAAAAATTCACTTTCTCTCCTCCTTGCCGTAGTACTTATTTTTTCTGGCTGCAAAAAAGAATCGTCGGAGACTGCCATCACCACCTCAGAATATGGAACGAAGGCTGGCACCTGGACCTTTACTGAAGGTTCTCACACGTATGCGGGCAATTTCGCGGCCCCTTATGATTCTGCCCTCCTCGATACAGTGCCGCTGGGAAGCGATACTTACATTTTTGAAATGCTGGGAACTGAAAAGGATTCGGGGTTTGTTTTCAGTCTTATTTTTTCACTTCACGATACAGACTTTACAGTCACTTCCTATCAATCCGGAGTAGATGTAAGCGAAGACCTAAATGCCTTCTACTTTAGTCGGACAGTCTCCAGCCTCGAAAATATTTATGAATCAGCCAACATGAATCCCGGAGCTACACTCAATTATACCATCACTGCATTCGATCCTGCCAAGGCTATCCTCACCATTGAGTTTCACGGTCAGGCAATGCTGGATGATGGAACTGTTGTAAATATTACCAAAGGCAAGTTGACTATTCCTGTCGCGAAGGTTTGAGGTGGTGAGTGGTGAGTGGGTGAGTTGTGAGTGGTGAGTTGTGAGTTTAACGTCATTGAGCATCGAGTATTTTAATTTTAAATAATCAATAATCAATAATTAATAATCAATAATTAATAATCAATAATTAATAATCATTTCCCCTAATTCCTCAACCTTGCTTCCTCCAAATCCAATTCCCACTCCCTTTCGCGGATCAACTCTTCACTATATTCTCCCTTATGCCTGAAATAATTCAACTCCCTCCTTCGAATGTGAATCAATTCCAACAACATCTGCCGGTAGTCCGAAAGAAAGCCAGCGGTTTGATCCTCTTCTGTATCGCTCTCCAATTTCTGCTTTCCAATTTCGATCATTCTCTGATACCGGTCCCTCACTCTTTTATACGTTTCATTGTGCTGGGTTTCTTCGGGATAATTTGTATCTAAATAAGATAATACAGATTCGGCCAGGCTAATTCGTAAAGTAGTGCCTTGTAATTTCTCCTTCTCCTTATCGTTGGTTTCAATCTTCAAATACCTGATGAGTGGTCGAAGACCAAGGCCCTGCAATACAAGGGTAACGAGTATTACCGCGAAGGTGATAAACAAAATAAGATCCCGATGGGGAAAGGGTTTACCATCCGATAATACCAGTGGAATCGCCAGGGCAGAAGCAAGGGAAACTACTCCCCGCATTCCACTCCAGGCTACCAACAAGACATTCCTCCATCCGGGATTGGGCTCCGTATCGCGAATACTCTTGAATAACCACCTCGGCAGGTAAGCGCCGGGGAAAACCCAGATGACACGGATTATAATTGTCAGCAGACTGATGACCAACGCATACATAATCGCCTCTCCTACAGAATCGCTTCCCAGTCCTTTGATAATTCCGGGTAACTGCAAGCCAATGAGAATAAATACCAGCCCATTTAATAAAAACACCAGCGTTTCCCAAAGTCCTGCCAATTGAAGCCTGGATTCATAGCTGAACATGATATTTGACCGATAGGTAAGAAACAATCCCCCGCTTACTACCGCCAATACTCCGGAAAAATGAAAATACTCTGCGGAGATATACATTATATATGGAGTGATAATGGTGATCGCTGCATCTATGCTGGGAGTAGTGGGGAAAAAGGTGTGGACATAATAAATGATAAGAGCAATCACCAATCCTATGACAATACCCATAAGCGCCACGATCGCAAATGATTTAGCCGCTACCCCCAGGTGAAATTGCCCGGTCAAGATCGCTGCGAGGGCAAACCGGAATACAATTAAGCTGGATGCATCATTGACCAGGCTCTCGCCCTCAAGAATAGTTACTACTCGTTTCGGGGCTTGCGATCCTTGCAATACCGAGGTGGCAGCTACCGCATCGGGGGGAGAAATGATACCACCAAGCAGGAATCCAAACGCCAGGGAAAAACCCGGAATAATCGCATTGGAGACGAATGCTACAGCAGCTGAAGTAAAAATTACCAGGCCAAATGATAAAAGAAAAATCGGGCGCTTCATTTTCCAGAAGTCATTCCAGGACGTATTCCATGCAGCAGAATATAATAAAGGAGGAAGAAAGATGAGAAATACCAGGTCGGGTTCCAGCCTGATGGAAGGAATGCCGGGAACAAAGCTGATAGCAAGACCGCTAATGACCAATAAGATGGGATAGGGGATTTGGAGACGGTTGCTGGCCATTGCTAACAAGGCTACTCCCATCAAGAGTCCAATTACCAACAATAGATTATCATGCAGCATAAATTACTCGATTCGATAGGTTGGCCTGGGGTATCCAGGCTGAAAAGCAGATAAACTGTTGGTGATAATTTTACAACCGGATTTTTGTTCTATCTCTTTGATTGCTTCCGAAATCAGTTCCTCCATTGTCGCTGGCTCTACCTGGACACGGATATTTATTAATAGTGAAGCCATCTTAACTGGCTTAATCTCCAGCGCTATTCTCTCCTGGATCGGCGATGTAAAACTTACCTTCTGCTTTCCATCAACCAGGAATTTGAGATGTCCTATCGAATAAGAGCCGGCAAAGATCTTTTCATAAATGAGATTGATCAGCTCTTCGGTCTGCTGCAAAGCACTGTTATCTGAAGTATACAGTTCAAGTTCCTGGTCATACCAGGCGAGCCTGGCCTCACCCTCAGCATATATATCGTAATCGATGGTGAGGGGCTTCAATCCCGTAAACCGAAATTCATCCAATCGATCTAACCAATTCCTTATTTGCTGGGGGTCCATTGAATTTTGATAGAGCAACTCCTTGCCTCCAAATTTTTCCTCCATCAAAGTTTTTATTTCCATCAATTTTGATTGATTGACCAGATCCGTTTTATTGATCACAACAATACCTGCCTCCTCAAGTTGCTTTAAATAAATATAACGGACCGACTCATCAAATCCTCCCGCACCATTGAGTATCAATTCCAAAAGTCTTACATCTGCAAACGTGGATACTGTCGTCGTTGCCTGTGGTCTGAACCGCAATAAGGGTCTTAGTACGGTCGCCACAATATCTGTACACGAACCCACCGATTCCGCAAAAATGACCTGTGTGCCATTTGTTTCTATCAATGACTCAATATTCGCATCCAGGTCATTGTAATTGCAGCAGAAACATCCGTTCATGACCTGTCTGCTGGGGATATCCTGGTTATTGAAAAAATTTCCATCAACCAATACGCTGCCCTGGTCATTGGTAATGATACCGGTCTTGATCCCGTTGGCTGATAAAAGGCGATAAGCCTGATGAATGGCTGTTGTTTTTCCGCTGCCTAAGAAACCAGTCAATAAATGAATTTGCATGGATATTGTTTATTCCTTTATTTAATCGTATAGCAATCACAATCAGCTTCACATCTCTGAAGATTTAGCTTTACGGGGTAACCTAGCATGATTTCTTCATCCATCGCGGCACGTACGTCATCGATAATCACATCAAAAATAAAATCTTCGTCCGTCAGGCCGGAAGTAGCAGGCAAAGTGACTATTTTTTTATTTCCAGGCTTCAATCCGTTCAGTTGCAATTGTAATAGCGGAAGAATTGTTTCTGATCCGTGAAGATAATTTACTGGCGAACCTGCCATCGTATCTTCCAGGATCTCATCCTGGCTATTTTTCATGATATACCGAATAGCAACCACCCTGTTTTTTTCGATCTCCATCATGGATTATAAGATTTCCCGTTAATGATCGTGTGATCAACATCTAATTTCCCGTAATAAGTTTTGATAATCGGCTTTCCAGCTTTCAACGTTACCGTACCAAAGCCGGTGGCAGTGGAAAGGAAACATGTAAAATCTCCAACCCTTGAATGAATGAACAACGTCTTTATAACTGCATCATAACGTACTCCAGTAAGCGCTTGCAAATAGCCATAACTGGAGAAAGCCCGCGCATACCAATGCCCGCATTCATATTCATTAAATGGATTCCTGATTCGTCCGTCATAGCGATCACGGGAGGCACGGACAATTTCTAGACCCTCTTTTACGTGACCCATCAGCATCAGGTGCGATGCTACCTGGTGTTCAATGCCGGTCCACACTTCATCGCTATAAACGAAAGGAAGGGAAAGCTTTCCTCCCTTTGGCCAGGAACAAAGCAACAGGCCACCTTCATTTCCGAATGCGTATGCCGGTCGCTGGGGATTGGCATGTTCACTGAGATCTTTCTTCAGGTTGTATTTATGAACGGCTAATAAATGACTCGTTATCTTTACCGGGTCGATCACATCACTTAATCCGCACATGGCTGAGATCCATGCGCCCAATACGCCATCGGAGAGGCAACCCGTTCCATATTGATATTTAGGGCCCTCCTTTTCCAGCAGTTCTTTCGCTTCCTTTGAATACTCACCACCAAAGGATTGACCCGTTGCCGGGTTTTTTGCAGTGAGGCCATCCACTTTTATTTTTTGAATAAAATATTCTCCATCAAATAATTCTGTCTCCATTATTTTCTTGCCTTTCGCCAATAGATCTTCGTAAACGGTAACATTCTTGCTTAATAATCTTCCCATGGTAATGATGGCATGCAACGCTCCGAGGTAAAAACTGGCGTGCATTCCATCGGGTCCCCAGAATTCAATATCATAAGTATTATGATGTGGCTCCTCGATCACTCCTGCATGACGGGGATCCCAGGTCTGAATGCAATAATCCATGCTCTTCTTCACCATCGGATACATTTTTCCCAGCCATACATCATCGCCGCTGATTCGCCATTCTCTATATACTTTCATGATCCCGCCCAACTGACCGTCGGCAGCAGCGTGAAAATCGTGAGTGGCAGGTTGAATAGGCAATGTCGCACGAAAATTCTGATGGCCTTCTACACTTTGGCTCTCGCAAAATTCAGTATGACGCAAACTTCTTTCCAGTGTTGGAAATAAATGAGGAATCGCTTGCGCATAATTCCATACATGTGTACAGGAACCATGGCAACAACCTCCGCTATCTCCGCATCCTTCAAAACTCCACAAGCGCCCATCATATTGGCGCATGACAGTTGGGGATTTCAAAATCGTGAGGTTTGCAGCTACCGCTTCCATGATTTCGGGAGGAAGAGTGCTGGCATAAAAAGCATTTTTGAAAAGCAAAGACCTTTCCTTCAACTGATCATAGTGCTCACTCCAATAGGTGGCCACTTCATCGATATTATTAAAACGGCTGCTATACCAGGGTTTATAAAATTTTCCATTGAAATCCTGATCGTATTTGTCTAACATCAGATCACCAGGTGAATTGCAGCAACCCGTTTGAGAATCGCAATTCTCTTTCCGGATACCCATGTTGCCGTGTGTCTGCTCGGAATCAGGTGTGTACCAAGCATAGCATCAGGCGGATGGTCTTTTCCTTACCGGCACCTAATTGTGAACGGTACATATAAACTGGCGCCGGGAGCATCTTTTTCTACCGGCGCAACTGATTTCACCAATCCATTTTTTACAGAATTCCATGCCATTGTTAACGGATCCCACCATCCTCCCCGAAACCAGCAATGATCTACAACCGTTTTTTCATCATCACTGAAAACAGCAAAGTCTGATCGATAAGGTTTCTCTTCGCTTCCTGATTCAGACAATACAAATCCATTTTTGATGGAGGCAATATTATTTTTACCTTTTTCAATGCTTAAAAAATTCTTGCTATTGAATGAAAAAACCAGTTCTAATGCTGAGTTGCCCGCATTCTTAAATTTATATTCAAGTGCTGCGACCGGCAATCCGGAATCATTCTCTTCGGTTGGAATAAATGGACTCCAAGCGCTCAGCCCAACTTTAATGGGCAGATCTGCATCTTCGATATCGAGCGAAGCGAAGGGGAATCTGGCTAAAAAGGTAGCCTGGCGAAAATGTGGCAGCCCGGTCGTTGCACCACCGAGTCCATTACCAGATTCTCTCTGGCCAAATTTTTTCCACTGGGGCACGGGACCTTCCAATAATTTGGCGCCATTCTTTAACCCTTTTACGAATATGGCAGCAAACATTCCGGGTTCATTAAAGATTTCGGGTTTGTTTCTGATAGATACATGGGAAATTGCTCCGGCTCCTTCAAAGCAGATCATTCCTGCACCAAGTCCACCCAGCGGGAAGGCTAGCCGGTTCAAAAAATCTCCCTGATACTTTGAATTATAGGCTCTTCTGTTTGGATTTTGCTGATCCTGTATGCCGCCGGATTGATTTGCCGCATCCGTATTTTTTCCGGAGGCCGCCAGCATAGAGGTTGGCATTAAGGTACAAGCCGCACCTCCGGCCCCAATTTTTTTTAGGAATTCGCGTCGACCAGGTTTCTTTTTCATGAAGCCTGATTAATAATTGTTGAATGTAAAATGTTTGCGATCTGTAAGGTACAAAAGATGAGAATGGTCCAACGATTTCGGGAATATTTTCCACATTACAGAGCAAGAAATCTGGTTTGGGTGTGACTAAGTTCTCGGTAAATCCCGCATCCAGAAGCATAACATTTATTACCTTTGAATGAAATCTTTAATATCTAATAACCTATTTGAAATGGTAAACGCCAGGATTGCACCGGATAAGGTGAGCGAATTTGGAGTTGAAGGTGGCGCCACTCAGGACATCACCCAACTCGAGAAATATTTTGCAGTCGCACTGAAAGAGATCTACTGGGCAGAAAAATATCTCATCAAAGCCCTTCCCAAAATGCGCAAGGTTGCCGCTGCCGAGGATCTAAAATTAGCCATAGAAGAACATCTTTTTCAAACGAAGGAACATCTTAATAGACTGGAACAAATATTCCGGCTGATAGGCAAGAAGGTCCAGGCCAAAAAATCTGAAGCGATCGTCGACCTGGTTAAAGAGGGAGAATCCCTGTTGGAACAGACTGAAGCGGAAAGCATGACCAGGGATATGGCTATCATATTAGCTGCGCAGAAAGTAGAACAATATGTGATAGCTAAGTATCGTGAATTAGTGCAAATGGCTAAAGTGATGGACCTCAAAGAACCTGCAGATATACTTTCGCAAACTCTGGTGGAAGAAAGGCAGGTTGATCAAGACCTTTCTGAGATTGCCGAGCACAAGATCAATTGGTAGCTTTTAACGCAGCAAAATATCCCGCGATTTTAGCCCGGAATTAGAGGAGAGAGCTTTCGGCTAGTTAAGCCTCATAGTAGCTCCTTTCCTAAAATTTGTATCATTCCTTTAGATTTGCTCTCACTAAATTTCCTCTGATACAATTCATCGTAGAAAAATTATTTATGGCGAGACTATTTATTTTGGCAATCTTCTTTCCTTGCTGTGTGCCAATGATGGCACAATTCAAGAGTGCCTCGGCTCCCGTTGCCGAGAAAAAGGAACATTGGCGTATCCAACACGGCGATACGGTCCTTGACAATTACTACTGGATGTATGATTATTTTGGAAAGGGACCAGACAGCACGGAGGTAGTGAATTATCTAAAGGCTGAAAATCGCTACCTCGACACGGTGATGAGTGCCACAGAGAAGTTCCAGGCCGATTTATATTCAGAAATGAAGGCGCGCATAAAAGAAAAAGACGAAAGCGTGCCGGTATTTAGGAACGGCTATTATTACTATTATCGAAGTGTTGAAGGAAAGCAATATTATAAATTCTGCAGAAAGAAAGGCAGCATGGCAGCCAAAGAAGAGCTATTGCTGGACGTCGACCAAATGGCGGAAGGACATCCTTATTATTCGGCGGGCGGCTTTGAGGTGAGTGAAGACAATAAATTACTGGCTTATGGTGTGGATACAGTGAGCAGAAGGCAATACACTGTTTATATTAAGAACCTGGAAACAGGTGGACTGCTAAAAGATGTGATCAGCAATACGGAAGGCGATCCCTGCTGGTCCAGTGATAATAAAACATTTTTCTACACCGCTAAAAATCCAGTTACACTTTTATCGGAAAAAATTCAACGCCACAAACTTGGTGACGATCCCTCTGCCGATCCGGTTGTTTACGAAGAGAAGGACAAAAGCAACTATATCGGGGTGATAAAAAGCAAAAACAATAAATATATATTTATTTATTCCAACGCCACTCTTTCTTCAGAAACGAGGATGATCGATGCATCAAGACCCAATGATGAATTTAAAATTTTCCAGCCGCGCATGAAAGAGGTGCTATATGATGTGATGCCATTGAATAATAAATTTCTTGTTCGCACAAATGCGGGTGGCGCCCGAAATTTTAGGTTGATGGAATGCCCATTAGATAAGACTGATTCAGCTAATTGGAAGGAGCTGATCCCGCACGATCCGAATGTATTGCTGCAGAGGGTAGAGGAATTCAAAGATTTTATTGCCATCGATGAACGTAAAGATGGATTGGTAAGATTGAGGATAAGGAATTTAAAAGACAACAAGGAGCACTACATCAATTTTGGGGAATCAGCTTACTCCGCAGAGTTCGGATTTAACCCTGAATATAATACGAATGTCCTCCGATACGAATACACATCCCTGGTTACCCCCTTTTCAACCTTTGATTACAATACCCTGACACGTCAAAAAAAGTTGATGAAGCAACAGATAGTATTGGGCGGATACAACCCGAAAGACTATATCACGGAACGATTGAATATAACAGCCAGCGACGGGACCAAAGTGCCGGTCTCATTGGTTTATAAAAGGGGCTTTAAGAAGGATGGGAACGCGCCTCTGATGTTATACGGCTACGGAAGCTATGGAAGTAGTATGGAGGCAACATTCAACTCAACCCGGTTGACCCTGTTGAATAGAGGTTTTGTTTATGCGCTGGCTCATATTCGGGGTGGCGAAGAAATGGGAAGGCAATGGTATGAAGATGGAAAGCTGCTGAAAAAGAAAAACACATTCACCGATTTCATTGATTGTGCTAATTATTTAGTGAGGGAAAAGTACACAAGTAAAGCGCATTTGTATGCGCACGGCCGGAGTGCCGGCGGATTGCTCATGGGGGCCATCACTAACATAGCCTCTGACCTATGGCATGGGGTCATTGCACAGGTTCCTTTTGTTGATGTGATCAATACTATGCTGGACGAAAACATTCCACTCACTTCAAATGAATTTGATGAATGGGGCAACCCAATAGATAAGGATACCTATAATTATATGAAGACTTACAATCCCTACGAGAATGTGGAAAGAAAAAACTACCCCAATTTGTTGGTGACCACCGGCTTGCATGATAGCCAAGTGCAATATTTTGAACCGGCGAAATGGGTAGCTAAGCTCAGATCAATGAAGACGGATAAAAATGTGCTTTTGCTTCATACGAATATGGACTATGGCCATAGCGGTGCCAGCGGTCGCTTTGATTATTTGAAAGAGATCGCATTGGTAGATGCATTTCTCTTTACGTTGGAAGGAATTACTAAATAGCCGCAGATTTTAGGCAACCGCTATCTGCGTTTCCCCGATTATCAAAACGGGGTGATGGTTTGTGAATGCGCTCTCATATTCACAATGCCTGGCTCATTGAAGAGTCAGTATTTTCTAAAACATTTTTTATGAAAATCAGTCAAAAGGCAACTCCGGTTAACAGACCGACCGTGTTCATCACCGTAATGATGTTTATGATTGGTCTTGTTATGGTTGTTCAGAGTTGTAAAAAAACATCTTATCCCGACAATCGTTTGGATCCCGAAATTTCTGATAGGCGTCGTAATAATCCGCCGCCACCTCCTCCACCTTTTTATTTCGACAATTGCAGTCATCCTTCGATTACCGGCAATTTTGTGGCAGGAGTAAACACCACTTCAACCATTACGCTGAACTATGTAAATAGTCCCGGAGGTCCATATCCGGCGTTTACGAGTGCAACAGTGAACGGGGTCACGCTAAAAACTGCTGCAGGCACATTGAAAAAGGGTACGGGCACCATTACTTTCAATGCTTCCGGTAAGCCCGTCAATGCAGGATTCATTATCATCCCGGTGAGTATTGGAGGTAGTTATGCGTGTAATTTGTCAATCGCCGTATTAAATTCACCACCGGTTGCAGGTAATTGCAGCGATCCCGGTCCAGCGCCAGGTTCAACCGGGTGTATCACCTTTTCTTACCGCGGACAGCAAGTTACCTACGCCACTGTCCGTGCAGCCGATGGAAAGATTTGGTTGAAGCAAAACGTCGGCTCTCCGCACGTGGCGTTAAGCAGCACGGACCAGGCGTCATTCGGCCACTATTTTCAATGGGGCCGCTGGGACGATGGGCACCAAATGCCTGGCAGTCCCTCAATAGCGGGTAGTTCAAGTTTGCAAAATCCTTCTCACATTGCATCAGGCAATCCTAATTTTATCAAGGGTACGAGTGCCACTACTTCATGGTGGGGTGTCGGTGGAGCTATAACAAATACGTGGTTGGGCATAACTCCTTCAACTACCAATGGAAAGGATCCATGCCTATCGCTCGGCTCAGGATGGCATCTGCCGAGTGCGGCAGAATGGAACAACCTAATCAATACTGAAATCATTTTTGATGCGCAATCTGCATTTGATTCACGACTGAAGCTTACGCAATCCGGCTATCGTAATTCAGTTGATGGCTCAGTAATTCCAAACTTTGTAGGCGGGTATTATTGGAGCAGCACAGCAGCCAACGGTAATACTGCGAACAACTTTTTCTTCGATGATGTCTACAATGCACTGACCGTTCAAACCGGACGAGGATATGGGTTTAATTGCCGCTGTGCGAAAAATTAGCAGTTAGTTTTTTTCACAAAGGAAGCATTAGGGTACATAGGTTTAACATAGAATTCAAGAACTTTGTGATTCCTTTGTTTCCTTTGTGACGTTTGTCGTAAAAAACTATGAAACAAGCTAAGAAATCATTTCGGACAAAGAAAATTTCGCAAGTAAGTGCGCTTCACGTCTGCGTTGACCGGCCAGTCTCGACACTGAATCTGCAACGCCGGATGTACTACGCCATCAAAAGCAATCCTTCCAACAACCCGGCGAGAGAAGGAAGCAAGGAACATGCACTTTTACAGAGTTTCATAGCCAACCCAAACAAACGATTTAGCAGGACAGATCATGTTGACCTGTCGCGCATGGCAATCCTGACGGATAATAAATGGCAAAATGGCCAAACCGTCACGATAGCTTTTTTAGATGGCAGTGTATTGCAAAAAAGAAAGACAAAAAAGTATGCTCATTATTGGACCGATAAATCAAGGGGGAATGCGAACCTCCAATTAAAGTTTGTGTCGGGCAAAAAAGCGCTGATCCGGATATCGTTCGTTGCAGATAGTGGTTCTTGGAGCACGATTGGGACGGATTGCAAGCTGGTGCCCGACAATGAACCCACGATGAACTTTGGTTGGTTGCGAAATGACAGTGATGAGAGCGAATGGGAACGCGTGGTCGTTCATGAATTTGGACATGCCCTGGGCTGTATTCACGAACATCAAAATCCATCGGGAGGGATTAAGTGGAATAAACCCGTGGTCTACCAATATTTTCTGGGACCGCCTAATAATTGGACCAAAGCGGAGGTGGATAGCAATATTTTTGATCACTATAGTAAAGATCAAACGCAGTTTACCGACATGGACAGGAAAAGCATCATGATGTATTTTTTTCCTCCGGAATTTACATTAGACGGATATGGGACTGCTGAAAACAAAAAGCTTTCTTCAACAGATATTGAATTCATCCAGGAGCAGTATCCGGCGAGAGGAGTAGGTGAGAGGTGAGAGGTGAGTGGTGAGTGTACAGCAGTTTACTACTCACCACTGACCACTCACCACTGACTCCTCAATATTTTCTAATTTTGGCCTTGGATTGATGCAGCTGGCGTATGAAAAAGATAATATTGGTCATATCTGTCCTGGTCGCGGCTATATTCATTATTCGCTACTTTTCGCGCAGCAAACCCGTTGATTTCACCACCCAGGTAAAACCAATTTTCAATAAGAATTGCATCACTTGCCATGGCGGCGTCAGGCAAAAAGGAGGATTCAGCCTGTTATTTCGTGAGGAAGCACTGGCCAAAACCAAGTCTGGCAAATTTGCGATCATTCCGGGTGATCCTGCTCATAGTGAAATGATCAGGCGGATTACATATGACCGATCCCGAAGACCGGATGCCTTATAAACATGATCCTCTTTCGAAGAAAGATATTTCAACACTTCGCAAATGGATAAAAGCAGGGTGCACATTGGGGCGAACATTGGGCTTATGTTCCGTTGAAAGAAGTCAACGGTTCCCAGTTCAAAAAAGTTTTTTGGTCTGATCACTACAAAAAGCAAGCTGGGCAATCAATCCTATCGATCAATTTTATTGAACAAAAATTAAAGAGGACAGGATCTGAAACCTTCTCCTGTCGCTGACAAAGCAAACGCTTCTTCGCAGGGTATCGCTGGATCTTATCGGTATGCCGGCTCCGCCAGCATCTTGCAAAAAAATTTCTTAGCGATAGCAGCGAAGATGCCTATGCCGACCTTGTTGATTCTTTATTTGCCTCGCCACATTACGGAGAAAGCTGGGCGGCGCTTGTGGATGGACCTTGCCCGGTATGCCGATACAAAAGGTTATGAAGCGGACCAGCCAAGAATGATCTGGAGATATCGCGACTGGCTGATCCATGCATTTAATAAAGACAAGCCATACGATCGAATTCCTAACCGAGCAAATGGCCGGTGATCTGATGCCTGATGCCAACGACACGCCAATTCATCGCCACTGCCTTTCATCGCAACTCCATGACCAATGATGAAGGCGGAACGGATAATGAAGAATTCAGGACATCCGCTGTGATAGACCGGATCAATACCACCTGGGATGCGGTGATGGGAACAACCTTCGGTTGTGTTCAATGTCATAGCCATCCCTATGATCCTTTCCGTCATGAAGATTATTATAAATTCATGGCTTTTTTCAATGATACCCGGGATGAAGATACCGAAGCCGACTATCCATTGCTCCGTCATTTCAATGATACGCTGAAAAGGAATTAAACGACTGTCGTGGATTGGTTGAAAGACAAATGTATCACCGGAAAAAGCAAAAGAAGAGCTATACATTTTTAAAAACATGGCAACCTGTCATATAATTCACTTGTCTGCGACAGTTTTACGAATAGCGAACTGGTCAGTTCATGGTGGGTGTCATTTCGGAACAATGCGGTTTGCAGGTTGAAAAATGTGGATCTTAACAATAAGGATCATCTGATCTTCCGGTATGCGGGATTATTGCATGGCGGAACCTGGAAAATCCATCTTGATAAGCCCGACGGAGAAGTGATCGCAACTATCCCCTTGCCGAAGACAAAAGATTGGGAGATTGCTGAAGCTGATTGAAGCCTTCGACCGGCAGTCATCATCTTTATTTTACTTATACAAATCCATAATCTTAAAAAACCTACCGATGGTGGGCGTCTTATGGACTGGCTTTATTTCACCGAGATATTTCCTGGGAACAACAAAGATGGATATGCAGAATATAAGAAAGAGTTTTGGAAATTCTTGAAGAGCAAAGTGCCCGAGCACACCTGTGATGATGGATAATCCTTCTGACATGCACCGGGCCACCCATGTATTTGAAAGAGGCAATTGGTTGGTGAAAGGCGAATAGGTGGAACCCGATGTACCGAAATCACTGAATCCTTTTCCGTCGGATGCTCCCCGTAACCGGCTTGGGCTTGCCATGTGGCTGACATCCAAAAAAATCCACTTACTGCAAGGACAATGGTGAACAGGATCTGGGAACAATTATTTGGAACCGGCCTGGCAGAAACACTGGAGGACCTGGGTTCGCAAGGAATCCCGCCAACCCACGCAGATTGCTTAACTGGTTGAGTTATCAATTCATGCATGAATGATCAATGGAGTCTTAAAAAATTGATTGCGGTTGATCATCACCAGTGCTACCTACCAGCAGGATTCCAAAGTTACTCCTGAATTATTGGAAAAAGATCCATATAATAAATATTACGCTCGGGCATAAGAGTCCGATTTTCATCAGAACAGATCCGCGATCAGGCGCTTTGTATCAGTGGCATACTCTCTGATAAAATGTATGGAGCGAGCGTTTTTCCCTGGCAGCCAGCAGGAATATGGATTTCTCCATGGAACGGAAACCAATGGGAGAAAGCAAGAATGAGGATCAATACCGCCGCGCATATATACTTATTGGAAACGGACTGCTCCCTATCCTTCCATGATCAATTTCGATGGCGTTAGCAGGGAAGTTTGCACTGCTCGCAGGGTTCGCACGAACACACCCTTGCAGGCGCTTACGACATTTAATGATTCTGCGTATATCGATATGTCACGCCATTTTGCCCGTCGGATGGAAGGAGTGAGCAAGACCGATGTAAAAGAACAGATTAAAAGCGGATTTCAGTGGGCAACGTTTCATGAGGCAGATGAAAGAAGCGTCCAGGCGCTGATGCATTTATATATGGAAGCCTTGGGAAAGTTTAAGAAAGAAGAAGAGAAGGCCAATGAGATGATGGGTGGAATAAATGGCAATTCCAATGCATCCACCGCCGCTCTAACCGTAGTGGCCAATGCCATACTGAATCTGGATGAAGTGTTAACGAAGAATTAAAATGAAAAAACTATTGTTGGTCATATTGATCCTGGTAGGCGCTTTCGTCGTCCTTCGCCTGGCTACCCGCGGAAGCATTTGATTTTACGACACAGGTAAAACCCATTTTTAATAAGAATTGCATTACCTGTCATGGAGGCGTTAGACAAAAAGGCGGGTTTAGTCTGCTATTCCGGGAAGAAGCCCTTGCAAAAACTAACTCCGGAAAATATGCGATTATACCCGGTGATCCGGGACATAGTGAAATTGATAAGAAGGATCAACCTCACTGATCCGGAAGAACGAATGCCCTATAAACATGATCCACTGAGTAAAGAAGATATTGCAATTCTTCGGAACTGGATAAAACAAGGCGCTAAATGGGGTGAGCATTGGGCCTATGTTCCTTTGAAAGAAGATGCAATACCCAAATCCAAAACATTTTGGCTGATCACTAAGTAAAAGCAGCTGGGCTAAGAATCCGGTCGACCATTTTATCGAACAGAAATTAGAAGAAGCAAAACTTAAGCCATCTCGCTGCCGCAGATAAAGAAACATTATTGAGAAGGGTAGCACTGGATATTATTGGAATGCCGGCGCCTGCTCATCTTGCCAAAAAATTTTTGGACGATAAAAGTGATCAAGCCTATGCCAACCTGGTTGATTCATTGCTGGCTTCTCCTCATTACGGTGAAAAATGGGCAGCCTTGTGGATGGACCTTGCCCGGTATGCCGATACAAAAGGATATGAACGGGATGATAGCCGGACCATCTGGCATTACCGCGATTGGCTGATCAGATGCATTTAATAATGATATACCCTATGATCAGTTCCTGACCGAACAAATCGCCGGTGATCTTTTGCCCGATGCGACAGACGATGATCTTATCGCGACTGCCTTTCACCGCAATACCATGACCAATGATGAAGGAGGAACAGATAATGAAGAATTCCGAACTGCGGCTGTTATGGACCGGGTGAATACAACCTGGGAGGCATTGATGGGAACCACTTTTGGTTGTGTGCAATGTCATAGTCATCCTTATGATCCGTTCCGGCATGAAGAATATTATAAATTCATGGCTTTCTTCAATAATACAAGGGATGAGGATACAGAAGCAGACTATCCGTTATTCCGTCATTATAATGATTCACTGAAAAAGCAATTGGACAGATGTGGTGAGATTGGGTTAAAGCAAAATGTATCTGCCAGAAGGCAAAAGAAGCTTACACATTTTTAAAAACCTGGCAACCATCCTATAATTCACTGACCTGCGACAGCTTTACCAATAGTGAATTAAGTGATACCAAATGGCTGGCATTCCGCAACCATGCACTTTGCCAGGTTGAAAAATGTCGATCTTAAGAATAAGGATCATTTGATCTTTCGTTATCTATGCATGGCTTCTGCAGGCGGTATCTGGCAGATTCATTGGATCATCCGGATGGTGATGTTATTGCATCTATTCAATTGCCAGCAGACAAAGCGGTTGGGAAATCAGCCGAAGCCAACATTACAGCCGGCTGACGGTGTACATGATCTTTATTTCACTTATACCAATAATCATTGAAAAACCGAATGAAGCTGGGTGCTTTGTTCGACTGGATGCATTTCACCAATGAATTTCCGGGAAAGGATAAAAGGGATATGCCGATACTAAAGAAAGATTATTGGAAATTATTGAAATCGAACTGTCCTACCACGCCGGTGATGATGGATAATCCTTCTGATATGTATCGGCGCAACCCATGTATTTGAAAGAGGTAACTGGCTGGTGAAAGGAGATGAAGTTGAACCGGATGTTCCGAAATCATTGAATCCTTTTCCATCAGGCTGCACCGCATAACCGGCTGGGCTTGGCAATGTGGCTGACGTCAAAGCAAAATCCGTTGACTGCCAGAACAATGGTCAACCGGGTTTGGGAACAATTTTTTGGAATCGGGCTTGCTGAAACACTGGAAGACCTGGGTTCGCAGGGAATTCCGCCTACTCATCCTGGAATTACTGGATTGGCTGAGCTATCAATTTATGACATGACTGATAAATGGAGTGTAAAAAAATTGATAAGGCTGATCGTAATGAGTGCAACTTACCAGCAGGATTCAAAAGTAACTGCCGGACTATCTGGAAAAAGATCCCTATAATAAATATTATGCAAGTGGTGCAAGAGTGCGTTTGTCTGCAGAACAGATACGTGACCAGGCGCTTTGCATCAGTGGTGTTATTATGCGATACAATGTATGGGCCCAGTGTTTTTCCCTGGCAGCCGAAAGGCATTTGGCTTTCACCATGGAATGGTGCAGAATGGGAACAAAGCAAAGGCAAGAACAATACCGCCGGGCATTATATACTTATTGGAAACGCACTGCACCTTATCCTTCCATGATCACATTTGATGGTGTTGCCCGCGAAGTATGTACGTCACGCCGAATACGGACCAATACACCTTTGCAGGCACTCACTACATTGAATGATTCTGTCTATATTGATATGGCCCGTCATTTTGCCAGCCGTATGCAAAAAGAAGGCGGTAACGACGTGCAACCACAGATCAAGAAGGGATTTCAATGGGCAACGTATCACGCCGATTGATGATAAAGAGCTTGCAAGCACTTGACATAATTATATAATACTGCATTCGATCAATTCAAGAATGATACGGAAAAAACATGTAAGATCCTGAGTGGGTGAACAAGAATATACGAATGCTGAAACGGCAGCATTGACAGTGGTGGCCAATGCCATCCTGAATCTGGATGAAGTGGTAACAAAGAATTAATTGGTAATGGATCATAGTTGAGCAAAGTGAGGATCATAATATAAACATATGACACAAAAAGAATTACATAATCAACGATTCTTAAGGGAAGCGGAACATGCAGTGATGCGCATGCATACCCGCCGGCATTTTATAAAGGAAAGTGCCATGGGTTTGGGCGCACTTGCCTTGGGTTCGCTTTTTGGGAAGCTGTGGCAGAAAGCGAATCGGCTAATAACATTGCATTTGATCCGGCTCATCCGTTGATGCCCAAATTGCCACCATTTCCCGGCAAGGCAAAAAGTGTGATCTATCTGCATATGGCAGGCGCTCCATCTCAATTGGAGTTGTTTGATTATAAACCTGAATTGATGAAGATGGATGGACAGGATTGTCCGCCTTCGCTTATTGGAAGGAAAACGATTTGCATTTATACGTGGTGTTCCGAAAATGCTGGGTCCGCAGGCAAAATTTGCACAACATGGACAAAGCGGAGCATGGGTAAGTGAACATATGCCGCATCTTGCTACGATTGTTGATGAGATCATGTTTCTTGAAAGCAGTCACCACTGATCAATTTAATCATGCACCTGCACAATTGATGGTGCATACCGGTTCACCGCAGATTGGGCAGGCCAAGTCTGGGATCATGGGTTACCTATGGATTGGGAACGGAGAATCAAAATCTTCCGGGATTTGTGGTACTGACCAGCGGCGGAAAGAATCCTGATGCCGGTAAAAGTGTTTGGGGCAGTGGTTTTCTGCCGAGTGTTTATCAGGGAGTGCAATGCAGGAGTGAAGGCGATCCTGTATTGTTTATCAAAGATCCCGAATGGCATGGATCAGGGACCTTCGAAAAGCATCTATCGAAGCCATCAATAAAGTGAATCAACAGGAATATGAAACTTATAATGATCCTGAAATTTTATCACGCATATCGCAATATGAAATGGCTTATAAGATGCAGATCTCTGCACCTGAAGTAATGAATATTAATGATGAGCCCGCATATATTCATGAAATGTATGGAACGAAACCCGGGGAAGCATGTTTTGCCAATAATGTATTGCTGGCAAGAAGACTGGTAGAAAAAGGAGTTCGGTTTGTACAATTGTTTGATTGGGGATGGGACAGTCATGGTTCGGAAGCGAGTCTTGCTATTGATGTGGGATTTATTAATAAATGCAGGCAGGTTGATAAATGCATCACTGCATTGATCCTGGATCTGAAGCAACGAGGATTACTGGAAGAAACACTGGTAGTATGGGGTGGAGAATTTGGCCGCACACCAATGCTGGAAAACAGGGAAGGAGTGAAGATGCCATTTAAAGGAAGAGATCATCATACAGAAGCATTTACCATCTGGATGGCAGGCGCCGGTATAAAGAAAGGATTTAGTTATGGTGAAACAGATGAGATTGGCTATAGTGCTTCAGTGGAAAAGTAGAACCATTTGATATTCAGGCAACGATTCTTCACCAACTTGGTTTTGATCATGAAAAATTTACCTATCAATTCCAGGGAAGACCATTCCGGTTGACGGATACAAGAGGCAAAGTGATTGAAGATATCCTTGCATAAAATAAATTTACTCCGCTGCGAATTATTTGCTTCTCAGGGATAGATTTTTAAATCAATATCAAATTGAACCGTAGAAATTTTCTGCAAACTTCATCTTCTGCTACAACCGCATCTTACTGTCTCCCGTGGATGTTTTGAATTATCACCAAAACCAAAATCCAGCATGAATAGCAATTTCAAACTGAAACTGCTCTGCACCGATTGGGGATTTAATGGAACTGTGTTGAATATTGCGCCGAGGTAAAGAAAGAAGGATATGACGGAATTGAAACTGGTGGCCGACGGAGCCGAAGGACCAGGATGAATGTTCAATGCATTAAAGAAAAATAATCTGGAAGTCGGATTTCTTACCTCCGGATGGGAAAGTAATTTCAATGATCACTTCAATACATTCAAGAAAAATGGTGGATGCGGCAGCCACCAATAAAGTTCAAAAACCATTTATATCAATTGTCATTCCGGAAAGGATTATTTCACTTATGAGCAGGGTAAAGCTTTCATTGATCATACCACCGGTTCACTGCATCCACCGGTATTAAGATCTGCCATGAGACACATCGTTCCCGGTTTTTATATTCTGCGCCGATCACCCGGCATTATATGGAAACCATTCCCGATCTGCGCATCACCTTTGATGTCTCCCATTGGTGCAATGTTCATGAAAGTTTACTGGCAGATCAGCAGGAAACATTGGAGCTGACGTTGCAAAGGACGGATCATATTCATGCGCGGATCGGCCATGCCGAAGGCCCGCAAGTAAATGATCCGCGGGCACCGGAATGGGAGGAAGCATTGAATGCACATCTTGCCTGGTGGGATAAGGTGGTGGAAATAAAAAAACAAAAAGGAGAAGTGCTGACGATATTGACCGAATTTGGCCCTCCTGACTATATGCCTACATTGCCCTATACACGACAGCCGCTGGCCGATCAATGGGCCATCAATGTTTACATGATGCAATTATTGCGGCAACGTTACCATCTAAATAATTTCTACGTGCTGCTATCCATCACCGAATTTTTTGCTCATTTTCATCCGCTATTGGTTCATTTACCTATCGGCATATTACTGATTGGCATTGCATTACTATGGCTGTCGGAAAAGAATAAATATGCATCATTCAAACCGGCCGTGCCGTTTATCTTATTGTGCGGAGCCATCACGGCATTGATTTCCTGCATCACCGGTTTCTTTTGTCGATCAGTGACGACTATGACAACAACCTCGTGGGCTGGCATCAATGGATGGGCATTGCAGTCGCTTTTACTTCCTGGGTATTGTTTGCCAAAGAAAAAAATCCCCGGCTTCCCATCAACAAGAAAATACTTTCGATTGGCTTGCTTGTTGCTGATCATGATCACCGGGCATCTGGGCGGCTCACTGACGCATGGTTCCGATTATCTGACCAAACCCTTATTCAGTGCCTTTGACGATGACAGTACTTCGGGAGCCGTGATTAAACCGATTCCCAATGTACAGGAAGCAGCTGTTTATGACGATGTCATCAAGCCGATCCTGCAAACCAAATGTTATTCCTGCCATGGGCCAAATAAACAAAAAGGCAAACTTGCGCATGGATGATACAGTATGTTGATAAAAGGTGGCAAGGATGGAAAAATCATAGAAGCCGGGACATGCGGACGAAAGCGCAATGATCAAACGTCTTTTGCTCCTGTCGACAATGAAGATCATATGCCGCCGAAAGAAAAACCCCAGCCTACCGAAAGCCAGATTGCCTTATTGCATTGGTGGATCGATGGCGGCGCCAACTTTACGGGAAAAGTGAAGGAATTTCAACAGCCCGATAAGATAAAACCAGTACTGTTGGCCCTGCAGAAAGCCCCTGAAGTGAAGAAAGGACTGACTGGTATTCCGGCCGGGCCCGTTGAAAAAGCAGATGATAAGATCATCGAGGAATTGAAAGACAACCATGTGGTCGTTCTTCCGGTTGCGCAAAACAGTAACTATCTCATGGTCAATTTTGTTACAGATTCGGTGATCAACGAGGAAGATCTGAAATTGTTGACCTCCCTTAAAAAGCAACTGATATGGTTGAAATTGGGCTTTACCAACCTGGGAGATGAACAGATAAGCTCTATCGCCAAATTGACCAATATTACTCAGTTAAGCGTGGAGCACACTTCTATTACCGACAAAGGCGTCGAGTCGCTAAAACACCTTGAAAACCTTGAATATTTAAATCTTGTCGGTACACAGGTGACCAAAGAAGGGATATTGGAATTAAAAGGATTGAAGAAGCTTCATTCATTGTACCTCTTCCAGACTCGCGTGGACAAGACCGATTGGGCTGCATTGCAAAAAGCATTTCCAAAGACGCAGATTGATTCAGGAGGTTATTCTGTGCAAAGTCTACCAACTGATACGATGGAAGTAAAGGAAGTGAGAAGGGAGCAGTGAGAAGTTATCTCCTACTATTTAGACTAAATTTGCAAACAAACAAATTGTTTGAAGCACTTAGGCGCGCTCAATAAATATTTTTGGAAGTACCGTGTCCGGCTGGGAATTGGATTATTATTTGTTTTTCTCTCCAACTACTTCAACGTACTGACACCCCAGGTTACCGGGTTTGTAATCGACTTTGTTCAGAAGTCGCTCAACCTGCCCGGCTATCGTCCCAAACAGGTGCCGCCGGACTATGATGTCCTTGTTCAAAAATTTACTCACGAGGTGGAAGGCATTTCCGGAGTGTCAAAAGTTGTTGCACTTTGCGGCATTACTATTCTTTTATTGGCCCTTTTGCGCGGATTTTTCCTTTTCCTGATGCGGCAAACCATTATTGTGATGAGCCGTCACATTGAATTTGATCAGAAGAATGAAGTGTATGAACATTATCAACAGCTAGATACTGCATTTTATAAAACACACAATACCGGCGACCTGATGAACCGTATTGCCGAAGATGTGAGTCGCGTGAGAATGTTCACTGGCCCGGCTATCATGTATCTGGTCAACCTCGTGGCAGTTATTTCCTTGAGCGTATTCTTTATGTTGAAACGAGATCAGATGTTACCCTTTATGTATTGGCGCCGCTTCCCATCCTGGCCGTGACGATTTATTATGTGAATAATAGCATCAACAAAAAAAGTGAACGAATACAGGCCTCCCTTTCCGATCTTACTACCAATGCCCAGGAATCTTATTCGGGTATCCGGGTGATCAAATCGTTTGTGCAGGAAAAAGCCATGCTCGGATTTTTTACCAGGAACAGTGAAGAGTATAGAAAAAATGCGATTGGGCTGGCAAAAGTAGAAGCCATTTATTTTCCTTCTATTACTTTGTTGATAGGAATAAGCACCCTCATCACTATCATGATCGGAGGATTGTATTATATAAATGGCGTCGGAAATATTGGCATCGATACCATCGTCGAATTTGTGATGTATATCAACATGCTCACTTTCCCGGTAAGCGCCATCGGCTGACCGCCAGTATGATCCAGCGGGCAGCAGCTTCACAAAAAAGGATCAATGAATTTTTGCAGACAGAACCGACAATCGGCAATACCAGTCCGCCTGTGATATCGCCATACAGGGAAATATTCTTTTTGAAAATGTCGATTTTATTTATCCGCATACGGGCATTCAAGCATTGAAGAATTTCAATTGCCATATCAAAAAAGGAGAAAAAGTGGCGATTGTAGGGCGGACCGGAAGCGGCAAAACAACCATTGCTCAACTACTATTGCGCATGTATGATGCTACCAGCGGAAGCATTCAATTGGAAGGAGTCGACATTCACCGGATCTAATTTGGATAGACTTCGGGAACAGATCAGTTATGTGCCGCAGGATGTTTTCTTATTCAGTGAAACGGTGGAGAATAATATCCGTTTTGGATTGCAGGATGCGCTAAAGCCGGCTGTTGAAAACGCGGCCACGCAAGCCAATGTGGACAAGGAAATACAGGGATTTTCCGAAAATTACGAAACCATGATTGGGGAAAGCGGAGTTACGCTCAGCGGTGGACAAAAACAACGGATCTCCATCGCTCGCGCCCTGATCAAGGAACCGAATCTGGTCATTTTTGATGATTGCCTGAGTTCCGTGGATGCAAAGACAGAAAAAGAAATCATTGCCAATCTAAATGAATACCTATCAGACAAAACGGCGATTATTATTACCCATCGTATTTTTTCCCTCTTCAGTTTGACAAGATAGTGGTACTGGAGGAGGGAATTATCGTAGAAGAGGGCAATCACCAGGAATTGATCGACCATAACGGCTACTATGCCGGCCTCTATGCAAGGCAACAAGAACAGGACTATAGCCAGGAACCAGAAGGCTGACTTTAGGATTTGGCTGTTTCAAAAACATCTATATATTTGTGACTTCCACAGGGGGTTGTTTCCCTGGGAGCCGCCTATGAATAACTTTAACCAATTTATTAACTGCTAAAAAAAATAACGTGGCGAACGAGAATAATGACAAGAAAATGGAAAGCATTTACAGCAAAAGAATTCGTGCAGGCAAAAGAAGGACTTATTTTTTTGATGTAAGAGCTACCCGGGGTAATGACTATTACCTGACCATTACAGAAAGCAGTAAACGATTTGATGATAATGGGTATGACCGACACAAAATTTTCCTCTATAAAGAAGATTTTAATAAGTTTATTAAGGCACTGAACGAAGCAGTCGACTACGTGAAGACGGAGCTGATGCCCGACTTCGACTTTGATGCATTCAACCATGATGAAGTTCATGATGAAGTGAGCATGTCGGATGCTACTCACAACGATGAAGTGGTCCTTCAGGCCGCCACAACCACCGCGGTGGAACCTGAACTGGGAGATATTACACCTGCACCGGAGAAAGAAGTAAAAGTGGATTCGGAAAACATCCGGACCTCTACATCCGAGGAAGAGGTAGATAAATGGTAGTCAAGTGCTTGAGAAAAATGTTATGGCCCGTGTTCGGGCCTTTTTTTTGGATTATCCCGGCGAAATAGTCTATACGCGTTGATCAACCCATTGGTTGAAGAGTCATGATTCAATTCCGTTTGATCGGTCTCCAATTCGGGCAATATCTTATTTGCCAGTTGCTTTCCCAATTCCACACCCCATTGATCAAAGCTGTAAATATTCCAAATCACTCCCTGCACAAATATTTTATGCTCATAATAAGCGATCAGTTGACCGAGACTGTGAATGGCGTTATCTTTTTCAGGATAAATGAATTAGTAGGTCTGTTTCCAGAAAAAACTTTGTAAGGCATTAACCGCGCAATCTCTTCTGCCGTCAGTCCCTGTTTCTCCAATTCCTTTCCTGCCTCTGCTTCAGTTTTTCCATTCATCAATGCTTCTGTTTGCGCAAAAAAATTGGAAAGTAATTTTGGATGATGGTCACCGATGGGATTGTGGGATTGTGCCGGAGCAATAAAATCCGCACGGTATTAGAAGTGTACCCTGGTGTATCAATTGATAAAATGCATGTTGCCCATTGGTGCCGGGTTCTCCCCAAATGACTGGACCGGTTGAATATTCCACATGTTCGCCATTTCGGTCAACTGATTTCCCATTGCTTTCCATATTGCCCTGCTGA
Organism: uncultured Sphingobacteriales bacterium; assembly: GCA_963791295.1. Taxonomy (GTDB): domain Bacteria; phylum Bacteroidota; class Bacteroidia; order Chitinophagales; family Chitinophagaceae; genus CAWBRY01. The sequence continues at coordinate 351,717 of CAWBRY010000005.1, read as the reverse complement.
AAATAGGCGGGAAAGCGATGCATGTATTGATCGTAAGGAAGGATAGCTTCTGTTTGCGAACCAAAGAAATTAGTATACCAAAGCCCTACGAGAGCCATGAATACCGGAATATTCTTCTCAAAATCCGTTTACTGAAAATGTTTATCTGTCTCGTGGGCGCCTTTTAACAGTGATTCAAAATTTTCATAGCCAATCGTCAGTGCAATGGATAAGCCGATCGCGCTCCAAAGCGAATAACGTCCGCCTACCCAATCCCAAAACTCAAACATGTTCTTTTTATCGATTCCGAATTTCACGACTTCTTTTTCATTGGTCGATAAGGCTACAAAATGTTTGGCAATATGTTTTTCATCCTTCGCTTTTTTCAAAAACCAGTCCCTCGCAGTATGTGCATTGGTCATGGTTTCCTGTGTCGTGAATGTTTTAGAAGCAATGAGGAACAAAGTTCGTTCTGGGTTTACTTTTTTAAGTGTTTCGGCAATATGCGTGCCATCGACATTGGAAACAAAATAGCGCTTCCATATCCTTTTCCCAATAAGGTTTTAACGCTTCCGTCACCATCATAGGACCGAGATCACTACCGCCAATTCCGATATTGACAATATACCGGATGCGTTTGCCGGTATAGCCCCTCAATTTGCCGCTGTGGATCGCATGCTACAAAGTTTTTCATTTTGCGAAGCACTTTTCTTACATCCGGCATTACGTCCTTCCTTCTGAATAAATGGGCTGGTTGGAAAAATTGCGTAGAGCTACATGCAGAACTGACCGGTTTTCTGTGCCATTGATGATATCTCCTGCAAAAAGGGCTTTAATGGATTCTTTCACGCGACATTCCTGAGCCAGGTCCAGGAGTAATTGGCGGGTCCTTTCATTCAAAATATTCTTGGAATAATCAAAAACCAGGTCCTGGTTATGTAGCGAGAACTTTTTGAACCGGTCCGGATCACTACGGAATAGTTCACGCATGTGAACGCTCTTCATCTCGCCAAAATGCTGTTGAAGCTCTTTCCAGGCCTTGGTACTTGTAGGATTGATTGTTGGAAGCATAAATGATGAATTCTATAATTGATTAAATACACGGATGCTCTCGTCGATCATCTTGTCCGAAATATCCAGATGGGTGATCAACCTTACGCGAAGAGGCGAGATGGCATAGCTTAGAATGGATTTTTCTTTTAGCTTTTCAACTAACTCATCTGATGTCATTGACCCGCTTTTTCCATTGAGAGATTCCTTTAAGTCGAACAGGATGATATTTGTCTCCACCGGTAAAACTTCTTTTACAAAATTTTTCCCCGCGATCACCTCAGCAAGTCTGCGGGCTCGCACGTGATCTTCTGCCAGGCGTTCAATATTATTTTTCAATGCATATAGTCCCGCCGCAGCCAGGAATCCGGCCTGACGCATGCCGCCTCCAAATAATTTCCTAATTCTTCTTCCTTTTCGGATGAAATCGCGGTTGCCCAACAATACACTTCCCGCGGGGCAACCCAAACCTTTACTAAGGCACACGGATATGCTATCAAATATGTCACCATAATCTTTTGGCTGTTCGTTTTTAGCTATCAGCGCATTCCAAAGGCGCGCTCCATCCAAATGAAAAAGCAATTGATTATTTCGGCAGACTGCTGCGATCTTCAAAATTTCCTGAAAATCGTAACAGCTTCCCCCTCCGCGATTGCTGGTGTTTTCCAGGCAGACGAGGCTAGTATGTGCCCGGTGGTCGTCCTCCGGATTGATGGAGGACAATACCTGCGCGGAATTGATCCTTCCTCTGTCCCCTTTTAATAATTTTACTGAAGCTCCTGAATTAAAAGAGATGCCACCTCCTTCATATTGATAAACATGCGCTAATTCGTCGCAGATCACCTCATCCCCTGGTTGAGTATGGCATTTGATGGCTATCTGGTTGGTCATGGTGCCCGAGGGGCAAAATAATCCCTCTTCCATTCCAAACTTCGCAGCAAGCAGGGATTCCAATTCATTGATCGAAGGATCTTCTCCATAAACGTCATCTCCCACCTTCGCCTCCATCATGGCCGACAACATTTCTTTCCCAGGCCTGGTCACTGTATCCGATCTGAAGTCAATCAGCATTCATTCAATTTGCATGCAATATAAATAGTTCACGCATGAAAACTGCCGGTTCACGAAAGGCTAAGGCATTTCACCTCTTGATTTCATAATTTGCTATTTTATGAAGGACGGACATTTCCATTCTCTGCTCATCCTGGTCTTGATCTCCATGCTGATGCTGCTCGTGGGATTGTATTTGCTTGCCAATTTTAAACGCCTCTTCCGTCGCCAGATTAAGAATGAGCTGCTTAGGAAAAACATTGTCGTCTGGCTCATTGCGATCTGTTTTGTGTTTTGCGTTCTTCCCACCCATCCCGATTTCCTCTCTCAAAATGAGGCCATTCGTTTTTTCTTACTTCAGTCGGCGGGAGTGACGGTAGAGGTGCTATTTGTCTTTAATATTTCAAATATCGTAGCCAGGCACCCGGTCACGAAAAACGCGCCATTTAAAAAAAGAATGGGGATCATCCTGGCCACCATTATACTGTGCACTATAATTATATCTATAGGGGTGAATTTTCTTTTCAATAATGGTTCATTTAAGAGTCTTCAGTTTGTAATATTATTCAGCTTCTACACCGGCTGTATGGCCGGACTTACCTATGTCACGATGAATTATGTTGACCTCGAACGCAAACGGAAGCTGAATGAAAAGGAATTGGAGGTCACGCTGCTTCGGGAATTGAAAACAAAGGCAGAACTGGAAGCCCTTCATTCCAAGATCAACCCGCACTTCCTGTATAATGCATTAAACTCCATTGCTGACCTGTCCATTACCGACGGCAAGAAGGCGAGGAAAATGACGGTTGCATTGGCCGATCTCTTCCGGTACAGCATTAACTACAGCGAAAACAATTACTCAACGGTGAGGGACGAGGTAGAAATGGCAGAGGTTTATCTCCAGATTGAAAAAATAAGATTTGAAGACAAATTGAATTATGCAATTCATGTGGATCCCGATATTGATCATTATCTGCTGCCCCGGTTTGTATTGCAACCCGTCGTTGAAAACGCCGTTAAACACGGCCTGAAAGCTACCGGTAAGATAACCCAGATAAATATTGCGATCAGGAGAAAGAACAATGGGTTAGAGTTAATAGTTGCAGATAATGGGCCTGAGTTTCCAAATGAGCTCACTCCCGGCTACGGTGTTAAAAGTATCTATGACAAACTGGACCTGCTCTTTCCTAATGAATATGAAGTTCATTTTGTCAACGATCCGGAAAAGAAAGTCTTTATTCAAATTCATAAACTAATGAAAAATGAACCCGGTATTTAAGACCATTGTCATCGACGATGAACCGGCCGCACGTAGGCTGATGAAGAATTTACTGGAACAGCATCAGGATACCGTTGAAGTCATCGCCGAAGCCGGAAGTGGGAGAGAAGCCATTGAAAAGATTGAAGAATTGAAACCGGGATTGATATTTCTCGATATCCAGATGCCGGATCTCACCGGATTTGAAGTAATTGAGAAAATAAATCATAAGCCCAATATCATTTTCACCACCGCATATGAACAGTATGCAATAAAGGCCTTTGAATCATTTTCCATTGACTATTTGCTAAAACCGATCAAAGAAGAAAGACTTCAGCAGAGTATTGGTAAACTGAAGGAATTCGGGAAAGTAAGCGCTCCGATTGACGTCCATGGGTTACAGCAGATCATTCAACAATTCAAAGCGCCCCAAAAAGCTACTGCTCTTCCGATCAGGACGGGCGACCGGATCATTCTTTTACGATACGACAATATTGTTTACATGGAAGCCCAGGATAAATATGTGTTCGTGTTTACCCGGGATGGTCAGAAACATCTGACCGATCAGAGCCTTAATACTCTTTTGGAGAAACTGCCCGCTCAATTTCAGAGGGTTCATAAATCCTATATAATAAATAAGGAGAGGATCAAGGAAATGCACCGGCATTTCAATAGCCGCTATTTATTTGTTATGGAAGACAAATCCGCTACACACATCACTTCCGGTCGCACCTATCACGACGAGATCCGTTCGGAATTCGGACTTTAAGGTCAATCTGGGCCGAATCCTCCCATTTATGCCGCTTGGTTGCCACTTGTCAGAAAAAACAGCGAGACTGTAACCAGGATTTTCCTACCGGCGTCACACTGGTGCCATGCTTGCACCGATCATCAGCAAATTTAACCGTTCAATATAAAACAATGTTCTTTGCATTACATAGTACCTACCTTTGAACTGTAATAATTAAAATCAAGTACTAATAAAAAATAAGTAAAATGAGAAAATTAATGACCCTGTTGACGATCGCACTGATTTCCAGCTCTTTAGTTGGATATTCACAGGGCAAATTGGGTCGAATTAGCGGTTTGGTTATCGACGGAAGTGCCAAGACTATCGAATCTGCAACAATTACCTTACTAAGAGCAAAGGATTCAACGGTAGCAAAGATGAGCGTCGCGGACCGCAGCGGAAATTTTGCTTTTGAAGAAATTCAGGAAGGAAAATATCTCGTTTCCATCTCGGCCGTGGGCCACCAAAAGGGTTTTTCAGAAATTTTTGAAATCAATGAAGCAAACAGCAATGTAACTCTTAAGACTATTGAACTCGTGCCCCAGGCGAAATCAATTGCCGGGGTGACCGTAGTTTCGAAAAAGCCATTGATCGAGCAAAGGCTTGACAGGACCATTGTAAATGTCGATGCAGCGGTGACGAATGTAGGAGCGACAGCCATGGAAGTGCTTGAAAAGTCACCTGGTATTTCAGTGGACAAAGATGGAAATATCAGCCTCAAGGGTAAGGCAGGCGTCCAGGTATACATTGACGGGCGCCCCACTTATTTATCAGGCAACGACCTTGCAAATCTTCTTCGCAATATGGCCGCGACTCAGTTGGACCAGTTGGAAATCATGACGAACCCACCTGCCAAATATGAAGCGTCGGGCAATAGCGGCGTTATCAACATAAAGACCAAAAAAAATAAGCAATTAGGATACAATGGCAGTATTAACCTGGGATATGGCCAGGGACGCTATCCCCGGTGGAATGAATCGTTGAACTTCAATTACCGTAAGAATAAGGTGAATATTTTCACCAATATTGGTTATAGCAACCGGAAGAACTTTCAGGACCTTTCTATCCAAAGAAAGTTTATTGATGCCGGCACTAAGGAGATCAGGTCACATTTTGACCAGCTTTCCCAGATCCGGGAGCAAAACAAATCCCTTAATGGCAAGATCGGCCTGGATTATTATGCATCGAAGAAAACCACTTTCGGTATTGTTCTCAATGGCTATTCAGATCCTGGTATTTTTAATAACAGCAGCGATGTATTTATTTCAGATCCCGCCCGCGTCCCATTAAGCGAAACCCGCGCACATACAACCAACGATCAGAAGTGGCAGAATTTCGGCACCAATCTGAATTTTCGCCATGAATTCGACTCAACCGGCCGCGAAATCACTGCAGATATAGATTATCTGGATTATAAGAATGGTAACAACCAGAGATTGATCAATTCTTACTATTCAGCCACCGGTCAGCCCACATTGATGCCGGATACGCTGATGGGTAATCTTCCTCAAAAAATCAAGATCTATACAGGTAAGATTGACTACAGCCACCCATTGAAGAACGGCGCTAAATTCGAAGCAGGACTGAAAAGCAGCTTTGTGACAACGGACAATGATGCAGTATATGATAGTATCCAGAATGGACAAAGAGTGCGGGATATCGGACGCACGAATCATTTTATTTATGATGAAAATGTAAATGCAGCTTATGTCAACTATAGCCGCCCGCTCGGCAAGAAGTTCAGTGGTCAGTTAGGGCTGCGACTTGAAAATACCAACGCGAAAGGGAACCAGGTAACTACTGGAGAGAAATTTAGTCGTCATTATACCCAATTATTCCCTACGTTCTATCTTCAGTACTCTGCTAATCAAAAGAACGTCTTTATATTGAATTACGGTCGACGCATCAACCGCCCTGACTATGCAGACCTGAATCCCTTTATTCTTTTTCTTGACCGTTATACTTTCGAACAAGGCAATCCTAACCTCAGACCGCAATTCAGTCATAATGTAGAGTTGAGCCATACCTTCAAAGGATTTCTGACCACTACATTGAATTATTCTAATACGACTGATATTATAGCCGAAGTGCTGGAGCAGAATACGGCCCGGAATGAAACATTTGTCAAAAGATCAAATATTGCCAGCCAGAATCAAATCGGTCTTTCTGTCAATGCCGGCGGCGATCTGAAAAAATGGTGGAGCGCTAATGTATATGCTAATGTTTATCGCAATCATTATGAGGGAGTGGTAAATGGAGATGCTTTCAGTGCAGGCGCCACTACAGCTATGTTCAATATTTCGAACCAATTCAAGTTCGCCAAGACCTGGGCCGCAGAGTTAAGCGGATTTTATAGAACGCCGGGAGTGGAGGGCGTGTTCAAGATCCAGGGATTTGGAATGATGAATATGGGCTTGAGCAAGCAGATCATGAAAGGAAAAGGTTCTGTGCGGATCAGTGTTCGCGACATACTATACACTCAAAAGATTAAAGGAGAAAGCCGCTTTAGCAATATCGATGCTGCTTTCCAGCAAAAAAGGGACTCACGCGTTGCTAGCATAAGCTTTACGTATCGGTTCAATAAAGGAAAAGTAAATAGTCAAAAGAGAAAAACGGGTGGTGCCGATGATGAATCAAGTCGCGTAAAGAAAGGCGGAGACAATTAAACAAAAAAGTTAAGCGATAACCCTCAGACTCAAGATCAATCCCCTCGCCTTAGGTAAGGGGATTTTTTTTCTGCCGGGACAAATGTTAACGGGTTTTCACATTTCTAATTAGTCAAACGGGAAATTCGCCGCCGGTGTATCGGTAATTGGTTTTTGCCCTTTGTCACGAGAACTACGAAAGTTGTCATATTTCCTTTGCATAAAGTTCTTTTTATCGACACCTTTAGAAAAGCTCCCCGGAATCTTTAAAGTCACTAACCAGGAACCTAACCATTAACCATTTTATGAGAAGATCTTTTTTCTTTTTTTCCTTCTTACTCAGCTGCCTAATCCAGGGCATCTCGCAAGAAACAACAGGAAAAATCTCCGGACCGGTAACTGATCTGAATGGCAAAGCTATTTCAGCTGTTTCAGTTTCCTTATTGAAGGCCACTGATTCTTCACTGGTAAAAATGGCTGTCACTGGCAAGGACGGGAGCTTCGAATTTGAAAATATCAAGCCGGGGATGTACCTGGTGGTTTTGAGTTCCGTAGGCTATGAAAAGAAGGTTAGCGAGCCTTTTTCCATTACCGAATCAGGAAACAGTGTTCAATTGAGCAGCCTGCAAATGAGCTCTGCTGCCAAGGGCCTGAGCGAAGTGACCGTGACAGCTAAAAGACCCTTTATAGAAACCAGGGTGGATAAGACAGTTGTGAACGTCGATGCATCCCCCACCAGCGCGGGCTCCACTGCATTGGAAGTGCTTGAAAAATCTCCTGGCATCATGGTCAATAATGATGGCGCCATCAGCCTTCGTGGCAAGGCGGGAGTCATCATCATGATAGATGGAAAACAGACTTTTCTTTCGCCGACCGATCTGGCCAATCTTTTAAAAAACATGCCGGCGTCAGCGCTTGATCAAATCGAGATCATGACGAATCCTTCTGCTAAATATGACGCCGCAGGAAATTCCGGAGTCATCAACATAAAAACGAAAAAAGGATTGGCAGGAGGATTTAACGGGTCCATCATGGCGGGGTTTACGACTAGTTTTTATGACATCAACAATACCCTATACCTGAGTGTCAAATCCCAGAACAGTATCAATTTCAATTATCGCAAAAACAAGATCAATTTTTTCGGAAATTATAACCCCAATTTTCCTTCGGGCAAAAGTTTTTTAGAAATATCCAGGACGAAACTGGATGATAATAAAAATGTCCTTGGATATAATGAAGTGGAGACCCGATTCAAATTTGGCAATAACAATCATACATTAAAGCTCGGGCTTGACTACTTCGCGAATAAGAACAACACTTATGGGATCATGGTGAGTGGGTTTACTTTTTCAGGCCATCCAACTCCCACAACCACTACCACCATATCGGACGAACATTATCAGGTTATTTCGGTCATGAAGTCATTGACCAAAAACCGGATCAAGTTCAGAAATCTTACGTCGAATTTTAATTATCGCCATGCATTTGACACGACGGGCCACGAGTTGACAGTCGACCTGGATTGCATTATCTATGACAATGTGTCCAATATGTTGCTGACCACGAATTTCTACGACGGCGCAGGACAATCGATCAGCACACCATTGGCTTTGCAAGGTCATTTGCCGTCGAACATCAAAATTTATTCCTTTAAATCGGATTATGTTTATCCGTTGAAGAACGGAGGGAGAATAGAAGCCGGCGTAAAAAGCAGTTTTGTGAAAAATGACAACCTGGTTGAGTACCAGCGTTGGGACGGATTTAAATGGGTGGAAGATGACCGATCTAACCAGTTCCTTTATGATGAGAACATAAATGCTGCTTATATTAATGCGAACAGGCAATTCAAAAAATGGACTTTCCAGGCAGGGCTGCGCATGGAAAACACCATCTCAAAGGGATACCAGATCACCAATGATTCCTCGTTCAGGAGAGTCTTTACAAATCTTTTTCCCAGCGCCTTTGTCAGTTATACTGCGGATAAGAGCAATACTATTACGCTCTCGTATAGCCGAAGAATCACCCGTCCCAACTACCAGGATCTGAATCCCTTCATTTATTTCCTGGACTCAATCTCTTATAGAAAGGGGAACCCATTCCTTTTACCGCAGTTCTCGCACAATGTTGAATTGAGCCACTCATTCAAGGGTAAATTGATCACCACATTCAATATTAACAATACGACCGATGTCATTTCCCAGATCGTAAAGCCGGATGGCGATATTACCTATCTCACTGCAGACAATGTGGCTAAATTCCGGAATCTTGGCGTTTCCATTACAGCCCCATTGACGATGACCAAGTGGTGGACGGCCAACCTGTTTGCAAATATTTATAATAACCGCTACAAAGGTGTCTATGAAAATGAGCCATTAAATCTTGCGTATACATCCTTCCTGCTTAGCATGACCCAGACATTTACGGTCAAACAGGGCTTTACACTGGAGGTGAGTGGTTTTTACCGCGCAAAGGGAGTGGACCAGTTGACGATCAACTATCCCATGTATTTGTTGAGTTTTGGCGCACAGAAACAAGTATTAAAAGGAAAAGGGACGGTGAGAATGAATCTTCGCGATCCTTTCTGGATGCAACGATACAAGGGGGTAACGAAGTATGGCGTAGTGGATTCAAGAGTATGGAACCGCTGGGACAATCGCTCGGTAACCTGCACATTTACCTATCGGTTTGGCAACAACAATCAACAAACGGCACCGCGCCGGCGCAACAGTGCCTCCCAGGAGGAACAAAACAGGGCAGGAGGCTCCAACCAACAATAAGGCATTAGTTTTCTCATGTACAGTTTGGTATATGAGTCGTCCCTCTTTTCTAAGAGGGACTCTTTTTTATATTTATCAATAGTTCCTACCTTGGCAACCTCTAACCTCATAATCTTTTTTATGCCATCTTTTGATATTGTAAGCAAAGTAGAGCTCCAGTCTCTCGATAATGCGGTGCAGGTAACCTACAAGGAGATCAGCAATCGTTTTGATTTCAAGGGAACGCCCGTGGTAATGGACCTGGACAAGAAAGAATTCAAATTAGGGATCGAGACTGCCGATGAAATGAAAATGGGACAGTTGATCGATGTCTTGATTAGTCGTGCCCACAAACAGGGGATCGCGCCGGAAGCATTTGATGTGTCCAGGGAAGGCCATCAAAGTGGGAAGGTGTGGAAAAAAGACGTGTTTGTGAAGAATGGTTTGAAACAAGAGGATGCAAAACAAATTGTCAAACTCATCAAAGACTCCGGGATGAAGGTCCAGGCCTCCATAAATGATGATCTTGTAAGGGTGGTTGGGAAAAAAATCGACGACCTCCAACAGGTGATCCAGCTTTGCAAGAATGCCAACTTAAATTTTCCTTTACAATATGTGAATATGCGGAGTTAGCGGCTTAATAAAGCCACCAAATGTGATTTATTCTGTGGATAAACCGTGCGTAACTCGTGAATATCTAAACGCAAAAAAATTTGGAAATCGAACCTGCTGAAACGTATCTTCAATTTACAACTGCACGAATTTTGGAAACAAAATGAATGCATGGAGAGGCGGAAGTCCTTCAAAAGATGGAAGCAACTCCTGAAAGCATCAGATTAGGGAACATGCTGACGCAAGTCGGTTTGGGAACGAAACTTGATGCTTTCGTCTTTTATATCCTTCAAGAAGATTTGGCCAAAAGCCATCTCCTGCCTACCTTTGCCAACTATTTTATTTAAATTAATTTGAATCCTGCCTGCCAGGATCTGTTCATACTACTATCAAAATCATTAGGTTATGAAAAAAGGCATTCATCCCGCCAGTTATCGCCTGGTTGTCTTTAAGGATATGAGTAACGGATACTCCTTTCTCAGCCGGTCTACCGCAGCGTCAAAAGAAACAGTAAAATGGGAGGATGGAAATGAATATCCATTGGTGAAGCTTGAAATTTCCAACACTTCTCACCCATTCTTTACCGGCAAGAACGTCCTCGTGGATACAGCAGGGCGTATAGATAAATTCAAGAAAAAATACGCTAAGAAACCGGAATAGTATTATTTTGTAAATAAGCTCGACGCTTCGGCGAAGAGTTAGTTTTTCATGGCTATACTTTGGACCTCCTGAATCTTCGGGAGGTTCTTTATTTTTGACCATTGCTCCCCCATGCCACAAATGAACAAGATCATTTTTACTGAAGAATTTTGTCAACCCGAAAACCTGCATCCCTTCACACTCACAAGGCAGATACAGGACATCCGGGTGGGTATACTGACCATCCGTGAAAAATGGGAAACCATGCTGGGATATCCCTCATTTGATAAGAAGGAAGATGATTATAAGGATCTTCAACGGTCAGTTAACATAGAAGAAGCAGTTGGGGACGGGGTTTGCTTTATGATCCATGGGAATGTTTTGCCGACACCTAAGTTGGTGAAAGCAATCCATCGCTTGCAAAATGGTGAGTTCATAACGGCGAATGGAAGTACCGGCATTGTTTTTCGCTTCACGAAAAATGAGATCAAGGATAAGCACAAGATCAGCGTGAATCGCGCAGTGGCGGTCAAAGAGGAAATTCGAGTCATTCAGTATCCCTGGGATATATTCAGGTTGAATGATTGGGCGATCCGCCAGGATTTCGAATTACTGACTGACAAAAGAAAATCACAACCGGTTTCAAAGACCAATCGCGTAACGAAACCTTCCCAAATATTCATTGAAAAAGGAGCCAAAGTGGAGAATTGTATAATCAATGCTTCCTTAGGTCCGGTGTATGTGGGAAAGGGTGCGGAAATAATGGATGGATGCGTGATTCGTGGTCCCTTCGCCATGGGAGAGGGTGCTTGTCTCAAATTGGGCGCTAAGGTGTATGGAGCAACTACGTTGGGTCCCTATTGCGTGGTGGGTGGAGAGATAAAAAATTCGATCTTGTTTGGCTACTCCAATAAAGCACATGACGGTTATCTCGGTGACTCCGTTATTGGGGAATGGTGTAACCTGGGTGCAGCGACCACCAATTCAAATCTTAAAAACAATGGTAAGGATGTAATGGTCTGGACGCCGAAGGGACAAATGAGTGCCGGACTTAAATGTGGGGTGATGATGGGCGATTATACAAGGACTGCTATCAATACCGCCATCAATACGGGATCTGTAATTGGTGTTTGCTGTAATGTTTACGGCGCTGGCTTAACACCCAAACACATTCCATCGTTTTCATGGGGAAGCGAAGGTGTCAAGCGCTATGAATTTGAAAAGGCGATGTCGGATATCGATAGCTGGAAGCATTGGAAGGGAAAATCATTAACACCGGAGGAAAAAAGCATTTTGAAATATATATTCGATAACTACTAAAATCCAATTGATGAGAAAACAAATCGCCGCAGCTAACTGGAAGATGAACCTGACGTTTCAACTGGGTGAAAAATTATTGGACGATATCCTGGGAGCCGGCATTGTCCCTGCTCCCCACCAGGCGGTGATGTTTGCTGTGCCTTATCCTTATCTACTCATGACCCGGAGTGAAGTGGAAGAGGAGACGAATTATTTTGCATGTTCCCAGAATTGTTCACATAAGAAAAGTGGTGCATATACGGGTGAAGTATCGGCAGAGATGCTGCATTCGATCGGGATCCATTATTGTGTTGTCGGACATAGTGAGAGAAGGGAGTACTTCGCCGAGACCAATGCGCAACTGGCAGAAAAGTTAGATCGCTGCCTGGAAAATTTTATCACTCCCGTTTTTTGTTGTGGCGAGCCATTGCCAATCCGGGAGGCAGAAACCCAGAACGAATATGTATCCGTTCAGCTGCGGGAATCCCTGTTTCACCTATCAGTCGATCAAATAAAAAACATCATCATTGCTTACGAACCCATTTGGGCAATTGGGACCGGGAAAACCGCTACAACTCAGCAGGCACAAGAAATGCATGCCCATCTTCGTTGTATATTGGCAGCGCAATACGGAGCGGATGCGGCCGATGAGATCTCCATTCTATACGGAGGCAGCGTAAAAGCCAGCAATGCAAAGGAGCTCTTTCATTGCCCCGATGTAGATGGAGGCCTGGTAGGAGGAGCATCCCTGGTCGCAACCGACTTCATTGAAATTATCAAGGCTTTGAAGTAGTCGGCGCACTTACAAAATTGACTGGCCAGTCTTCTTTAACCGACTCGAGTTGACCGATACACCTTATTATATTGTCATTTCGCGGCGTAACCAGGCGCTATTAAGCTTTCTCAAGATCAGGGTGGTGGTAGACAATAAATTAATATATCCATTGCTGAATGACAAACCCGTCGTGATCCCGGTACATGATCATCCCAAAGTGGTGGTGACAGACGGTTTTCATTTTACTAAGCCAATTGAGCTGGCATATAGCGAACCCAGTTACTATCAATTCATGGTGGAATGTGCCATTGATGATATGCAATTGCTGGCTGGATTCTTCCTGGTTATATTTTTTTACCTGACCGGATTTTTTACCAATTGGATGGTGCTCAAAGTGATCAGCTTTGCGCCTATTCTCTATTTTGTATTCCTCTACTATTTCAAGCGCAAAGAATTTATCCAGGTTCATCCCGGGTAATCTGCGATTTGCCGCAGTTGAAATTGCATTTTAAGAAAGAATAGCGCATCTTTATTTTTCTGACGATTTTAGAATGATCAGGAAGTTTGTTTATGTAAGCTATATTGTTCAAGCCATCACCGTGGTGGTAAATTTCATCTACTCGTTGGTGCTCGTGCATCAATTGGGGTCGGACGGTTACGGCGAGTATGCACTTTTTTTTAATAGCCTTGCCTTTGCCGTTTTACTTTTTGGATTCAACTTGCCTTCTATTACCGTCTTTTTTATTGCGAACCGGCGAATAGATCCGGGTAAGCTGTTATTTTCATCCCTTCTCTTTACTTTTCTTACCACTTTACTGCTCGCTCTCCTTCTGATCCAGTCTGACCGGTGGAACTTGTCAATACATATTTTTCCAGGCGCTCACAGCAAACCACTATGGATCTTTTTCTTTGCCGCGCAGTTCTTGTTCATGCAAGTGAACCAGGTATTGGCGGCCTATTTAAATGCGAACAAGGTCTTCATTTCAATCGGAGTGTTTGCCATGCTCGGAAACATCCTGGTGCTTGTTTTCTGGATACTCGTTGTCCTTCACGTCATTGATCTGAAGGCGTCAAGCTTTGATACGATTTGGTGGGTCAGCCTCATCGTCAGTTTCTGTATTAGCATTTATTCAGTTTATGTGATTAGGCGTCGCGCTATCCCATCATCATTCTGGAAACTAATAAGCGTTGCTGACTTGCGGATGCTGGCAGGGTTCGCGGTAATCGTTTATCTCTGCAATACCATACAATTTCTGAATTATAAAATGGATATCTGGTTTGTGAATTATTTCCGGACAGGAGAGGAGACTGGAGTCTATGCACTTGCTCTGAGCCTGTCTCAGTTAATCTGGATCCTGCCCAATGCAATTTCTGCGGTGCTTCTCAATTATTTTCGTGTACAGGAAAGAGAAAGCTCCATCCGCCTGGCCACGCAATATGCGCGGGTTACGGTGTGGTTTGCATTCTTGTCTGCCATTGGGCTGTCTGCAGTTTACTATTTAGCCCTGCCGCGCCTTTATGGCCCTGAGTTTCAGAATACCTTTACACTGTGTATCATTCTGTTTATTGGGACCATCCCGTTTTCATTATCGATCATCATTGCAAATCTTAATTCAGGAATTGGGTTTATCCGCATAAATCTATATGCTACGATATTCACTTTTATCCTGGGGTTCATCCTGGATATCGTTCTTATTCCTGAGTATGGGATCAAGGGCGCGGCAATTGCCAAGATGATCATATATGTATCCGGTTTGATCTTTCAAATTATTGTTGGCCGCGTTTTATATAAATTGCGCTGGATGGAAATGTTTCGCTTCCCATCATTAAAAAAATCAAAAACAGAAAAGATCGACGTATCAAACGACATAAGATGAAGCTGCATGTATTCAATGATCTGCATGGTTTTTTTCTGAATTTAACCGTAAAACGTATTCTTGAAAATTCGGCTCCCAACGCCCACCTTTTTATCAACTTAAATTCGAAGACCATTTACCGCGATAAGCGGGTGACCTATCTTCGAAGAAATATTAACTCCTATCGCAAGGCCGTACAGGCTTTGCCCGAAATAGAGTCAGTTAATTTCTATCCCCTGGATTTTACAGCTGCGTGGTTCTTAAAACAGTTGCGAACGCGGTTTCCCGATATTCCTGTAAGTTGGATTTTCTGGAGCTATGAATATTATCAGCGTCCGGAAAAAAATGGCCTCAACTACGATGCATTTTCCCTGGCTTATTACCGGAAGAAGAATTCGTTTGTGTCCAGGCTTAAGCAGACAGGCGTCGGCATTATCAAAAAATCGATCAATGTCCCTGTTTATGACAAGAGATTGCTGGAAGATGCTTATCAACTAGTCGATCATTTCCATTCATTCCTGCCGGAAGACTTCCAGAACGTATATAAGAATACTCCGAATCCCTCGTGTGCCTGGCATCCCTTTTCGTTTCTGTCCATTGAAGATATAACGCGCAATGTAGAGACGGCGGCTCGGTTAACGGAGAAGATCATGGTCGGACATGCGGCTATCCCGTCTATGAACCATGCGGAGATACTCCAACGTCTGTCAACACTGAGAATCGCTAATCCGTTGTTTATTCCCCTGGAATACGGGGAAAAAGATTATCGCGAAGAAATCATGGATATGGCGAACCGGTTATTTGCCGGACGAGTTGAATTTTTGGTTCAGCGCCTGGAAATGCACGAGTATTACCGGCATCTCTCCGATATTGGATACGCGGTTTTTAATTTTCGATGGCAGGAAGGCTTAGGCAATATTCTTTTTCTCGCGTGGAACGGGACAAAAATATTTCTGAGGGAAGAGAGTTCCGTAAGCCGACAGTTTATGAAATGGGGCATCACCGTTTTTTCTATTGAGAAAGACCTGAGTAAAGCCAGCCTTTCAAACCGACTAAGTGCTCAAGCAGCGGAAAATAACAGGCGCGTCCTGGAGGATCTTTTTTCGGAAAAAAAGGTGAAGGAATATTGGAGCCTACTTCAATAATTATTTCTTACCACAGCGCAGAAAGAATTAATCTTTTCTCGCGTTATCAATGAATATTTTTTGCACCTGGTTTTTGTTATTGATGATGCTGTAGAATTGTCCAATATATTGAATCATATCTTTTTTTACTTTGTCCTTCAGGTATGGGCTGTTGTTGATAAGGGCATATATATCATCTTTCTGTTTTTCATATACCTCAAAAGCGGCTTCCAGTTCCGCCATGGTTCGTGGATAACCACGGTAAACCCTTTCCGTTACCGACTCTGTCCCAAACATTTCGGGTGGAAGTGCATAGCCGGCATTCACAAGGCCGGAGTGATCAAAATCGTAAGGCACAGCATAGGGGAGACCTCCATCGTCTTTAGGATAAATAAGATGAATATTGTGAAAGTGAGGCACTGACCAGTCTCCATTGCTGACCATATATTCAAATAGTGCCACCATGGTCATCGTGGCCCGATGCGTATTTTCTGTCATGACCATCCTGTCTGGTTTCTTGACGCACTTATTTCTCACCGCCATGTCTTTATCATCCTCCAGGAAAAAAGCAAATTGAGAAAATGATTTTACTTTTCCTCTTGTATCACGATAGTTAACCTTAACCAGGCGGGCGCGGTAACTTTTCTTTTCAAGAAGGTTGTACATCTTATAGATCAGAAATTCTTTCAGTATCAACTGTTCATTATCGCTGGAGCTGCCGCAACCGATAACCAACTTTAATCTGCCCAGGTTATTCAGTTGTGGCGAAGTGGAATTATGAAAGTTTAGCCAAAGCGGTGGAATCGTACAGTTGTCGCGCCTAAAATGACCGCGTGCGCCAACGCGGATTTCTTCATTGATTATAGTGCTGTCTGGAAAATGAAAATCGACATTTGCCTTTTGAAAGACGTTTACCTTTTTTTCATTTTGGAGACTTCGAATATCCGTTGTCAGTGTCATCTCGATAAGCTGCTCGTCCGTAAAGAATTTGATACTGTCGACAGGTTTTTGGGCTTGTGACAGCAAGCTAAAAGCAGTCAGCAGGCCGAAGAATGCCAGCGATTTGATCTGTTTCATGTTGCTATAGTTGATGTGAGAAAAATATTTCTCTTAGAAAATTACAAAAGAAATCAAAGCAGCCCTCACCGCCCCAATTATTTACCTCATGATTTCCGGAATCACCTGTCCCACCGTTCCGCTGGGCATCTGAATATGCAGCATCGCCGCCAGGGTAGGGGCGACATCAATATTATATGTCTCCCGATTTGTAGATCCATGCTTCACTCCCCAGCCGAACCATACCAATGGAATGTGCGCATCGTAGGGGTTCCAAAGGCCATGGGTGGTACCGGAAGTGAGAAATCCATCGATGTACTGAGGAAGCAAAATGATTTGGACATCCCCGCTGCGTCTTGGATAGTAACCATTCGCGATCATGCTTTTTTGTTTTGAGTTCAAGGTCGTTTCCGTCAGCTTGTCAATAGCAAATACTCTTGAAATACCTGGTTCACGGTTCAATGTGTCTATGACCCATTTCTTTAAGTCCTCCGATTTCAATTTAGCGGAGTCCATTGCAGGATGGTTAAGATAGATCTGGTAGTTATCCTGGCTTACCACGAGATTTTCAATTCCAAATTTGGCTCTCAGTCCGGCATTTAATCTTTTTGTCACATCGAACATATCTACAGTGCCTGCCGGAATGTTGTTCGATTTAAGGAAAGCAGGTACCTGGTTGACACCATGGTCGGCAGACAGGAACACCAGGTATTGATCCTTGCCAACTTTCTTGTCGAGGAAGTCAAGTAATTCGCCCAATTCTTTATCCAGTCTAAGGTAATTGTCTTCAATCTCTATCGAATTAGGCCCGAAACCGTGACCAATATAATCTGGTGATGAAAAGCTGACGGCTAAAAAGTCGGTCGTATCATCTGCTCCAAGTTGTTCGCCAATCACGCTCGCTTTCGCCAATTCTGCCGTTAAAGAATTTCCCTGAGGCATGAATGCGATGGCTCCGTAATTCTTACCCACAAAACCTTTGGTGTCATAAGGAAAATTTTTTAGTCCAATAAATGGTTTGGATTCCCATGGCTTCTCATCAGCACTGCTTTGCTTGTATGTTCCGATTGGAAATAATGTCTTCCATCCTTCCTGGTAATATTTATCCACCCATTTTTTTGCGTTGAAATCTTTCACCCAAGTGGGCAGTTCCTTCATATAATAGGATGATGTGATCCAATCCCCAACTGTATTGTCGTACCAGTATGCTGCATTGGCTGAGTGTCCTGAAGTAAGAATTCCGCCCCTGTCTTTTATTGCTATGCCAATAACTTTACTCCGAAAATTGGTGGCTAACCGCAGTTCATCACAGATAGTAGTGACAAGCAGGTTCCTTGGGCTCATTTGTCCAAGTAGGGATGGGCTACCGACTGTAGTTACTGTTTTGTCTTCAGTACAATACACTTCCCTGTTTAGTTGATTGTCCCACCAGAAGTTTCCGGTAATTCCTGTAATCGCCGGCACGGTACCTGTATACAATGAACTATGTCCGCAAGCAGTGATGGTTGGGGTGTAGGGAATCATCGTGTTCTCACAGCTAAACCCTTCATGCAACATCCTCTTAAACCCACCATTGGCAGCGTATCGATCATAGAAGCGATAAAGATAATCCCACCTCATTTGGTCAACGACCAGGCCCACAACTAATTTTGGTCGTTGAATCCCTTGCGCCTGCACTGTGTACGACACCGAGAATAGAATAATAACAAATACGAGTCTCCTCATTTTTCGATTTTTTAGTAAGGACAAATTTAGGTGATAAGTGTGAGTTGTGAGTGGTGAGTTGTGAGTTGTCAGCGGTCTTTAGTATTCCCCATTCGACACTCACTACTCACTGCTCACCACTCACAATTTTTTATTCGTATACCAAAACGCTAGTGCAGCAACAATAGATAACCCACCCACTACCCACCACAAAGCATAAAAACCAAATCTTTCCGCGATCTGCGCTCCGCCCATCGGCCCCAGTGTTTGAGCGCCCGACCAGGCCATTGTATACAATGCAGCATATTGCCCACGGTTAGAAGGTTGTGTGCGTCCAATCCAGTAGCTATTCATAAAAGGCATGGCGAATATTTCGCCGAACGTCACCAACAATATCATTACGAATGCCAGCAAATGACCCACCCCGGGAAGATTCAGGATCAGAAATGCCAAGCCTACAAGGAAAACACCTAATGTAATGAAATCAGTGCTTTTTCGACGTCCCTCCAATTTATAGATCAGGATCATTTCAACCAGTGCAATGATGATCCCATTTGCTGCCATTAGAAATCCGATAAATGGTTCGGAAAAGTGAAGCTCATTTTTATAATATACCGGCATATTTGTGAACAATTGGAAAAAACAACTTGCAAATAAAGTCGTGATCAAAATAAAGATGAGATATACTTTGTCCCGGTGAGCCGAACGAATGGGAATGAGATCAGTGACCGAAGGTTTGATAGGCCGGTAACCTACAGGTTTGAGGAATAGAAACATCACTAACGCGGCTAATATATTGGTGGTACCATCTATCCAAAACAGCAACTCATAATTGACATGAGCTATAAATCCTCCCAATCCACTACCCACTGCCCAACCGAGGTTAATTGCCAGCCTGTTCAGTGAATACGAACGTGTTCTATTTTCGCTCTTACTATAAAAAGCAATAGCTGTGGAATTTGCCGGACGGAACGCTTCGTTTACAAAACTCAGCAGGAAGGTAACGATACAGATCAGAGGGTAGGTGCGCATTTGACCCAACACCATAAACAAAACACCGCCACCCATCAACGATGCCAGTTGAACCTGGTAGAAACCGAGCCTGTCGGTCAACCTTCCTCCCAGCCACGCGCCACTGAAAGCGCCTGCCCCAAATAATCCAAACACAATTCCTGCCTGCCCGATTGAATATCCCATTTTCGGACTGGTAAGATATAAGGTCATAAATGGAATGACCATAGTCCCACTTCGATTGATCAGCATGATGAGGGAAAGCAACCAGGTGGATCTTGACAGACCGGAATAGGCTTTGCGATAGGTCTTAACAGTTGCAGCGAGCATAACGTCGAGCAAAGTTAATGCCCAAAGCTATTGAGAGCAGCTTCGAATGGAGTTTTACAGGATGAAAATGATTACGTAAATTGAACCACATTATGCAGAAACTAAGATCGAATTTTGCGTAAAAAACAAAAGCCATATGAGAATTGTTAGAGATATGCTTCGGAGCAAGCCGGAGGTTTTTAACGTCATTGAACCCACAGCATTGGTAATTGATGCATTGACGATGCTCAATTCAGTAAACCTGAGCTACCTTATCGTTAAGGAAGGGGACATGTATAAAGGAATTTTTTGTGAGCGGGATTATAGCCGCAATGTCGTATTAAAGGGACGTTCCAGCAAGACGGCTAAGGTAGAGGAGGTAATGACGGTTGATCTGCCCATAGTGGATGTGGTGGATACAGTAGAACACTGCATGCATATGATGAATTTGCATAAGGCCCGCTACTTGCTTGCATATGATGATAGCCGTTTTGCCGGTGTGATCACCATCCATGACCTGTTAAGACAGGTAATTGCTAATAAAGAGTACGTTTTCGATAGCAACCTGGCAGAGAAACTGATCGATCAGGATGAGGGAAGCAAGATCTATTGATTACGATGGATGAATTATCAAATAATAGACTTATTTTTTATTAACGTTAAAACCAAAAAAGATCAACATGAGAAGGTACTACATTTTCGGCGGCTTAGTGATCACCACTTTGTTATTTGCTTATTGTCACAGTGCTAAAAAGGCGACCAGTTCGACTACAACTACTTCGACGGCAGGAAAAATGACCTATACAGCCAATGTTCAATCCATCGTAATGATGCATTGCGCTCCCTGTCATATACCTGCACAGGGCGGCAATAAGAAAGCGCTTGATACATATGCCGGTGTGAGAGATAACATTGATGATATCATTCACCGTATACAAATGGATTCTACGGAAAGAGGTTTTATGCCGTTCAGACATCCCAAACTGAGTGATAGTACCGTTGCTATATTTACACAATGGAAGACCGACGGCTTCCCGGAAAATTAATTTATAACAGGACTTAATAGATGTGCTGCCTTCTTTGGGGGCAGCACATTCGTAAAAATTCGGGCGCAGCCCTGACATTCTACGATTGTCTCATAAGGGGCAAAAGTATATCTTGCCTTAAACCCCTACCCATGAAAAACGTGCAGATCGGCTTTAAGATAGTTTCATTATTATTTTTCACTTCAGTTCTATTCTCCTGTCAAAAGGATAGATCAGTGGGCGGCGGAGCAGGTAATCCACCTCAAAATCCTCCACAAAATCCTCCACAAAATCCACCTCAAAACCCTCCTCAAAACCCCGTAAGCTGCACTGCCCTGCTTGCAGATGCAGAGAACATTGCAATCTTTCCGGCAGACAATCCCTGGAATTTGGATGTTTCAGCCGCACCATTGGATCCATACAATAGCCAGATCATTGCGAGTTTTTCGAGCAATTCAATAAAAGCGGATTTCGGGAGTGGGTTATGGGACAACGCACCAATAGGAATTCCATATACGGTCGTTTGTGGGGATCAAACCAAATATAGCGTTGTCTTCCGCAGCAACGGCTACGATGGGAACTACGGTGATGAAAGTGATGCGGGACCTTATGCTATCCCGCTATCAGCCAAAATAGAAGGTGATGGCAATGGTGACAGTCATGTAATTGCCGTCGATACAGAGAATCGGATTCTCTATGAGCTGTATAATGCATCCCTCAACAACAATCATTGGGAGGCCTCATCAGGCGCCATCTTCGACTTAAAATCCAATACGCTTCGCACAGAAGGTTGGACATCTGCAGACGCAGCCGGCCTGCCCATCTTCCCCGGGCTGGTCAGATATGAAGAGATATTAAAAGGAGAAATTGATCATCCCATTCGTTTTACATTAAACTCCTCAAAAGTCAAACCTGCTTACATATATCCGGCAAGACATAAAGTCAATAGCAGTGGCGGACAATATTCCTTACCGTTTGGTTCGAGGATACGACTGAAAGCCAGTTTTGATATCGGCCACTTTTCTACTACCAACCAGATCATTCTTCGCGCCATGAAAAAATATGGCTTGATGCTCGCCGACATTGGCAGCAACCTGTACATCACAGGTTCTCCGGATGAACGCTGGAATAATGATGACCTCCATCAACTGGGCCAGGTCCATGGTTCTGATTTCGAAGTGATAAAGTTTAATAATTAATCCTTTAGGGATAGGCCACGGGTTCTAGGTCCAGGATGGCATGCAGGTGGTGCAATAAATGCTTCACGTAGTCTTCTGCAAGCCATTGTATACTGTGGACAACCTGAGTTTCGCAATCTCGGTCATACATTTCAGGGGACATCGTTTTCCATACCTGGCAAATTTGCTTATTTAATAAATACCAGAGCTGGACAATATCGCTACTGTTCCATTGCTGGTAGCCGGCCAGCTTCACCCATTGATCCTGGTCGTACACAACCCTGGGCTTAGTCTCGTATTGAGCGACAATAAAACGCCGTAAATTATTCTGCGCGGAGTCGATCAGATGTCCTACAATTTCCTTCTTGCTCCATTTTGATGGCGAAGGTTTGTCTTCAAATTCCTTTTCCGGAATAGCTTTAAGCAGTGGAAGAAAAGTATCTAGTATATCTTCCATTTGATTAATTAATATTTTCATTTTATTTACGGTTATTCTTGTACGTTATTCATCGCAGTTCACTACAGCGACTTCTAATTTTGTTGCGTATCGGGCAATTCCGTGTTGATATCCTGCTTCACTCAACCAGCTACCAATATCATTGGTCGTGTTTTTCCCCGAAAGGTCGATTGTGATTTGGTCACCCTTGCCGTTGGTCTGGGTATACACCGCATTTCCATTTGTAAATTCCATGACGATTAGTGCAGTGCTAATTAAACTAAAAACCCTGCTCAGCGACATGGTTGCACTTTTATAACCCACATCGATGGTGGATGCAGACAGTGTTGAATTAAACAGCTCGCCCAGTCCGGAAATGGCGGAGCTACATGGAAATTTGGGAACTATGTCATTCTTGTTCTCGAATCTCTGCGACTTTGGAAATTTGTTATTGAAATCCTCTGCAAATGCCTTGTTTCCCGCCGCAGGAGCTGCAAAGGTGATCACATCGATGTTATTTCTCGGCCTGTCGACTTTCTTAAAGTGCTGCCATAGCCAGGAAGCATAAACCGTGCACAGATTGCCGCCAAGGCTATGACCGGTCAGCAGAATAGGCGTCTTTTCCCCGGTATTCTCTTCCAAAAAAGTGGAGACTGTCTTACCGCTTTTGCTATCAGTTAAACGGATGAGATTCTGAAATGCATCAAAGGATCCCTGAGCAATTTTTGCATTAGAAGAATCATCTGTATAATTCCATTTCTCTAACGAAGTGACATTAAGGTCCTGGTAGATCCAGTTTTGGAAAGCCGTCCAACTAAACTCAATTAAAGACCCTCGAATTGCCAATGCGTAAACCGTTCCGTTGCTGGCAATCAAAGCATGAGTGCCTTCGATTTCCTTTGCCTCCCATACCAATTTCCATCCCGGCAGGTATTTATCGAGAGATTGTTGAGGAGCTTTACAATACGCAATTTGTGAAAGCAGGCACGCAGTTTTTTCATCATACGCTTCATTATTGGAGGCATTCTTTTCTTTAGCTGAATCGTTGTTTGATTTTTCCTGGCAGGCGAGTGAAAGAAATAAAAGTGAAAGGAAGAAAAAGCGGAGGTTCATAAGTCATGATTTTTTTCGAGTATAACAAACTCCAAAGGCATCCTCGGAATGCCAAAGCGATTGTCGGCGGGAAATGGTTTGGTCTCGCCGGTGGGTGAATACCCGTGCCTTTCATACCAGCCAATTAGTTCTGCGCGCCGGGAAATGACAGTCATATAAATGGAATTGCAATCATTTTCCTTTGCATAAAGTTCAGAAGCTTCTAAAAGTTTTCTTCCTATTCCAGCGGATTGCAATGCGGGGGAGACGGTCAGCAGGCCGAGGTACAATTTCTTATGCTGTTTTTGAAGATAAACGCACCCGCAAATTATTTTTTCTTTTGAAACCATTTTTAGCAAAACTGAACCCGGCGAATTGACCATGTCCCTCAAACCATCGTCATCGATTCTAATTTCACCTTCCAGCAGGTCAGCTTCTGTAGTCCAGCCTTTTTTCGATTCTTCACCACGATACCCACTATTGATCAGGGTGACCAGTTCGGTTATATCTTCCGCCTTTGCCTGTGATATAGTCATCTTTTCTGGATATAGACTCATTCCACGATAAACCATTTACCGGAGTCATCTTTGGCATACGTCATTCCATTGCTCATTTTATGTAATTCGCGGTCCAGCTCCTTACTGTATGAGTTGCTTTTTTCATACACGCGTATGCCGTTATTTTCGCGAGTCAAATATTGCGTTAATGCCGAAAGTGTAGGAGGGACGTCATGAAGCCATTCCCCATCACTTTCCTTTACAAACGCCTGGCTCATTGGGAGAGATTTAGAATGCAAATTGAATATTTCTTTCAATATTGCAAATTCTGCGGAAGGCACCCGGAATTCGGGAGGGGTCAATATTTTTCAGTTATAATTACTGCAGCAGATGCTCAAGGGCGGGGTCAGGCGCCTGTTCGGCCTTTTTTATTTTCTTTTTTGGGCTTTCCTCAATTTTAGGCTGGCCATGTTTTTTGACGCCACGACTGAATAGCTTGCTGGCTTTTTTGATACGCGTAGTAAATTTCTTTTCGCCCATATCCTGCTTGAAGTCGGCCAAAACGCCTTCCAACTTTTTCTCTATTTCCTTGTGAAATTCTTTCCGTGCGATCTTTTCTTTTGATTTCGCTTTACCTTTTCCCATTTTCAAAATTGATTTAGTTTATTAATTAGGTCATATAAAAATAAGGTTAATTTAATATGGACAATGTTAAGTTTTTTCCGAATTAACGCCACATGAGTGTATAGTGATTTGTATATCAATGATTTGTATATGATCGCCTACGATATGCCAGGGAAAATGACCACCACAATCAAAAACCCAGGCCGGCATGGTCACCTCATTTTCCTTCGCTATCTTAGGTAAATACGAAGAAAGGTTTCAATAAAATCGTATGAAGGAAGTCATCAATTGCGCGGCATATTCTGAGGGTCGCCGTCTTGCTAACATTGAGCTCCGTAAGGTCCATGATGTTTTGAAAGAATCCAACCAGTTTGTCTGGATTGGCTTGCACGAACCTTCCAATGATGTGCTGGCCCAGGTGCAGTCGGAATTCGGCCTACATGACCTTGCTATTGAAGATGCTCAAAGTGCCCACCAACGGCCCAAAGCTGAATTGTATGGCGATACATTGTTTGTGGTGCTGCGTACGGCGCAGATGAACCAGGATCATCACATTGAATTTGGAGAGACTCACTTCTTCGTCGGCACTAATTTCATTGTATCCATCCGCCATGGATCTTCGATTTCTTATGCAGATGTCCGTACCAGGTGCGAAAGCACACCTCATTTGCTTAGGAAAGGCCAGGGTTTTGCGCTCTATGCTATCATGGACTTCATCGTGGACCAATACTTTCCCGTGGTGCATGAAATGGAACAGGAACTCCAGATCATCGAGGATAAGGTATTTAACGAAAAACCCAGTCGCGAAACGACGGAGCATATCTACCAGCTGAAGCGGGAATTATTAGAAGTAAAACGGACCACTTCCCCATTGATAGATATTTGCAATCGTCTCACGCGGTTTGATATACAATGCATCTCGGAAGAGACCCGACCATATTTCCGGGATATTTATGATCACGTCATCCGCATCAACGAAGTCGTGGACAATACAAGAGAGTTGTTGAATACGGCTTTGGAAGCAAATTTTTCCCTCATTTCAATTTCTCAGAGCGATGTATCAAAAAAGTTTGCGGGCTGGGCAGCCATTATCGCCGTGCCAACCATGGTAGCAGGATTCTATGGAATGAATTTTAAATTTATGCCTGAGTTAAGTTGGCATTACGGATATCCAATTGTGGTGAGCTTTACGATTACGGCCTGCATTCTGCTTTATTATTTCTTCAGACGGTCTGGATGGCTGTGAGAGGTGAGTTACTTTAGAACCTCGAACTTAGTTCCTGTCCAGGTAAACAAATCAGGAACCAATTTATTAGTCCCATTTTCCCAGGCCTCGCTTGCTTTTTCTCTGATTCTATCTACAGTATCTGGGTCATGGTCGCCCGTGACGAACAATAAACCTTTGGCTGGAATGGCAATGATGATCTTGCCGAGTGCCTGCATACTGCGGGTGGACCAGACATTATTTAAAAGAATGAGGCTTGTTTCATATCGACCACCTGCAGCAATTGTATTCACGCCATTGTCGCGGCTGGTCTTCAGTGGTTGTATAGCTTTGGCCAGATTCTTAATGGCAATAGTTTGAAGAGTATCCGCGGCCATGTTCAACTCCATGATCTTTTCCCTGGTGATGTAACTAATACTGTCGCCATAGTCCTCAGCGAAAAGAATGACCAGCTTCTCATTGTAGGCTGCATACACCGGTTGCAATTCGCTGCTTTCACCGTTATTTTCTTCAATGTATCTCTTCAGGGAATCGGCATATTCTGCATTCATGATAACAGGCATGATCTTGTTGGGATCGACCGGATTACTTCTGTAGGTAGCTGATGAGGACCGGCTATAACGACTGACTATTGATTTTAGAGAGCTTGGACTACCCGTATACTCATTGTAAGCGTTCACGAGAAAATGAGCTATTTCTCTGCCATTGTATTGTCCCGTAATTTGAAGGTCCTGGTTAATTGTATAGGAGGCAGCCGGATATAATTTCACTAGCGAATCCCTGTATATGCGCGTGAATTCCTGCTGCGAAATTGGATCCCCGACCCGCGTATGGCAGGAATAGATTGAAGCTACAAGGGCAATGAAGAATACGGTTTGGCGCATTGATGGTGGTTTCAATAAAATTTCGGCCTGGTCAGCGTGGCGGCATTGTCCGGCAACCCTAAAACGAATTCCGTCAGGTTTTATTTCATGTGCAAGCGCCTTATTCGGAGCTAACGATCTGTCTTACCACACTGATTTTGAGCAGGTAATGCGTTTTATGACGTGAATTATTTCGTGTAAAGTTATCTTAGATAACTGTTTTAGAATATTCGTCCAGCAACTGCTTTTCCTTCTTCGTGAGGCTGTCTATTCCTCTCTTGTGGATCTTATCCAGGATACGGTCAATTTCCCTCTGTTTATCTGCTTTTTGCGCATTGTATTTCTGGTCGATTGTTAAGTTCTCCCGATGCTCTTTGAAAAAGTGATTGTCGACCAATAGCAGGTTAGGCCGCGTCATGATCATGTAAATAAATACAAGGCATGGTACGGCAATGATAGTTATTGTCAGGTAGTTTGCCTTCAGAGAAGCTGGTTGCATCAATATGGCAACGATCATTCCAATCAGAGCGCCGCCCAAATGAGTTTCGTGTCCGATATTGTCTCTTCTTGATCTAATTCCGTATATAGAATACAATACGAATGCTATTCCATAAAGCCAACCGGGGATCGAAAATGGAAATCCGAAGAAGCTAATTCCAAAACCCGGGAATAATGCAATAGACGCAAATATTACTCCGCATACAGCACCGGATGCACCTACAGCCTGATAATCTCCATGATGCCGATGAATGAAAAGAGATAGCAAATTTCCACCAATTAGTCCAGCCATGTATATAATGAGAAACTTCACTCCACCCAATAAATATTCGATCCCACCACTAAAAAAATAAAGTGAAAGCATGTTGAAGATGAGGTGAAGCCAACCTACGTGCAGAAATCCCGAAGTGATCATTCGTTTATACTCCCGGTTGATGAGAATTTTATCAACCCAAAAGGAATAGGCTTCGAAGAAGCCGTGATTGGATAGACCTCTCCATGAAAAGCCAATGTTTAGGACAATGATGAGAAGACTAATAGTTCCAGACATGAAGAATCCTTGACTATAAAGGAAAGGATTTTATCGGATTTTTCTAAGCACATTCATTCTAAGCAAATGTTATTTCTGGCGGGCGGGATCCTTCCATTCCCAACGTTCGCCGAAGAATCCTGCTGCCTCAATTTTTCCAGGATAAACAGGCCCCGGCGCAGTCCTGATGTCAATGATGGCCCAATCCGGTAACATGGGGATTTGTTTGGCATTATTCAAGAATGCATCTTCCCTAAAAGTAAAACCACTATTCAAAACAATATATTTCTTCGGGTTTAGTGGATTAGGATAGATCATTGCCAGGCAATGCGTCCTGGACGAATAAGAATTGTTTCCGCAACGGATAGCCAGGCTGTCCCACTTCAAAGGAATCTTATTGCGGATACGCGATATAAGTCGATTGCTTTCTCCATCCCCAAAAACGACGAGGTTAGACAACATGTCTGTTTTTGTCAAAGCTGTATCATCCTTTACGATCGCATCGCCCCGGAACTGCCTTCTCCATTGAGTAATGAACCGTTCCATCTCTGACCTCGACCATTGGTCAACGAGTTCATTCCTACTCTTACCTGTAGGTCTCACCACGATGAATGAAGACATGAATGCATCGTCGATCGGACCTTGCAGGTCATGTTTTTTCGCAAGACCCGCCGGAGCCTGGCGGAGAAGCCATTTCCCTTTTATTTTATTCAATGTCAATTTTCCGGATTTTGACAGCCGGTTAGCAGAGATTTGGGAGCCATCAATTTTTATTGAAACAGGCTTCAACGATTTTACCCATTTGGAAATGATGGGAAGGTCCAGGCTGAGGATAGAAATATTAAGGGTCTTCAAATCGATTTCATTTCCATTCACTCTTCCATCAACCCGGGCTTGTGACCAGTGTTGCTCGAGTCCGTCTATTGTAAGCCAATACATTTTATTGTACTTAAGGGTATAGGTGGTAAAATGAATTTCCTTTGGAATAGGATTTTTTCCGCTCACAGCGATCTCCGATAGCAGGCTATCGATAGTTTTTGCCGATCCCTTATGAAAGGAGTGCGCGGTATTTTCACCAACAATATGATTTAGGGTTAGGCCTTCTGATTGCATTGCCTTTTCCATAACCCTGGCAGCCTGTATTTGTTGATCGATAGCTCCGCTATATGCGATCAATGGGAGATGGTAAAGATTAGCAGCATAATCTGTGCAGTCGTAGAGATGCCAAAGTTTTTTTTCATACCAGGTAGGTTGAAGGACTTCTTTATAAAGTTGAAGGAATTCATAAGTCTCTGCAAATCCCGCACCCGGATTGGCAGCAAGCCATTGATCGGGAAAATGCACAGCGAACTGCCAAACCGCAGCGCCCCCCATCGAGAAACCCCGAATGAAGATTCCATCTTTATTTATGCGGTATTGTCTCATAACCTCATCGATCGCTTCAAGTACATCAGTCTCGCCCGCAAATTTGAATGCATTGCAATAGCGACCATAGGGATACAGCATGATTGTCTTTGTCATGGGTGGCATCGTAGAAATAAAACTATTGGTATTTGCCAGGAAACTTATTTCACCCAGATTTTCTCCGCGCCCATGGAACCATAGAGAAAGATTAAACTTGTCTGTGGAAGATGAATAATTGTCAGGAATGGTGAGGCCATAAGGTTGTGCAGAGCCATCAATTCTTGAAATAAAGCCCCGAACTACTTCTCCTTTTTGTGTGGTCCATGGCGCCTCTTTCTCGTTGAGCTGACCGGCTCGCCAGAGACCGTCTTTTAATAGATTCTTTGCAGAAGCAATATCCTTTTCTGTAAGGAACTCCTGGTATTTCAAGCCATAGTCCACGGCCTTTTGGTAAATCAGTACGTCCGGAAGGTATTGGCGAATGAATGGATCTTTTTTCTCTTTCAATTTATCGATAGCAAAAGTGAGTTCTTTCAATCCTGCTGCGATTTCTTTTTGATCATTTTCGCTAAGCGTCAAACCCTGCGGGGGAATTCTCCTTACAGTTTGTGATATGGCCTGAGAAAAAAAGATGATGGAAATGAAGAGGCAGTTGAGGATGCGCATTTGGCTTTGTGAATTCCCATCAAATATACTTTATACGTGATAGAAAAGAAGCCACTTTTCTCTACCTTTGCCGCCAATTTAAATAGTGATCGCAAGGAATGAAGAATATCCGCAACTTCTGTATTATCGCACACATAGATCACGGCAAATCCACCCTGGCTGACCGTCTCTTACAAAGCACCGGTACCATCAGTGACCGGGATATGATGGATCAGGTACTGGATGATATGGATTTGGAAAGGGAAAAAGGAATCACCATCAAAAGTCATGCGATTCAGATCAACTATAAGCATAGCGACGGGCAAGAGTATATATTGAATTTGATTGATACACCCGGTCACGTCGATTTTAGTTATGAAGTCAGTCGTGCTCTGGCAGCCTGCGAAGGTTGCCTCCTTCTTGTAGACGCCTCTCAAGGAATACAAGCGCAAACCATTTCCAATTTGTATCTCGCCATGGACAATGACCTTGAAATTATACCGGTCATCAACAAGATTGATATGGATGGCGCCATGGTTGAAGAAGTGCAGGACCAGATTTTTGAACTGATCGGTTATAAAAAGGAAAATATTTTGCTGGCCAGCGCGAAGACAGGATTGGGCGTTCCGGAAATCCTATCCGCCATTGTTGAAAAAATACCTTCTCCGCAAGGAGATCCTAACGCTCCTTTGCAGGCATTGATATTTGATAGTGTTTTTAATAGCTTCCGCGGTATTATTGTTTACTATCGAATCAAGAACGGCAAAATCAGGAAGGGGGATAAAATAAAATTTGTGTCAACCGACCTGGTCTATGATGCCGATGAAGTAGGAATTCTCAAACTGAAGATGACAGAGAAAGAGGAAGTAGGTTGCGGTGATGTAGGTTATATCATTACAGGAATAAAAAATGCCAAGGAAGTGAGAGTAGGAGATACGCTTACTCTTGCTAACAATCCTCACCCCGAGATGATCAAAGGTTTTGTAGAGGTGAAACCTATGGTATTTGCAGGGATCTTTCCAATCGATACGGATGAGTTCGAAGAGCTACGCGACTGCATGGATAAATTACAACTGAATGATGCATCTCTTAGTTTTGAATTAGAAACATCGAAAGCACTTGGATTTGGTTTTCGCTGTGGTTTCCTTGGTTTATTACATATGGAGATTATCCAGGAACGACTGGAAAGAGAATTCAATCAGACGGTCATTACCACTGTACCCAACGTTAGCTTTGTGGCATATACGACCAATGGCGAAAACATGATCGTGAATAATCCTACCGAAATGCCGGATCCGGTCCGGATAGACCGCATTGAAGAGCCGTTCATAAAAGCACAGATTATCACCAAGCCCGAATACATTGGTAATATCATGACCCTATGCCTTGGTAAAAGGGGCATCCTTCTCAATCAAAGCTATCTGACCACCACCCGGGTCGAACTATTGTTTGAAATGCCTTTAACAGAGACGGTGTTTGATTTTTATGACAAACTAAAATCCCAAACCAGGGGTTATGCTGCTTTTGATTATCATCCTATCGGTTACCGCGAAAGTGATATTGTCAAAATGGATATACTGCTCAATGGCGATAAAGTGGACGCTTTAAGTGCATTGATTCACCGTGGCAAGGCTCAGGAGTTTGGCCGGAAACTATGTGAAAAGCTGAAAGAACTGGTACCACGTCAGCAGTTTCAGATTGCGATTCAGGCGGCAATTGGCGCAAAGGTCGTCGCGCGTGAGACGATTTCCGCTATGCGCAAGGACGTCACAGCCAAATGTTATGGTGGAGATATCAGCCGGAAACGCAAGCTTTTGGAAAAGCAGAAGGAAGGCAAAAAGCGAATGCGCCAGATTGGGAACGTAGAAGTCCCGCAGGAGGCTTTCCTGGCAGTGCTGAAACTGGATGAATAACCATAAATGAAAAATCTGCTTCGTAGAAATATTTTCCTGGCTATTCTACTGAATGTAGGATTATTCGCCGCCGTCCTCTTCTTTCTTCATCCTTGCCTGAATACCGATCCTGAAATTTATTTTCTTTATACGCTATCGGGCGGATACGGCGACGCACCATCAACACTATTGCATTACTCATATGGATGGCACCCGTTATTAGGAAGCATTATTGTGTCCCTATTCAAAAATTTTGGTCAAATTAATTGGTACAGTGCCTTCCTGTTGATTTTTCATTTTATATGCTGTATAACCTTATTCACCGCTTTTCTTCGTTTTTTCAACAGGCCATTGGCTTTTTTGGCTTTCATCATTTTCTTTCTATTTGTCGAGACCAGATTACTTCTGGGTTTTAACTATTCCACGGCAGCTTTGACAGCGACGATCAGTGGGGGGATTTCATTACTGGTGCACTTTGCACGAAAAAAGAAGGGGCAGACAATTTTTACCGGTGAATTTTTCTTCTTCTCGATCCTAATCCTTGTAGCTGGCCTGATCCGAATACATTATGTAATTTTATTTGGAGCATTTAGCCTTTGGATTGCATATTCTATTTTATCCGGGAAGACTGTTATATCCTACCTGATAGTTATGGCGACCCTCGGATTGATTCTCCTGATTGCCTACCAGGGCCAGCGATTGTATTACGAGAAAAAAATTCCTGGCTGGAAGCAGGAAGAAAGATTGCAGAAGGCCTACTCTTATATAGCCAATCACGCCAGGAAAACATCGACGGGATCAGATTCAATATCCAAAGACAAATGGAAGGACGACCTGATCGAAATATTTTTCATTTATGACAGAGGTCTGGTCAATGCGGAAACGGTAGAGAAATATGGTCAGGAACATGTGAGAGTTTTCAATTTCTCATCCGAAAACAGACTGGCGTTTTATTGGTTGTTCATGGATCTAAGGGTGTATTTGTTCCTATTGATTGCACCGATTATAGCTTTGGCCATTACCGGAAACTTAAAGCGACTGCTTCCTTATTTTTATAACCTGCTCCTTCTGTCGGCTGGCCTTTTACTTTTCTGCATGTTTTTCAAAATGACTGAGGTGACTTTGATGGCTTTTGTAGCATTGATGCTATTGTCTGCCTTTTTTTCGGCTGTAAAAATTCCTTTTCAAAAGAATACAATAGTAATATTATGGGCGATCATGTTGTTAAGTGCAGCGTGGATGCTCATTCGGTTGGTTAAAGCAGACGACAAGAACAAAAAAGATATTTTAAGTGCACACAGGCTGATTGATGAATTTAACAAACATCCCGACAAATTATTTGTAGATGCAGGATCCTTCCCTGATCTCCGCTTGTCTATTTGGGATTTGCCTCAGCAATATCCGCTTCAGAACTTTATTTATAACGAACTCGCTGTATCGAATTCCTATCATGGCCAATTGAGGAAATTTGGCATCACTGATTTGGCGAAGGAAATTCCGCTGAGAGAAAGTATTTATCTTGTCGGAGAAACGCCATCCATTCTTGTCCAATATTATAAAATGGCTTATGATCGCCCGGTGAGTGTCCGTCAGATCCCGGATTTTAAATACCTGAATGTATATCAAATCGTATCTGACAGTACCAAATAAAAATCCATGAAGGAAGGAATAAAAAATATGTTCAGGCAGCCCTTCTTCCTTTATCTGTTGCCGATTTTTTTTGTCTTGCACGGGTTTACAGAAAATTATTACCTGGTCCCCCTGGAAGACAGCTTGTTTCTGGTGCTAAAATATATATCAGCCATCGCCGTCTTTCACCTTATTTTATTTTTTTTATTTCGAAACAACCATCGTGCTTCTTTTTTCCTGTTTGTTCTCCTGGTCATCTATTATTTCTTTGGGGCATTTCACGATGCCATGAAGTCGCTTGCACCAGGAACCTTTCTTACCAAATACGGCTTCCTCTTACCATTTATATTGTTGATTATCGTAAGCGCCATATTGATACTCCGAAAGAAGAGGAATTTGAGCAGACCAGCCACCTATTTAAATACTTTATTCCTGTTGCTCATCGTGGTTGACCTGGTAGGATTGACCAGGAAGGCTTCCAGTTATGATCGCCAACATCAACTTAAGTCGATCAGCAAGGAACTGAGCTTTTGTGATACCTGCGAGCGGCCGGACGTCTACCTGATCGTCACCGATGAATATGCAGGCGAGAAGACACTGAATGATCTCTACAATTTTGACAATTCTGCTTTCCTGGATCAGCTGAAGAAGAAGAAATTTCAAATCATCAAAAACAGTATATCCAACTATAACATTACACCCATTTCAGTTGCATCGATCCTCAATCTCAACTATATCGACTATAAGGGGACCGACCTGTCGGATATTGCCATGATGCCGGTCTATAACCTGATCGACACAAATATTTTGGTACCCTTTTTCCGGTTTCATGGTTATGAGTTTATGAATAACTCGGTCTTTACTGTTTATGGTCAGCCACCACTGGCTGTTCAGTCGTTTACGCCCACGAATACGCGGATCATCGAATCGCAAACTTTGATAAACCGGTTGATGAGAGATTTAGGTTATCATCTAATTGAGTGGCATATATTAAAAAAGACAAAGGAAGATGACTATACCGTATTAAAAAACAACAAGAAGATCATTCATAATATTAAGCAACAGGCTCTGCGACGGTCGAAAAAGCCAATGTTCAGCTATTCTCATCTCACGATGCCACATTCTCCTTACTATTTCGACCGTTATGGCAAACCATATCCTCCCTCCGACGTGGTGGAGGGATCTCAATGGTTGGATGATCACTACCTGGAATATTTATTGTATTCAAATGGCGTGCTGAACGAGCTGATGGATTTTATACTAAAGCATTCCGAGCGTCCCCCGGTAATTATCCTGGTTGGGGACCACGGGTTCAGGCATTATTCAAAAAAGGTGCATGAAGAGTATGATTTTTATAACCTCAATGCGAGCTTTCTACCTGAACGCTATCAAGCAAATTTCAAAGACAGCCTGTCGAACATATCTTATATGAGAACCTTATTGAATGTGCTTTTCAATCAGCAGCTGCCGATCGACAAGCAGGATCGGTATTACATACCAATTCCGATTCGACACAACCTTCAACCATGAACAGCTTTGGAAAACATCCCCTCCCTGGAGGGGCGACTATAGGAGAGGTTCTAAATAAAAACGGCTTGGGGTGGGTTATTCAAAACTGTTCCGACTTCGCCTTGTTCTTATCCGTTTTCTCCTGCAGTTTCTTTTCATTCCTGTTTCCCTTGTTGTCGAGAAGTGGATCCTCCACAGGTGCCTCACCGTCCTTTAACTTGAGGTTGAAAACCTTATCTACATGTACCCATTTACCATTTTCCCATTTAAAACCTTCACTGTCCCCATCCGGAATGTAGGTCCATTTATTTTGCGGCTCATCGGTTTCAGAGATCAAATGGTCTACGAGTATCATTTCCATTTCATCAATGTAGTTAACTAATACGCGAGTATCTTTTTTGTATTCAATGCTAAAGCGATATTGAGGCGGTTTGGGTAGACTATCTTTAGCGTAGCTGAAGAAAGGCCCGCCAAAAACAGGTTCATTCCGGGAATCAAAAGACAAAACTTCGATCCATTTCATGCTGCTCATCGCATTGTTGCTGTCAAAGCCAAACAGCGTATAATAATTCTTTCCCTTGTATTGTGTCTTAATTATATTATAATACACGGCGCCAATCCATGTGTTCTTATTCCGTACCGAATCCTCGGGTTTCGATGTGAACTCAGAATTATCGCGCAGGGGAATTAGTTTCAATGATCCATCTGCCGTCCGAAATTGAATAGCTCCTTTTTGCCGGGAGTAATAATCGTCAAAAACAAGTGTCCAGGTAAAAATCCGAAAGCTCGTGTCAGGAGCGTAGATGCGTGAAATTCCGATGAGGGAATCAAACGGATAATAAAACGAATTCTTTGTCTGTAAGGCCCGGACCAGCGTTCGGGTAAACAAGCTGTCAAAAATCATTCTATCAGCGGTAACGCTGTCTGTTGTCAGCCTGTACGCATAGGTTTTCAATGAATCTTCCCTGGCTGCGAGTTTTTTTCGGTCTGCAGCATTGATTGTTTGGGAAAAAAGTGATTGGGAAAAGAAAAGGAACAGCAACAATGGATAAGCCTTAGCCAGCGTATTTTTCACCAGGATCATTTTTGAGTTAGCCATGCGAAGTTACATCTTAATACAGACGAACATAACGGCGTGGGACCTGTAAAATTTTGTGAATCTTACAAAGCTTTTGCAAAATCGTGAAGTGAATCGAATGCCAGGTCAATATCCGGATCTGGCAAGGGTTGATTGGGGTGCGTGCTTTTAATAAATACGGTATGAAGTCCAGCGTTTCGTCCAAATAACATATCGCTGATCTTATTGCCGGCGATGATGGACCGCGAAGGATCAATAGAAGGGAAATCATTCATTGCACGGAGGGCCATACCGGGATTTGGTTTTCGGTCGGGGTGAAGGACGTCGGCGCTCGTACAATAATAAATCTTATCGATACGCCCACCCGTCTGCTCGATCTCCAGTTGCATGTTTTTATGTATGTCGTTCAGGTCTGTTTCCGTCATGAGCCCTTTGGCCACTCCACGCTGGTTGCTAACGATCAGTATCCGGCCGAATTTGCTGCTGAACTTTTGGAATGCGTCTGTGACACCATCATAAAAATGGAACTCGTCCCAATTTAGAATATATCCTCCCGTTTTTTCCTGGTTGACAACACCATCGCGATCAAGGAAGAGTGTCCATGCTGAATTGATTATAGAAAGATCCAGGGGAGCTGGTCTGAGCTCGTGCTGGGCTCTACTATAATCTTCCGGTGTACCAATATCTATGAAGTAACTATCCTGAATGAAACCGAATATTTTCTTGCTCCTGTAAAATTTTTCCAGCCAGTCTTTCTCAAACGAAAATTTATCGGCGAGGTTTTCTTCCAGGAACTTCGAAACATTCAGTAAGTATACTCCGCCATTTATAAGGCCTTGTTCATAATATTCTTTCTCCTTGAAATTTTCTATCGAGTTATTTGGTTTCAATTCCACCACTCCATAACGACGGATATCGTTCATTGGCTTCAGGGAAAGAGTGCATTCGGCATCATGCTGATCATGAAAAGAATAAAGCCCCTTTATATCCACTTTAAAAAGCGTATCGCCATTCAAAACAAGTACATTGCTTTCAGTAGCCTTCTCACAGGCTAAGCGGATAGCGCCGCCCGTACCAAGCGGTTCGGTTTCGATGGAATACTGAATAGTAAGCGAAGAAAAGTGAGTTTGCAAAAATTCCTGGATCATCTCGTGCTTGTAACCCAATGAGAAAATAAATTTTTTCACACCGCGCGACAACAGAAAACGAATTACATGAGTAATGAACGGCAGGCCTGCCACAGGCACCATACTTTTAGGAATGCCGGGTACGGTGTCACGAAGCCTCGTTCCCAGGCCACCTGCGAGAACAATAGCCTCCCGTGCGGAGGTTTCAGACTTATTGGATGAAACTGACATGAGGCCCTTATTTTATTACCAACCCTATGCAGGAAATAGTTTTTCTTCTACCAATTGGCAAACGATATGACCCACCATAATGTGGCTTTCCTGGATGCGAGGAGTGTCCGTGGAAGGAACATTGACCAGGTGATCACTGATTGACTTCATCTGGCCGCCAGATAATCCTGTAAATCCAATCGTAGTTATTCCTTTTTCCCTGGCTGCCTCGAAGGCCAGGATGATATTGGATGAATTACCCGAAGTGGAGAGACCTACCAGGATATCTCCTGCCTCACCAACGCCGTCAATCAATCGCGCATAAACCATTTCATAACCATAATCATTGGCCACGGCAGTAAGATAAGAAGTGTTGGTGTGTAGCGCCTCTGCCGGCAACGCTTTGCGATTGGTATAAAAACGACCGGAAAATTCCGCTGCAAGATGCTGTGCATCCGCAGCACTGCCTCCATTTCCGCAAAAATAGATCCGGTGACCGCCTTCAAAAGCTTTGACGATAATGTCGACAATTGATTCGATCGTTCTTAGCAATGTCTCATCATTCAACAATGATTGCTTCGTGTCGATAGATGCCTGGATGATATTTTTTATTTTCTCCATTGTTCGTATTAGCTAGCCAATTAACGCTTACACAGTCCATGTTTTTAATCCATGTTCGGTAAACTGATAGTTGCGATGGCGGCCACCAAATCTTTCGAGGCTCTTAATAACCCTGTATTTAGTATTACCCGGACAATAGAAGATCATGAAACCACCACCGCCTGCTCCTGAAATTTTGCCGCCGGTAGCTCCAGCTTTTTTAGCTTCTTCATAAATATCTTCCATCAGAGGATTACTTATCCCTTCAGCCATCTGACGTTTTTGTTTGAAGCCGAAATCAAGTATTTCTCCAATCTCCTGCAGTCTGCCCTTAAGAAGTGCTTCCTTCATCATTTGGGCCTGCTGCTTTAAGTGATGCATCGCTTCAATGGGCTTTACTTCATTATTGGTCACATTCTTCCGCTGATTGTTAATGATCACAGCCGATTCACGCGTCGTTGATGTATAATATAACAAAAGGTTATTCTCCAGCTCAAATAAATGTTGCTGCTTCACCCTCAAAGGGTTTACAATCACTTTGTCATCGGCGTAGAACTCCATGAAATTCACACCACCAAATGTGGCTGCATACTGGTCCTGCTTGCCACCCGCCAGGTTTAAATCCACCCTTTCAATCTCAAACGCATACTGCGCCATATCATATTCTCCGAGTGGCAGGCGCAGCATTTCTGCAAACACGCCAATCACTGCCACTACCAGCGTAGAAGAAGTTCCCAGTCCTGAACCAGGAGGAGCATCAACATAGGTTGACAAACGAAAGCCTTGTTTGCCAAATGAGTAATCTTTCTGGATCCGGTTGTATACACCCTTCAGCAGGTCAAGTTTTCCATTGATGGGCAATTCGCTGGTCCATTCAAATCTTTGCTCCTCGTTGTGATCGATCGCCTCGAGGATTATTGTATTATCCGACAGAGGTTCGATGGTGGCATTAGCATATAGTGAAAGTGTGGCGTTGAGAATGGCGCCTCCGTACAAGTCGCTATAAGGGCTGACATCCGTGCCGCCACCGGCCAATCCAATTCGAAGGGGAGCCTTACTTCTGTATATCATTCGTTAATGATAAAATCGTGTCGACCATATTGGCCCAACTATATTTCTGTTTTTCTTCGCGAAGATGAGGAATAAAATAATTCTCTCCTAATTGATAGAAACGAATGATACCCGATGCAATGGCATCGGGATTGGGCTCTACGACCAATCCAACTTTTTCGTGAGGGACCAGCATGGGAAGGCCGCCCACCTTCGTTACGATCATGGGTTTTTCAAAATGATAGGCGAGGGGAGTAACGCCGCTTTGCGTTGCATGACGATAAGGCTGAATAACAACATCCGCGGCACATAAATAATCTTTTACCTCACTATCAGGTATAAACGAGGTATGCAATATCAGTTGATCTTTAATTCCCAATCGTTCAATTTGTTCATGATAGGGTCGTGCGTCCTCATAAAACTCGCCGGCAATTAATAGTTTGGGATTAAGAGGTGAAGCAGACGAGTTATTTTTTTCTTTCAACAATTTCATCGCATCCAACAGAAGATCAAGCCCTTTATATTTTCTGATAAACCCGAAGAATAAGATGATTCTTTGGTCTTTAGAAATGCTTAATTTATTTCTCGCTTCTTCTTTCGGGATGATGGCGCCAAAATTATCATAGAGAGGATGCTGTACAACCCGAGCCGGTCTATCTTTTTGAAATTTTCTAAGGTCATCCAATACTTTATCACTCATCGTAATAAATGCATCGCAACTTTTTAGAAAATAACGGGTGAACATTTTATCTCCGGCCCTTTTCTCATGAGGAATGATGTTATCTGCAATACAGATGATGCGGGTATTTTTATTCTTCCTAACCCTTCGGAGAATGGTGCCCAGTGCTGCTCCCATGAAAGGCAGCCAATATCGGACAACCACTATCTCCGGATTTTCTTTCTTTAGCCGGTTACCGATCCTGATCCAATTAAATGGGTTGATTGAGTTAATGAACGAATGGATCCTGATTCCTTCGGGTGCCGGTTCGCTACTATACTGCGTCTTGCCGGGAAATAGAAGGGAAGGATATTGAAGAGAGAAGGAATAAATCGAACAATCATGGCCAGATCGAATAAATTCCGTGGCGAGCCGTTGATTGAATGTTGCCAGGCCGCCTCGAAGTGGGTGGCCTGGTCCTATTATAATGACCTTTGCCATTATAAGCCCGTTTTCTTTTCAATGATATAGGAATTGCGTGATGGCGAATTGCGCGAGATCAGTTCCCCGATAAAGCCCGCCAGGAACAATTGCATTCCCAGGATGAGAGATGTCATAGCCATATAAAACCCGGGTCTGTTTGTCAGGGCAAATGCCGGATCAAGTAATTTGGATATGGTTAGGTAAATAGAGATGCCAAGCCCAACCAGGAAAAAAATAGAACCCCATAAACCGAAAAAATGCATGGGCCGTTTGGAAAATTTTCCAACAAATGTGATCGACAACAAATCTAAAAATCCATTGATAAATCTCCTCAATCCAAATTTGGATTTCCCATATTTACGTGCCTGGTGAACGACGACTTTTTCCCCAATCTTTTTAAAGCCGGCCCATTTGGCAACGACAGGGATATAGCGGTGGGTATCGCCGTAGACTTCTATTCCTTTCACAACTCTTTTTTGATAGGCTTTCAATCCGCAATTAAAATCATGCAGTTTAATGCCTGATACCTGGCGCGTGACAGCGTTGAAGAAGCGCGAAGGAATTTTCTTAGTGATAGCATTATCATGGCGCCTTTTTTTCCACCCGCTAATAATATCGTAATTACCGTCCAGTAACATTTTGCGAAGCCCAGGAATTTCTTCGGGACTATCCTGAAGGTCTGCATCCATGGTAATCGTGATATCGCCTTGCGTCGCCCGGAATCCTTCATTGAGGGCGGCTGATTTTCCATAATTGCGTTGAAACTTGATGCCCTTGATGCGGGAGTTTTTTTGCCTTAACTCTTCGATCGTGTTCCATGAATTGTCGCTGCTTCCATCATCCACGAAAATGATCTCGTAGTTATATTGATTGTCCTTCATCACTTTTTCTATCCACGCAGTTAATTCCGGCAATGATTCGGCTTCATTTAGCAGAGGTATGACGATTGAAATGTCCATCAAAAATTGAGTTGATTTGCCGGATTAACCGGTTTCTTTTTTGTAATCGCGGCGCCGATAGCCGAGCCAATCGCACCAACGATCGCATATACAAGCAGGATGCCGCCAATGGTGAAGACCCAGAACATCTTTCTGACCATTTGAAGACTTTTTTCTATTTCATCATCCGTGAGGTTTCCTTTTTCCGTCATTTTTTGACGGGCCATTTCGAATCCCTTTTCTTTGGCCTCTGGAAATAATAAAATAAAGACGATCGAACAAAGAATGACGACGAGGGTCATGACGGCCGTTGTCTTATATCCATAGGAGAACAGGTTGCCGAAGGTCACTTCATTCTTCATTGCATTCCCATACATATTCACAAACACAATCAATCCGCCCACCATGATAAAAATCGGGAGCCACGCCATGGTTCCGGTTTCTTCAACACCGCCGAAATACATAACGAGTCGAAAAACAATGAGTGTTGCACCGAGGATCACGCCGGCAACAATATGGCTTATAGGTTTCCTGGATTCCATGGATTCCGTTTATTCTTTTAAAAATACGTTGTCTTTGTTAATAATCCCCAAAGGCCTGCCTGTCAGCTCTTTTCCGATAAAAGGTGAATTCCGTGACTTAGATTTGATGTCTTCTTTCGTAAATATCCATTTTTGAGAAGGATCAAATAAAGTCAGACTTGCTTTCGATCCTTCACTGATGCTGATCGATTCCAGTCCAAATATTTTCCGGGGATTGATGGCGAGCATTTCAACCCATTTTTCCTGTCTCACTTCGGGAAGGGATTGGTTTAAGACAGCATAGGTGGATTCAAGACCAATCATTCCAAATTTTGCATACTCGAATTCCACTACCTTACTGTCGTATTCGTGAGGGAGATGATGAGTAGCGATGCAGCTGACGAAGCCTTGGGACACTGCTTTCCTCAGACTTTCCCTGTCGGCTTTCGTTCGAAGTGGTGGATTGACTTTGAGGTTTGTATCATAACTTTTCAAATCCTCGTCACAAAAGTATAGATGGTAGGGTGTGACGGAACAACTAATTCCATTATTGTTCGTCCGGGCCGCTTGAATATATTCAAGCGATTTTTTTGAGGCAATGCCGGTGAAATGAATTTTTGAATCCGCGTAGCGCGTCAATTCAAGATCCCTTGCCACAATCAGTTCTTCCCCCAGGGATGGCTTACCTGGTAGTCCCATTTGAGTGGAGACGATGCCCTCACTCATCAATCCTTCCGGGTTAATGCCTCGGTCATCAGGCACCTGGATGATCGTGCCAGCAAAAGGTTTTACATATTGAAGGGCCTTTACCAGCAGTCCTGAAGACTGGACAGGATAGATGCCGTCGCTAAAAGCGATTGCTCCGCTGGCGCGCATATCATACATTTCAGCTAACTCCTTTCCTTCTGCATTTTTTGTAATCGCGCCTATGGGATGAACGGAGATGGGAAGTGATTTCGATTTCTGAACGATATATTCAACGTTGGATTTGGAGTGAATCACCGGGGTCGTGTTAGGAATAAGCATTACATCGGTATAGCCACCGGCGACGGCTGCCATGGAACCGGATTCCAAAGTTTCTTTGAACTCATTTCCCGGATCTGCGAAATTGGAAAATATATCCATCCAACCCGGAGACACATGAAGGTTTTCCTTTTTGATCTCCTTATCTGCTTTTGTTGAAATGGTTTTGCTGATCTGGGTGATGAAACCGTTGTCGATGAAAATGTCTGTTGTTTGGCTGTTGAAAGGCGAGGTGGGATCAACAATCCGCGCTTGCTTAATGAGTATTTTCATTAAGCAGCGAAGGTAAAGGTTATTCGGTTCAGAGAAATAACAAAAAGCGCTAAATTCGCATCCCTACCCAATCGGGACGTAGCGCAGTCCGGTAGCGTACCAGCATGGGGTGCTGGTGGTCGCTGGTTCGAATCCAGTCGTCCCGACAAAGGAAAATTTTTTATTTATATTTTATTCGGGATGTAGCGCAGCCCGGTAGCGTACTTCGTTCGGGACGAAGGGGTCGCTGGTTCGAATCCAGTCATCCCGACTGGTTTAATTTTAAGACTGAATATTAGCCTATGCTTCTGTTTCTTACTTGTCCACCATCTGCCGAAACTTAAACGGTGTAGTTCCATAAGACACATCTCAAATCATCCCTACCGGCGACTAAACAATAAAAAATCGCTTCGTGTATTCCGTTCAAACGTATTCCGACCTTTTTAAGCAACAGGTGATCGACCTGGTCATTGGGATTCAACAGAAAGAATTCAACATTCCCATCTCTCTTAAAGATCAGGGCGACCTGGCTGCGATAGGAGATTATTATTTCAAGGGCAACGGAAAATTCTGGATAGCTGTGCAGGACGGGAAGGTGCTCGGTTCAATTGGATTGCTGGATATTGGAAATTCCCAGGGCGTGATTCGAAAAATGTTTGTTGATGCGAGCTACAGAGGAAAGAAAAAGGCGGTGGCCCAACAACTTTATGATACACTGGAATTGCATTGCCGGTCCAATCAGATATATGAAATATACCTCGGAACCATCGACATATTAAAGGCTGCCCAGAAGTTTTATCTAAAAAATGGATTTATTCAGGTAAGCAAAGAATTGCTGCCTCTCACGTTCCCTGCAATGACGGTGGATGATACATTCTTTAAGAAATCGATTCAATCATAATCATTTCAATGCGCCGTCTCCAGTCATCCCGACTGGTAGTTTTTTATGAATACCTTTTTATTAACAGGCCGGCTATTGCCGCCATAACGATAATAAGAGGTTCTTTGATTTTACTGAATTTCAGCAAAATTATTGTTGTTACCAAAGCTATCGCTACCGAAGGAATGTCGACCATTTGACGTTTTCCCAATACAAGTACAGCGCCGGCAATGGCTCCTATGGCGGCGGCTGTAACACCATCCACAAACGCCTTGATAGCCTTTCGTTTTCCATATTTTTTGAAGTAAGGAGCAGGAATAATTGTAAATAGATAGCAGGGTAGGAAAGTAGCGAGAGCAGCGACGCATGCACCGGGTACATCGGCAATAAGATATCCAATAAAGGCGACGGTTATAACAACTGGCCCAGGAGTGATCATTGCCACGGCTACGGCGTCGATAAATTGTTGTTCATTGAGCCAATGATGTTCCTTAACTATTCCGCCATAAAGAAAAGGGACAATTGCCAGACCGCTTCCGAACACAAATGCGCCAGCTTTAAGAAAGAACCAACCGATTTGAGGAAGTTTTTCATTTAGCCATGGGTTTGTGACTTGCAAAA
Source organism: uncultured Sphingobacteriales bacterium (assembly GCA_963791295.1). Lineage (GTDB taxonomy): Bacteria > Bacteroidota > Bacteroidia > Chitinophagales > Chitinophagaceae > CAWBRY01. Next base: position 307,317 of record CAWBRY010000005.1, on the reverse strand, counting down.
CAAATGGCGTCATGAAAAATATCCCGAATATTTGATTGAACTTTGGCGGTGCTTTATAAAACCATACAATTACTCCGGCAGCAAGGATTAGCCAAAGATTTTCCTTTTCAGTTAAAAAAGTTGCAATGGCGAGCGTAATGAAAATTCCCCAAAGCATCCAATCTTTTCCGAGACTCTTTCTTGTCAGCTTATAGCTGCTAACCAGGATAATCCCTATGACGGCGGCCCCAACACCATAAAAGACCGCCTGCATCCATGGTAATCCTCCAGCCTTTACGTAAGCATATCCCAATGCCAGCACCATCAAAAATGATGGTATGACGAATGCTATGCCGGCGAGCGTGGCACCGATGATTCGGTAATGCACATAGCCAATATAAATAGCGAGTTGGGCTGCCAAAGGTCCCGGAGCTAGTTGAGCCAGGGCCAGGCCTTCTTTGTAATCCTCTTCATTGATCCACTTCCGTTTCTCCACAAGATCACGGTACATATATCCTACAAGAGCTACTGGTCCGCCAAAACCAATGGTGCCCAGCTTCAAGAAATAGATAACTAGTTGCCTTAGGTTATATAGTGGTACCATGATGCTTGCTTAGCTAAATAGATTGCATTATCAATGCCCCGTCTCAAAATCAGAAAGCTCCTCCAGGACAGGTCCCGATTCAAATTTAGCTCCGCAATGTTTGCAGTGTATGGCATCCAAATCATGGCCTCCTTTATTGCAATTCTTGCAGGTTTCATGTCCAGTATCGCGACTCTTAATAGCAATCGCCATTTCTGTTGTGATGATACCTGTTGGTACGGCAATGATGGCATAACCAATTAACATCAGAATATTCGCCACCATCTGACCCAGCGGCGTTTTCGGCGCGAGGTCACCGTATCCCACGGTGGTAATAGTTGTTATCGCCCAATAAATACATTGAGGAATGCTTGTAAATCCATCTTTAGGGTCCTCTACCAGGTACATCAGCGAAGCCATGATGATGACTATCACGAACGCGAACATGAAGAAGATGCTGATCTTACGAAAGCTTCGAGCAAGGGTGCGGGATAAAAATTTTAGATCGAGCAGAAAATTGCTGAGACGGAAGATCCTGAAAATACGTAATAGCCTCAATGCCCTTAAGACAAGCAGGGGTTCGGAACCGTCGAGGAATAATGTAAAATAAGTGGGTAGGATCGCAATCAGGTCGACAATACCCAGGAAGCTAAAAAAAAATTTAAGCGGCTTTCGGGAAAGACTTAGCCTTAGAAGGTATTCAACAGTGAATAATATAGTAAATATCCATTCAGCCCTGTGAAACTCGAATTTGTACCGGTTATGTAAGCTTGAAACACTATCCAGCATGACAATGACAATGCTGGCCAGGATCATAATGAGAAAAAAAACATCAACAGCACGACCTGTTTGAGTATGATGCTCAAAGAAAGCTTCATGTAATTTATGTCGCCATTTCTTCCCCATGCATGCCAGTTTTGAAGACACTAAAGTTATTGAATATTGATACCTCTTAAAGAATCATGGATTTTTTTTGGTAGTATCGGGCACCGGCTTCGGTTTTCTGAAAATGTCCTTGATTTTATTTTTCACCTTTTCGCTTGTTTTCTTTTCAGCGCTATCCGGTTTGTCGGTTTTTGAAGTGTCTTTTCCAAAGATCTTTTCTTTTACATCCTTTTTGATATCGTCAATTACCCCTGTCTTGGCGTTCGATAAAGTATCTTTTGTCCTCCCTTTAGCACTATCCATTTTTTGTTTGAGGAAATCAATGGCTTGCTGCTCCAGATTTTTCACAATATCCCCCGCCATTTCTTTGAGGTCAATTTTGAAAGAAGGATTGGAGAATGACCCGGTCATCCTGATATTGAGGTTCACGACATCGCCCAGCTTTAATGCAAAACCTTTTGCCGTCGCCTGCGTGACCAGGTTATTGACCAACTCATTTCCCCCAGATCCCATATATTTCCTGGGAACTTTCATCTGGATAGCATAGTCAATCGATTGGTCGAGTCCATGAATGCCACCAATCTGCATTTCTATTTCATTTACATGTATCGTAAATGGCTTCACCAGCACTTTCCCTTGTGCGAATTCGATATAATTCTTGATATCTTTAAGAGTGATTGATTTTAGGTGATCTATCTGCAGCAGTGCACCAAGCTTTTCCAAAGGACCAAACTTCTTTAATACACCCTGCAGCAGTAATAAATTTCCCTTTCCCGTCAGGCTGCTCAGCAAAGGCATCATGTTCCCATTCAGATTACCATATACGGAGAGCTGTGAGTTTAATTTGCCATCCAGGAACTGACCAATAGGCATTAGTTTTTGGATGGTATTAAAAGCATAAAATACTTTTTGCACATCCATATTGGTCACAACGTAGTCCAGCGACATTACGGGTTCTTTCTTATTGGTTTTTGTGGAATAAGAACCATTCATGACAAGACTCCCTTCCAGGGCATTTGTCTTAACATTCTGCAATTTGATCGTTTCATCGTTCATAGTCATTGTTCCCTGAACATCACTATAGTTCACTTTATCGTATTTTACATCACCTGCCTTTGCATGAATTGTAAAATTGATTCCGGATGGAACAAGGAAGGGAGTTGCAGACGTAGTAGAATTGCTGCTGGCAGCAGCAGTGGATGAGGCGTCTTCCTGCCCGATCCAGTCGTTCAGGTTCATTTTATCAACGCTTACATTCAGATTCCCTGCCAGCGACTGGTCTTGCATAACGTAGCCGATCAAATTGTTCAACTCTCCATTGGCGGTAAAATGAGATTGTAAATAACTGCCGTCAAGGTTGGCTAGCGTAACCTTTTTTTGATTAAATAATAATTGTGTGGAAGCTATGTCGACTCCGGTAGGATAGTCTTTGCTCTTATATTTCAGGCTGGAAACACCGGCTGTTCCGTTCAACGTGATCCTGTCATATTGTTTTTGATCGATAGCAGTTTTATTCCCGGCAAAATCCAGGTCCGCATTTAACTGCCCACCGATGCTGGTGCCGGGATCAAGCTTGACGAACTGCCTGACGTTGTCAAGAGTGAATTTTCCTTTGGCCTTTCCACTGAAATCAATGGTCGACACAGGATTTCTTAATTGAAGGGTAAAGTCAATGGGATCATTGCCCACTTCAATATGGCCACTAGAAACGTTGATGACAGTTCTGTCCGCTATGCCTCCACTATTTTCCAACGTTGCTTTTATGTTGCCATTTTTAATGGGTTGCGGAAAATGACTGTCGGAATAAAAGAAGTTTTGGATATCAAAAAAACCTCCGGCCGCAAAAGCACCTGATTGCGCTTGAATGGCTTTCATCGGGCCTTTGACAAAGGCATCCGCCCACAAGAGTCCCGCCAGCTTCGTTCCAGGTTCCAATTTTATGAATTTAGAAATTTGAGACAGGTCCAGCTTTCCTTTCGCGTGTGCTTCTATTAATTGAGTCGTGACCGGGTTTTTGAATGTAAACCGGAAGTCGAATGGCTCATTATCCATTTCGACATGTCCTTTGGAAATGTCGATCTCGGCATGGTCTGGTAATCCATCCACATTGCTGATCCGCGCTGCCAGTTGTATATTTTTCACCGGCTTAGGTAAATCCGGATACTGAAACGAACCATCCGTTACCTGGATTTGCACATCGTAGGCAGGCATTTGCTGTGGCGTGTATGTCCCTTTTACAAACCCATTAAAAACAGCTTTCCCATTTGTCTTTATCTTTTCAAAATCCTTCTTATACATATCCGGGATCATCGACAATATATCCTTGAAATCATTGGAAGGGGATTGAAATTTGATATCCATGTTGAAATTGCTGTCGTTCACCATTTGTATAAATCCTTCCGTAGACAGTTTTAAATTATTCAAGACAATATCATCAGTCTTGAAGGTGTAGGTGTTTGTCTTGTTATCTATTTTGATACCAGTATTGATGTCTGTTTTTGTATTGATCAAATACGGAATATTGTCTTGGGTAAAACTTGCCGATTCGGCGTGGGTGGCTGTTGCCAGGGTGAAGACATCAGCTGTGAGGTCGCCGCTTCCAACATGTTTTAATCCTTTCAGTTCGGTAAACGTTCCGGCTTTTTCATCGCGATATAATAAATATCCATCGCTGATCTGATATCGTTTGAGCGTCATCCTGAATGCGGAAGCAGAGGTGTCAGTCGCCTGGTCGCCTTTACCGGTTTCCTTAACAATATCCCAGTTGGCCTTGCCTGACTGATTTACCAGGGCATGTATTCGTGGAAATTCCAGGTCGACGGAAGACACTTTAATGTTCTTGCCTTTCAGTACACTGAATAATCCGGCAGCGGCATCTACCTTTCTGACGGCGATCAGTGTATCCTTTTCAAATTCCTCTGTACCGACGATGGTCAGATCTTTTACAATGATGCCTACTTGTGGGAAATGTTTGAATAAAGACAATTTAACGTCAGTGAAGTCTACTTTGGCATTCAGATTTTTGTTTATTTCTTTCTTAACTAAAGCAGTTATCTGTTTCTTAAAAAGAACAGGTATCAGGAAGGCCAAACAAAGCAATGTCAGCACAACAAGACCGGTAATCTTCAGGATTTTCTTTATCATGGCAGAATTTAGGTTGTAAGTTTAATGGTCATTCAATGGTAATCCTCTCTTTTGAAATTCTTTCCAATTCAGATACTCTTCCCCCTTTCGCTGTACAACCATCGTTATACAATTATCGACGGGGCACATTAGTTGGCAAAGGTTGCAACCCACGCATTCTTCTTCAATAATCTTATATGTATTGTATGGTTTGCCATAAGCCAGGCTAATAGATTGATGGGAGGTGTCTTCACAAGCAATATAACAAAGCCCACAATGAATGCATTTGTCCTGGTTGATATTGGCGACAACATGGTAATTAATATCCAGGTCTTCCCAGTGGGTGATCTTGTCAACCGATTTTCCGACAAATTCATTTAGAGTTTTAAACCCCTTTTCATCCATCCAATTGTTGAGACCTTCGCAAAGGTCTTCAATGATCCGAAATCCATGTTTCATCACCGCCGTACAAACCTGCACATTGGCTGCTCCCAGCAACATAAACTCAACAGCATCCTTCCAGGCGCTGATGCCGCCAATGCCAGAGATAGGAACTTTATTCGTCACCTCATCCTGTGCAATCGTAGCCAACATCTTTAATGCAATCGGTTTGACAGCAGGCCCGCAATAACCGCCGAAAACCGACTGGCCGGCTACATTCGGATTTGGAACGAGCGTATCCAGGTCAATGCCAGTTATCGATTGGATCGTATTGATCAATGATAATGCATCAGTACCCGCTTTAACGACGGATCGTCCGGTCGGTACAACGGAATGAACATTGGGTGTCAACTTGGTGATCACAGGAATGGTAGCTGCCTCCATTACCCATTCAACCACCATGCACGCAATCTCCGGATCCTGTCCCACCGTCGCGCCCATCCCTCGTTCTGTCATACCATGAGGACAACCAAAATTTAACTCTAGTCCATGAGCTCCTGTGTCTTCCACTTTCTTAATTAGTTCATGCCAACTGTTCCGGTCATTATCAGCCATCAGGGAAACAATCATCGCCCTGTCTGGAAATAATTTGAGACATTCTTTGATTTCCTGCAGGTTCAGGTCAAGGGGTCGGTCGGAGATCAGCTCAATATTATTGAAGCCCATTACCCTGGTCGAATTTAAATCGACTGCTGAATACCTTGAAGAGACGTTCTTTACCTGTGAGCCCAGTGTTTTCCAAACCACTCCGCCCCATCCCGCTTCAAACGCTCTCAGCACATTATATTTTTTATCTGTAGGCGGAGCGCTAGCCAACCAAAAGGGATTAGGTGATTGAATCCCTAAAAAATCTGCGCGGATATCTGCCATGATCTTTACTTTAAATGAATATTTATTGACCCTGACGTTTCATCAAGCCAGGAATTCAAGTATAGCCTTCGCTGCGTCCTTGCCGGCTTGCACTGCATCAACTACTTCTTTCCCACCATTGACCGCATCACCACCCGCAAAGACTCCCCGAAGATTAGTGGCGCTCTTACTATCAATAATCATCTTTCCATTCTGATTAGCGATATGGTTTGTTCTGACTAATTCTTCAAAAGGAATTTGCCCTGCGGCCTTGATGACCATATCAACTTCCAGACTAAATGTTTTCCCCGTATCAACAGGTGCGCGTCGTCCGCTGGCATCGGGTTCAGCCAATTCCATGACGCTACATACCAGTTGAGAAACATTTCCGTTTACTCCTATCACTTCTTTAGGAGATGCCAACCAGATGATTTCACAACCATCCAGTTTTGCGATGTCCAATTCAACCTGTGTGCACGGTTTTTCAGCTTCTGTTCTCCGGTATATCAATGTTACTTCCTTTGCTCCTAACCTTTTCGCCTGTGTGGCTGCATCAATGGCCGTCATCCCCATTCCAATCACCGCCACCTTATCCCCGACAGGAACGGAGGGATAACCTTTGCTACGGAGGTCATAAATAAAATGGATGGCATCGGCAACGCCATTCAACTCTTCACCTGGAATATCCAGTTGTCGCGCCAGGCCAACACCTATTCCCAAATAAACGGCGTCATAATCACGCTGTAATTCCGACAACATAATATCTCTTCCCAACTCCTGATCATATTTTATGTCGATGCCACCTACGGCAAGAATATATTGTACTTCATCTTCGCAAAACTGTGGAGTGACTTTATACGCTGCAATGCCATAGGTCATTAAACCACCGCCCTTATTTTCTTTTTCAAATATCGTTACATCAATCCCTTCACGGCTGAGCGCATGCGCACAACTCAATCCTGCGGGACCGGCGCCGACAACAGCTACTTTTTTCCCGATAGATGGTTTGCGCTGGAATAATTGCCAGTTATTTTCCAAGGCTTTCTCCGTTGAATAGCGTTGTAGCCTGGCAATAGAAATGGGTGCTTCATCTAACAAATTAAAAACGCAAGCCCCTTCGCAAAGTTTTTCTACGGGACAAACCCTGGAGCAACCGGCGCCCATGATGTTGGCAGAAAGAATAGTGTTTGCGGAACCCTTTAAATTATCGGTTGCGATTTGCTTGATGAATTTGGGTACATCTATACTGGTAGGACAACTCTTGGTGCACGGGGCATCATAACAAAATAAGCAACGATTCGCTTCGACTTGCGCTGCAGTCTTATTTTCAAACGGCGGATGAATATCAGCAAAGTTCCTCTGGTATTCCTCGTTGCTTAATCGATTATTAGTAATCGCCATAGAATATTTATTTGCCCGACGATCATTCGAAAGTCAGGGATCATAGCTCGACCAGCTTTCCGTAGGTTTCCGGCCTTCGGTCTCTGAAGAATTGCCATACGTTTCTTACTTGTTCAATCATATCCAGGTCAAATTCAGCAATTAATAACTCGTCATTGTCCTCACTGGCCTGGGCAAAGATTTGTCCCCTGGGATCAACGAAATAGGAAGAACCATAAAACTTGCCCAGATTCCAAGGTTTTTCCTCGCCAACGCGATTGATACATCCCATGAAGTATCCATTCGCCGCAGCGTGGGCGGGTTGTTCCAATTTCCATAAATATTGACTCAGGCCAGCTACCGTTGCCGATGGATTGTAAACTATTTCCGCCCCATTTAATCCCAGACACCTGGCGCCATCGGGAAAATGCCGGTCATAACATATATAGACTCCCACTTTTGCATAACGGGTTTGAAATACCGGATAACCCAGGTTACCGGGCTTGAAAAAAAACTTTTCCCAGAACCCGCTTGTGTGGGGAATGTGATTTTTGCGATACTTGCCCAGAAAGCTTCCATCGGCATCAATCACCGCTGCTGTGTTGTATAAAACTCCCGCCTGCTCTTTTTCATAGACCGGAACGATCATTACCATATTATACTTTTTCGCATACGGCTGCATCCTTTCAATCGTGGGCCCAGGAACACTTTCTGCGGATTCGTACCAGGCTTTATCCTGGCCCGGGCAGAAATAAGGAGTATTGAAGATCTCCTGGAAACAAAGGATTTGCACTCCCTTCTTCCCGGCCTCGTCGATCAGCGGAAGATGTTTTTGCACCATGGCTTCCTTGATCTCATCAATGGTCCCTTCACCTTCGGTCTTCGGAAGACTCATTTGGATTAAGCCTGATTTGATTTTCCTTGGCATGATTTATTATTGATTATTAATTATTATAGGTTGTAAGTTATAAGTTCTGGTTTGAACATTTCGCATTTTATAAGTTTAGGAATAATCAATAATCAGTAATCAGCTATATAACCTCTCTCACTTTATTTCTCCGCACAAATTGTCCATAGCCCTTATCGATGAGGCAGGAATTGTTGTCGATCGCTATCTTGCCTCTTAATAAAACCGTTTTCACTTTTCCGGTGACGGACCAGCCTTCGTAGGCGCTATAGTCGACATTCATGTGATGAGTCTTCGCAGAAATGATATGTTTTTCAGTCGGATCAAAAATGATAATATCGGCATCATTTCCAACTCCAATCGTTCCTTTCCTGGGGAACATGCCAAAAATTTTTGCCGGGTTGGTTGATGTCAACTCAACATATTTATTCAATGTGATCTTATTTCTTACTACTCCCTCACTATATAACAGTTCCATTCTGTTTTCGATGGCAGGATGGCCATTGGGAATTTTCGAAAAATCATCTTTTCCCATTTCTTTTTGCTGCCAGTTGAACGGGCAATGATCGGTAGCGACCACATTCACCAATCCCTGGTTAATGCCAGCCCATAGTGTGTCCTGATCTTTTACCTGGCGAAGGGGTGGACTCATCACCCACCGGGCACCTTCAAAATCCTTTTCGTACAACGATGCATCCAGCAGGAGATATTGTATGCAGGTCTCCACAAATACATGTTGCCCTCTCGTGCCCGCCTTTCTTACCGCATTCAACGCACCTTCACAGGTCAGGTGAACAATGTAGCCAGGACAACCTGTATAATAAGACATATCGGTAAATCTCCCGCTTGCTTCGGCCTCTGTTATCTCCGGTTGCGATAAATAATGATAAAGAGGTGCACGCTTTCCCTCAGCACGGTATTTTGCAACCAGGAAATCGATCATATCACCATTAGTTGCGTGTACATTGATCAGGCCGCCATGCGCCTTTACCTCCTGCATCAATCCAACCATTTGCCGATCGTCGATCATCAGCGCTCCTTTGTAAGCCATGAAAGTCTTGAAGGAAGTAATGCCCTCTTTTTCGATCATGTTTTTGATCTCCGGTCGTGTACTTTCATTAAAATCGGTGACGGCCATGTGAAAGCTATAATCACTCAGGCAATTGTTGTCGCTTCGGCCTTTCCATTCATCAAGGGCTGCTTGCAAGCTGTTGCCTTGTTTTTGCAGAACAAAATCGATTACCATCGTTGTGCCTCCAAACAAAGCGGCTCTTGTTCCCGTTTCATAGTTATCACTGGAAAAGGTTCCCATAAACGGCATGTCCAAATGGACGTGAGGGTCGATGCCTCCAGGGAAAATCAGTTTACCTGCTGCATCAATTTCTTTGTCAGCCTTCTTGGAAAGTCCCTTGCCAATTTGTTGCACTGTTTCTCCTTCAATGAAGATATCAGCCACATAGTCGTCCGCAGCTGTAATGATTCTGCCGTTCCTGATCAAAATCGACATGGCGTTTGAATTAATACGGTAAGAATGGAATTGAAAAGATCGTCAAATTATTTCTCATTAGCCGTTCTCAAGGTAGTCACATCTTTCATCAATATCCAATATACAAACCCACTTACAAAAAAACCAACAAACCAGGCATAATTGTATAACTGGCTTATCCATTGTGGGAATGCTGAAGATGAAATTAGTCTTACTTGCAGCAAGAATCCTGGAACATTAGGTAAAATTCCTAAAAGCAACGCAATAATCGCAATGTGGTTAAATCCCTTGGTGAAGAAATATCGGCCGCTATGACTGTAAAGTTCATTTACATGAAGAGTTTGTTTCCGGATGAAGTAATAATCCGTGATCAGAATTCCTCCGATCGGACCTAACAGGCTTGAGTAGGCGATCAGCCACGTAAAAATATATCCATTAGGGTCGGCCATCAGTCGCCAGGGAAAAATCAGCACTCCAACAACTCCGGTAATATATCCACCCATTCTAAAATTAATTTTGGAAGGCGCGAGATTGGAGAAATCATTGGCGGGACTTACAATATTCGCTGCAATATTTGTTGCAAGAGTGGAGATGATTATACCCAACATTGCCAGGCTCACCATTAATTTATTATCAAATTTGCCGGCTAATCTTACAGGATCCCATTCGGGAGAACCATAAATTATGGCTGAAGCGGAGGTAACGACCACTCCTATAAATGCAAACAAGGTCATGGAGGGCGGAAGTCCGATAGCCTGTCCTTTTATATGTGCTCTTTGACTCTTTGCATATCGCGTAAAATCAGGAATGTTCAATGACAACGTGGCCCAGAACCCCACTACGGCGGTCAGTGCGGGAAAAAAGAAATGGAAGAAAGAAGAACTATCCTTGAACTGCGAAGGTTCGCTAAGAATGGGGCCAAGACCTCGCGCAGCCACTACTGCCCAACAAAATAATGAAATGGCGGCGATGGGAAGAAAGATGGCTTTGAATACAAGCAATTTCCGGATACTTTCCACTCCTTTATAAACAATGAACATATTCAACGCCCAGAATATGAAGAAGCATATCGCAGGTAATGCCTGCGGAAAAAGAGATGTGGTATTAATTTCTTCCAAGGACGGATTCCATGCCCTTAATAAATTATATAATGAAGCGCCGCCAATCCAGGTCTGTATGCCAAACCATCCGCAAGCGACGATCGCGCGCAGCATGGCAGGAATATTTGCTCCTTTGGTGCCGAAGCTTGCCCTTGCAAATACGGGGAAAGGGATTCCATAGCGGGCACCGGCATGTCCATTTAATAACATTGGAATTAATACAATGGCGTTTCCCAAGAAAATGGTTAAGACTGCTTGCCACCAGCTCATTCCCTGGTTGATCATCGAGCTGGCCATGGTGTAGGTAGGAATACAAAGACTCATGCTGATCCACAGCGCCGCATAGTTCCATACACCCCAGGTTCTTTTGGCAGGTGGTACCGGGGCGAGATCCTCGTTGGTAAGATCGGAAGATTGTTCCTGCATGGCTTGTTTTTAATTATTGATTATTAAATTATTGATTATTTCATGATTGCACTATTAAACCAATAATCAATAATCAGTAATCAATAATCAGCCCACATGTTTATCAGCAAACGACAGTGCTTCACTAATAATGACGAGGCCCTCATCGATCTGTTGTTCATTGATGCAAAGCGGTGGGGCGACAAAAATATAATTCCACCGGACCAAAGTATACATGCCCAATTCTTTGATCAGGGCGGATAATTTATTCATCACTGTCATCTCATCTGGTCTCGCATTAAACGGCGCCATGGGTTCTTTTGTCTTCTGGTTCTTCACCAGTTCAATACAACCCAACAAGCCTGTGTTCCTCCAATCGCCAATCGATGGATGCCGTTCCTTTAACAAACCCATTTGAGTATCCAGGTATTTTCCCATGGTCGCAGCATTGTTCACCAGGTTTTCATCCTCATAAATCTTAAGGGTTTCCAAAGCTGCAGCACAACCAACAGGGTGCGCAGAATAGGTTAGCCCCAATGGCAACATGGCGTCGTCGTATCTCGAGGCTATCTTATCGGAAACCATTAAGCACCCAAAGGGAATATATCCGGAGGTCAATCCCTTGGCCATCGCGATCATATCGGGAATGATTCCATGATTTTCAAAACCAAACCATTTGCCCGTACGTCCAAAGCCACTCATCACCTCATCGATGATCAGCAATATGCCGTGTATGTCGCAAATGGCCCTGACTTTTTTGAGATATCCGACAGGATATTTTAGGCAACCGGAGGATCCGGATTCACCTTCCAATAAGATCGCTGCAATATTGGTGGGTCCTTCAAAAGCGATGATCCGTTCCAATTGGGCCACGGACTCTTTCAATAAACTTTCTTCATCATGAGGCCAGCGATATAAGTATGGTAGGTCGAAATGGACAAAGTTGGGCGCCTGTTGCGCATCTACCGGCAGTTTGCGAGGATCGCCTCCGGCAGATAGAACGCCATAGGTGGAGCCATGATAGGATTGATAACGACTTAATATTTTATGTCGGCCTGTATATGCTCGGGCAAGCTTTATAGCATTTTCAATAGACGTGGCGCCACACAAGGTGAAGAAGGCCTTATTCAAATTGCCCGGACAAATCTCTGCCAACTTCCTTCCTAATTCGCCGCGTACTTTGGTAACACAGTTTGGAGTGACATAGCTTACTTTCTGCATTTGTTTGACTACGGCAGCGGTTACCCGTTGGTTGCCGTGGCCGATGTTCACGTTCATCAGGCCCGATGAAAAATCCAGCCATCGTTTATCATCATATCCATAGAGGTAAACTCCTTCGCCATATTTTACAGCGATAGGATCAATTCCTTTTTGTTTGCTCCATGAAAATAAGGTGTAGTCAAGATTTTCCCGGAGGATCTCATCTGTTTCTACTACCGGGATGGTTTTTGTATCGGACATAAAAATTACTTGTCAATTTTTCAAATACATTTCTTTCTTCGGCGTGATTTGCATAGTCTTTGCCGGCCTTGTATCCATGATCTCATTCACATGAATGGATGTTATCTTGACGGTTACTGTAACGGACTCGTTTGGGTTATCATTGGAAAAACAAAAAAAGAGGCTCCCTTTGCGAAAATCCATTTTGGAAAAATCGTTGACCGCCTTACCTTTCTTAATATAACGGAATTGCGCTCCGTTGAGAAATAGATCTGAATTATCTCCCTCAACAATCCAATAGTTTACGTCCTCTCCCGTTTGCAATTTAGTAAGATACGATGTTGTATTTAGCGCCGTCGCAGCCAGCGGTCCGTACATTGGAAATTTAGTCATGATAGGCGTAGACGCAGGAGCCAGCTTACTGGATGCCTCATCATAAATTTTCATTCCCGCCGGATCTGCGGTAATGTAATAACTCCAGGCAATAGTATTTTCGGGCAACACAAAATTGAAGACTGCTTTGTTGGTCATCGACCCGGAGATAGGATTCACTTTCAAAATACGGTCCTGGAAATTTGTAATGACCGTGTCCGTATTGGAAAGAAAAGTCTCCTCGGTTGTGGTATAAGTTGTATCGGAGACAGTATGCCAATAAACATTAGGATCAAAATTTTGTGTTCCTGCACCGGCGGGAATGCGTTGTATCTTGTATTTGCAGAAACGGATGCCCAATGCACCATTGGCAAAACGAAATTTATATATACCCGTCTTCGGTATTTTGATTGTCTTGTTTTCTACCTTCCTGCTCTTATATTCCAGGTATTTGGATACACCCGGCAATTCAATGATCTCTACTTCTTTCAGTTCCTTACCATTTGCCTCCTCAAAGTTGAATACCAATTGATCTCCTTCTGCAAAACCATATAGAAAAGACTCTTCTCCAAAAGCGCCTACTTTTAAAGTGCTTTCAGCGACATCCACAGGCGTTTGCGCAACAGCACCCATGTAGAAAAATAGTACAAGGGTAAACGTTAGTATATGTTTTCGACTATACATTTTTTTTGAATGCCAGTGAACCTTAGCTCATCCAATTAATGCCGGCCTCCGGATTCCATTTAGTCGTCGTCTTCTTGAGTTTGGTCCAAAACCCAATCGAACTCTTACCGGTAATGTCACCTACACCAAATTTGCTTTCATTCCATCCACCAAAAGAAAAGGGTTCGCGTGGTACGGGCACACCTACATTTACACCGATCATTCCCGCGCTGGCCCGATCTATTATATATCTGGCCATTCCACCATTTTGAGTAAAAACGGAGGCCGCATTACCGTAAGGATTTGCATTTTCGATGGCAAGGGCTTCATCTACGGTATGTGTTCGCATGATGCTAATGACCGGGCCAAAAATTTCTTCCTGTGCCACGCGCATATCTGGCTTTACCTGGTCGATCACGGTAGGACCAATGTAGTTGCCGTTTTCTTTTCCTTTAACCGTCGCGCCACGCCCATCCAGAAGGACTTTCGCACCCTGCTGCTCTGCTTCTGTTATATAGTTTTCAATTCTTTCCTTTGATTCCTTGCTGATTATGGCACCGAGGTTTTCGCCCGGTATAATTTTTTTTGCCTCTTCGCATATCTTATCAATAATGTGGTCGACGTTGCCTACACCCACCATGGCAGAAGCTGCCATACAACGTTGACCGGCACAGCCACTCATAGAAGCTGCGACATTTTGTGCCGTCATTGCCGGAATGGCATCAGGTAAGACCACCAGGTGGTTCTTTGCTCCCCCGAGCGCAAGACATCTTTTATAGTGTTGCGTAGCTCTTTGGTAAACAAGTTTGGCGACGCGGGTAGAGCCCACAAAGGTGACTGCCTCAATCCCATGATGATCGCATATAGCTTCCACAATTTCCACGTCCCCATGAACAACATTAAAAACTCCATCAGGAAGACCGGCTTCCTGTAAAAGAAGAGCCAGCCTGCCCGTACTTAACGGAACTTTTTCAGAAGGTTTCATGATCATGCAATTCCCCAGCGCAATGGAGTTAGGTATCGTCCAGTTGGGCACCATCGATGGGAAATTGAAGGGCACTATCGATGCGACCACGCCGATAGGCACGTGCTCGATTCTACATTCAACGCCGCGGCTCACTTCCAATACTTCGCCGCTAATCAATTGCGGCAGAGAGCATGCAAATTCAGTAAGTTCGATGCTCTTCTCCACTTCCGCAGTTGCTTCCGAATAAGTTTTTCCATTTTCTTCTGCTACTAATTCGGACAACTCTTTTAAATTTTTTTCCAATAAATATTTATAGCGAAAAAATACCTGTACTCTCTCTTTGATTGGAGTCCTGCTCCATGCAGGAAATGCATTTTTTGCAGCCGTCACTGCCTGGTCCAGATCCTTGCCGGTAGACATAGAGACTGTGGACAATAGGTTTCCATCAATAGGCGAGATCACCTCCAGTTTCCTGGAGCTTAATGAATCGACAAACCGCCCCTTGATATAATTCTGAACAGGAGGATATTTCATCCAAAATTGATTTTAAAATTTTTGACCACTCTGCTAGTTGGATCTCCGAAGATTTGATTTTCGAAGCAGGTTTTCAACCTTCGAACGCCGGCCTCGGGTGGTTTCGGGAAAAGCATTTTTTGTTGGCCTTATCAAAAGATAAATGAGGGAGTGCACCGGAGTATAAATATACTTAAATTAACGAGTTTTACAAGGTAAAACGCCTGGTTTATGACTCCTCAACGGAAAGAAAAACTGGTTACCGTGCTAGAAAAAAGGCAGAATGATATCACAGTGGTGCTTGAGAATGTCACTGATCCACACAACATTTCAGCCGTGATGCGCACTTGTGATGCGGTGGGAGTGCAGGAGATATATGTTTTAAACACCAAAATTCCCGCTCACAAAAAATGGGGCCCCAAAAGCTCGTCCAGTGCAGCCAAATGGCTAACCATACATAACTATGATAATGTCCACGACTGCTTTTCATCCTTGCGGAAACGCTATTCCACCATTTTAACTACTCATTTAAGCCGGGAGGCTGTAAGTTTACAACAGCTTGACCTCACCCGGTCTACAGCATTGATCTTTGGAAACGAACATTCCGGCGTTAGCGAGGATCTGCGAGCATTGGCTGACGGGAATTTTGTGATTCCCCAGGTGGGCATTATCCAATCGCTGAACATCAGCGTTGCCTGTGCCGTTACGTTGTATGAAGCGTTCAGGCAAAAGAACCTTGCAGGACATTATGATCAACGGAAATTGGATGAGGCCAGCATGAAACACTTATTGGAGGAATGGGGACTTAAAGAAAATAATTAACATGCATTTTATTACTCGAATCATGGATACATTAAGGAATAGAAAATTTTTGATGATCTGCATCCTGCTCTGCGTTTTTAGTTTTCAGAGTTTGGGACAGGACATCAAAAAAGTAAAGATCACCGACCTGGAAAAAACTATTGCCGAAAGCAAAACACCCCTCATCGTCAATTTCTGGGCTACCTTCTGCATTCCCTGTATCAAGGAAATGCCTCACTTCCTGGAAATGGAAAATAAATATAAAAAGGAGGAAGTGAAGTTGCTTTTCGTTAGCCTTGATTTGCAGGAATCATACCCTGCCAAAATCAAAGCCTTTGCGGCGAAGAAAAAGATCGGGGCGAAGATTGTCTGGTTGGATGAATTCGATGCCGATTATTTCTGTCCAAAGGTGGATAGCTCCTGGTCGGGCGCCATACCTTCCACGCTTTTCATAAATAATAAGACAGGCTACCGCAAATTCTTCGAAGAACAATTCTCCAAAGAAAAGTTAGAAGAACAGGTGCTCGCTACGATTAAATAAGCGATAATCAATGTTATCCTTTCCTCTTAATAGTGCAACCGACAGACCTTGTCTCTTTCATTGAGAGGTCCTTTCCGGCAACCATTTCATCAATAGCAATAATGGCATGTTTGCGAGAAGCTCTATCCGGACTATTCGGATTATCATCGATGGCTCCATGATATGCCAGCTTGCTGTCCTTATTAAAAAGAAATACTTCAGGAGTCCGGTTGGCGCCGAAGGCATCAGCCATAGTGGAATTGTTATCTAAGACATAGTTGAAGCTGTATCCCTGGCCCTTTGCATATTGCTTCATTTCTTCAAACGAATCGCCTTCATCCCGGGTGGCTTCGTTGGAATTAAGAAGAATTACACCGATGTCATTTGCTGCCGCATGTTTAGAAACCTCCAATGTGCGTGATTGATACTTTTTTACTACCGGACAGGTATTGCAGCTAAACATGATCAGGAGTCCATTTTTCTTCATGGCATCTTTAAATGAAACCTCTTTTCCCGTGATATCTTTCATTTTTACCTCTGGTTTGGGAAGAGCAGCGCCTATCGGAAGAGGGTCGACGACCCGTTGGAAAGTCAGCATCGAAACGACCGCCAGGGGAAGAGCGGCAAACAATATTTTTTTCATATCTGGATAAGTTTAAGGTTACTCAAATTTCCGACATTTTTGCGGCATTTGACTCACCGCCCGAGGGGTTATTATTCCGTTCGTCTGCTATTTTCTTCAGTGAACTAATACTTACGTTTAACTCAAAACCGACAAGGAGAATCAATGAGTTGAAGTAAATCAGCAGCATCAGGATCAGGACGGTGCCAATGGACCCGTAGAGTTGATTATAATGTCCAAAATGGGCTACCCACCAGGAAAAAACGATCGTCAGGGTCATCATTAGCAGGGTTGCCAGGATCGAACCCGGATTGATGAGCCGCCATTTCTTATCTACCGCCGGTGCATGGCGATAAATATAGGAGATCGAAGCAAAGAAGAGCAATACAATGATGATCCATCGGGCATTGAATAAGATCTCCCGTAGCTGCGAGCTTTTCAACCCCATCCATTTGAGCACAACTCCCTGGCCAACGAGTAGCAGAATCGATACGATCACCATAATGAAAAGGATCATGGTTATTTTCAACGCAGTGATTCGTTTTTGCAAATGTGTTCTTTTGGTAAAGCCCCGATAATTCTTGTCAAAAGACCGCATCACACCCATAATGGCGTTGGAAGAAAAGAGAAGAGACAATACAAAACCCAATGACAATAAACCATTCCTCGGTTTATTTATAAAATCTTTTAAGAAACTAATGAGAACAGAGTTATCTTTTTCTCCGGGTACCACATCGCGGATGAGTCCATACAACTCCCTTTCGAACTCTCTGGAAATAGGAAGGTAGGGGATAAGAGTAAACAAAAATATAATAGAGGGAGGGATAGCCATTACAAATTTAAATGCGATGGAGGATGCGCGCTCATTCATTCCGACAGTGCGGATCTGGCCAAAGAAAAATTTTACAACATCGAATAAAGGGATCCCTCTGAAACCCGGTAGCGATGTGACCTTGCTCCGGCCAACGATCAGTCTCGCCGGAGGAGATGAGCGTATGTTCTTTTTTATTTTACTAAAGAAAGGCATCGTTCTATTTCGGGTTGTTCCTTTTTGACGAATCAAGCCGCATATTTAATGCTTTCTGATATGCACGGGCATACTTTGAATGATCTGCCAGATTGGTAGTGAAGACGCTGCTGCCATCAAAATTACTGCTTGCGACAAAATAGAGATATTCCGTTTTGGGAGAATCGAGCACTGCATCAATCGTTTCGAGACCCGGGGTACAAATGGGTCCCGGTGGCAGCCCTCGATTTAGATATGTATTATATGGAGAAACGATTTTCAGATGACCAGTCAGTATCCTTCTCAATCCAAAGTCCCTTAAAGCATATTTCACTGTTGGATCTGCCTGTAAAGGCATACCGATCCTGATCCGGTTGATGTAAACACTGGCGATATTCAGCTTATCATTTTTGTTCAACGTTTCTTCTTCAACAATAGAAGCCAGTGTAGAGACCTGCACCGGAGTCAATTGATGTTCTTCTGCTTTTTTCTTCCGTTCGGGTGTCCAAAAAATTTGGTAAGCAGTAAATAATTTTTGAAAAATTTTCCCAGGCGTCGTATTCCAATTGATGCTATAAGTGTAAGGCATCATCGCTGCAGTGACGGTATTTGAATCTAATCCATACTTACCTAACGAATCCAAATTGGTTAGAAAACCGATCAGCTGCAATGAATCACATTCAAACATGGCTCCTGCCTTCCTTGCAAAATCTTCTTTCGTTCTTAGTTTGGTGATCACAAGATTTACCTGGGATTGGCCTCCGCTGCGTAGCATTTTCACGAGGCTGAAAAGGCTCATTTGTTTTTTCAATTTATAACGGCCGGGTTTAATGGTATTATAGCGAAGCACCTTGGAGGCCAAAACAAACCAGCCACTATTGCTGATGTATTTTTTATTCAGGAGATCCTGTTCAACTGTGTGGAAAGTGGACCCTGTTTTTATATAAAAAAATTCGCCCGAGGAGGTAGAAACGGCTGGACCAAAGAATTTCCATGCAGTAAAGCCAATAATAAACAGGATAATTCCCGCTATTCCGGCAATTATTTTTCTTTTCATAGCGATATAGGACCCCTCAGGAAACTCCCGAAGTGATCAATAGACTTCGTTGTTTGTTATTTGTTCGAATCTGAATTGGCCGGTGTCGGCAACTGCAGTGTATTATTACCTGGATTTGGTTGCGAAGTAGCTGGCACCGAAGTGCTTGTCGCCTTTTTCGTAGCGTCAGGCAGGTTAGATTTGGATGTGGAAATGAAAATCGTCGATAGCAGGCACAATGCCCCGATGACCGAGGCAAACAGCCAGGTTCCTCTTTCTAACACATCCGTCGTCTGTTTTACCCCCATGAATTGGGTGCTGAAACCGGCGATATTACCGGCCAAACCTCCTCCTTTTGGGTTCTGAACCAACACGATCAGACCAAGCACAACCGACGCTATAACTATCAGGATCAAAAACAAGATCGTCATATCTTTTTCTCTACTTTAATTGCTCAATTTTCGCTGCAAAATAATGACTTTTAGAGGGATCGAGCAAACTTAATTTGTTGTAAATCTCCACTGCTTTTTCCATTTTTCCCTGCTTCTTCCACACTTCTGCCATCGCTTCCGTGATTATTTCACGCTCTTCGAGGGAATGTTCTGCCATTTGCTCTACCTTTTTCCCCGTAGTCTCGTCGATGTTGCTCACAATTTCGGATAAAGGCAACCGCTTCATGGCCTTTAGCCACTCCGTAAAACTTTTTAACTGTTGTCCAAATTTATCCTTTGGCACTTCATCATGCACGTATTTGATACCCTGCGAAGCGAAGTAATCGACAGTGTGAAACGGCTCAAAACTCAATTCAGCCTTTTCGGGTACAATCTGCACATCTTCCACCGGATTTTTTGATTCTTCCTGTACCGGGCTGCTCGCATGCTCTTCAATCGACGGGTTAGTTATATGTTGAATCGGGGTTTCTTCAATTGGAGACTTTACCGCTTCTTCAACAGGTTTGCTTACCACTTCTTCAACAGGGTTGCTCACCAGTTCTTCAACAGGTTTGACTACGACTTCTTCAATAGGTGCCGCTGTTGGCTCTATCGCACCAATTGGTTGCTCTACTTTGACATGTAATTCATTCATTACTTCTGAACCGTTGTTTTGATTATTTAACACGCTTTCAAGCCAAATCGGATTCTGAAAAAAAAGAAAAGTTTTTTGAAGTTGATCTTTATATAAGTCTGCATTTCCAGATGATTCATCCTTTATGGTGGCGAGCTTTTTTGCAAGCAATACCTGTGCCGCGTCAAAATAAGGATATTCCAGCGTCAGCTGTTTTAACTCACTGATGCTACATTGATCCAACGATTCCTTCTGCCAAAGAGATTGCATCAATATATGGACAGGAACGCTCATTGTCAGAAATTAAGTGTCTACCAATTGGAAAAAACTTTGTTGAAGATATCGTCTGTCAGGTCCCTGATCATTTCCTCGCCACGGTTCGCTTCTGCCTCCTGGATCGATTGTCTTGCGTCAAATTCAAAACTTCGACTGACGTCAAACTCCGTTGTATTATCGGCCTTTCTATCCGTTAAAGTCATATGGACCGATATGGTGAGTCGATTGGTCGCTTCTTTTTGACCGGAGATTGCCGAGGTGCTGAAACTATATTCCCGGATATATCCGCTGATCTGCCAATCCACATTGTCACTGTTATTTTGAGTTAGCCTGGTTTGCCCGACAATTTTTTGACGCAGCCGATCCGTCAAGCGCGGGCTCAATTGGGGATTGACATACTGAGCCCGGTTCTCAATAAAATCCACCTTTACTGTTTTGATGCTGTCGGGAATGGAAACATCCTTGAATCTGTAAATACCGCAACTACTAAAGGTAGAAGTGAGCTGCAGGCCAGAGGCGATCAGAAGAATGGAAACAAACACCCCCACTGCCTTACGAAAGGCATGACGATCATCTGCTGTTTCTTTTCTTATCTCATTCTTCGATGTCATATTCCTTCAATTTTCGATAGAGCGTGCGTTCGCTGATGCCGAGGTCCAGCGCAGCATCTTTTCGCTTGCCGCGGTGTTTTTTCAGCGCCTTTATAATCAGTTCTTTTTCCTTATCCATGATGTTGAGGCTCTCCTCGACTTCCACATGATCGTGAATGTCATTATTCATGATCACGGGTTGTGATGCCGGTGTTGAAGGCTGAACAATCATCGGTTGCATCATCTCATTTGATCTCAATTCTTTTAATTCATTGATGAAAGCCTGATTTTGCGCAACAATATTTGGATTTTGCAGCACTTCCAAAAACATTCTCTTCAATTCGGTCACATCTTTTTTCATATCGAAGAAGAGCTTATACAATATTTCCCTTTCGTTGGAAAAATCCTGCCCATGTCCATTTGAACTCACCAACATCGGCAAGCGGTTACTCGAAAAAGGCTGAAGAAATCTACCCAATTCCTTACTCGTTATTTGCTTGTCCTGCGAAAGAACTGAAATTTGCTCTGCAATATTCTTCAATTCACGAACGTTGCCGGGCCATGGATAAGTAATTAACAGGTTTTTGGCTTCTTCATCCAATTGCACGGGCGAGGTTTTATACTTATTTGCAAAGTCGGCAGCAAATTTTCGGAAAAGCAGATGGATATCTTCAGGCCTGTCGTGCAATGCAGGTACCCGGATCGGAACTGTGCTCAATCGATAATAAAGATCCTCGCGGAATTTATTTTGCTGGACCCACTGCATCAATTCCTTGTTAGTGGCGGCGATGACCCTCACATCCGTTTTTTGCACTTTTGAAGAACCTACCCGAATGTATTCTCCTGCCTCGAGTACGCGGAGCAGACGAGCTTGAGTGCCGAGCGGCAACTCGCCGATTTCATCGAGGAAGATAGTCCCACCATTTACGGTTTCAAAATATCCTTTACGACTGTCGACAGCTCCCGTAAAGGATCCTTTTTCGTGGCCGAATAACTCTGAATCAATCGTCCCCTCCGGAATTGCTCCACAGTTGACGGCAATGAAAGGATTATGTTTTCTCGCGCTTAATGAATGAATGATCTGTGAAAAAACTTCCTTTCCAACTCCGCTTTCACCATGAATCAATACGGTCAGGTCGGTAGTAGCTACCTGTATGGCGACCTGCAAAGCATAATTCAATGCAGGTGAATTGCCAATGATACCATACCGGTTTTTTATAGATTGTATTTCCATTTTATCAATTGTCTCTGACATATATCTGGCAAAGACCTATTTTAAGCCGTTACATTTTTCTGATCAGTTTGAACCAGCTTTCCCAGCAGTGTTGCAGCCGTACAATCCATTACTCGCACATTCACATAATCTCCTTTCTTTACATCGTATGCTTCTTTGGGAAACACAATGACCTTATTTTGAGAATTCCTTCCCATCCAATCCTGATCACTTTTTTTGCTATCTCCTTCAATCAATACCTGGAATGTTGTTCCAATATCCTTCTGATTGCTTTCTTTTGAAAGCCTTCCCTGAAGCCTGACAATTTCCTGCAACCTTCTTTTCTTCACGTCGCCGGGGATATCATCTTTATATCTCTTTTGCGCGAGGGTACCCGGCCTTTCACTGTAAGTGAACATATAACTCATGTCGTAGTGACTATGCTCCATGATACTCAAGGTATCCTCATGGTCTTCCTCCGTTTCTGTGCAAAAACCGGAGATGATATCCGATGAAATGCCGCATTCGGGAATGATAGCCCGGATCTTTTTGACTTTGGCTATATACCACTCCCGCGTGTATGTTCTATTCATCAACTGCAATATCCTGCTTGAACCACTTTGCACCGGAAGATGAATCGATTTGCAGATGTTTTCATGTTGTGCCATTATGTGCAATACCTCGTCCGTAATATCCTTAGGATGAGAAGTCGAAAATCGAATTCGCAATTGCGGGGATATGTTGGCGACGAGCTCCAGCAACATGGCAAAGGTGACCGGTAGATCATTTGAAGCCTCCGGCACGAAATAATAACTATCTACATTTTGTCCGAGTAAGGTGACCTCTTTAAATCCCTGCTCAAATAATTCGCTGCATTCGCGGATGATACTATTTACATCACGACTTCTTTCTCTCCCGCGCGTGAACGGGACCACACAGAATGAGCACATGTTATTACATCCACGCATGATGCTCACGAAGGCCGTAACCCCATTGCTATCGATCCTTACCGGTGAAATATCGCCATAAGTTTCTTCGCGGCTCAATAACACATTTACTCCTTTTTGTCCGCCTTCTGCTTCAACAACCAATCGGGGAAGAGAGCGATAAGCATCCGGTCCGACAACAAGGTCAACCAACTTCTCTTCTTCCAGCAATTTCGACTTCAGCCGTTCCGCCATGCATCCCAGTACACCTATTAATATATTTCTTTTTTGACCTTTGAGCTTCCTGAATTCATGGAGGCGCTTCCGGATAGTCTGTTCCGCCTTTTCACGGATAGAGCAGGTATTGATCAGGATGAGATCAGCATCTTCTACATTTCTTGTCGGACCAAATCCTTCCTGGTTGAGAATGGAAGCCACTATTTCACTGTCAGAAAAATTCATCTGGCAGCCATAGCTTTCTATGTAAAACCTTTTCTTATAATCAATGTGATCGCCGACTGGCGCAATAAAAGCTTCTCCCTGCCTACTCTCATCATGGTTGGGGCGAAGATCTGATTTGACCGTATCTGTCACGAAGTCAATCATTTTTTCGAACGTTCTCTTTAAGTGGGGAACAAAGATAATGAAAAGAGGTGAATTGGTGACAAGATGTCAGTGCTTCATGGGCGATTCAATTCTTTGAACGCAGTCAAAATACTCGTACATTTCTAAAAACTAACTGCTGTATGAATAATAATTATGTCTTTCGCATCATCCTGGCTGCCGCCGTCATTGTCGGCTTTTTTCTTCCCTGGTTCGATTACCTTGCTATGGTTAGTGGATGGGACATTGTCATGTCCAAGTCGGGTCCGGATACAACGACGGAAACGATTGTCCGCTATTCGTTTTTATTGATCCCCCTCTTTGCCCTGATCGTTCTCATCAAGTCGTTGAGCGGACAGCCATCCGGGTTTCTACTTAGATTGCTTCCTTTCCTGGTGACAGCAGTCCTTTCTATATTATTTGCAATGGGAGAGAAGAGCGAAAATGGAAGCGCCGGGCTAAATGTATTCTTTCAAATTTTGGGTTCAGGCTATTATATCACCGTCATTGCTTCGTTACTTCTTGCGTTTGTTGGAGTCGGTGCAAGAGCCAGGGCATAGATAGTGAGCGGAAGACGGGACTCGAACCCGCTACCTACAGCTTGGGAAGCTGTCGCTCTACCAGGTGAGCTACTTCCGCATGGAATTAGGAAACAGTGTCCTTGAATGAAATCTTCATTGATAGCCAGCTGTCTTTGATTGGCTGCAGCCATTTATTCTCGAATTCTCCTTTAACCTGGACGAGGTTATTGAAATAAATAGTATCCTGATTAATAAGACCTGTGTCGTAAGCAAGTTGTATTTGCGTAAGAGGGATTAGATGCAGTTCATCATTTACAACGAATGCAAGCGTTGTGCGGTCGAACATATTAATGTCGAAGTTCTCTTCAATATTTTTTATTAGTCTAATGGAACTGTCGGTACTGCATCCACTCACTCCCATATCTGCCATCAATACGATAAACTGATCAAAGAAAAAATAAGCAGCTCCTTTGACTGGAGTACCATGACTTTTCCATTGCGAAAGAAATTCCTGTAACAAATTTTCTATCTCGGGCTTTTCCGAAGCAGTGAATGGTCGGCTGGCCTGGTATATCCAGACTGTTGAGTCGGGAGAAAAATCTTTGTCCAGCGAATCTTTATAATTCCATTTCATACGGTGAATTTACGGCAGAATTTTTAGCGGGCATGAGGATCGGCCCTAATCTTCGAGGCTGGCTGCAATTAATTCGGCTATGTCCATCACTTTGACCTGATCTTCCTTTTCCGAATTTTTCACTCCATCGGTCAACATGGTGTTGCAAAAGGGACAGGCAGCAGCAATAATATCTGCACCCGTAGCGATCGCCTCCCTTGTCCGCTCAAAGTTGACGCGGGTGGAACCTTTCTCTTCCTCTTTAAACATCTGAGCCCCGCCGGCTCCGCAGCAAAGGCCATTGCTGCGACATCGCTTCATTTCCACCAGTTCGGCATCCAACACCTCCAGCACTTTCCGGGGAGCCTCATAAATATTGTTTGCACGGCCCAGGTAGCAACTGTCATGGTAGGTGATTCGCTTGCCTTTAAATTCACCCTGCTCCTTCATCCTGATCTTTCCCTCATCGATCAGTTGCTGAATAAATACAGCATGGTGGATCACTTCGTATTGTCCGCCCAATTCCGAATATTCATTTTTCAAAATATTAAAACAATGCGGGCAGGCGGTCACTATTTTTTTTATACCATAATTATTAAGCGTTTGAATATTCTGGTATGCCATCATCTGGAACATGAATTCATTGCCGGCCCGGCGTGCAGGATCGCCATTGCACATTTCTTCTTTTCCGAGGATCGCGAAACTGATTCCTACTTTATTTAATATCGTCGCAAATGCCCGGGTTATCCTTTGAGCGCGTTGATCGTAACTACCGGCACAGCCTACCCAGAATAATAAACCAGGTGTTTCACCTCTGGCAAATAATTCAGCTGCGGTTACAACCTGCATGAGAGTTTAATTTAGTTTTTGGTCAGCCGGCCCAGGCGGCGATGAATGCAATAGTGAGGCCCAGGAATACTGCGAAAAGCACCAGTGAAATTATTCCCAAGGTAATCGCTCTTCGGGCCATTCGGTCATTAGGATCTCTTCTTTTGGCCCTCGATCCAATAGAAATGGCTATAATGGCCAATGGTATGGTAGCTATGCCGGCAAAAGGTATAAGAAGGCTGATCAAAGCAAGCCAACCGAGCGTTACTGCAGTTCTGGAGTTGTCCCTGGTTTCAGGCTTACCCTCTCGCTCATGCGATTTTCTCAGCTGTTTGCGAAGGAACCACAACGAGATCCTTTCCTTTAATGAGAGTCTCTTACCTGTGATCTTTCTTATATCCCTGGCACGCCAATGAATGATTGAACCAGGTAATACCTTGGCCGGCACAGGATTTTCAACAGCTCGTTGATTCATCGGCGCTGGTTCAATAGTGGAAGGGGCTGCAATAAGATTTCCCGGACCAATCAGAATTAGGAAAGTAAGGGCTGATGCAAAATACCGTATCATTATAGTTGGTTTATATGAAAGCCATTGCAATATTATCAAATAATTAGTTTTTAAATTGCAGAGAGAATTAATTTTGCCCGC
This sequence comes from uncultured Sphingobacteriales bacterium, assembly GCA_963791295.1. GTDB lineage: Bacteria > Bacteroidota > Bacteroidia > Chitinophagales > Chitinophagaceae > CAWBRY01. The sequence goes on along the minus strand of CAWBRY010000005.1, from coordinate 280,955 downwards.
GCGTTATGTGGATCAAAAATTTTTTTAAGAAACTGACCCACTGGGAATTGTGGAATTTCTATGTCCTATATTCTCCTATCGGCCTTACCTGGTTTTGGTATTGCCTTCGTAGCCGCTCACTTTGGTTTTTCAGCTCCTCCAATCCAACTATCAAATTTGGCGGTTTTCATGGAGAGGGTAAGAAAGAAATGTATGACCAGTTGCCTCCGCACCTGGTCCCGCGAACTATATACATCATGCACGATTGGCCATATGAGGACGTCCGGAAGAAGATCGATGAGGCCGGTTTCAAGTTTCCATTCGTCGTCAAACCGGACGTTGGCATGAAAGGTATCCTATTCCGAAAGATCGAGAATGAGGAACAGCTCATGAAATATCATGAAAGAATACCTGTCGAGTATATTGTTCAGGACCTCGTCGAACTTCCGGTTGAAGTGAGCGTATTTTACTATCGTCATCCGGCTGAGCAAAAAGGAACTGTCAGCGGTTTTATACATAAAGAACTACTTCATGTGAAAGGGGATGGGATGCTTACTCTCAAAGAATTGATCGAAAAGCATCCACGGGCGAAATTCAGGATGGAAGAAATGCAGCATCGGCATGGTCATCGCTTTGATCGGATCATTCCCGAAGATGAGCTTTTTTATCTTTCTTACGCTGGCAACCATAACCGGGGTGCTCATTTTACGAACTTATACAAAGAAATCGATGATGACCTGGTAAAAGTATTCGATGAACTGAGTCACTATACAAATAAATTTTATTATGGTCGTTATGATATTAAGACCACTTCGGTTGAAGATCTAAAAAAAGGAAAGAATTTTTTGATCCTTGAATTTAACGGATCAGGTGCCGAACCCAATCACATTTATGATTGCCGGATGAGTTTGTGGAAAGCATATGGTGTCATCTTGCAGCATTGGAAAGTTTTATTTAGGATAAGCCGCTACAACCATCGGAATGGCACTCCTTATTGGTCATTAAGAAAAGGATGGAATTGCCTGCGCACCGCCAACCGGCACTTTAAGATGTTGGAGAAGTATGACTAGTTAATAATATGCATCCACTATTAAAGATTTTTTTTACGGGAATGCTGGTGAGTTTCCTGGGGTCTCTTCCCCTGGGAACATTGAATGTAGCAGCCATGCAAATAGCGGTGTCTGACGGAATTCGAAGCGCGATCTTTTTTTCATTAGGTTCTTTGCTGGTGGAAATGATATACGTCCGCATATCATTGATTGCCATGGACTGGATACGAAGGCAGGACAGGCTGATTAAAATATTGGAATGGCTTACCCTGCTGATCGTATTGGCATTGGCTGCATCTAGTTTTTATGCCGCCCTTCATCCGGGGACTCAAAAAAACATCGTATTGAGCAGCCCCATGCCGAAATTCTTGCTGGGCGTCACGATGTGCGCCCTGAGTCCGATACAAATCCCCTTCTGGTTTGGCTGGAGTACTGTCTTATTTACCAAAAAGGTATTGTTGCCAAGAGAAGACCATTATAATATGTATATACTGGGCATCGGCATTGGCACTTTTATTGGGAACTGTGTTTTTATTTTTGGAGGCTTTTTGATAGCCAATGCCATCAGTAAGAATCAAAACATTCTCAATTGGGTGATTGGAGGTATTTTTACATTGACGGCACTAATCCAGATATGGCAAATGCTCCGGAAGAAGGATGCCCTCCATAGGATCGAGCATCCTGAAGAAGTGACCCATAAAATAGAAGAACAGATCGGAAGATTTGAAGAGGGGTTGGATAAAATGTCTCATCGCAGCGAATAACTATTATAAATGTTTAAATGATCGAAATGGCTTTGAAAGATTCTTTTATCGGAGAATTAAAATCGGAAGCGTCGGCGACAAAAAAAATGTTGGAACGCGTGCCGCTTGACAATCCTCAATGGAAGCCGCATGAGAAATCGATGGTCATTGGACGACTGGCTACTCATGTTGCTGAAATACCACATTGGATATCCGATATCGTGAAAGCGGATGAATATGATTTTCTAAAACATCCTCACAATCCGCGAATAGCCCGGTCCCATGCAGAACTATTGGAAATCATGCAGACCAATTTGGACCAGGCCATCGCCGACCTCGAGGACACCGATGATGAGTCGATGGATAAGAAGTGGATCGTCCGTAGAGGCGATCACATATTTTTTGAAATGAAGAAAAAAGTTGCCATTCGTTCATGGGGATTTAGTCATATCTACCACCATCGCGGACAGTTGTCAGTCTATCTTCGTTTATTGAATGTTGCGGTGCCGGGAATGTATGGTCCCAGCGCCGACGAACGATAATTTCTCAACGGTAAAATCATGAGTGCACCTAACGAACTCAATCGTTCCCTGGGGTTAAAACTGGTTGTAGTCGTCGTCATCGGAAATATTATTGGATCGGGTGTGTACAAGAAAGTAGCGCCGATGATGGATGCGTTACACTCGCCGGGCTGGGTGCTGATCTGTTGGGTGTTGGGCGGAATAATTACTTTATTCGGAGCATTAAGTAATGCAGAAGTTGCCGGGTTGTTGGCAGATACCGGTGGCGAATACGTTTATTACAAAAAAATATATAACAAGTTCTTTGCTTTCATCTTCGGCTGGTCATTGTTTACGGTCATTCAAACAGCAGCCATCTCGGCCCTTTCGTTTATATTTTCTGAATCATTGCACAGCATCGTTCATCTGCCTCCCGTACTAAGTTCATGGAGCGATTTCAGCATCGGCGGAGTATTTTATCCCTTCGCAGATTTTAATGTCAAGCTTACTGCGATCATTCTGATCATCATCCTTACGTGGATTAATACCCGCGGTATTAAAACCGGGGCTGGTATAAATATGACCATTCTGTTGATGGTATTCACAGGAATCTTTATCATCGTAGCATTTGGATTAACGAGTAGTCATGCCAACTTCACACGCGCAGCTGAATTGAAAACAACGGATTCATCTTCCGTTGGTTTCAGCAGTATTTTCACAGCTATGCTCGCTGCTTTCTGGGCTTACCAGGGATGGGCAGCGGTTGGTTATGTAGGCGGCGAAATAAAAAATGCGAATCGAAATATACCCAGGGGAATTGTGATTGGCGTATTTACAATCATTGTAGCCTACCTCCTGGCCAACGGTACTTACTTATCGTTGCTGTCTCCTGAAGCACTGGAGAATATTTATAAATCAGGAAACCAGATAGCCGCGGTAGAGGCAGTGAGGGTCTTTTGGGGCAGTTATGGAGTTCTGTTTATTTCCCTTCTCATTTGCCTCACTACGTTGGGCGCCACGAATGCGACCATATTAACGACAGGCAGGGTTTATTACGCGATGGCAAAAGAAGGTCTATTTTTTGAAAAGGCGGCAAGGATCAACCATGCGAAGGTACCGGCAAACTCATTGATCTTTCAGGGGGTTTGGGCCTGCATCCTGGTTCTCTCCGGAACCTTTGATCAGCTTACAGATATGGTCATCTTCGCTGTCTTTATTTATTACGGAGCAACTACGTTAGGTGTATTTATTTTAAGAAGGCGAATGCCGGATGCGCCGCGTCCCTATAAAGTATGGGGCTATCCTGTTGTTCCTGCTATTGTCGTTTTATTCAGCGTTGCGCTTATAATCAATACCGTCTATGCAAGGCCGAGAGAAGCTGCGATCGGACTGGTGCTAATGTTGACAGGCGTGCCGTTGTATTTTTATTTCAATCGGAAGAAGGGGCGAACGTAGCCTAATAAAATTTACTCAACCCAGGCATCTCGCTGGTCAGGACTGAATTTCCACGGAGCAAAATTGTTTTCGACATTACTGAACATTGCATTCCATTCCTGTGGTGCATTACTTTCCTCCATCACCAGATAGCGGCGCAATTGAAGAATGATATCTAATGGACTTATGCTTACGGGACATTCCTGAACGCAGGCATTGCATGTTGTGCATGCTCGTAGTTCTTCAACCAGGATATAATCATGGAGAAGAGATTTTCCATCTTCTTTAAATGAGCTATTTTGATTGATGTTCCTGCCTACTTCCTCCAGCCGGTCCCGCGTATCCATCATGATCTTTCTCGGCGACAATAATTTTCCGGTTTGGGTGGCCGGACAGGCAGCGGAACATCGACCACATTCCGTACAACTATATGCATCCATCAGATTTTTCCAGCTTAGGTCCATTACGTCCCTGGCGCCAAATTTCTTAGGTTGGTCACCGGGGTCAGCAGGGACCTGCTCAGGCTGCATTGCATACAATACCTCTTTTTGAACGGAAGCCATATTATCCATCTTCCCCAATGGTTCAAGACGTCCATACCACGCATTCGGAAAGGCCAGGATGATGTGAAAATGCTTAGAATATGGCAGGTAGTTGAGGAATGCAAAGATCCCCGCAATATGCAGCCACCAGCAGCCTCGTTCCACGCCAAGTAAACCTGTGTTACTAACTCCATTCAGTGCCGGATGCAAATATTGCGATAGAATAAAATTGCCGGTGGGATTCGCTGCGTAATGTTCGACTGACCGCGACTGCAACAAAGTATCACTGCCATTCAATGTAAGGAACAGCGTCATCAAAATAATTTCGGTGATCAGTATATAATTCGCGTCACTCCGTGGCCATCCATCCAGGTCCTTGCTAATAAAACGCTTCAGCTTTAATATATTCCTGCGCGCCAGGAAAATGACGCAGGCGACGAGGACCAGAAGTGCGAGAATTTCAAATGTGTTGATCAGGAAAGTATAAAATCCACCCAGGGGCTTGCTAAATAATCGATGTGTGCCGAATAATCCATCTAAAACAATTTCCAGCACTTCAATGTTGATAATGATAAATCCTACATAAATAAAAAAATGAAAAACAGCAACAAGAGGATTTCGAAACATCTTTTTTTGCCCAAAGGCCAGCAAGAAGAGATTTTTCCATCGCCGTGGTTTGTTGTCCGTGAGATCTTCGTCTCTGCCAATACGGATATTGCGAGCGATTTCCTTTACTTTCTTTGTAAAGAGCCAAACCGCTACTAACGTTAAGACGCCGAATAAAATTTGTTGCGCAACTAGCATCTCAGTCAATTACAAATGCTAATTTACGTCTTGGCAAGCACGAATGGCCACTATTCATCAGGAAGTGTCAAAGAAAAATTATATACTCGATCAGGTAGTTGCTGAGAAAAAGCTCCATCGCATGGCTCTTGAAATCATCGAAAAGAATGGAGATGAAAAGCAGATCATTTTAGCAGGCATTCGTGAGAACGGGACCGTTGTTGCGAAAAGCCTGGTGCCATTCCTGGAAAATCATTCATCCATAAAAACAGAGTTGATCAGCATATCGCTGGACAAACGCCGACCCACCACCGTCGAATTGAGCAAACGAATGGATTTTAATGACAAGGTGGTGATCATTGTTGACGATGTGGCGAATAGCGGCAAGACTTTACTATATGCACTAAAACCCTTCCTGGAATTTCACCCAAAGAAAATACAAACACTGGTCCTCGTGGAGAGAAGTCACTCCGACTTCCCGGTACATTCAGATTATATCGGGCTTACTATCGCTACAACGTTGCAGGAACATATTTATGTGGAGGTGAAAGATGATAAGATAATGGGGGCCTATTTGGAATAATGTTGAATAACGTCAAAAGCTTACCGCTCTCAATTTCACTTTCCCTTTGGTCATCTCCAGCGTGGGTGCGGGAAACTTGAATGAATTCAGGAATTGAAAGACCGTTCTCAGCCACTTCTTATTGGATTTTATTTTTGTAAAGTCGACATCGGGGGAAATATAAAATTGCCGCACCCTCGATATCTCTCTTCTCGTTATTTCATTTCCGGATTCATCCGTCCATTTGTTCTCGAATCCGCCGAACATACCATCGGCGCCATAGCCAACCGCAAGATTTAACCACGGGGGTAAATTGGATTTTGGCAGGAAGGATCTCAAATTAATACTCAACCAATACGACTGTGCATTATAATCCTTCAACATCCTTTCGTACCAACTGCGCCCAAAAAGCTGGTTGGCTCGCTGGTCCAGCTGCGGATCGTCATAATTGTTTTTGTGAAATGAAAATTTGAATGCAATTCGTTGCTCCTTCCAACCCAGTTGCTGACTGATAAATAGTCCTGATCCGAACAAATTTGCTCCCATATCCGACCAGCTCCAGCCCCATTGAGCGGAGCGTGCGTCCAGAATTTCTATAATCGTTAGATAGCCGGCACCACTTAAGCCTCCGATCCATGTGGCTTTCGAATCCGACAAGCCTGCCCATTTCCACATGGCCGTGGACAATCTTCCGGTAGAATAGGCCGTCCAGGCATGCCCTATCTTATCCACCTGAAGCCATTCTCTCGCATCGTTGAAAGAATGAAAGGATGATCTCGGATAATTCTTATACCACGTGTTATTCAGAATGACCAGCGAACTTCCATAGCCGAGCAGGTTTATTCCTGTCACAAGCCAAATCCTGCCGTTGTCTATTTTACCATTGCTTGTTGAGTCATATTGGAGAGAAGGCTGTTCGACAGAATTGATGAATCCCTGGGAACGGGATTCCATCGACAACAGGAAGGAGGTGAGAACTATAAAGGTTTTTCTTATCACCGGCTTTGTGAGATTGGCTTCATAGAGAATAAATCATTCACAAATCTACGTTTCATAAATGGAATCAGATTGAACGAGGGCCTAAAAATCGAATCGACACACTACTCAAAATTCAATAACTTTCGCCCGAAAAAAATAATCATCAATCATGGATGCTGCAATACAATTAAAAGTAGATAACTGGCTGAAAGGTAATTATGATCAAACCACCAAAGATGAGATCCTGCGCCTCCAAAAAGACAACCCCGGTGAACTGGCAGATTCTTTCTATACAAATCTTGAATTCGGTACCGGAGGTTTGCGGGGCGTCATGGGCGTTGGCACCAACCGGATGAATAAATATACGATTGGCATGGCTACTCAGGGATATGCCAACTATCTTAAACAATCATTCCCGGGTAAAGCGGTAAAAGTGGCGATCGCACATGACAGTCGCAACAACAGTCGCTTCTTTGCAGAAACCACGGCAAACGTCTTCGCTGCAAATGGTATCCATGTCTACCTGTTTGAGGATCTTCGTCCCACTCCTGAATTGTCTTTCGCTATCCGGGAATTGAAATGCCAGGGCGGAGTAGTTTGTACGGCCAGTCATAATCCCAAAGAGTTTAATGGATACAAGGCCTATTGGGACGATGGTTCCCAGTTAGTCCCTCCTCATGATAGTAATGTCATTAAAGAGGTTGAAAAGATTGCGTCGGTGGATGATGTGAAATGGAAAGGAGGAGAGACGGATATCACTATCATTGGCAAGGACATGGACAACGCGTATATGAGTATGGTCCAGGGACTGAGCGTATATCCCGAAGTCATTGCCAGGCAGCATGACCTGAAGATCGTTTACACACCGATTCATGGCACGGGCATTACATTGACTCCCGAAGTATTGAAGCGTTTTGGATTTACCAACGTGCATATCGTAGAGGAGCAAAGCAAACCGGATGGTAATTTCCCAACAGTGATCTATCCCAATCCAGAGGAAAAAGAAACGATGAGCATTGGATTGAAAAAGGCGATGGAATTGAATGCGGACATACTGCTCGGCACTGATCCGGACGCCGATCGTGTAGGCATCGGCGTTAAGGATAATCACGGTGAATGGGTGCTGATGAATGGAAACCAGACAGCCGTACTGGCCTGCAATTATTTGATTGAGGCCAGGAAGAGCAAGGGCATAGCCAGATCCAATGATATGGTGATAACAACGATTGTGACCACCGGCATGATCAACCAGATCGCTAAAAAGAATGGCGTGGCTTGCTATAACGTGCTCACGGGTTTTAAATGGATCGCCGCGATGATCCGGGAAAAAGAAGGAAAGGAAAATTATATTATTGGCGGTGAAGAGAGTTTTGGTTTGATGATTGGAGACAAGATCAGGGACAAGGATGCTATCAGTGCCGTTGCGCTGCTGTGTGAGATGGCTGCCTACGAAAAAGAAAAAGGGAAAACGCTATTTCAAAAAATGATCGACCTCTATATCGAATACGGCTTCTATAAGGAACATCTGATATCTCTCACCAAAAAAGGAATGGACGGACAACAGCAAATTGCGGCCATGATGGAAAGCTACCGGAATGATCCGCCCAAGACCATCAACGGCTCCGAGGTGGTTTATTTACTGGACTATGAATTGCGACAGGAAAAAAATTTCCAGACAGGCGAAGAGGGCGAGATCAAGTTGCCCAAATCAAATGTATTGCAGTTTATTCTTGCTGATGGCAGCATCATCTCGGCCAGGCCCAGCGGGACTGAACCCAAGATCAAGTTTTATTTCAGTGTGAATACCAAACTCAATAACGAGGCGGAATTTGACCAGGTTGATAAGCAGATGGATGAGAAGATCAAGGCGATTATTAAGGATATGAAGCTGTAATATTATCCCGACAACATGCGGCCAGTTGAAGATGCATATCGGCACAAGGGACTTAGAAATAAATTGGTGGAGACAATTCGTGCGAAGGGAATTACCGATGAAAAAGTGTTGAATGCCATCCTAAAGATCCCCCGCCATTTTTTTCTCGATTCTGCTTTCGATGAAGCAGCCTATGAGGATAAGGCATTTCCTATCGGCGAGGGACAGACTATTTCGCAGCCGTATACCGTCGCTTATCAGACGCAGTTGCTGGAGGTGAGGGCATTTAACAAAGTGCTGGAAATCGGTACGGGCAGTTCTTACCAGGCCTGTGTGCTGGCTGAAATGGGGGCGCAGGTCTATACCATAGAGAGACAGAAAAAACTCTTTGATGCCAACAAATCCTTTGCACACCTGAGGAAATATCCTTCGATAAAATATTTTTATGGAGATGGTTATGAGGGTCTTCCTACGTTCGGGCCGTTTGACCGGGTAATCATTACGGCAGCAGCTCCCGAGATTCCACAAAAACTAATTGATCAATTGAGGCCTGGTGGTATGATGGTCATTCCCCTGGGCTCCGGAGAAGTCCAACGCATGATGAGAATTACGAAACTGATGAATGAATCACTGAAGGAAGAAGTGTTTGATCATTTTTCATTCGTGCCGATGGTGGAAGGAAAGAAGTAAATTTCGCTACACAAACTGTTCCAGCAATTCAATTCTGCGATCTATCGGCGGATGCGTATTGAATAAGCCGCTGAAATAATTCTTCTTGCTCGGTTGAGGGTTATCGATGAACAGTTGTGCCACATCATGGTTGTGCACGGCTTCAATCAGCGAATCTGTTTTTATTTTCTTTAAGGCGCCTGCCAACGCATAAGGTTTCTTAGTCAGTTCAGAAGCTCCAGCATCGGCTACATATTCTCGTGAGCGCGATATGCCAAAGCGCAAGAACAAGGAAATGAAGTAACATACCGCAGTAACTGCAATCGCAATCAGGATTAGATACCCACCATCTTTCTTTCGGCCGCCCAATCCAAATCGCAGACTCCTAAAAGCCATTTGTGCTAAAAAAGCAAAAATGCCGACAAAAATGATCGATATGATCAATAACCTGGTATCCCTATTGCGGATATGAGTCAACTCGTGTGCTATCACCCCTTCCAACTCTTCGTCGTTCAATTTTTCGATAATTCCTTTCGATAAAGAGATTGAATAAGTGGATGGACCTATTCCACTGGCAAAAGCATTCAGTGAAGTATCATCAATGATATATAAGGCCGGCATACGCATCCCTTGTTGAATGCAGAGATTTTCCAGCAGGTTATACACTCGCTTATTCTCCATTCTTTCCAATGGCTTTGAAGAAGTGGCCATTCGGATAAAAGCGGAATGTCCCAACCAGGCGATGAGAAACCAAATTCCAACCAAAATAAGAATGACCGGTAAGATTTGCAGAAAATGCAGGTTAACCGACTCCATCTCCTGTTTATCTGCAAAAAAGAAAAAAACATAAAACATGCCCAACAACAATGCAGGAAAGGCGATCAATAATAAAAGTGAATTGCGGTCATTTTTTCTAACCTGCTCCTGGAGACCAACGTATTTCATTTACGGGCTGTTGTTAAAACTGGATCTTTGGTGGTTCATCCATTTGTTTGCGAGTATCCTCACCCAGGTCGAATAAGATTTCTCTTTTGAAGCCAAAATTTCTGGCTATCATATTCCCTGGAAACGATTCAACGGCATTATTGTATTCGGTAGTGGCGCCATTGAAAAAACGCCTTGCTGCAGCCAGTTTATTTTCTATATCACTTAGCTCTTCTTGTAGTTGCAGGAAATTTTGGTTGGCCTTTAGGTCCGGGTAGGCTTCCACCTGCACTTTCAATCCTGCCAATGCACTGCTGAGTTGTTGTTCAGCTTTTATTTTATCATCAATTGTATTTGCTGATATAGCTGCGGTGCGAGCCTCCGTTATTCTTGTCAGCAACTCTCTTTCATGTGTAGCGTAACCCTTCACCGTATCGACGAGCTGAGGTACGAGATCATGACGCTGGCGTAGCTGGACATCAATATCGGCAAACGCATTTTGTCGACGGTTGCGTAAACGAACGAGTCGATTATAGAGACTGATCACCCAAACGACGATGATCAATATGACGGCAATAGCAATGATTACAGGCATGGTGGTTAATTTTTAGATTTCGCATACCTCCAAACAGTTTGACATAAGTCTGGCGGAGCGCGGCGTTGAAATTAATAAAAAACAAAACGCGGCATGAAAATCTTATTTAAAATCCTGTTACAATTCTTCATTATTACTATCTTTCACGATCATTCAGTTACATATGCGGATTTTGGCTTTTTCCATCACTCTTATTCTGACCATTGCATTGATATTCTGCCTGAATAAGAAGTGGGGAAGCATTCCTCCTATGGGCCGGTTTCTGAGCCCACAGATCGGGTTTTGGCAAAATGCAGAGCCAGCCAATGAGGATTTTCAAGCGGATCTAAAGTTTCCGGAACTAAAAGGAAAAGCGGAAGTTTATATCGATGGACGCCTGGTACCGCACGTATTTGCAGAAAATGATGAGGACTTGTATTTCATTCAGGGTTTTTTGCACGCTAAGTTTCGGTTGTTCCAGATGGACCTTTCGACCAAAGCTGCTGAAGGAAGAGCCAGTGAAATTGCAGGTGCCAAAGCGATCACTTTTGACCGGGAACAGAGAAGACTGGGAATGAGATATGCTGCCGAAAATGCATTGCTGGAAATTGATAGAGATCCCGGGTACAAAGCCATTTTTAGTGCATATACCAATGGCATCAACGCTTATATTAGTTCCCTTACTCAAAGTTCCTTGCCATTCGAATACAAATTGTTGGATCTTAAACCGGAAAAATGGACCAATCTTCGCACGGCTGTATTGTTGAAGATGATGGCCAAGATCCTTTCCTCGGGGACAGAAACCGATTTGGCAAATACCAATGCAAAGTCCATATTCACTCCTGAGGAATTCAGTATGATTTATCCGCAGGTACCGGATTCCCTGAAGCCCATTATTCCTGCAGGGACTGTTTTTGACTTTCCTGGCATCATTCCCGTCAGGCCTGCCACGGTAGATTCATTGTATTATAATGATAAAAAATTGATTGCTGTTGATGAGGTTTCACGGCCGGACAGAGATAACGGTAGCAATAATTGGGTAGTAGCAGGAAGTAAAACCCAAAGTGGAGTTCCGATCCTATGCAATGATCCTCACCTTGAATTATCACTGCCATCGATCTGGTATGAGATGCAGTTAAGAACACCCAAAAGCAATTGCTACGGAGTATCCTTGCCAGGCAGTCCTTTTATCATTATTGGTTTTAATGACAATGTCGCCTGGGGGCTCACCAATGCGCAGCGTGATGTAAAAGACTATTACGAAATCAAATTCAGGGACGCGTCCAAAAAAGAATATCGATTCAATGGAAAATGGATAGCTGCGAAACAACGAATTGAAGAGATCAAAGTTCGGGGCGGAACTACTGTTTATGATACAGTCGCATACACAATTTTTGGTCCTGTGATGTTCGATCCGGGATTTTCTACTAACTATTCAAACAACAGATCATTGGCTGTTCGATGGATAGCGCACGATCGAAGTAATGAGGGAATGACATTTTACAAGTTGAACAGGGCAACCAATTATGAAGATTATGAGGAGGCTATTAAATCTTATTCGTGTCCCGGGCAAAACTTTGTGTTTGCTTCAAAAACAGGGGACATCGCGATTTGGCAGCAGGGAAAGTTTCCGGCAAGATGGGAAGGGCAGGGCCTGTATGTAATGCCGGGTGAGGATAGTAGTTATATGTGGCAGGGCTTCATACCTCAAAATGAAAATCCACATATCAAGAATCCTATGCAGGGATTTTTAGAAAGCGCGAACCAGCGACCCGTTGATTCTGCTTACCCATATTTCATTCCCGGATCATACATAACACCAAGAGCGATCACTATTACGAATCATTTAGCAGCCATGGATGGTATCACGACGACGGATATGATGAACCTTCAAAACAATTACTTCAATACCGTTGCTGAAGACGCGAGGCCCATCCTTCTTCAATATGTTGAGGAAACCAAATTAAATAGCGACGAAAAAAAATGGTTGGGAATTTTAAAAAGCTGGAACCTCTATGCGACGCCCGATTCGAAAGGCCAGACGGTTTATCAATGCTGGTGGGACAGTCTGCAAGCCAATATCTGGAAAGATGAGTTGATGCAATGTAGTCCTTCAGCTCGCTGGCCCGACCAGGAAACCACTCTCGAACTATTAAAGAAAGATTCTGCGATGAAGTTTATTGATGATATCAATACGCCCGCAAGGGAAACACTTTATGATGTGGTAACTTCTTCATTGAAGGAAGCGTCGGTAATTCTAAAGAAGATGGATAGTGCAGGCAGGCTGGAGTGGGCTAAATTTAAGGAACCGGGAATATATCATCTCCTGGATCCTGGAAAGAAGGACCTGCTGCCATTGGATCGCACTCATTTGAATTTGGGTGGAAATGGAGACATTATAAATGCAGTCACGAAAAGCCACGGACCGAGTTGGCGCATGATCGTCCAATTGAGCAATCCTACCAAAGCCTTTGGTGTGTATCCAGGCGGCCAGAGTGGAAATCCGGGAAGCAGGTTCTACGACGATTATGTCGATCAGTGGGCGCAGGGCAAATATTTTGAATTATGGTTTATGCAGGAAGCTGATCGTACGGACAGCAAGATAAAGTGGACGATGAAGTTTGAAAAGAAGTAGATATTAAATCTATACTAATGAAATTTTTTGTAGCTTTTGTTCTCACCGCTTTGTTGGCTTTTGTGCTGGGTTTATATTTTCCGTGGTGGAGCATTGCTATCGCCTCATTCCTGGTTGCATTATTGGTTCGTCAGCAGGCCGGAAAAGCGTTTTTTGCCGGCTTTTTAGGTTTGCTTTTGTTGTGGGCGGGGCTGGCCTGGTGGATAGATATGAAGAACAATGGAGTGCTATCGAAGAAAATCGCATCTCTTCTTCCTTTGGGTGGAAATACTTTTTTATTGATATTAGTTACTGGAATAATCGGAGGCATCGTGGCGGGCCTTGCAGCCATGAGCGGTAGTTTCCTGAGAAATTCCGGATCATAAATTTTAGCTTCCTGCAAAAAGCAGTAACGCCTTAATCAGGCTTATTTTTTTTCTAAAGCATGCCGATGAAACATATTCTGGCGGTCATTTTTCTTTTATATGGTTTCCTGCCTGGCTACGCCGGTAAGGTGAGCGGAACAATTTCTGACACTGAAGGAAAGCCGTTGCCTTACTCATCTATTTTTATCAAGGGAAGCAATAAGGGCACCAATGCAAATAACGAAGGAAAATATGTGTTGAACCTTGCCCCCGGCGAATACACATTGATTTGCCAGCACGTGGGTTATAAAAGAGTAGAAAAAACGATTACTGTTACAGAAAGGGATATGGAGGCGGATTTCTCATTAGAAATCCAGGAGACGACGTTGGGCGAGGTAGTTTTAACCATTGGGCAAAACCCGGGCAATGAGATCATTCGGAAGACAATCGCGAAAAGAACTTATTATCAGGACCAGCTCAACAAGTTTCAGTGCGAAGTATACACGAAAGGCCAATTGAGGATGAGAAATTATCCGAAGAAATTTTTAGGCCGCCGCCTTAATCTGGACATGGGAGATACAAGCAAGTTGAATATGATCTATCTCTCCGAAACCATTTCTACCTATTCAGTGAATCGCCCTAACAAGGAAAAAATTGAAGTGCATTCCTCCAGGGTGAGCGGCGAAAGTGATGGATATGGATTGAGCGCCCCACAATTTTTTTCGCTATATGATAACAATATATTCATTGGCAATAACCTGAATCCGAGGGGCTTTATTTCACCGATCTCGGATAATGCCATGAATCATTATAGCTACAAGTACCAGGGAACATTCGAAGAAGATGGTAAGCAGATCAATAAGATCAAGGTCATACCCAAGCGAAAATATGAACCCACTTTTAGCGGATATCTAAACATCGTCGAAGACGAATGGCGCATCCATTCATTTCAATTGGTCCTGACCAAAGAATCACAATTGCAGATCCTCGATAGTCTTCGGGTGGAACAAATCTATCGTCCGTTGAGCAAGGATGTTTGGGCAATCAGCAGCCAGGTGATATATCCCTCCGTCAAGTTCTTTGGCTTTGATGCTTATGGCAGTTTTGTCAATATCTATTCTAATTTCAATATCAATCCTGATTTCGCTAGAGGCGTATTCGACAATACTATTTTAAGATATGGCGATAGCTCTAATAAGAAATCACCGGAATATTGGGAGGAAGTCAGACCTGTTCCACTGCACCCAGATGAAGTGTCCGATTACCGGCGAAAAGATAGTCTGGAACTTGTCAGAAAAGACCCACACTATATTGATTCGCTGGATAAGGTGCGTAACCGGGTGAATATTTTCGGGACGTTATTTTTTGGACAGACATTTTTTGCCGAAACAAAGAGGACGACCTTCAGCATCCGCCCACTGACAGAGCAGGTTAGCTTTAATATTGTCGAAGGGCTCGTGATCAACACGGGAGCTACTTGGACCAAAAGATTGGACACAGTTCGCAGCAGCAAGAAAAGCATTACACTGGAACCCAACCTCCGATATGGTTTTCTCAACGACCATTTTAATGCACATTTGAAAGCCATCTATACATTTGGTTCGGGTTATGCCTCGTCTCTTATGCTTTCTGGTGGTAAACGAGTATTTCAATTTAATAACAATAGTCCCATCGGAATGCGCGGCAATACCCTTTCATCCTTGCTTGGAGAAAACAACCGGCTGAAGATCTATGAAGCATGGTATCTGCGCGGAAGTTTCACTAAGGGTATCGGTCATGGATTTACGTGGATCGCTGCTTTTCAATACCAGGACCGGATGCCTCTGGAAAACAGGACCGACTTTTCAATAAGGGATGTGAAGAACAGGGATTATACACCAAATTATCCCAACGATTTGGTGAGTCAGAATTTCAAGCGCCACCAGGTCTTCATGACCCTGATCAGAATGAATTGGCAGCCTGGTTCGAGGTATATTATCCTTCCTGAACAAAAGATAAATATCGGATCAAAATTTCCCATGTTTTCGCTTGAGTATATGGCGGGTATCAATAATTTCCTGGGTAGCGACGAACAATTCAGCAAGTGGAAAGCCAGTATAAGGGATGATATGAATTTCAAGTTAATGGGAAAGTTTTCATATCGTTTGGGTTTTGGCGGCTTTTTTGATCATAAGAAAGTGGAGGTCCCCGATTACAATCATTTCAACGGAAATCAATCCACCTTTGCAACGGAATATCTCAACAGCTTTCAATTATTGCCTATTTACCAATTCAGCAACGTAGCCGATTTCTACGCGCTGGCACACATTGAACATAATTTCAACGGTTTTCTCACCAATAAGATCCCCTGGGTTAGAAAGTTGAATCTTTACCTTGTAGTCGGCGGGAACGGGTTTATTATAAATAAAGGCAGCAACTATTACGAATATTTCGCTGGGATAGACAATATCTTCAAGCGTCTAAGAGTAGACTTTGTACAATCCTACCTGGATGGCAATAAGATGAAGAGCAGCATCCGCATCGGTCTGCGGGGCTCAGGCAGGAGAGGAGATGATTGGCCATAAACTCACTCGGATGACACAACTACACAACCGGATCTCCCGGAAGGAGTTAAAACAACGAATCCTCGAGGATTCGACTACTCGCGTCACGGTTTCATTTTACTGTTATTTTCATATTGAGGATCCCCAACAGTTCAGGAATAGCCTCTATGAGAGTCTGCATCAATTGAATGTTTTTGGAAGGATTTATTTGGCGACAGAAGGGATCAATGCGCAGGTGAATGTGCCAGTCCTTCAATTCGATGCTTTCAGAGATTATTTATATTCGATCGAGCCCTTGAAAGATGTGCTCTTAAATCAGGCTGTTGACGATGGCAAATCATTCTTTGTCCTGGATATCAAAGTGCGAAATAAAATTGTTGCTGATGGCATTGATGATCCCGGCTTCGATGTGACCAGGAAGGGAGAATATTTGAATGCCGAAGAAATGAACACCAAGATGGAGCAGCCCGGGACGGTTGTTATTGATATGCGCAACCACTATGAATATGAAGTTGGCCATTTTGTAAATGCGGTTGAAATTCCCAGCGATACCTTTCGTGAGCAGTTACCGAATGCAGTCGAGATCATGAAGGACCAGAAAGACAGCCAGATCATCCTATATTGTACAGGAGGCATCCGCTGTGAAAAAGCTTCTGCATATCTATTACACAATGGGTTTAAGAATGTGTTTCATTTAAAAGGAGGTATTGTCAACTATGCACGCCAGGTAAGAGAAGAGGGCTTACAAAGTAAATTCATAGGAAAGAATTTTGTATTTGACCAGCGTCTCGGAGAACGGATCACTGATGACATTATTGCTAAGTGCCATCAATGCGAACGACCTGCAGACACTCATACGAACTGCAAAAACGAGAGTTGTCATTTATTATTTATTCAATGCGAAGAATGTGAGCGGAAATATGAAGGATGTTGCAGCCAGCAATGCCTTGATGTCATTCGGCTACCTGAAGAAGATCGCAAGAGACTTCGGAAGGGAATTGATAAGGGTAGAAATGTGTTCAATAAATCCAGGAAACGAAAATGATATCAGCGACCTCAGCTTCGGTCCATTTGTATTAATTCATCGAAATCCATTTTAAACATACCGGCTTTCCTAATGAGATCCTCTTTCCCGTATCTTCCAATAATCCCGATTTTCGATCTCTCTTAAAAATCACCACCTCATCACTATCCTGGTTGCCGACGAGTAAGAAATTTCCAGATGGATCTATTGTAAAATTGCGGGGCGCCTTTCCCAGCGTAGATTGATGGCTGACCACTGTGAGCTTTCCGTTGGCAGGATTGATGGAATAGATAGCAATCGTATTTGAGCCTGCCCGGTTAGATGCATACAGGAATTTTCCATCCGATGAAACATGAATATCGGCGCTACCGGCAAATTGTGTATCGTTTTCGGGTAGCGTAGTGATCCGCTGAGTTTGTGTTAACACCCCGTTAGCATATTTATACGCTTCCACTGTTCCGCTGAGTTCTTCTACGAGGTAAGCCCACTTGTTATTTGGATGAAACGTGATGTGCCGGGGGCCGGCACCAGCGGGTGATGCGGCAAACGGCTTCTTAGCGGGAGCGAGTTTTCCGGTTGCCGGATTAAAAGAATAGATCATGACCTTATCGATACCCAGGTCTGGAACAAACAACCAACGATTGTCTTTGGATAAAAAAGTACAGTGTACATGAGGAGCTTCCTGGCGGGAACTATCCTTGCCGGTTCCACTATGCTTTATGATGGTTGTAGCTTTGGCGAGCATTCCTTTAGCGCTTACTGGCAATACGGCCAGGCTTCCACTGCTATAATTTCCTGCAATTACCCAACGACCTCCCTTGTCGATGCTCACGTAGCATGGATCATCGCCGCCAGATAGTTGCTTATTCAGCAACGATAAGTTACCAGTCGATTTGTTAAAACTGAATGCACAAACCTCGCCTCCGTTTCCATTCTTCGCTTTTTCAGATACAGCATAGATATATTTTTCATTGGGTGAAACAGCGAGAAATGAGGGATTGGACGCCGCAATGCGGCTTATCTCTTTTATGGAACCATCACTACTGTTAAATCGATAGACATATATGCCTTCACTCTTGGGAGAATCGTAAGTACCGACCACCAGGTAATGTTCATGAGTGGGTGGCGGCAGCAGGACAACTGAAAGCAACAATGTTAAAATAGAAAACTTCATACAGGTTGATTTATCAATTTGTGAATTTAAATGATTTTAACAAAAAGCAATTAACCAATTGAAGGGTTGGCACAGTCTTGTAATTGTATTAAATGCAATTGAAAAATTATTTTAAAACAATTTAAAACTTATATCATGAAAAAAATATTTACACTCAGTCTTTTTGTTGCTTTATCTGCCGTTTTTCTGGCAGGTTGTGTAAAAGATCGATTGCCGAGGAATAACGAAAACTATTGGCTTACCAGGGAAAGAGGTGAAGTGGTCTACAGCGATAGTTATTGCAACTACTATGTAGTAGAGACTTACAATGGTTATGCAGTAGTTCGTTCCTACGGAGGATACAAACCATTTGAAGGAAGTATCTTGTATGGTAACTTTAGCAACGCTGGTACGCGAGACCTGTACAACTATTCATCCGATCTCGTATTTACTGGTACGGTGACAGATTACTGGCTTTCGTATGAGTCTGCGCAGAATGCATTGGATTATTATTGCCCGCAAGGCAAGCCCTTTCCGCTGAAGAAATAAGAGCATAGCGAATATCAAGGAATGTTATCTAATTAGGGGCGCTCCATTAAGGGCAATGACCAGAATGGCGATGACAACCACTGCATATAGAATTCCGAAACTGATCAACGCTCCCGGTTTTTTGAATATAAAATTTCCGGCTAATGGAAGAACTTGTAGAGAGTGGATGCCCAGGAAATGAGATATGCGTAAATCACCATGTTCCTTGCTCCAATTGGTGACAGGCAAACCTGCACCTCCGTCCGGAGCGCCAACTGTATGCCTCATAATGCTGAGCATCATGCCACCTTCGAGCGAGAAGATAATAAAAAACAATAGACCCAAGCGGATGCCCCAGACATAGGATGCGGAGATAGTAAATTCTTTCTGGCGGAAGAATTGAAAAGTGATGAAGATGCAAACAATGGTGAAAGCCACGATCAACATACCCATCAGGCTAAAAATAATCGAATTGGTCGTCGAGCTGGAATTATAGTGCGACGTCGTTCCCCTGGCCGCCTGCATAAAAATAAGTGCATTTTCAAAGAACATCGTGAATGCAATCCAAACACTGTATCTTCTTATTTTCGAAGTCGACTGGAGATATTGTAGGATCCATCCCATAGTCCATACCATTACTCCTACGGCCAGGTAGAACTTCATCGGCTTCAACCAGGCATTTACTCCAAGGATCGATCGTTCATCAATTTGCATCAACAGGATACAGATAAGGGCGACGAAAAAATTGTAAACGCCGAACCAGAAAAGCAGGGAATTCTTTTGTCGCAGTGTTGTAAGAAATGCGTTCATGGTCGATATTGCTTATTTTTTGATAAGCTGGTTGAGCGCCTGGTCAATACGATGATATGTTTCATCGGCAGTCAGTTCCATGGGTGAGAATTTTTCTCCGATGAGCCTTTCATATAGCTCTATGTACCGCCTACTGATGGTGTCCACCCATTCATCTGTCATCAACGGCACTCTTTGTCGTTCTTTACCCATGAAATCATTTGCGATTAACCATTCCCGCAGGAATTCCTTGCTCAGTTGCTTTTGTTTTTGGCGGGTAACCTGTCTTTCTTCGAATCCTTCGGCATAAAAATAACGACTACTATCCGGAGTATGGATCTCGTCGATCAGGAAGATATCGTTGGTATTGGATTTTCCAAATTCATATTTAGTATCGACGAGGATCAAACCCTGTCTGGCGGCGATTTCCTTACCCCTGGCAAACAATTTCGTCGTATACTTCTCCAGAGTTCGCCAATCTTCTTCAGATACAAGTCCTCGTTCAATGATGTCTTCTTTGCTGATATCTTCATCATGTCCCTCGGCAGCTTTGGTGCTAGGTGTAATAATGGGAGCGGGGAAGTAATCGTTTTCATTGAGTCCAGCAGGCATCGCAACTCCGCATAATTTTCTTTTGCCGGAAGAATATGTGCGCCATGCGTGACCGGTCAGATTTCCGCGGATGACCATTTCAATCTTGAATGGTTTACATTTTTTCCCAATCGATACATTCGGTGCAGGAACTTGTTCGAGCCAGTTAGGACAGATATCCCTGGTCGCATTTAACATGTAAGCCGCGATCTGATTTAATACTTGCCCTTTAAAGGGGATTGCTCGGGGAAGAATGACGTCGAAAGCAGAGATCCGGTTTGATGCAATCATCACCAACCATTCGTCGCGAATTGTATAAACATCTCTTACTTTACCGCTATAGAATTGTGTTTGTTCATTGAATTGAAAACCTGCCATGATTCGAATGTATGACGCTATGAAAATCTACCCAAGATGTATCGTTTCTAGATTTCAACAAATTTATCCTTTCTCCTTAAAAATTAAATTTTTAGATCAACTTTACAATGCTTATTTTTCCAGCATATTCCAAACTAAAATTGCTTATTATGAGAAAAAGCTATCGTACTTTGGCGATCTCTCTCATAGCCACTCTATCTTCGATTGCTGTCTCCGCTCAAGTCATTACTATCACTGGCAATGTTCGCAATAGCACCTCCAAAGAAGTGATTCCGGCTGTCTCGGTTGTGGTAAAAGAAACAGGCCAGGGAACCTATACAAATTCCGACGGAGAATTTACGCTCAAAGTCGCCAAGCTTCCGGTCATAATTACTTTTAGTTCGGCAGGTGGATATGATATTCTTGAAATGACTGTCACTGATGCAACTTCGAAAATAGAAATAGAATTAAAGCCCAATAGCGTACTTGGACAGGAAGTTGTGGTAGCTGCAACGCGTACGCCTACCCGAATACTGGAATCTCCCGTCACCATAGAAAGAATGAGCGCCAATGTCCTGCGCAATATACCGGCTCCGAGCTACTATGAAGGTATCGCCAATTTAAAAGGCGTAGATGTGCATACGGCAAGTCTTACCTTCCGGACCATCACAACCCGTGGTTTCGTAAGCAGTGGAAATCTCCGATCAAATCAATTGGTGGATGGTATGGATAACCAGGCGCCGGGTTTGAATTTTTCTGTGAGCAGCATTGTGGGATTAACCGAGTTAGACGTAGACAATGTAGAAATATTATCGGGTGCGTCCTCTGCCTTGTACGGGTCAGGCGGTATGAATGGAACTGTCCTGATCACCAGCAAGAACCCTTTTAAATACCAGGGCCTAAGCTACAATATCAAGCAAGGGATCATGCACATCGATGGGAAGCAGCGTGGTGTTGCGCCATACTATAATTGGTCGTTTCGCTGGGCCAAAGCAGTGACTGATAAATTGGCGTTTAAACTAACTGCTGAACTATTAAAGGGAAGTGATTGGCAGGCCGATGATTATCGTAACAAGGCACAGACCGGAGTTCTTAGCTATGTCATTGGGGGAAACAGAACGGACGATCCCAATTTTAATGGCATCAATATATATGGAGACGAGAATAGTTATAACATGAACGGATTTGCGTTCTATGTCCAGGACCAGACGCGCAGGGGACTTTTAGCGGCCACCGGCCAGGATGTAGTGAATTTATTAAATCTCTATTTCGGAGCAATTGGAAATCCGCAGTATCCAACCGACGTCGAACGTGACGGTTTCTTTAGTTTTCCCGGATTTCCTGCCCCGCTGCTGGCAGCGTTGAACCTTCCTCCGATAAAAGGTCCTATTCTTCAGATGTTCCCATTTTACAACGGGATAAAAAATAACTATTTCGTTAAGGACCCATCGACCAATCAGGCTTACAGTATTTCACGGACAGGCTACGAAGAAAAATACCTTGTCGATTACAATACGCTCAATGTGAAATTGACAGGAGGAATACATTTCAAGATAACTCCGAATGTGGAAGCATCCTGGAACACGTATTTTGGAACCGGTACTACTGTCTATACCGGTGCTGATCGCTATTCGCTGAGGAACTTTAAGATTGCACAACATAAGCTTGAAGTGAAAGCTAAGAACTGGATGGCAAGGGCCTACACCACGCAGGAAAACTCGGGAGATTCATATATCTCCGGAGCCGTCGGCTCATTTATCAACGAAGCTTATAGTCCTACATCTGTGTGGCTTCCGTCATACGTTACCTATTTTTCTGAAGTTCGACGAGCTGCACAGGGAACCATCAGCGATATAACCTTGCATAACAATGCCCGCGCATTGTTCGACGCAGCCAGGCTAATACCCGGAACACCTCAGTTTGATGCTGCGGCCCAGCAAATCAAAAACACACCGATAAACCAATCAGGTGGCGCGAAGTTCCTGGACCGGTCGGATCTGTGGGCTGGAGAATTTCAGCTTAACCTTTCCGATGCAGCACATTTTTCTGACAAACTAGAAATTATTATGGGCGCGGGATGGAAGCAATGGGTCCTGAATTCCCAGGGTACAATTTTCGCCGACACAGCAGGTAATATCAAGATCAGTGAAACCGGCGCTTTTATTCAATTGAAAAAAAGACTGCTAAATGATAGATTGACATTGACTGCTTCAGGCCGGTACGACAAGCAAACCAATTTTGAAGGCAAGTTTACTCCCCGCCTCACTGCAGTTATTGGTGTCGCAAAGGATAATAATATCCGGTTGTCATATCAAACAGCATATCGTTTTCCAGCGAATCAGAATCAATACATTAACCTAAGGTTGGGAGGTGGAAGCAGTTACCTTATAGGCAGCCTGCCAGAATTTCAAACTTATTACAAATTGAATTCAACCCTGCCGGGATATACCGTTCCCAGTGTTAATGCTTATCGTGAAGGAAGCATCGGTGACTCTGATAGATTGGTTCAGGCAGTGTTCCGCCCCTTGAAGGCGGAAACTATGAATTCCTATGAAATCGGTTACAAAGGCATTCTTGCTAAAAAACTTCTTGTGGATGCCTACTTATATTACAGCCAATACAAAGATTTTATCATCACGACTGCGGTAGTTCAATCCACGAACGGCCCAAAATATGAGATCTATTCACCGTTCAGCACCAATCTGTCTTACAACCAAAACTCCGATCAGATCGTAAAATCCATCGGTTGGGGCATCGGGCTTGAATACCAGTTGATCAAAAAATTTGTATTGTACGGAAATGTTTTTTCCGATCATTTGCAGGATGTGCCTGCTAATGAAGTCACGTTCTTTAATGCTCCCAAATACCGGTTTAATATCGGATTGAGGAATGAAAATGTTTGTCATAATATCGGATTCAACGTGGTGGTGAAATGGCAAGACAGTAACTTTTATGAAGGGACATTTGTTACGGGTACACTGCCCAGTTTCGCATGGGTCGACGCACAGGTCACTTATAGTCCGCCTAAATCAAAAGGAGTATTTCGTGTGGGTGGAACTAACCTGGGAAACAACTATGCTCGCACCGGGTTTGGAAGTCCCTACGTGGGAGGGCTATATTATGTGAGTTATGGGTACAATATATTCTAAACAGAAAAGACTTTTATAGTGAACAAAAGGTCCCCGCTCCGGGGGCCTTTATTTTTTTGCTTCTATTCGTTTTATTTTCTGTTCCAGCTTTTTTATTTCTTCATTAAATTTTTCGAGCATTTCACTTATTTTCCTTTTTTCTTCATTCACATTAATACCATGGTCGCGAAGTTCTTCAGCTGTTTTCTGCAGCTCAACAATCTTTTGACGAGCTAATGTCACACTATCAGATGTGAGATTCTTTTTTCTCAATAAGACCTTAAGTTCTTCTTTAAGAAGATAAAATGCGGTACGAATGCTATCTGTGCCAGCTTTCAAACTGTCGGGTTTCTGTGTCGATGTATCCGATAGGTCGGGAAGTTCCCTGATCGTTTTGGAAAAGGCCTTGCGTAAAGAATCCCTTATCTGCTGGGTCTGGGCGACCGAATCTTTTACATAAACCACCGTCTTTTGATTGCTGTAAACACTCTTATCGTAAAGGTGATAGATCCAGGTAGCTACCAATCCCAGGCAAAGCAATAACATCCATATCAGGCTTGAATTTCTCATGGCCTACAATCTATAAAATATTTAGTAAGAAACTACTGTAATCAGGTGACTTTAAAATGAAAAACCAGAATATCCTATCTTTCCAATATGTCATCGGCATTGATCACAAATATCCGTCAATTAGTTAGTGTAAGGGATACAAAAGAAGCTCTTCGAGGACAGGCTTTGGCGGAATTGCCTGTCCTGGAAAACGCATGGATCCAGATCGAGGATGGTATCATTGCGCGATTCGGCCTCATGGATATGCTGAAATCTGTTCCTCATCGACTTTCCACCGTGCTGGATGCCAAGGGTGCGATGATCCTCCCGTGCTGGTGCGATTCTCATACTCATCTGGTCTTTGCGGGTAGTCGTGAAGCCGAGTTTGTCGACAAGATCAAGGGTCGCTCTTATGCCGAGATCGCTGCGGCCGGCGGAGGAATACTGAATTCAGCGAAGAAGCTAATGGATGCTTCGGAAGATTCGTTATTTAACGACGCATGCGGGCGATTGGATGAAATAAGCAAGCAGGGGACCGGCGCAATCGAGATTAAGAGTGGATACGGATTGAGTGTGAATGGAGAGTTAAAAATGCTGCGCGTCATCAAAAGGCTGAAAGCAAAGTCGAACCTGGAGATTCGCGCGACTTTCCTGGGCGCGCATAGCTTCCCACCGGAATATAAAGAAGATCATCAGGGATATATCGACATGATCATTAATGAAATGCTGCCGGTGATCGCCAGAGAAAAGCTGGCTGACTATATTGATGTTTTTTGTGAGACCGGTTTCTTTTCACCTGCGGAAATGGAAACGATTTGTCGCGCAGGTCTTGTTCATGGGCTCAAGCCCAAGCTTCATGTCAACCAGTTAAATTCCATAGGTGGAATAGAAAAAGGAATAGAATTAAATGCGGTTTCCATGGATCATCTGGAAACGCTTACAGAAGAGGATATCAAACTTCTTGGTAATTTGAATGGCAATAACAAGTGGAAAGGTATGAGCACCTTGTTACCCTCGGCCGCTTTTTTTCTTAGAATGCCTTACCCTCCAGCCAGGAGATTAATCGATGAAGGATCTGCAGTTGCCCTGGCTTCCGATTACAATCCCGGGTCTTCACCTTCAGGAAATATGCACCTGGTATTGGCGATGAGTTGCATACAAATGCAAATGCTTCCGGAAGAGGCCATCAATTCAGCTACGATCAATGGTGCGTATGCCATGGGATTGGAAAATGAGGTGGGAAGTATCCAGGTGGGAAAAAAGGCCAACCTGATTTTTTTAAAGCCAATACCTTCGGTCGCATTCATTCCATACTCATTTGGAACGAATTTGATTGACAAGGTGATGATCAAGGGAAAGTTTATTTGAGCTTACGTTAAACTCGAACAATTCAACTCTGCATGAAAAAGCAAATCATCTGCTCCGTTATAATCGCCATCTTGTTCTTTTTGAATGCGACGGCACAAACTTATTTTACAACAAGGGGCAAGGATATCCTAGGCGTTGATGGAAAACCGTTTCATATCAAAGGCACCAACCTGGGTAATTGGCTGGTGCCCGAAGGATATATGTTCCTCTTTCGGGAGGCGAATTCACCCCGATTGATCAATCAGACACTCACTGAATTGTTGGGTCCCGACCTAACGAAAGAATTTTGGCAAAAATATCTCGATGCTTATGTTACCGCTGAAGACATCCGCTATCTCAAGTCGATTGGTATGAATTCCATTCGCATACCTTTCAACTACCGGATGTTTACTAATGAAAATTACATGGGCGCCAATGACGCAGCCAGGGGATTTGTTTATCTGGACCGTTTGATCAATTGGTGCAAGAAGGAAAAGTTATATGTCATTCTAGACATGCATTGCGCACCCGCTGGCCAGACTGGTGCTAACATCGATGATGGGGATGGTTATCCTTTCCTTTTTGAAAGTGAGAAGAGCAGGATCTTGTGCGCTTCCATTTGGAAACGGATAGCCTCTCGCTATAAAAATGAGACGATCATCATCGGCTATGATCTATTGAATGAACCGATTGCCCACTATTTTGACAAAGATAAATTCAATCCTCTGCTGGAACCTCTCTACCGCCAGATCACTAAAGCAATCCGTGAAGTGGATAAGAACCATATCATCTTTCTTGGTGGCGCGCAGTGGAACTCAAACTTTCAACCGTTCGGAGCTCCTTTCGACAGCAAGCTGGTGTACACCTTTCATAAGTACTGGACTGAGCCGACAGTTGCTGTAATTCAGGATTATATTGACTTCAGCAACAAATACAAGGTCCCCTTATATTGCGGAGAGACGGGAGAGAACGACGATGAGTGGGTCGAGACATTTCGAAAGATGCTGGACTCAAATCATATTGGCTGGCATTTCTGGCCTTACAAGAAAATTGATAATACAAGAGGCATTGTGACCTTCAAAAAACCTGCCGGCTATGATTCGGTATCTGCATATGCAGATACTGCAAAAAAGGGTTTTGATGATATTCGCAGTCTTCGACCGGGCAATATGGCGGAAATAAAAAGCGCAATGAATGGTTTTCTGGAGAATTGCAGATTCAAGAATTGCAGGCAAAATGAAGGTTATATAAAAGCGCTGGGATTTTCACCCCGATAGTTTTTTTTAACACATCAAAATTTTCGTTATGAAACGATCTACGAGAAATCTTCTCCTTCTGTTGTTATTTGTTTTAGGATTGGGCAACGCCTATGGGCAGGCAGATAAGAGTGTCCGGATCATCATGATCGGCGCCCATCCCGATGATTGCGATGAGGATGGCGGTGGCACCGCTGCTCTCCTTGCACAGATGGGATATTCTGTCAAATTTGTCGCGGTTACCAATGGCGATGCTGGACATCAGCTCATAGGCGGCGTAGAATTGGCCAAACGAAGGCTGGCAGAAGCGAAGGAAGCGGGAAAAAGACTGGGAGTGACTTACGATGTTTTAGATAATCACGATGGGCAACTGATGCCGACACTTGAGGTAAGACTTCAAATCATTAAGAAGATCCGCGAATGGAACGCTGATGTTGTGATTGCACCGCGTCCTAACGATTATCATCCGGATCACCGCTACACTGGTGTGCTCGTGCAGGATGTAGCCTATATGGTGGCGGTTCCTAACGTTGCACCGGAAACGCCAGCGCTGAAGAAAAATCCAGTTTTTTTATATTTCCAGGACCACTTCAAAAGACCCAATCCCTTCCGTCCGGATATTGCTGTGAATATAACGGAGGTTCTTGATAAGAAAGTGAGTGCATTGGATGCGCACGAATCCCAGATGTATGAATGGTTACCCTGGATTGGCCACTATGCGGAACAGGTACCAAAAGATAAAAATGAGCGCATCAAGTGGCTTAAGGAAAGATGGAGACATCCCATTCAACCAGAAGTAAGGCTTGTCCTTGAAAAATGGTATGGAAAAGAGAAGGCGGCCACTATCCAGGATGCCGAAGCTTTTGAAATTTGTGAATATGGAGCGCAGCCCAATGAGGCAGAGATCAGACGATTGTTTCCAATGCTGGATGCAAAATTGTAGATGCTGAATACCAGAGTACAGAAATAGAAATTCAATGCAGCCAATTATCGAATGCGTCCCCAACTTTAGTGAAGGAAATGATTTAGATGTTATCAGGCAGATCACCGATCAGATCGAATCTGTAGAAGGCGTTCGTTTGCTGAATACAGATCCCGGAAAAGCTACAAATCGAACAGTTGTGACTTTTGTCGGTGATCCGGCTGCCGTTGTCGAGGCCGCCTTCCGGGCAATTAAGAAGGCTGGCGAACTGATCGATATGTCCAAACATAAGGGCAAGCATCCGCGCATGGGCGCAACGGATGTTTGTCCCCTGATACCGGTTGCGAATATCTCCATGGAAGAAACTGTAATGTATGCGCAACAACTGGCAAGCAGAGTGGGAGAGGAATTGCAAATCCCCGTTTACTTATACGAATCTGCTCAACCAAATAAGAACAGAAGAAACCTATCGGTCATTCGCGCCGGCGAATACGAAGGATTCTTTAAGAAAATTCAACAACCGGAATGGAAGCCTGATTTCGGCCCCTCACGATTTGATGCAAAGCGCGGTGCAACAGTCATTGGAGCCAGGGATTTTTTGGTTGCCTATAATATTAACCTGAACACTACCTCCGTGCGAAGGGCCAATGCCATTGCTTTTGATATTAGAGAAGCAGGCCGGGTAAAATTGGAAAATGGAAAACCGGCCAAGGATGCGAATGGCGACCTGATCATGATACCGGGTTCATTAAAGAGTGTCAAGGCAATTGGATGGTATATTGATGAATATGGAGTTGCACAAATAAGTATCAACCTAACAAATATTAATATCACACCCGTTCACATTGCGTTTGATGAAACCTGCAGGAAAGCAGAAGCCAGGGGCATCAGAGTAACAGGCAGTGAACTTGTGGGATTGATCCCTCT
Organism: uncultured Sphingobacteriales bacterium; assembly: GCA_963791295.1. Taxonomy (GTDB): domain Bacteria; phylum Bacteroidota; class Bacteroidia; order Chitinophagales; family Chitinophagaceae; genus CAWBRY01. Next base: position 252,252 of record CAWBRY010000005.1, on the reverse strand, counting down.
CAAAGCGATCCTTGATGCCGGAAGGTATTTCCTGAAAAAGCAAAAAAGATCAACGGGTGTTTCTGAAAAGGAATTGATAAAGATCGCAGTCAAATCAATGGGATTGGATGAATTATCGCCATTTAAGCCGGAAGAAAAAATTATTGAATATATGCTGAGAAACAAACAAGACAGTCAATTGGTGAGTAAAAGCCTCGCTGATTTCGCAGATGAGACCGCGAGCGAAAGTCCGGCTCCCGGTGGCGGATCTATTGCGGCATACGTAGGTTCATTGGGTGCTGCTTTGGGTTGCATGGTTGCAAACCTTTCATCACATAAGAAAGGGTGGGATGACAGATGGGAAGAATTCAGTAATTGGGCAGAGATGGCAGAGATGCATAAGAGTCAGCTGCTGACTTTTGTGGATGCAGATACAAAAGCCTTCAACCGCATCATGTCTGTTATGAGTCTACCCAAATCAACAGATGAAGAAAAAACCATCCGCACCAAAGCGATCCAGGCAGCCACGCGCGTGGCGATAGAAATTCCTTTCCAGGTCATGCAATCGGCATTCGCTAGTATGGAGGAGATCAGGGCAATGGCCGACTCAGGCAATCCGCAATCGGTTTCAGATGCAGGTGTAGGCGCCCTTTGTGCAAGAGCTGCAGTCATTGGCGCTTTTATGAATGTGAGGATCAATGCCGCCAACTACGATGATAAAATATGGGTGGACGATATTATCGCCCGCGGCAGAGAAATAGAAAACAAAACGACTGCGTTGGAAACGGAGATACTAAGAATAGTCAATGAGAAGATCGCAATATGATCTCAAAAAACGGCAGAATCCAACTTCACATCCGCAGATCGGAAAGCCCGTCCATATCTAACCAACACTTTCTGTGCTTCCGTTTTCTTTTTCTGACTCAGTAAGGCCTTGTATAATCCCCACAGGGCCCAGCCATTTTCATTATTGTTGAGCAGATCTTTTCTAAATATGGTTTCAGCATTTTTCCATTGACGCGCCGCCAGGTAAGCATTACCCAAATAATGTTTTGGGTTGAGAAGCCAGTCCCGGGGCTCGTTATAAACCATAGTTTCTTCCCGCTTAACAGCAGATTGAAAAGCGTTGATTGAGGCAGAAAGCTTCTTTTCTTTAAGAAAAATAGTTCCGGCCAGAAGATTTTCGGCAACAACAGCTCCATCAATCGCCGGAGAAAATGGTAAGAAAGGAATTGACAGCGAGCTGTCTTTCATTAATTCTCTCATTTGTCCAAGCTCATCCTGGGCCTCAGATAATTTTGAGTTATGGGAAAAAGCCATGCCTCTTCCAAAATGGAACAAAATATTCGCGTAGACTTGTCCGGGTTCGGGTTGAGAACGTTCAAGTAGCTGATCCCATCTTCCGAATCGAATGTCCACCAATACCGGCACCATATTAACATACTGCACGGCGCTGCCCATGGGCGCAGGAGCCTTTAAATAATCGGTTGGAATACTATTAGACGTCTCCTTTGCAGATTCAACCGACTTGGCTGAGCTGCCTGCAAGCATGGCATTATTAGTTTGCATGTGGAGATTATGAATGATATATAGAAAATCATTTCCCGTTACAGGAGCATATAGAGGAATTGAGTTCTTGTAACTTTTCACCGCGTTTTCATTGACAAATATTCCCTTATCATAAGCTCCGGTTCGTAGATAAATATGGGAGGGCATATGCACCACGTGTGAAAGCCCCGGAACCAGTGTGCCTAACCTGTCTGCGCTCGGAATCGCTTTGTCGGCATACGGCGAAGGTTCCATGACATGGATATAATAGTGATTTGCACCAGGATGACCTGGTGTTTTGGCTAATAACTTTTCCAGCACAGTCCGGATAAGGGGCGTCCAGGGTTTAGGCGTTCCATTGATATTCCAAAGGTCCCAGGGATGTTGCAACATGAGTGCGTCAGCATACAATGCAGCCACGTCCGCATCATCTGGAAAAACTTCGTAGACTTCCTTCATCCTGTCTGCATAGACCTGGTTCAAAACTTTTCTGCTTGTCAATGAATCATCCGAATATCGCGCAGCCTGTGCTTCCATCAGCATTTGTTCTTTTTTTGAACTGCCTGCAGACAATTCCAAAGCTTTCGATATTGCCGACAAAGCCTCTGGAGATGCAGCATAAGCCAGATCATTGATGTTTGGACCATAGGCGAGAGCCTGGGCCCAATACAACATACCGCAGGTCGGTGCAAAGCGAGCTGCCTTTTTAAAGGAGGCCATCGATTCGAGAATATGAAAACTGTAATACATGTTAATGCCCTGCTTGAAATACAACTGAGCGCTGTCGTTAGTTCCGCTAAGTTTCCATTGGTATACGCCCGATCCAGGCATGAGCGGAATATCGACGTCCTCTATCCATTGAGCTATTTCATTCCAGTCAGGACTGCAACGGATTACCGGTCTACTCTTGAATGTAACGGAAGTAGGAAGGCTGACCGATTCAGCATGGCCGAATGCCAATAGCAAAGCCAGGCCTAAAGCAACTGTGGCGATGATCAATTTTTCTTTCATAAAATAAGCTGTCGGGAAAAGTTACAAATTTGTTTCTGATCCTGGCAAGAGCTGACTCATCGTTTTTCCAGCTGCATGATCTTTTCAAAAACTTGTTCGTATTGATTGTTCAGGAGCGCCAGTTCCTGCTCTGCTTTTTTGAAAGCTATTTCAGCTGCTGCAAATTTGCCTTTGTCGGAATACGTAGCGGGATCTATTAATGCAGCTTCCAGCCTGGATTTTTCTTCGATCATCACAGTAATTTTTTCTTCCAGTTGTTTGAACAGCTTCTGCTGCCTCTGCAATTCTTTTTTTAAATCTTTGTCAATCGGAGGTGGGTGGGATGATTTCTTTGCATCAACAGGGGGTACAGGCTTTTTTTCCCTGGGGACGTCTTTCACCATTTTTGAAGGCGCCGGCTTTTTGTTGTCTGCTTCATGCCGCGCCATCCGGTCTTTCCAGGCAACATATTCCTCATATCCTCCTTTGAATTCCTTGACCTGATGGTCGATGATCTCCCAAATTTTGTTGGCTGTCCTCGAAATAAAATAACGGTCGTGGCTGACAAGTATGAGGCTTCCCTCGTATTTATTCAACGCTTCTATCAATAGTTCGCAGCTATGTATATCCAGGTGATTGGTCGGCTCATCCAGCATGAGAAAGTTGGCCTTGCTGACAATGGTCTTTGCCAGCGCGACCCGTGCCTTTTCACCTCCACTCAGGATCCGGATCTTTTTATCCGTATCGTCACCAGTGAAAAGAAAACAACCCAGAAGAGTCCGCAACTCAAGATCAGTCATCTGGCTTCCGCATTCCTTCATCTCTTCAAGGACCGTATTATTTACGTTCAAGGCTTCTAGTTGATGCTGAGCATAGAAACTCTCTTCAACATTGTGTCCCCATTTTCTCTCACCTACAAAAGACTCAGCTCCAGCAATAATCCGGAGTAGTGTGGACTTTCCTTTGCCATTGGCGCCAATCAATGCAATCTTGTCGCCGCGGTCGATTTCCGCATTCGTTTTTTCTATGATCTTATTTGTATCAAATGATTTGGATATGTCTTTTAATTCCACCAACACTCTTCCAGGCGTTTTGTCTACCCGGAAATTGATCCGGATATTGGGGCGCTCCAGGTTAACATCATCTATCCGTTCCAGTTTGTCCAGCCGCTTTTGAATACTTTGCGCCTGTGCGGCTTTGCTCGCTTTGGCTTTGAACCTTTCTACAAATCTTTGCTGCTGCCGGATATAATCCTGCTGATTTTCAAATGCTTTTTGCTGCAGGTCAATCCGGATTGCTTTTTCTTTTTCATAAAAATCATAATTGCCATTGTAGACATGCAGTTCTTGTTGGTATAGTTCAACGATCCTGGTCACCATTCGGTTTAGAAAATATTTATCATGGCTAACGATGACGACCGAACCCTGGTAATGCAGCAAATATTTTTCCAGCCACTCGATGGATGGAAGATCAAGGTGATTGGTAGGCTCATCGAGTAAGAGAAGGTCAGGCTGTTGCAGGATCATCTTAGCAAGCAGCACTCTCATCCGCCATCCACCGCTAAATTCATGAAAAGGCCTTTGTAAGTCATCATTGGAAAACCCCAACCCTTGCAAGACCTCTTCCGTTTGATGGTGAATATTATAGCCTCCCAGCGTTTCCAATTCATGAAGGCGGTCGCTATATTCATGAAGCGTCTTTTCATCGCCTGTCCTTTCCAGTTCCTTACCTATTTCTTCAATTTCCTTTTCCAAATTCAACACCCGCTCAAATGCTCCCAGGGCCACGCGCAATATGGAATCGGCAGTATCGAAGCTCAATAGATCTTGATGGAGGTAACCAATGCTGGTGGTTCGGCTTCGCTCTACGGAACCTTTTGATGGCAGGTATTCTCCGACCAATAATTTCAGCAGCGTTGATTTGCCGCTTCCGTTATAGCCGATAAGGCCGATGCGCTCACCCGGTTGAATATGCCAGGTGGCGTCTTCTACAATGATTCTTGCTCCGAATTCAAAGGTTACGTTTTGTAAACCTGCTAGCATAGCGTAGATAGGGATGGTGAATAGTGTGCAAAAATAACGGTTTACGAACTGCAAGCCGTTTGAATTAACTTTGCAGAAATTTTTTTAAACCACATGAAGAATATTGTGGACATTCTTGGGATTGTGCTTCCGGCATTGATCATCTTGCTTGAATTTTTTCGGCTTTTCTCATCCGTACAATCAGGCCGCAGGATAAAGGTCATTAATGGATTGATCATGTTGCTGGCTATTTTCCTCCTGCTAGGAGGGGTGATCCGTTATTTATTTTTTACCGGAGGCAGTGTCCGCAATTCCCAGGCTAAGGCGATTCCGCTGGTGGTTAGTAAGCACAGTGATCTATTTAATCAATCGGCAGACTCAACCCTCGACGCTTATTTTAACATGATCGAAGGATTTGTAAATAGCGATACGGTCACGATCAACCGTTACGGAACCCAGCTTAAGCAGGCGCTTGACAATTTCAGGATCGATGAATTGCAGAAGGATACCATTATATATATGACCGCGTTGGACCCGCTGGCAAACGCGAAAGTGGAGGCGGGTAGCATTATCTCGGATCCCGATATGAACGAAAAAAGGGGGTCATTAAATATTTTGTCGGACAACCTGAGAAACCTGCTGGTCATCGTGAAATATGACCGGGCAAAAATATACTGGCATGAATGTCCTGTTGCATTTAATGATGAGAACCCAGGCAACTGGTTAAGTCGTTCCCTGGAAGTACGTAATCCATACCTGGGTCCGCAATCCAAATATGAAGTTGGATCGAAAGAATATGGGGGTGCAAGGGATACGATTAATTTTACTACGCCCGACACCACCCAAAAGGTAAATTGACAGTAATTATTCATGCGTAGATTGATTGGCTTTGTGATGATGATGTGCCTTCTGGGGAATGCTTCCGCGCAATCCAGATTTACTTTGAATGGCTATGTAAGAGACAGCCTCTCGGGCGAAACCGTGATCGGGGCAACCATAACAGTAAATGGTTTGTCCCAGGGAGTTACCAGTAATCAATACGGATTTTATTCGATCACTCTTAACGAGAATCCATACACGATTTCCATCTCACATGTGTCCTATCTTCCCAAGTCCATTTCGGTAGATCTTCACAACAACCAATCTTTTGATTTTGAATTACTCTCGCGGTCAGCCGCTAATAGCGAAGTGGTAATATATACGAAACGGCGGGATGCAAACGTCAAGAACGCGCAAATGGGAAAGGTGAATCTTTCTATGAACCAGATCAGGAACGTACCGGCTTTTATGGGCGAAGTAGATCTTCTTAAAGTAATTCAATTACTGCCCGGCATTCAAAGCGCAGGAGAGGGAAATGCCGGGTTTTATGTGCGAGGTGGAGGACCCGATCAAAATTTGATCATCCTGGATGATGCGGTCGTTTATAATACGGGCCACCTTTTCGGTTTTTTTTCCATATTTAATTCCGATGCCATAAAAGATGTTTCACTGATAAAAGGAGGCATCCCTGCTCAGTATGGCGGTAGGCTTTCATCGGTTCTCGACGTAACGATGAAAGAAGGCAATATGAATAAGGTTCAGTTGGATGGAGGCATCGGACTGATTGCATCGCGCTTTTCCATTCAGGGACCGTTGAAAAAAAATAAAGCTTCGTTCATTCTCTCAGCACGGCGCACCTATATCGATGCGTTGGTAAAGCCTTTTATAAAAAAAACGAGTGACTTTTATGGTTCGGGATATCATTTCTATGACATTAATGTGAAAATGAACTACCGGATCTCGGAGAAGGACAGGTTATATGCCAGTGGCTATTTTGGAAGGGATGTATTTGATTTTAATAATGTCAAGCGATCTTTCAAGACCAATATTCCCTGGGGAAACTCGACTGCCGCCCTGCGATGGAACCACGTTTTTAAACCGCGACTATTCTCCAATACAACTCTTGTTTATAATGATTACAAGTTCCGGTTCTTTGCCGAGCAGAATAATTTTCAATTGAGACTGTCATCAGGCATCCGTGACGGAAGCATCAAGACCGACTTCGATTATTATCCTTCTCCTCAACATAAATTGAAGTTCGGTGGTCTGTACACCTATCATAAATTTGTTCCGAACGTGATTTCAGGCCAACAGGATTCTGTTATTTTTCATCCGAATAACGAAGGCGTAAAGTACGCGAATGAAACAGCAATCTATTTCCAGGACGACTGGGAGCTGGGGGAAGGATTCAAAGTCAATTTTGGATTGCGATGGACCACTTTTACGCAAATAGGACCCTACAAAAAATATATAAGGGATGCGGATCAGAATCCGCTCGACAGTTCCATATATAAAAGTTTTAAACCTGTAAAGGGATATGATGGCCTGGAACCTCGCATTACCGTGCGTTACGCTATCAATGATGAGTCATCGATTAAGGCTGCCGCCACGCGTAACTTCCAGTATATCCATCTTGTCAGCAATGCCGGTACGACACTCCCCACCGACCTTTGGGTGCCCAGCACTTATATTGTCAGGCCGCAGGTAAGCTGGTTATACGCGGCCGGTTACTTCAAGAATTTTAACGACAACAAATATGAAACCTCGCTGGAATTCTATTACAAGGAAATGAAAAATCAGATCGAGTATGCTGAAGGATATACACCATCATTGAAAGATCCCGAGCAGGAATTCGTTTTCGGCAATGGTTGGAGTTACGGCAGTGAACTACTGATCAATAAGGTAAAAGGAAGATTCACTGGCTGGATTGGATATACTCTTTCGTGGACCTGGAGGAAATTCGCTCAATTGAATGATGGTGAAAAATATCCTGCTAAATACGACCGAAGGCATGATCTTAGTATTGTCGGCAATTACGACGCCAGCAAGAAGTGGAAATTAGGGATTGTGTTTGTCTATGGAACCGGCAATGCCATCACTCTGCCGGAGAGATTCTATATCATCAACGGAGTCCTTACTCAGGAATATAGCAAGCTAAACCAATACCGCATGAATGCTTATCATCGCCTGGACCTTTCAGCTACCTATACGCCCACCCCAAAAAAGCGACGCAAGGTTGAAAGCCATTGGGTGTTCAGCATTTACAATGTATATAACCACCTGAATCCCTATTTTATTTATTTCGATCAGAGTGGCAGTCCCGCCAACGGCGATTTGAAAGTGGATGCACAACAGGTTTCATTGTTTCCAATTCTTCCAGCCGTTACCTGGAATTTTCGCTTCTAGCATAGAGCACCTCGTATCTAGTTAAATAATTCTAACTTCGATACGCAATCTGCTGCGCTTCATGAAATTCATCATCATCTTCATTTTCGTTGGCACATTTGGTTGTTGCTGTTTTTCCCAACCTATCGGAAAATGGGTAAATCTTTTCGACGGCAAATCCCTGATTGGATGGAAACCTGCGGCAGGAACTGCTGAATACATTGTCGAGGACGGAACGCTTGTAGGCAAAACTATTAGCGGTTCGCCCAATAGTTTCCTGGTAACAGAACGGGAATATGACAATTTTGTATTGGAGTTGGAAGTCAGGATTGACGACTCCACCTCGAATTCAGGAATCCAATTGCGCAGCCACATCGATCCGAGGGGAAATAATGGTAAGGGAAAGGTGTATGGCTATCAATATGAGCTCGACCCTTCATCGCGTCGCTGGACAGCCGGCATTTACGATGAGGGACGACGCGATTGGCTCTATCCACTCTCATTGAATCCTTCGGCTCAACCTGCATTCCATCTGCATGAGTTTAACAAAGTGAGGGTAGAATGTTTTGGCGAGAATATTCGATCCTGGATCAATGGTCAGCCTGCTGCCTACGTTGTAGACACTTTGGACAAAAAAGGTTTTATCGGATTGCAGGTGCATTCCATTAGCAAGCCCGAGGATGCAGGCAAGACAGTACTTTTCAAGAATATCCGGCTTATGCCGATTGATAAGCCTGCTGCAGATTTTCCGCAAAATATTTTCGTTGTCAACAATTTGCCCAATCAATTGTCTTCTTACGAAAAGCACAACGGATGGCGTCTATTATTTGACGGACATAGTTCGGCCGGATGGATCGGAGCTTATAAGGATAGCTTTCCCCAGAAAGGGTGGGTGGTTGAAAACGGTAATTTAACTGTCCTGGCATCAAAGGATGGTGAGGCTGCGAATGGAGGCGACATTGTAACCAGCGAGGAATTCGCTGCCTTCGATCTAAGTTTTGAATTTAGATTATCTGCTGGCGCTAATAGTGGCGTAAAATATTTCGTAACACTCACAGAAAAAAATACAGGGTCTGCTATCGGACTTGAATATCAGCTGTTGGACGACAAAGTACATCCCGATGCCAAAGAGGGAAGGGATGGTAACAGGACATTAGCCTCGCTCTATGATTTAATCACTGCAAAAAAACAGGATCGGTTTGTGCATCCCATTGGAGCATGGAATTCCGGTCGAATTATAGTTTATCCCAATAATCATGTGGAACATTATTTAAATGGAATAAAAGTGCTTGAGTATGATAGAGGCTCTGAGGCATATAAGGAATTGGTAGCTATTAGTAAATATAAAATCTGGGAAAACTTCGGTGAAGCCGCAAAAGGCAGGATTCTGCTTCAGGACCACGGGCATGAGGTAAATTTCAGAAGTATTAAGATCCGGGAGTTGAAATAGGCCTCAGTTCATCAGTATTTTCATGTTACATTTAAGTCAATAAGGATAAGTCATGGATCGTAGAAAATTTATTAAAAATACCGGCATCGCTACGTCGGGAATTACATTGCTAAACTTTCCGGTCTTTGGTAAGAGTGCCCCGAGCAACAAAGTAATTGTTGCTGTCATGGGTGTCAATAGCCGTGGCGCTTACCTGGCCAAATCATTTGCTTCTCTTCCGAATGTAGAAGTGGCGTATATCTGCGACGTGGAAGACAAGGCTATTCAAAATGGCCTGGTTGCATTGAATGAAGTGACGCGCAAGCCAACGATCGTCAAGGATATTCGTGAATTGGTACTAAAAAAAGATTTTGACGGCCTCGTCATTGCTGCGCCGGATCACTGGCATGCGCCGGCGTCGATATTGGGTGTGGCTAATGGCAAGCATGTGTATGTGGAAAAACCATGTTGCCAAAATCCCCACGAGGGCGAATTGCAGATCAAGGCAATGAATAAATATGGCAAACTCTTGCAAATGGGAAATCAACGTCGCTCTTATCCGACATTGATACAGGCGGTTAAAGAAGTGCGCGAAGGAATTATTGGAAATGTTTATTTGGGAAAAGCGTGGTACGCGAATAATAGAAAATCTATTGGGTTTGGTAAAACGATTCCGGTCCCATCTTCGTTGGATTTTGAATTGTGGCAGGGGCCTGCTCCTAGGAAAGACTACAAGGATAATCTGGTTCACTACAATTGGCATTGGTTCTGGCACTGGGGCACAGGTGAAGCATGCAACAACGGAACGCATGAGATCGACTGCTGTCGCTGGTTCCTCGATGTTGAATATCCGGTTAAAGTAACGTCTTCGGGAGGCCGTTATGCATTTAAAGATGACTGGCAAACACCCGATACACAGATCGCTTCATTTGAATTCCGTCAGGGCAAGGCAATTACCTGGGAAGGCAGAAGTTGCAATCTCTATCCAGTTGAAGGCGCCGGAAGAGGCTTTATCATTTACGGCGATAAAGGAACCCTGGTAAATGAAGGCGGGGGCGATTACAAAATATTCGATGAAAAAAATACCCTCGTCAAGGAAGTGAAGCCCGATGCAAAAGCAGATCCAACCAATCCGGTAAGCGCCAGTGGAAATATCGAGCTTCACCATTTCCAAAATTTTGTTGATGGGATCAGAGGCGAAGCAGCCATTACCGCGCCTATCAATGATGGATACAAGAGCGTATTGCTTTGTCACCTGGCGAATATTGCCCAACGTACAGGCAGCACCTTACACTGCGACGACAAAACAGGTCATGTCAATAACAATGCGCCTGCGATGGCCCTCTGGCAAAGAACTTATGAAAAAGGGTGGGCTCCGGTGGTCTAGCCAGACCATCAAAATATTTTTTTACAATGAAATTCAAGCTTGATAATTAAAGAAGCTATACTATACGAGCATAGATACCTTAGATACTTCATATACCTTATATACCTTGCCTGCCTTACTGCATTCTCATCTTGTAGAAACGAAAACAAATCTGGGCAGGTTATCATAGAAGGGCGGATAAAGAACATGCCCGATGGAAAGATCTATCTGAGCAATGCATTTCATTGGAAGATGCCCCTTGATTCCGCCGAATGCAGAGATGGACATTTTCAATTTCATGTAGATGGGACCCATTCCTTTATTCCTTTTCGCGCGGTACTCCATTTCAGTGATAGCAGCAAAACGGGCAATGTAGGTACTCTTGTTTTCCGAAATCATATGTTGGGGATCGACAGCATTCGTTATTCCATGGATGCCTTTTATGTCGAACCGGGTCACACCTTAATTGAAGGAGATATTCGATCTTCGGTAGCACCGCGGATCTTTGCAGGCCGCGAAACGGATATCATGTTCAGTAATCAATTGAATGATTTTGGATGGGTTGACTTTGCAGATTCTGCCAAACGGTTCGAGCGGATTGCCTTGATTAAAGATGAAATAATAAAATACCCATATTCTTATTTTCTTCTTGAATCTATTTTCCAGTTCCGCCAGCAATATTCCAAAGAAGAGATATCCGCCTTCCTGGCGGCATTCAATGAATCCGTTCGAAATTCTCGGCTCGCGGATACACTAAGAGTTGCCTCATCATACAGGCCAGGCCCGGGAGAACCTGTCCGGGATTTGTATCTATTAAATCCAGGCAACCAGCGGCATCATATTTCTAAGCATTATGCCCGGATCAACATGCTTGTATTTTGGGCTTCCTGGTGCGCGCCCTGCAGGAGAGAAGTACCGGTACTCAAGGAGATTCATTCCAAATTCAACGATAAAGGGGTGAACCTGATCAGCATCTCGATCGACAAGGATAAGGAAGATTGGGAGAATGCGGTAGCCGAAGAAAGAATGGAATGGCCACAATATATTATTGATGCCGACCAAATCAGTATCGTTCAGCAGCAGTATAATTTTTCTGACATCCCTTTTGTCGTCTTTGTCGGAAGTGATGGGCGGGAGATCAAAAGGTTTACGGGCAACGATGCGGAATCCAGGCAGCAATATATCAACCTGATAAATGAAACGCTGTCCACTAAATAAGGATAAGTTTGGATTCGCAATGAAGGAATAAAAAATCCGGATCCCACAAGGGAATCCGGATTCCGTTATTTGATTTAATTCTTACATTTTCTTCGTAGTGTCGGCCATTTTTTCCATTGGCTGCGGCATCATCTTCATCATTTCACGAGGTTCCATAAATCCCCAATGCTCAACGGCCTTACCATCCTTGAATCTTACCGTTTCGATGGCGGTCATTGAATAAGGACCCTTGGGCATTCCCAGAGAACCATCGCTGGTACCGGTGAAACGCATCCAGGACATTACATATTCATCATCGGCTAATTCCTTGATGATTTCTGTTTTCATGTCCGCGGTCGCACTGTGCATCATTTTGATCATGGCTTTCAGGCTGTCCCTGCCCATATCGCCTCTGTCCGTATGATCGACGAAATCACTAGCGATAACATCGTCAATTTTGCTGACATCACCAGTCGTAAATGCATCGCTCACGACATGTGATGCCTCCAGGTTTTTCTTAGCTGTATCGCTCATTTTGCTGCCAGCGTCCTTACTGCTGCAGGAAATGAAGAAACAAAGAAGTCCCGCAAAAGCGGCGAAAAGAATTTTTTTCATTTTAGTATGTGTTTAAATTATTAATAAGGCAATCAATCAATGATCAGAGACGGATCAACTATAAGAATTTAATGGGAGTATGTCTAATGGGCGGGCAAGGTAAATAAATTTTTGAAATCGGCAATAACCCGCAAAAATTGCAAATATTTCAGTAGCGGGGGAGTCTGGATCATTGGCTTTTTGCCGTTACAGAAGGCTTTTCATATACAAAACGCACTAATGCATTTCGTTTTTCATCCGAAGTGAGATAAAGTTGATATCGCTTTTCATTGGCATTGATGATCATCAGTGCGGTATTTGGTGGAATGGTACCCATGTTTTCTCCCACCATGATCACTTCCTGTTCGGTTTTCTTCAAGTCAATTCTCACGGTGACCCGGATAGGTTTTGCTGTTAGGACACGGTTAGATACGACAGACAGGTTGTTGACATAAACAGAAATGGTGTCACCATCAATGATTCCGTTGTCATAAAAGTCCAATTGGATCGTCCCAGTATCCACCTTGATTTCCCTTACCAGTTCGTTTTTACGTTCAATAAGAATGGGAGGTAGCGAGGGTTTAAAGGCGGATTTTGTAATGCGGGAAAGAACAATAGTGCCAGGGGGGCAATTGGTTTTGTTATCCATGGTCTTGCCCGTCCAGGAGCCGCGCAATTGTTCTTCGTTGCCGCCTTTATGATAACTAAGGGAATATTTTTTTATACAGGGAATGCAGTCAGACGGAATATGGAATGTAGTAACTCCGATTTCGTTCATCGATAATTTATTACTGTCTACGATAAAACTGCCTTCAAAATTTTCTCTTACATAGTTGCTGGTATCAGAGTAATGATATGAAAATCCCTGAATTTTCGTTCCATTCACCTGTACCTGCAGCTCGATATTATATACGGGAAAACATCCGCCAGGCTCCATTACCAGCCTGCCTTTCCACAGGCCATTAATGTCCTGGGCATTGGCAATTCCAAACAAGAAAAGAGAAAGGCTAAGTATCGGGAGTCGCCGCATGCAGTGAAAATAAATGAAAAAGAAAAATGGGTAGGGGAAATTACAGAAACGGTCGAAATCCATTCTCTCTCAAAAGGCAGGATAAGGATGTTATTTAGGTTTTTGGTATTTGAATCTAACAACCGCATTTTTCTGTTCGGTGGAGGTAATACGAACATCAAATCGTTGGTCGCCGGATTCTACAGTCATTAAAGAAGTATTGGGGGGAATTCCTCCGAGATTCTCAGCAACCATCACTAATTCATGTTCCTCATTGTCTTCATCCATTTTTAGTTTCACAACTAGCGGTGCTGCCGACAGGCCTTTAGATGCTAATACCAATTTCTTATCCAGGAAGACTGAGATGGTGTCTCCATCAATAACACCATTGTCGTACAATTTTACAATTACATTGGGACTGCTTACAACGAAGATTTTGAAGAGTTCGTTCGTGCGTGATCTCAATACGTCTGGAGTTATAGCCGGCTGAACAGGAGTAATTTTCTTGATCTCCGGAGTGTTGACTCTAGAGGCAGAATCGGGGATCGTATTGTTGGGCCGGACAAGTGTCGTTCTGGTATTATTTTTCGCTATGGGCTTTGTCGTAGTTGTTTTTTTCGTTACCGGTGGTTTCGTTGTTTTAGCGAGCGGCTTATCGGGAGTCGGTATGGCTTTCGTTTCAGGAGTAGGAGTCAGATTTTTTTCAGGAGGCTTGTTATAGATAACGGGAGGGGTCTTCTTGGCTTTGTTGCGAAGGAAGGGCTCAACATAAAAATCGGAACTGGTCACCTTTCGGAGGAATACTTTTCCACCACCACAGTCACCCCATGCAGGGGTCCTTTCGGTTTTGTATTTGGTTTCGAATTTTCCTAAGTAAGTGCCTTCAAGGAACTCTTCTTTACCGGATTTTTCATAGTTGAAATTGTAGTTCATGATACAGGTGGCGCCGCCCAACGTACTCTTCACTTCCACCGTTCTAATTTCGCGAACGCGGAAAGAAGAAGAATTTTTTATGAATGTGCCTGTCATGGTCGCCTTCCCGTAGAAGCGGACATCGAGATAGGAATAAGAAACACCGGCGACTGAATTGGATGGTTTTTGAGAGATCTGAAATTCAAGTTTGTATTGCTCGCCGTAGTCGGAGATAAAATAACCACGCCAGATACCCGTGAGATCCTGGGCATGGGAGGTGAATTGGGTAATCGGCATCAACGCGGCAAATATCAACAAGCATTTGAATAGTATTCCCCTCATGGCTATCAAAACTAAGAAAATAGTCGTATGCATGAAATAGGACCGAAACAATGGATTGTTAATTTTAAAGACCTTATTAACACCGCTTTTTTCTCAATCAATTGGTGAGTTTCCTTACTCTTTGTTCTCAGGATAATCAGCCAGAGTTGTTAAATTTGCCCCCTTCGAAGGAATAAGTTTCACCTTCGGGCATAAAAGGAGATAAATCCAGTATGATCAATATTACATTCCCCGACGGAGCCGTTCGACAGTATAATGAAGGAGTGACGGCCCTCGAGATTGCAAAATCCATTTCCGAAGGTCTCGCTAAAAAAGTCGTTGCTGCTTCTATCAACGGCGAAGTATGGGATGCGACAAGGCCTATTGAAAAGGATGCTCAACTAAAGCTTTTAACGTGGAATGAAACAGAAGGTAAGAGTACTTTCTGGCATTCTTCAGCCCACCTGATGGCGGAAGCAGTTGAATCGATGTTTCCTGGGGTGAAATTCTGGGTTGGCCCTCCCGTTGAGAATGGATTTTATTATGACATGGACCTGGGCGATAGAAAAATGAGCGAGGAAGATTTGCAGGCTTTGGAAAAAAAGATGAGTGAACTGGCTAAAACGAACAGCTCTTATCAAAGAAAGGGAATTTCCAAGGCCGATGCTATAAAGTATTTCAAAGAAAAAGGAGATGAATACAAACTAGACTTGTTGGAAGGATTAAATGACGGTGAGATCACCCTTTATACCCAGGGAAAATTCACCGACCTGTGCCGCGGTCCTCATATTCCCAATACCAGTCTTATCAAAGCCATTAAATTAACGAGCATAGCCGGGGCATATTGGAAAGGTGACGAGAAGAACAAGATGCTTACCCGCGTATATGGAATAACCTTTCCGTCTCAAAAAGAATTGGATGAATACCTCGTCCTATTGGAAGAAGCAAAGAAAAGAGATCACCGCAAACTGGGAAAGGAACTTGGCATCTTTACGATGGACGATGATGTGGGCCCGGGCCTGGTTCTGTGGCTCCCCAATGGAACCATCGTCATCGACGAATTGGAGAAACTGGCTAAAGAAACTGAGTTCGCTGCGGGATATAAAAGAGTGGTGACGCCGCACATCGCGAAGGAGAGCATGTATCTCACCAGCGGTCATTTACCTTACTACAAGGATAGCATGTTTCCGCCCATGGAATTGGACGGGGTTAAGTATTACCTGAAGGCAATGAATTGTCCTCACCATCACAAGATATTTGCTGCCGAACAAAGAAGCTATAAGGATCTTCCGCTACGTCTGGCAGAATATGGGACTTGTTATCGTTTTGAACAAAGCGGCGAACTATTCGGTTTGATGCGCGTTCGTTGTCTTCACATGAACGACGCACATATATATTGTACCAAGGAGCAGTTCTATGAGGAATTCAAGGCTGTGAATGACATGTACTTGAAATACTTTAAGATTTTCGGCGTCGATAAATATGTAATGCGATTATCCCTGCATGACCCAAATAAATTGGGACAGAAATATGTGGATGAGCCAGAGTTGTGGAAGGAAACGGAAGAACTTGTAAGAGATGTATTAATTAAAACCAATACGCCATTTGTAGAAGTGCAGGACGAGGCAGCGTTTTACGGTCCCAAGATCGATGTCCAGATCTGGAGCATTATAGGCAGGGAATTTACTTTAGCGACCAACCAGGTTGACTTTGCTCAGGGACGTCGCTTCAAACTGGAATTCACCAGTCATGATAATAAACCGGAAACGCCATTGATCATTCACCGCGCGCCCCTGGGAACGCACGAACGATTCATCGGCTTTTTATTGGAGCATTTTGCGGGCCGCTTCCCCACCTGGCTGGCGCCTCTTCAGGTGAAGGTGTTGCCTATCAGCGACAAATTCATAGACTATGCTAAAACTGTATTGCAGCAACTTAAAAATGCGGATATTCGCGCTGAAATTGATGACCGTCCTGAAAAAATCGGGAAGAAGATAAGAGATACCGAACTATTGAAAGTACCTTACATGTTGGTCGTGGGTGAAAAAGAGGTTAATGAGAAAAAAGTTGCAGTTCGTCGTCATGGTCAGGGTGACTTAGGAACGAAAGAAGTTGATCAATTCACGAATGAACTGGTTTCCGAAATCAAAGAAAGGCGGGCGGGCGACGTAGTTCATTCCTAAAATGAAAAGAATAAATTTAAATGGCAGTACCACAAAAAGGCGGATTTAACCGGCCACCGGGCGGAGGATTCAAGAAGCCTGGCTCCGGCGGAATGAATAAAGGTAATTATAGAGGCAGGTTTATGCCTCGCAAAGAAGCAGAACATCGAATCAATCATTTCATTCGCGTTCCCCAGGTTCGACTGGTAGGTGAGAATGTTGAAATTGGTATTTACTCCACTTCCGATGCACTCAAGAAAGCGCAGGAATTAGGATTGGATCTCGTGGAGATTTCCCCAACTGTTGACCCCCCGGTCTGCAAAATCATCGACTATAATAAATTTCTCTACGATAAGAAGAAGAAGGAAAAGGAGATGAAGGCAAAGTCGAAAGTATCGGAAGTAAAAGAGATCCGGTTTACTCCAAATACGGATGATCATGATTTTGATTTCAAAGCAAAACATGCCGAAGGGTTTCTTAAGGATGGAAATAAGGTAAAGGCGTATGTGCAATTCAAAGGAAGGTCTATTCAATTCCAGGAAAGAGGGCAATTATTATTGCTCAAATTTGCCGAGCGATTAGCAGAGCTCGGTGTTCTGGAGAATATGCCCAAAATGGAAGGCCGCAGGATGTTGGCCATGTTTGCTCCTAAAGGAAAAAAGAAAGCATCATAAAAATCTTCTTGACCCCGAAGTCTTCGGGGTTTTTTGTTTCATAGATATATCCTTGAGGTCAATCGATTCTTTATTTTGTAATTCATCCCTGCATTTAAACCGTTGGTACCAAATAATTTCTCGCCGGTAAGTGAAACGATGGTTTGCGTAACTTGAGGCGTCAAAGAATTAATTTTTTTATGGCATTTCTTTTTAGTCGGACGGTCTTTGCTGTGGCATTAATACTGACCTCGTTGTGTGCTGTTGCGCAACCTCCATCTACTCGCGATACAACAAGAAGGCAAAGCCCTTCATCAGGCAACCAGAGTATCAAGCCCTACCAGGAAGTGATCACGGATAAAGCAAAAACAGATGCAGGCCTTTTCAAAGTTCATAAAGTAGAAGATAAATACTATTTCGAAATTCCGGATTCGTTGTTGAACCGGGACATTCTGGTGGTCAATCGCATTTCAAAGGCTGCGGCCGGGATGCGCATTGGCGGCTTTTTTGGATATGCAGGCGACCAGATCGGCCAGAATGTGATCATATTTGAAAAGGGACCTAACAATAAGATATTTCTTCGAAACTTATCTTTTGCCGAATACACCAAGGATTCATCGTCACCCATGTTCACGGCAGTAAATAATTCAAATATCCAACCCATTGCAGCTGCCTTCGATATCAAAGCTTTTTCCAAAGACTCAAGTGGTGTGGTCATCGAGGTTACCGATTATATCAATGGCGATAACGAAATACTCCATTTTAATGCGGGGTTAAAAAACAGTTTGCGATTTGCTTCCATTCAATCTGATAAGTCGTATATAGTGGCCGTTAGGGCTTTCCCCATCAATATTGAAATCAAAACGGTAAAAACCTATTCACGAACGACGTCTCCCCCTTCACCTGGCAGTATGGGAAGCGGTGTTGTTTCCGGCAACATGACTCTTGAATTAAACAGTTCGCTGGTGCTATTGCCTAAGTCGCCGATGCAAGCCAGGTTCTTCGATCCAAGAGTCGGTTATTTAGCGATCGGCTATACCGACTATGATGCAAATCCGCAGGGAGTTAAATCTGTTACGATTGTCAAACGCTGGAAATTGGAACCAAAAGACGAGGATTGGGATAAATATAAGAGGGGAGAACTGGTAGAACCGAAAAAGCCGATCATCTTTTATGTTGATCCTGCAACGCCCAAAAAATGGGTTCCTTATCTGATACAAGGTGTAAATGACTGGCAATCCGCTTTCGAAAAAGCGGGATTTAAGAACGCGATCATGGCAAAGGTAGCACCCACTAAGGCTGAAGATAGTACCTGGAGCCTGGATGATGCGCGCAATTCCGCCATCGTTTACAAACCTTCGGATATTGCGAATGCCAGCGGGCCGAGTATTTCCGATCCGCGTAGCGGAGAAATCATGGAGAGCCATATCAGTTGGTATCATAATGTAATGGAGTTAATCCATAACTGGTATTTTATTCAAACTGCTGCCGTGGACCCCAAGGCAAGAAAGATGGTCTTTGATGATGAATTGATGGGCCAGCTCATTCGCTTTGTTTCGTCTCACGAGGTGGGACATACGATCGGCCTCCGGCATAATTACGGGTCAAGCTCCACCGTGCCGGTTGAGAAGCTTCGAGATAAGACCTGGGTGGAAGCCAATGGTCATACTCCCTCCATTATGGACTATGCCAGGTTCAACTACGTGGCACAGCCGGAAGACAGCGTCGGAGAAAAAGGATTGTTTCCGCGAATAGGCGATTATGATAAGTGGGCGATAGAATGGGGTTACAAGATCTTTCCTGAATATAAAAGTGCAGACGCTGAAAAATCATTTCTCAATCGTTGGGTCATGGAAAGATTAAAAGATCCTCATCTGTGGTTTGGTACCGAAACCAATCCAGATGACCCACGCTCTCAACGTGAGCAGGTAGGTGATGACGCTATTAAAGGCAGTATGTATGGCATAAAGAATCTTCAACGTATCCTGCCAAACCTGATGCAATGGACAAAGGAGCCTAACGAAGATTACACAAACCTGCGTGAAATGTATAACCAGCTAACGACTCAACTGAGTTCATACATGGGTCACGTGGCAAAATACATAGCTGGTATTATGGAAACACCGAAGATGGTGGAAGAGCAGGGACCCGTTTATGAATCCGTAACAAAAGCCAAGCAGAAAGAGGCCGTCGATTTCTTAAATAAACAACTATTTGCTACCCCGTCCTGGCTCCTGAATGAAGAGATATTCAGCCGCGCAGGGATCAGTGGGATCACCGTCATAGGAAATCTCCAGGATAATGTACTCGGGCGACTCCTCAACAACCGCACGATGAACAAGCTGCTGGAAGCTGAGGCATTATCGGGCAATAAGGCTTACGCCCTCACCGAGTTTTTGAAAGATTTAAAGAAAGGTATTTGGTCCGAGTTGATTACAAAGAAACCGATTGAAATTTATCGCAGGAATCTTCAAAAGTCGTACATAAACATCCTGGATAACTTGTTGAATCCCTCCAAACCCAGTGGAAATCCTGACCCCATTGGTATTCTATTTGGCATTTCCATTTACGTCAATAATGACAAATCTGACGTAAAAAGCGTGGTCCGGGCTCATTTATCCGACTTGCGGAAGGAAGTCAATGCAGCAATAGCACTCATACCCGAGACGATGACCCGATACCATCTCCAGGATGTCTCCAAACGGATTGACAATGCATTGAACCCTAAACAATAAGACGAATACTGGTTTCAGAGATTTTCTTTATCTTCGCGTCCCGTTGAAAAACGGTAGTTCTTCCAGACAATGGAATATTGCCTGAAGAGGTTCACCAAGGGTCCCCCGGTGGGGAACACCTCAAGGGCTGAATTTTAATAGGAGTTAAAATGCCTAAAGTAAAAACAAACTCCAGTGCCAAAAAACGGTTTAAAGTAACTGGCACGGGAAAGATCCTGCATCAAAAGGCCTTTAAGCGTCACATCCTGACGAAGAAATCCAAAAAGCGTAAGCGCAACATGAGAATGGACGGCGAAGTTGCAAAATCACATGTCGATTTTGTAAAACGCCTGTTACGTCTCAAATAAGGGCTCGGGATAAACAATTTCAACTTTAAACTTATTACACAATGCCTCGTTCAAAAAATTCTGTAGCGTCAAAAGCACGTAGGAAGAAAATATTAAAGCAAGCCAAGGGTTTTTATGGTAAGCGCAAAAACGTATTGACGGTTGCCAAGAATGTAGTGGAGAAGGGGATGACCTACATGTTTGTAAGTCGCAAATTGAAGAAAAGGGAATACCGTTCTCTTTGGATCGCCCGGATCAATGCAGCTGTTCGCGAAGAAGGATTAACATACTCCACCTTTATAAATAAACTACAGCAAAAAGGAATAGAACTGGACCGCAAAATCCTCGCCGATCTGGCCATGAACAATCCCGAGACTTTTAAGAGCTTGATTGATTCTGTTAAGTAGGCTGACTTGTTTCAAGGGTATATGTGTATATAAGGTAGCTAAGGCATATACTTTAGCATAGCCTCAATACATTTATGAGTTTACACCTACATTTGTACCCATTAAAACAAAAACGAAGTGGTTCAACCCAGCTATCCTCCAGTGACCAATTCTTACCAGGACCTGGTCAAACAAACTTTTAATTTTCCGCAGGAAGGTTTTGAAGTGGATGACGGAAATCTTTACTTTAATGGGCTTGACCTGAAAGCACTGATTGCTAAATACGGTACTCCATTAAAACTAACTTACCTCCCGAAGATCGGAATGCAGATAAAAAAGGCCAAGCAGATGTTTGCTGCTGCGTTTAAACGCCACCGGTATGAAGGCAAATATCTTTATTGTTACTGCACCAAAAGCTCTCACTTTTCTTTTATCGTGGAGGAAGCCCTGAAAAGCGACATTCACCTCGAGACTTCATTTGCCTACGATATCGAGATCATCAAAAAGCTATACGAGAAAAAAAAGATTTCCAAGGATATCCATATCATCTGTAATGGATTTAAGCAAAAAGGCTATACGCGACGCATAGCTAACCTGCTGAATTCCGGGTTTGCGAATGTCATTCCCGTTTTGGACAACAAAGAAGAACTAAGAGAATACGCCAAGACCGTGAAGGTCCCCTTTAAATTAGGTATCCGCGTTGCAGCAGAGGAGGAGCCGACTTTCCCTTTTTATACCTCAAGGCTGGGTATGCGGGCAAAGGATATCCTGGAATTTTATGTCGACCGCATTGAAGGTTACGAAAGCAAGTTCCAGCTAAAGATGTTGCATATTTTCCTGAACAAGGGCATTAAAGACGATATATATTACTGGAGTGAGCTGAATAAGATCATCAATCTCTATTGCCAGTTGAAAAAAATATGCCCCGAGTTGGATTCAATCAATATTGGCGGAGGGTTTCCTATCAAACATTCCCTGGGCTTTGAATACGATTACCAATTCATGATCAACGAGATCGTAGGCAACATCAAGACCGCCTGCAAGAAGGCCAAAGTCCCGATGCCAAACATATATACTGAATTTGGCAGTTATACCGTAGGCGAAAGCATGGCCCATATTTATAGTGTTGTAGGAGAAAAGGTGCAAAATGACAAGGAAACATGGTACATGATCGACTCATCATTCATTACCACCTTGCCGGATACCTGGGGCATCGGTGAAAGATTTCTGATGTTGCCGATTAATAAGTGGGATGCCGAATATCATCGGGTGGTGTTGGGCGGCATGACCTGTGATAGTCATGATTATTACGACTCCGAAGAACATATCAATGAAGTATTCCTCCCAAAAGTGGGCAATGGAGGAGAACCGTTATTTCTGGGTTTCTTTCATACCGGCGCTTACCAGGACCAGATCAGTGGTTATGGAGGCATCAAGCATTGCCTGATCCCTTCGCCAAAACACGTTGTTGTCGGTCCCGACAGGAATGGAAAAATCGTCGACTGGCTTTATGCCAAGCAACAAACTGCGCAAAGCATGTTAAAGATCCTGGGATACAAATAATGGCTTCTTCCTGATTTGTCTAATAACGCCTGCGGTGATAATTCTTGCGATAGCGATTCCAGTCATTATACTCTCTATGGTTGTAGTGACCCCTGTTTAGATAAGCGCGGTCCAGGTAAAATCGATTGTCATAACCTCTCCAATACATATAACCTTCAGGGCTGCGATAATAATACCTGCCGTCGCGATAACGGTCTACCCTAAAACCCGGAGAAGGGACAATGATGAGCGAAAGCTGAGCATGATAACGGGGAACAGGCTGAGAATAATAGACATGTCCTGATCCGCAACTGGTAAATGTGAGCGCTGCGGCTACTATCAACAGCATGGGTAAGATGTAGATTTTTTTCATGGCTGATTTATTTAAATTTTATTCAAATGGCTACGTAATAAGGAATGAAACGAGCGGCAAAAGGTTGCATTTATTTTCTTAATCCCTCGTCCGCTTATTCCTTGTTCCCTGTACTACCGGCAGTCGTTGATTGTCGGTCTTGGCCACCGGATCGTCGTTTACTGAAGCGGTTGAATCAGAAGTTGTTTCTTTCCTGATCCGTATCGTATCTGTTTTAACCCAACCTTCCTGGTTTTCCAGGCTATCCAATTCCAGGAATCGCACGGCTTGCAGCGAATCCTTTTGAATAGCCGGACGGGGCCCGAAAAGTTTGCTGACATATTGATTGCTTGTCGCGCAACTGGCAGCAACGGCAAGGATCATCATCAGAACAACCGCCTGCAATATTCTCACTGTTTGTAAAATCATAGGTATTATTTTTATTAAGCGGGTAACGAGTGTTTGCCCCAATTCATTTGCCATAAAATCACAAAATAGTTTTTTATGAAATACTTTTTCATAGTCTTAACAGTGATTGTCATACCCATTATCTCTTGTGCTCAAACGCCGGAAGATTCGGTGATGGCTGTAATCAATAAGATGTTTGCCGGAATGAAAAATGCCGACGCTGAGTTAATGAAAGGCTGTTTTGCAGACAGCGCGATATTGCAAACTATCGTTACGAATAAGGATGGGTCTCCGCAGATCAGGAATGAAAATATTTCCGCCTTCGTTGAATTTATCAGCAAGCTGGCGCCTGGTGCGGCCGATGAGCGGATACGTTTTGAAACAATCAAAATCGATGGTCCGCTAGCGATGGCCTGGACTCCATACGAATTCTATTTTGAAGGGAAATTCAGCCATTGTGGAGTTGATTCTTTCCAGCTCGTTAGAATAACTGGTCAATGGAAAATTCAGTATCTCATTGACACAAGAAGAAAGCAGGGGTGCATCTAAAAAGAAACCCTCCGTAGAAACGGAGGGTCTAAACCAAAACCAACTGCTTATGAGAATCTTTAATCAAGTTCCTAAGGATCCGGAACGATTCATAGGTTAATTATTTTACTTTATCTTAATTTCCGTAGGAGTTACTTTGACTGTCTCCTTCTTCGGAAGGTTTAATGTTAGTATACCATTGACGTAATTGGCGTCAATATTTGTTGCATCAATGCCTTCATCGATTGTGAAAGTTCTCTTAAAAGACCGGTAGTTGTATTCCCGGCGAATTTGCTTATCGCTTTTCTTGCTGTCAGCATCCTCTTTCACTTCTGATTTAGTTTCAGCGGCGATGGTCAATAAATCCTGATCCACGCTCACTTTAAAATCGGGCTTTTCGAAACCAGGTGCAACAACTTCAACCTGGTAATCTTTCTCTGTCTCCTTAATGTTGACAGGAGGCATAAAGCTCTTGCCGCTAAAATGGCCGAAATCATTCTTGAACAGGGTGGGGAAATCATTAAAAAATCCATCCACATAGCTGTTCAAACTTCTCTCATAAGGCCTTCTGTTGAATTTTACGAGTGTCATAAATTATTTTTTTTGGGTTTGAAAATTTGTTGATCGATCTAATAGTTTTCAAATCATATACCACATGAAAAATCACCCTCCTTTCCTGTCATCATAACAATCATGAAACCAGATTAAGACAAAAATTCAGGTCGCACTGGTATTTCATGACAATATTTCCGATCAATAGGGGTCTTGCCTCAAGCAAACCTTTTTGCTACCTTTGCGTTTTAATAAAAAACTTAACCTACATGTATCCTGAACAGATCGTAATACCCATGAAAGAGGAGTTGACTGACAATGGTTTCACCGAGCTGCTTACTGCATCCGATGTGGACGAGCAACTGTCCAAGGAAGGAACTACCCTGGTGATGATCAACTCGGTATGTGGATGTGCGGCCGGGGCGGCAAGACCAGGATTATTGATGGCGACCGCTCAAAATAGCCCCCAGCCAGATTTTTTGACGACCAGTTTTGCTGGATTCGATATAGAAGCAGTCAACACGCTACGTAAGCGTCTATTGCCATATCCGCCCTCATCGCCGTCTATAGCGCTATTTAAGGACGGGAAATTGGTTCATTTTATCGAAAGGCATCAAATTGAAGGCAGACCGGCCCAGGTAATCGCTCGCTACCTCACGGAGGTATTCACCAAGCATTGCGAACCCGTTAGTTCCTAGGTCGCCGCATCGTATATTTTTGTTTTTCATTACTTTAAGAATGTGACGAAAGATCCGTAACTCCCAGATTAAAAGCCTCGTTCAAACGGCTGATACTGCAGTTTCCTGTATATTCGTTGCGATTTTAATAGCCAACTCCATTCATGTATCCCAACCTTTATTATGCCTTTAAAGACCTCTTTGGTGTAGAGTGGAAATTCCTTCATTTTGTCAACTCATTTGGGTTTTTTGTAGCCATTGCGTTCATCATTTCGGCGATCGTTCTGGCCAGGGAGCTGAGACGAAAAAGCAGGCAGGGTTTATTGCAACCCACCGAAATGCAGGTAATGGTCGGTCAACCGGCTACACCCGCTGATCTGATCCTGAATTTTTTGTTGGGATTTCTATTGGGCTATAAGATTTTGGCTCTGTTCATTATGAGCAGTGCGGCAACAGAAGACCCGCAGGCGTTTATTTTCTCATCACGTGGTAGTTGGCCCGCCGGTATAGGCCTGGGGCTACTTTTCGCCGGATTGAAGTGGTGGGATAAGAATAAACAAAAACTGGCTAAACCCGAAAAAAGGACGGTCAGGATCTGGCCCGAGGACCGGGTGGGAGAAATAACGATTATAGCCTTGATTTTCGGCCTGTTGGGCGCGAAATTGTTTGACATATTTGAGAACTGGAGTGATTTTCTCAAGCATCCTTCCTCCTATATTTTATCCCCTTCGGGACTTACATTTTATGGAGGGCTAATTTGTGCTGCGCTGGCTATATGGGCCTATGCGCGGAAGCATAAAATTCAGTTTTGGCACCTGAATGATGCCATGGCGCCAACGATGATGTTGGCCTACTCTCTGGGCCGAATCGGGTGCCAGGTCTCTGGTGATGGGGATTGGGGACTGGCCAATACCAATCCTAAGCCTTTTGCCTGGTTGCCGGATTGGATGTGGTCTTATAACTATCCCCACAATGTAAATGAAGCAGGAACGCCCATACCCGGTTGCGTTGGAAAATATTGCAATGAGCTCCCGGTTGGCGTGTATCCAACACCATTTTATGAAATAGTCGGTTGCTTCATCCTTTTTTTGCTGATTTGGTCAGTAAGAAAAAGATTCAAAATACCCGGCACTTTATTTGCTTTTTATTTGGTCTTAAATGGTCTGGAAAGATTTTTCATTGAGAAGATCCGGGTGAATGTCAGGTTGAATATCCCAGGTCACCCGACGCAGGCAGAGCTGATTTCAAGCTTGCTTTTTCTCTCAGGAATAATACTATGGATCATATTAAAAAGGAAGGCCGGAAAAACAAAATTGACGCCGTAAAAAGTTGAATTCGGCGAAAATGTTCTTTTATTTTTCTTCGGAAAGTCTTATCCAGCGGGCGTTTCAAGGCTTTTTAACAAATGCTAACGTTTGCGTGGATAATTACGATAAGAATTTACGCATAACCGCTATGAGATACGGCGAATGGGTTGTATTTTCGCAGACAGTCGAGGACGGTAATTAATTTAATTTAGTCGGGTTATTAACTATCTATTTGCAACATTCTGCAAACGAAGACTGTCTATTATTCGTTGTCCTTTAAACAATTTGATTCATTATGAGACAGCTCAAAATAGCAACGCAGATCACTAACAGGGACTCCCAGGCAGTAGAAAAGTACCTCCAGGAGATTTCAAAAATTTCGATGATTACTCCAGAGGAAGAGACCACGCTGGCTCAGAGAATCAAAATGGCTCATCGCAATCCGGTCGACTCACAACGAGCTTTAGATAAATTGGTGCAGGCAAACCTTCGTTTTGTAGTATCAGTTGCTAAACAATATCAGCATCAGGGATTGTCTCTCAGCGACCTTATTAACGAGGGTAATCTGGGTTTAATAAAGGCAGCGCAACGTTTTGACGAAACCAAGGGTTTTAAGTTCATTTCTTACGCAGTTTGGTGGATCAGGCAGTCAATTCTGCAGGCTCTTGCCGAACAGGGCCGCCTGGTGCGCCTTCCTCAAAACAAGATCGGAACCTACAACAAGGCAAATAAAGCTTATATGGCTTTCGAACAGGAACATGAGAGAGAGCCTTCAACAGAGGAATTGGCCGAACTACTTGAAATGAGTGAGACGGAGATCAATAATATTTTCCAGAGTAATACCCGCCACACATCGCTGGATGCACCGGTGCATGAAGCGGAGGATGTGGCCATGGGAGATTTGTTGGAAGGTGGTTCTGATACGGACGATGACGTGATGAAAGATTCACTTCGCAATGAAATTCGTCGCGTACTTAAATCTTTAAGTCCGCGTGAAGCTGAAATTGTAAACGCATATTTTGGTCTGGATGGAGAAAATGGTGTGACGATCGAGCAGATTGGACAAAAATACGATCTTACCAAAGAGCGCATACGCCAAATCAAAGAAAGAGCTATTAAGCGTTTGCAGAAAGCGCGCTACAGCAGCGCTCTAAAAGCATATTTGGGTTAACACAATATTTATAGCAACACAGCTCCGCAGCTTCGTTCAAATCAGAACGAAGCTGTTTTTTTTCAGCCCTGTTTCAATCAACCTTTCCGGTGCTAATTTTGTTGATATATGAACATGAAACTTTTTCTGATACTCATCTTCACCCTTTTCATTATTGCATCCTGTGAAAAGACCATCAACTTTGACCTGAATGAACCGGCGCCAAAATTGGTGGTGGAAGCCACTATTGAATATCAGCAACCACCCATTGTTTTCCTATCTAAAAGTTTGGGATATTTTTCCCAGATTGACAAAGCCACACTTTCTAAGAATTTTGCCAGGAACGCCGAGGTATATGTATCTAATGGCACCCTTACTCATAAATTGAAAGAATACGAAGTGCCGGACGGCAGCGGAAATCCTACATTCTATTACTCCACTGATTCCAGTAGCCTCTCCACTTATTTTATAGGGGAGATGAATACGGACTATTCTCTTCGAATTGTATCGGAAGGGCAGGAATTTAACGCGACCACGCACATTCCATTTATGACCCGGCATATTGATTCCGTATTCTGGAGAAATGCGCCGCCCAACAACCCTCCCGGTAAGGTTGTTGTATTTTTAAGAGCTACTGATCCGGCGGGTTACGGCGACTATGTGCGGTATTTTACAAAAAGAAATAGCGAGCCGTTCTATCCCGGCCTTAATTCCGTGTTTGACGACCAGGTAATTGATGGGTCTACTTATGAAGTGGAGGTGGACAGGGGTGTAGATCGCAATGAATCCAGGTCCGAAGCCTATAATTTTTTCGATCGGGGAGATACAGTCACTCTTAAGATTTGCAATATCGACCGGGCGACTTATGATTTTTGGAGGACGATGGAATTTACATACGCGAGTGTGGGGAATCCTTTTTCTTCGCCAACCAAAGTGATCAGCAATATTAGCAACGGGGCTCTCGGGTATTTCGGCGGTTATGCGTCACAATTCACGACTATTATCATTCCTCAGTGAGAAATGAATTGCTCATTTACCTTTATTTTTGCCGACCCTTCATTTCTGAACCAATCGAATTTTTAGCCATCCTTACAAAGCAGCATTTTAATGGACAAGACCGCAAATGAAAAAGTGAAATGCCTCATCCTAGGTTCCGGTCCGGCAGGTTATACCGCTGCTATTTATGCTTCCAGGGCTAATTTGAAACCCGTCCTTTACCAGGGTATTCAGCCTGGAGGCCAGCTGACAATCACCACGGAGGTAGAAAATTATCCGGGCTATGCCAATGGGGTACAGGGGCCTGAAATGATGGTGGATTTTGAAAAGCAGGCGGGGAGAATGGGAGCCGATATCCGGTTTGGATTGGCAACCAAGGTTGACTTTTCTTCGCAACCCTATAAAGTCCAGATCGACGAAGAAAAATGGATTGAAGCAGATGCAGTGATCATATCTACCGGTGCATCGGCCAAATGGTTGGGTCTTGAAAGTGAGCAAAGATTAAATGGTTATGGCGTGAGCGCTTGTGCAGTCTGCGATGGATTCTTCTTTAAGGGAAAGGAGGTCGCAATAGTTGGGGCTGGCGATACAGCCGCAGAGGAAGCTTTATATCTATCGAAACTTTGTGCCCACGTTCATATGTTTATTCGTCGCGATCAGATGCGTGCCAGCAAGGTGATGCAGGAGCGCGTGTTGAAAGCGCCCAATATCCAGGTGTATTGGAATACCGAGACAGAAGAGGTGTTGGGGGACAAGCGCGTATCGGGTGTAAAAATCAGAAACAATCTCAATGGAGAGACCCGACAGATTCCAGTAGCTGGTTTTTTTGTTGCGATTGGTCATGAGCCAAATTCAGAAATATTCAAAGGAGCCATTGATATGGACGAAGCGGGATATATCAAAACCATTGCAGGTAGTTCGAAGACCAACCTCGAAGGTGTCTTTGCTTCGGGTGATGTGCAGGATAAGATTTACCGGCAAGCAGTTACTGCGGCGGGCAGCGGTTGCATGGCGGCTCTTGACGCCGAAAGATACCTGAGCGCCAAAGGAATTCATTAATACAATTGATCACTACGATGAGTAAAGAAATAACCATTGAGTTAAAGGGCGTCCGTTTCTTTGCTTATCATGGGCTCTACCCGGAAGAAAGAAAGACGGGTAATGAATTTGAAGTCGACCTGCTGGTTAGGCATACTCCTGACGATGGGATCATCACTTCTCTTGCCGATACGGTGAATTATGTTCGTTTATACGAATTACTAAAGCTCGAAATGCAAAACCCACGCGATTTGCTTGAAACTTTTTTGATGGAGCTATCCGAAGTAATCCATGATTCTTTTCCGAGGATCAGCAGGATTGAAATCATGATTATTAAGTTGCAACCGCCAATCATCGGATTTACGGGCAAGGCGGCAGTGAAATTTTCTAAAGATTATTAGAATCGTCCTTTAAACTTCTGCAATGCAACTTTGATCCCCAGACCGATCAATACCACTCCGCAGATCTTATTCAAATAGGATGAAAACTTTGGATTTTTCCTCAACCTCGAAAAAATTCTCGATGAGAAGGTTGCGAGCACCAGGCACCAGGCTGTGCCGGTAATGGTAAATGAGATTCCCAGCACCAGGAACGGTATGACGTGGTTTTGATAGTGCGGGTCGATAAACTGTGGAAGGAAAGCAATAAAGAACATCGCCACCTTTGGGTTTAAAACATTGGTCAGCACCGCATCGCGATAAACACCGGCAAGGTTTATTTTTGACGGCTTTTCTTCGCCCTTGAAATTCAATCCCGATTTATCCAGCAACATCTTAACACCAATGAAGATCAGGTATGCCGCCCCTACATATTTCAACACATTAAATATCAGGATTGACCTGGCGATGATCAAAGAAAGCCCAAACGCAGCAAACGTCGTATGAATCAATGAGCCTGTCGCAATTCCCAGTACAGACATGATGCCGGCCTTTTTACCGAGAGCCATGCTACGACTTAGAATAAAGATTGTGTCATTTCCCGGAGTCAGATTTAATAGAATTCCGGTCAGAATAAAAGTTTCAAAATGAATGATTCCGGGCATGCGGCAATTTACTTCAAATAATTATTTTATTTTTTCATCTCTTCGCAAACTGCCTTAATTTAATGGCCCAATAAAGGGTCGCCTGAGACCATAAAAATTAATCCATGCATCAGGCAACCAATTTGATTCACTTTTAAGTCTTTGTAATATGTCAACCAGAAGAAATTTTTTGCAAAAATCTTCCATGTTATTAGGTGGCGGCGCATTGGTCTCTGCCATAGACAATAGCGCATTTGCCATATTTAAGAACCGGGTTTCTCCAAGTGACCAACTGAATATCGGTGCCATCGGCATCAATGGAATGGGATGGTCAAATGTAAGGGCTGCACTCAAGGTTCCCGGTGTCAACCTGGTGGCGCTTTGCGATATTGATAGGAATGTAATTGATAAGAGGCTCGCCGACTATACCAAATTCGCTGGAGATGCTTCCAAAATAAGAGTTTACGACGACTACAGGAAATTGTTAGAGCAAAAGGATATAGATGCAGTCATCATTGGCACTCCCGATCATTGGCATGCATTGATCATGATCCATGCGTGTGAAGCCGGTAAAGATGTCTATGTGGAAAAACCAGTTGGTAATTCCATCGTTGAATGCCGAACCATGGTCGCAGCGCAGGAACGGTATAAGAAGGTTGTCCAGGCGGGTCAGTGGCAACGAAGCCAAAAACATTTCAAAGACGCCGTCGACTTTGTTCAAAGTGGGGCGCTGGGAAATATCCGCACCGTCAAAGTTTGGTGCTACCAGGGTTGGATGCGTCCGCAGCCCGTTGTTCCGGACAGCGCACCTCCTGCCGGTGTCGATTATAAACAATGGTTGGGTCCTGCCATGACCAGGCCATTTAATGCAAGCCGTTTCCATTTTCATTTCCGTTGGTTTTGGGATTACGCAGGCGGCTTAATGACCGATTGGGGTGTTCATTTGCTGGACTATGCTTTGTTGGGGATGAAAGCGGAGGCGCCAAAGACGATTGTCGGATTGGGTGGAAAGTTTGCATATCCTGATCTATACCAGGAAACGCCGGATACGCTGACTACGTTGTACGAGTTTGATGGATTTAATGTGGTTTGGGATTCAGCCATGGGAATTGACAATGGTTCTTACGGAAAGGATCATGGCATTGCATATATCGGAAATAATGGAACGTTGATATTGAATCGTAATGGATGGGAAGTGATTGAGGAGAAACAAAGTAGGAACAAGATCAGCAAACCGTTTGAAAAGCCATCCGACAACGGGTTGGACAAGCACTGGGAAAATTTTGTGAGCGTAGTTAAATCCAGGAAAACAGAGGACCTAAATTGTTCTATCCAGTCGGCTGCCCACGTCGCTATCGTCGCTCAGATGGGAAATATCTCTTTTCGCACGGGCAAGAAACTAGTCTGGGACAAATCCGCTTCAAAATTCGCAGATAAGAAAATAAATGAAGAATTTTTGATGAAGGAATATCACAACGGATATAAACTTCCAAATCTTCAGGCGTAAATCTATTTATTAATAAAACGATGAAAATGAATAAGAAGGTATTTCCACTTTTACTATGTTGCGGCATCAATAGTTTATTGTGCTATTCACAGACCGACCCGAAAGCTACAGAGGTCTGGACTCCGGTTCCAAAAATTGTCCAACCCGGAAGCGCCAGTAGTGATGCTCCCTCCGATGCGATCATTTTATTTGACGGTAAGAACCTCGATCAGTGGGTCTCAACAAAAGATACAACTACAGCTGCCCAATGGACGGTGGCTGATGGCGCTATTACAGTAAAAAAAGGTACCGGCAATATTCAAACGAAAAAGGCATTCACCGATTATCAGTTGCATATAGAATGGCGCATACCGGAGAATATCACTGGCACAGGACAGGCTCGCGGTAATAGCGGCCTGTTCCTTGCGGCTACGGGTCGTGGCGATGATGGATACGAGTTGCAGGTGCTTGATGGTTACAACAACACGACTTACGTGAACGGCCAGGCTGCCAGCATATATAAACAAATTATGCCTCTTGCCAATGCCTGCCGGAAACCAGGTGAATGGCAATCCTATGATATCATCTGGACTGCGCCCCGGTTCAATGAGGATAGTACACTGAAATCTCCAGCCCGAGTAACGGCGATTCACAATGGCGTCCTGGTGCAGAATAATGTGGAATTAAAAGGTCAGACCGTATACATAGGTCAACCGAAATATAAAAAGTATGGTCCGGCACCGATCAAGCTGCAGGATCACGGCGATCCGAGCCCACCGATCAGCTATCGGAATATTTGGATCAGGGAATTATGAGAGCCGAAGCTTAAATAACCTTGTTTTTCCACCGCCCACTTCTCATATACAACCAGGCAAAGAAAAACATACTGCACCAGTATAACCATTCGCTCATCCAGCCGATCGTGAGGGACAGAGAAAATTTTTCCAGGACCAGATATACATAGATGCAATAGAGGACGATAGTAATGAGTTCAATTAAGAACGTGATGCGGCTGTTGCCGGTCCCTGTAACGGCATTTACCCAAACGACGGCGAAGGCCATCAGGACCATGGCCAGCGTAACGACCCGCACTACTGGTATGGCTGCTACAACAAAAGCTTCATCCTGCCCATAGGCCGAAAGAAAGAAGGCGGGAAACAGATTGATAACTATGGCTACAATGGATGTGAGTCCGGTACTTATTTTGACGACTTTCCAGATCAGCTCTCTTACTTTTTCAGGTTTACCCTGCCCAATAATATTACTTACCATGGATGAGGTGGTGGCTGCCAAGGCCCAGGTAATGCAGCCGATGATCCCAAAAATATTCCGCATCACATTGGATACCGCCAAAGCTGTCTGTCCATGATGTTCAATTAGAATATAAAAATATTCCCAGCTCATCAGGCTGATGGCTAATTGGAAAATGAGCGGCAAAGAGATCGAGAGAATCAACTTTGCATTTGCACTGTTCCAGCGAAAGTGGCTAAACAATGCAAATCGTTGGCTGATCCCTTTATAATGAATGACCAGGAAGATTACAAACATGCCAATGAATTCGGCAATAATGGAGGCAACTGCCGCCCCATTTAATCCCATTTCAGGAAACCCAAATTGCCCGAAGATAAAGAGCCAATCAAAAAGAATATTGGTCACCGTCTCAGCCAATGTCCCGATGACCAGGTATCGGCTGTTATTGGTTCCCACGAGCAAAGCATTGCGCATCTGGTAGACATATAGAAAAGGAAGGCCCACAATTCGAATTCTTAAGAACTCGATAGAATCACTGGAAATTTCGGATGAATGAATTACCCGTCGTAGTATCCATGGAGCGACAAACCATGTGAGGAGAATGCCTATAGCTGCAATGATCAGCGAAATAAAGACTCCCTGGCCAAACACTTTCCCGATTTCTTCCGGTCTGTTTTCTCCTGCGCGGCGCGAAATGATTGTCTGCAGGCCGTTATTAAGTCCGAATCCGATCATCGCAAAGATCAGGTAGTAAACACCGGTGATGCTAACGACGGCCAATGCGTGCTGACTGTAATGGCCCAAGAATACGTTATTGGTAATGAAATTTAATTGTGGAACAAGCACGGCAAGGCTGATCGGAAGTGCGATCTTATATATCTGGCGGTTGCTTATTTCAACCCGCAGGTCTTTATTTTTTTCTGGCGCCATGTTTTTAAGAGGCGCAAACCTACGAAAAAGAACCGCCCTGCACATTGGCAATGGTTCCCGTCTTTTTTGCTTATTATTGCACGCAACAAGAGTGAATCATTGGAATGCCTGTTCCAAATAGCAGCACCTCACGATCGGGTTATCACCAAACCGGTCTTATCCATCCGGTTGGGTACAAAGCATTGTTGTTTTTCTATTACCGAGCATGGGACAGATGAATTGCATCAACTGGCATATTATTTTGATGAGGAAGTGAATGAGCCCTTTTTAACGGATCTATTCGCCAAAAGACCTGAGTTGAATGGTTCATTTTACCAGGTATTGGTGTGTTATGATCATCCCGAAAGTAGCCTTATCCCTGTAAAATTTTTCAATCCGGAGCATACCGGTGCACTTCTAAATACTTTGTATGGTGTAAATGCGGGTTCATCAGTGATCACGGAGGCCATCGAACAAGAGCAGCTCTTTAATGTTTATGCGATTCCGAAGGAACTGCACGAACGAATGAACCGGAAATTCGGCGCAGGAAAATACTGGCATCAGTCTACGCTGGACATGAAAAACCTCGATAATCTCGATGCCGGCGGAAAGCTGCTGATTGATTTCAGGAGGGAGGACTTTACAGTACTTGCAGCCAGTCCGGCAAAGCTGTTGCTAACAAGGTCGTATTTATATTCAACTCCCGCAGATGTCATCTATTATCTTTTGAGGATATGTACAGAGTTTGGATTGTCTCAAAAGGATGTGAAGATTGAGCTGTCTGGTTTGGTGGAGCAACAATCTGCATTATATCGAGAATTGGATCAATATTTCATGAATATCAATTTAAGAACAACTACCTGGAAGATTGATCCGGCAATCAATTTTCCTTGTCCCTTGCATTTTTTCACTTCACTCAACGACCTGTCCCGATGCGCATCATAGGTGGCGAATTCGGTGGCCGGAAGTTCCATCCTCCGGCAAAAATGCCATTTACAAGACCTACAACAGATATTGCTAAGGAAGGATTGTTCAATGTCCTTCAACACAATCTGGATCTGGAAGGATTAGCAACGCTTGATTTGTTTGGAGGTACAGGAAGTATTAGTTATGAATTGGCATCTCGCGGCGCGGGCCGACTTACCATCGTTGAAAAAGATGCGAATATGTTTGAGTTTATCAAAAAAACGTCTGAATCCCTGGGTATAAAGAATATGGAGGCGGTAAAAATGGATGTCTTTAAATTTTTACAGCGATGTGAAGATAAATTTGATTTCATCTTTGCCGGACCTCCCTATGCACTTCCGGGCATTGATAGTTTACCGGTATTAATTTTTGAGAAAGGCCTGTTAAATCCGAGCGGATGGTTTGTTTTGGAACATACGCCGGAAAGAGGCTACAAGCATCTTCCGTTATATAAGAGCGAAAGAAATTATGGAACTACGGTATTTACTACTTTTATTAATGAGTAGATGATAAAATCGGAAATACGAAATCTTTATAAAGAGAAACGCTTTCAGCTCACGGAATCGGAGCGGGGGAAATTGGATGACCTGATGCTGATTCAATTTCAACAGGTCGAACTTCCTTTTGTTAATTCTTTGCTATCTTATTGGCCCATCGAGGAGAATAACGAACCCAATACTCATTTGTTTACTGAATTTCTCAAGTTCAGAAATCCCGAACTAAAAGTATGTTACCCAGTATCCGACTTTGAATCGATGAGCATGCGCGCCGTTGCAACCGACATCGATACTCCCTTTGAAAAAACCAAATTGAATATATATGAGCCGCATCAAGGTGATTTTATCTTACCAGAAAGCATCGACATCATCTTTGTTCCTTTGATTGCGTTTGATAAGAATGGATACCGGGTTGGATATGGTCGCGGATTCTATGACAGGTATCTGGCTGATTGCCGGAATGATTGCATAAAAACCGGGTTTTCATATTTTGAGCCGGTTGAAGCGTTCAAAGACCGCAGCGAATTTGACATACCTTTGAATATTTGTATCACGCCTCATAACTCATATGTTTTCTAGCATTTTTCTCAAGACTTTCCGTATACTTTTATTGCCTATTGCGTTGCTTTACTGGCTAGGCATTAGCATTCGCAACTTGCTCTACGATTTGAAAATTTTTCAGTCCACTTCTTTTGGTTTGCCCGTGATCTGTGTTGGAAATCTTTCGGTGGGAGGGACGGGCAAATCACCGATGGTGGAGTACCTCGTTGGCTTTCTAAAGGACCAGTATAAGGTGGCGACACTCAGCCGCGGCTATAAGCGCAAGACGCGAGGATATGCACTGGCCGACCGGACGACTGATGCCCTGGAGATTGGGGATGAGCCGATGCAACTTCATCTGAAGTTTCCCGATATTCCCGTGTCTGTTGGAGAAAACCGGATCGAGGCAGTTCCTCAATTACTTCATGACAGACCGGAGACCCAAGTCATCATTCTGGATGACGGTTTCCAACACAGGGCGATAAAAGCGGGTTTGAATATATTGTTGACTGATTGCAATAATCTATTTACACGGGATTTTTATTTACCGACCGGAGATCTTCGCGATTTGAAACGTAGTTATAAAAGGGCAGACATCGTCGTCGTAACGAAATGCAGGGAGGAGATGACCGAGGAAGAAAAGGAAGCCATCGTTAAAGAAATTCATCCGTTACCACGTCAAACCATATTCTTTACGACCATTGAATATGGAGAAACTTACCATATTAAGACTCAACAGCCGGCAGGGGCTATCCAGGAAAAAGAGGTGTTGCTGTTGTCAGGCATTGCCAATCCAAGACCTCTGAAGAAATTGATGGAAGAAGAAAGCAAGGTCTATTATATGATGCAATATCCCGATCATCATATTTTTACCATCGATGACCTGAAGGACATCCGAAAAAGGTACGACGAAATAAAAACGGAGAATAAAATGATCCTAACTACGGAGAAAGATGCTGTCCGACTGGTAAAATTTCAAAGCGATATTACCGACCTTCCATTATATGTATTGCCGATCCGCCATCGATTTTTATTTGGAGAGGGAGAAAAATTTAATGAAATGGTGATTCATTTCATTCATGCATTCAAGGAGCGGCGGGTAGCATTGAATTGAATTTATTATGGGAAGAAAAAACGCAAAGAAGAAAAAAGAAAAGCGAAGACCATCAACTGGAAAAATCTGGAAGGGTGTGTTGGATATTACGCGCTCCGGAATGGGATTTGTCATCGTTCCGGATTCGGAAACCGATATATTGATTCGTCCCTCCGATTTTAATACCGCCTTACACGGCGATACGGTACGCGTAAAGATCAAGAATAAAGGTGGACGCAGGATGGAGGGGGTCGTAGATGAAGTGATCGAGAGAAAACGAAATGAATTCATTGGCCGCCTTCAAATGAATAAAGGCTTTGCCTTTTTTGTTGCCGAAATGGATAAGCCCATGCCCGACATCTTCATTCCCCTTGAAAACGTGAATGGTGCCGTGGATGAAGACAGGGTCATCGTCCGGCTATTAGAATGGGAAAGCGGTGGAAAGCGGCCGATGGGAGAAGTCATACAGGTGCTGGATGCAGAAAATTCGAACGATGCGGCGATGAAAGAAATTATATTGGACGCCGGCTTCCCGCTTCAATTTTCGGATGAAGCGTTGGAGGCGGCTGCGCGACTGCCGGATAATATTCCAGATGCAGAAATCAATAAAAGAAAGGACTTTCGGCAAATTCTCACGTTCACCATCGATCCTATAGATGCCCGGGATTTTGATGATGCCATTTCATTTCAAAAATTAAGAAATGGAAATTATGAAATTGGCGTACATATCGCCGATGTCAGCCATTATTTAGAAAAGGATAGTCCCCTCGACTTAGAGGGTTACCAGCGCGCTACATCCGTTTATTTGCCGGACCGGGTCAATCCTATGCTGCCCGAACATATCTCAAATGTTTTGTGTTCCCTTCGCCCGCATGAGGACAAGCTGACATTCTCCGTAATATTCCAGATCAATCCAAAAGCTGAAGTAAAGCAGCACCGCGTCGAGAGGACAGTAATTCATTCTGACCATCGATTCACCTATGAAGAAGTCCAGGAGATCATTGAATCGAAAGAGGGGATTCATGGTGAAGAGATCCAGGTATTGAATGACCTGGCGCAACGTCTTAGGAAAAGAAGATTTAATCATGGAGCGATCAGTTTTTCTTCGCAGGAAGTGCGATTTCAATTGGATGAAAAAGGCGACCCTGTCGGAATTGTAGTCAAGGAAAATAAAGAGGCACATCAACTTATTGAAGAATTGATGTTATTGGCAAATAAGACGGTTGCGGAAGATCTTTCGCGGATAAAATTGAATCACAAGCCGCTTGCCTTTCCCTATCGCGTCCACGATAATCCCGACGAAGAAAAACTTTTGCCATTTGCAGCCTTCGCAAAAAAATTTGGACATAAATTCGATACTTCTTCTCCAAAGGCCATTGCCGAATCCTTCAACCAGTTATTAAAAGATGTGCATGGCAAGCCGGAGCAACACGTGTTGGAACAACTCGGCATCCGCACGATGGCTAAGGCAAAATACAGCATTGAGAATGTCGGTCATTATGGGCTTGGTTTCGATCATTATTGCCATTTTACTTCTCCGATACGTCGCTACCCCGACGTTCTCGTCCATCGGATACTTGGTGATATGTTGGATGCAAGTCTTCAGGCCGATAAAAAGCTGGAAGAAAAATGCAAGCACTGCAGCGAAAGGGAGAGAGCAGCGATGGAGGCAGAACGGGCTTCCAATAAGTACAAGCAAGTTCAATTCATGAAAAATTATTTAGGCGAAGAATTTGAAGGGGTGATCAGTGGGGTAGCCAGCTTTGGCTTCTGGGTCGAAACAATAGACCACAAATGCGAGGGGCTGGTTAGCGTCAATAGTCTGTTGGAATATGATGAGTTCCGTCATGTCGAATCGGATTACAGTCTTGTTGGCTCTCGCAGCGGTAAGAAATTCAGGATGGGAGATAAGGTCATGATCAAGGTAGTTGCGGCAAA
The DNA here is from genome assembly GCA_963791295.1 of uncultured Sphingobacteriales bacterium. Lineage (GTDB taxonomy): Bacteria > Bacteroidota > Bacteroidia > Chitinophagales > Chitinophagaceae > CAWBRY01. Next base: position 213,169 of record CAWBRY010000005.1, on the reverse strand, counting down.
TCTTACGAAAAGACAGCTCGACTATGAGTGGGTGGTGACAGATGAACACGATGTTCGCCGCAAAACGAAAGCAAAACAAAAATAGTTTCTAAAAACTATCTTCGCAGCATGCAATCATTTGAGTTATTGTCTCAAAAATTTGGGTTACATTTTGAACGTCGACATTTTCCGGTTACGCCCGCTTCGTTATATGATCCAAATGAATATTTTCTTCACCTGGGAGGCAAGCGAATCCGCCCTGTGCTTTGCCTGATGGGGAACGAGCTGTTTGATGATATTCGGGAAGATTCCTGGCAGGTAGCTTCGGCCATCGAGCTCTTTCACAATTTTACATTGATACATGATGACATGATGGATAAAGCCCCTCTTCGGAGAGGCATGGAAACAGTACATGCTAAATATGGAGACAGCACGGCGCTCTTAGCTGGCGATGTTATGTTGGTGGTGGCTTATGAATACCTGAATAAAATCGACCAGGCATTTTTACGGCCCATTATCCATTTATTCAACAAGACCGCCAAGGAAGTTTGTGAAGGTCAGCAGTTAGATATGGATTTTGAAAAAAGAGAATCGGTCCTGTTTGAGGATTATCTCCACATGATCGAATTGAAGACTTCAGTAGTGCTGGCTTCCAGCTTGAAAATGGGCGCAATCCTCGGTGGCGCAGGTGAAAGGAATCAACAGTTGTTGTATGAGTTTGGTAAAAAGTTAGGCCTTGCATTCCAGGTGCAGGATGATTACCTGGATGCTTTTGGTCTGCCGCAAAAAATTGGAAAGCAGTTGGGAGGAGATATTCTTTCTAATAAGAAAACATTTCTCCTTATCCGGGCATTGGAAACCGCACCTGAGCCTTTAAAAAAGAAACTAAAAAAACTGATGGCTGAAAATCACGGTGATAAGGTAGAAGGTGTCGTTCATATTTTTCGCGAATGCAGGGTGGATGAATGGGCTTTGGAATTAAAAGACAGGTTTCTGGACGAAGCGCTCGCGCATTTGGAAGATATTGCTGTTCTATCCAAAAGAAAATTGCCCTTACAGGAATTGGCACATTTCCTCGTTAAAAGAGATCATTAGTTATGGCAAACCAATTATTTCGTAAAAAATCTGTCGCTAATATTTTACGTGAAGCGGAGGCCGCCGATGGGGATAGTCATGCCCACGGCTTGCGCAAAGTGTTAGGGGTAAGGGACCTTACTTTTTTTGGGATTGCCGCCGTCATAGGGACAGGGGTCTTTACTGCCATCGGCGCTGCAAGTTTTCATGGTGGCCCCGCGGTTATACTTCTTTTTGCATTCACTGCAGTAGCCTGTGGTTTCGCCGCATTCTGTTATGCTGAATTTGCCTCCACGGTTCCTGTATCGGGAAGCGCATATACCTACTCGTATGTTGCCTTTGGTGAACTGTTTGCATGGATCATCGGTTGGGATTTGCTTATGGAATATGCCATAGGAAATATTGCCGTTGCCGTATCGTGGAGCCAGTATTTTGTGCGCGTACTTGAGGGATTTGGAATGCACATCCCGGGCTGGCTGACCATGGACTCGGTGACCGCGCATCATGGTTACAATGCAGCGGTGAGTGCCATGGCAGGAGGAGCAGATCTGAATTCACTTGATGCAGGAATGCTTCATAGTTATAATGCCTGGATGCAGGCGCCCATGATTGGGAATCTTCGCGTGTTCATGAATATTCCGGCCCTGTTGATAGTGGTCCTCATCACTTATATTGTCTACATCGGCATACGGGAATCCAAGAAGGCCAATAATATTATGGTCATGATCAAGCTGGCCGTCATTTTCCTGGTGATTATGGCAGGCGCGTTCTATGTCAATCCGGGCAACTGGAGCAATTTCATGCCCAATGGTTTTTCCGGTGTGATGAGTGGAGTGTCGGCCGTATTCTTTGCTTATATCGGATTCGATGCCATTTCCACGACGGCTGAAGAATGCAGGAATCCCCAGCGGGATTTACCCCGATCTATGTTCTATACCCTGGTGATTTGCACGGTGCTTTATGTCGTGCTCGTTTTGGTGATTACCGGAATGACCAATTATAGTAAACTGAATGTGGCCGATCCCCTTGCTTTCGTATTCCAGGATCAACACACGCGGCTGGGCAACATTCTTGCCGGAGTCATTTCCGTCAGCGCCATTTTTGTCATTTCTTCTGTTTTATTGATCTATCAATTGGGGCAACCCCGTATATGGATGAGCATGAGCCGGGATGGATTATTGCCCAAAGTGTTTTCAAAGATCCATCCCCGTTATAAAACCCCATCCTTTTCCACCATCCTCACCGGGGTTGTGGTGGGAGTGCCCGCATTATTCCTTAACCTGGATATAGTCATATCCCTCACGAGTATCGGGACTTTGTTTGCGTTTGTATTGGTCTGCGGAGGAGTCCTTGTCCTGCAAAAACAACCGGACAGGCCGCCCAGTAAGTTCAAGGTGCCTTATTTTAATGGACAATATTTCATTCCACTTCTTTTTATCGCTGCCATTGTCATTGTTTCGATCAACAATCCCAATCATTTCAAGGAGGTCATTAGTAAAGACGGATATCCGATGGCGATTTTTTGGGTCGTCGCACTGATAGTGAGTATTCTCACATTTACGAGGAAGTATTCAGTCATACCTGTCCTTGGATTAATTTGTTGTTTCTATCTGATGGCCCAGGAAACACATAAGGTGTGGATCCGGTTTCTCCTTTGGCTGGTCATCGGACTTAGTATTTATTTCCTTTATAGCCGGCGAAACAGCAAACTTGCAAAGCAAAGAACTCCTGTTTGATGCAATCAGGCTTAATTTTGTACCATGAAATACCAGGTAGGGGATAGGGTTTTATTGCTTCATTCTAACGAAGAAGGAGAAATAATCGACATTATCAATGAAAAAATGCTCATGATCGATGTAGAAGGAGTCAAATTTCCCGTCTACACGGATCAGGTCGATTTTCCTTACTTCAAACGATTTACAGAGAAGAAATTATTCCCCGCAAAGAAGGAAAAAAAATACGTTGATGATTTGCGCAAGGAAAAGACGGCCGCTATTCCACCCAGAGTAGAAGATGGTGTTTGGGTAACCATACTTCCTATTATGGATAGCGACGAGTTTGGTGATGACGTTGTGGACGAATTGAAATTGCATCTGGTCAACCGGACAAATGCCACTTACTCGTTTACATATAGGTTGAGCTATTTCGGCAAACCCGAATTTGATTTGAAAAATGACATCCATCCCTTTGAAGACTTCTACCTGCACGATATCCCATTTGAGAGCCTGAATGATAATCCCAGCTTCTTTTTTGAATTTTCCCTGGTTCCGGCGCAAAAGAAGAAGGCAACCTCAGTTGGCTATTCAATAAAGCTGAAGCCAAAGCAACTTTTTGCGACCATCGAGGAGATCACCAAAAAGAATGAGGCTACTTTTTCCATTAAGCTCTTTGATCAATACCCGGATAAGTCGGTGGAAGAACCCATAGGATTAGGTGGATCTGCCGGCAAGTCAAATTTGCTTTACAAAGCAGAAAAAGCCAGGCAGCACATGGAGCCTCCGCGGAGTACTGTCGATCTGCATATTGAAAAATTAAAGGATGACTGGAAACATTTAAGCAACTATGAAATCCTAAGCTTTCAACTAAAGACATTTGAGAAATATTATGACCTCGCTGTCGCACACATGCAACCATCGCTGGTAGTCATCCACGGAGTCGGTGAAGGCAGGCTACGCGATGAAATACATGATATGCTGCGTCTAAAAAAAGAAGTCAAGTCCTTCGTCAACCAATATCATCCGCTCTACGGGTACGGCGCTACCGAAATTTATTTTCAATACTAATTATTTCCAGACCGGAATGTTTATGAAGCTGTCTGTATACCATCTCACTGTTAGTGGGATCCTGGCGTCTTGGATGCTTTCATCACTAACGTCTTTGCCGCTACCATAGTTGATTTGCTCGTATGAGCTCTTGTTGATGTTCAATACAATAACGATCCGGCTGCCTTTGCTTAGTTTCTTACTCGTTATATAAGTATTTGTAAAAGGGATTGCGGTTATTCGACCCGGTTGCAATAGTTGCCTGCGGCTCTTGTCATTGGCATAGCTGGCACGTCCCATAAAATATGACAAATAAAAGAACCTCCCGTCTGGCATCCATTCGTAGAGGTTCAGGCTAAAATCCATGTCTTTTTTGTTGATGCTGGCTTTTATCTCGCCGGCAAATGAGCCATTGATCATTAATTCTTCTTTTAGCGGCTCGCTCACAAAACTGATCCCGTTACTGATATCGAGGCTGTCGTAAATAACCTGGCTTGCATGGTAATAAAGATTGACGCTTTTCCTGTCTGAAAAATCAACCTTTTGTTCAAGAAATTCTTTTTTCATGGGGATTTGCTCACTCAATTTGTAGTGATTATCGGCATGAATATTAGACAGGTAAAAAGTGATCTTATGATTGCTCATGGAAGATAGGGTAGAAGAGTGCAGCCATTGGTTGGCTCCCATTACTTCAAAATTGATCTTATCTTTTAGTAAGGCTGGCTTACTGCTGTCTTTAAGAATGTAGTCAAACCATTGAAAAATGATATCGTGGATAGAAATATTGGCTACCGAATCGATCGCGTATCCATTATAAATAGCATCAGGTATGGACTGAGACCCAAAATGGCCGTATGGACCAATCAACAAATAATGGATCGCCTTCTTATTGTATTTGAGATGTTCTCTTAAATAATAGGTAGCGCCAATTTGCCCTCCATCATAATAGCCGGTAGTGGAGAGCACCGGGATATTGATTTTTGAAAAATCCTGTTTATACGGGATCATATCCTGCCAGTATTTGTCGTAGGTCGGATGGTCGAGCCAACGCTGGAAGACCTTGTTTGTGCCGCGGCCCAGGATGCTGTCCAGGCGCCGGTACGGCCGCCCCGAGGCATACCATTTATCATTGACGGTATTCCAGACTGGCTGATTATAATCGTCCTCATCGAGGAATTTATTATTGGTGACATAATATATCCATGGAAAAGTAAAGCTCATGAATACATTATTCGTCATCGGAACGTCCAGTCCTGGCGCAACAGAGGCAGAAGGAACAATTGTCTTTAGGGCCGGATGCAGATTTTTTGTGGCAGCCCAGGTGGTAAAGCCATTGTAGCTTCCTCCAAACATTCCTACTTTACCATTGCTCCAGGGTTGTTTAACAATCCAGTCAATGACATCATAAGCGTCTTTGCCATCATATTCGTAAGGAATGATTTCATTCGGGCTAAATCTCTTGCCCCTTGTATAAGCGATGATCCCGATATATCCATTGGCTGCTGCATCTCTGACACGCCTGAGGTCGTCCGGCCGGGCATAAATAGTAAATTGTAAAATGGAAGGCTGAGGAGCACTGCTTTGCCTGGATCGCACAACAATCGCAGAAATAGTTGCACCATCCCGGGTCCTGATCTTGATGCTGTCATCTATCTCGTATCGTTTATTGTCCTCTGCTTGCAGCATGTTTGATGAAAGCGGCTCTATAACCCTAAACACGCTATATACATTATAATTTCTGCAAAGCGCTATCGCATCACTGATCCCGATACTGTCGCCCTTTATTTGGGAAAGTGATCTTGCAAAGTTTTGCTGAAGGTCGTTCAACCCGTTTCGACTGATGAATGCAGTAGATATATGATGAGCCTCCCTATCTCCCAAACGATCAAATGCCTGGTGAAATACATTTTCGTAAGCTTCCTCGAATGAGAGCTGCCCTGACGCTTCTTTTATTTTAGCCTGGCAGAAGACCTCGTACTGGATGAGATATAAATCTGGAAATTTGATATTGGCGCCCTGTTGAAGCTTTCGCAGCGAATGAACAGTTGATATTGCATCAGCATATTCTTTACTTATTATTTGCAGCGTGACCATGTTTCTCAAGTAGGCGATCTGATCGCTTCCCGGCGCAAGGGTTCCAATCAGATGTTTGGCCAACACAGGCATTTCATTTTCCAGTATCGCTGTATCGCTGCGGACGGACTGAGGAAAATAAATTTGTTGTGCTATCGCAAATGACGATATCCATAGGGACATGATCAATATAATAACTGATTTTTTCATCTTTAAAGATTTTAGGACCCGGCAGACTGCACGTTATTGCGACTCTTAAATTTTACGGATTGGCGGCTGGATACATTTAATAGTTCACCCGTTTTCATGCGGATTTGTAACCGGCCTTTAGGTAGCGTCTGAACTTCTTGAATATAGGTTGTGTTAATAATCTCCGTTCGATTGATCCGGAAGAACAAGGCCTGACCCAGCATTTCTTCCCATTGATTGAGTGATCGCTTGAGGTAAACTTTTTGGTTATTAAAACTTAGCCGGGAATAATTATCGAGTGATTCGATCAGGTAAATGTCACTCAGCCAAATAAAATGGCACTTCTCTCCATCCTTAATAAAGATCTGCTTATCAGGAACCAATCTATTTCGAGGATTTTTCCTTTGATCCAGCCGCTCTCTCGCTTTTTCAATTGCCCTGGCGAACCGTTCTTCCCGGATGGGTTTCATCAGGTAGTCGAGGGCGCTAAGATCAAACGCGCGAACGGCATATTGATTAAAAGCGGTAGTGAAAATAACATCGGGAACCTCATCAAGCGATTCCAGTAATTCAAATCCTGATTTTTCCGGCATTTGAATATCCAGGAAGATGAGATCAGGATGTTTCTCTACAATTTCTTCTCTCGCTTCGTCCGCATTCCTGGCTTCGCCAATCACTTCAAAGTCGCTAAAGATCTCCAGGGCTTTCTTTACTTCTTCCCGTGAAGCACGCTCGTCGTCGATAATAATCACCCGGGTCCTGTTCATGCAAAAGGAATTATTAAGGTTGCTGAAACTTTTCCGCCGGGAACTTCCGAAACCTGGAGGCTCGCCTTACCATCGTATTGTAAATTCAGCCTTTCTTTCAAATTCTTCAGTCCCAAACCTTGATGTTCATGGGTTCCATTCAGCATGCCTGGATTCTGCACATTTACTCTTATGAATCCATTGTTTCGTTCTACAAACACGTTTATTATTCCTCCTTCTTTTGTTTTATCGATCCCATGCTTAATGGCATTTTCAACGAGGGCTTGTATACTAAGGGGAGGAATCAGTGCCGCAGACAAGCTTTCTTCGGCTTTAATTTCGATCACCAGGCGTTCCTCCAATCGCATTTTTTCTAATTCGAGATAATCTGAAACAAGACTGATCTCTTCTTCTAGTTGAATCAGCCGATCATCTTTACTATAAAGCGAATTTCGAAGCAAGTCGGATAATAGATCAATCGCCCGTCGTGCAGCGTCGGGATTTTCCGCCACCAGGAACTTGATATTATTTAATGAATTGAAGAAAAAATGGGGATTTAATTGTGCGGAAAGATTGATCCATTTGGCTTCCCTGGCAATAATAGATAGCTGGGCATTTTCTCTGGCAATATTTATTTCGCGTTGCGCGTAATGGTATAAATGATAAGCCAGCACCCAGATGGACATCAGTCTTAGGCCGGTGACAAGCAGTGTTAGCCAAATAGATTTAAAAAAGATCCAGAAACTTAAAGTAAAAGCATCTACGCTCAATGATCTTACTATGTAAAGTTTGGCGGCAATGAGTAGCATGAAAGAAGCGCCTAGTAAGGCGACCATTGGTATGATTCTGGGCACCAGGTTTTTTAGGCGCAGTTTGTGCCAGTTGTTTCTTAAAACAAAGTTTCTATATATATGGGTAATTAGAATACAGATCGTGAAATCTCCAATAAAATCAAGTGTCATTTGCAAATAATTCAAGCTGCCGGCAGGAGTGCTACCGAATGCCCAATACAAGCCAGACAAAAGCCATCCAATGATCTGGCATTTCCAGTACAATGATATGCGGGGCTTTGTTGTCAAAATCCGAAGTGATTTGAAACAAAATAATGTGATTCTTTTCAGGGTTAAAAATCAAAGTACAAGAGTGAAGAAAACGAGGGGATGAGCGCAGGTAACGAATACCCATTTTTAAAATTATCTTTGTGACGCTACAAGCCAGGCTATCGCTTTTGCTCAGGCAAAAGAGGAAAGTCCGGACAGCGCAGAGCAATGCACCGGTGAAGAGCCGGCCAATGATCATCCGAGCATGCCCGGCGGATTGTTGAGAGAGAGTGCCACAGAAAATAACCACGCTTCCCAATCCTTTTGACCGGCAACGGAGAAAGGAAAGGGAGGTGAAAGGGTGAAAATGTGAGGTAAGAGCTCACAGTTTGTATGAGTAATCATACATCCGGGTAAACCTTGCATGCTGAAATGCCACATAGGTCAGCGTCCTAACACTTGGGAAAGAACGGCTCGTTCAATGCTGATGGGTAGGCAGCTTGAGCCCACAGAGTAATTTGTGGGGCAGATAAATGATAGTCCACGACAGAATCCGGCTTACCGGCTTGTAGCTTTTTTTATTATCCAGTATTTACTTCATCGAATTACCCAGGTATCCGCCAAGTTCCATCATCCAGGCGATTCCCAGGTGCACGATCAATCCTCCCCATATCGATCGGGTATGAAACACCACAATTCCCAGGATCAATCCCCCGAAATACGCGCTTATGCATTCGCCCAACGGCTTTCCAAAATGAATGGCGCAATAAAAACAGGCCATTGGAAGAATGGCATCTTTTCCGACCCATTTAACAAAGGCAAGGACAAGAAAGCCACGGAAGAATAGCTCGATGGATATGAAGTCAGTTCCGTAAGAAAATTCAAATAACAGGGCTTGCCAAATAAAATGATTGCTATTCATATCATTATTGATCGCGGTCCTCCATTTAGGATAGGTTTCCTGGAAATCGGGTTGTGTTGATGCAGCAGCGATCAATGGAATCATGATCAATAACATGAGGAAATAAGGTTTCCAATCCATTTTTTTTATGGTGGTTCCATAAAATGGCTGATCGTTGTCAAACCATTTCCATACTATGAAAAGAATGCAGCCAGTTGCCATTAAGCGGATTGGCCAGTACAACAAATGGTTGAAGTAACTGTTCCAGTTTTTGTCGACTGAAAATTCCATACTCGTGATAGGAGAGATCTTAAAGGCAAACATAGCGGGCGCCAACAACAGGAAAAAGATCAGTGGTGCAGGGAAGGAATGATCTGCTTTGCGAAGTATATAGACAATGCCATAAGGAATCGCGAAAGCCAGCAGGTAGATAGAAAACCGGTTCGTGACGCTAAACCAAAACGAATGACGATTGCGGATGATTTCGTCAATGTGGTAGAAATAATTCAGGAAAATGAGAAGTGCTGTGAGGCAGGTAATAGCTGTCAGGACCCGCTTGTCGACATCGTAAAAGTACCTTTGAATGTATCGGATGATGGCCTTCATTGCTGGTGGAAAGTATATTTTTTTTCAAGAGCATTAAACTTTCTTTCTTCACCTGATTCCAATCTTTCGTTAATATTTCCACACCCCAAAAAGTATAGTCATGAAAACATTGTTATTTAAAAAAAACACATTCGGTGCACTACTTATCCTTATGTCAGTGCTCCTATATTCCTGCCAAAAGGAGGATAGTGAATCTAACTCATCAACCAGCATCAACGACGAAGAGGCTGCCAACTTATCGGATGAGGGAACTCAGGCTGATGCCAGCTTTGACGATGTAGCCGACCTAAGCCTGGTAGCCGCCGATGAGGACGATAACGCCAGCACAGCCGGCGATAATGGACGCCCTGAAGGAGAAGTAAATTCTTCCATCGAAATCAACCAGCGTTACTTTCCGTCATTCAAAGAATTGCGTGCGATCATTGGCGATTGTGCTACTGTTACGGTCGATCCCAATGATGGCAGCTATCCAAAAACAATCACTATTGATTTTGGTGACGGTTGCGAAGGCCGTGACGGAAAGCTTCGGAAAGGAAAGATCGTAGTACACCTCACAGGACCCATTCGCCGGGCAGGTTCTGTTGCGACGATCACTTTTGTTGATTTTTATCTTAATCGCGCACATCTGGAAGGGACCAAGACGATCAGTAATCTCAGCGAGGGAAATACAATAAAGTTCAGGGTGGAAGTTGTTGGAGGAAAAGTAACGTTTCCCAATGGAAGAGGATACAGCTATGAAAGCGTCAAGCACAAAAAGCAGGTAGCTGGAATGGATACGCGTACTCCGCGCGACAACGTATTTGAGATTACAGGCCGTGCAAAGGTTATTTTCAATAACGGAACAACGGTAATTATTGAAGTGGCTGATACCCTCATCAAAAAAGTAGCGTGTCCGTGGATTACAGATGGCACATTGGTGATTGTCATCAATAACCGTTCATTCAAAATAGACTTTGGATTTCCTAATAATGGAGATTGCGATAATAAGGCGCTCCTCACATGGAACAATGGAAATAGCCAGCGTGTAATCAGGCTACCATAATTCCAAGCTCCGAAACAAAATTGAAGAGTCCTGGCGACCATTGCCAGGACTCTTTCTTTATTTGACACGCATCACCTTCCCTTCGAAAGATTTCTGTTTATCCAGGTGATAGCTTTCTTCACATAATATGCATCATCCTTCTCCAGCCTTGAAACTAGTTGCTTAATTTCCGGATGCGATTTCGGATCCCTGCTATACCATTCGACCATGACCAGCGATAATCTCCTTTGCCACGCATTGCTGGAACGACTGAATCGGTTAGCAAGTTGGAATATTTTGTCGCGATGAGTTTTAACGATCCCTCTTAAGAATTGCATCCCAAGTCCATCGCATACGGCCCAATTATCAATGGTTGCAGAAAACTTTTTGAACAGCTTCAACAATCTATTGGGATCCGTCTTTCCTGTTTTCTCCATGATCTTAATAGCAATCACTTTTTCCTCTAATGCACCGGAGGACCAAAGTTCTTCCGCCAAATCAAAAGAATAAGATTTATACTGTTTGGCAAGTAAATTCAGTTCCGGTGTTTTTACTCCATATATTTTTTGCCGGCCAGGCACCATGTTTTCAAAGAACGCCCTGTTGTTGCTATCTGCTTTGGCCAGGAGCGACTTTTGTATTTGCTTAAGTTGTTTGGACATCTATTCAAGGATCTGATTGCGAATCAAATATTTTTTGCAAAGACGCTGGGCCTTTCTTTTCAATTCATTTTGGTAAGAAAATGGCTGATAATAATTTGCTCCAAACAATTGTTGATATTTGGGTAGGAGCGATGCATCATATCGTTGAAGAAACTTGTAAAATAATGTCTTGCTATCTGCCGGACCCTCGCCCATCAATGTTAAACCACCCACCAGGATGTAATCCGCCCCATATTCCTTACTGGCCGATATGATCTTTTCTAACTCTTCTTCCGAATCTGAAATAAATGGAAGTATGGGAATCGCATTTACGCCGACCAGGAATCCATGATCTTTCAATTGCCGGACCAGCTCAAGTCGTTGGGGGGGTGGGGCAGCACCCGGCTCCAGCATGTTCGTGATTTTTTCATTCAACGACGAAATCGAGACCGACAGTATGAGACCTCTTTTCAATGACACTTGAAGATCGGGAGGAAGGATAGCCGACTGGTCGATTTTTTTCAGCAGCTCTATGTCTCTTGTAATCATCGTGCATTTGGTGCTGATAAAAACAGGGAACCGGTATTTTAAGAACAGGTGAAGCATTCCCTCCGTCAGCCGGAATTTTTCTTCATCATGAATGTAAGCGTCTGTACCGGAGCCCAGGGCAACAATTCCATATTGATTCTTTTTTGCTTTGGTTGCCAATTGTCTTTCCAGTATTTCGAGTCCATTGATCTTTGCAGCCAGTCCTTCATCCATATTCAGACCGTACTTGCTTCCCCGGATATAACAATAAAGGCAATTGCAACTACATCCTTCATATGGATTCACGGAGTAATCATCCAGGAACCAGGAATCTCTTTTCTTGTGTTTGTTGAGGATTGATCTTACCTGCTTGTGGTGGACCATTATTACTACCGAAGGCGGTAAAAATTTAGGTGCTTATTTAAATATCCGGACAAAGAATTCCTGCATATCCTTCCATGAAGCAGAATCTGCGGCGGCATTATATTCGAGAGGCAAGCTAAACTTCTTCCCAATTGCTGTTGCCTCCGGATTGGTAAAGGAATGGGTGGCGCCTGGATATACTTTAACTGTATAATCCGCTTTTACCGAATCCATTTGCTTCGTAAACTGGGCTGCTTCAGGTTCCAATACAAATTTGTCGGCATCGCCGCGGCAGACCAGTATTTTAGCTTTTAACGTGGTCTTGTCTGGAGTTACTCCTACAAGATTTCCGTGAAAACTAACCACACCTTTTAAATCCTCGCCAAGTCTCGCAAGGTTCAGGCACATAGCGCCTCCAAAACAATATCCGATAGAGGCGATTTTGCTTGCATCAGCTTCCGGATATGATTTTATTTTGGCGAGCGCAGCATCAAATCTGGCCTTCGTCATTTGCGGGTCAGCATAGAAAGGCGCTGACAGATTCTGTGCTTCTTCGGGATCATTGGCTCTTTTCCCATTACCATACAGGTCGATGGCAAATGCCAAATATCCCAGCTTGGCCAGTTCGCGTGCGCGCATCTTGCTGTAATCATTCAGACCCCACCACTCGTGGATGATGAGAACGACAGGTCTTTTGTCTGTGTTCGCGGAATCGTAGGCGACAAAACCGTTCATTGTAACACTATCGAGAGTATAGGTGGTATTTATTTCTTTAATACCGGAAGGCGTTGGGTGAGTTTCGTCTGTCTTTTTATCGTTGCTTTTGCATGAAGCAAGAAAAATAATGAACGCTGCAAGCAATTTTGCGTACTTCATAATATTGGGTTTAAAATGGAGCTTTATTTACTTTTCTTTCCATTCAGGTGTATCAATAACTTGATTCCATTGAAGTAATACCAATCCTTTACTTTCGGGTTGCCGCGGATATCTCCTTCAATTCCATTGCCAACCGCCTGACGATAGGCTAACTCTTCGGCCTTGGGACCCTTCTTTACCAAAAGCGTTTCGGCATCAACGTAAGTTGAGCTTACATCGTCCAGATAATCGGTGAATAGATACCTATAACCGACTTCAAAAATGAGATCATAGACGGAATTGAGTTCCCATTTCCAACCACCGCCAAACGGAAGACAAAAACCAGTGAGGGAATAGGGCTTTTTGTTTGGATACTCCGACAAACCCTGTCCCTCGGTGCTCAACGGATGGAGGTAGGTTTTTTCGTTATTCTTATCAAATGTGTAAGGGTTAAAATGATACACGCCGACGCCGGCAAAAATGTAGGGATAGCCAAAGAACAAATCTGACTCAAACAGATTAAACTCGAGGCATAGACTTCCCTCCAGGATGTTGGATTGAAAATTCAGGTTCCTTGCTACTAAATCCGAGTTTCGGTTGAACTTATCATTTCCTATCACCTTTAAATAGCTGATTCCGGCTCGAATGACAGCCATATCTGCAATCTCGTATTTCAGCGCAACATTAAAGCCCGGTCTCATCGTATGCACGGAGACAAAAGGTTGGGTGAGATCGCCGCTATAGCCAGATATGCCAGCCATTATTTCAGCCTCCCATTTGTTTTGGCCCATGCAGCTATTAGCAATAAAAAGTAGGGCGACTAAGCAATGTTTCATTACACGTAAAGCTTTATTTTTTAGTTGAATCGCGGATCTTAAAAATAGAGTTAATTACAATAGAATTTGGAGGGCAAGCAATCTCATGAAAGGGCCCTAAATGTAGGATTTTTTTGTATTCCTCCAATCCATTTGGAATAGCCTTTCAGTTTCCTGCATAATTTATTTATTTTTATCCCCGATCCCCGTAAAATTCAATCTTACTTTATGAGAATTGCCATCCTGTTCCTGTTTATGCTTGTCTTTGCCGGCGCCTCGCAAAGTCAACGAATCATCAATTTCTCCGGTCATGTGGCCGATTCCAGGCAAAACCCGATCGCCGCTGCCAGCATCTATTTACTGAATAGCAATCGCGGAGCTATTTCAGATGAGCAAGGGAATTTTAGCCTTAATAATGTCGTTGCTGGGAAATACATCGTCCAGGTCTCCGCAATCGGTTATGCAACCATTGACCTGGATATTGAATTGGGGACCGCTACATCGTCACCAGTGCAGATTCACTTACCAGACGCAGCTGTCCAACTGGATGCAGTGATGGTATCTGCCCAGAAAACAGAAGAATTTCTTCAACAGGTTCCCCTAAGCATCAGCGCCATTTCAGGTCGGCAGGTTCAGCAGTATAGATTATGGAACAGTCATGAATTGACAGCTATTGTTCCGAATCTCTATTCTTCAAACTCGGGGGACAACAGGAATGTCACTTCGATCCGGGGTATTACAACTACATCATACGATCCGGCCATAGCTACTTATATAGATGGAGTAAATCAATTTGGCCTGGATACCTATATCGCACAATTATTGGATATCGAACGGATCGAGATATTGAGGGGACCACAAGGCACATTGTATGGAAGGAATGCTATGGGTGGTGTGATCAATATCATCACCAGGCAGCCAACCAATGTGCTCAATGAATTTGCAGAAGTAAATATCGGCAACCATGGACAGCAGCGATATGTGGCAGGCATTCGGGGACCACTGATTAAAGACAAATTTTTCCTGGGAGTTTCGGGCATGTATGAAGCAAGAAAGGGTTATTATACCAATCAATTGAACAATACCTCCTTTGATAGACAGCATAGCGTGATGGTAGACTACGACCTGCGATATATTCCCAACTCCACGTGGTCCTTCCGTCTGAATGTTAAACATAACAACCATCGTAACAATGGTCCATTTCCACTGGTAAATGGGGTAGAGGAAGCCTTTGAAAACCCATTCTTGCTAAATCAAAACGCTACTGCGAAAATGATTGACAATACTTTCAACGCTTCTTTCACTGCAAGTGCCTCAGGAAAAGCGCTGAATTTCAGTTCGCAGACGGCATATCAACTCAATCACCGTTATTATAATCAACCTCTGGACGGCGATTTTTCGCCAATAGATGGAGTAACGATCATTAACAACTATCCAGGGAAATGGAATAAAGTTAAAGCGCTCACACAAGAGTTTCGGTTTACTTCGCCAGCCTCTACTGTGTCGTCATTAAAATGGACGGCGGGAACCTATATTTTTTTCCAGGATAACCCGAATAAACAGGCGACGCATTTCGGAAAAGATGCCGCCTTGCTGGGCCTAACGGAAACCGACTTTTCGGTGATCAACACGACCAAGGGCAAGAGCTCCGGTTTCGCATTCTACGGACAGGCGACCTATTCAATCAATGACCAACTGGATCTGATCGCAGGCATGCGATATGATTATGAAAACAAAAAGTATAATGTGCTGGGACAATACCAGAAAGATCCAGACCCTAACCCGGTCTTTGACATCCGACCGGACACGACTGGTCGTGCACATTTCAGCGCGGTGTCTCCCAGGCTGGGACTTTCCTGGAAACCTTCGCCACTTAACCATATATATATCAATTATAGCCGTGGTTATCGTACCGGAGGACTGACACAATTATCTTCGGACCCATCTCAATTGCCGTTATATCCTTTCAAGCCTGAATACAGCAATAACCTGGAGGTGGGTACGAAAAATAGTTTCCTGCAGCAGCGCTTGCGGGTGAACTTCGCCATTTTTCTGATTCATGTCAACGATGCGCAGGTGCCGACGCTCATACTCCCTGATGCGATCACTATCACCCGCAATGCAGGTAAATTGACAAGTAAGGGTGTTGAACTTGAATTAGCAACGACGCCGGTAAAGGGCTTACAGGTGGATTATAATTTCGGTCTCACGGATGCGGAATATAAAAACCTAAAACTATCGCAGAATGGCGCTTCCGTGGACCTTGCTGGGAAAAAACAGATTTTTACCCCGGAGATGACTTCCATGCTTGCACTTCAATATGCTATCGATCTCTCCGCTAAATCTGCAGTAAAATTGATATTTAGGGGCGAATGGATATCGGTTGGCAAACAGTACTTTGACCTGGCGAATAACATTGTTCAGAAAGCATATAGCTTATTGAATACGCGTTTTGGCGTTTCAACCAGGCATGCAGACTGCATGTTTTGGGCGAGAAATATAGGCAACAAAAAATACATTGCCTATGCATACGATTTTGGCGCCATCCACCTCGGTGACCCCTCCACTATCGGATTGACTTTAAGTAGTCACTTTTAAGCAAATTGTTCTTGGCGGATCACTTGAGCTCTTTCATTAACTCCCTGACCGCTTCCTCCAGTTGCAGGTGGCATTCCAAGCAATTTGCCGATCTGAAGATATTTTTTCCGTCTGGTGAAATGGAAGAATATCTCAACCATAAAGGGATGACCTGCGAAAAGGAATGAATGCTGATATATATCAGCATGGCAAGCGCAGAAAACAATTTTTTCATTAAAATTTTGTTTAGCAAGCAATTTAAGGATTAGTAAAGGAAAGTTATTTCAATGCAGTTCTATCTTCAGGAGGTTCGTAAACCAGTCGCACCCTTGCACTCTTTGTATCTGTAGAATTTAGAGTCAGGCGATGTTGATTATTACCAGTTGTAATGATCAGTACAGCCGTGTTCGGAGGAATCGAACCCAGGTTCTCTGCAATCATCTCAACTTCAAAAAAATTATTCAACAGATCTACTTTCACATAGGTGGTAAGCGGACGACCCGTAAGACGCTGATGAGAAAACACGATCCTGTTATTCACTCTTACGGTGATGGAATCACCGTCAATTTCCGCGTTATCATAAAAATCAAGGCGAATGGTACCTGTATCTACTTTTATTTCCGGGACCTCTTTGAAGGAAGATTCTCTGATGCGGGTAAGTATAATTCGTCCGCCTCCGCAGCTAAGATTATTGTTTACTACGCTTCCCGTCCATTGGCCGCTCAGGGTTTCTACATTTCCTGCCCGGCTATATTCGAGATCAAAGTTCTTTATGCATATGACGCAATGGCGGGGAATGTGATAGGTTGTAACCAATCCTTCCTGCAGTGACAATTTTTTTTGCGAAGGGTCATAAATTCCCCTGAATTTTTTCTTGACATAATTGTCAATATTTTGAAAATGGTAAGAATCTCCATTGGCAACCTGGTCCTTCATGCTTAGCTCGAGTTCGATGTTATTGTCTGCAAAGCAACCGATCATGCCGATAGACCCTTTCCAAAAGCCGTTCAGGTCTTGCGAACGGGCGGAGGCATGGGCTAACCAGGAACAGCATAGTATAATCATCATCCTCTTCACCACCAAAAGGTAGGAGAGAATTTGCTACAGGAAATGTGAAATTTTTTGAGCGGGACCTGCTTGAGGTCATTTTACCGAAAAGCTTTGTCTATACACCGTACGATCTGCGCTCCTGGTTAACCTCAAAAGATAGGTACCTGGTTGCAGTGAACTGACGATTATAGAATGCTTTATGTCGGGGCGGTCGAATGAGATATTTTTTACGAGTTGGCCTGAGTTTGTAAAAATCTCGCCGGAGATCGTTTCTTTCGACCAGGATGAGGGCAATTGAATATTCAATTTTGAAGTTGCGGGATTAGGATAGATGGTTATTGAAGGCGTGTTCTCGAATTTTAGCATCCGCGTTTGGGAATTCGTAACTGCTCCGGTCTTATCAACCATTTTCAATCTATAATAATGAGTGCCGTCTCCGGGATTTTCGTGGGTGAAAGTGTAACTACCGGTAGCGCGCACCTGTAATTCCTTAAGATCACTAAAATGAACCTGATCCGTGGAGTGCTGCACGATCAGGTGATCGCCCGTAAATTCATTGAATAGCGTAAAATCGAGCTTTGCTGAATTTTCCTCGCGAGTTGCCGTAAAACGAACCGGAATGGGTAGAGCGGAGCCCGCTGTTTTATACAGTCCCATGATATTCACAGGATCGAGCTGAGAACCGTTATTCGAATTATTAGGGTAAGTGGTCCAATCGGGGTTAGCCGTCGTCACATCCGACCCAAACAATGCATAACCATAGAATCTTTGTCCAATGGTGAGTCCCAGATCCGCCAGGCTGATATAAACGCCTCTTAGATTTTGTGATGACCTGGTGGATGGCCTGCTCTGCGAATAATATTTGGAGTCATTGATCATGATCCCGTAGTTGAACGCTGCGGCTAATAAATTGCCGCCAAAATTGGCCGCCGTCACAGAAATCAAGCTGCCGAAACTGGTAGGATCTCCAGACGCGTTGATAGCGGTAATAGCTGCTATTTTAAAAGGATCACCAGTACCCCGGTCAATAACGGCTACGCCACTTTGCGCCAGATCGGTGCTGCTGAAACATTGAAGGCCTTCGGAGACGATAAAGTCGACTCGCTCAATGTTGCCAAAGTGAGGACTGGCAATAGTATTTTGAAAAATGTTATCGTAGCCACTCGTGAGGTTATTCAATACAAATGCGCTTTCAGGACTGGTGACTTCGGGCGCCGTAAAATCGAAAGTGCCTGTCGAATCGCCTGGATTTGGCGTGGATGAATATTGTGCCCAGAAATTATAGTAGTTTCTTGCATCGCCAACATCGGTGTTGGCTAATCGTCTAAGTTTTACGGTGGCATCGACCGGTAAGGTGATGGCGGAGGAACTGAAACTGCCTACCGAAAACTGCCGCAGCCGTAAAATATTGGCGGTCGCTGGGGCATTGAAACGTACGGTATAAGTGCCAGTGCTATCCCAGCTTGAGATCAGGGTCGCGCCGTTGCGAAGCCCTGCCCCTTTTGTGTTGGAATGCGTTACTAATGATTGAACGATATTATCCGTTTGAATAGAGGTAATGCCCTGTTGTGCATGGGAAGAAAGCGAGGAAAGAACGACGATAAGTAGTAAATAACCTGCCAGTGGCAAGCCATTTGATGGGTTTTTCATAGGTCGGCTCGGTGAAACGAAAAATAAATTGGGTGAATATAATATGGTGTAGAAATTGGTGCAAGGGCAATTTTACCCGATTTGATTTTACTAAGGGTTTACACTGTTGATTGGTAATGATTTACCCAGATCGCTGATTCAAATTAGCTACATTTGAAAAAAAAGGATGCCCGTTGAAGGGGAAATATTTGGCAAAAAGAATGAAAAGGTCCTGGCTGATAATTTTTGGAAATGGTTTGCATCCAATAAAGACCGCTTCTCCACCATCCTCGATGATTCAGAAAAAGTGCAGCAATTTCTGGATGAACTGATTGGCAATATGAAGCCGTTTAACCGGTGGTTTAAGGCCCTGGCCGGGCCCTACGAGAAGAATAAATCAGAGCTCATCATTACTTCCGACGGCGACATCTCCCTTTTTTGTAAGGTGGAAGACCTGGTGAACGCAGCACCGCCCTTTGACGATTGGCTAATTACTGCCCATAAACCACCTCTTGGACTGGACAAGGTCAGTATTAAAATGTACGACCGGGAGTTTAGTTCTTCGAACATGAAATTTTATCCCTATGTCGACGCCAATTATCCCGATGAAATAAATATAATACTGGTCCATCCTGAATTTAATTCAGAAGAAAAGGGCAAATTCCAGTCAGCCGGCATTATTTTCCTTGAAAACGCTTTGGGAGAATTAAATACGGCGACATTAATTGACTCTTACGAAGTAAAAGGCATGCCTGGCGATGATATCGAATTGATCCCCTTAGATAAACTTGAAGAATACCTGCGATGGCGCGAAAAAGAGTTTATTGAGAAATATGAAAAATTAGAAGCTCGCAAGCCCGAGGATAGTTATGGAGTGCTTGAATCCGAAGACAGTGAAGGGAGGGTGCTTTATGCAACGATCAACGCCGGTTTTAAGAATTGGGAATTTAAGGCGGCGTTTCCATGGTGCGTTCAAATCGATATCGAATTTAAGGGGCAGGACAAGGGATTGCCAGATAAGAAACAGGTAGAAGAATTGCAGGAGATCGAAAATGAACTATTGAGTCTCTTTGGTCAATCAGACCTTGCCTATGTTGGTCATCAAACCCATAATGATCAGCGAACCATTTTTTGCTACAGCTCCGATTACAATACCATCTCCAAAAAGATCCATCGCTACCTGGAGAATACAGGTTGGGATTATGAGATCACCTTCTTCATTCGAAAAGACAAATACTGGAGGAACATGGAATGGTTCTTCAATGCAACCGAATGACTTGCTGAGGGCCGGTGCTTAAAGCATGTAAAGTGTTATCTTTGCAAACTTATGACTCAAGAAAAAATACAGGAAATGAGAGAACGTGTAACCGTTCTAAGGAGGTTTCTTTGACGTGGAAAACCGACGATATAAAATCAATGAAGAAAAGCAGCTTTCATTAAGTCCTGGCTTTTGGGATGATAACAAGAGAGCCACGGAGATCCTGAAAAATATCAAACAAAACGAATACTGGTTAAAAATGTATGAGCAGGTCGACTCTTCTGTGGAAGACTTTGCCGTGCTGTTTGATTTTTGGAAGTCCGGAGACGCGACCGAGGAAGAAACCAGGGACGCATACCAGAAAGCCATCAATGCCATTGAAGAAGCAGAGTTTAAGAGTACATTGAATGAACCGGAGGATGAATTGCCCGCGGTATTACAGATCAATAGTGGAGCAGGAGGCACCGAGAGCCAGGATTGGGCTGAGATGCTGGCGCGCATGTATCGCATGTACGGACAGAAGCAAGGTTGGTCAGTGAGCGAATTGGACTGGCAGGCCGGGGATGGTGCCGGCATCAAGACATGTACATTTCAGTTTGATGGTCCCTTTGCCTATGGGTTCTTAAAAGCGGAAAGTGGCGTTCACCGGCTGGTTCGCATTTCACCATTTGACAGCAATGCGAGAAGACATACATCTTTTGCATCCGTCTATGTCTATCCTCTCATCGACAACACCATTGAAATTGAAGTTAGTCCCGCCGATATTGAATGGGCATTTTTTCGCAGCGGCGGCGCCGGCGGCCAGAATGTAAACAAGGTAGAAACAGCGGTCCGCCTGACACACAGACCATCTGGCATCGTCGTAGAATGCCAACAGGCACGGACGCAGGGAGAAAATAGGGAAAAGGCCATGACAATGTTGAAGAGCCGGCTTTATGAGGAGGAATTGAGAAAAAGAGAAGCAGTGAGGAATGCGGCCAACTCTACGAAAAAGAAAATCGAGTGGGGCAGCCAGATCCGCAGTTATGTTTTTCATCCATATAAGATGATCAAGGACCATCGAACGGATTTTGAAGTGGGAAATGTGCAACCCGTCATGGATGGAGAATTAGATGGGTTCATTAAGGCCTACCTGATGAGTGAGAAAGAAGCTCATTCTTCCAGTTAATTTCGGATAACTACGTTTATACGTCAAGTAAAACATCCTTAAAGATTGAGTAGTTCCCGCTGAGATTCGTTCTTTATTGGTCTAAAGTTTGTTATACTTATTCCTCTTCCGCCACCTAAATCGTGATCCAATGAAAACCAACAGCTCCAAGGGCAAGGGCTTTTCCGGCCGGTTCCTGGAGAAAAAAAGCCCGCTCTCTGTAAAGTATATCTTCCTATATATTTTTTCCTTATCAGTCTGTCAATTTTTATCCCTCCTTTCTCATTCACAGAATTTCAAAAAAGAAAAAACTGCAAATAATCTTTCTCAAATAACTCCGGACGTTGAAAAAAATGTTAGAAACACTCTAAAACAGAACAGCCTTCGGTTTCAGTTGATAGAAAATATTGGGCAATTAGGACTTCCATCCAAAGTGGTGGCTTACTTCTCCACCAGGACCGAGACTGTATTTATAGAAAAAGACTGTCTGCGTATAGTAGTTACAGAGCCGGGGACGGATAAGAAAGTTCCAGTCACAGAAAAAAATGATGTATCCAGGCTTGCTTTACTGGAAAAGGAATATCACTATAATTCATTTACCGTCCAATTCAGTGGCTCCGATGGATTCAAGAGTTACGAGAAAAAAAATCGGTTTGAGACTGAAAGGAATTATTTTAACATGAGTGCCAATGGTGGCCCTGCCATCAAAGCGGAGAGTTATGGGGAGATCATTCTGAAAAATATCTACCAGGGTATTGATCTGCGATTATACAGCCAGGAGAATGGAAAGCTCGAATTTGATTGGATCGCATGGCCCGGGGCAGATCCAGATCAAATCAGAATGAAATTTATTGGGCAGAAAGAACTTGGGCTGTCTGAAAAAGGAGAACTCCTGATCAGCCTTGGCTTGGGAGTATTTAATATGCGCCTTCCGGAAAGTTATTATGTAACTCCGGAAGGTAAGGTGCCTACACATGTCCAATTTGCATTAGCAAATAATCATGAAGTTCATTTTAAAGGAACTCAAAAATGGTTGAACAAATATCCTCTCGTCATCGATCCCGATTTACTTTGGGGGACTTTCGTCGATGGCGGTAGTTCAAATTATGATGAATACCTCTATGCGATACAATATGACTACAGTACGGAGCTGCTCTATTGTGCCGGCGCTATCAATATCCAGGTTAGCAATCTTTATGAGGCAGCTCTTTCCGGAGCTTATGACGGCTCATTTGAGGGAGTGACGGATGCTATTGTGTATGCATTGACAAAGAATGGACAGACGATTCGCTTTGTCACTTATTTCGGAGGTACCGATGGAGATCTTGCCATTGGCCTGTCTATTAGCAGCTCCTTTATTTATATCTGTGGTTATACTTCCTCTGCTGATTTTCCCGTCACTAAGTTGGCAGATGGAGCATTCCCTGCATTTGATTCAGTTTACCACGGAAATACGGATGGGTTTATCGCAGTATTCAACCTGCGGCTCGATAATCTGGCCTATTCAAGTTTTTTGGGAGGGGCACAATCCGATGAGGCCTTAACAATAAGGGCAACAGCAGACAGTTCATTTTATGTTTCGTTGGTGGTTTCAGATGTGCTTTCTACAACCGGACCCGACTATCTCCTGAATTCGGCGGATAATGTTTATGGTGGAACATCAGAGGCGTGGATTGGCAAATTCACTTCATTTCATACACTTAGTTTTGGCACTTATGTTGGCGGAAATAGTTCCGATCTCGTCAATGATTTCCAATTATTGAGTAGTGGAGATGTCGTCTTTACGGGGAATACAAGAAATATTAACGAGGTGAATGCGACCATTCCAGACAACGGAACGGGACAGGAAGCCTTATTTGGTAAACTACATGTTCCGCTGCTGGGGCCTGTCAATTTCGATATCGTCGACAAGATGGGAGGTGCAGGTAGCGATTTTGGATGGGGTATTTATAGTTTGGGTGATTCGGTATCTGTAGTGGTTGGAGAAACCAATAGCAATGATTTTCCGCTGGGGACGGGCACTCCGTTTCAGCCCACACGGAATGGAAATATCGATGGATTCATGGCGAAGATTTACAATGATGGCAGTGCCGGATACAAAGCAACGTTTATGGGCGGATTCGACGATGATATTCTCGTCTCCGTTCGTCCCGTGGTTGTAAACAACCAAATCGCCTTGCTCAGCTTTGGTTCAACGCTTTCAATGGATTTGGCCACTCGTAATTTTAATTCGGGCACATTTTTTAGTCCAAACAATTCCGGTAACCATGATATGGTTTTTGTGATCTGCGATCTTGATCTGACCACAGAATATTATCTTTCCTATATCGGTGGCAGTGCGGATGACTACCTTGGAAAGACCGGCGCGCCTTTCGGATCAAATCATCTTTTCTATAATTCCAATGATTCGGTTCTTTACCTGGGTACAACTACTCACAGTTTCCAAATGACGCAAGCTCCTTCTTTTGTGGGAAGAGGAATCTCCGATGTAGACAATCTAAGTAACCCTGTATTTGATGAAGCAAAGGGCAATGGGATCAATGACACCCATGTGATCGTGGCCATTTCAACGCGGTCTTTATTTTTTGTACTTCCAATAAGTTGGCTAAAATTTGAATCATCGTTACTTTCTGATTGCAGCAGACAATTGGAGTGGAGTGTAGCCAATGAAGAAAAGGTAGCACGTTACTCGGTTGAAAGAAGCAGTGATGGGAAAAATTATCAATACCTGGGCAGTTTACCTCCCGGCAGTTCAGCTTACCAATTTACCGATGGCGCTCCTTTAAATTCAAATGAGATCATCTATTACAGGATCCGTGCAGACTATTTGGATGGCAAGCAAGAATTTAGCGCTGTTCATTCTCTTCGACCCTGCCATCAGCAACCGTCATCGATCAATATTTATCCCACTGTCACCAGCGATTATTTTACAATCTCCGGTCTGGAATCTTCATCTAACAAAACCATCCACGTCTCGATGTTCGACGGCAGTGGCAAGAAAATGCTGAGTCGTCAGGTCAGCACAGGATATGGACCACAATCCGTTTATTTTGAAAAGACGCTGGCCCGCGGGGCTTACCTGGTGCTGTTGAAAGATGGTGATACTGAAAAAGTATTGAAAACCCAGACCATTATCGTCAACTACCGGTGATCAGCCGGGTCACCGTATCTTTGTGCCTGTATGAATACAGGAAATTTTGATTATCCCATGCCTTCCAATGAACCCGTGCTGGATTATGCACCGGGCAGTGAGGAAAGAAAAAGGTTAAAGGAAGTCCTCAAGGAACTAAAAAGAACATCGATCGATATTCCGATGTATATCGGTGGGAAAGAGGTTCGCACTAATAAGAAATCTTTCATTCGCCCTCCCCACGAGATCAGCCACGTACTTGGAGAATTTCATGCTGGTGAGCAAAAGCATGTGGTGCAGGCCATTGATGCAGCGATGGCCGCCAGGGAGAGCTGGATGAATATGAGCTGGGAAAACAGAGCAAGTATTTTTTTGAAGGCGGCAGATTTAATGGCCACGAGGTATCGCCCTTACATGAATGCAACGACCATGCTTGGCCAAAGCAAGAATGCATTTCAGGCAGAGATAGATGCCGCTTGCGAGTTGATCGACTTTTTAAGGTTTAATGTTCATTTCCTGGGTGAGATCTATAAGCAACAACCGATCAGCGGCGACGGTATGCATAACCGCCTTGAGTATCGTCCGCTGGAAGGATTTGTTTTGGCGATAACTCCATTCAATTTTACAGCTATTGGCGGAAATCTTCCTACTTCTGCGGCCATGTGTGGAAATGTAGTCGTATGGAAATGCGCGAATACACAAATCTATTCTGCCCAGATGTTCATGCGGATATTAAAAGAGGCGGGGCTGCCCGATGGCGTAATCAACCTGATCTACGTGGACGGCCCTACGATCGGCAAAGTTTGTTTTAACCATCGGGATTTTGCCGGTGTTCATTTTACGGGGTCAACGGCTGTATTCAATAATATGTGGGAGACGATAGGAAAGAATATGGCGATGTATAAATCTTATCCGCGAATCGTTGGTGAAACCGGCGGAAAGGATTTTGTGTTGGCTCATAAAAGCGCCGACGCCGATGTAGTTGTTACGGCACTATTACGAGGTGCTTTTGAATTCCAGGGACAGAAATGTTCGGCCGCTTCGAGGGCATACATTCCGTCGAATCTCGTTGGAGAAGTAAAACAAAAACTCATCGCTGGGATTAAGAGTTTCAAAATGGGAAGCGTCGAGAATTTTTCCAACTTCATCAATGCAGTGATCGATGAGAAAAGCTTTGATAAGATCAAGTCATATATCGACCAGGCGAGAAAAGACCCAAAGGCGGAAATTTGGGTAGGAGGGAAGTGTGATAAGAAGCAGGGTTATTTCATTCAGCCCACCGTGATTGAAGCAAAGAATCCCAGATATGTTACGATGTGTGAAGAAATATTCGGCCCGGTGCTTACCGTCTATGTCTATCCGGCCAATGGATTTGAAAAAGCGCTGGAATTGGTGGACAGCACATCACCTTATGCACTCACGGGTGCCGTTATTGCCAAAGACAGGGCAGCTATTGAGTTAGCAACTAACAGGCTTCGCAATGCCGCCGGAAACTTTTACATAAATGATAAGCCTACGGGCGCTGTGGTTGGACAACAACCATTTGGCGGTGCTAGAGCCAGCGGAACAAATGACAAGGCAGGATCCATTCTCAATCTGTACCGGTGGTTGAGTGCGCGAACGATCAAAGAAACTTTTAATGCGCCTACCGATTACCGTTATCCCTTCATGTCAGAGGCCTAAAGAGATAGGTCTCTAATCCCTGATCAATTCTCGTCGTCGTCTCTATCTCCTTCAGGTTTTCGATCTTTACAGGTTTTCATGTATTGATTGTATTCCGGCAGCTTGCCGAATTCGGTGTCAAGTTTTTTTAGATCCGCGCAGCTAAATTCGCCAGCTTCAATCATCCCTTTATATACCAGGAAGGCCTGCCTCAGCTTACGGGATTTTAGATATGAGGCAGCCAACATGATTCTGAGGTCCATTCGTTCCTCTTCGTGATAGTTGTTAATCCTCGACGGCAGAAAGCTTTGTACGAGATCCTCTTTTCCCGCTTCCTGGAGGTGGTCGATCAGCGTTTCCATAAAAAAGATTTCATCCGGGTCAAGCTCAATAGCCTTCTTGTAAAAGTAAGTGGAGGAATCAGGCTTGCCCGGATCTTTCTTAGATAAAAGACCGCGTGTAAAATAAAAGCCTGCGGAATCATCTCTATTTACCATGCCGATTTTTATCGAATCAAGCACATATCCTGGAATTGGAAGCCCTGCGAGTTGTTTTTCCAGTTGTTTCCTCAGGTTGCGATTGAAGGATGGATTGGCTGGCATCACCTCGGGATTGCCACTGCTATCCTTACCGGGATGATTCATGAAGAATTCATTTTCGAAGGGATCGGGGATTTCGGGAAACACCGGAAAGAATTCCATGGATTTGAGAAAATATTCTGCTGATTTCTTATCCATTTTCAGCTTCCTCGCCCATTCGGCCATCATCTTAAACGCGCACTTGGTACATTCAAAGGTTTGGTTAAGACTATCCTTCTTATATACTTCTTCATAAAACTCAATGGCCTTATCATAGCTTTTCTTATTGCCGTAGGCCATACCCAGGTAGTATTTTGGTGTAAGCCAGCCGGGACTTTTTTCCAGAGACCTTTGTTGCAGTTCGATGGCATTTTCCCAATTTTCCCGCTTCATCTCTATCCTGCTTTTAGCCGTCAGCAGGTAAGCAGCGTCGGGTTCTTCCACCAAAGCTGAATCCATCATGCGGTCCAGTTGATCCAATGAATAATTACTCTGCGCACTATCATTCGTTGTTTTTTGCATGACAAGAAAATAGCGATTGAGATTTCTCATGTGCTGGTCATACGGCAATTGCAGGTCATTATTTCCTATGATCTGATCGATCAGGGCGATGCCTTTATCGAAGTCTTTATCTCCCACTAATTTTTGGCCGATAAAAGAATTGTTTACAATTTCCTGGGCGCTGTTCATCAAACCAGCCAGCAACTGGGAATTGGCTTGCAACACCATATTCGTATCCCGGCTACAGGCCTTTAACTTGTTATATAATGTCGACGCCGAACGGGGATCGCCGTTATCAAATTTGTTTTTTTCAATTGCTTCCAGGAATTCGCGATAATAATGCAGGCAAGTATCCTCGGGGACACGGAATATTTTCTTCGGTGGGATATACTGATTACCTCCGGGTTTGGGGTTAGCCAAAATAACAGGAGGCGATAATGTGGCAAGTATCGTAGAGTATTTGTTTGGACCTTCAAATATGGGTTGTTGTTTATTTCCTGTTTCCCTTGCGACATTGTTGCCGACAAACATTTCCAATTCAGCCAGTGTAATAGATGAATCTTTATTGGCGTCGGCCTCACCATTCAGTCCTTTTACCAGGTAATAAGAAAAGACTCCGCGACCGTTACCCCATTTTGTCCCTTCAAAAGATAGCTGGCCGGGTTGGGAGCTTAGGATCTTGATCTCATTCTTCCACATGTTACTGATCGCTGTCGCCGCAAATTCGGCTCCCTTCATGCCGCCGGCTAATTTTCCGGAGCGGCATGCATCGGTGACCAGCAGCACTTTGACATTTTTATTGAGAAGAGTGACAAATAATTCTTTAAGGAAGCTGATGGGTAAGGCCCCGGCGATATAATTATTTGTGTACGTATCGTAGGCCAGTAAGAAACCGTTGTTGAACTGAGTGATCGTTTCCACATCGCCATGGCCGGAGAAGTAAAACAAAAGGTTGTCACCGGGGTTGGAGGCTTTTGCTATACGCGCCAGTTGGGTGATAAGGTCTCCGTTCTTGGCCTTATCATTTACAAGCAAGGTGATATCATCTTTGCCCACATGCCAAAAACTATTGCTCTTTAAATACTCGGCAAAAACCTGTGCGTCACGGTCGGCGTATTGCAAGGAATCTATGTATTGATATTTCGATATACCAATGATTAAGGCGCGTGTCTTGCCTTCATTTGCCATTCCGCTTTCCACGCGACTCACGTCCCGGGTAGACTGAGAATATACCGACCCACCGATCAGAAGAAAGGTTATCAGGATCACGCAAGAGATATGCAATTGCCACTTTGCTGTCATGGTATAAAATTAATTAGATACCATGAATAAACGGTACCGGTTTCTAAGCGGGGGCATATGCTGGAAAGGGCATAAAAAAAGCTGCCGGAACTGCGGCAGCTTTTTTAAAGAATTAAGTTTTTATTTCTTCTTGGCAGGCTCTCCTTGTCCTATATGGATTTGAAATCCGACATTGAAGCCAAAAGAGTTTTCGCGATTGTCATTGTATGCATCGCCACCCCAGGATTGATATTGAATAGCAAATTCGAGGGCAGTATGCTCATTTAAAAAGACAGCAGGACCAGCCATAACTCCAAAATAATTGAAGCTTTCGTTATCACCCTGCCCAACGGAACCGATTCCATAGCTGGCATCTGCGAAAACATTCACTTTTTGTTCTGCAGGTAAAAAATAATACCTGACGAATGGCGCTACTGATGTTGATGTAAAAGCTTCATCTTCGTCTTCGTACTTGGAGCTGCTGAAGGAAGCGCGTAAGCCCCCAGCCAAATTTGGGATGAAAAAATAACCTACATCAGGGCTAAAATGAAATGTAGTCAGCTTGCTATCGGGCACATCGTTTTGCTTGGATGAAGAAAAATTGGCACTACCGCCCACTAATAATTGACCCTTGTTGATCTGAGAAAATGCCGAGGTTGTAATAATTCCGAACATGGCAATTAAAATAATCTTTTTCATAATAACTGGTTTTAGATAAAGGTTAATTAAATGCAGTTTGAATTGAATATAAAGCTAGCAAATTTCCCAAGATATTCAAAGCAGAAGGGCCCCTTTTTATTATATAAAATAATGATTTTCAGTAATTAAGCTCCATATTTTTTTCGTGAGCCGTCGAGGATAGCAGCTGGATTTTTCACGCTGGTCACCCAGAGTATTATAGCCGTTCGGGAAGAGTAAACGCACCAGGAAAAACTTCTAGAATTACAGGAATTCGGCAGATTTTATTGGTTATGTTGGAGAAATGGCTTCCATATTAATTCAGGAGTTTGGAGGCACATGATTACTTTTATAAAAAAATAGTTTGAGATCCATACTCAACGGCTCGGAACTGGGAATAACCATCAAACGATTGGCCCACCAAATATTGGAGGACCACTTAAGCCTCACGGGAACGGTCATCATTGGCCTTCAACCCAGGGGGGTATTTTTATCAGATCAAATCGTGGAAGAAATAAGAAATGAATTGCCGGAAGTAAAGGTCGACTATGGGAAGTTGGACATCACTTTCTACCGGGATGATATCCGTAAAGAATTGCATATTGCCAACCAAACCGACATTCCGTTTTCAGTGGAAGGAAAAAAGGTGGTACTGATTGATGATGTATTGTACACTGGGCGTACGATCCGGGCAGCACTGGATGCGCTGCTGGATTTTGGCAGACCCGAGAAGGTGGGTCTTTGCGTTCTCATTGACCGGAGATTTAGTCGCCAGTTTCCGATTCAGGCCGATTATGTAGGTAAATCCATTGATTCCATTGTTTCCCAAAAAGTAAAAGTAGAGTGGAATAAAAAAGAGGTTGTTCTATATTAATGTCACGGTTGGATCTTCTGCATGTCCATTCTGCCTTTTTTCCTAATTTCGCCTTTTAATGAGCCTTTCCTCAAAACACCTGCTAGGCATTAAGGATCTTTCTTCCAACGACATTTCCCTCATTCTTCAAACAGCGGTTCAATTCAAAGAAGTCTTACAGCGGCCCGTCAAGAAGGTCCCATCACTTCGTGATGTGACGATTGTCAACCTGTTCTATGAAAATTCAACCAGGACCAGGTTCTCGTTTGAACTGGCAGAAAAGCGGTTAAGCGCTGATGTGATCAATTTTTCTACGTCCGCCTCTTCTACATCAAAGGGAGAAACCCTTTTAGATACAGTGAATAATATCCTTTCGATGAAGGTCGATATGGTCGTAATGCGACATGGAGCCAGCGGCGCTCCTCATTTCCTGGCAGAGCATATTCCTGCGGCAATTATTAATGCCGGGGACGGGATCAATGAGCATCCTACACAGGCTTTATTAGATGCCCTTTCAATTATCGATCGTACTGGCAAACTGGAAGGCAGGAAGGTGGCAATCATTGGTGACATCATGCATAGCAGAGTAGCTCAGAGCAATATTTATCTATTGAAAAAAATGGGTGCTGAAGTTACAGTTTGCGGTCCGCCAACCCTGATTCCTAAATATATCCAGGATGCGTTGGGTGTGTCAGTGAACTATAATCTAAAAGAGACTCTCGAATGGTGCGATGTGGCAAATGTTCTTCGGATCCAATTGGAGCGACAGAACCAGGTTCTTTTCTCTTCGCTCCGCGAGTACAGCCTCGTATATGGAATTAACCGGAGGCTGCTGGACAGCTTGAAAAAAGAAATTGTTATTATGCATCCCGGTCCAATCAATCGCGGAGTGGAGCTTGATAGCGATGTAGCAGACAGCAAGCAATCGATCATCCTACAACAGGTGGAAAATGGAGTTGCGGTGAGGATGGCGGTCCTATATCTTCTGGCCGGCAGGACAGGAGAAAATAATGAATAATAATCATTAGCTTTCGTTTAATAATTGCCGATGCAAAGAGTCTGTCTTTTCCCAGGTACTTTTGATCCCCTTACGCTGGGTCATGTGGACATCATAAACAGGGCTATTCCTTTATTTGATAAGATCGTCGTTGGGATCGGCATCAATACTTCCAAGGCCCCTATGTACACCGCCGAACAACGCTTGCAATGGATCCGTGAGATTTATAAAGACGAAAAGACAGTCGAAGGGGCCATTTATGAGGGCCTCACAGTAGAGTTTTGTAAGAAGATAGGTGCCCGGTTTATTCTTCGCGGAATTCGCTATGTTAGCGATTTTGAATATGAAAAGACCATTGCTGATGCAAACCGGACTATGGATAAATCGATCGAAACGGTATTTCTTACAGGCGAACCTAAATATACATCGGTAGCTTCCACCATTGTCCGGGATATTATCCGCAATCATGGCGATGCAAGTCATTTCTTACCCGATATAGTATTTAAATCAATAAAGAAATAGTTCATGGCAATCTGGTTTGATAAAGACCTGTCATTGGAAAAATTAAGGCCTTTCGGCAATGGGACTATGACGGAAACATTAGGTATTGAATGGACCGAAGTAGGCCCTGACTTCCTGAGGGCTAAAATGCCAGTAGATCATCGTACTAAACAACCATACGGACTCTTACATGGAGGAGCCTCCTGCGTCCTGGCAGAAACAGTTGGAAGCGTGGGCTCGGCAATGGTGATTGATCATGAAAAATATTTTTGTGTGGGCCTGGATATCAATGCCAACCATATCCGTGGTGCACGCGAGGGCTACGTTATAGGCACAGCGCGGCCAATCCATCTGGGAAACAGCACTCATGTTTGGGAGATAAAAATTTCAGACGAAAAGGAGCGGTTAATTTGTATAAGCCGGTTGACGATGGCCATTCTACTCCGGAAAGACTAAACTCGTTTCAGGTATGTTTGAAAAACGTCGGATAGGGAAGGAAAAGAATTCTTTTGGTACGTTTCCAGGTCATCGGCCGCTACCCACTTAATTTCATGAATATCCTCCTCGGTTTGCGGATCTAAATTTTGTTTTCCTTCCACTTTCATCTTAAACCAATGGCTCTCCTTTAATATAAAATGAGTACCCTCGTGATAAGTATGATAGGTGATGGTCAGTTTATTTTGCAGTAGGATATTGATCAGCCCCGTTTCTTCCTCCACTTCGCGAAGAGCGCAGTCCTCCAGCTTTTCGTCATTTTCCAGCTTGCCTTTTGGCAAGTCCCACTTACCCCGTCGAAATATCAATAGGATTTCTTCATTTTCATTGGTCACCAAACCGCCGGCGGCCTGCACAAGCGTGAATTTTTTGAAGAATGATTTTTTTAATTTTTCAAGATCTGAATGATAAAATACACCGGCATGCACAGATGGTTCCTGCATTTCATGGATCATGCTTTTTATGGTGTGAGAATCCAATTCATCGATGAATACCGCATCGTCGTGATGAATAAATGGTTGAATCTTTTCTTCGATGGCATCGCAGAGAAAAAGTGGCTTGTCGTCAAAATAGATTTTAATATACATGGCAAAATTCTTTCTTAAGCCAATGACAACGGTAGTCCTAAAAATATTGTTTCACATATCTTCGTTAAATGAGAGATGCCAAAGTTGTCGCCGAAAAACTCCTTCAAGTTAACGCAGTAAAGTTAAATCCCGATCAACCGTTTACCTGGGCAAGTGGCTGGAAGAGTCCGATCTATTGCGACAACCGGAGAATCCTTTCATTTCCTTTCATTCGCGACTTCATTAAGTCGGAAATGTGTAACCTGGTCTTCGATAAATTTCCCGATGCCCAGCTGTTGGCGGGTGTAGCCACAGCTGGTATAGCATGGGGAGCACTGGTGGCAGATCAATTAAAACTTCCTTATTTATATGTCAGGCCCAAACCAAAAGAGCATGGGCTGGGCAATCAGATAGAAGGTTACTATGAAAAAGGGCAGAAAACAGTGATCATAGAAGACCTGGTTTCTACCGGTAAGAGCAGCTTACAGGTTGCTGAACTCTTAAAGAACTCCGGATTAGAAGTAATTGGCATGACATCCATATTTACCTATGGATTTACACAGGCCACTGCGGCAATACAGAATGCATCATTAGCCTTCCATGCACTTACCAACTATGAGATGGTGCTGGAGCTGGCTATCGCAAAGGGTCTGGTTTCAGCTGGTCAACAGGAAATTTTGTTAAAGTGGCGCGAAGATCCAGCTAATTGGAAAGGCGTTTTGTAAATTTACTTCACAAATAACCCGATGAAAAAAACTATCATAGGCCTGATTCTATTGTTTGCAATTTCGAATGCAGGAGTTTCTCAAACCAAGGCAGTTCTGACGGCGGTGATCAAAACCCCCAATGCTCTCTGCGAGACTTGTAAGTCAAAGATTGAAACCTACCTTAAGCGCTATGATGGCGTACTGGAAGTGAATGTTAACTATAGAAAAGGAGAGACCAAAGTTAAGTGGGTCACCGACCGAATCAATATCGAGGAAATTAAGACGGCTATAGCAAACGCCGGGTATGATGCCGATGATGTACCCGCCAACGAAGATTCCTATAACCGACTTCCAAAAAGTTGCAAAAAGCCTGAGGACGGAGGTAGTCATCCGAAGCTCAAGAAGCCTGCGAGCAGCGGCGGATAAATGATCCGGGTCCGTTACTTCACCATCTTGCTTAAGTTTTGCATTCCTTCATAGTGAATTGAGTAGCGCGCAGAGATGGCGCCCTTACTGAGTTTAGCCTTTCCTTCAATTTTCACCAATACTTCTTTGTTTAGGAATATTGCTGCCGTGTTTTGAAAGAAATAAGTCATGTCCATTTGAAGAGTGACCGGTAACCTGAAATCTGAGGCTGGTTCTATGCGAACCGTACTATCAATGATAAAATGTCCGAGATAGTTGCTATCCAGCCAGGCATCTCCCTCGGCGCGCTTCAATTTTACCCTGAACTTATTTGGATTATGATACAGGATGTCGAGGTTAAGAGAAGACTCTTTTGCACCAAAACGGCTCACCCGCACGTTCTCGATGGCTTTAAAATCTGGTTCCTTTACCGACGAACAGGAAAATAGGACAACAAGAGAGAGGAAAAAGACGATTGGATAGGAGCCGAAAGGAATTTTCATTGGCATATTTATTCATCATCTTCTTCTTGAGCCGACCGACCTTTTGGGGGAAATTCGATTCACATATACGGTGTCGTGAATAATCTGTACCCCCGCGCTGTTGGCCTGGACCGTAGATTTCGGCTGGTCCAATTCGAGCATCCTTATTCTCCTTTCGAGGCTTTCATTGGTCGCTTGTTGCCTGTAGGTCAGCCAGGCCAATATCACGGCTGCTGCTATCAGCAGAAACGTGAGGGCAGCCACAACTACCTGGACAACTGCTATAGGTTTGAGGATAGAAGCCAATCTTTGAACTGACTTTCCTGTTTTTATCACATTGACATCGGTCTTGATCCCGGATTGTTGAATAGCCTCCCTGATTTCCTGTTTTCGGTTCTCCCTGTCGACAAATTTTTCATAGTTCCCGAGCCTCTTGAATAAGAGGCCTTCGCCACGGAGTTTATAGACGTTATTTTCATTGCCGGTCAACTTAAGGTAGCCGTCCTTCACTAATTTATCCAATGCAGGAGCCACGGAACCAGCCTCCGAACTGCGCGGATCGAGATCCAACAACCGGATCATCTCAGATTCTTTTATCCCCGACGTTTGGTTGGAGAACAGGTCAAGTATCCGGTCACAGGTGATCAGGGGTTCGTCGTAAAAAAACATGGTAGGGTATAGCCTGTTCTCACCCTTCTTGGGAAATGAAATTTCCTCTTCGGTATCATTAAAAGCTGTACTCGTCTTCATGCCTTCATTTTTTTATATTGGTAATTTCAACAAAACGCGGTTAACTAAAATACAAACAACAGCCCAGACTCTGCGGAAATCATGCCAACGTGAGACTCGTCTTTGGGCTTAGAAGGTAGCGGCTGATTTAAGTTATCAATCTGTGGGTAATTAGAATTTTTCGTCGTTCCTCCCCGGGCTAAATTGGTTGGAAGAATTACAAGTTCGAAAAAGAACTTCTGAAATCCTATATTTTTCTGTGCTAAATCTATTAGAATTCGAAATCTGCCAAAGCGATCCAATGTCAGCTAATATTAATAGCATAATGTTTATAACATAATTATATAATAATTAATTAAATACAACATTTATCGAAATAAAAAAATGATCAGTAGGGCACATGCCTGGTAACCTGTTTGGTCAAAAAATCGAAAGTTTAAACAAAAATCGATGAATCAAAAATTACTAGTTGAATTTCAATATCTGGCACCAATAAGTTTCTATTCTGCTTTAATTAACACAACCAATCTCGTTTTTGAAGAATATGAGTTTTACCGGAAAATGAGTTTTCGAAATCGATGCATTGTCGCGGGAGCTAATGGACCTATCCAATTGACAGTTCCCCTCACTCTGGGCAGGAATCAAAAGACCCTCATCACGAAAGTGGAGCTCGCCAATCAATATCCCTGGCAGGAACAGCATTGGAAAACCATCGAATCATGTTACCGGAAGTCTCCCTGGTTTGACCATTATGCTCCCGAACTGGAGATTTTTTATAAAACCGATTTTCAGTGGTTGGTTGAGTGGGATCTTGCCCTTTTTCGCTGGGTTGTGAATAAGCTAAATATAGATCTGACAATCGAGGCAACTTCGAAATTTCATGCCACCTATAGTAGTGAAGAATATTTAGATCTAAGAAATTCGATTTTACCTAAAGGGTATAACAAGGAGGCTGGAAAGCCCTACCAGCAAGTTTTTTCAGGCGGTATCGGGTTTTTACGAAATTTATCGATACTAGATTTGCTATTTTGCCAGGGTAAAGCTGCTATAAATTACCTCTAGAGAATTTACGCATCAGTCTTAAATATATACGTGCTATTCCTTAGTAGTTTTGGAGCTTTTTGCTATTTTGTGAGTCCATATCTGTCCGAGGACTTTGGATTAAATGAGAAATTTTTATTATTTAAGTACCCTAGTGTTTAACTTTCTGGCGGTCAATGCATTACATGCCCAGGACTTTTCCAACAAAGGAAAGGATTTTTGGGTGGGTTATGGATACCACCAGCAGATGACCAATGGCGGTGGAGGTGGTACTCAGGACATGGTTCTTTACTTCGCAACCGAGGCAGTTACCACTGTTACCGTCACGATTCCCGGCACCGGATATTCCCAGACATATTCCAACATTCCAGCCAACACGGTCTTTACTTCTAATCCCATTCCGAAATCAGGCGCCCAGGATGCCAGGCTTACAGGCGAGTCCATCAGCCCTGAAAAGAAGGGAATTCATATCACCAGCGACAAACCCATTGTCGCCTATGCCCACATTTATAATCAAAGCGTTTCCGGCGCCTGCATATTATTTCCTACAAATACTCTTGGCAAGGATTACTATTCGGTCAACTATAAGAATATTTCCAACAGCGCTAATGCCAACTGTTGGTTTTATGTTGTGGCCTGTGATACGGGTACGACTACCGTCGATATAACGCCTGTAGCGAATACCATTAATCATGCTGCAGGAGTTCCTTTTACAGTAACCTTAAAGCAAGGAGAAATATATAATGTAATGGGAGCGATCACCAGCAATGTGAATCCTTATAGCAGCGTTGATCTCACGGGCTCCAAAATTCAAAGTGTAAGCACCGGAACAGGTCCATGTAAAAAGATCGGGGTCTTTTCAGGAAGTGGAAGAATTAGTATTACCTGCAATGGCAGTTCTTCTTCATCCGACAATTACATGGTTCAATCCTTTCCTAAATCTGCATGGGGTAAAAAATATCTTACGTCTCCTACCGGTGGTCTGATGCCAAACAATATATTTCGCGTTTGTGTATTGGACCCTACAACTGTAGTAAAAGTAAATGGTATTCCGGTTGGCTTGCCATTACAGAACAATTTCTTTTATGAGTTACCGCTGACTTCGGCTCCTCAGCTAATTGAAGCGGATAAGGCAATCTTAGTAGCTCAATACATTACTTCGCAGGGAGCATGCGGAAATGGCGCACAGCCGGGTGATCCGGAAGTAATTTATTTGAGTCCTATCGAGCAAAACATCAGTCGGATTCTTTGGAATGCCACGCCCAATTTTTCGATCACCCAACATTTTTATAATGTGATCATTCCAAATACCGGCACCGCCATCAGTTCATTCAGATTGGATGGGTCTCCTGTATCTGCGTCATCATTTATTCCACATCCGCGTGCTCCGGGATATTCTTATTTAACACAGCCCGTCGCTGCCGGCCAACATACAGTTACTTCCGACTCGGGTTTTAATGCCATTGCATATGGTTATGGAAATGCCGAGTCGTATGGTTATAATGCGGGTACCAATGTGAAAGATCTTTATCAGTATGTCACAGTAAAGAATGCCTACGCTACTGTTAATTTTCCTGCTGCGTGCAGGAATTCGCCATTCCTGCTCTCCATGACTTTCCCTTATGAACCTGCAAAGATCCAATGGGTGTTCGGACCTGCATTAAATGCAATGGGCATTGCAGATATTACAGACAACAGCCCGGTTTATGATTCTACTTGGATAGCGAATGGCAAACAACTGTATCTATATAAACTCAACTCGCCATATTTTGTTACAGCTTCAGGAAACTATCCGATTCGACTGTTGGCACAGAATCCAACCTCAGAGGGTTGTTCAGGCCTTCAGGAAATTGAATATAATTTGCAGGTCTTTGATCCACCTGTCTCGGAGTTTAGCTTTAACAACAATGGATGTGTAACGATGCCGGTCGTGTTTACGAATAATTCAAATACGAATGGCAGATCGGCGACATCCTGGTATTGGAGCTTTGATGATGGTGATAGTTCAAACGTTAAAAGTCCAACGCATGCGTATGCGGGACCGGGATCTTACAAGGTGAAATTTTCGTTGATCACGGATATCGGATGTATTTCAGATACAGTGACACATACAGTAACCCTAAATGACCTTCCGATCGCTAAATTTGGAATTCTCAATCCTCCTTGTCAAAAGAAGGCAATCACTTTCTCCGACTCATCTTCTGTGACCGGTGGAACGCTCCTGGCAAAATGGTATTGGGATTTTGGTGACGGTTCCCCGGTTATTGCGGCTGCCTCAGGAATAAACCAAACGCATACCTATTTGACAGCAGGGAATTATACAGCGACATTAAGAGTAGAGACTGTTTCGGGTTGCCAAAGTAATCTTTTCTCATTTCCTATTTCAGTTCATGTGAGCCCGGTAGCCAGCTTCAATCTGCCTAATATCTGTTTACCCCTGGGCAGCGCCAATTTCGCAAGTTCATCTACGATAAGTGATGGCAGCGCTTCGCTGCTTACTTATACCTGGGACTTTGGTGATGGTAACAACGGAACAGGAGCTAATCCAACTCACACTTATGCCGGAGTGGGACCATTCAACGTTGTCCTGACGGCTGTTTCAAATAACGGGTGTAGCGACGACTCGATGAGAGTATTAAATACCATTTCTCCCGAACCACAAGCGGCATTTAACGGACCGGCCGAAGGCTGTCTTGGCGCTACGATTAACTTTAATGATCTGAGTACGGCAGGCACCAGCACTATAACCCAATGGAACTGGGATTTTGGCGATGGCACAACGTCTACCTTATCAAACCCAACAAAGAACTACGCTGCTGCAGGAACCTACACTGTAAAATTAGATGTGACATCTGCACAAGGATGCCAAACAGTAAACAACTATGCAACACGTTCCGTGCTCATTAACGCATTGCCTACTGCCTCTTTCAATGTTTCTTCCGCGGCTTGCGAGGGAGGAGGTGTAACTTTTTCTGATGCATCCTCGCCGAATGGAGGATCATTGACAAAATGGACCTGGGACTTTGGAGATGGATCAAATGCTATTTTGACTTCAGGTTCCTCTTTTAATCACAATTACACCAGCGCTCAAACCTTTAATGTTTCGTTGAACGTTGAGACAAGTAAAGGATGCATTAGCAATTTGGTGACACAGCCCGTGCTGGTTCATTCAAACCCGTTGGCAGGTTTTATGTCTCCTCAGGTTTGTCTGGCCGATCCCTTTGCTGCGTTTACAGATAGCAGTAAGATCAATTCGGGAAGCATCATTTCCTGGGATTGGAATTTCGGCGATCCAAATGCGAACGCGGCTAATCCGAACACATCAAATGTTCAGAATCCGAATCATCATTATGCCGTGGTAGGTCCCTACACCGCCACGCTGATTGCAACGAGCAGTGCGGGTTGTAAGGATACTATTTCGCAAACTTTCACAGTAAATGGTTCGGTTCCGGTTGCAGGATTCACTATTCAAAACTCATCTACTCTTTGCAGTAACCAGGCAACGGCTATCGTGGATGGTTCGACTGTTGACTTTGGAAGCCTGGTTAAGATTGAAATTTATTGGGACTATGCAAACGACCCAACGGTGAAGACAATAGATAACTCACCTTTGGCAGGAAGGATTTACACTCACAACTATCCTGAATTTGGAGCTCCGTTATCAAAAACTTATACCGTTCGCTATGTGGCATATTCAGGTAGCAACTGTGTGAATACTACAAGTCAGGACATCACCTTGCTGGCAACGCCTGCGTTACAATTCGACGCCGTGCCGCCCGTTTGTTCCGATGCTCCTTCATTTCAATTGACGCAGGCAAAATTACTCAATGGTCTTCCTGGAATTGGAGCATATAGTGGAGCTGGCGTCATTTCTTCAACGGGTATCTTTAGCCCTGCAGAAGCAACCCCCGGCAACGTAGCATTGAGATATACTTATGATGCGGATAATGGCTGTTCA
Organism: uncultured Sphingobacteriales bacterium; assembly: GCA_963791295.1. Classification (GTDB taxonomy): domain Bacteria; phylum Bacteroidota; class Bacteroidia; order Chitinophagales; family Chitinophagaceae; genus CAWBRY01. The sequence continues at coordinate 173,351 of CAWBRY010000005.1, read as the reverse complement.
AATCGTGTTGACGGCGCCGTTGAGGTTTATCCAACGCCTGGAGTCAACGCCGGCCCGGACAAGGTGGTACTGGAAGGAGGGAGCGTGACCTTAACGCCTGCCTTGAATGCTGGCCTACCGGTTACGTATATGTGGAGTCCGGCGATAGGAGTTAACGATCCCAGTGCTGCATTTGCTGTAGTGACCCCGACACAAGACATGACTTACACATTGACCGTTACTTCCAATGCAGGATGCAAAGGCAGTGACCAGGTCTTTGTAAAGTTTTTGAAAGATCCTGTCGTACCAAATATTTTCAGTCCCAATGGTGACGGCGTCCATGACAAGTGGGAAATTAATTTCCTTGACAACTATCCGGGGTGTACGGTGGAGATCTACAACCGTTACGGTCAATTGATATTTCGTTCCGAAGGATATAGCAGGCCATGGGATGGCAGGATCAATGGCAAGGATGTGCCGTTAGGTACTTACTATTACATAGTTGATCCAAAAAGTGGGCGCAAAAAAATTACCGGATATGTCGACATAATCAGGTAGAAGAATGAAGAAGCTAATTACCATATGCATGATGATGATGGCTGGCCTCCTTTTGAAGGCTCAGCAAAGACCTCATTATACCCAGTATATTCTGAACAATTACATTCTTAATCCCGCCATCAGCGGTATTGAAAATTATACAGATCTAAAGATCAGTGCGCGTGATCAGTGGGTAGGATTGGAAGGGGCGCCCAAAACTGTTTATTTCACGATTCATGGCCCACTGGGCAAAAAAGACTACCGGACTACCTCCACATCATTCAATGTTCCGGGAGAAAACCCCCGAGGAAAGGCATATTGGGAATCATATACAGCGGCCGAGCCTCATCATGGTGTTGGGCTAGCTATTATTAATGATCGCACGGGGAGCTACAATCGCTTTTCGACCAGTGCATCGTATGCATATCATTTAGGTCTCAGTCCCACTACAAACCTTTCCGCAGGTTTTTCTGCGGGGGTGACCGTCGTGAGCATTGATCGGTCGAAGAATGATTTTGGCGGTGGAGATCCTTTTGATCCGGCAACCGGCACCTCCCTCAATAGTGAATTAAATAAGGTGAGGCCCGACCTGGCGGCTGGCTTGTGGTTGTATTCCAGGGACTATTTTGTCGGACTGGCTGCGCAGCAGATCATACCACAGAAACTTTCATTTGAGGACGATGCGGCAATCATTACGAAAGGCAGGTTGATCCCTCACGTTTTCCTGACGGCCGGATATCGTTTCCTCTTAACCGAAGATGTAAATGCCACACCATCCCTCATGGTCAAATACATTAATGGATCTTCCAAACATAATTTCCAGGCGGAAGCAAATATCAAACTACAATATCGTGACTTGTTTTGGGTGGGCGGCAGCTATCGGCAGCAGGATGGTTATGCCGGCATGTTGGGCTTGAATGTGGGCAATACTTTTAATATTGGATATGCCTATGATCTCACAACGACCAATTTGAGAACTGTAAGCCGTGGCACTCATGAGATAGTGATAGGTTTTCTTCTGGGCAATCGCTATAGCGATGCCTGTCCGCGTTGCAATTGGTAATTACTACGAAATAGCTGAACTAAGATTAGAGATGGATTGTCGTTTTGGACTTGACATCTTTGATTGATTGCAGCACCTTTTGAATCTGCTCTTTTTTCTCATTCACTTCTTTTAGAGTGATGTCGGTATCTGGAATACCGGTGAGATGGTTTTCATTAAGTTCTTTCGCTACCAGGTTGAGGTTGCTGGCTGCTTCATTGTATATCTGTTTCAAACTGTCGAGCCTGATAAGAGAAACTGCTTTCCCCAATTGATCATTTATCTTGTCCCAATCTATCTTATCATAAGCCATCCGAAGCCTGTCTTGTATTTGATCCCAATCCACTTTATCTAATTCTTTCTGGTAAGTAGACTTAAGCTGGTCCTTTTGCTGTTGTGTCATCACATCCGCTACTTTTTCTTCTACAGCTTTCCATTGAATATTTTCAAGTACTCTTTTGGATGCATCAAGAGCTTCTTTGACCTGGAGTTCCTGGTAGTTTTTTAGCAGTGGGATAACAACCGGTTCATATTTTACATTGACCATTTCACCTATATTAAATGCTGTGGTCGCCCTTGTTTCCGGATTAACAATTACTGGTTTGATGGTCCTTGCTTTTGCAAAGGCCCGATTGGATATGCTGGTTGAAGAAGTCTCCAGCACACTCTTGATAGCTGGTTGGCGCAAAGGATTAGTTGACGTTTTTTTCGCTACTACTCTATGTTGGTTGATGCCACCCGTGAAGAAACTAAAAGGTGATGATAGTGCAGGAAATGAGCCTGCATGCACAGTCGCCGGTTTGTTGATGATCAACAGAGCGTTTAATGCAATAACGCAAAGCAATCCGGCAAACAATCCGGCCAGCTTATTGAATGAAATGATCGGCTTCTTATTGACTCCCATAATATGTTCAACGCGATTCAGAAGGTCATTCTTTCTACCGGCAGCGGCTATGGCCAATTTCTTGGGAAGATGATTTGCTTTTTCCAATATTAATAATGCCGACGCATATCCGTGCGGATCGTACTGAAATTGCATGACCATCTCATCACAGCTTTTTTCTCTTTCCCTTTCAACGGCCTTTACAAAAGCCTTTACAAAAGGATTGAAATATAAAATTGTCTGAATGGCATTGATGCAAAGATTGATCAGGTAGTCATACCGCCGGATGTGTGAGAGTTCATGCAATAAAATAGCTTCTACCTGTTCCGTGGACAGGCGATTGACAGCTGCTACCGGAAACAATATGACGGGTTTCAGAAAACCCATTGTAACAGGGGAGGAAACCAATTCGGAAATCCATACCTGTACTTTTTTGCGGATGCCCATTTGGCCGGCGACTTTGTTCACGAATATCCTCCACTGCACATCTGCTTTCACCAATCCAACATGCCGCAACTTTTGCACATAGCTGTAGTTCCTGATAAAATGCAATAACGGAAGGGTCAACAGAAGAAGATAAATGACCGACGCCACCGGCAGCGTTTTTTGCAACCAATTATTTAGTTGCCAATTTATTTCAATGCCGCCCAACGTAGTTGAAGATGCCGCTGCAGATTCGCTGGCGAAGACAGAAAAAAATGTATAGGTAAACCATCCAAAGCCACTGATGAGCAAAAACGAGGCAAGAGAAGATTTGAAAGAAGACCTTGCAGACTTATTAATACCAATAATAAACTGGTAAACGACCCAGAGTAAGGCCATTTGCCAAAGGCTGTTTAATACCGCCCATCCCAGTGCCTGCAGAAAGTTAGTCTGGCCCATGGTGTAGATGAAGCTCTATTTTTTAAGACTATCCAATAACGATTGAATCTTTTCCAATTCTTCAGGACTCGCCTTACGGTTATCATCGCCCAATGCCTGGATCACAAGTTGGGTAGGGGAGCCGCCAAACAGATTATCAATCATTTTACTTAGTAAGTGCTTTTGCGTTTTTTCTTTGTTCACTGCCGCCTGGTAAACATGGGTACGCATGGAAGCATCTCTTTTCACAATCCCTTTTTCGTTCATGATCTGCATTAACTTCAGGGTAGTGGTGTATCCCACATCTTTGGTCTGAGCCAGGCCTTCGTGTACTTCTCGTACGGTAGCAAGGCCCTTAGCCCAAAGGATCTGCAGGATCTCGAGTTCACTCTCGGTTGGTTTAATCATCTTGGGTGCTGACATAATCGATATTTATACTCGAATATACGATTATTTTCGTATGAAAAAAAAATATCCAGATTTTTAAGATTTCTTAACAATCGACAATGATTGGACGACCGTAACGGAGGAATGTTACTACAATAAGTAGTTTTTCTTATCGCCTCCTACTGGCCGCTTTGAGCTATCGGAGTAAACGAAACAGAAGGCTGAGTCGTCATCACCACACGCTTTTTTTCCGGTTGCGACAGATGCGAACCGGCCTGGTTTTTATTTGCCAGCTGTGCCAGGGATGGAGCTATGACCAGTGAAACAATAGACATCAGTTTGATAAGAATATTCATGGATGGGCCGGAGGTATCCTTAAATGGATCACCGACGGTATCACCAGTCACGGCGGCCTTATGAGGATCTGACCCCTTTTTGTATATCACACCATTAATGTCGACACCTTTCTCAAAACTTTTCTTTGCATTATCCCATGCGCCTCCCGCATTGTTTTGAAACATTCCCATCAATACTCCGCATACGGTTGCTCCGGCAAGAAATCCACCTAAGGCTTCGGCGCCCAATCCGGGTGCGAAGCCGATGATCACCGGAGATATAATCGCAATCGCACCAGGCAACATCATTTTCTTTATAGAAGCTTGTGTAGAAATAGCCACACATTTTTCATATTCGGGTTTGCCGGTACCTTCCATAATGCCTGGAATGGTTCGGAATTGTCTCCTCACTTCTTCTACCATCGCCATAGCAGCCTGACCGACGGCGCGTATTGCCAGCGAAGAAAATATAAAAGGGATCATTCCTCCGACAAATAAGCTGGCGAGCACATTTGCTTTATATATATCGATACCGTCGATACCTGCTACCCCAACAAAGGCTGCAAATAATGCAAGTGCGGTTAATGCAGCTGATGCAATTGCAAACCCTTTTCCGGCAGCGGCCGTTGTATTTCCGACTGCATCCAACACATCTGTTTTTTCCCGTACGTCCTTGGGCAGTTCACTCATTTCTGCAATACCGCCTGCATTGTCGGCTATAGGTCCGAAGGCATCAATGGCCAATTGCATTGCTGTCGTGGCCATCATGCCGGCAGCAGCAATCGCTACTCCATATAATCCGGCACATGCATAAGAACCCCAGATTCCTCCGGCCAATACGAGTATGGGAAGGAATGTCGATTCCATACCAACAGCCAATCCTCCAATCACATTTGTCGCGTGTCCTGTTGCCGATTGACGAACGATGCTGGAAACGGGACGTTTGCCCATCGCCGTATAGAATTCCGTGATCATGCTCATTAATGTTCCGACCACGAGGCCAACAGCTATCGCTCCAAGAACTCCCCACTTTGTAAATTCATGTCCGCGTAATACCATTGTTTCAGGAAGCACCCAATAAACCAATCCGGCAGCGGCTATAGCTGTCAAAATAATAGATCCCCAGTTGCCCATGTTCAATGCCCGTTGAACATTTTCCGTATTAACGCCTTTGGAATCCGAAATCCGGACAAACAAGGTTCCGACTATTGAAAACAATATGCCAACACCTGCGATCAACATGGGTAACACGATAGGAGAGAGACCTCCCAGCATATCGTCACCCTTGACAATGGTTTGTTGTCCCAGTACGATCGTTGCTAGTACAGTAGCCACATAAGATCCAAACAGGTCGGCGCCCATGCCGGCGACATCTCCTACATTATCGCCTACGTTATCGGCAATCGTTGCGGGGTTGCGCGGATCATCTTCAGGAATACCCGCTTCTACTTTTCCTACGAGGTCGGCGCCAACATCGGCGGCCTTTGTATAGATACCGCCGCCTACGCGTGCAAACAGCGCGATTGATTCTGCTCCGAGAGAAAATCCGGTAAGTACTTCAACGGTTCTAACCATTTCTTCCGAATTCGCCGCCGAATCCGGAGCAAATATCATTTTCAAAATGATGAACAACCCGCTAAGTCCGAGTACTGCTAACCCAGCGACTCCCATTCCCATGACTGAACCACCGGTGAATGAAACATGTAAAGCACGGCTAAGGCTGGACCTGGCTGCCTGCGCTGTACGGACATTAGCCTTGGTAGCTGCCCTCATGCCCACATAACCAGCAGTGGCACTCAAAACTGCACCCAGGACAAATGCCGCAGCAATTAACCAATGCGAATGGGGGTTAGCGCTTGCCATTACTGCCAATAGGACGGCGACAATGATCACGAAATAGCCAAGCACTTTCCATTCGGCCTTCAAGAACGCCATTGCTCCGTCGGCGATGTACTTGCTGATTTCCTTCATGCGGTCTGTGCCTGCATCCTGGCGGGCCACCCAATTAAACTTTACCAGTGTGTACAGCAAACCAATCAAACCCATTGCGGGAACGAGATAAAGCAGTTTATCCATATTCTTGAGTCTTAGTCTATTTAAATGTACAAGCGGGCAAAGATAGGGGGAAAATGGTTTTCCCTGAGAGCCTCGTATTTACTGAAATGACCGGCCAAACGGACCTCCGACATATGCCGGATGTGCTCTCAATGATAGAAATTTTGACCACTCGGGTTACCGAAGACTTTTGATAATTCCCGCTAAAAAGGCGTTTTCATCCAGCTTGTCGCCGTGTTGCATAGCTAGTTTCACCACCACCAGTTTTTTGGAAGGGATAATCCACACGGCTTGTCCCTCATATCCATCTGCAAAAAAACAATCCGTAGGCACATCGCGATAGGTTCTATTGGACGGATTTCCCGGAGCTCCGGCATTCAGCCAAAATTGTGCGCCATACTCGCCCAAGGGAGCGCCTTTGGATGGGCTAACGGTGTAGCCTACCCAATTTTCGGGCAGTATTCGGTCACCATTAAAAACGCCGTCATTCAGATATAACAAACCAAACCTGGCCCAATCTCTTGCCGTCGCAAAGCAATAGGAGGATCCAACAAATGTCCCTCCCGCATCTGGTTCCATGATGGCGCTGTACATGCCGATCTTATGAAACAGTTCCTTGTAAGGGAATTGATAATAGTCTTCAGGACTCACAGTGCGTCGAATGATCCGCGATAGAATATTGCTTGTGCCGCTGGAATAATTAAAATAGGTTCCCGGAGTTTGTTTTAACGGGGCCTTCATAGCCGCCGCACTCATATCTCCTTCTTTATACAACATGTTCGTGACATCGCTAGGACCAGTATAAACTTCACTCCATTTCAGACCGCTATTCGCATGCATCAACTGATCAATCGTTATCGTCCTTCGGTCGTCTCCTTTCCATTCATCCAAACCTGTCGGAGCATTCACATCGAGCTTTTTTTGGCCAACAAGAATACCGATCAATGCGTTGGTAATGCTTTTTGTCATCGACCATCCGGTATGCGGCGAATGCATATTGAAGCCAGGCGCGTATTTCTCTGCAATGATCTGTCCATTATATACAACTACGATCGCTCTTGTATTTCTCTTTGGTTTTTTTTCATTCGTTTCCTTAAATGCATCGTTGATCACCTGCTTCAGTGAATCCGAATTAAACGCAACTGGAGCGGACGCCGCAAGCATATCTCCCGTTGGCCACGGTACCGAATCTAAATTGATCTGGTTCCTGATTAGAGTCCTGATCTTTTGGTCTCTTATTTCCTGTTCCGTATTGCTATTTATTAAGGTGCATCCCAGGCCACTTCGAAAGATTGCTTTTCGTTTGGCAAGGCCCAATACTTTTCCGGTGACGGAGGAGTCCTTGAGATTTAGAGAAAACCTTCCGATGGAGAACGGAAAATTTCCCAGCTCATTTTTGGTAATATCTTCCGGGGTCCTTCCACCGATAAATGCGCAAGAGCATACGTCCTTGGCGCCATACCCGCTGATCAATGGAAATGCCCGCCAGGCATAGTTCAGGCCATAGATCAGGGCAACGATTACCAGCAACAGAATGAGGGTTCTTTTCGACATGGGATCATAAATGCGGCTGCGCCAGCCTGTTAATAAAGTAGTTTAAACACTACAAATTCTTCCAATAGATTATGGACAACAAATCGAGAGGGTACACTATTTTTTTAGGCTGTCCACTTCCTCACCTTTATGTCAGAATTGAAAGCGAGTACCAAATCCAAATATCCTATTCAATTTAATCAATACCCAAAACACTAAAACCCCGACCATGAAAAACCAAAGAAACACCAACAAAAAAGAAATTTCAAGTCTGGCAATCACAACTACATTGGTAGAGCCCATTCTCCTGCAAAACATTGTAGAAAAACTGGCTGACCGCCGCAATAGCCAGGCTTCTCAAACATTTGAGAAAGTCCAGGTTGGCTGGCAGGCCGTTCGCAGTTCCACGATTGAAGCTTATGTAAGCGGTTCAGTGAACCTCCTGGACGGGGAAGACAAAGTGGAAATGCCATTTGTAACCTGTTTCTTATTTACCTGCACCAAAATCAGAGGAGGGAAGTCCAACCTTGTCTGGGCCAGTTCCTTATCTTAACTCATTCTTACTTTGAATCTGAAAGAACGCCTTTCCCAGGCTTTCTGTGATATCGCCGGCGATCATGGCCTCTGGTGAATGAATGCTTGCGGCAAAATCTCCCGCCATTCCGTGAATATATACTCCCAATAGGGCGGCATCAACAGAATTGTAGCCTTGAGCTAGAAGGCCTGTCAGGATCCCGGTCAACACATCACCACTTCCTCCGGTTGCCATTCCGGCGTTACCCGTTGAATTAAAATAACCCTGTAAGCTCGGGTTCTCGGCGCCCCCTTTAGCCGGCGTTGCTATAAAAGTATGATGGCCTTTAAGGATGATGATCACGTTCATTTGCTGCGAACGTTGCGCAGCGATTTCGATTCTTTCAAAATCATTTGCCGGATCTCCAAATAGACGATCGAATTCTCTTGGATGGGGAGTAAGGATCGAACCCGGTGGGACGAGCTTCAGCCATTCTTCTTGAGAAGACAGGATATTCAGGGCATCGGCATCGATCACCGTGGGGCTTCGGTAAGCATTAAGAATATCCTTCAGCATGGATGCAGTCTCCTTACCTAATCCAATTCCCGGGCCGACACCCAGGCCGTCGTATTTAACTAAATCCTCGTTCAGCTTCGTATTCATCGTTGCATTTTCATCGGTAATGATCATTGCTTCTGGTAAGGCGGTCTGTAAAATATCATAACCGCAGGCCGGTATATGACAGGTGAGGAGACCCGGGCCGCTTCTCAGGCAGGCTTTGGCCGCTAGTAAAGCAGCACCTATCTTTCCATAGCTGCCTGCTACCAGCAATGCATGACCGAAATTTCCTTTATGTGCAAACCGATTGCGGGGTTTATAAATTGAATGAATGGTATCGGGATCTATTAATTCAAATTGAGAGTGAAGAGATTCATAAAAACCCGGATCTAAACCAATATCCAGTATATGCACGTCACCAATAAAGCGGGAATTCTCCGCTATGAGGAATGAAGGTTTATAGCATTGGAAGGAGAGGGTATGAGATGCCTTGATAATAGTATTGCTTCCAGACGTCCTGTCGACAAACATGCCGCTGGGTATATCAATCGCAATGACTTCACAGCCCGAGGCGTTGATGTGGTCTACCAATTCAGCCGTAACTTTTTCCAGGCCGCGGTTGAGGCCCGACCCAAATAAGGCATCGATTACGAGGTCGCCTCTTTCAAAGTGATGAAAGTTTTCTTTTGTTTGCAAGAAACGAATATCCACAGTAGGAAATTCATGCAGGCGTGCCAGGTTTGTTTGAAAATCTTCTGTACCCAGGTGTCCGAATTCAAGGATATAAACTTTGACGCTGTGGCCTTTCGTTGCGAGAAGCCGGGCAATGGCCAGCCCATCGCCTCCATTATTTCCTTTGCCACAGAATATACAAATGGAAAGGTCAGTATAACTCTTTGCTTCAAGCCAATCGACGCATTTGCGCGCAGCCCGCTCCATCAACTCGATGGAACTGATTCTTTCGTGCTCGATCGTGTACTGATCCCATGATCTTATTTGTTCGGCATTCAATATTTTCATAAAGAAGGAACAAAGGTATGCCCTCCAGCGATGTTATGAATTGTAGCGGAGAAGCAGAAATTATTTTCTTCTCGCTGCGGAAGTAGATTTTTTGGACTTTGATGGAGACGAAGTGGAAGTCGACTTGCTGGATGAATCCGTATTTTCCGTTTCCTCTTCATCCTTACTATTCGGTCGCTGCTGGTAATTTCCAAAGAGATCATAAGCAAGGTGTGCGATCGTATAGATAGACCGGTTGTAACGATTACCCAGTATAATGATGGTGACTTTCTCGTCGGTGAGTCGCGCAAAGGCTGCATTGAATCCATGCCAGCGGCCAAAATGGTAGATAACTTTTTTTCCATTCTGTAGAAGTTGGAGACGCCAGCCGAGTCCATAGTTGTGGACAGATGGTCTTTCAAAACTATAAGGAGTAAATGCAGAATCGAGGAGGGTTTTAGAAATCACCTGCTCTGTATAAAGCGCCTGGTCCCATTTGAGCAGGTCGCGCGGGGTTGAATAAATATTCTTATCGCCATAGGTTGTTTCCAGGAAGTCATATCTCCAGAAATTTCCATTCCACTCAAATGAAGGTGTTGACCTGGCCGAATCGGCCATGGTGAAGACATAAGTATTCTTCATTTGCAATGGATCAAAGAATTTCTGACGCATGTACTCCGGGAATGTTAAACCGCTGACCTTTTCGATGATCATTGCCAGCAAGACGAAGTTCGTATTGCTGTAGCTAAAGTGAGTACCGGGAAGAAAGGCTCGCTTCGGCTGCTTGTTATACATCACATCCAGCACATCGTTATTTGTTACATATTTTTTCTTGTCCCACTTACTGTTGGGAATAAAGTAAATATAGTTTGGAAGGCCACTGCGATGATTGAGTAACATTTTGACAGTGATTCCCGGGTAAGGCAGGCCAGGAAAAAAACGGGTTAATGAATCTTCCAGGCTGATCTTATTTTCCTGCACCATGCGCAGAATGGCTATCGCTGTAAAAGTCTTGCTTGTGGAAGCCAGATGGATGGCGGTACTATCGGTGATCGGGTCGGGTTTATGAAGATCCCTACGGCCAACATATTTTTCATAAAGGATCGCCCCGTTTTTGGAAACAAGAATGCTTCCATTGAAATTTGTTTTCAATAATGTACTGTCAAAAAAATGGCCGAGCAGCCGGACATAATTGCGGAATTCTTTTTGATCGAGAACCGGTGGAGTAGGCGAGTAGTAATTTAAAGAATCCTCTGGTTTCTTTTTATCGCCTGAAAAAACATTACAGCTATAGAATAGCAACGCCAGTAAAAGGGAATACAGTGCGGTTTTCAAAAGGAATCGTTTGTTGCAAGATAGAAATAATTGACTAAAAACCCAAGCACGTGGGGCCTCAAGATCAGTTCAATACGCAAATTTTCATGCTGTTATTTGATTAATTTCGCGCAGAATAATAAAATGGCAAGCAGCATGGTTGCAGAAAAGACAAGTTATCCCAAGGAAAAAATTCGAATCCTTTTTCTTGAAAATATCAGTGATGTCGCGGTTAAGAATTTCCGCCACTTTGGATATGTAAAAGTAGATAAGATCAATAAAGCGCTCAGCGAAAGTCAGTTAATTGAAGAGATAAAGGACGTCCATATTTTAGGCATTCGTTCCAAGACTCAAATCACCGCGAATGTGCTTGCCGCCGCTAAGAAATTACAGGCAATTGGTTGTTTTTGTATAGGGGTAAACCAGGTGGACCTGAAGGCCGCGACACGCGATGGGGTGGTGGTATTCAATGCACCCTATTCCAACACTCGCTCCGTGGCCGAGCTGGTCATTGGGGCCGCCATCATGCTGATCCGGCGAATTCCGGATAAGAATAAAGCGGCGCATGAAGGTATTTGGCTTAAAGACGCCAAAGGCAGCCATGAGTTACGGGGGAAGACGCTGGGCATTATTGGATATGGGAACATTGGGTCGCAGGTCAGTGTACTGGCTGAAGGATTGGGAATGAAGGTGATATTTTTTGATGTGGAGACCAAGCTACCCCTGGGTAATGCCGAAGATGCCCGGTCATTGAAGGAATTGTTGGGGCAGGCAGATGTTGTTACGCTTCATGTCCCCGAAACGGCGCAAACCAAAAACCTGATCAATAAGACCAATTTGAAATTTTTCAAGAAAGGTTCGATGTTGATAAACTATGCCAGAGGAGAGGTGGTTGACCTGGATACGTTGAGTAAGTTGATTCATGAGGGTCATATCGGAGGTGCTGCCGTGGATGTGTACCCGCAGGAACCAGAAAAGAACGGTGACCGCTTTGTCTCTCCTTTACAGGCATGTCCTAATGTAATACTTACTCCGCATATCGGCGGATCCACTGAAGAGGCGCAGCAAAATATTGGAGAAGATGTGAGTGTAAAGCTTTTCAATTACCTAGAGAAAGGAATCACTTTTGGATCGCATACGGTGCCGGCCCTGGCACTGCCGCCGCAGGAAGGTTCTCACCGGATTTTGCATATCCACAATAATGTGCCTGGCGTCCTTTCCGATATCAATACCCAACTATCAAAGCATCATATTAATATCCTTGCTCAATATCTAAAGACCAACGATGAAATAGGATATGTTGTGCTTGATATTGACAAGAAATTATCTGCCCAGGCTCTTCAATTATTGAAAGAAGTAAAGGAGACGATTAAAGTTAGAATGCTTTATTAGCCGTATGCTAATCATTAATACAAATCATTATGAAATCATTGTGTCTAAGAATCTGTTTATGCATGGGGCTACTAAGTTGCTTTGCGTGCAAGAGCGGAACAAATAAAGAGGGGCAGAGTTCGGACGCGCTTCTGAAAACTGTAGAGGAACAGGGAGCTCAAATGAACCGGGGTACCGGCACCTTTTCTATTTCTGCACCTGACGGATGGAGTCGCGTCGACACGGTTGACCACGGAATAGAAGTGACTTTTATTTCATCGGCTCCGGAAAACGACAACGACGATTTCCTGGAAAATGTAAATGTGGTCACTGAGGATGCCAGGGATTATAAGCTGGATGAATATTTTGAAAGGAGCATAGAACTTTTGGAAAGGGACCTTCCTGGGTTTTTTAAAATGGCTCCCGAAGACAGGGTAGTTAATGGATTGACGGCTAAGCAAATTAAATATTCATGTCTCGTCGATAGCCGTCCGCTGTCGATGCAGGCTGTGTTCTTTGTAAAGAATAAGATCGCGTATATCATCACCTGCACTGCCAAAAAAGGCGAGTCGTTGAGATGGGAAGGCTTTTTTGATGATATCGTCAGTTCATTCAAAATTATTTGACGTAGTTTAATTCATACAAACATGAAAGTAGTTATTGTCGGAGCAGGGTTTGGCGGGCTTCGACTGGCGCGGAAACTGAATAATAAGGCTGGCTTTGAGGTGATTTTGCTGGACAGATTTAATTATCATCAATTCCAACCCTTGTTCTACCAGGTGGCCACAGCGGGCCTGGATGCCAGTAATATTTCTTTTCCATTACGAAAAGTGTTTCAAAAAAGTAAGAATGTTCGGATTCGCCTGGCTGAGCTAAAGAGCGTAGACCTTCAAAATCGTTCCATACATACAGACGCCGAAGAAATCAACTATGATGTGTTGGTGCTTGCTATGGGGGCCGACACCAACTTTTTTGGAAATGCGCAAATTGAGGCAAACGCGTTTCCCATGAAATCAACCGTAGAAGCTTTGCAATTGCGTTACCGGCTGCTTCAAAGTTTTGAGAAGGCGCATGCTGTTAAAGATGAAATGGAGCTTCAACGATTAATGAATATTGTGGTGGTCGGTGGCGGACCTACGGGTGTGGAAGTATCAGGGGCATTGGCCGAAATGAAAAAATATGTTCTTCCACGCGATTTTCCTGAACTCGATTTTTCCCGCATGAATATCTATCTTCTTGAAGGTGCAGACAAAACGCTGGCCGCCATGAGCGCGAGATCATCTGTGCAATCCAGGACCTACCTGGAAAAACTGGGGGTTAAGGTGATGACCAATACCCTGGTGAAGGATTACGATGGAAAAGATGTGTTTCTCAACGACAGTAACAGGATTCCGGCCGCCACGGTTATCTGGGCCGCTGGTATTAAAGGAAATATTCCGGAGGGTATCGATAAGGGGTTGGTGGTGAAGGGAAATCGCCTCCGGGTCGACCGCCATTGCTGCCTGGTAGGATACAATAGTATATATATACTCGGCGACCTGGCTTATATGGAGACTCCAAAATACCCAAAAGGGCATCCGCAAGTGGCGCCGGTAGCGATGCAGCAAGCAGATCTTTTGGCTGAGAACCTGAGAAGGATAGAAAGGAAGTCAACCAAATTTTTCGAATTTGAATACTACGACAAAGGTTCTATGGCAACGGTAGGAAGAAATCTGGCCGTAGTGGATATTCCCAAGCCAAAGCTTCATTTTGGAGGGCTCCTGGCGTGGATGATATGGATGGGTTTGCATCTCATGTTGATCCTGGGAGTAAAGAACAGGTTCTTTGTTTTCTGCAACTGGTTGTATAATTACTTTACTTATGATCAGAACCTACGCTTGATATTTAGGGAGTTTGATAAGAAGAATGTTCATTGATTATTCCGCGCTTGGTGCGTGTCTCACGCACCAATACCAATCACTTACCCCTCACAATCTTATCCCTGATCTCACGCCATGTAATAACGACTACTTTATTTTCTTTCAGCAGGGCAGCACATTCGTTACTTGTAAAGAAATCGAAATCGCTTTGTCGCCAGGCTGAGCCCCAATCAGGATGATCGATGGTCACGGCTTTCATCTCATCGTTGTCATACGCAGTATGAATGATGAGGTATGTCAATCCCGGTTTCAGGTTTTTAATAGAGCGGGTATAAAAATCTTTGAAGCCCGCCTTAAAATCCGCGGGTGACGCTGTAAGGATTTCATCAACGATGACATCGTTGTTGGATATCAATGAATCTAATTTAATTTTTAATGAGCCTTCCAGCAGTCGAGTTAGGAATACAGGCAGTTTGAATTCATGACCTACCTTGATATAAGACTTCAAAAAATCCAGCCGTGAAAATGCCCCCGCCATATGTGCATCCAAATGGGTGGGATCCATTCCAAATTGAATGGATCGCTTAACCTGGTTTCGAATTTCTTCTTCCATTTCGCCGCCTACTGCAAACGTGGCCAGGCTATCAACAGATGAATAAAGAAAGCCCTGACCATTGACGAGACTCGATACCTTGCCATGTAGACTGGGACCCCATTTATAATTTTTCCACTCACTGGTGAGTGTCAGGTGAAGTCCGAGGTCTGCTTGCGGATGAGCACGGGCGTAATCAGCTATTTCAGGAAACCAGGGACAAGGCACCATGATGCTGGCCGAACTGACGGAACCTTTTTCCATGGCGTATGTGGAGGCGCTGTTTTCTGAGTGTGAAACGCCCAGGTCATCAGCATGAATGATCACGAGTTTGGTATCTTTTGAATATCCCAATTTTTCCTGTATTGTTTTTGTTTGAGCCGGCAGCGTGTATGCAATTGCGACAAGCAGACAAGCGATGAGTATCTTTTTCATTTTCTTGACATTTCAGATTTAAATATA
Source organism: uncultured Sphingobacteriales bacterium (assembly GCA_963791295.1). GTDB lineage: Bacteria > Bacteroidota > Bacteroidia > Chitinophagales > Chitinophagaceae > CAWBRY01. The sequence goes on along the minus strand of CAWBRY010000005.1, from coordinate 158,070 downwards.
ATGAACCTGAGGGTTCAAAAATGAACTTAGGACGGCCATCGAAGATCGATGGCACGTTGAGTCGGCCGCATTTAAGTCTCGAGCGAGAAAGATATTGGCGGAGTTATGATTAACAACTCCAGCCTTCGCTTTTCCTATAATTTATATTATGTTAAGTAGTGCGTGAGACACGCACCAAGGCAAAGGAGATTTTTCTTTTTCCCTCATAGGCCGCTGGCGCGTGAGACACGCGCCAGGGCGATCAAATCCATCACTTCATCTTAATCGACTCATACACCTCATTCCATTTCTTTTCTTCAGCGGCATACTTGGCCTGATCAGCTGGCTTACCCTTGGCCGTGGTTTTCTTATTAGCATAAATATCTGCCAGATAACTAACCACCTTTTTATATTGCTGCTTATCGGCGATAGAAAGATTGGACTTGCCGGCAAAGATCCCTGCTGCCTTTTCATACGGCTCACGCGCATGGTCAAGCATAGCGCTGTACTGTACGTCAAAGGCATCTCTTTTCTGCACGTCATCCTTGGCGGGCTGTGCTCCCGCTTTCGTGCGGCCTTTCATTTCTTTTACAAACGCCTCTTTTGCTTCAGTCGCCTTAATCGCTTTTCCTATATAATGATCTCCCTGGTATATATAAGGTATCTCTGTTTCCGGTTTGACTGCTGACGCCTTACTAAGTGCATCGATCATCTTCTTTTCCAGTTCATCAGCATTGGCTGGCGGAACACCTTTGGGATCGCGAGGATTTAGTGTGTCATAAAGAATTATTCCCAGCGTCTGGTTTGCTTTAAAATCGTCGGGCTTCGTAGCCAGCACCTTTTCCAGTTCTTTCACTTTTGTGTCAAAATCCGCAGCTAGTCCCACACCAAAATCAACACTGTCATAATTGAAGAACTCGCTCTTTGGATACAATTCTTTTCCAATGGCCTTGTACTTTTCGAATGCAGCCATGTCCCCTTTCATAAAGGAATGCCTGACCATGAAGCGATAGATATTTTCCATGTCTTCTCCGCCTACCTTTTGATCAGCCAGCCTTGAATAATATTTTGCTGCGTCGTCATCATGTTTACTGTTTTCCGAAGTCACTCCGGCGAGGATAAGCACATTCGTGTCGATGACTGTCTTGAAAAGCTTTTGATTAATCAATAGATCAGACATTTCAACCGCATTAATAAATTTTTCATGAGCCTCCTCCCATTTCTTGGATTGATAATCCTCGTATCCCATTCCATAAAGACTGGCATACAAATTAACTGGTCCATTCTGATAGATGGGATCGGTCACGAGCTTGAGGTCCGGCTGCATCTCCTTATACTTTTTATAGGCCTCCAGCGCATCCTTCGTCAATTGTGCCTGATCCGGATTTGGCTGCACCGTCTTATCCATCGCCAGACCGGAATAAATCGTCATTTTGAGCAAGTACGCTTCCGCTTTTGAGGAGTACTTGGGATTGGTCATCGCCTTATCGAAATCTTCCTTCGCTTTCTTGTATTGATTTAATATCAACAGGTTCTTAACAGCGTCGTAATCCTGCGCCGCAATCGAAAAGGCAAGCATCAACATCGTCGTGAATAAGAAAAACTTTTTCATTTTTGTAATTGATTAGTTTAAAAAATGTGTGGCAGGTTGCCATGAAAATACGGTGTTTTATTCAGGATCTTTTGTTTCAGATGGATTTTCGGCGCCATTCGTTGCGTTGCCTTCCTTCCCATTTTGGGCTGACTTTAACCCGTATTGATCATCGAGACGGGTAATAGCCGCTATCTCGTCCCCCTCATCTAACCGGATCAGTTTCACTCCCTGGGTAGCCCTTCCCTGCTCACTGATATCAGCAACTTTCATTCTTATGGTCACACCACTTTTACATGTGATCATCAAATCGTCCGCATCATCTACCTCCAACATGCCAACCAGGACACCCGTTTTTTCAGTGACGTTAATGGTCTTCACTCCCTTGCCGCCGCGGTTGGTCATTCGATATTCTTCGACAGCCGTTCTTTTTCCAAATCCTTTTTCACTTACTACCAGGACTGTCCGCGTAGCCTGCTGTTCAGGATTGACACAAATCATGCCGACTACTTCATCATTGTATTCATCGGGTTCAATTCCTGCTACGCCAATGGCTCCGCGGCCGGTCGGACGGACTTTGGATTCATTGAATCGAATGGCACGACCACTCTTTACTGCCATCATGATCTCACTCTTTCCATCCGTCATCTTGGCTTCCAACAATTCATCTCCTTCAACAATGTTGATGGCATTCACACCGGTCTGTCTTGGCCTGCTGAAATCCAACAACTCTGTTTTTTTGATGATGCCTTTTTTAGTGCATAGCACAATATTATGTGATTTTACAAATTCCTCATCCTTCAAATCTTTTACATCGATAATTGCCCGCACCTTATCATCCGGCGGCAATTGCATCAGGTTTTGAATGGCGCGACCTTTACTGGTCTTCTCGCCTTCCGGAATCTCCCATACATTCAACCAGAAGCATCTCCCCTTTTCCGTAAAGAACAACATCGTATGATGCGTTGATGCAACAAAAAGATGTTCGATAAAATCTTCTTCCCTGGTGCGGCCGCCTATAACTCCTCTCCCGCCGCGGCGTTGCGAGCGATATCCATCCGCCGGAGTTCGCTTGATATAACCCAGGTGAGAGATCGTGATGACGACATGCTCTTCTTTTATGAGGTCTTTTATCTTCACTTCATCATCCAGGTACGTGATCTCCGTTTTCCTGGCATCGGCAAAACGTTCTTTTACTTCGGTCAGTTCTTTTTTGATCAGGTCGAAACGCAAACCCTCATCGCCCAAAAGTTCTTTTAAATGACCAATCAATGTCATCAATTCATCGTATTCTTCTTTTATTTTTTCTCTCTCCATCCCTGTCAACCGTTGTAGCCGCAATTCCAGGATGGCCTTTGCCTGAATCTCATCCAGTCCCCAGCCTGCATTGACCAAACTATCTTTAGCAATTTCAGGAGTGGATGAAGCCCGGATCAAAGAAATGACTTCGTCCAAGTGATCCAATGCAATCAGGTAACCTCTCAACAGGTGAGCTTTCTTCTCCGCTTCCTTTAATTCAAATTGAGCACGCCTGACAACCACTTCATGCCTAAACTCCACAAATTCGCTGATCAATTCTTTCAAATTGAGTGTACGCGGCCTGCCTTTTACTATGGCGACATTATTTATTCCGAACGAAGTTTGTAACTCCGTGAGTTTATATAATTGGTTGACGATAACATTTGCAACAGCATCTCTTTTGAGGTCAATGACGAGGCGGGTACCTTCCTTATTATTAGATTCATTGTTTACATGCGCAACGCCTTCAATAATTTTTTCATTGACCAATTCGCCTATACGGTTGGTCAGCGCATCGCGGTTAACCTGGTAAGGGACTTCTGTAATGATGATCTGCTCTCTTCCACTGGGTTTGGCATCGATCGTCAATTTACCCCTCACCACTACCCTTCCCCTGCCAAAATGCATGGCTGCTTTTACTCCTTCCATTCCATAGATAATACCACCTGTTGGAAAGTCGGGCGCCTTTACATGTTGCATCAACTCATCGATGGTAATATCTCGTTTGTCGATGTAGGCGATACAACCATCGATTACTTCGCCCAGGTTGTGGGGCATCATATTCGTGGCCATGCCGACAGCAATGCCACTCGATCCGTTGATCAATAATTGAGGGATCCGGGTAGGAAGTATCGTTGGTTCCCTTTCAGAATCATCGAAGTTTAGTTGAAAGTCTACTGTATCCTTTTCAATATCTTCCAACATGAACTCGGTCAGCCGCGCCAACCTGGCCTCGGTATACCGCATTGCCGCCGGACCGTCGCCATCCTGATTTCCAAAGTTTCCCTGTCCGTCGATCAATTCGTAACGCATACTCCAATCCTGCGCCATACGGACCATTGCATCGTAAACGGACATGTCGCCATGGGGATGGTATTTACCCAAAACCTCTCCCACAATACGCGCGGATTTTTTATATGGCCGGTTATAATGAATCCCCAACTCATTCATGGCGTGTAGAACACGGCGATGAACCGGCTTCAAGCCATCTCTTACATCGGGGAGCGCACGGCCCACAATTACCGACATGGAATAGTCGATATAGGCGGTCTTCATTTGCTCCTCAATATTGACGGGAATGATTCGGTTGCCGTCACTGGTTTGTAATGGCTCAAAATTGTCTTCCATGATGAATTTCCTTCTTCTATTTTTTACGAACTACACTAAATTTTTGGCTTATGCCCGGGAATGGAGAAAACTCCATTTAGTGGGCTGTTTCGGGGTTGGCAAATCTACCTTTTTAAAGGGTGAAAACCTGATGAAAAAAGTTGATTTTTTCCTATTTTTTCCACCATGGTGAATTCATTTAGACCAACCGAAAACAACCCCTTTTTAATCGCTTTTTCCCCTTTCTGATTCTGGTTTTTATTTCTAATTTACCTTTCCATTTCAATTCCCGAATTCATATGAAGACCATCCTCCTGTTTGGTGCTGGAAAATCGGCAACGGTTCTTATTGATTACTTGCTGGAAAACACCATCAGGGAAAATTGGAAGATCGTGATCGTCGACGCCGATCTGAAGCTGGCTCAATCAAAGATTGGTCACTCCACCCATGCCACCGCTATTTCTTTCGACATTCAAAAGGATTCGGAAAGGGCGAAGCATATTCGCCATGCCGATGTGGTGATATCTATGTTGCCTCCTGCTCTTCATAATAAGGTAGCCAGGGATTGCTTGAAACATTCAAAAAACCTATTGACCGCATCCTATGTGGACGATGAAATGAGGAGCCTTCAATCGGAGATACGGAATAAGGGCCTTTTATTTCTTTGCGAAATGGGCCTCGATCCCGGCATTGACCACATGAGCGCCATGAAGATCATCGATGGCATTCACGCCAAAGGCGGCGAGGTCATTTCATTCCGGTCTCATTGCGGCGGATTGGTAGCCCCTGAAAGCGACGATAATCCCTGGCACTACAAAGTGAGCTGGAACCCGAGAAATATCATCATGGCGGGAAAGGCCGGTGCACATTTCATAGAAGATGGTGAAGAGAAAAAACTGAGCTACGAGGAATTATTTACGGGCGACCGGATCGTTAATATCCCGGAGATCGGTTATCTCTCCTGGTACCCAAATCGCGATTCCCTGAACTATCCTGCCGTCTATGGACTCGGTCAGACGAAGACTTTTGTAAGGACTACCCTTCGACACCCCGACTTCATGTATGGCTGGAAGAATATCATTGACCTCCGGTTGACTAATGAGACGACGCAATATGATACGGATGGCAAGACGCTTTACCAGGTGTTTAAGGAACATATGGATAAGAATGGGTTTGGCGAGTGGTTGAATCAAAAACTATCTGAGCGGTTTGCCGAAACCAGGAGCCTCATGGAGAATCTGATGAAGCTGATGGAAGCCGAAAACGAAGCGAGCTTCGAGGGAGAAAAAATTCCGGAGTCTTTTGTGGCTGCAGATGAAAAGGGAAATTTGGAAGAGATCGCGATCGACGATGTGAAGAATAAGGCCGCTGCTTTTGTCGCACAAAAAATGCACGAAGCTAACCTCACTCTTAAACAATTATTTTTCCTCGGGCTCGACGACCAGGACACGCTGGTGAATCGTGGATTGTGCACCCCTGCCGATATCCTGCAGTTTGCAGTGGAAAAAAAGTTGAGTCTACGCCCTTATGATAAGGATATGATCGTGATGTTGCACGAAATACAATACCGGATCGGCACCCGGGATTCAGAGATCCGCAGTAGTCTCGTAGTGAAAGGAGAAAACAGCCTGCATACAGCGATGGCAAAAACAGTGGGATTACCCCTGGGAATTGCTGCTAAATTGATCCTAAATGGAAAGATAAAGTCGACTGGGTTACAAATTCCTACCTCCAAAGAAATCTACGAGCCCGTGCTCCGTGAACTAGAGGCACATAATGTGAAATTCCATGAAGAAATTCGCTAATTCTGAAATCAATTGCTTCAGGAGGCAGGAACCTGTGATCGATACCAATTGACCATTTCACGATAAACATCGGTTTCGGTAGTGGGAAGCTTGATCAATTGTTCAAACCGTAGCTGCTTTATGTCGATCAGATATTTCACCATGATCCAAAAACGAAAATAGGCCCGGCCGGCAATAGAAACCCCTTCGTCGATGTCGACCATTGCCCACTGGAATGATTCCTTGTCTTTTTCCGTTTCATATTTTTTTATGGCGGCCAGCAAAACCTGTTTTTCATTTTTGATAGAGGAACGATAGCTTACATACTCGGCATATCCTTCCCATTTCCACATGTCAATCTTGGCGAGGGGACGAGAATGGAGCCATCCTAATTTTTTAGCCTCGTAACAATGGATCAGTTCATGAGCGATTGTTCTGGCCAGATGTCGGTTATAACCGTTCATTTGAATCCATTGATAGGATGGATCTGTGGCTCCATTTAAAACCACTTTATTCGCATATCCCCAGGCGAAAGCATCTCCGAATGCCTTTCTCAGTATAAATTTTATACTGGCACCATTTCCATCGTTCAGGAAAATGTATGCTTTCATCTGCGGATTATATATTTCCGATTTCTGAACGAGCTGTAATGCATTCTCTATCACCTGGTCGTAGCCAGGAGAGCACTCCTGCTTGGAGTAAATATTAAATTGCTTATAACTATGCTTTTTAGCATACACCACCTCGGGATTGAGCATGAATACGATCAATAATCCGAGCATGATCAGTAAAACAAGTATGCCACGGAGTGAATATCGAATGATCTTTCTCATAACAATACAATTGGTTTAGGAAGATATTAATTTTATAAAATGAGCGACTCCTTCGGTTGCCGGTTTTTCTATAGTTGTGACATTATTAACAAAGGAATTATCAGGGATTCTTTTGTCAATAATATATAGCGGTGTGCCGGGAGCCGTAAAATTAACCAGCCCTGCCGCAGGATACACTGCCAGGGATGTGCCTACCACTACAAAAATATCGGCTTGCGCCACCACCGGGATTGCCTCTTCAATTTTGGGGACTGGTTCTTCAAACCAGACAATAAAAGGCCGCAGTTGAGAGCCATCTTCGGCGAGGTCGCCAAAATTTATGTCTCCCTGGATATCATAAACCAGGCGGATATTCTTTTCGCTTCTCATCTTAAAGATCTCACCATGCAAATGAATGATGCGCGTGGACCCGGCTCTTTCATGAAGGTCATCTATATTCTGAGTGATGATGGTTACATCAAAATCTTTTTCCAGTGCCGCCAACCCAAGGTGAGCAGCATTAGGAATTGCGTCAGCTACATTCCTTCGCCTCTGATTATAGAAGTCCAGGACTAATTGAGGATTTTTTCCCCAGCCACCGGGCGTGGCTACTTCAGTTACATTGTATCCTTCCCACAGGCCATCGCTATCCCGAAAAGTCTTTAGCCCGCTCTCTGCGCTCACTCCTGCCCCCGTAAGTACCACGATCTTCTTTTTCGGCATAAATTTCAAATTCCCTTTGGTTGCTTATCCTTCCGCAAGCTTCATGATAATGTTCCATTCATCCTCCGAGACCGGTTGTACCGAAAGGCGCCCAATACGGACCAGCGCCATCTTAGCCAGTCGCTTATCCTTCTTAATGGTTTCAAGCGTTACGGGCTTTTTTAGCTTTTTATGAAATTTTAGATCTACTGCTACCCAACGATCATCATCGATAGTCGGATCGGGATAAGCTTCTTTTGTCACTTTTGCAATGCCTACAATGTCGGTCCCTTCATTGCTATGATAAAAGAATACCTCATCACCTTTTTTCATTGTCCGCAAATGACCTCGCGCAGCATAATTGCGTATACCACTCCAACAGGTTTCCTTATCCTTTTGCAATTGTTCCCAACTATAAGAAGCGGGTTCTGATTTTACAAGCCATTTTGCCATACGAAATAATATTGATTTCAGATTTGTAATTCGGATTACGTGCAAAAATAAAATTAGTGCTTTTCGGCAATCCAATGCCTGATCCGCCTTCGTAATTGTATTCGTCCATAAAGGAAGAAGAAATTAATAATCTATAAAATTTAAAACCAGGTTATGAAACAAATCAAATTTTTCGGAGCAATGATGGTAGCGATGTTACTGATGAATGCATCGTATGCCCAGAATGAAGCCACAGTCCAGGTTGGCGGAGCCGCCATGTATCCTTCCAAAAACATCGTCGAGAATGCCGTCAACTCTAAAGATCATACCACCCTGGTGGCCGCAGTTAAAGCTGCCGGATTGGTGGAGACCTTGCAGGGCGCTGGCCCCTTCACGGTGTTTGCCCCTACTAATGAGGCCTTCAATTTATTGCCCGCAGGAACGGTTGAAACATTGCTGCAACCCGAGAACAAGTCTAAATTAACCGGCATCCTCACCTATCATGTTGTTGCCGACAGGTTAGGCACTAAGGAGCTGGATGAAAAGATCAAGGCGGGAAAAGGAACCGCCGAGTTGACCACCGTCTCCGGAGGTAAACTTTGGATCATGAAGAAAATGGGAAATTATATGCTGAAAGATGAGAATGGAGGAATGGCTACCCTTACCATCAAGAATGTTTATCAAAGTAATGGTGTGATTCACGTGATCGATCATGTAGTGCTCCCGAAATAAGATAACTATGTAGCCGAGCACCAACAAACATAGAGGTTGTTGGTGCTCGCTGCATTCTTGCAATCCCTTTCCTATTTCAATTCTGTAACTTAGCAACAGCAAACAGAATTTCTGTTGAAGAAAATTGTCAAAAAACATCCCCTGGCTATTCGATGGTTTCACTGGATCAATTTTCCGGTCCTGGCGCTGATGATTTGGAGCGGTTTGCTGATCTACTGGGCCAACGGTGTTTATAAGATTGGATTTGGCAGCAAAACATTACTCAAGTTTTTCCCTGACTCATTCTACAAGGCCTTGCATATCCCCTATCATCTCGCGGAAGGGATGGCCTATCATTTTGTATTCATGTGGCTGTTTTTCATCAACGGGATCGCCTACGTCCTTTATACATTTATTTCAGGTGAATGGAGATATCTTTTACCCAATCGCCGTTCATTTAAGGAAGCCTGGCAGGTTTTCTTACACGACCTTCACTTGCGCAAGACCAAACCACCCCAGGGAAAATACAATGCAGCGCAACGAGTGGCTTATTCGGCAATCATTCTAATGGGCATAGGATCTATCCTGACTGGGCTGGCCATTTACAAACCTGTTCAATTAGGCTGGCTTTGTGCTATGATGGGAGGATACAAAACCGCGCGGGTGCTTCATTTTGCACTCACCATTGGATATGTTCTGTTTTTTCTTATTCACATTATCCAGGTCATCATTGCCGGATGGAATAATTTTCAGGCCATGGTAACTGGATTTGAGGTAGTAAAGACGAAAGATCCGCCCCCCGCGCCGGCGATCGAGGAAAATAAAATCGAAGAACCGGAAAAATAGGATACTATGTCAAATTTTTTAAGAAACATCTTCAAGAAGAATTCAAAGCTGAGCGTCGATGAACTCATTGTCAAGAAAACCTTCGTGTCTTTCTTTTTCTTTTTTATTCTATTATTTGTTGCCATTAGAGGAATAAAATGGTTGTATCGCCAACCGCCGACTGCCCAAGGTGCAAAAGCTCCATTGAGAAAGATATTGAATACGAATGAAGCGATATTTGGTGGCCTCTTGTCTGACAATCATCTGGCTAAAGAATATCCTAAATCTGCTGCAGCCCGTAATGTGAGAGTGAATGGTAATATTGGAATGGGAAAGGAATTTGATCCCTCGACCTGGAAAATGAATGTTCTTAGAAATGAAGGAGATACTTTAAAAATTTCGTTGGATGATATCAGGAGTTTGCCCAAGACAGAGATTGTTTTCAATTTTAAGTGCATAGAGGGCTGGAGCCAGATCACTTATTGGGGCGGCGTGCGCTTTTCGGATTTTATGAAGGCATATGGACTGAACGAGCAGGCAGCCATGAAATATGTGGGTCTGAGTACACCGGATAAAAAATATTTTGTCGGCATCGATATGCCCAGCGCCTTGCATCCACAAACACTGCTTTGTTATGAATTGAACGGCCAGCCTCTTCCGATGAACCAGGGATATCCTCTTCGGCTGATCATTCCCGTTAAATATGGAATTAAAAGCATCAAACGTATTGGTACCATGTATTTCGATAATGAAAAGCCACCTGACTATTGGGCTCAAAGAGGATACGATTACTTTTCGGGATTATAGTATCCTTTACCAACCACTCGCCAATACATCGGCGAGATGAAGCGTTTTTAATTTATATCCCTGATGGTTGATGAAACCCTGCAAGTGCATGAGGCAGGAGTAATCCGTGGATATCAGGTAATCGCAACCGGTGGCCATGGCATTTTCAACTTTTTGTTCAGCCATGGCTATCGAAATGGCTTCAAACTTCACGGCAAATGTTCCTCCGAACCCACAACAGGTCTCGACGTCATTCATCTCAGCCATATGAAGCCCTTTCACATGCGACAATAATTTTCGTGGTTCAGCTTTGATGCCGCACTCCCGAAGACCCGCACAGGAATCGTGATAAGTAGCCTTTCCATGAAGCGTCGCACCCACATTTTCCACTTTCAACACCCTGACCATGAACTCTGAAAACTCGTAGATCCTCTTTCCCAGGTTCTCTACCTCGTGATGAAGGGATGAGTTTTCAAATAACTTTTTATAATAGTTACGAACAAATCCAACACAGCTGGCGCTGGGCGCGACAATAAGATCAGTGCCTTTGAAATCTTGAATGAATTTGTTGCATACAGCTTTTGACTCATCCCAAAATCCTGCATTGAATGCCGGTTGCCCGCAACAGGTTTGCGCAGTATTGTAAGTAACGGTACAACCAGATTTTTCCAGCACCCTGATCATACTAAATGCCGTGTCGGGCGCGAGCTGGTCAACAAAGCAAGGTATGAAGAGCTGTACGTTCATTTTTGATCCCGGACCACGAGGATTTAGTCAATGTGAAAATTTTGGTCAGCTCCAGGGTTCTTACCCAGATGTTTTTTCAGGGACATCATCTTTAACGCGGTGATCGCGGCTTCTTCACCTTTATGACCATGGGTACCACCAGCCCTTTCCTTTGCCTGCGCTTCCGAATCCACGGTGAGCACACCGAAGATAGTGGGCACCGGTAACTGAAGATTTAATTGTAAAATACCATCCGTAACGGCTTTGCAGATATAGTCGAAATGAGGAGTGTCTCCGCGCACCACGCAACCAAGTGCAATAAAAGCTTCCGGCCTTTTCTTTTTTCCTGCCTCATCCCAATAGGTCTTTATGGTATAAGGAATTTCAAAAGCCCCCGGAACGGTGACAGTGATGATCTTCTTTACATTGTATGACTGCAATTTTAAAACGCACCCTTTCGCCAATTCATTCACAATGGCGGCGTTCCATTCGGTTCTTACTAAAACGATACAGGCATCCTGTGCGTCCAGAATGCCTGTGTCAAAATGCAAGAGTTTGCTGTTAGCGACGTTAGCCATGATTATTCTTCCACATTATAAACCCCTAGTTGAGCTAAGTAATTGTCAGCATCCTGGCCCTTCTCTTTTGGAAACTTCTTTTTCACTTCTTTATATAGTTCGATAGCTTCTTTGGGATTCTTCATGACGCGATCTGCCAGATATGCTGCAAGAAACAAGGCTTCAGCAGAATTAGTTTTGTCCTCCTCAAAGTGATGAGCCGATTTCTTATAATATTCCAGCGCGTCTTTATACTTTCCTAAATCGGCATATGCATCAGCCATCAATTTGTAAGTGCGGGCCTGCAATGGCTTGGAGGACGTAGTGAATTTTTTCAGGTACTTAATTGCTTTTTCATTGTCTCCCAATTTCAGATAACAATCACCGGCATAGAACTGAGATAACTTGGCTGACTTGGTTCCGCTGTAACGGTCGATGATCTTGAGAAATCCCAGGTACTGACCGTCACCATTCAAGGCCAGGTTTACCGAATCAATGCGAAAATATTCTTCTGCCTTGAACATAGCGTCGGCGGCCTTATCTTCTTTGGGCTTTACGAAATAGTTCTGGTAAATGTAATAACCGCCAACCAACACGATGATAGCAGCACCGACGATCATCAGCGGCTTATTATATTTTTCCCAGAAATCCTTAGCTCTCGTTACAATTAGCTCGCCGCTTTCCCCTTCGACACCTGTTTTCTTTTCTGCCATAATGATTTTTCTATTGGTGAAATGTATTCTAAGGCACAACGCACTTAGTCTACTATAAATGGATAGTTTGGATCTACGTAAACGTCTTTCAGCACTTCGCTGTCATCCGGCCAGGGACTTTCTTCTGCAAATTTTACCGATTCGGCCACGACACTGTTGATACGCGCGTCAATCGCATTGATCTCTTCCTGTTTTGCAAACTTGTTGGCAATAATATTTTTCACGATCTGTTGAATAGGATCTTTTCCCCTGTATTCTTCTACTTCTTCCTTAGTCCGGTATTTTTGTGGGTCACTGATAGAGTGCCCCTTATATCGATAGGTCTTAATTTCAAGTAAAGTCGGTCCGCCTTTTTCCCTTGCCCTTTTGACCGCAAGGCTTACGCCTTCATGCACAGGTTCCGGATTCATTCCATCTATCGTAGCTCCGGGCATTTCATAGCTATCTGCCAATTTATAAATGTCGACGACATTGGAAGTACGTTCAACTGAAGTCCCCATTGCGTAGTTATTGTTTTCGCAGATGAAGATCACAGGCAATTTCCACAGCATGGCCAGATTAAATGTTTCGTGCAGTATGCCCTGGCGAGCGGCACCATCTCCAAAATAGCACAACACGACGTTGTCCGTACCCCGGTATTGTTCAGCAAAAGCCAGTCCGGCAGCCGTACCGATCTGAGCGCCAACAATCCCATGACCACCATAAAAATTTACTTTTTTCCCAAAAAAATGCATGCTCCCACCCTTTCCTTTGGAATTCCCAGTCGACTTTCCGTAGAGCTCTGCCATGCAGCTATTCACCGACACGCCCTTGGCTATTGCAAGGCCATGATCCCTGTAAGCAGTTATAAAAATATCTTCGGGCTTAGTGGCGGTCATGCATCCCGCTGCAATTGCTTCCTGGCCTATGTATGCGTGAAAAAAACCCCTGATCTTGCCATCCATCTTGTATTTCTCTTCTGCCGTCAACTCAAACTGACGGATAAGCTGCATCAATTCGTACCAATAGAGATAGGTTTCTTTTGAAAATTTAGGAGCCAAGGGCCAAAAATTTGAGTCGCAAAAATAAGGGAAAGAATGCAATTTTTCCTGCCTGATTTGCATCTGCAATGAGCTCTATAGCGCTTCCTTCTGCATTGATCCTTGTAACTTGCGAGGCATGCTTCGATTCCGGCAAATAACTCTTACTCAGTTCAAAAACTACACTCATCGTTTATTTGATTTTAATGACAGGATCATTGGTATCCACGGAAAAAATGGCGTCGGCAAAACGAACCTGCTCGATGCAATCCATTACCTCTGTTTCACCAAGAGTTATTTTACCCGGACAGACTTCCACAATGCGCAGCATGGCAAGAACGGATTTCGAATACAAGGCAGCTTCGTATTGCACGATAAGAATGAAGAGGTGGTATGCATCGTCAGAGATACTGGAAGAAAGGAATTTTCGGTCAACGACGATATCTATGAACGATTTTCCCGGCATATAGGACGTTATCCATGCGTTATCATCGTTCCCGATGATGCATTGCTGATTACCGGCAGCAGCGAAGAAAGAAGAAAATTCCTGGATGCATTGATTTCTCAAATCGATAGCCGTTACCTGGAACAACTCATCACCTACAACAAATTGCTGCAGCAACGAAACTCCCTGCTTCGATTGTTTGCTGAGACCGGTGCGCAGGATTGGTCCCTGCTGGATGTATTGGATGCCCAGCTCATTCCACCCGGCGACGAGATTTATAAAAAGCGAACGGAATTCCTCCTTTCCTTTCTGCCCATGGCAAAACACGAATATGAAGACATTTCCCGGCAGCCAGAGGCATTAAACATGTACTATGAAAGTGAGCTGGAAAAAGCTTCCCTGGCGGAATTGTTACAGCTGAACCGGAAGCGCGACTGCATTGCGCAGAGAACTCTCTCCGGTATTCACCGGGATGACCTGGAAATTCAATTGGACAATCGTTTGTTTCGAAACATTGCTTCTCAAGGCCAACGAAAAAGTCTCCTCTATGCATTGAAACTGGCGGAATTAAATATAATAAAGAAAGAAAAAGGAATTACCCCGCTGCTATTGTTGGATGATGTGTTTGAAAAATTAGATGAGGACAGAATTGGCAACCTACTTCAAAAGGTGTGCGTGGAAAATGACGGGCAGGTATTTATCACCGATACTAATGAGAAAAGATTGACGGAGCATCTCACAGCTCTAAATCAATCGTTCCAGATGATAGCTTTGTGAAAACGTTGTACCTTCATTTTATGAGACAGTATTCAATCGGAGAGGCAGTCAAGGAATTTTTGGAGGGAAGCCGACTTAAAGGAGGTATCCAGGCATTGCAGATCCATGACGCCTGGGAACAGATCATGGGTAAGACGGTGGCGCGTTATACAGAGAAATTACAGATCATTGGTGATAAACTTATCATTACCACGCACGTAGGCCCCTTGAAGAATGAATTAATTTATCAGAAAGATAAAATAAGACAAAGAGTTAATGAGGCACTGGGACAAAAGGTGATCAATGAAGTATTGATTCAATAAGCCGCTGTCGCCGGTAATTTTTCTCCATCAAAAATATCCTTACGGTTCCATACCGCTTCGTACAGAATGTCGTCTGTGGTGACAATGCCCTTAAATTTATGTCCTTCAAAAACAGGCAGGAACTTTACATGATAATGTTGCATGCACTGCATGCATTGATCAACAGTATCACTTGTAAATGCGATTGGAAGGCGGGTGGTCATAATATCTTTGACCAATCTTTGAGAAGGAGGCAACTTTGAAAACAAGGATTTGGACGCTATATCATGCTCACTAACTACTCCCAGGAAGTTTGCATTTTCATCCATTACGATTAAATGATCTGTATTCTCACAATTCATTCTTCCTAATGCATCACTAACAGAACAGTTGGGAGAAACAGATTTAAAATGAGTTTGTTTGCGCTTAAGTATGACGGTTATCTTTTCCATAGAATTGGGTTTTATGATTATGGTTTCGGGGATTTCGTGGGGCTAAAATATATCAAAGAATGTACCGTTCAAAACCAATCAGAGGCATTCATATAAAGTTAACATCATTTTGTTGATATTAATAATTTTTTACCAAGTAAATAGACACCGTCCATTCCGTATTTACTGAATGCGAACTCTGGGATCTACGAGTCCATAAAGAATATCTGCCAACATGTTGATGAGTATGAAAAAGCTTGCTGCAACTAGTACAGAACCCATTACTACAGGGTAATCCAGCTTTTCCAATGCGTCGACGGTAACCTTGCCGATGCCCTGCCAGCCAAAGATATATTCCACAAAGAACGCGCCGGCCAGTAATTCTGCGAACCATCCGGTGATGGCCGTAATAACTGGATTCAATGCATTGCGCAAGCCATGCTTCCAGACCACTCTGGTCTTACTGAGACCTTTGGCATAGGCTGTTCTGATATAGTCCTGGTCAAGCACATCCAACATGGCGCTGCGTGTCAATTGCGTGATAATAGCCAATGGACGAATTCCCAAAGTGACGGCAGGTAATATCAGGTTTTGGAGCGTCAATCTTTTTTGCCCGGTCATCTCGTCGATAGCAAACCAACTTCCGGAAATATGAAGCCCCGTCCAATCGCTTAATACAAAGCCGAATATATATGCAATGATGATCCCCATGAAAAACGAAGGCGCTGAGATGCCGACAATGCTGCCGAATATGGCCGAAGTATCTAGCCAGGTATTTTGCCGCACCGCGGCAATCACTCCCAGGGGAATTCCGATCAAGACAGCAATCATCATCGCTGCTATCGCCAGGATGACCGTTCCTGGCAGTGCCCGCATCAGGATCACTCCCACGTTTCGTTTGCTTTGGTAAGATTGCCGCAGGTAAGGAATTTTTACGCCTACCTTATTGTTGCCGCCGATAAAGATGCCTTTGAGATTCTTTTTATTGATCTCGCTCTTGCTGTGAAAGCATATGGGAGAGACATCATTGAGATAGAATAAGAATTGTTTCCATTTTGGCTGATCCAGGTATAGATCCTTGCGAATGTTGGCCTGCGTCGCCGAATCCCCGGATTGCCCCATGACCAACCGTGAAGGGTCGCCGAAGCCCTGAAACAGGAAAAATACAAGGATTACTACGCCGACCAGGACCAGCACTCCATAGAAAAGTTTTTTGGCAATGAAAGGTATCATGCAAGCAAAAAGTTAGGGGTTGGGTGTGGTAGGATCTGCTGGCAGTACAGAGATTTTATCTATCGAAGAATTCGCTTCGCTCATTTTCTTATAACTCCACTTATTAACTATTGTGCCTTCCTTAAGAAGGAAAAGACATGGGTTCGTCCTTGCAGCTGTGCGAATGGCGGTAAAGTCGCACTTGAATACAGGAATTCCTTCAAAGGATGTTCCAGCTAAAGCAGAGGCGGCATCCCTGGGCTGGGTAGTGACGAGGTACGATGGTATGTTTTTCGTTTTGGCCTGTTGGTAGATTTTGGCGAACGAGTCCCTCCATTTTGAAGCAGGTATTGAAAAATTTTCGCAGAACAGCAGGATGGCGTAAGGTTGGGTCAGCACGATCGAAGTTGAATCTTCATCAGAACTGCCTGACAACGCGAAGCCCTTAATTGCCGGTTCAGCATTTCCCTTTCTGATCAGTTTATCCGTTCTCTTCACGAATGTATAGGAAGGCAAATCGGCCGGGAGTTCGGCGGGGGAAAATTCAAAATCCTTCCCTCCCTTTTGATAAACAAAGCGGATGGCAAAACTATCGGGCCTTGCACCCGGAGGGATCTGCATTTTTTCTGAAATATTGTTTCCTTTCTTAAAAGGCAGGCAATCTACAAATGGCAGATAGGTCAATGCATACCATTGTATGGCGAAACTTAGCAGGGCAACTCCAAGTAATGATAAAAGGCCAACCCTTTCCGAAAAAATGGGTTTGATCTTTTTCCGTTGCCAGAATAAAACACCTATTAATAATAATAGCACAAGGTCCTTTAAAAAAGAAGTCCCCGGCGTAATAGGAAGACAGTCTCCGAAGCACCCACAATTCTTGAACTTTCCGGAAAGAAATGCATAACCGGTAAGAAAAGTAAAAAAGACGATAAGCAACAATAATAACCAGCTGAATAACTTCATTCTCCAACCCAACAACAAAGCAGCGCCGGCAATAATTTCAAATGCAATCATTATTACCGACAGGGCCAATGAATGCTCGTGAAGAAAATCGAAAATGTTTATTAGTGTGTTATTTAGAAAAAACGACCCTTTCGATAGATCATCATTCCAGACTTCAAAAAACTCCTGCATTTTATAACCAAGCCCGAGCGGATCATTGGCCTTGACCAGGCCGGAAAAAATGAATAGAATGCCGACAAGTATGCGGGAAAAATTGATAAATAGTTTCATACTTACATCAATTATCAAATGAACATGTTTAATCCTGGTCCATCAAGATAGAAGCAAATACCGCGTAATTAATGATGTCCAGGTAGTTGGCATCGATCCCTTCACTAGCGAGCATCTTTCCTCCCCGGGCCAGGATCTGGCGAATACGCATGAGCTTCATTAATATTAAGTCTACGAAACTTTCCTGGCTTAGACTTCTCCAGGCTTCTCCATAATCATGGTTTTTATCTTGCATGAGGTTTCTTGCAACCTGTACATTGTTGTCATACAATGCGGAAACCTCTGTCGCGGTCATCTCCTCCGGCGAGCCTTCTGGCAATTCAAGTTGTATCAATCCAATCACCGCATAATTAATAATCCCTTTAAATTCAGCGGCTACATCATCGACAATCTTTTGCGCTCCTTTTTCCTGGATAGTACGGATGCGTTGTGCTTTAATAAAGATTTGGTCGACAATGGAGATCATCCTCAAAACCCTCCATGCAGTCCCGTAATCCACGGCTTTTTTTAAGAAAATCTCCTTGCAGGACTGTATCACCGTGTCGTATTGCTTATCTGTGATGGTCATAATAGTGGAATAGTTGTCCGAGTGTCCGGAAATACCGGAGGACCGAAGGACGGATTATGCCTGGTTAATTGTTTATGGTAAGTTCAATTTAGGTGGTTCAATCTCAATTTCGGCGTTCCGGATTAACTTTATCAAAAGTAGCAAACAAAGCCTAATGTTTACACTGAACTGCAAGGGAAGAATACTGGTTGTGGATAAACCTATCGTTATGGGAATTATCAATGTGACTCCGGATTCTTTTTTTGAAGGCAGCCGTTTCCAGCGTACTGACGCCATACTGGGTGAGGCGGAAAAAATGCTAAAAGAAGGAGCGACAGTCCTTGACATAGGAGGGCAAAGCACGCGGCCTGGGAGTGAGCTATTGAGTCCGGATGAAGAGTTGAAACGAATCATCGAGCCTGTCCAGGCTATCAGCCGCGATTTTCCCGATGCTATCATTTCCATCGATACATTTCATTCCCGAGTGGCGACGGATGCGTTATCTGCTGGCGCATCGATTGTGAATGATGTTAGCGGAGGAAACTTCGATGCCAGAATGTTCCCGACAGTGGCTTCTTTCCGCGCTCCATATGTCTTAATGCATATGCGCGGGACACCTCAGGACATGCAGGCTAATCCCCAGTACCAGGAGATCACCAGGGAAATAATGGATTATTTCATCCATCAACTAAGTATTCTGACAAATGCAGGTCTGTCTGATGTGATCATCGATCCTGGCTTTGGTTTTGGTAAAACGGCACTGCATAATTTTGAACTCCTGAAACACTTATCCATTTTCAAAATGCTGGAACGCCCGATCCTGATTGGTATTTCACGCAAATCCACAATTTATAAATCCCTGCAAATTACTGTCGATGAAGCTCTCAACGGAACAACTGTTCTAAATACGATCGGACTCCTCAATGGGGCCAATATTCTTCGTGTTCACGATGTAAGACCTGCTATGGAAGCAATAAAATTGGTGAAGATGTATCTGGATCCCATCAAATGAAAAAGGCTGCTCTAAAATTTTTTTAAAGCAGCCCTGTTGCACCAAAACCGTTCAATCACAGGAAATTTGAATGTTTTGCATACTCATTCATCAGGTATGAATTACAGTGAAGGGTGAATCAAAGTAGATGGGGATTGTTTGTTTTTTCGCAGGGTCATATTTCACACTGGATCTTAGACTAAAAACGGAACCTTTTAAATACAAGTCTCAACCCCGGAGACAGTTGCAAAGGTGCAACTTTATTCTTTGATTAGTTCTTGCCTTTTATAAAGAAACCTTAAAATAACATTTGACTTAAGCATTAGTTTCTTCTGCTAACGGTAGGAGAATCCGTTATGCTGAGTACCTCTATGTCAAATCTCAAAGGCTCAAAAGGCTTGAAATCCGAACCCTGCGGCGGATTTTTCTTGTAAGCCAGGAAACCAGGGACGAATAGCGTACCCTTGCCTCCCGTGCCGAAAAGTTGAAGGCCCTCGTCCCATCCCCTGATCACTTGTCCCTCTCCCAGCACAAACTCATAGGAATTCGCCTGGAAGACGGTATCGGTATCCATGTACTTACCCGAATATTTTACGTGGATATATTTGCCAGGTGTTGCCAGGGGCGTCGTTCCCTGATTCTGAACAACTACAAAGGTACCCTTGCCTGTTTTCTGCGCACTAATGTTTTTCCTTTTGAGATACGCCTCCATTTCTTTGAGTTCTTTTGCAATCTCTCCTGTCCGCTCAAGCTCCATGTCTTCTTTGGCTTCCTGGTCGCTTTTTTGCTTTTTCATTTTCTCCATGGATTCTGCCTGCTCCTTCATCATCCTGGGCCGGTCCTTTTCCACTTCGGCATTATAGTTAGCCATAGCCAGGCTGTCATTCTTAAATACTTCCACGATGCGTACGCAAGTGATTATTCTGTCTCCTTTCTTTGGAGTACCGGGCAGTTGAATTCCTGCTTTTATTAGTGAATCAGCCATCTGTACGATCACAGCACTATCTCCCTTTCTCATCAATGGAAAGACAGCCAAAAGATTGTATTGTGGTTTATCCTGTCCAATTACGCGGATGAATGCCGGCATCTTTCCGTAGCTACTGTACATCACTGAGTCATTCAATTTTGTTGTCACCTGGAATTTAACCACCTGTCCATCTTTGATCAGGGAATCTTTGCCGCTGCCGGGAAAGAGTTTATATGCGAGGCCATTCTTTGTCTTGCGGTAACTCACTTTATTACATCCTGCAATTACTGCTATGGTCAACAGGAACAGGAAAAAACCTTTAATCTTAGTCATTGTTTATTTTTAGTTATTGTAAAAGTTCTTCGTTTTCTTTTAATGCAGATTTAAACGCCTGTACGGTTTTCTCAAGCGAATCACTACTGCGCCCTCCAGCCGCATGAAAATGGCCGCCGCCATCAAAATATTTCCTGGCGAAAGTATTGCAATCAAAATCGCCTTTGCTTCGGAAACTCCATTTCCGTTCCTCGTCCCTGTCAATCACCAATGCGACTAATTTAATGCCTTGGATGGTTTGAGGGAAATTGACCAGGCCTTCGGTGTCGCCTGTCTTTATATGAAATTTCTGTATATCGCCCTTTGGTACGGCAATCAACACTGTATTGTATTCATAGAATACATCCATCCGGTGAAGCAGCACATGTCCGGTAAATCGCAATCTATTTTCTAAGAAATTATCAAAGAGATTATCGTGAACTTTTGCATGCTGCAATCCTTTTGATTTTAGATCCGCCACCATGGTATGAACGCCGGCATGAGTGGACGGAAACCGGAATGAACCCGTATCTCCAACTACGCCGGCATACAGGCATTCACTAATCTCCTCATTGATCAAATGTTGGTGGCCGGAACCGACGATAAAGTCATAAACCATCTCACATGTGGAACTCTTGCGCGTATCACTGATTCCATAATCAAAAGATTCTACATCGGGATCCTGGTGATGATCTATCAAAATCTTCGTGCAGGAAAGTTCCTTAAGGATCGCGGTCATGGATTTAGTTCGATAAAAAATATTAAAATCAAGACAAAACAACCATTCACCTTCTCTTAAGAGCCCTTCTGCTTTTTCTTTTTGAAGTTCGTAGTCCAACACCTCTTTTACCCCTGGCATCCAATTGACCCAAAGTGCCCAATTCGACGGTGAAACGACAGTTACGGTGTGACCCAACAGTTTCAAAAAATGATACAGGCCCATGGAAGAACCCATGGCATCCGCATCGGGCTTTTGATGCGTCGTTATCGCGATTTTTCGGGGCTGGATTAATAAAGGAAATATCTCCTGTATGGGTTTCATCATAAAGCCTGCAAAATTAAGGAAATCGGAGCAGAGTGGAGATCCGATTACCTACCTTTGCGCCCGTCGCTTCGAAAAAGAGGCAATAAGCATCTTCAAATATTCTCAAAAATGAGCAATCGCACTTTCACAATGATCAAGCCGGATGCCATGAAAAATGGTCACGCCGGCGCTATACTGGACCAAATAATCCGGGAAGGCTTTAGTATAAAGGCTTTAAAAATGATTCACCTTAGTCAGGAAAAAGCAGGTGAATTTTATGCCATTCATAAAGAACGTCCCTTTTATAATGAACTGGTCTCATTCATGAGCAGCGGACCTATCATTGCCGCCATATTGGAAAAAGACAATGCTGTGAATGATTTCAGGAAACTGATCGGAGCCACTGACCCGGCAAAAGCAGATGCAGGTACCATCCGTAAATTATTTGCAAATTCAGTCGGCGAAAACGCCGTTCATGGCAGCGACAGTGATGAAAACGCGAAGATTGAAAGTGGGTTTATGTTTTCGGGGCTGGAGATATAGATGCTGGATGCTTGATGGTAGATACTGGATTTAGGGCTTCGTGTATTGAAACGGATGATCATCGAAGTGTTGGATCATCGTACCGCTCGGATAGATGAGGTTTACGATCATCATCAAATCATACTTTCCGGATTTTAGGTCGAGTTCTTCATATGGCATGAAGATTTGCAGATCATTAAAATCAGTTTCCGGATACCCGGGCTTGATCAACTTATACGCCGCTACGTCTCCCCCGCTACTCATGTATAATTTATTTTTATCCCTTACTCTTCCACCACGATCGTCGTCATACTCGAAATAGACCGCTACATAAGCATCCACATCTTTTAACTCGTACACAGTGAATTTCACATGGATCATCATCCCTCTTATGCCATCCTGGGTAATGTCATAAGTTACCCAAAGGGTATCGAAACGCGCTCTGGGATCCGGGCGGAATGGAAACGATTGATCGGGTCCCTTGGCCTCAACCATCATGGTCATAAACAAGAAAGCAAACAGGAAAAAAGATCGTTTACGCAGAATTTGTTTCATATAATAGATACTTGATACATAGATACAAAAATTCTGGAAAATTTCGAACCATATCTAGTATCTGGTATCTAGCATCTAGTATCTAGCCCCCCACTCCTGGTTGGTGCGAAGGGCAAAAAATTTATTGTAGAGAAGACGCAGGCCAAATGTCCCTCGCATTCCGTAGTCCCTGATTTGCTTAATGGTCCCATCTTTAAACTTTACCCGTAAGTGAGCGGGCTGATCGTCTGTCCAGGAAACCGAGTAGTCGTCTTTCAAATTGGCAACGCCCAGATAATTGATCAGGTCGATGATTTCCTGCAGATCTTTTTTCTTTAGCGTGGTTGAAAACTTGCCCTGCTTTGGATTATATGATCCCGCATCATAGACCGCATGGCCAGACTTATCAAAGCTGATCTTGAACACAGGACAACTCCCGAAACAATAACCCGCATCAAACTGAACGGAATCGATTTCCAATGACGCGGGATTTGAATTCAATTCCACAAAATCTCCTGATCGATAAACCAAAGTATCTACCTGGTTTACGGCTTTATAATTCCCTCCGACGGAGTCGCGCGTCGGTTTCCTGCCATAAAAAAGCAGCATTTCTTTTCCGCCGACGACAATAGACTTAGCTAGTTTACATGGATCATGAATATTATAAGGAATTGTGATAAGCTCGAATTTGTTGTTTCCCCTATCCATCACTGCATAAACGCCGTAATCATACCAATACAGAGTGACAAGTAAATCCGTATGTCCATCGCCGTTAAAATCTGCTTTTTCCCAATTGTTTACCTGCCATAACTCGGCGATGCCATCACAGTCCTGCTCTTTACGCAGCGTTTCTGTGCTACGCAACTCTATCTTATTATATTTGGAAGAACGGAAGTTCTCATTGATCGATTTCAGAAACTCCACTACCTGAGCATCCGTTCTTAAGCTGTCAATTTTATTGGCCCACGCAGATTGGTCAATCTGCAACAATAGAATCACGAAACAACACCATAGCGTATATCTTCCCATAAATGATTTGTTTGAAACCAGATCGAGCTAGATCACCCGCATCTTGTTGGATTTATTTTCAACCGGTGTAACCTCGTAACCTTCTTTTCGCAACATATTTATGATTCCTTTTTCCCCGGGAAGATGACCAGCTCCGACAGCAATTAAGAGTGACTTAGCGGGAAGCATTACCTTGATCTTGTTAACCCAATTGCGATTTCGATGGTAGAGAAGGACATCGGTAAAGCTCGAAATGCCTGCGTCCGTTTCCAGCATCAGCTCCTCGAGTCTTTTCAGGTCCTGGTTTTTGTAAGCTTTGAACATTTCTGTCATTTCCTTGTCTTCCACCACTCCTTTGTTCACTTTGTCGATATAGCTGACTAGCTGTTCCGCCTGAAGCTTATAAGGAATGCTGTCCAACACACCTGCCTGGTAAGCCATTGTTTCCAATCCCTTTATTTTTTTGTCGTATTCCTTCGCTTTTCCCATGATGACCTGTTCCATCATCGCGGTTGCTTCACAAGGCAGTGATCCTTGCTCCAGGGTGGAGGCGGCCAGTATCGGCTTATAAGTCTCGAGTAACGAAAACGGAAGCATGGAACCTTTGGACTCAAAATAATCTTTTACTTTCTCGTACTGTTCTTTATTCAGCAGATCCTGTAGCGTCGTATCTCCTTTCATCTTCATTTTGGTCATGGCGCCGATCAGCTCAAACATATTGTCCATGTCCACTTCAAAGTAAACCTCATCACAACTCCGGATTGCTTTGATCATGTTATCACTCAGGTTGGCATCTTCTTCACAGAGCATGTGGATGGTTCCGAATATCCAGGAGGGTTTTTCCAGTCCTTTACCTGAGACTTTCCAAAGGAGTGTATTTTCATCATTTGTTTTCTGGGCCAGCGTTGACAGACTAACCAGGCTCACCAATAATCCAGCACTTATTCGCTTCATCGGGAATTCATTTTACCAAATTTACTGAAAGATCAGGTCACGGCCGCTTCTTCTCCATACAACTGGTCTCTAAATTTCAGGGATGGGGAAGGTATGAATTCACCGATCCCTAAATGATCCCATTTTTGATCGACGGCCTTAATCGTGTCGTCATCGGCAACAATAATATTAGGCCAGTCCCTTTGAAAGTTGTCCAGTTCCCTGGTCTTTCGCGTGCCGTCGAATCCGATGCAGGCGCTATAAGATCCATCCGTGCCTTCTGGTCTCCTCACTAAATGATAGTCCCTTTTTGGATCCAGATTATTGCAGAATCGCCATAAGGCGATGGGTAGATCCCTGGCATCGACTGTATGTTCAACATATAGTATCATCTTCACTCCCTTCAGTTCTTTCAATTTACAAGCCCGTTCATGCAATTCTTTTATATGGCCCATCCTATCTTTCCTTACGGAAATAATCAGGCAGGGAATTTCTTTTTTCAATAGATCTGTATTCACGAAATGGATTTCGGGGAATTGACCCTTTAGAAAATCTTCATTCACTATGGTTAGTCCGGTCTCATATAAATACTCACTATCCAACTCTTCCGTCATTCTTTCAGTCCCATCGATACACATCTTGCCTCCGAATCCCAGTTTACTGCAACTGTGGTCCAGCACATCCATAGGTCCGGTCGAAAAATAAATATCCTGGGCAGGATTCATGTTTTTAAATACCTGCCTGGCAACCCCTTCATAGTTTTTCAAATCAAGGGACGACTTCATATTTATGGATTGATCCGTCAGATTTGGAGATATCAGTACCAGGATCTTATTAAACATCATCTGCCCTGCTCCCCACATCGCGTTCATCACTTTTTGTCCCTGACCCGGATATTCTTTTCGGATACTCGTGATCACCAGGTTATGAAATACTCCTTCAACGGGCATTTCCATATCCAGAATTTCAGGAACTACCGTCATCTTCATGGGCGCCAGAAATATTCTCTCGCTTGCTTTTCCTAACCAGGCATCTTCTTGCGGCGGAATGCCGACGATCGTTGCAGGAAAAACTGCATTTCGACGGTGTGTGATTGCAGTTATGTGAAATCGCGGATACCAGTCAGGTAGAGAATAATAACCGGTATGGTCGCCAAAGGGACCTTCCCAGATCAGCTGATCATTGGGATCTACGTAACCTTCAATGATAAAATCTGCATCTGACGGTACCTCCACTCCGGGTTGGGAGAGGCATTTCACAAGCTCCACTTTCCTTTTCCTTAAAAAACCCGCGAGCATGTATTCGTCAACATTCTCCGGCAATGGTGCGGTAGCTGCATAACCATATACAGGATCGCCTCCCAGTGCAACGGCTATCGGCATTACTTTATTTAGCTTTTTATATTCATTGAAATGCCTTGCGGACACCTTGTGTTTGTGCCAATGCATGCCCGTCAATTTAGGACCAAATACCTGCATTCGATACATACCGACATTGCGCAGATGGGTATTCGGATCCTTTGTATGAATGACAGGTAAGGTAACAAATGGACCTCCGTCCTTAGGCCAGCAGGTAATGACGGGAAGCCTGGTAATATCCGGATCCTTCATGATCACTTCCTGGCATTCTCCACGTCCACTAATCACTTTTGGCATCCATGAACCAAACTGCTGCAGTTTAGGCAGCATCTTCAATTTATCGACTATCCCTTCTTTCGGAGACGACAGCAACTTGAATAGCGATTCTATTTCGGAAGCGATATCATCCAAACGCTCGACTCCTAATGCCATACACATTCTTCTTTCGCTGCCATAAGCATTCATTAGCACTGGAAAATCAAAGCCCGTATTTTCAAATAACAAAGCCTTTCCTCCATTCTTCGATTTGCTGATCCGGTCCGTTATCTCCGCCATTTCCAATTTCGGATTGACATAAGTTTTTATCCGAAGGAGCTCTGACTCCTTTTCCAGTCTGTCAATAAATTGTTGTTGATTTTTATAGGCCATTTATCCGTGGAATGAATTACATCGGGTTGGCCGGGCAACCAGTGCGGCTTTTTCTTGCGCTGCCGCGGCCACCTCCAAAGATTCCACCCCCACCTCCATTTCCAGCACCTAAACGATAAGTGACGTGAAAGCCGATAAAGTAATAAGAGTCCTTGTTCTTTGGATTTCCTCTCTGCACACTCTTTTGGGGATAGTTCGAACTTCCGCCAACAATTTCGTCCCCACGATATGACATGTCGAGTGCTAACTGACCTCGTGCATTGAGTAGGTCAGTGGGATCAATATAATTCTTACTAACATCGTCAATGTAGTCGGTAAATAACTTTCGAAAACCAATTTCCAATCCTATCCGCAGATTTTCATTCACCGCAAATTTCATCCCACCACCCACAGGAATTGCAAACTGAGTAAGGCCATATTCCTTGCGATCAGGATAGCCGGCAATTCCCTGGCCTTCGGTACTGAGGGGCTTCAGGAATATTTCCCGATGACTAAGATCGTATGCGTATGGATCAAAATGAAAAACACTGAGACCGGCGAAAAAATACGGCGATGATTTTCGCTCGTATAAATTAAAGAGATAGTATTCGCCAAGAAGACTGAATTCAAGCAGACTGGTTTCAAAACTGAGATTACGCAATACCAGATCTGGTTTACTGCTGTATCGATCTGCTCCGCCTATAACCGAATACGTCAATCCCGGACGGATAATGATCTGGTCTGTCAGTTCGTAGTTGGCTGTGATTCCAATAGCACCATTGGTTACTTTTTTTGGAAAAATAGTCGTTGTGAGATCTCCGTTATATGCAGACAAGCCACCGAAGATGCCCAAATGAACTCTTTGGGAAAAAATGCTGGTGGCAACAAAAAGGAAGGCTATTAAAAAACGAAATCTTTTCATATTCGGGTAAGTTCCGAACCCGGTACAAATTTAAGGCCGTAAAGGACATTATCCTATAGAAATTAACGAAAAGATCAGTGGCATCGGCCCAATTACTTCGCATATAATCCTGTGTACTGAATACCCAGGCCGGGAGTTTCGCCATATTGGACCCTTCCCTGATCGTATTGAATTCCCGTAGCAACATCCTCTGCCAGTAAAAGAGGTCCGTCCATATCTACCATGATCGATGAATGGAAGTAAATGGGCGATGGCGGCTGAACCAACGGTCGATTCGTTCATGCAGCCAACCATTACCTGCATATTCAGTTCTGCGGGCCTTCTTGATCATTCGAAGAGCGGGCGTGATGCCACTGCATTTTGTCAATTTGATATTGATTCCATGAAAATGGTCCTTGCATTTTTCTACATCTGCTTCAAATACACAGGCTTCATCGGCGAATAAAGGCAAAGAGGATTTTTTATATAATGTTTTCATTCCTTCCCAATTGATCTTTGGCAAGTGGCTGCTCTATGAATTCAACACCCAGGTCTTTTAATTGCGGAATGATCTCGAGTGCTGTTTCCAGATCCCATCCTGCATTGGCATCGACTCGCAGTATTGCATCTGTATTTTCCCGCAATGTCTTTACATTTGCTATATCGTCTGACCGCCCACCTTTATTTTATAAATAGGCCAGGGCTTTTCTTTCAGCTTGTCCACCATTTTTTCGTGGTGTATCTATGCCGATCGTATAATCGGTCATTGGGTTTTTGGAGATATCTCCATTCCATAGTTCATACAGCTTTTTTGTCTCATTTTTCCATATAGGTCCCAGGCTGCGATATCCAGTGCACATACCAGAAAAGGATTTTGTGGAAATAAATGATGGAGATAATGCCAGTAACGTTCCGGTTCGGTGAACGCAAATTTTTCAACGTACCTGCTTCTTTGCGTTCCAGGTCTTCCATCATTTTTTCAACCGGTAATATTGTAATAGGTGATTGCCGGCGCTTCTCCATATCCTTTTAACCCGAAATGTTCAAGTTCTACTATCAAGGTGGGCTGATGTGTCTTGGTTCCTTTGGAAATGGTAAAGGGATGCCGGAATTTGAGGATTGAAAGGGAAATAAGAGCAATTCATGCGGATTTGCTGATAAAAGTGCGAATGTTGATTAATTGAGTTATTAGTTATTAATTATTGGTTCCGTCCACTATGAACTACATAATCCTTCAATTCCTTGTTGAACTCCACTTGTCTGATCAAGTTCTTCCAGGGGGATATGCATTCGGTATCGCCAGTAATTTTTCGGGTTTGCAGGATTATTGATCCTTTCTTCCTGTGGGTTTTCGCGTCGCAATGTTTCACTCATGCCCAATATATCCTGCATTTGGAATATGCTCCACATGGCAGGGGAATATAAATGTTGCAATATGACGGCCCTGTTAACCCAGGATTCGCAAAAGACAGGCGCATCACCCCATTGACCCAGAATGATGATTATAAAAATGCTGAGTTCTTTCACGGTTCTCTTCCCACCAGCCACGAACGGTGCTCATATCATGCGTGGATGGAGTGATCACCGATAGATAAGGCGCATCATTGGATGAAAGAATTCTTTGGCCGGATCTTTTGGCATTCGCTGGATCTCCAGGCTTAGAATCCCAAGTTGCTTCATTACTTCCGGAACACAATGCGGAACCATACCCAGGTCTTCACCACAAATAAGCATATTGGTGGCCTCCTTTAACGATGGCAATTTCTTGCATCGCTTCCTTTTTCCAGAACTCATCCTGCCGGCGATAAAAATAATTGATGTAAAGCGCCTTGAGTTTTTCCTGCACATGCGGAATCAGGTATTTAAAGGAAAGAGTTTTTTCCATAGAGATCCGGAAATGAAATTCCTGTCCTTGTGAATCTTCCTGTTTAAAGAATATAACATTGGAGATAAGTTCATACAATCCCAGTTTGAGTGTTCATTTTCTTCCGATTCGAAGTTGTCCCGCAAAATGATTTTCTACCTTCGCTGGGTTTCAAATCTCAGGCTTCAGATCATAGCCTCCAGACTCATTCGGGACCAGGAATTCAGCTCTTTACTTTATCAGCATGTCACCAAATATCTCATTCAGATACATCATCCGTGATAAATGGTTTGCAATAACGCTGTTCATCAAACCAGATCCCGTTTTCACCAAATTCAACATAATGCACGGGAATGCAAGGAACAAAATGTCCCATGATGCCCTGCATCGGCATGTGATGGGATGCTCCAGATGCGGAAGAAGCCAAGTATATGATCTATACGAAAGGCATCGAAATAATCACTCATTTGCTCAAATCGCTGCTTCCACCAGGCAAACCCATCTTCCTGCATTCGTTTCCAGTTGTATGTTGGAAATCCCCAGTTCTGACCAACAGGTGTGAAATCATCAGGAGGCGCACCGGCCTGTCATTCATATTGTATAGTTCCGGAGCCACCCAGGCATCACAGCCATAACGATAAATGCCGATGGGAATATCTCCTTTCAAAACGATCCCTTTTTTATGAGCATAGTCCGCCGCTTCTTTCAATTGCAGATGCAGATGATATTGAATAAAGTAATAAAAGCTAATATTCTTTAATAGAACTTGATTTGGCGATCCATAATTTATCAATCTCGTCTTTGTCATAAACTCCGTTCGTTTTCCATTCTTCAAAATGAGAAGTGCCATATTTATCCCTGAAATAACAAAAAGCAGCATAGGGCTGAAGCCAATGCTTATTCTCTTCAAAAAACTTCTTGTAATCTTCTGATTCAAAACAATCCTTACCCATTACTTCGTAAAGCTCTTTCAGCATTGCCATTTTGAAGCGGATCACCTCCTCATAATCCACTTCAGGCAGGTCATTCAGTTGTTTTTGTTTCTTTTTCAATGATCCGACCTTTTCCGCATGTTTTTTCCCGGCCACCTTTGCCAGGTTGATATATAGCGGATGCAATGCAAATGCGGAGATGGCTGCATAAGGATATGAATCCATCCAGGTATTGGTGGCTATCGTATCATTGATCGGCAGTATCTGGATCAGTTTCAATCCCGCTTCTTTTGCCCAGTCAACCAATAATTTGATATCATTAAACTCTCCTACGCCAAAACTTTTTTTGCTACGCAGACTGAAAACCGGGATCGCAACGCCAGCCCCTTTCCATGTATTATTTGGTAAATGAATAAACCCATCGTGAAGGATCGTTATTTTTTTCTTTGCAGAATCGCTGTAAAGGAGCCGATTGTCGCCATTTTCATAAGTTACAGGAATCTTTTTCTCGTCATCGCCGATACCATATTTATATGCAAGAGGGAAACCGGCTTCTGATAGATCCAGCCTCGCCGTCCACCAATCACCCTCCCTGGTCATAGCGACACTGTTGTCTTCAGACCAATCTCCAAGTATCGGACCGCTACCTGAAAGGCAGAGCGTTTGTTGCTTTTGAAGTAGAGGGGCCTTGACCCTAAAGATGTGAGTTACGTTCTTGTTGGTTCGCGAAGCCGTTTTTGGCTTGTTTGATCTTAAAAGCACCTCCTTAAAGGGAGCAGTAAAAAATGCGTTTTCAAACTCCCCGGCATGGTTCCATGTGTCGACAAGCTGAACTTCATTCACCTCCTTGCCTATAGCATCGATGGTTCGGTCGCTGCCCCATTCAGCAATCCATTCGCCTTCTTTATTCTTTAAAAAATATTTATACCGGATATTATCCTGAATTTTCTTGCGCTTGATGTCCAGGCTGAGAAACCAAAATTCTTCATTCAGATATTCCATAGGAAGCGCCTGCGAAGGATCATCGTTACCAAATTCATCGGTATTTCCGCTGACCCATAGAGTCTGCCCGTAGTGGGTGTAGAAACGGAGATAAAACTGAAGCTTCATCGCAATCATTAGTTCGTAAAGTCGTCGCCTATCGTGTGTGATGAACACATTGCCAGCACAATATAAAAAAAGCAATCAATGTTCCTAGTATTATTTAAAACATTCTTCTAGCCAAATGGGGAATAAATTCCTCTGTATGGTTGGAAAACAATTTTCTAGAATCACGGGTGCCCGCTTATTTTTGCAATAAATCATTAGGACATGGAACAACAGAAGAAATATAAAGGTTTCTATTGGGTCTTGTTTTTAGCTTCTACCGCAGCTTTGATATTCGCGATCTATACTCACTGGGAATGGCTGACCCTGCTTCTACCCTTTGTTACTACTTCGTTTGTGAAAGCGATGGACCTGATGTAAACGTAAACGATCTGCCTCGTGGTCATATAACTTTGAATGATCGGCACATGATTTGAATACCATCATTTAATTATCTAACTATTTAAGACAGCTAAAACCCCCAGCTATGAGAAAGAATATTTTTTTATTGATAGCAATTCTTGCTATAAGTACCAACTTCAATCCTTCTTTCGGCAGTATCCTCGTTAGTTCTCCCGCTGCTACCAGTATAGAGCCCGATCCTGCAAAGGTTAAAGCGGCCGTGGCTGAACTCAAGGCATTGAGTAAGAAAGAACGAAAGGACAGAATTAAAGATGCGAAAAAGGAAATAAAAAATTTCAAAGCAGACAAAAGAGCCGGGAAGGCATCGGACACTAACACACTTTTGCTGGTTATATTGGCCATTCTTTTACCGCCGCTCGCCGTTTACCTACATGAAGGAGAGATCAACAATCGCTTTTGGATAAGCTTGCTGCTCACACTTCTGTTCTGGTTACCAGGTGTTATTTACGCGCTGGTCATCATACTTGGCGACAATTAATCACAGGATATATAAGAAATAGAAATGCCGGTTGGACTTTGTCCTTCCGGCATTTTGTTTCATTCGTTTGCGCCTTCAGAGGGGTCAGATAATATTTATATAATTATCGTCCGATAAAACTAGCGCAAGTCCTGGCATTCCTGCGGATATTCCAGAGGTCTGCAATTCCGAAAGATGGTTTTCTGACTGAAGCGGGATTCGGATCCACCGCAACGGTCTCCTTTACTTCCTTTACCAGGTTTTTTAATAATTCTGGTTCAATTTGGACAATAGAAGGCATTACATCACTTTTCATGATTATTTAAAATTTAAGTGGTTACAAAATATTTTTGAGCAACAGAGGAGAAAAACACCAAGAATCGTTAGAAGAAGTGTCGAACTAAATCGCCTGTTTGTAAAGTACTGTTACAATGCTCAAAATCGTGATGCAAAACTAATCATTTTTATTCAATGTTCCAACAGTAATAGGAAGAAAAGAAGCCTCGTAACGCACACATTAACAATTGATTATTGATTATTAATTATTAATTATTTTTTTCCTTTAAGTCTTAGTAAAATTTCAATAATAATCAATAATTAATGATTAATAATCAAAAAAGCCTTCACATTTCTGGAAGGCTTTTATCTTGAATTTTACTTAATTACTTCACCTCTTCGTAAGGGACATCTGTGACGTTATCGCCACCGGTTTGGGCCTCTTCGGTATGAGGCTGTTCCGGTCCCTGCTGCTGATTACCCTGGCCGTCCGGACCGGCGGATTGTGTTGAATTGTACATATCCTGGCTGGCCGCCGTCCATGCAGCATTCAATTCCTGCATCGCTGAATCAACCGTCCCAAGATCCTGGGCTTTGTGTGCCTCCTTGAGTTTGGCCAGTGCCGTCTCAATTGTGGCTTTCTTGTCCGCCGGAATCTTATCGGCATATTCTTTTAATTGTTTCTCGGTCTGGAATACAAGGCTGTCTGCCATATTTAATTTATCCACCTTTTCTCTTTCAAGCTTATCGGAGGCTTCGTTGGCCTTCGCTTCGTTCTTCATTCTTTCCACCTCGTCTTTGTTCAGACCGCTTCCGGCTTCGATGTGGATCTTTTGTTCTTTGCCAGTCCCCTTATCCTTAGCCGTCACATGGAGAATGCCGTTCGCATCAATATCAAAAATCACTTCAATTTGGGGAACACCTCTCGGAGCAGGCGGAATGCCATCGAGATTAAACATACCCAGGCTCTTATTGTCTTTAGCCATGGGTCGCTCACCCTGCATCACGTGTATTTGGACACCAGGTTGATTGTCGCTGGCTGTTGAAAAGACTTCTGATTTTTTTGTTGGAATTGTTGTGTTGGACGGGATCAAAGTAGTCATCACACTTCCCATAGTTTCTATGCCTAAAGAAAGTGGAGTCACATCCAGCAACAATACATCTTTCACTTCTCCCGTCAGAACCGCACCCTGTATCGCCGCTCCCACAGCAACCACTTCATCAGGATTCACGCCCCTGTTGGGCTTCTTTCCAAAAAATTTCTCTACCAACTCTTGTACTTTAGGGATGCGCGTAGAACCTCCCACAAGGATCACCTCATCTATTTGAGATGTCGATAGACCGGCATCTTTCAGGGCCGCTTCGCAAGGCTTTAAGCAACGCGCAAATAATTTATCCGCTAGTTGTTCAAATTTCGAACGACTTAATTTCTTTACCAGGTGCTTGGGCACTCCGTCGACTGCAGTAATATAGGGAAGGTTGATTTCAGTCTCGCTGGAAGATGATAATTCCACTTTAGCTTTTTCGGCAGATTCTTTCAGACGCTGTAATGCCATAGGGTCTTTGCGCAGATCGATCGCCTCATCTTTCTTGAATTCATCCGCCAACCAATCCATGATCACCTTATCGAAATCGTCTCCACCCAGGTGTGTGTCACCATTGGTGCTCTTCACTTCAAATACGCCATCACCCAGCTCCAGCACCGATATGTCAAACGTACCTCCGCCCAGATCGAACACAGCGATCTTCTGATCATGCTTGCCTTTGTCGAGTCCGTAGGCCAACGCAGCGGCCGTAGGCTCATTTACAATGCGCCTGACATTCAAACCTGCTATTTCGCCCGCTTCCTTAGTAGCCTGGCGCTGTGCATCGTTGAAATATGCGGGCACAGTTATTACGGCTTCACTCACTTCGTGGCCCAGGTAGTCTTCAGCCGTTTTCTTCATTTTTTGAAGGATCATCGCAGAAATCTCCTGCGGTGTGTATAATCGACCGTCTATGTCAATTCGTACCGTATTATTGTCACCTTTGGTGACCTTATAGCTCCAGTGGCTAATCTCTTCCGTTACTTCATCAAAACGTCGACCCATGAAACGTTTGACCGAAGAAATGGTGTTCTGCGGGTTTGTAATAGCCTGCCGTTTTGCAGGGTCTCCCACTTTGCGCTCGCCATTTTTAAGAAAAGCCACTACGGACGGGGTTGTCCGGCGTCCTTCGTCATTGGCGATTACTACTGGTTCGCTTCCTTCCATGACGGCAACGCAACTGTTTGTCGTTCCAAGGTCAATTCCAATTATTTTTCCCATAGTTATTTTCTCCTTTTTCTGACCCTCCTTTAAAAAGGTCACAAACAATTGGCAATCATTGTGCCGTCAGGCAGAAAGGTGAAAAAATGTCAGGACGTCCTGAATATCTGCCTTAAAGAAGGCAGCAAGAAATGAGCAGGACGCTGCCCCTCGTTCTATAATTTTGTCGAAAAACCCGGCTATGGGCAACTCGATCTCGCAAAAGCTGAAAATCAAGGAAAACGATTCGCTCCTTACTGTCAATGCTCCGACCGACTTTAAACAAGGCCTCGAAGGGCTGCCGAAAGGGGTAAGAATCACTTCTTCAGGGAAAGAATTCCAGCAGGTTCATTGGTTCGTTAAAAACAGGGCGCAAATGGAAATGCAACTGGATCGGGTATTGAAACTAGTCCAGGGGGAGATCCTTTGCTGGATCTACTATCCCAAAGGCAGTTCAAAATTGCAAACCGACCTAACTCGCGACAAGGGTTGGGATGAATTATTGAAACACGACGAACTCCAATGGATCAGCCTCATCTCGTTTGACGATAACTGGTCTACTTTCGCGTTTCGATTAAAAACGGAGGCAGACAGGAAAAAAGAAGCAAAGCCCAGGCAACGGCCCGTCTTTGACTATGTTGATGCAAAAACGAAGACGGTGAAACTTCCTGATGATTTAGATCTTGCTCTCCAAAAAAATAAGAAGGCAGCTGGATTTTTTAACGGTCTATCATTTACCAATAAAAAAGAATATATCGAATGGATCGTTACTGCCAAAAGAGATGAAACCAGGAATGAAAGGATCAGGGGAACTGTTGAAAGACTAGGAAAAGGCTGGAAGAATCCGCGAAATATTTAGCAGCAATGGTCGTTAAGAATGTGAGAACTACTGAGTAAATTCTTCACTTTTCCTTTTCCTTTCTTTGCTTATTTTTAATGGCACTATGAAAGGATTTTTTATTTGGATAGGACTTATCGTCGGCCTGGCCTCTTGCTCGCATAAGATTAATCCTGAGAAGCCGCGATTTTCAAAGACCGATTTTAAATTGGATTCCCTTCCCAATTCGGAGATCAACATTCCCATTCAATTAAGCCTTCAACCTCTTTATGCATTGGCTGAAAAATCGGTGGACACTCTTTTTACATCTCCCAATTATCCTAATGATTGGATTGAAGGAGGGTGTGCTTCGCGCTTTAAATATGTTTTTCGCCGGGGTCCCTTGCAAATGAATGCCAGTGGGCCGTTGCTTCATCTTGGGTTTACAGGCTATTATAAAATTATCGGTTCCACGCGTCTTTGTCTCAATGGAAAAATTATGTCGCCATGGACACCTCCCTGCAAATGCGGTTTCAATGAATCTGAAAGAAAAGTGAATGTCTCGTTTTCAAATTCAGTCAGCCTCCTACCCGATTATAAAATACGTGTGTCGTTCAAGCGCAATGACCCGCAACCGGTAGATAAATGCGAAGTCTGTTTCTGGGGCCAGGATATAACTGGCGAAGTAATGAAGGGATTGATCACTGAGCTGGATGCAGCAAAGGTGGACATGGAATCCCAATATGGAATCATAGATCTTAAGAACCGCTTTCAACAGGTCTGGGATCAGCTGAATAAAATTTACAATATCTATGGATTGGGGTGGCTGCAGATCAATCCGCAACGAATACATGTCAATAACCTGTTTGCCATGAATGATTCTCTGAATTTATTCCTTGGACTATCGGCGCGGCCCGTGATCAGTTTCGAAAAGCCACCGCCGCAAAGTTCATGGGTGCCTAACCTGGGTGAATTCAACAGGCATCCCGGATTCAATATCTTCCTGGATGCTGTTTTGAACTACGACTCACTCAGCCGGATATTAAATCAGCAGGTGGTGGGAAAGCAATTTGATATAAATAAAGGACCGGTAAAAAAATCATTTATTTTCAAGGAGTGCAAACTCTTCGGTATGGGGAATGAGAAGTTGATCATTAAAATTAATTTTTCAGGTAGCAATGAAGGCGTGATTTATTTGGTTGGGAAACCGGTATACAATAATGAAACACACGTTATAGAAATCAAGGACCTCGATTTTGATCTGCGATCGAAGGATGCGCTGTTAAAGGCAACTGACTGGCTTTTCAATAAACGTATTACCAACGAGATCAGTAAGTCTGCCCGCTTTGATCTCAGTTCATACATCGATAATGCCAAGGCCGGTATTAACAGGCAGCTCAACCGCGAATGGATCAGGGGTGTCCGAAGCAATGGAAATATTACGGAAATGCGACTGATCAGCATTAACCCATTGGAACAATTCCTGGTAATCCGGAGCAATTGTACGGGGGAACTATCTGTCAAAATGGAATCAATTCCATTTAATCTATGATGTCCTGTTCTGCATTCTTGATCTTAAATGTAAAATTCCGTTGGGCGATATAACTGAAGAATATCGTTATGATCGTGGTAAGGACCTGGGCCAGGACGGGATATATCCCCAAAATTTCCACGAATACTTTCAGCAGCAAATAATTCAGGACCAGGTTGAAAAGGTAGATCATAAAATAGCGGAACAGTTGGATCCTTCCTTTCATGTTGGAATCACTGAACACGACATATTTCATCAGAAAAAACCCGAGAGGCAGACTGACACAGGTAGCCATGAATAAGGCAGCCACGTGCGATTTAAATTCAAAAAAGCCGAGGTTAAGATTTTGCTCTTTTAAGACTATTCTATAGCTGACAAAATATATCACTAACCCCACCAGGGTATTGAAACTACCTGAAGCAGCGTAACGGAAGGTTTGCAGACTCATCACTCTCCGGAAAGGGAGATAAAAGAAATCAACCATCGGTAGCACAATTTCCCTGATCGTATGTATATGCCTCCTCATTGGGGAAGCAAAATAAATCAAACAAATTCCAAATTGCAACTAATTGTAAATTTACCAGTAAATAAAAAATAGAAATGAGTGTTGTTGACCAGATAAGATCTGATGTTGTCACTGCGATCCGGGAATTATATGACTCCCATCCGGAAATGTCGGTCATCCAAAACGAGGACCTCACCATCAATATAACCAAGCCGGAATTCAAGGGCGATTATACGCTGGTGCTTTTTTCATTTGTTAAGCAACTGAAGAAATCACCAGAGCAACTGGGAACAGAGATCGGAGAAAAATTGGTGAAGAATAATCCCGCATTATTTCATGATTTCAACATTATCAAGGGATTCTTAAATCTGAGCATTGCAGATGACTACTGGGCGCAGTTCCTGCAATCCTATTTTCAAGACGACCAATATGGTCGCCAACCTGCCAATGGCAAAAAAGTAATGGTCGAATATTCTTCCCCCAATACCAATAAGCCCTTACACCTGGGTCATCTAAGAAACAATTTCCTGGGTTGGACTGTAGCAAAGATTTTAGAGACCTGCGGATATGAGGTGATCAAGAGTTGTATTGTCAACGATCGCGGCATTCATATTTGTAAGAGTATGCTGGCATGGCAGCTGTTTGCAAACGGTGAAACTCCGGAGACAGCGGGCATGAAAGGTGATCATTTTGTCGGGAAATATTATGTCTGGTTCAATGAAGAGTATAAACGACAGACTGAAGAGTTAGTAGTTGCAGGGATGCCCCGCGACCAGGCAGAAAAGGAAGCGCCGATCATGAAAGCAACTCAAAAAATGTTGCAGGATTGGGAAGCCGGCGATCCGGAAGTGCTGGCCTTGTGGAGAAAAATGAACAGCTGGGTATATAAAGGATTTGATGTTACGTACAAACGCATCGGCAGCGATTTTGATATTATTTATTATGAAAGCGATACATACCTGCTAGGAAAAAAATTTATTGAAGAGGGTCTGGAAAGCGGAGTATTGAAGAGAAAAGAAGATGGAAGTGTTTGGGCTGACCTGACGGATGAAGGGCTCGACGAAAAGCTGGTTCTTAGAAAAGATGGGACCTCTGTCTATATCACCCAGGATCTGGGTCTGGCGCAACAGAAATATGTGAAGTACCATTATGACGATAGCATTTATGTGATCGGAGATGAACAGAATTATCACATGAAGGCGCTCAAATTGATCCTGAAAAAAATGGGCAAGCCTTATGCCGCGGGTCTTTATCATCTCAGTTATGGGATGGTGGAGTTGCCCAGTGGGAAAATGAAAAGCAGGGAAGGTACCGTCGTTGACGCCGACGAATTAATAGATGAAATGGTCGCCATTGCGGCCCATCACACGCAGGAATCGGGAAAGATCAAAGATTTTACGTCGGCGGAATTGAGCGAACTGTACGAGACGATCGGATTGGGGGCGTTGAAATTTTTCCTGCTTCGCGTCGATCCCAAAAAGAGAATGATCTTCAACCCGGAGGAAAGCGTCGACTTTCACGGATTCACGGGCCCATTTGTCCAATACACATACGCGCGCATAAGGTCGATTTTAAGAAAAGCCGAAGTAAAAGATGTTGTAATGCCACCGGGGAGCTTGCTGAAGTTGGAGCGGGATCTCATTATTTCACTAGAACAGTTTCCGACCGTAATCCGGGAGGCCTGCGTTGAACACAATCCATCTGTGCTTGCGATATATGTATTTAATCTGGCAAAGTCTTTTAATACTTTTTACACAGAACATTCCGTGATCAATGCAGAAACGGAGGACAAAAAACAACTTCGGTTGAAAATAAGCAGGATGACATCGCATATCATTGCCTCTGCAATGAGGATGCTCGGAATAAAAGTTCCCGAAAAAATGTGATCATCTAGTATCTACGATCTAGTATCTAGCATCTAGAGCCCCGCCATCATTTTCTTTTGCTTGTAGGCAGCCAGGTTGGGATCCATTTCAATGGCTTTATCGCAGAGCTGCATACCCTTGTCTTTGTCACCATTTTTCTGATAACTCATTCCGATCATGTATAGTGCGCTTGCGGCTGTATTGTCATAGTAAAGGACCTTGTCCCAATACTCAATGGCTTGTTTGTATTTGCCTTTGTAGTAGTAAGCTTCAGCCACCATATTAAGGATGTTCATATCGCTGGGCTTCTTGACAAGGATCTCGTTAAGAATTTTGACACCCTCGTCCAGGTTGCCCACATTCAGATAAGCAATACCGAGGTTTTCCAGATAATCGTTATCACGAGTATAACCCTTCTCCCCTGCCATCAGGATGTACTTCAATGAATTCTTATCATCGTGCATGGCATAATAGATCAATCCCATTTCATAGATCCAATAACCTTTGTCGGGGTTGAGTTGAATTGCTTTTTGAAAATGCGGGATCGCTTGTTTGTAATTCATCATGTCTGCATAACTATGCGCAATCATGTAAGGCACCTCCGCATTGGTTGGATCTTCTTTCGCTGCGGCATTCAGGAATTTAATTGCTTCGCCATAATTATCCATATCATAATTTGCTCTTCCCACATAATAATATACTTTTTCAGATGGATCTGCTGCCTTCAATTTATCGGCATACATTAATACATCGTCGTTCTGCTTCAGGTTATAAGACAGCACCATCAATTGCTTATAGTTGCTAGCCGATTCCTCACCCAATTGCACCAGTTTTTTATAGCTATCTCGGGCCTGGTTATATTTACGGAGGTCCATGTAAGCGGAAGCCAGTTCAAGGACGACCGTTTTATTGTCGCTATCAAATGACAAGGCTTTCTCAAATTGCTTAAGCGATTCGAGGCGTCGCCCGTTCTTTTTTTCTAGTAAACCTTTTTGAAGGAAAAATTCAGAGCTGTCTGAAACATTGACTCGTTTGAGTGAGGTCTGACCGAAGACCAAAGTCGTCGTCAGTAATAGGCATAGGGATAGGATATTACGGATCATAGGGGTTTCTTTTCGAAGTCTTCTTAATAGGATTGTTGACACTAAATTAGGTTTTACCGTTGAGAAATCATAGCGTTAACGCAAGAATTAACGGGCTGACCTAACCAAAATATATTTTATTTCAAAATAATGCAAGCTAAAGGCGGTAAATTTAACCGCAACCGGAAGATTTGTTCGGTCTTGTCGATTAATTCAGAACGGATTTCAGGATTGTAGATATTTCCCGTACCCCAATATGTGGTTTGATCTGAGTTAAATAATTCTATCTTATAGGTCTTTCCCCTTACGTAAATTTCCCAATCATTTCTAACAACCGGAGTCATATTAAGAATTACCAATAAGTCATCTGATGCACTCTTACCTTTCCTCTTATATACAACAACGCTTTCAGCCCGCTTATCCAGGTCTATCCATTCAAAGCCATCTTTACTAAACTGGTTTTGATATAAGGCTGGTTCAGACCTCAAGAGTTTATTTAAGTTACTTACATAATGCCTTAATAATCGGTGTGCGTCGTATTGTAAAAGCTGCCAATCGAGTTCGGACTGGTAATTCCATTCGCTGGTTTGCCCAAATTCATTGCCCATGAATAACAATTTACCTCCGGGATGAGTCCACATATACGCATAGGTCAGGCGAAGGTTGGCAAACTTCTGCCATTCATCGCCGGGCATCTTATATAACATGGGGCTTTTGCCGTGAACCACTTCATCATGACTTAGTGGGAGCATGAAGTTTTCATCATAATAATACATCATGCTGAAGGTAAATTTGTCCTGCTGGTGCTGCCTCATCAGGGGATCTGACTTAAAATAGTCCAGCGTATCGTGCATCCAGCCCATCATCCATTTCATGCCGAATCCAAGTCCGTCCTGCCAGGTGGGCCTGGTCACACCTGGCCAATCAGTCGCTTCTTCAGCGATGGTCTGCACGTCGGGAAAATCCCGAAAAATAGTTTCGTTTAGATTCTTGATAAAAGCAATGGCCTCGAGATTTCCATTTCCACCAAATTCATTTGGCTCCCACTCGCCTTCTTCTCTCGAATAATTGAGCTTGAGCATCGACGAAACTGCATCTACGCGAATGCCATCTATATGAAAGAGGTCAAACCAAAAGCGAGCATTACTGATCAAAAAGGACTTTACCTCTCCCCTCTTATAATTGAAAATATAGCTGTTCCAGTCCGGGTGAAATCCCTTTCGCATGTCTGCATATTCATAAGTATGGGCACCGTCAAAAAGAAAGAGTCCGTGCGAATCATAGGGAAAATGGGAAGGCACCCAATCCAATATCACTCCGATCCCTTCCTGGTGAAACTCATCGATCAGCCGCATTAAACCCTGCGGATCTCCGAACCGCGAGGTGGCCGCATAGAAGCCGGTGCATTGGTATCCCCAACTTCCGTCAAAGGGATGTTCCATAACGGGCATCAGTTCGACATGGGTAAAGCCCATTTCTTTGACATAGGGCACCAGTCTTTCCTTGATCTGATCATACGTATTATAAGATTCTTCGTCGTTTTTATCGGGGCGCTGCCAACTGGCCAGGTGGACTTCATAAACACTCCACGGAGCATCCAGCGAATTGTTCTTTTTTCTCTTCTTCATCCACTCCTCATCGTTCCATTTATAATACATGTCCCAGGTGATCGATGCCGTGAGAGGTCGCTTCTCCCAGAAATTGGCAAAGGGGTCGCCTTTATCCATTCGTTGATGGCCGTGGCCGACAATATGGTACTTGTACGATTCCCCCAGATTAAAATTTGGAATGAATCCTTCCCAAACGCCGCTCTTGTCCCAGCGTGGGTTCAATTCGTATTCATAATTTTTCCAGTGGTTGAAGTTTCCAATGACCGAAACGGATGTAGCGTTGGGAGCCCAAACACAAAAATACATGCCCCATTGATCATTCACCTGAATGGAATGGGAGCCAAATTTTTTATAAAGGCTATAATTTGTTCCATCCTGGAAATTGCGTATGTCTTCATCCGTGAGTAAGCTATAATTCCATACAAGCTTAGCGGTATCTACAAAATTATCCTGCTCATATTTTCTTCCGGGCAATGCAGATCCACTCCCTTCACCTTTTGCTATCAGGTCTGAAATAGCTTCGACTTCTTTTCCGGGATCGTTTTTTATAGATTGCTTTGGCTGCTCCGACATAGGCAGTGTCTGTTAACAGGCTTTAACGTAAAATTACACCAATGGTCGACGGCTTCTAAAAAATTAAAATGAAATTCGCAAGAGGGTCTGCCCCGTCAACCATAACCACCTCTCCAAACCATGAGAAGACTGGCTGCTGCACTGCTCCTTTGCATCCTGACTTTGCTAGAAGCCAGTTCACAATCCTCCTCCCTTAAAGGTAGCATTACCGATTCAATAGAAAAGAAAAATTTATCGAATACAGTCGTTGCCTTGTTGCATAAGAATGATTCGGTTTTAATGCGTTTTACCCGCGCAGATGTATCCGGTAGTTTTTCCATGAACAATTTAGAAGAAGGGAAATTTATTGTCATGATCACCCATCCTTATTTCGGTGATTATTTTGATTCGATATTAATAGTAGCCGGAACTACGGTTGATCTTGGAAAGATATTCATGACACCTAAAAGCAAATTACTGGCCGAAGTAATATTAAAGAGCGGCGCACCTATACGCATCAAGGGTGACACCACGGTGTATACTGCGGATAGCTTTAGAGTAAGGGAAGGTGCTAATGTAGAAGAATTATTGAGAAGGCTTCCCGGTATTCAGGTGGATCGAAATGGCCAGATAACGGCGATGGGTGAAAAGGTAACGAAGGTATTGGTGGATGGGGAAGAATTTTTTGGCAGCGATCCGGGCATTGCAACTAAAAACCTGCGCGCAGATATAGTAAAAGAAGTAGAAGTGTATGATAAAAAGAGCGATCAGGCGGAGTTTACAGGCATCGATGACGGAGTAAAAGACAAGACCATCAATTTGAAATTGAAAGATGATAAGAAAAAGGGATATTTCGGAAAAGTAGAAGTTGGCGGAGGCTTAAAGGACAAGTACAATAATAATATCATGCTCAATGGATTTAAAGGCAAACGAAAGCTGGCAGCTTACGCAATCATGAGCAACACGGGCCAAACGAACCTGGATTGGCGGGATGAGCAAAACTATGGCGGCGGGATTAGTATGGAAATGGATGTTTCAGACGATGGAGGGATGAGCATTAATTTTGGCGGAGATGACGAGAACAATTATTGGGGAGGGAGAAATGGTATTCCTCAAAACTGGAATGGCGGCCTGCATTATAACAATAAATTCAATAACGATAAACGAAGCTTGAACACGGGGTACCGGTTTTCCAAGGTTAATGCACCGGCGCTCAACCGTACTTTTTCAAAGACATTCCTGCCCGATACCAGTTGGACCACCGACACACGTAGCAATAATTTCAGTTCCGTGAAAAAACATGCTTTCAACCTGACGTATGATGCCACACTGGATTCGATGAATTCAATTAAATGGGTTACGAAAGCAAATAATAGCAATAGCATTAGCTCCGGTGATTTCTTCAGCGAGTCACTCACCAACGAAGGCGATCCTATCAACAACAGCACCCGGAATTTCAAGAATAAAAGTGATAAGAATAATATTACCTCCACTTTTTTATGGAAACATAAATTCAAGAAAATTTCCCGCACTCTTTCGGTCAATACCGATCTGAACTGGATCAGTTCAAAGGCCGACGGCTTCCTGTTTTCGCGAAACAATTACTTCATCAATGGGGTATTTGACCATCGCGATACAACAGATCAACAAAATATCAGTGACAATGAAGCTAAGGCCATAACCAGCCGTTTAGCTTATACTGAACCATTGAAAAAGGATTTGTACATGGAACTCAGCTATTCCTTTGCTTATAATGGGAATAGCAATGACCGTGTTACCAACATCAAGGATCTATTCGGAAAATATTCGAGTATAGTAGATTCCCTCAGCAATTCGTTTGTATTTAACCGGCTCGTTCATACGCCGGGCATCACCTTCCGCCTTAATAAGAAAAAGTTTAAT
Organism: uncultured Sphingobacteriales bacterium; assembly: GCA_963791295.1. Classification (GTDB taxonomy): domain Bacteria; phylum Bacteroidota; class Bacteroidia; order Chitinophagales; family Chitinophagaceae; genus CAWBRY01. The sequence goes on along the minus strand of CAWBRY010000005.1, from coordinate 113,518 downwards.
TTATCAGTAGGAACTACTGTCGGATTCAATCGGTTCATACAAAAAAATCTTACGGAGAACACCCGCACCAATTATAATTTTACCAACTTCTTCCCAAAGGTCTTTTATACATACAAATTCAAACCCAGCCAACAATTACGGATCAACTACAACGGTTCATCCACCGCGCCCAACCTGGAGCAACTTCAACCCATCCGGATCAATACGGACCCGTTGAATATCTACATCGGCAACCAGGGACTCAAACAAGCTTTCCGCCATTCGTTCAATTTAGGCTATAACTCCTATAATGTGCTTAAAGAAAAAAATGTATGGGCAAATATGAATTTCTCGTTCACACAGAATGCATTTTCGCAGTCCAACAGGGTTGACAGTCTTGGAAGGAGGATCTATCAAACGGTGAATGTCAATGGAGTCTATAACCTGGACATGGTTGTCGATTACGGATTTAAGATCAAGGACAGCAAGTGGCGACTTAATTTCAATCCTCGCCTAAACATGAATAGAAATATCGACATTATAAATGGAGTACGAAATAGTACCGTCAACAGGAACCTTGGCATGCAGGTAGGCACGGGACAGTACGTGGCTAATAAGTATAATTTTAATATAGGTCCTATGTTTGCCTGGAACCATTCCAAAGCCTCGGTAAATCCGGAAGCCAACGCCGATTACTGGCAGATCTCGGGGTGGGGCAGCGCAACTGTTACATTCCCACATCAATTTGAACTGAACACGGATGCCGAGATTCAATTGAGGCAAAAAGATCCACGCTTTCCACGAAACAATAACTATACTAATTGGAATGCCACCGCCCTCAAGCGTTTTGCGAAAGATAAATTTGAATTGAAATTCGGCGTTTATGATATATTAAATCAAAACAAAGGATATCAAAGAGATTTCAACAGCTATAGCTTTACGGAATCCTATTATACAACTTTGAGCCGGTTTTGGTTGATCACGTTTGTCTGGAATATTTCCAAAAATGGCAAACCCCTATCGGATTTTTAAACACTAATCATGAAGAACATGAAGAAAGCCTTATCACCCCTGCTGATCTTGTTTTTCTTTTCAGCCCATGCTCAGCGATTTATCTCCGGAGGCATGATCGAATATGAGGTAAGGGTGAATAACCATAAGATGTTCGGCGATGGTATCTGGGCGGAAATGTTTAAGGATAAGATCCCGCAATTTTCGACTTCGTATTACCACTTAATATTTAACGACAACAAAGGCGTTTATAAATTCGACCGCCTCGATGAAAAAGGGAAATTGCCCTGGGGCAACAACAATGAAGATGAAAACTTTTGGTATAATGATTATGCGTCGGGGAAGTTCACTGACCAAAAGTTCGTTTTTGATGATACTTACCTACTGAGTGATTCTCTGATAAAAATTGACTGGAAGATGGTGCCCAACGAAACCAGGGATATAGCCGGCTTCAACTGCCGAAAAGCCGTCGGAAAAATATTTGACAGCGTTTATGTGTTTGCGTTCTATACAGATGAAATAACAGTTAGCGGCGGTCCAATGGGGATCAGCGGTCTGCCTGGAATGATCCTGGGAATTACGGTTCCCCGCATGCACACGAGTTGGATAGCAACCAAATTAGTTGTCAATGGGGTTGATTATTCTGTTATTTCAATTCCGAAGAAAGGCAAGAAGAAAAAGGCTGCCGAGCTGCAGCAAAATGTGATCAAGGCAACCAAAGATTGGGGAACCTGGGGCCAGCAATCTGTTTGGAACATTTTCCTCTGAGTGCGCGTATTTATTTTATCAGTTCAAACACAAAGCTTTCTTTAGGCTTTATTTCAAAGCCTTCGAACGATTTTTCTTCTCCCGTGATCACATTTCTGAGTTTGGAAAATCCGCCGCTTCGTTCTTCAAAACGCCGCCAATTTGGCTTCATGTCTTTTGTTCCCGTGTTGCTGATTACCATTATTGTTTGCTGCTTGTCATAGCGGAAATATGTATACAATCCATCTTCCGGGACGTATTGCATGAATTTGCCCGCAGTGATAGCAGAAGCACCTTTTCTATAATTAGCCAATTTTGCCAGGTAGCTAAATGCGGCTTCTTCCTGTTCTGTTCGTCCTTCCCTGGTAAATTTATTGGCAGCATCTCCTTCCCATCCTCCGGGATAATCCTTCCGGACTTCTGCATCAGAGGGATCTCTTACATTTTTCATTAGGATCTCCGTGCCATAATATAATTGCGGAATGCCTCGCAGAGTTAGTAGCCAATTGATGGCCATTTTGAATTTATCCATGTCTTCACCAATGACTGAGTAAATGCGGTCCTGGTCATGGTTATCGAGGAAAATGCAATTACGCGTTGCGTCTTTATACAAAACGTCTTCTGAAAGCGTGGTGTAAAGTCTGTTTACGCCGTTCTTCCATCCGAAGGGTTGAACTAATGCATCTACAATTGCATAGAACAAAGGGAAATCGGTGATGCCCTGCAAATTGTGTTTGAAAGGAATCTGCAGGTTGTTCTGGGAAAAATATGCGCCGCTGACCACAGAGTTTACGGAAGTCTCTCCAAAGATGGTCAGGCGCGGAAACTCTTTTTCCAGCGCGATATTGATCTTGTTCAAAAATGCAGGATCATTATAAAAATAGGTATCTACCCTCCATCCATCTACGCCGAATTCTTCTGTTGCCCAGACCGCATACTGGATCAGGAAATTGGATACATAAGTATTGCGCTGGTTGAGGTCAGGAAGAAACGGAGTAAACCATCCGTCAGTAGTGATCTTTCGATCAATTTCTGCAGCATATGGATCGACCAGTGGCTGGTCCTTAAAGGAGGTATTTGTATAAGTGGACCATTGATTGAGCCAATCTTTCATGGGAGGATCCTTTACCGACCAATGATCGTTTCCAATATGATTGTAAACGGCATCCTGGATTACTTTTATTCCCCTGGCATGGGAAGCCACCGCAAAATTGTGATAGGCTTCATTTCCTCCAAGGCGACGATCAACTTTATATTGGTCCGTAAAAGCGTAACCATGATATGTGCTCCTCGATGTTCCGCCTTCCATAGTCCTGGCCATATCGTTTTCAACGACCGGCGTCATCCAGATGGACGTCACTCCCAATTCTTTTAGATAGTCGAGATGGTTGATAACGCCCTGCAAATCTCCTCCATGACGATCAAACGGATTGTTGCGGTCATGTGCCGTATCCAGCATGTCGACGAAATAATCGTTGGATGGATCACCATTTGAAAAACGGTCCGGCATGATCAGATATATCAGATCCCTGGTAGTGACTCCCTGGATCCTTGTTTTTCCATTTTCTTTACTGCGAGCCTTCAACTCGAAGTGTAAACGAATATCGTCTCCCGGTGATACAAAGGTGAAAATCCGTTCTCCGGGTTTAGCATTCTTATCTATTTGCAGGTCCAGAAAAACATAGTTTGGATTTTCAACGTGGTGAATGGCCTTCAATATCACTCCATCGGCTAGTTTAGTGCCAGCCGATGGAATTCTAATATTGGGAATCTTTAGTGCGATATCCTTATAGTGAACGATCAATTGCAGGGAAGGATTTTTCATACCCACCCACCAATGCACGGGATATAAACTCACGTCCTGTGATACTGCGAGCAGGAGGCTATGGCAGCAGAGCGCAAGAAGAAATATTCGTTTCATATTAAACTGATCTTTGTTCTTCTATTTCAAGTTTCGCAGTTTCAACTTCATCTATTCTTCTGGGCTCCTTAATGAAAACCAGGCATATAAGGGCAGCGACCAGCATCAATACGCCACCGGATTGAACGGCAGTCAGCATATTATTATTCAGGACATTTTTCATCACCCAGGGATATCCAACCGCTGCGATGATCTCGGGAAGCACGATGAAAAAATTGAATATACCCATGTAAATACCAACCTTATCTTTCGGAAGTACGCCGCTCAACATCGCATATGGCATCGATAGGATGCTCGTCCAGGCGATGCCCACCCCTGTCATACATATAAATAAGGTGTTTTTGTGTGTGACATAAGCTACACTGATGAGGCCGATGGCTCCAATGGTCAGGCAGATGGAATGGGTGAGTTTCCGACCCAGCTTATTAGCAATGGAGGGCAGAATAAAGGAGAATAAAAACGTGACAACACTATAATAAGCTAATGTCAGACCGGCAAAATCCTTTCCATCACCAAAGGCCGGATCGGTATCATCTTTGGCGCCAAAAACATGATAGGCCACCGAAAGGGAATAGTAAAACCACATCAGAAACAAACCGGGCCAGGTAAAAAATTGAACCAGGGCAATTGTCTTCATCCTTTTCGGCATATTTTTCATGGCGGCCAGTATCTCTTTCGCACCGCCACCAACTCCTTTATTTGATTTCTTCATCTTTTCCTTGAATCCAACATCTGACGGCGGATACTCTTTCGTCGTGAACACAGTATAGAGTACGGCTGCCAAAAAGAAAAATGCACCTATATAAAATGAATACTTAACATTGTCGGCAATGATCCCTTTAGCCGCAACATTGTGCACATCAAAAACTTTGTTGAATAAATAGGGCAATGCAGACGCGATCATTCCTCCCAATCCGATCATCAGGCTCTGCATTACAAAACCACGGTTGACCTGGCTATCGGGAAGTTTGTCGGTAACAAAAGCACGGAAAGGTTCCATGGCCACGTTTCCAAATACATCGAGCACCCATAGCAGTCCGGCTGCCATCCAAAGTGCACTGCTATGCGGCATGACGATCAGCGCTATCGAACTGAGCAATGCACCGATAAAGAAATAAGGTCTTCTCCTGCCCCATCTCGGATGCCAGGTATTGTCACTTAGATAACCAATGATGGGTTGTACGATCAAACCCGTGAGTGGGGCTGCTAAAAATAGATATGGAATCTTATCGGCATCTGCCCCAAGGTTGTTGTATATCACCCCCATGTTGGCCCTTTGCAAATCCCAACCGAACTGGATACCGAAGAATCCAACACTCATGTTGATGATTTCTGTCAGGCGCAACCTGGGCTTGACACCAGTATAAGCAGTTGCAGACATAGTAAGGTAGATTTATGGAAGGCTCGTTTTATATCACGAACCCATTTGGAATGATGGCCCCTTTCTTCAATACAACTATTCCGTCTTTCACTGTATATAGTGAATGATCCGTATTTTCAATATGAACGCCTCCGTTGATGCGGACATCATCACCAATACGACAGTTCTTGTCGATGATGGCATTTTTTATATAACAACGGTCGCCGATACCCAACAACGGAATTCCGGTGGCATGTGCATGGTTGATCTCTTCGAGGGTCTCATAGTAGTCGGTGCCCATTACATAAGTACTCACCAGGGTTGATCCATGGCCGATGCGGGAACGAATGCCAATGACACTGTTCTCCAGGCGTGAGGCCAAAATAATGGATCCTTCTGCGATGATGGTCTTTTCTAACGTCGTGCCGCTGATCTTGGCAGGGGGTAACATACGGGCCCTGGTATAGATAGCATTTGCATTATCAAAAAGATTAAAGTCCGGGAGGTCAGCGGTCAATCCCAGATTGGCTTCGAAAAAGGAATAGATATTTCCAATATCTGTCCAGTATCCGTCATATTGATAGCTGACCACCTTCGATTTGCTGATAGATTGCGGAATGATCTCTTTTCCAAAATCGGTGGCGTCTGCATATTCGTTTTGAAGGATATCAAATAAGAGTTGCCGGCTAAAAATATAAATACCCATCGACGCGAGGTAAACTTTCCCTTTTGATCTCATGTCATTTCCCGTATCGCTTTCCCAATCATCCAGTACAGCGAGCTTCGGTTTTTCTATGAAGGAAGTAATGTATCCTTCGGCATCTTTTTTTAGAATACCAAATTCCGGCGCTTCTCTTTTACCCACGGGAATGGTTGCTATGGAAATGTCAGCCTCCAGCTTCTTATGATTTTCAAGCATTTCCTGAAAATCCATTTGATACAGTTGGTCGCCCGAAAGGATGAGTACATATTCACTTTCAAATGGGAAAATATGACGAAGGCTTTGTCTTACTGCGTCCGCAGTGCCCTGGAACCAGGTTGGATTGTCGGGTGTTTGTTCGGCTGCCAGAATATCTACAAAAGCGGTGCTGAAAGCGCTGAAATGATACGTGTTCTTGATATGACGGTTAAGGGAGGCCGAATTAAACTGCGTCAATACGAACATGCGATTAATGCCGGAGTTGATGCAGTTGGAAATGGGTATGTCCACCAGGCGATATTTCCCTGCGATTGGAACTGCGGGCTTTGACCGGCTGGCTGTCAATGGATATAATCTTGACCCGGCGCCTCCGCCCAGAATTACGGTGAGTACTTCTTTTGAGATCATAAGTTCCAGTTTTAGTTGAAAGACCGAACTGAATTAGGAAGGCATAAATATCATTTATTTTAGCGATTGATATATATCTATATATTGTTCCGCCGACGAAACCCAGGAATGATCCAATGTCATCATATGACCCCGCATCCAATTATAAAGGTCAGGTTTATTGTTGTAGAGGTCAATAGCACGGCCGACTGAGTACGTGATATCCCAGGTGCTTGGTTGATCAAATCGTATTCCAAAACCCTGCGGATCGCCGAAGTCGGTAATTGTGTCTTTCAGCCCGCCGATACTTCTCACCATCGGCACCGTTCCATAACGTAGGGCATACATTTGGTTGAGGCCGCATGGTTCCACACGGCTCGGCATGAGCAAGAAGTCGGCGCCGGCATACATGAGGTGACTGAGTGGTTCGCTATAACCGATATAAGAATTATAATACCCATTGAACTGGTGCTTCATCTGATCAAGGCGGTCTTCTAAATTAGGTTCACCCGAACCAAGCACCAGGAAATTGGCGCCGGCATGATGCTGATAAATGGATTGGCTGATCGCATCGGGCAACAGGTCCGCTGCTTTTTCTCCTACCAATCTGCCGATAAAAGTGATCAATGGTTTGTCGGGGTCTAAACCAAATTGACCGCATAGTTCTTTCTTGTTTTTCCGTTTCCCTTTTTCTACCAGCTCCGGATCATAGTTCTTAACAATCATGCTATCGGTCTGCGGGTCCCATACCTGTGTGTCTATCCCATTTAATATGCCAAAGCTTTTTCCTTTCTCATATTCAAATAAATTCTCCAGTCCGTTTGCCGAATACTTCAATTCCTGCAAATAGCTTCCGCTTACGGTAGTCACTTTCCAGGCCGATTTCACGGCAGCCGCGAGCGGATTGATATTGTTATTCCAATCCAATAGTCCCCATTTGAAGGAATCATAAGCCGGCAGATAATAATACTTATCCCAACCAAGCCAACCCTGGTATTGTGCATTGTGGATCGTAAATACGGTTGGTACATCAGCGAGTTGCTGATTGAAAGCGAAGCAATACTTGACCATGAATGGAATTAGGCCGGTGTGATGATCATGGCAATGGATCACATCGGGCTTGTGACTCCATTTACTAAGCCAATCACAGACCGCTATTTGAAAGGCTATAAACCGTTCGTTGTCGTCATCATAACCATAGATCTTTTCGCGGTCCAACAAGCCATCGATATCGAGGAGATAAAGATCAAAACCCAATTGATTGGTTTTTTCCTTGATCACACTGTAATGAAAGAATTGAGGACCGATGTGCTGACCACCCTGATGCACTAACTCCCATTGATTGGAGTATAAGAATTTAGTCCTGTACATGGGCATCACCACTTTTGCAATATGCCCAAGCTCTGCCTGATATTTGGGCAAAGCGCCCACCACATCACCCAGACCACCGGCCTTGGCAACAGGATAACATTCTGCCGCAACGTGAACTATTTCCAATGCTTACCGCGATTTACTAAGATATTGTCATCAAAGTAAGATGATTTTTTCAATGTACAGACCAAAGGGTAAAATTTTTCGCCAACCACGGATTTATTTCTATTTTCAGCTTTCAAACCAAACCACGATTGCTATGAATCAAGAAAATAAACTGCCAACCAATTACAGCGCTCTCAGCACATTGGTGATCGTATTCTTTTTTTGGGGATTTATTGCAGCCAGCAATGGTATTTTCATTCCGTTTTGTAAATCCCATTTTAAGCTAAATCAGTTTGAATCACAGCTTATCGACTTCGCATTTTATGCCGCTTATTTCGTAGGATCATTCATTCTCTTTCTCATTACTTCCATAACAAAAATTGATATTCTGAATAAGATCGGGTATCGCCGCGGAATTATCTGGGGTCTTTTTATATCCATTGCCGGCGCATTGCTCATGATACCGGCAGTGAACTCAGGATCCTATCCATTCATATTAGGATCTCTTTTTGTGATTGCTCTTGGATTTTCTCTTCAACAAACGGCCGCTCAGCCCTTCGCTATCATGTTAGGTGACCCTTCGACCGGTTCCCACCGGTTAAATCTGGGCGGCAGCGTCAATTCTTTTGGAACAACACTGGGTCCATTGATCGTAAGTATAGCCCTATTTGGTTCAATCAAAGAAGGCGCATCTACCACAGCAGATATTGGACAGATCAAAACACTGTATCTGATAGTTGCCGGTGTTTTTTTCCTGGCAGCTTTGATCTTCATTTTTACCAAGAAACTTCCTAAATCCGGATTTGATGAGCACGTTGAACATAGTCCCAAAGCATTAATGAGTCTTACTTCCCTAACTGTCGGTTTGATATTACTTGTAGTATTAAGTCAAATGACAGGACTTAACAAGCTAACGCTGACAGGAATATCGTTGGTCATGGTGTTCGTTATCCTGGCTGCCTCATATATGTCGGCAACTAAAAACGGTGAAGGATGGGGGGCCATGAAATATCCGCAACTGGTCCTGGGGATGCTTGCGATCTTTGTGTACGTTGGTGTAGAGGTAACCATACAAAGCAATCTCGGAGCCCTGTTACATACTGAGGCATTTGGGAATATCGACAATGCCCATAATTCCAGGTTCATATCTCTTTATTGGGGCAGTTTGATGATCGGTAGATGGACTGGCGCTATTTCCGTTTTCAATTTGAAAAAATCCACTCGCCAAATATTGACAATCGTAGTTCCCTTTGTTGCATTTCTGATTGTATTACTGGTGAACATCGGCAGGGGCAATGATGTCAGCGATCTTTGGATGTATTCTATTTGCATACTGATCCTGATCGGAGGTATATTTTATGGTCAGGAAAAACCAGCCAAGACATTGATTGCATTGGGAAGCCTTGCTACCATAGCGATGATTGTCGGAATGATCACGACAGGTCAGGTAGCGACATACGCGTTCATGAGCGGAGGTCTATTCTGTTCTATCATGTGGCCCTGTATTTTCGCATTGGCAGTGGCAGGTTTGGGAAAATACACTTCCGAAGGCTCCGCATTTCTGATCATGATGATATTGGGTGGCGCCATTATTCCTCCATTCCAGGGTGCGCTTGCTGATACAGGCCTTGGAATACACGGATCATATATAGTCGCAGCTGTATGCTTTGCTTATCTCGTTTGGCATTCCTGGCAGACAAGAAGTGTTCTCAAGAAGCAGGGTCTGGATTTTGATCAGCAAATTTCGGGTGGTCACTAATCGAACCGGAGTTAAAACAAACAAAGATGGCAAAATCAAGTGTCGGACAACCTCTCGCTGTAGGAATTGATATCGGTGGCACCGGAACAAAGTTTGGAATTGTCGACCGGGATGGGAATGTTCTTTTTTCAGGAGACATATCTACGAAAAGGCATAAAGAGGTGGGCACCTTTATCGACGAATTGCATTCTGTTTTATCGGAGATCATTGAAAAGGCAGGTGGTGTGGGAAGAATGAAGGGAATTGGCGTCGGTGCCCCCAACGGAAATTATTATACCGGGACTATTGAATATGCTCCTAACCTACCCTGGAAAGGCGTCATTCCACTAGCGAAACTAATAGAAGCAAAATTCAATCTGCCCGTAGCGTTGACCAACGACGCTAATGCTGCTGCTATTGGTGAAATGATGTATGGTGCAGCTAAGGGGATGAAGGATTTTATTATGATCACCCTGGGAACGGGTGTGGGAAGCGGAATTGTTGCCAATGGGAAGTTGATCTATGGCCATGATGGCTTCGCCGGCGAGCTGGGGCACACGATCGTCATCCCTGATGGACGACTTCATGCAGGCACAGGAAAAAAAGGTTCATTGGAGAGTTATGCATCAGCCACCGGAGTTCGGCTAACTGCAATTGAATTGCTGAGCCAGACCAAAGAAAAAAGTTTATTAAGAAAGGTTCCCGAAGATCAACTGGACTCAAAAGCGGTGTACGAAGCGGCCACACAGGGAGATAAAGTCGCTCTAGAAATATTTGCTTTTACTGGTAAGATCCTGGGACTTGCATTGGCCAATGCAGTTATGTTTTCCAGTCCGGAGGCCATCATATTATTCGGGGGCTTGACAAAGGCCGGAGATCTTATCCTTAAACCCACCAGGGAGAATATGGAAGCAAATCTTATCCAGGTCTTCCAGAATAAAGTTAAACTACTCGTCAGTCATCTAAAGGAATCCGATGCCGCGATCCTTGGCGCCAGCGCCCTGGTGTGGGAGATGAAATAAGGTATTTCACTACTGACTTAATTGACGGGAGTCTCGTATGAAAGAGCGCCCACAATCTTACCATCTTTTTGCTGTGCATAGATTATAAGTTGCCAATTCTTTTCTTCAGGATTACCAGTCGATTTCAAAGAAAATTTCGTCTTTTCGGTTGCCGGCTGTTTCTCAAATGACCGCACTATGTTGATATGAGAAAGAGTAGCTCCGTCATTTTCGCCGGCTTTGACGTGGGTGGTGGCGTGCTTTTGCACAAGGGCTGCCAGCAATTCCACTCTTTGAATATCTCCCTCGACACGACAAATTATTTTTATGTTGTCACCTTCCCATTTTATATCATCAAGATGAATCTTTACCGTTGATTTTTCAAGCAAAGCTTTTTTGATTGCCGCATCGGCATCAGACCTGCTACTACCCAGCACTTCATATTTTCCATTAATTACAAGCTGCGGCGTATAAATGCTCTCCAGGCGAAATAGTTGCCCATAGTGCCGCTGTCTATCTGAAAAAGCGCTCTTACTGAATGGATCCTTCCATCCTAAACGATTCCAATAATCAACATGGAATGAAAGTGGAATAACGTTGGAATCTAACTTTCTTAATTCAGGCAATAACCGATCTGCAGGGGGACAACTGGAACAACCTTCGGAAGTAAATAATTCAAGAACAGCCACTGGAGCATAAGTTCCGGTAACGCTTACTGGAGATGAAGATGACATCGATCTTTCATTGATAGCGACAAAACTGAGGGTTATCACCCCGGTGAGAATAATTAAGATCAAGATTCTTTTCATGAATAAAATTGCTCGAGGTTGTTTCTGAACACATTAGGCTTTGGTCTTTAAGCGGCAATGATTTTCTGGTATTTTTTTTGCTGTTAAAGGGCGAACTCATTCCACTTATAACCAGGATTACGATGACCACCAAGAGACAAGTCCCAACTCCAGACGCTCAATTGATCAGTCGTGATTCCAGGATTGCACCTGGCTTTTCTCCCATTCCTGTCTCCCAAGACCGGCGAACACATGCCTTTCGCTATGATATGAGGATCGAACCAGCGGGCCGCTTTCAACATAATCAAATCCGAGTTTATAGCCGATTTCGCGGTATTGCATGAATTCATCGGGATGCACAAAGCGCTTCACTGGCAAATGCTTCCTGGTCGGTTGAAGGTATTGTCCAATAGTAACTACATCACATCCGCTTTCACGCAGGTCCCTCATCGTTTGTATCACTTCTTCTTTGTCTTCTCCTAACCCGAGCATAATTCCGCTTTTTGTGCGCATACCGCCTTTTTTCAAGATGCGGATCACTTCGATGCTACGCCAATACTTTGCCTGAATACGAACCTGCCGCGTCAGCCTTTCTACTGTTTCAATATTATGACTCACCACCTCGGGAGCTACATCGATGATACGTTGGATATCATCTTTGATTCCTTTGAAATCGGGGATTAATGTTTCTAATGTAGTTTGAGCATTCAACGTTTTTACCGCCCTGATCGTGTTCTGCCAGATGATAGAACCGCCATCTTTTAATTCGTCACGGTCGACTGAAGTGATGACAGCATGTTTGACCTTCATTAAAAAAATTGCCTCGGCTACCCGTTGGGGTTCATCCCAATCTACTGCTGCCGGCCTACCCGTGGATACAGCACAAAATCCACAACTCCTCGTGCATGTATTTCCTAAGATCATGAAAGTAGCCGTACCCGCACCCCAGCATTCTCCCATGTTGGGACAATTGCCGCTTTCACAAATGGTATGAAGATGATGACTGTCTACAAGGTTGCGCACCTGTTTGTAGTTTTCACCAATAGGTAGCTTGACGCGCAACCAGTCGGGCTTCTTTGGCCTATCAACCAGCGACTCCGTTTTTTGCTCTTTATTGTTGCAAGAAGTAGTTAGCGCCGCTTCAATCATCCATCAAAATTACGTTCATTATTTGCGACGACCAAACAGCAGGGAGATATAACCCTGGAAGAAGAGTTGCTTATCTTTTTGCAGAAGCATGATGGGAATTTTTTCTCCGTAAAATTCTGCGCTGATACCGACTTCAATACCCGAAACCATTTCATTGAAACGACCATAATCAAAGCGCAGTGCGGCTTTTGCAAAGGCGCCCGGTTTGAATTTCAGTTCGCTCCAGCCCTTTCCGAACCCACCACCTCCAGCGATGGTTGGCCCAAGAAATAATGCACTATCCTGTGGTGTATACTTGATCCTCCGGACTTGCAAGGTAGTCGGGTCGGTGACATCGAGATAATATGGCTTCAATAATCCAATAGCCAGCCCCGCATTATAAACTGCGGCGACTGAAACGCCATTCTTGTTTCCTTTTTCGCCCAGAATATACTGCTGTCCAAATCCTAACGTGACCTGGTAAAAATTATTCGCCTTCCCATAAATGTATGGGTTGCCAAAGAATATGCTCCCGCTAGACAGCTTATCTTCTTTTTGATTCTTTATCTCGGTGATGTCGATTCGGTAAATATTAGTTTTGCGATTGGTTTTCATTTTCCCCAACTCATAGAACACTCCATAACCGTTGGTACGAAATTGAACGCCAAAAATGCTTTGCTTGGAATAGATGAGAACGCCTTCCTCAGATTGCCTGATTATGGAATTGATCCTTTCCCGGTGGGCGTCTTTTTTTTCTTTCTTTCTTTCCCTGCGACTCATGGTGGAATCCTGAGCAACTGCTGTAATGGTTATCAATCCAATTACAACCAACAAACTGAGTTTCTTCACGGAGATATTTTTTGATAATTCTTAAACGTAAATTTAGGGCAAAATATTGATAATGACTTCTACAGTAGAATACAAAGGGGAGCTTCGAACAATCTGTACCCATCTAAGAAGCGGTAGTTATTTTGAGACGGATGCACCGGTAGACAACAATGGAAAGGGAGAGCGATTTTCTCCTACAGACCTGATGGCGACCAGCCTGGCGACATGTATGATCACGGTGATGGGAATTAAAGCAAGATCGATGGGATTTGATTTGAATGGACTAAAAATCGATGTGTTGAAGATCATGAAGGCTGATCCGCGACGGGTGGGTGGAATAGAATTAACTTTTCATTTACCAGAAAATCTAAAGAACCTCGACGATAGGACCGTTCTGATCATGAAGGATAAGGCGCTCACCTGTCCTGTTCAGTTGAGCATCCATCCGGATATAGATGTGAAAATTGATTGGGGAGGGTGGGGCTAGATACTAGATACTAGATTACCACTCACCAATGCTTTTCCTATACTACAATCCAGACATTTTTTCTTATTACAATATTCATTTTTCAATTCTGTAAGGGCCTGGGAATCGAATGAATTCTTGTTTGCAATACCTAATTTTAGAAACCCAAGCGTAATCGTATTTCGTTCGGCGGTTGTCTCCTGCAACCAACCAATGGATTTGTTCATATACAGTTCTTCATCATGATAATGTCCATAAGCAAATACTACGGGAGCAAGGCTATTGATCATAATATGATCTATCATTCCCTTTCCCAGCTTTTTTTTCCTGGCCCGTGAGATTTCATCGAACCGGTAATGGAAGTCCCAATAATCGCTTGCACTCACACTAAACAAACTCTTTATTTCTTTGGCTGAAGCCGTTTCTTTTACGACCGAAAAAAGATGAGCGGATACGTGGATCAGCATGGCTAGTTGTGCCAACCGGAGGGTCGGAAAATTTCCGGGTCTCATTCTCAAAAACTGCGGCCTGATAGGGGCTTTAACGAGTTGATATTTGATCCTGTGAAAATCGTAGTCCCTCCGCAATAGCTGTGCGTAATCGTCTTTTGGTTGATTGACTATTAAGCCAGCCTGTCCCAGGAGCAATCCTTCCAGCTGATGAATATGACTTTTATGCCTTGCAAGTAAAGTTACAGGCAATGATCTCGCCATCGATTCAAATGCGTCGGCATTCACCTTCATGCCAAAATTCCTCGCCAGTATCCACCAGAAAGTTTCTTCCCAATGATAGTTGCATTGGCGGAGATAGGATTCAATTGTTTGAGTTCTTCGCATCAAACGCTCTCTCACTAACTGCTGCTTCCAACATTTCCAAATCTCCGGCCCAATATTCTGTATACTTTTTTCGCAAGGGATAAAGGAGGTAGAATTCATTAAGTCATCATACCGCTGCAATAAAATTTTCGAGACCCGATCCTTTAGTTCGACGACGGGTATATTGTTTTTTGATCCATCGTCTTCCCAGACGACATGAAGGATTACCGAATGGTAATTCGGGTCGTTTTGGTGCCGATGTTTTATCCAGTCGGATGTCTTCAGGTGCAACTCGACTGTGCCAACCCAGATGGTTGTATCGATTTTGATCTGTGCATCCGTGAAATCAGGTCCCTGGTTTTTGTTGAACACACCTGGAAACAGTACCAGGACGCTTTCTCCACCGGTAGTTCTAATCCCGCCTTTAGAAAGGTATTGAGATTGCCAAATGTATTGCAGGAGGCGTTCGGTCACGGGAAGTGGATTGTAAGCTCTTTGAATTATCCACTTAAAGATATCTTAACCGTAGAGCAGGTCTTCAGTCTTTTGCTCGTTTTCGATAAGAAAAACCTTACACTTCGTTAAAGATTAAATTTCTGTAATTCCCGGATTACCCTGCTTACCGGTAAGCCCATGACATTATAAAAATCTCCATGCACGGAACGGATGCCGGTGACACCGATCCACTCCTGGATGGCGTATGCACCCGCCTTGTCGTAGGGCTTATAGTGATCGACGTAATATTCAATCTGCTGTTGTGTCAATGCGTGAAAACGAACCAAAGTCGATTCGGAAAAAGATATTTCCTTATCCTTATTCATGATGACGACTCCTGTAACAACGGTATGCTCCTCCCCCGAGAGTTCCGTCAATGTTTGGATTGCATCCTGTCTCTCCTTGGGTTTGCCAATGATGCGTTCTTTTAAGACAACAATCGTGTCTGCAGCCAGGATCACCTTTTCAATCGGCACCGACGATCGAACGGCCAGGGCTTTTTGCCGCGCTATATGGATGGCAATTTCAAGAAGGGGTAATTCTTTTGGATAGGTTTCCTCCGTTTCTTTCGCAACGATCTCAAACGAAATTTCGGCCCATTCGAGTAACTGTTTGCGGCGCGGAGACTGGGAAGCAAGAATGAGGTTGGTCATAGATAAAATCGAAAAAATATCATGGAAAGTATTCCTGCCACCATCACTGCCTTCGTCCAACTGCTCAGTCGATGGAAGTCATTTGTTGATGAAGCAGTAAATAATTTAGAAAAAATGTATAGGAGTGGAAGAATGATCATCACCAGGCCGTATATTATGGGGATCCACCACCGGAATTGGAGAATATATACTTCAACAATAATGAGAAGAGCTAGCAGTACGATGAGCCAAACAGCAATATAAACCTTCGTTGAGTTAAGTCCCCAGACAACGGGCATTGTTCTGCATCCATATTTAAGATCGCCCGGCATGTCTTCCATGTCCTTGATAGCCTCGCGGATAAGAGAGCTGATAAATGCAAAACCCGCGTATAAACATGCCAAACGGAAAAATTTATAGTGGCTGCCCTCTCCCATTCCGAACGCGTCGGCCAGAGAAACTTTGGAGTAAAATATCACCATGATCGTCCAGGCGATCAGAATGGCAATCACTACATTTCCAATCAATAGCTTGCGCTTAAAACTGGTGGAATAAAACCAAAGTAAAGCAACGCATAAAATATTGGCCAGTATTAAATACCATTTTTGCAGGAAGGGAATGGCCAGCAGGGTGAGTATCAGGCCGGCGGTACTCAGCATAAAGTGCCACGCGATGGCCCAGCGTCGCTTGATGAATTTGTCCAGCACCATTCGGTGAGGCTTATTGACTTCGTCGATATTGATATCGAAGTAATCATTAATGATATATCCAGCGGCGGCGATGCACACTGACGCAAAAACCAGGAAGATAAAATGCAAACCATCATTAGCAGGGATCGATCCTTTATACAGCGGATAGTAGATACCGTACTGAAAGAGTACTTGAGTAAGGGCGATAAAAAAGAGATTGGGCAGCCGTATCATTCGTCCAAATGCTACTGTCAATCTCATAAATAAAATTTACGGAAAGATACACCACAACGGCGAGTTAATAATTCATCGGGAAGTAATGTCCACGCGGTAATGCCAATGATCATTTAGCTTAAGCACTTTCTCAATCACTTCTCTTACACAACCAAGTCCTCCACGGATGGGAGAAATATATTGAACGGCCTCCCGCACTTCGCTCACGGCATCCGATGGACAGCAGGCGAGACCGACCAGCTCCATACCCCCTATGTCGGGAAGGTCATCGCCCATATATAAAACTTCCTCTGTGTTTAACTTATTTTTATTAATGAATTCCTGCAAAAACAATTTCTTGTCCATTACCGACATATGCACATCGCTGACGCCGAGCTTTTCCAATCGTTGAACCACCTGCGGCGAATTGCCTCCCGAGATCACCAGCACCCGGTAATTATTCCTAACGGCCATCTGCAACGCAAATCCATCTTTTATATGCATTCGCCTCGCCTGCAAGCCATTTTCCAGCACTAATACTGTACCGTCTGTAAGCACACCGTCAACATCGAATATGAACGTGGTAATTTTCTTAAATAGTTCTAATGCATTCATGCAGGTAGAATTGATAAGTTAAAATATGATGAATTGAATTGCCTGGCATTTTTATTCATCTGGCAGCTCTGTTTGATTGGGTATGGTCACTTCCAGTTCGCCTTCTCCCGGGTTCAGTAAGCATTGGCAGGCAAGCCTTGAATTTGGTCCTGGATTCATCGCCCTGCTTAAAAAATCCTGTTCCCGGATGCTTTTCCCTTCCAGGAACTCCTCGCCTTTGTTCACATACACATGACAGGTTGTACAAGAACAAACGCCTCCACAATTATAGTGGAGTTCAACATCATTCATCAGGGCGATTTCGAGGACGCTATAGCCATCCTTAATGTTTTCCAGGATAGTTGAATTTAAACCAGGCTGCTCAAAATTAAAGGTGATCCTGTACATAACTTTTCACTTCTCACTTTCCTGTATACTATCGGTCATCAATTCATAAATTTTTTTAAGCGTAGGGTATTCTTTCAGTAAAGCAAGATGTTTCTTGATGGTTTCTTTATCATGGCGAACTGCTGGCCCTGTCTGAGCCTTTTCAGGTTCCATTTCTTTTATACGATTTGCTGTTTCAATGATCAGTGGTTGTAATTGTCTGAAATCGAGACCCTCCTTCCGGCAATAGTTTGCGGCTAAGGCATAAAGATGGTTCGTGAAATTGCTAACCAGGACGCCGCCAACATGCATCTTAAGTAACATATCCGGTCCAGCTTCCATCACTTTTTGGCCGGCGATCGATTGAGCCAGAACTCCAAGCTTTTTCTTCGCCAGCTCATCACTCCCTTCATAGAAAATGGGTATTTCCGGAACCGAGACAGATTCTTTGCGAAGGGTTTGCAGCGGATAAAATACACCATAGTGCCGACTAACTTTTTTTAGGATGTCCATCGGCACCGAAGCGGCTGTATGCGCAACCACTTTGTCAGGTAATTTAAGATCCTTAATCACGTCGGCAATAGCCATATCAGTGACGGCAATGATATACACGTCAGCGCTACGGTTGATCGCACTCAGATAATTAGTGGATATCGTATTCAATTCATATGCGAGTTCGCTGGCTGCACTGGCATTCCTGCCTACGATTTGTTCAATTGAAAAATTAGCTGCATTGAATTTTCGTCCGAGCACTGCCGCTACATTCCCTGAACCGATGATTACAATTTTCATATCTATCTTTATGCAATGAATAAGTTAGGACGAAGCTTGGCGACAGGATATTATCGCACAAAGTTCAAGCTTCTTTCCGCAGTCTCCAAAAAGAAAGCAGCAGAGATCGCTTTCGAACTTTTTTGTACACCGCAATTTCATTATAAAAAGTCTTTACCGCGGAATTTCGCTGATGCTGAAAAGTTAGAGTTGTCGGTCCATGGAGAGACAGCTCGAGGGTACCGCTGGAATAAGGGAGGTGCGCGCAAGGTCTTGATCGCTCATGGTTTTAATTCTTCCGTAGCATCGTTTGATCATTTCATTCGGCCGCTGATTAAAAAGGGTTATGAAGTCCTCGCTTTTGATGCGCCCGCTCACGGATATAGCACGGGTAAGAAGATCAATGCGATCATTTATAAAGAAATGATTTTGCTGATCAATGAACGATTTGGCCCCATAAAATCATTTATGGGGCATTCTTTTGGCGGACTGGGACTGGGTCTTGCGCTGGAGGAAATTCCACACGACGAGAGCTATCGGCTTGTCCTCATTGCACCTGCCACAGAGACCGCAACAGCGATTGACTTTTTCTTTTCTTTTGTCAAATTAGGAGATGGCGTAAGGAAGGAGTTCAATGAATTGATATACGATGTGCAGAAAAAGCCGGTGACCTGGTATTCTTTAAGTCGTGTCATTCCGAAAATACGTGCGCATATTCGCTGGTTCCATGATGAAGACGATGACATTACGCCCTGGCACGATGCCAGGAAAGTAATGGAACAAAACTATCCCCATGTCGATTTCGTAATTACAAAGGGTTTAGGACACCGGAGAATCTACCGCGATCAGAAAATATCGCGATCCATCATTGAATTCTTATGAAATGGCTTTTTGGAATATTATTTTTTCTCAGTGCTGATACCTCAAGTCAAAAAATTGATTTCAACGCGATGAATGAGGCCTTTAAACAACAGACTTATTCTTACCTCGCCCTGGGAGATTCTTACACTATCGGCGAAAAGGTAAGCGCCGACGAGAATTATCCTAACCAGGTCGTGGCCTTACTCAAAAAAGATTCGGTCAATATTCAGCCGCCGCGAATCATCGCAAAGACAGGATGGACCACTGATGAGCTTGAAACAGGTATTGAAAAGGCGATTCAGATTGAACCGCTCAGGTCATCCTATGATTTTGTCAGCCTGCTGATCGGTGTAAACAATCAATATCGCGGACAAACGGTAGATTCTTACATTCCCGCGTTTGAAAATCTATTGAAAAAGGCGATTCATTTTGCAGGCGATCGTGCGGAGAGGGTGATCGTTCTGTCAATACCGGATTGGGGTGCCACTCCATTTGCAAAAGACGCTAACAGAACGGAGATCGCCGGGCAAATTGATGCCTACAATGCAGCCAACAAGAAGATATCTGAGCAATACCATGTTGAGTATATTGATATAACGCCGTGGACCCGGGAAGCATTGAAGGATGCAACACTGATTACCAGCGATGGTTTGCATCCGTCAGGAAAAGAGTATAAACGTTGGGCGGAAAAAATTGCTTTGTTTATTGAGTCGAGGTTGCAATCAGATTCCCGGGGTGATTAAAAACAGGATTTATAATTTTCTTAATGGGTTATACTACACACTGATTTAAAGAGCTTTCGGTCGATAAGAAAGTAGTATAACACTAACGGTTGGTGATTGTTTCGAAAAAAATTAATTATTCTTGTTCTAACTTGCGGCCGCTAGATGCGGTTTTTTTTCTAGCGGTATGTATATAATATGGAGTGAATATGCCGAAAAACCTATTAATAGTAGAGAGCCCTGCGAAAGCGAAAACCATCGAAAAAATACTCGGAAGTGATTTTGAGGTTAAGAGCTGTTATGGCCATATCCGCGACCTGGAAAAAGCCGGAATGGGAATTAACCTGGAGAAGAAATATCAACCACGCTATATCGTACCCGAAGAGAAAGAGAAGGTAGTCAACGACTTAAAGAGATTGTCTAAAAAATCGGCCGAGGTGTGGCTCGCGACTGATGAGGACCGCGAAGGAGAAGCCATTAGCTGGCACCTGTGCGAAGTGCTGGGTCTTGATCCCAAAACAACCAAGCGGATCGTATTTCATGAGATTACCAAGCCGGCCATTCTGGCTGCCATTGCAAATCCGAGAACACTGGACATGAATCTCGTCAACGCACAACAGGCGAGGCGCATACTCGATAGAATTGTAGGCTTTCAACTTAGTCCGGTATTATGGAGAAAAATAAGTGTAAAGAATAATTTGAGTGCTGGAAGAGTGCAAAGTGTAGCAGTCAGGTTGATTGCTGAACGGGAAAGAGAGATCAATGCGTTTACTCCTGTCAGTCATTTCAAAGTCGAAGCGCTATTCACAGCAAAAGATAATAGCGATAAAATAATAACCTTTAAAGCAGAAGGGTCGAAACATTCCTCCGCGGAGGATGCGGAAAGTTTTTTGAAAAGTTGTATTGGCGCAGAATATTCTGTAAATGATATCCAGGTAAAACCCGCTAAACGTTCACCTGCGCCGCCATTTACCACCTCTACCCTGCAACAGGAAGCCTCCAGAAAGTTGGGTTATGGTGTGGCAAGGACGATGATCCTAGCTCAAAAACTATACGAAAGCGGCAACATCACTTATATGCGTACGGATAGCGTGAATTTGAGTGATACTGCCCTCGGTGATATAACCAACACGATTAAAAGTTTGTATGGTGATGAATATCATCAATTCAGGACTTACCGCAACAAGAACGCCAGCGCGCAGGAAGCGCATGAGGCGATCCGACCGACTTACATGAGTAATACTCGTATAGATGATCCTGATTTAAACCGCTTATATGAATTGATTTGGAAACGCACGATGGCTTCCCAGATGGCCGACGCCGAATTGGAACGCACGATTGCCAAGATTTCCATATCTACCAATCAGCAGGAATTAACTGCGAATGGAGAAGTTCTGAAGTTTGATGGATTCCTGAAAGTTTATCGCGAAGACCGTGACGATGATGAAATCAATGAAGATGAAACGCAGGAAGGCATGCTGCCTCCACTCGCTGTAGGACAGGAACTGCCTCTGTCATCGATGAAAGCCACGGAAAGGTTTAGCCGCCCATTACCTCGTTATACAGAAGCATCGCTCGTAAAGAAATTGGAAGAACTGGGCATCGGACGCCCATCTACCTACGCTCCTACTATTTCAACGATTCTTAAAAGAGGATACGTTGAAAAAAGAAATAAGGATGGAGTTCCGCGTGAGCTGCGCGTGTTTATGCTCAAAAACAACGAAGTGAATCGGGAGATGGAAGAAGAGATCACGGGTGCGGAGAAGTCCAAACTATTTCCTTCCGACCTCGGGCTGGTCGTGACGGATTTTCTCAAACAATACTTTGACGATATCATGGATTACGGCTTCACTGCCCGCATCGAGGCAGAATTTGATGAAGTAGCGGAAGGAAAGATGAAGTGGAATAAGATGATTGATGATTTCTACCTTCCTTTTAAGAAGGATGTCGAGAATACAATCGAAAACGCAGAAAGGATCAAGGGAGAAAGAGAACTGGGCATTGACCCCGAAACAGGCCGAACGGTCGTAGCACGAATGGGAAGATATGGCCCTATGATTCAGATTGGTGGTGTTGAGGACGAAGAGAAGCCAAAGTTTGCCAAATTACAAGCGGGCCAGAGTATTGAAACCATCAGCTATGATGAGGCAATGGAATTATTCAAGATGCAGGCCGCACTGGGCCAGTTTGATGAGAAGGATGTATCTGTCAATGTAGGACGTTTCGGTCCCTATGTCAAATGGGGTGATGAATTTATATCCATACCTAAGGGCGAGGACCCCACGACTGTCGACTTAGAAAGAGCGATTCACCTGATCGAGATAAAAAGAAAGGGCGATGCGCCGGTTGGTTTTTATAATGATAAGCCCATTACAAAGGGTCGTGGCCGTTTCGGTCCATATATTAAGTGGGATGGTATGTTTATTCATGTGCCCATTAAAACTTACGACCTGGATTCGCTGACTCAACAACAGATGCATGACCTGGTTGAGAAAAAAATAGTGAAGGAAGCCGGCCGGTATATTCAAAGATGGCCAGACGAAAAAATAGCAGTTGAAAACGGTCGCTGGGGTCCTTTTATCCGGTTTGGGAAAAAAATGATCAAGTTTGCCCGTAAAGCTGATAGCACTAAGTACTCGGCAGAGGAGGCGGCCGCCATGACGCTGGACGATATTAAGAAGATGATTGAACTGGAGGTGCCGCAAGCATTTACAAAGAAAGAGAAAGCTCCGCGCAAGAAGAAAGCTGCTGTGCCGAAGAAGAAAGCAGCGGCGCCGAAGACGAAGAAAAAGGATGTATAAGATTTAATCCAGGAGCTTCGCAAGGCCCATCAGTTCCGCTTGCTTGTATTGGTCCTTTTCATTGTCAAAGCATTTACTGTATTCTTCCAGGAGTTGCTGTATAACTTTCTTGTTTGATAGAGGCTTGAAATATGATCCTACCGGCGGCACAGAGATTCGTTTGAAATAATTGTCAACGTCCTGATGCGTAAATACCTGGCCGGTAGTCGGGTCGATAAAGAACTCAATTTTATGAATCGGATTGGGTAGATTTTCATCAGAATAACCGGGCTTGAAATAAGCTATAATAAATTGCTTAGGGACATGAACGGCTTTAATCGGAATATCCAACAATTCGCATAGTAACAGATACAATATTCCATTGCTCACCTGGTTGCCACGTTTTGCCTCGAGGGTTTTATGGAGCATGAATTCAGTGGTTTCTTTATAGTTGGTCTCGCAACCTTTCAACCCGTAATAACTATATAATATGCTGGTGACAATATTGACTTGTTCGAGCGGGGTGAGATAATTATTAAGTTCCAGCCAAATATTGCGGCGCACTTTTTCAATTTCCTGCAGCACCGGAGTGGTGGCAAGATCGGGATACTGAAATTTGCACACCAGCAATGCACCTAACATCAGGTCGTGATGACCTGACACACCCCATTGCCTGAAATCTTCGGACAGGTCACGGTAGTGTAACCGATGAATCAATAATTCAATACGCACTTGCGTGCTTTCATCGGGCGTTGTTTCCCATAAATGTTCCAGGTTGGGGATGATGGGCTTACCGTAGTTAACGATCTGTTGCGAAACTGCGTCAAACACTTCTTCGTCAGGATCATCGATCAGGTGCAGTAGGGCGGCTATTTCATTATTTGTTTCCATGGTGGCTTATCATCACAATATCGAAGTAGATACCGAGATCAAACGGCTAAACTTTTCCACAGGTGGGGAAAGACCGGCCTGATAATTACAATTTCTTTGCTACACACATCCAGTCCCATGGATAAGGAGACTTTAGCCATGCGGGCGGTTGCAGGAATTCTGTATTCCAATCATATTCTATTTTACGAAAGGCTTCTACTACCAGCCCTTCGCGATCTAATAGCAAATTCAGTTCTTCTTTTAGAAAATGTTTCGTTGGGATGTGATCTATATCCACATTCCCCTGCCTTATATTATCCCAATTTTTCAAAGCCCGGTTGGCGTTAATGGGCTTAAATAAGATATTCTTATCGATCTTCCATCGATGAGACACGATTAAAGTAAGCAGATATGATTCCAATGAAGGAATAACGAGGATCAGGTGGCCGCCTTTCTTGATACTCTTGGAAAGAGATCGAAAAAAATTAATTCTTTTTTTCAGAGAGGCGGTAAGCACTGCATTAATGCAAATGCACAGGTCGGCACGGGGTTTTTTGGTCTTTAAATTAGACATGTCCACCCGCAGATATTCCACATTATGCAATTGAGAATGTCGCGCTTTTGCTATAGCCAGGTTTCTTGCTGAAATATCCAGGGCATATACTTTTTTGAATGCCGGCGAGAGGATGGGAATCCATTTCCCGACAGCACAGCCTACATCAATGACGGTCCTGGAAGGAGAAGCAAATTTTCGGATGGCTGATCGGATGAATGATTTCTTATCATTCAGGAGGACGTCAAATATCTCTTCATCATAATCGGGAGCAATCCTTTCCCAATAGTTTCTGTTCATTTTATTTCCACCTTATATACCTTATTCAACCGAAACATTTATCAAAGCACAAGGTTATACCCTGGCCGGTAATCCCTGCGAACAAATTGGTTCGCTTCATCAAAGTTGGTGATCTTCATATTGGCTGCGTCCCAAACAAGCTTCTTTCGTCCGGGGAACTGATCACCTACACGCAACATCCAGCTGCGGATAGCCAGGTTACCCATCAGGATACTTTCGGTAAAAGGTCCTGCGTATTCAAATGGTGAACTGGTTTTCGCATTTCCATACCCCGCAATACATGCATTGACCCATTGCAGATAGTGACCCTCCGGAACCCTTTTAACCGTATCAGCAGGGATCTGTTTTTCCTTCATCAACTTTGTTGGCAATAGTCTTGGGTTCGCTCCATAACAATCTAACAACAACTTGCCCTTGGTGCCAATAAATAATACACCACCATCCCCATTGCCTAAGGGCTCATCGGCTAATAATTCATCCGGACGTTCAGGAAGCAGGCCGCCATCATGCCAGGAGATTTTTATATTGGATTTTCCATCCTTGGTAGGATAGTTTAGATGAATAATAGATGAGGCAGGACAGCTCTCTGCATAGTTTTCGGCAGTCCACATTTGTTTGTATATCGAGCCGATGCTGCATTCCGCTGAATTGGGGTAATCGATCGGCAATATCCGGTAAATGGGATCCATGATATGACATGCCATATCTCCTAAAGCACCGGTTCCAAATGCCCACCAGCCGCGCCAGTTGAAAGGCAGATATGCCGGATTGTATTCAATGTGTTTCGCCGGCCCCAGCCACAGATCCCAATCGAGTTCTTTAGGGATCTCGAAGCTTCCAGTTGGCGTGGGAACTCCTTGCGGCCAAACTGGCCGGTTAGTCCAGGCGTGAGCTTCAACTACATTCCCGATCAAACCCGCGTCATAGATCTCTTTAGCTTTTCGTACTCCACTTCCAGAAGCTCCCTGGTTTCCCATTTGAGTAACTACCTTATATTTTTTTTCTGCCTGGGCCAATATCCTGGCTTCATATATATCGTGCGTCAGCGGTTTTTGTGTATATACATGCTTCTTCAATTGCATCGCCGACAAAGTCGCTACGGCATGGGTGTTATCGGGTGTAGAAATTGAACAGGCGTCTATATTATTTTTTTCTTTGTCCAGCAGTTCGCGATAGTCCTTATAGTATTTAGCTTTTTCGAAACGCTTCCGTGAATTTGCTGCTTCTCTGTCATCCACATCGCAAAGTGCGACGATGTTTACATTGGGACTCTTGGCAAACTCCATCAGGTCGCTCTCGCCTTTTCCGCCCACGCCGATTCCTGCAATATTGAGTTTATCACTTGGAGCGATAAACCCCCGTCCTAAGACATGTCGTGGTAGGATAAAGAAACTGCCTCCAACAATGGCTGAATTTCGAATGAAGTTTCGGCGGGATTTCTTCCTGTCATTCATAAGACAAATTTTGCCTTAAGTTAACAGGAACTGCATGAATCATCAAAAAAATGTTCGACATTGGCATATGGCTGATACACTCACCACTTATTATCACTCACCTCTCGGAATTCTGAAAATTTCGGGTACAGAGGATTTTATTTCTGAAGTTTCATTCCACGACGTGTCGAAGAAACCAGAGGGTAAGAAAAAACATTTCCCCCCGATGCTTATTCAATGCGTAGAGCAGTTAATTCAATACTTCAATGGAGAAAGGCGACAATTTGAATTGCCGATTAACCAACCGGGTACACAGTTTCAACAGGATATTTGGAGCGAACTGATGCAAATCCCATTTGGCAGGACGATCAGCTATCTGGATCTCGCCCGAAGAACCGGAGATGCAAAAGCCACTCGGGCAGCGGGTAGCGCTACTGGGAAAAATAATGTGGCTATCATCATCCCCTGCCATCGGGTCATTGGAGCTAACCGGGAATTGGTTGGATATATGGGAAGTCTTTGGCGAAAGAAATGGTTGTTGGAATACGAAGCGAAACTCGCTTACGGTGTGCAGACTCTTTTTTAATTAAATTAATTCATCACTGGTGAAACCGAAGGGCAATAAGAGCCCTGCCGACCTGATAACATATACCTTTCCTTTCTGTCCGCTTAAGATCAATCGAATTGGTTTTTTAATGCGTGTTTCATATTCCAGCAATGACTGCCGGCACATGCCGCATGGAGAAATGGGATGATCGCTTTTTACTTCTTCGCTGCTGTAACTAATGGCGATGCTGTCGATGGCTACATTTGGATGCAGAGTGGCTGCAACTCCCAACAGAACCCGTTCTGCGCATATCCCTACCGGATAGGATGCATTTTCCTGGTTGGTGCCGGTGATGATTTTTCCATTGGTCATTTTGGCTACGGCTCCTACATAGAACCTGGAATAAGGAGCATAAGCCTGGTTGGTGATAGACCTCGCTTCATTTAGCAGCCATGCGTCGTCGGGGCTCATCTCACTGCTATCGTTGAAAACTTCGTATTCAAATTCATATTTGCTCTGGGTGGCCATATCTATCAATCGTATTGCGGAGATTTATCTTACGATCTTGAACAATCTTTTCCACCTCGGACCGCCTTCCCAGCTAAACCAGATCATCCACGCTTTGCCAACGATGCGGTCTTCGGGGACAAAGCCCCAGAAACGGGAGTCCTGCGATCCGTGACGATTATCGCCCATCATCCAATAGTAATCCATCTTAAAGGTATAAGTGGAAACTTCAGTGCCATTGAGGAAGAATTTACCGTCTTTCCGGTAAAAATCATTCTTTTCATAAACGCGGATAGCCCTTTCATAAATAGAATAATTGCTATCCGTTAATGCCAGGGCCACTCCTTTTTTCGGGATCCAGATCGGTCCGTAAGAATCAATTGTCCATTTATGCAGCGAGTCATACGGAAATATTTGTTGCCACCATTGGCTGAAATTTATCCCCTCAGGCGCTCTTAATTTCGGCTTGATGCTCTTAATCAGCGGTGTCTTCTTCATCTTTTCGACGGCTTCGGGGGTCAGCGTCATCTCATAAGTGTTCATCCCGATCACATTCATGTCATCGACGGTGCTCATTCCGTATTCCGAACGCATGATCTCTTCATCCAGTGCCTGGTTGTTCGTCTCGACAATATAAGGCATCAACGAATTGGAAGGATACTGTGTTTTTTCTCCGTTAATATATACTTCGGCTTCCCGGATCTCAAGTATATCACCTGCCACTCCGATGCAACGCTTGATGTAGTTATCAGATTTATCAACAGGATGTACAGCAAGAGGAAGCGTATCTGAGTTGAAAACAAATTTCCTTCCCTCATCCACGTTCCCATTGCCCATTTCCCGGCACACATCATAATAGGGTTTGAATGATTGGTATCCATCCCGGTTGATGACCGTATCACCCGCGGGAAAATTAAAGACTACCACATCACCTCTTTTTGGCGCAGAAGCAAACCATCGCGTATAGGGCAACTTGATTGCCTCAGAATAGGATTTCCAGCTGCTTCCCGGAAGATAATTATGTACAAAGGGCACTGACAAAGGAGTATTCGGAATGCGCGGACCATAACTCAATTTGCTCACAAAAAGAAAATCCTTAACCAGCAATGTTTTTTCCATTGAACCGGAGGGAATCGTATAGGCCTCAAACACAAAAGTGCGAATGAGCGTCGCGGCCACCACGGCAAAGATCGCCGCATCTACCCACTCCCTCCATACCGGTTTTTTATGCTTAGTTACAACAGCAGGCCCTACGAATTTCGTGTCCGGTCTGGAAGCGAGGTAAGGAAAATAAAAAGGCGCCAACAATGACGCCATCGTATGGTCGCCCAATGAAAATTTGCCGAAAGCCTTTGCAAATTCGATGAATATCCCAGGAGTAATAAACCAACCAACGACAGGGATAAATTGCCAAAACACCCAATGTTTTGGTCGGTTAGTCAACTCTTGCATGATCCATGTGTTATAAAAGGGAACATAGGCCTTCCAGGGCTCTGCTCCGGCCTTGCCAAACAGACGGGCTAAACCAAACGAAGGAAGGAAGACGAGAAGAGTACCAATAAGATAAATAATGAGTAACTGTTTTATGGGCATGCACCGAATTTTATAGCCGTCAAAATTATCTTAATTATATGCAAATCAAAATTTTAATATTCAAAGTTTTGCTAAAACCGAGCGAGTGCGGCCGGGAATTAGAGATAATTTAGCGCCTTCTGCCATGAATCAATTCAACATAAGGGATATTGAAAATCTATGCGGGATAAAGGCCCATACACTTCGAATTTGGGAGAAAAGACACAAGCTTGTCGTAGCCAAGCGCAAAGAAGGTAATCACCGCTTTTATGATGAAAATGATCTGAAGGAATTGCTTCGCATCTCTTTTTTATATCACCAGGGCTATAAGATTTCAAAGATCGCCGGCCTTAGCCACGCAGAAATATGTCAGGCACTGGAGTCTTTCCCTTGTGAAAGTAATGATGAGATATTTATTCACCAGCTTATCGACGCAGCTGTTGATTTCGATAAAGACAGGTTCGAGAATATTGTGAACGGTCTCGTTTTGTGCATGGGACTGGAAAAATGTATCACGTCGATTATTTATCCATTTCTTCAGCGGATTGGTCTTTTGTGGTTGACTAATAATGTTATTCCGGCACAGGAACATTTTGTTAGCCATATCATTCGTAAGAAGATCATTTGCGCCACAGATGCACTCGAGTGCGACGATCATCCGCCTAAGATACTTGTGTTTGCACCCGCGGGCGAATTCCACGAGATCCCATTATTGGTCGCCAATTATTTCTTCAAAAAATACAGGAAGCGCAGCATTTATTTTGGGGTAAATGTTTCCATGGATTGCCTGAAATATTATGCGGAGCATCATCCGGTCTCCATATTATTTGTACATGTAATTACCTATTTGGAGAACCTGGCTTTGGACCAATTTATTTGTACCCTTTGCAAATTCTTTCCGGATAAAAGGATTGTACTTTCGGGTCCTGCAGGGAACTGCGTTCAAAAGAAGTTCGATAATCTCACGCGGATAGGTTCGCTGAATGAAATGATTGTCTTTGCCCAATCCAGCATCTAGTCGGAAATCAGGTATCAGGTCATTTTGGCATCACATAATTCTTAATATCCTCGGTAGTGATGTTCTTACCGGAAAGGATAACCAGTCTTTCTACAACATTTCGAAGTTCCCGGATATTCCCCGTCCAGTTGTATTCTTGAAGCAGTTGAACTGCACCTGGTTCTATCAACTTTTGTGCGTTGCCATATTCTGAGCTGATATCTTTGAGGAATTGATCCACCAATAAAGGAATATCATCGCGACGATCATTTAATGAAGGAACATGGATAAGGATCACGCTTAAGCGATGGTATAAGTCGAGGCGAAAATTCTTACTATCTACTTCCTTCAGCAGGTCTTTGTTTGTAGCGGCAATCACCCTGACATCGACATTAATATCCTTGTCGGCGCCCACGCGTGTGATTTTCCCTTCCTGCAGGGCTCTCAATACTTTTGCCTGTGCATTAGGACTCATGTCACCAATCTCATCCAGGAAAAGGGTTCCTCCATTGGCTTGTTCAAATTTTCCAATGCGTTGCTTAATGGCAGAAGTAAAAGAACCTTTTTCATGTCCGAATAATTCGCTTTCGATCAATTCACCCGGAATGGCAGCGCAGTTCACCTCCACCATGGGACCATTTGAACGATTGCTTTTTTCGTGAACCCAGCGGGCCACCAACTCCTTTCCGACCCCGTTGTCACCTGTAATCAAAATGCGCGCTTCTGTCGGTGCCACTTTATCAATTGTCTCGCGGATCTTGACCATGGGCATCGATTCACCGATCATCTCTTCTACCTTGCTCACTTTTCTTTTCAAAACCTTTGTCTCGGTGACAAGGCTGCTTCGATCCATGGCATTGCGTATGGTGATCAGCAATCGATTTAGATCCGGCGGCTTGGAAATATAGTCATAAGCTCCTTTTTTTACAGCATCCACAGCAGTCTCGATATTGCCGTGACCAGAGATCATGATGATGGGGACATCAGCATTGGCCTCACCTGCTTTTTGCAAAAATTCGATACCATCTATCCTGGGCATTTTTATATCGCAAAGCACCACATCGTAGGCCTTTTCTCTGAATTTTTTCAGTCCCTCTTCACCGTCTGCCGCTTCTTCAATCTTGTAGCCTTCAAAGGATAGGATTTCCGTCAGGGTCTTCCGAATTGCTTTTTCATCATCGATGATCAATATCTCTGGCATGTTTCGTTGATTTGTGTCTATAAAAGTAATTGAAAAGAAAGATAGTGCGGGAAACCCGGAACGACGATACCGGAGGGACATTTCTCAGGAGTAAAAAAAAGAGGCCGGATAGAAATCCAGCCTCGTCTTAAAATCCAATATCCTATGAAAAACCAAGACAAAGATGCAGGAAATTAGTTAGAACGTTGCACTGCCCTGACTTTTTTTTTGAGGCCGATTTTGTATGAATATCGTATGAATACACTGAGATCAATCCAGTTTAAACCGAGAAGAAAATCACTTTTGAACGTACATTACCTCTTTAACCAGTTTAACTGTCCTGCTTACATCCGGTAATGCGGCTGCCACGAGATTGGGTGCATAATGTAATGGGGCGTCAGCAGCGGTAATGCGTCGAATCGGCGCATCGAGATAATCAAACCCCTCCTTCTGTATATTGTATGCAAGCTCAGATGAAACCGAACCAAAAGGCCATTGTTCTTCGACAATTACCAATCGATTCGTCTTCTTAATGCTTTCCAGGACTGTTTTCCAATCCAGCGGTCGAACCGTTCGAAGGTCAATGACTTCGGCACTAACCCCTTCTTTTTCCAATTCGGCTGCTGCGCCCAGCGCGACTTTCATCATTTTGTTATAAGATACGATCGTCACATCGCGCCCCGCCCTTTTTACATCAGCTTTGCCCAATTCGATATAATATTCCTCAGCGGGCACATCGCTTTTTTCACCATACATTACTTCACTTTCCATAAAAATTACCGGATCCTGTTCGTAGCGAATAGACTGTTTCAACAGACCTTTTGCGTCGTAACCGTTGCTGGGTGATACCACCTTTACGCCTGGTATGTTGGCGTAGAGACTTTCAAACGCGGTGGAATGCTGGGCTCCTAATTGACCGGCAGATCCATTGGGACCTCTAAAGACTATCGGGCAGGCGATCTGCCCGCCACTCATAGCCAACATCTTAGAAGCTGTATTGAGAATTTGATCTAAGGCCAGTGTCGCGAAATTCCAGGTCATGTACTCTACGATGGGCCTAAGGCCGTTTTGAGCAGCCCCAACGGCAACCGCTGTAAAAGCCAGTTCAGAAATCGGAGTATCGATCACACGCTTTGGTCCGAACTCATCCAGCATTCCCTGGCTTACTTTGTACGCGCCATTGTATTCCGCTACTTCTTCGCCCATCAAAAACACCCGGTCATCCCTTCTCATTTCCTCATTTAATGCTTCGCGAAGCGCTTCGCGAAACGCAATTGATCTTGCCATTTATTTCATATTGATGAGAAGGAAAACTATTTTATCAATCCATGCCAAGGCAGTTTTTGATCATGTTTTTCATTGCTGCCGATTCCATATCCGCATCGGTGAGTCCGCCTGCGTCTCTGGCACTCATATTATTTTTTTCAAGTTTTTGCTGCATGCATGAACAGTAATCTTCTGCCTTATTCTGAGTCATTCCTCCCTTTTCAGCAACTGTAGCGCAACCATCCACAAAGCTTTTGCGGTCGCTGGCTGACCAGTCGCCTCCGCCACTTCCACCTTCAAAGTTGGTGTTCTCGCGGTCGTCTTTGGCCTCTCTATCGTCATTGTTGCCGCCGGTACTGCCTGATGCGCATTCCTGTCCCAATCTTCTTCCAGCTGCTTCGCCTCCTTTTTCATCTGCTTCGGTCAGGCTGGAATATTCTCTTTCCAACTTTCCCAGTACGCAATTACATATTTCATCACTCAATTCATCACGACAGGAGCGCAAAAAATAATTGCGGTCTGAACTGGACCAACCGCCGCCACCTTTGTTATCATCCTTATAACGATCATCTTTGTTAGCATCCTTATTCTTATCATCTCTGTCACTATAGTCGTCTTTATCCCTTGTGTTCTTTTCGTTGGTTCCCTTATCTCCTCCAAGTCCCCCGAATAGTCCGCCTTTTCCTTTGTTGTTGTTGCAAGAGGCCAATAGTCCCACGCTCAGTAGAAAGATGAAAGCTCTTTTCATAATTAAAGTTTTGATGGATGATTTATTTAGTTTGATGAACAATGTACCCAAACTTTTTGAGGCAGTAAAATAATTCATGCCCGAATTCTAAACAAATTATTGTTGAACGGCATCCATAAAATTTTTCAACTTATTTGCGTCTAATTTTTGATCAGTTCTTACTCCGCTGCAGATATCAACGCCGAAAGGTCCAACCGTTTTTATTGCTTCTCTCACATTATTTGCATGCAAGCCTCCTGCTAAGAAAACAGGAATAGCAACCTTTCTTACAATTTCACGGCTTATTTCCCAGTTATGGGTATTGCCTGTGCCGCCAAGTGTCTTTATAACTCCTCTAGGGTTGCCGCTATCCAATAAAAGTGCATCGGCATGGGAGGACAAACGTACTGCTTCGACAACACTATCGGGACCCGTCACATGTATGACCTGCACAATTCTCAAAAGAGGAAGGGCTTCCCTGATTTCCTGGTAGCTGCCATCCAGTAACTCATCCACGATCTGAACCGTATTCGTATGAACGCGCTTTATATGTTCGATAATTCCGGAGGCTGATTGTTGACTCGTTAATAAGAAACTGGCTATGGGAGGCGGAACTGCCTGGGCAATCTCCGCTATTAATGAATCTTCAATCGGTCCAGGTCCGCTGGGCATTTTGCCGACCAAACCCACTGCATCCGCACCATATTTAATAGCTAGTTGGGCTTCTTCCGTAGAAGAGATACAGCAAATCTTTACCCTTGTTCTCATGAATGCTACCTCATATTTTTTGATCTTGCTGCAATATAAATATTCTGGATTTCAATATTCTTTGGTTAGATAAGCATCGACGTCGAAGTCCTAGTAATTTGACAATCACATGAATAAGCAAAGAATATCTTGTTTATTAAAAATAAAGTTCATAATTTGCTGTCCTAACTACTTATTAAATTCATTATCTGCTTCTATGAGAGCCACCTACTTAATTTGTATCGGTGCCCTTTTTTGCAGTATTGCGACAGCCCAGGTACAGGGCCCACTCAGTCCCAGCGGTTTTACAACAGTGCCCATTACTGGCTCCAGTGCCACGTGGTCGGTGCCTGAAGAAAGTGGAAGAAGCGACGATAGCTATTCCACATTTGGCAATCTGCCGGATGGTCCAAACTCCTACACCAATTACCTCGTAGTAACTGATTTTAACTTCAACATTCCGCCCGGATCGACGATCCTGGGAATTCTGGTCGAAGTGGAAAAGTCAGATCCCAGCAAAGTGACTACAGATTTCAGAGCCCGTATAGTGAAAGGCGGATTGATTGGCACAACGGAAAAGGCGGTCGGTCCTTACCCCGAAAACGATGCATACGAATCTTATGGCGGACCCACTGATCTATGGGGACTGAGCTGGAACTATAAAGACATTACGAATAATGATTTTGGTTTTGCGATAGCTGCCCAACGCCTTGCCGATGGCGGAACAACAGACGGACAGATCGACCACATTCAGATAACGGTTTTCTTTTCCGTTTCTCTTCCAGTAAAGCTTTTATCATTTTCTGCTGTGAAAGGAAAAACATCGGTTCAGTTAACGTGGACAACGGCGGAAGAATCTGATATGGATCATTATAATGTGGAGAGATCTGCTGACGGCACCAATTTCCTACCCATCAGCAATGTCAGTTCACAGAATCGAACCACCGTTAGCTCCTACTCTTCCGTGGATAACAATCCGACAAAGGGTGTGGGTTACTATCGTTTGAAGATGACAGATAAGAATGGCATTGCCAAATATTCAGGTATTGTTGCCGTTCATTTTACTCCCGACCGAAGTATAAGCCTATTTCCTAACCCTCTCCTGAGGGGACAAACCCTGTATATCAATAACCCGGACAATGAATTACTCCGGATCCAATTCTTTGATTTGGCGGGCAAATTATTGTCTGCGATAGAAACAACGTCCGGCGAAGTTCTATCTGTCCCGGCAAATCACAAGGGGTTCCTTTTCTATAGGGTCAACAATCGAAATGGGGAAATCATGGCCACCGGAAAACTCGTTGTGGAGTAGAAAAAACCTTTCCCTGCCTTTTTAGAATAGGCATTGGCGTTAGATGACTTTTTTCATCAGCCAGTCATTTTGGACATCGTCGCCCAGGATGAAAGCGTGGTCCCCGAATTTTTCAAAGCCCCATTTGTGATAGAATTCAATGGCAGCCAGGTTTTGCTCCCAAACGCCTAGCCAGATCACCTCTCTGTTCCATTGTTTTGCGATCGTCATACATTCCCGGATCAACTGGCTGCCTATCCCCTTCCCTATCATCTTTGTGGCTGCATAGATCCTGGCGATTTCAATAGAGCTGATTCCGTTCAAAGAAACAGGTGCCTTTCCATCGCTCAGTTTGGCATAACCAACGAGTTCGTTTTCCTGTAAAGCAATAAGGAAAGTATTTCCTGCTGCTCCGACTTCCCTGATCAAGCCATCTCTTGTAAACTGCTCATTCATGAACTTGTCCATGTTTTCCTTCGTATTGAAGGGTGCAAAGGTTTCATAAAAGGCTTCCCGGCTGAAATCAGATAGAGCTTCCGCATCATCGGGTTTCGCCAGACGAATGACAATATCCTTCATTGTTTTATGCATTTTGACCGCGCACTCGAAGTTCTGCCTTGCGGAGGAGGTCCTGGTAGCGCGGGTCTTTTCTTAGTTCTTTATATATCGGATATTCGGTGAAATAATTCGGAGGCAGCGAACCCTTATCGATACACCTGTCGATATGATAAAACGTTTTATCAAGGTCTCCTAAAGCCAGATATAGACCCACGAGATCGCCATCAATTATTGTATCCGGTTCCTGTATTTGGCGTTCTTCCAGTTTTCGAACGCATTCCAGCGCTTTATCTCTTTGACCCAGCTTGGCATACGCAACACCCAAACCTGTCAACCCCTTCAACGGGTGATTCGTGAGCCGATGAACTTCCTTGAAAATTTCCAATGCGGCTTCCCAATCCCCTTTAAAACCGACGGCCCAACCTTTCAGATCAAGGCTGATCCGCATAGTGGGGTTGATTTCCAAAACTCTGTCCATCTGGCGTATCACATTATCATATTGTTCGGCCATGAAATAGGCGTTGCCCAGCGATTGATTAATGATCGGAGACAAAGGATCCTTCTTTATAGCATCTTCCAATATTTCCAAAGCCTTTTCTTTCTCGCCGGTAAGAATATAATAGAAGCCGAGTAATTGATAGATCTCGGCGAGGGAAGGATTCAGTCTCAGGGCTTTCTGGAGACATTCATAAGCTTCGTTCAGTTTCCATTCGTGGAAGAGATAACTACCAGCCTTGGCCACATAGCTTTCGGCAACCGAATCGTCCAGAGCAAGGGCTTTGTCGGCATACTTCTGAGAAATGGGAAATGCCTTGGAAGGCAATAGTTGCCCCGTAGCGCCCAGGTAACTATAGATACCGGCGATAATGGCGTAGGCCTGAGCATAGTTAGGTTCCAAGGCAATGGCTTCTTCAAAGCATTCAATCGCTTTTCGGCTATCTGTCGGCGTTAGCTTGTTGTAATAGTGGAGGCCTTTCAGGAACATGGTATAGGCCTGCAAGTTTTGGGTTGGCGCCTTTATCCGGAACTCGGCTTTTTGCGAAGGGATCAAATTTTCCCGGAGTTTGTTGGCGATAATGCCGCTGATCTCATCCTGCACTTGAAAAATATCATGGAGATCCCGGTCGTAACTCTCGCTCCATATATGATAGCCGTCCGCTGCATTGATCAACTGTGTAGTGATCCTCACCCGGTTCCCCGCTTTCCGGACACTTCCTTCCAATACCTTATCTACATTCAGTTGAATGGCGATATCCCTGATATCATCCTTTTTCCCTTTGAAGGCAAATGCCGAGGTGCGGGAAGTCACCTGCAAACCATCCACTTTGGTAAGCGCATTGAGCAATTCTTCAGTAACGCCATCACTGAAATATTCATTATCCGGATCGGCGCTCATATTTACAAATGGAAGGACGGCCAGGCGATTGGCTGTTTGCTTGGTCTTTCCTCTTACTTCATCTCGTGCCGGTACAACAATACCCGTGTTGGCGATCGCATAGACCCGGACCGGTTGTTTGACATTTTTTAATTCAAAGTATCCCAGTTCACGTGTCAGAATATTTTCCTGGTTCTTTACTTCATCAAAAACTTTTTCCGAAATAAAGATGCCACCCGGAACGGCAAGAGATTCAATCCGCGAAGCGAGGTTAACGCCATCTCCATATATGGATTCATCTTCTATGATCACATCACCGCTGTGTATTCCTATCCTTACTTCCACCTTGGGCAGATTTTGCAATTGCTGTTGTACATGAATTGCGCAGGAAACGCTGTCGATGGCACTTTTAAAGATACTCAGGGAACCGTCTCCATAATACTGTAGGATTCTCCCGTTGAACTTATCGACACTTTCTTCCATTACATCCTTATAGCGTTTGCGCTTGGAGCGGGCCAATTGTTCATTCTCCTGCATCATCGCAGTGTACCCCATCATATCGGCAAATAATATCGCAGCGAGTTGACGCATAAAACGGCATGTAATTTAGCGAAAGCGTAGCCATTGCTTAACACAAAAAAATTAAATATGGCAAGTATCAGGAAACTTCCTACCTTTTTGCCTCTTCCCCTACCTATCTTAACTCGACCGTCAATCATTTATTTATTACTGTAAGCTGCAAAACCAAACTAACAAATCATGAAAAAGATTTTTCTTGTTTGCATGCTTGTTCCTTTATTTGGAATGAGCCAAACCAAAAATGTTCTTCACTTCGATCGCTTGTTCCCCAAGGTAGATAAGGTGTTGGAATTCGAAAAAGCGCTGGCGGCACACGCACAAAAATATCACACCGGCGACTGGAGATGGAGAGTGTTTGAAATCCAGTCAGGACCTGATGCGGGCGGGTATAACATTTCCGAAGGCCCGACGTCGTGGGAGGATATCGATGGCAGGGGAAATATAAGCACCGAACATAATAACGACTGGAATAAGAATGTCACCATATATCTGACAGACAGGGGCAGCGCAGGATATCTTGTCTACCAGGATACATTGAGTACGGTGGCACTTACTGATTTTGCGGAAAAAATCAATATTGTTCACGTTTTTCCGAAGACCGGTTGGGGAAATAAAGTGAGAGAGGCTTTTGTCAAATCGAAGGCAGCCTGGCAGGCTGGAAATGAATCAGTGGCTATCTACGCCGCAAGTTCCTCAGGTCCGGCGCAATTCACCATTGTCACGCGGTATAAGGAAGGTCTCAAGGAAAGGAACACCAATTTTCGGAAACCATTTAAAGACCGTTATGAAGCCGCTAATGGTGTCGATTCATTTGAAGATTATCAAGACATAGTGCGCGAGTACACAGATCATGTGTGGTCCGAACTGTTGTTTATGCGTACAGACCTTAGTTCAAAATGATCCTATCAAACTCCAATACCAAACTTTACACTACAGAATTTCTAAAACTTTAAAAACCAAACAAAATGGGAAAGCTAAAACATTTGATTTTACTAGGATTGATCGCGATGATTCACCTAGAGGCGACTTCGCAGGTCACAACTTATCAGTTTCGAAGGGTTCCTGACGACAAATACGATGAATTTATTAAAAGGGAAACGACTTACTGGAGCAAGGTAGCGCAAAAAGCCGTCGACAATAAAAGGCTAACCTTTTGGGCTTTGCTTGAAAAGATGGGCGGATGGGATTTACCGAATTCTTCGAACTTCCTGTTCATAAATACATTCACCAATATCGATTCCGCAGGTTCAATTTGGGCCGATAGTGAGAAAGTCGGAGGCGTAGCAATGAGCGAAATGGAGACGGGCTCGATGAGCACAACCACGAGCCAATTCTTCCTGCACGATGAAGGCTGGGTACAAGACGCAAAAGCAGATCCTTCCAAAGACTTTAATTATGTGGTAATTATATATCATAATTCCAATGACCCCGACAGCCTAATTAGCCTGGAAAAAAAGTACTGGAGTCCCTTCATAAAGAAAGCAATGGACGCCGATCAAACGAAACAGGTAGCCTGGGGTAATGCGCGCATTCTTGCTCCTTTGGCCGAAAACATAAAGTTCAATTCCGTTTCATACGACCTCTATAAGACTTTACAGGATGCATTGTTAGACCAGTTTGATCCCAAGACCGTATTTCCTACCAAAGGACTGGATATGATTAACAAAATGGAAACGAATCCTCGCGGCAGATATATTTTCCGGGTCGTGAAAGTGGTGGCTGCACAATAATGCTGAATTGGCTAATTGTTGAAGAGAATGATTTGATAAATATTTGATGATTGACTGTGATTCCACAGAAGCTGGTTTCACAGTCAATCATTTTTTTGATGAAGTCAGACATTCTCTATCACCATGGCGGAGGCGCCGCCTCCCCCATTGCATATTCCAGCGGCCCCGTATTTTGCCTTGTTTTGCTTCAGAATGTTTATCAGGGTCACGATGATCCTTGCTCCGCTACATCCTAATGGATGACCCAACGCCACCGCTCCCCCATTTACATTTACCTGGTTGGGATATAATTTCATTTTTTCACTGTTCACTATACCCACGACACTAAAAGCTTCATTCAACTCAAAATATTGTATATCGCTCATTTTTAAGCCGGCCTTGTTCACCGCTTTGGGAAGGGCAATGGACGGCGTCGTAGTAAACCATTCCGGAGCCTGCTCGGCATCAGCATAGGAAAGAATTTTAGCAATGGGCTTTAATCCTAATTCATCGGCTTTTTCTTTGCTCATTAACACGAGCGCGGCGGCACCATCATTCATCGTGCTCGCGTTGGCAGCAGTGACTGTTCCGTCTTTTTGAAAAGCAGGAGCCAGAGAAGAGATCTTTTCAAATTTTACATTGAATGGTTCTTCATCTTTCGCAACAACTATGGGCTCACCCTTTCGTTGCGGAATTTCAACCGGCACTACTTCGTTGGCAAAACGACCGCCTTCCCACGCTCCCTGCGCACGCTTATAACTTTCAATTGCAAATGCGTCCTGTTCCTCGCGGCTCACCCCACATGTGGAAGCGCAAAGCTCTGCAGCATTTCCCATTGCTTTTCCATCGTAAACATCTGTCAAACCGTCCTTGGCTAATCCATCCGTCATCACCACATCTCCATATTTATTCCCCCACCTCAATTTGGGACTATAATACGGAGTATTGCTCATGCTTTCCATACCGCCGGCAACTACGATATCGGCATCTCCTAAAGCAATGCTTTGGGAAGCCAGCGATATCGCCTTCATCCCGCTTGCACAGACCTTATTTATTGTAGTGCAATTCACTTCATTGGGTAATCCGGCGAATTTGGAGGCCTGCCTTGCGGGTGCCTGTCCGAGATTTGCCTGGAGAACGCAACCCATCAATACGTCTTGAACCAATTCCGGTTTAACGCCGGCCTTTTGCAGCGCGCCTCGGATCGCGATAGCTCCCAATTGGGTGGCCGAAATATCTTTTAACGCACCTCCAAAGCTGCCAATCGGAGTACGGACTGCTGAAATAATATATACTTCTTTCATATAGCGACAATTGAATCGGCAAAGTTATGAATAAAGCTATTTCTAGCTGGTGCGCGAAAGATGCGAAACACCGGATTGTCATTTTCAATAATTTTATACTTCTACATATTTTGCTACAATTATGGATAATAGAAGAGAATTTTTAAAGAAAGCCGCCGTGTTATCAGCAGGCACCGGCCTGTTGAATGGATTGCCATCCTCTATTGCGAGGGCGCTCGCCATTAATCCGCCGGCAGGCAGCACCTACCTGGATGCGGAGCATATAGTTTTTCTGATGCAGGAGAACCGTTCGTTCGATCATACATACGGCAGCCTGCAGGGCGTTCGGGGCTTTAATGATCCCCGGTGCGTTCGTACTCCGGGAAATAACCTTGCCTGGCTTCAGTCCAACAAAGAGGGAGAAACATTTGTCCCTTTCCGCTTTGATATAAAGAACACCAAGATTACCTGGATGGATTCCTTGCCGCATTCCTGGTCCAACCAGGTGGACGCAAGGAATAATGGTAAATATGACAAGTGGCTTGATAGTAAACATTCCGGTAAGGAAGAGTATGCTACCATGCCGCTAACCATGGGATATTATACCCGTGCAGATATCCCTTTTTATTATTCATTGGCTGATGCTTTCACGATCTGCGATCAGAATTTTTGTTCTTCATTAACAGGCACCACGCCCAACCGCCTATATTTCTGGTCTGGAACAATAAGAGAGAAGCAGGATGAAAACGTGCGGGCTAACGTATGGAACGAGGATGCCACCTATGATGCTCCGGTGAACTGGAAAACTTTTCCGGAACGAATGGAGGAAATGGGAGTATCATGGAAGATATATCAGAATGAACTTGATATTGGAGTAGGATTAGGTGAAGAAGAAGACAGGTGGCTAGCCAATTTTGGAGATAATCCGATGGGCTATTTTAAGCAGTATAATGCAAAGCTGCACCCCGAATTTATTGCTGATCTACCGAAAGCCGCCGTTCGCCTCGCTACCGAACTAAATAAAAAACAATCCGAGTTATCTGCTTTGCCAACCGATAGTCGTGAAGCCGAAAAGATCAGGAAGCGGATTGACTGGCTCAAAAAGCGTATCGTCATAAATGCAGAAGATCAAAAAAATTGTACCCCGGACAAATTTGAACAACTCTCCCAACGGGAGAAGGATCTTCACCAAAAGGCCTTTGTCACCAACCGGAATGATCCATACTATCATCAACTCACATCACTTTCCTATCGCGATCAAAATACAGCAAGAGAGGTAAATATTCCAAAAGGCGATGTGCTTCATCAATTCCGGCAGGATGTCCAGGAGGGCCAACTTCCAACCGTTTCGTGGCTTGTGGCGCCGGAGACGTTTTCAGATCACCCCTCTTCTGCCTGGTATGGTGCATGGTATATCAGCGAAGTGATGGATATCCTGACCAGGAATCCGGAAGTGTGGAAAAAGACAATATTTATATTGGCATACGATGAGAACGATGGTTACTTCGATCATGTTCCTCCCTTTGTTGCGCCCCACCCAAATAAAAAAGATACAGGCAAAACATCCAAAGGAATTCAAACAGGCGTCGAATACGTGGCCAATAACCAGCAACAGAGCATTCAGGATCTTGCACGGGAAAGCTCGATCGGACTTGGTTATCGCGTACCGCTGGTCATTGCATCACCGTGGAGCCGGGGCGGATGGATCAATTCGCAGGTATTTGATCATACGTCCTCTCTGCAATTTCTCGAAAAATTTCTGAGCCAAAAGTCGGGGAAAAAAATAGAAGAAGAAAATATCACCGCGTGGCGAAGAACAGTCTGCGGTGATCTGACTTCATCGTTCCGACCCTACAGCGGGGAAGTTATCAGGAAGCCCGAATTTCTCCGGAAGAATACATTTATTGAAAGTATCCATAAAGCTAAGTTCAAAAGACTTCCATCTAATTTCAGGCGATTAACATCAAAACAGATTGCACTGGTGAATAGGGATGCGCGGCATTCAGGTCTGTTGCCGGCTCAGGAGGGTGGAACTCGTCCATCCTGCGCATTGCCCTACGAATTA
This sequence comes from uncultured Sphingobacteriales bacterium, assembly GCA_963791295.1. Taxonomy (GTDB): domain Bacteria; phylum Bacteroidota; class Bacteroidia; order Chitinophagales; family Chitinophagaceae; genus CAWBRY01. The sequence goes on along the minus strand of CAWBRY010000005.1, from coordinate 71,251 downwards.
TATGCGGATGGTCGATTAAGTAAAGACAGGGAATCCTTTGAAATAGTGCTCAAAGCAGGCAATGAAATATTTGGTTCCACATCGGCAGGTTCTCCCTTCAATATATATTCCGGCGGAAAGTTTATGGAAGAGGATCTTAAGACCTGGGCATATGCCGTGTCTGCGGGAGATTCCATTGAAGATAGTTGGGCCATCGTCAATTTTCCAGATGCCCATTACCATTTACGAGTGCATGGGCCAAATGGGTTTTTTCGTGAGTTTTCAGGTGATTCGAAAGAACCTGACCTGGTCGTCAATGGCAAGTATGAAAAGGATACTCGCAATGAAAAACTATTAACGGGTGGTCTGTTGCTGGAAGTTCATAACGGCAACGATCATTCGATACAAGTGATGATTATTGACAACGCCTATAAAACGGGTAATCGTTTCAAAATATTGGCTCCTAAAGGCAGTAGCGATGCTAGTGAACTGATACGTTTAGATACAAGAAAAATCGCCGGTTGGTATGATTTCAGTGTAAAAATTAAAGGCAATTCTTCTTTTGAACGTCGTTACGCCGGCAGGGTCGAGACGGGCAAGCATGGCAAATCAGATCCTTTTATGGGAAGGGTCATCTAGTCGGGAAAGGCGGGCGATAAAATATGTATAATACTGATTATATTGTAGTTATGAAGACTACCGGTAAAAATGCTTAAAAAGCTTGCATAAACCAAAATCGAAAGTTATTTTTACAATCCTCCTACAAAAACCCGCAATTTCGATTTAGCTTTTACCCGTTTTATTTCCTATCCCTTCGATTGCCACTGAGTTTTTTTATCCCCTGATTGACCGATTGTACCCGTCATTCCGTAACCCTTAATTCGTATTATGAAAACGAACGGCCTTACCCATGCCCGTGCGAAAAATGGTATTATTTTATCATTATTAGCGCTGACCATTGCTGTCCCTGCTGTCTCGCAGGTTAGCCTCATTTCCTTCAACGATATTTTATCAACTGTCCCGGAAAATAGATATGCTCCTTATGAGGACAGGGAAAATGATATATATGAAGGCGCCTATGAAGGTGTTGTCGAATACACGAGTAACGACATCATCGGCAGGAACGACCGGAGGCCTGCCAAAGAGTTTAAAGAGATTCGATTTAAGCGAACTTCATTTACCTATCCCCAAAATTCAAGGATAGACATCGGTATATCTCAGTATTCAGAAAGTCAGCTCCTTCTTTATGCCATTGCGTTGAAACAATACGCCATCAAAAATGGCTTTGACACCACCTATGGTTTCCTTGGTAATATGGGAATGCTTTGCAATAAGAAACGGTTTTTTGTGGTCAACCTGACTACTATGCAGATAGAGCAGGCTGGATTAGTTTCTCACGGACGCGGACAGGGTCCCTCCGTTTATGATAAGCAGTATTCCAACCGCTCCGGTAGCAGGTGTACATCCCTGGGGCGTTATAAGATCATGCGAAAGTATAAAGGCGGTTATGGCGAAGCCTATAAGATTGCCGGTCTCGATTCCTCCAATCAAAATGCGTATTCCAGAAGCATTGTATTGCATTCCATGGGCTGTATTCCGGATAGGGACGGAATGATGCCAGCCTGTGTTAGCGAAGGATGCCCTGCTGTGTCGATCAATTTTCTTTCTACATTAAGTAAGATCATCGATTCCCGAAAGAAACCAATTCTTCTTTGGATATTCGACTCCAACCTGGAGCAGCCGGTTGTTGACGAAACCAGGAATGAAAATGCATTTCATTTTGATGCGAACAATGGCCATCGTTGTTCTATTCATGGGGATGACTGGATTTTTTGAACCGGATAGAAGCATTAGGGCTCATAGGATTCACATAGGGTTTCTGCCGAAAATGTATATACTTTGTAGTAGAATGTACATTCTTAGGACCATCATTGCTTTTTGTTTCTTATCTGCTCCGCTTCTCTCCATCGCTCAAAAAAAAGTGGCGGCTGTCCGCGTGATTTTTGACAGCGACATGGGTCCGGATTATGATGACGTCGGCGCAATCGCCTTATTGCATGCCTTTGCCGACAGCGGTCAGACGGATATCCTGGCTACCATCGCCAGTACCAAGTATGCAGGAGTGGCTGCTGTATTTAACGTCTTCAATACTTATTTTCTTCGTCCTGATATACCCATCGGGGTTCCTAAAGGAAAAGCTTCGGAATTGAGGGATGGACAACACTGGTCGGATACGATCCTGCTAAAATATCCTCATGTCGTCAAATCAAATGATGAAGTTCCAGATGCGATTGAGGTATATAGAAAAGTTTTATCTGCGCAGCCCGATGGTTCCGTTACCATCATCACCGTGGGATTTCTTACTAATATTTCCGGCTTGCTTCAATCTCCTCCGGATTCGTTCTCGGTGCTGAGTGGGCATGATCTGGTGAAAAAGAAAGTAAAACAATTGGTTTGCATGGCCGGATCATTTCCTTCCGGAAGCGAATTCAATGTGCGAGAAGATGCTGATGCCTCACAGTATGTATTTGAACATATCGAGGTTCCCGTGATCTTTAGTGGTGTCGAAATTGGATGGAAGGTCCGGACTGGTCTACCGTTGATTCATAACGATCAAATTTCCAATAGCCCCATTAAAGATGTGTTTCGCATTTCTATTCCTCAAAATCCCGGCGACAGTGCAGGTAGGATGAGCTGGGACGAAACTGCCGTGCTGGTTGGGGTGAGAGGGCACAAACCCTGGTACCGGCTTAAAAAAGGCAGAATACTGGTCGCTCGCGATGGTAGCAACCGTTGGAGATCCGATGGCAAAGGCCACGTATACCTTGTAGAAGAAAAGCCTCCGATAATCGTGGAGCGATTAATCAATCAATTGATCCAGCATCAACCACAGAATAGCAAGTAAGGTTGGTTTTAAGGAAACGCGGTATTAGTATCCCCAACTCTTCATTACCTGAAAGTCTTCTTTGGCGCAATCCACGGGTGTTTTGCCCTGATAGGATTCTTGTTCAACGATAAAGTGTATAGTCCCTCCTGATTTCTTGCCGGCGTCGATCACTTCTTTTACATTCACGATTCCCTTTCCCAGAATGGTGCTCTCGTATGTTTCGTCCCCCGTGGTAGCTTTTATTTCATCTTTCACATGCATCAATTCAAATCGTCCCGGATACTGGTTGACAATATCGATCGCCTTGGCGCCTCCATTATAGAGATTACCGATATCCAATTGCTGGGCCACCAATGAAGGGTCTGTATTTTGAAGGATAATATCATAAACCTTCATGTTGTTGAGCGTAGTATTGAATTCAAACGCATGGTTGTGATATCCGAATTTCATTCCTGATTTCTTACATAACTCGCCGCTCTTATTGAATACGTCCATGAGGTTCTTCAAACTATCGTAATCCTTTCGGAGTGACTCATCGATTGAAGGACTGATTACATATCGTTGTCCGGCTACTGCCGCGTCTTCTACCGTATATTTCCATGCATCTGTGAAATCTTTTTTGGCGGCATCCCAATGGTCTTTTTTCATTACGGTATGGCCACTGTACATGGTCATGCCCATACCATCTAATACTTTTTTGAATTCGGCAGCAGAGTGGCCATAAAACTTTCTATTCACATAATTGGCATGTTCTACGTCCTTGTAGCCTATGGCTGCTATTTTTTGCAGGGTACCTAAGGGATCTGTTTTCATATCGTCACGTACCGAATACAATTGTATTCCCACAACCTGGTCGGCCTGGTAGAACTTAAAGAGATCACGCGAAAGCAGGGATGACCCCAACGCCACCATAGAAGTTTTTTTCAGAAAATCTCTGCGCGAATTATTCATACTAATTTTTTTGTTGGCCGGACAAAAGCTCGGCCGGGTTAAGAATTACATCTTTCAAGTTATTAAAAAAACTTAAATTTAGTTGGGTTTACTCAAATCTTATTGAATGGCTGCATATGAAATTGAGATCATTCTGAATCGCCAACTCGCCGATTGCCTCTCCATTCCGGTGTTTATTACCGATACGGAGGGCCAGCTTATATTCTATAATGAACCCGCCGAAGACATCCTGGGAAAGCGTTTTGAAGAAACGGGTGAGATGCCGGTTGCAGAGTGGTCAACAGTATTTCAGCCGATCGACGAGTTGGGAGCGCCTATGCCCCCTGAAGAGCTTCCACTGGTGAAGACATTGAAGTATTGTAGTCCCTTTCATAAAACATTCTGGATTCGCAGCTTGAAAGGAAGGCCTCAAAAAATTTCAGTAACCTCATATCCAATCATCGGCAGGACGTCTAAATTTTTAGGCGCCGTTGCCATTTTTTGGAACCCAAAAGAAGAATGAAAATCTCGCTGAGGGGTGTACGTGGCTCCATTCCCACTACCAGCCCGGAAACCAAATATTATGGAGGCAACACGTCATGCAGCGTAGTGTCGGAGGATGGTTGGGCTATAGTACTTGACGGCGGTTCGGGTGCGCAAAAACTAAACCTCGCTAAAAATCTGGATCATAAACGTATTGATGTACTACTCACGCATCTTCACCTCGATCATATACAGGGCCTTGGATTTTTCGGGCCGTTGTTTGATTCGACGATGGAAGTCCATATCTGGGGACCGGTCAGCAGCAGTCAATCGCTGCATGCGCGATTGAGCCGCTACCTTTCACCACCCCTCTTTCCTGTGCTTCTTCGAGACTTGCCCTGCAAGCTAATCCTTCACGAGATCGAGAACAGTGTTTTTGAGATCGGACCTTTTTCTATTCGATCGGCTTATGTGATCCATCCTGGACCCACAGTGGGTTATCGCCTGACAGGACTTCGATCTGTATTTACTTATATTCCGGACCATGAGCCCGCACTCGGCCGTTGCGGAATTCTGAATGATATTCGATGGATCTCGGGCATTGACCTGGCTGAAGACGCAGACCTTTTATATCACGATGGCCAATTCAGCGCAGAAGAATATAAAGGTAAAATTGGTTGGGGCCATTCCTCTATGGATGATACTTTACTATTTGCTTCAAGGGCCCGTGTAAAGAAACTCCTGCTAGGTCACCATGATCCGTATCATTCCGATGCACAGCTGGATGAATTGATGGAAGGACTGGAAAAAAATTACCATTACGACTTTGAATACAAACTAGCGGTGGAAGGCACAGAAATCGATTTAGAATAGGAATTTCGTGGCGCTTTATTTTTTGATCTTTCAGTTTCATTTCTTTTAATCAAGCGGTATATTGCCGTCAATTAGAACCTCATGTCCTTGTTGATCACCTCGTTGAATTCCGGTAGCAATGGAAACTGTTATTATATCGGCAACGAGACCGAAGCCATTCTCGTCGACGCCGGCATCAGTTGCAGAGAAATAGAGAAACGGATTCGTCGGTTGGGATTGTCAATAGAAAAAATCAGAGCCATTTTTGTTTCTCACGAGCACAAGGATCATATCTGCGGCATTCCTATCCTGGCAAAAAAATACCAACTACCCGTATATATCACGCAAGCCACCCAGGCGCTCGGAAGGATAAATTTACAGAAGCATCTTATTCATCGCTTTCAGGCAAAAGAAGCCATCCGCATCGGGGAACTTTCCATCACCGCTTTCTCCAAGATGCATGATGCCGGAGATCCTCACAGTTTTGTGGTGACATTCAATTCAGTGACGGTGGGAATTTTTACTGACATAGGAATACCCTGTCAGGAGGTTATTGGCCAATTCAAGAATTGCCATGCAGCCTTCCTGGAAGCCAACTATGATGAAAATATGTTGCACAACGGATCTTATCCCTATTACCTGAAGAAGAGGATTAGTGATGGGAAAGGGCATTTATCCAATATTCAGGCACTTAAACTTTTTCGAGATCACAAACCACCGTTTATGAGCCATTTGATATTGTCCCACCTATCGAAAAATAATAATGATCCTGTTTTAGTAAGAAAGCTGTTCAGTCAGCATGCCGGCCTCACTGAAATTATTGTCGCCTCCAGGGATGAGGAATCTGCAATCTGCCATATCGGCAATAGAGTATTTCGAGTTAGAGAAAGAAAGAGAGTCCAGGTTAATCACGAATATCAACTCTCCCTCTTTTAAGGTCGCGTGTTAGGCTCCGAGATAGCTTCTCAACAAGTTGGAGTTCTTGGTAGCTCTTAGTTTGGTTATAGCTTTGTCCTTTATCTGGCGAACCCTTTCAACAGTAACATCGAATTTCTTTCCGATCTCTTCTAAAGACAAAGGTCTATCTATTCCGATGCCGTAACAATAGCAAAGAGTTTGCTTTTGACGATCGGTTAACGTTTGAAGCGAACGGCCTATTTCCTGCTTCAAAGAGTCGCCATGATATAAGTCGGCATCCGCATTTTCAGCATTCGGGTTTTCGAGAGTATCCACGAGGGTACCGTCTTCGTCTTCATACATTGGCCTGTCGAGACTAACGTGATGGTCCCCATTTCCAAGGCTGGTTACGACTTCTTGAATATCCATATTCAACGATTCCGCGATTTCATCTGTGGATGGCGCTCTCTCTAATACCTGCTCGAGTGCGGAATGAGCTTTCTGGATCTTGTTCTTCAGAACCACTTTGTTCAATGGAATACGGATCATTCGGCCTTGTTCGGCAAGGGCTTGAAGTATACTTTGGCGGATCCACCACACGGCAAAGGAAATGAATTTGAAACCGCGAGTGGGATCGAAACGGTGTACTGATTTGATCAATCCGATATTTCCCTCATTAATAAGGTCTGGTAATGTAAGTCCCTGACCCTGGAATTGTTTTGCGACGGAAACAACAAACCGGAGATTTGCTTTCACCAACCGGTCTGCGGCCAGTCTATCTCCCTGCTTGATGAGGATGAACAATTGAACCTCTTCTTCAGCTGAGAGCAATCCTACACGTCCAATTTCATTCAGGTATTTTTCTAAACTAGCTGATTCGCGGCTGGTGATTGATTTGCTGATTTTGAGCTGGCGCATGATACGTCGTTTTTAGTTGGTTCTAAGGGATTTGGTTTAACTGATTGACAACACAAAGGAACGGATTGGGGATGCCTGAAAAAATAGTTCCAACACTTGATTTATTGTAATTCAAGAGGGTGGGATGCTTGTAAAGATTCAACTACAGAATTCCCTTTCTCCTAACTTTATATCACTAAATAAAAACTGATTTGTATGGGAAATAACCGGATAGAAGAAAAGCTGGTCCAAATGGGTCTCACCTTGCCTGAGCTGCGTCCCTCAAAAGGCATTTATAAGCCCTGCCTGGTAGACGGTAACAAACTCTACGTTTCGGGTCATGTTTCAGTCAATGCAGATGGCACTACGATCACGGGTAAGTTGGGAAAGGACCTGACTGAAGAGGAGGGAAAAATGGCTGCCCGTCAATGCGGTCTTGCGATGTTGACATCCATCAAAGGCAGATTGGGAGATCTGGGTAAGGTAAAAAGGGTGATCAAGCTCTTAGGTATGGTGAACTGCTCTGATGATTATGAAAAGCACCCAGTAATAATCAATGGTTGCAGTCAACTCTTTGCCGAACTCTGGGGCGAAGAAAATGGGATTGGTGTTCGAAGTGCCGTGGGGATGGGATCTTTGCCGGGGAACGTAGCCGTTGAGATCGAAGCTATTTTTGAAATTGAAGATCAGAAATTGTAAAAAAATGAGCAACAACCCGGATTGGTACAAGATCCAGAATATTGACCAAATGGATTCGCCTGCATTGGTGGTTTTTCCCGACAGGGTCAAATTGAATATACAAACGGCTATCCGCATGGTTGGCAATGCAAATCGGCTGCGACCCCATATTAAGACCCATAAATCTCCTGAAGTGGTGAAACTGATGCTGGAAGCGGGCATAACTAAATTTAAATGTGCAACCATATCAGAGGCTGAAATACTTGGGATGGCCGGCGCTCCCGATGTGCTGCTGGCTTATCAACCAACGGGTCCCAAACTTCAGCGCCTGGTGGGGTTGATCAAGAAATATCCTGCAACAAAATTCTCCTGCCTGGTTGACAACCGTCATAGCGCAGAAGAACAATCGACTGTTTTCATGTCCAACGGATTGCGTGTCCCGGTCTATCTGGATCTGAATGTAGGTATGAACCGGACAGGCATTCCTCCCGGCGAACAGGCCGTAGACCTTTATCAATATTGTTCAGCGCTCAAGGGAATACACCCGGTCGGACTGCATGCCTATGACGGTCAGATCCGTAATATCAACTATGAAATCAGGAAAGCAGAATGCGACAAAGCCTTTGTGCCGGTCGTACAGATGCAGGAACAACTCATAAAGAATGGATTGGAAGAACCAATAATCATTGCCGGCGGTTCGCATTCCTTTTCGATCCATTGCAACAGGATGGATATAGAATGCAGTCCTGGCACCTTTGTTTACTGGGACAAAGGGAACAGCGAGTATTGCCCGGAGCAGGAGTTCCTCCCAGCCGCTGTCCTGGTGACGAGGATCATATCCCTTCCCGATCGCACGGAGTTGTGCACCGACCTTGGCCATAAATCAGTTGCTGCCGAAAATGAATTGGGAAGACGTGTTCATTTTTTGAATGCGCCAGGGTTGAAAGCAGTCAGCCAAAGTGAAGAGCACCTGGTGTTGGAGGCAGGCAGGGATCATTCCTTTACCCCCGGCGATATTCTATATGGATTGCCGATACACGTTTGTCCTACTGTAGCACTATACGAAAGTGTGATCACTATTGAAAATGGGATCATTTCGGGTCAATGGACCAATTTGGCGAGGAACAGAAAGATCAGTCTCTAAAAAATTGTTAGTAAAAATACGACTAAGATAAAAAGGACATATGCCAAAACTCCCTACTTTTAATTAAGCAAGACCGCCAGACAAAATCCTTTAATTTTTAAAATCAATTCTTATGCTTAAAAGATTACTACTATTTATATTCGTTACTTCTGTTAGTTATTCTTTGGTCGGTCAAACGTACACTTACAGATTCAATAATGATTTCACGGAAGCAGGGGGTGCCGGTCCTGATCTCATCCCGATTATAGAGCCTCCAGCTAACTCCTTAACCTGTGGTACTTCACCTTCCTTAGGCACATTCAATACGCATGTAGTTTCCAGCGCCTGTCCAGGCTCGCCCATAACAAAAGTTGCCTATGATTTTGAGAAAGGCGGAGGCGTACAGTTTGATAATAGTAGCAATTTTATACAGCTTGACTATACCATCAGCATAGCATTTACTTTCAACACTTACTCAGTAATGACTCCTATTTCCCAGCGGATATTTGATATTAGTAATGCGACACGCGATAACGGATTTTATGTTTCTGATGTGTCTTTGAACTTAGTCGGTGGTACGGTGGTAGGTGGTCCTTATACTTTTGCAGCAAATACCTTTGCCATGGTTACCCTGGTAAGAGATGATGTCAACCAACTTGTAAGTGCTTATTTAAATGGACAACTATATTCTACTCTGGATATTTCTGGTGGCTTTGACCCTTACGCTCCAATCAGTACCTCATTTATCAATTTCTTTGTAGATGACAATTCAGGTCCTTGCGATGAAGGTGATGGAGTCGTGACTTATATTTCTCTTACACCTGCCGTTTCCAACGCCGCGGCAGTGTTGGCTGAATACAATGCCGTGTGCGCAACTGTATTGCCTTTACACCTTCTGGATTTTTCAGCGAGCAAGCAAAGTAATGCGGTTTCACTGAAATGGATAACCGAAAATGAAGTGAATACAAGCCATTTTGATGTTGAACGCAGTTCCGACGGACGCACCTTCAACAAATTATCCAGCGTAACAGCCAACAGTACCTCATCAAGGAGTAATTATAGTTTTATTGATCAAAAACCATTGGCGGGTGTCGGGTTTTACCGGATAAGAATGGTTGATAGAGATGGCCGCCTTACTTATTCTGGCATCGTCAAGATCAACTTCGATAGGGTCCAGAAATTTGAAGTATTCCCTAATCCGGTGAGGGGCACGCTCAGCATCAGCGGTATCCAGGCCAATAAGACTATCAAACTGCTTAACACGGAAGGAAAGGAATTGTTCCAGAAGATTTCTACGGGACAAAGCATGACGATCGAGATGAATAGATTCCCGACTGGCGTGTATATCGTTTCTTATTCTGATGGGCAAACTGTGGAAAGAATAAAAATTGTAAACAATAATTAGATTTGATAAGGACGGCAATGAAAAGGGTTGTTTCAAAGAGCAACCCTTTTTTTATGCCCAAAATAAATTCACTAATTTGTTTAGATGAATGTCTCTCTCCTGCAGGCTGTTATTTTTCTATTGGCAGGCATCGCTGTAATCGTGGTTCTTACTGCACGATATAGAATACACGCTTTTTTTGCATTGTTGTTGGCTTGCCTGGTAACCGGCTTAGGGGTCGGACTATCCATTGGTGATCTGCTGAATGCAGTCAAGGAAGGATTTGGGAATATCATGAGATCGCTGGCTTTGATCCTAGTGATGGGCACCACACTTGGCATGGTGCTCGAGTACACGGGCAGCACCCGCGTGATGGCTAATTTTATCATGAAGCTGGTGGGACCAAAGAATGCCGCATGGGCAATTAGCATCACGGGTTTCATTGTGGGACTGCCAGTTTTTTGCGACTCAGGCTATATCGTATTGAGCGGCCTTAATAAATCGTTGTCGAGAAAAACAGCTACCTCTATCGTCGTGATGAGTGTGTCATTGGCGACAGGCCTCTATGCCGTTCACTGTTTGATCCCTCCGCATCCCGGGGCCGCTGCTGCTGCCGTTACGATTGGAGTAGACATTGGAAAACTGATTGTATATGGTATTATCATTGCCATTCCTGCAATGATTGTGGGTCATTGGTGGTCGGTGCGTGCCGGGAAAAAAGCACCAATCACTACTGATGAGGAAGAGCCAATCATTATAGATGAGGCTGGTTCACCGTCTGTGATCAGCTCATTTCTGCCCGTTCTCATTCCCATTCTGTTGATAGCGCTTCGTTCTTCTTTCACGCTGGAACCTTCTGTCATTAATAAATGGCCCTACGTGCTGTTGTCGCTTGGGGATCCCGTGATAGCACTGTCGATCGGTGTATTGTTAGCATTCGCTACGAAGAAAGGATGGAATAAAAAATCGGTGAGTTTACTCTTGCAGGAATCAGCTGAGAAAGCGGGAGGCATTTTGGTCATCATTGGAGCTGGCGGCGCATTCGGAGCCGTATTGGCTTTGACCAAGATGGGTGATCATTTTAGCGAAGTAGTTGCGATCAATGCCATGGGTCTCCTTTTCCCATTTCTTCTGACTTTTATTCTAAAAACAGCGCAGGGATCGTCGACGGTGGCAATCATTACTGCAGCATCGATTGTTCTACCGTTGTTGCCTTCGCTTCACTTAACTACAGAAACAGATAAGATACTGGCCGTGCTGGCAATGGGCGCCGGATCCATGATGATCTCCCACGCCAACGATGCCTATTTTTGGGTGATCACCAAATTTTCAGGACTCGACATCAAAACCACATTTAAAGTATATACAGTTGCCTCGGTACTGATGGGAATCACCAGCATCCTGATGATTTATATACTATCATGGATCGTATCCTAAGCATGCATGAATCTCCTTATTGCACCAAATTCTTTTAAGAATAGCCTTTCTGCTGAAGCAGCCGCAGATGCTATTCGACTTGGGCTGGAGGAAAGTAATCTTTCCTGCCGGTGCACTTGCTTTCCGGTTGGAGACGGTGGAGATGGAACTGCCGATTTATTGATGATGAAATTAAATGGGACGACAGTTAAGGTAAAGGTTAGAGATCCCATTGGACGAAAAATAGATTCTTCTTATGGTGTTGTCGACAATAAAGATTCTGGTAAATGCGCGGTCATCGAACTGGCCAATGCCTCGGGATTAAAATTGCTGCAAAGAAATGAATACGACCCACTGCATGCCACCAGCTTCGGGACAGGCGAATTGATAAAACATGCGCTGCAAAATGGTGTAAAAAAAATCCTCCTTTGTATAGGAGGCAGCGCCACGGTCGACGGGGGAGTTGGTATTATGGAAGCATTGGGAACTATATTTTATGATTCTGACGATAACAAAGTAAATATTAATCCGGAATCGCTCATGAAACTCGCCGGCATAGATACATCAGCATTGCAGGAAAAAATAAATGGCTGCGAAATCATTGTCTTGTGTGATGTCGGCAATAAATTATTAGGAAAAAATGGAGCCGCCCATGTATTTGGGCCGCAAAAAGGAGCATCACCGGAAACGGTCGAATTGCTCGATAAAAGTCTTGGCAGACTCCATGATGTGGTTTTGAAAAAAACGGGCATCGACATGAACGAGTTAGAATTTGGCGGCGCTGCGGGAGGCGTGGCAGCGGGACTTCACGCAGTAATGAATGCAAAACTGGTAAATGGAATCAATCATTTCCTGGACATCACGGACTTTGATTCGGCATTGAATGAAGCGGATGTGGTGATCACGGGGGAAGGAAGTATTGATAGCCAAACACTGCAGGGTAAGGGACCATTTGGTGTGGCGATACGGGCAAAGAAAAATTCAATTCCGGTGATTGGGTTAGCGGGTCAAATTCCTTTGCATCCAGGTAAAGAAATGCTTGAAATTTTCGATGTACTTATGCCCATAGGCAATGAGGCAGGTGACCTGCAGATGGCAATGCAGAACACTTATGATAATTTGCGGCGCAGTGCCAGGTCTTTGGGGGATTTACTCGCCTTACGCGGGTGAGTGGTGAGTGGTGAGTGGTGAGTGGTGAGTGGTGAGTGGTGAGTGCTGGAGTGATGCTGAGCGAACTAAACATTGAACATTGACCTTGGAGTAAAAAAAAATTTATGCAACACAAAACAAAAGTTTTTAGAACGATGGTCATCCTGATCGGGATGTCTCTCCTACCCTTTTCTTCTCTTGCCTGGTGGGGACTGATCGGGCACCGTGTCGTAGGAGAAATTGCCGAATCATGGATCACGGCGAAAACGAGGACCGCCATCCGTCAAATATTGGGATCGGAATCCATAGCGATGTCTAGCAATTGGGCAGACTTCATCAAATCCGATTCAACTTACGACGAACTAGGTCCCTGGCACTATCTCAATCTGGAAAGCGGGTTGTCTAAAGCACAATTCTTATCGAGATTAAAAAGCGATAGCGCCGTTGATGCTTATACGAAATTGAATTTCCTGATTGGTGAGCTGAAGAAAAAACAGCTTTCGTTAGAAAAGAAAAAAATGTATTTACGTCTGCTAATACATATAGTTGGGGACATCCATCAACCTCTTCATGTTGGGCATGCGGACGACCTGGGTGGAAACAGGATCAAGGTAATATGGTTCAATGATCCCAGCAATCTCCATAGCATTTGGGATGATAGATTGATCGACTTGCAAAAACTAAGTTATACGGAATACGCACGAGTGATCAATCGTGCCACCCAGACACAGAGGCTTTCATGGCAGAAACAACCGCTGACGGACTGGCTCTTCGAATCATACCAGATAGCCGGTGACTTGTATGCGGAAATAACTGTTCCTGACCAAAAACTCGGATACCGATATAATTACGATCATCTTGACACGTTGAATCTCCAATTGTTAAAAGGCGGTATAAGACTGGCGGGCATTCTTAATAAGATTTTTGGTTGAAACGCCCTACAAGACAGGCCCAGATGAGTTTTGCACATCCCTGCGATAACGGTGGATATCTTTTAACTTATGTCAAACAAACCAATTTAAGTTCATTATCTTCACAAAAAACCACCAATATGAACCTTTTTGTTGCAGGTCTCCCCTATGACCTGGATGATGCCGAACTGGAAGAAATCTTTGAGAAATTTGGCGCTGTAAAATCTGCAAAGGTCGCCATGGATAAAGAAACCGGCAAAAGCCGGGGATTTGGATTTGTAGACATGGTAAATGATCAGGAGGCAAAAGAAGCAATCGAACATCTGAAAGATATCTCTCTTGGAAAGAAACCTCTCATTGTAAAACAAGCGGAAGAAAGGTCAGGTAGCTCCGGTGGTGGCGCTTTCCGTAGCGGAAATAGCGGCGGTGGCGGATATAACAAAGGCGGCTACAATAAAGGAGGGTATAACCGGGATCGGAATAGGTTTTGATTGGGTGAGTGACCCACCCCTGAGTCGTTTACTGTTGTAATGTCTTTTACTTCGCCCCTCCGACGGAGGGGATTATCTAGCAGCAATGGCATTTACTTCGCCCCTCCGTTGGAGGGGAGATTATCTAGTATCTAGTATCATTTCCCCGCGCGACTCCAATCAAAAAATGCATCAACATCTTTTTTGAATTGTATAATGTCGGGTTTATTGATATAAAACATGTGCCCCGCATGATAAAAATAATGCTTGATATTATCTTTTGTTTCCGGTCGCAGGAACATGTGTTCCACGTCATACATGGCAATAAAATAAGGTGTGGCAAAATCATAGTATCCCGAAGCCACGAAAACTTTTAAGGCAGAATTCTTGGTCATCGCATCCCGCAGACTTTCCGCCACGTTGAGAAATTGATTTTGCACGTTACTATAGTTCCAGGGATAGACGTTGCCAAAAATATTATAAGGTTGCTCTTCCTTAAAATGAAGTTCTCTTTCAAAATAATCATTGATCGCCGACGTAAACGGCCCATCGATATTAATAAATGAAGGATCAAAACTTACGTTTTCGCCCACATCGTCAAAATCACGGCCGGTAAACCTTGCGTCCAGTCTACCAATCGTCAAGCCATCTTTCCTGCGCAACTCTTTATAGAAACGATTCTCATCCACACGCAAATTGGCCTGCAGGCAATAATCCTTGCTGAGGCCTGTATAGTAAGCCATTTTTTCCGCCACCTTGTTCCTGGAGGAATCCGAAAGCCAGCCACCTTTCAAAAGTGCATTCGCATACTCGCCCAGAGCAAACGCCTCGCTCTCCTTTAATGCTCTTTGAAGATCGGCCTGCAAAGCTGCTGGCAATTTTTTATGATACCATGCTGCGGCTGTGTAAGAAGGGAGGTATAAAGCCCTGGGCAGATCATTGCCAATATAATAATCATTGGTGCCAAAATTCAAGACAGGCGAGATAAGGAAGATGCCATTCATATAAATGCGATAACTATCCTGTAAGAATTTGGAAAGTCCGGCCGCGCGGGTAGTACCATAGCTCTCACCCGCGAGATATTTGGGCGAGCCCCAGCGTTCGTAGCGGGAAAGAAAATGCCTGATAAAGGCGCCCACTGATTGAATATCCTCAACATATCCATGGAACTGCTTTGGATTTTCTCCTGCGGCAGCGCGACTATATCCGGTGGCGACAGGATCTATAAAGACCAGGTCTGTTTTATCCATCCAGCTATATTCGTTGTTGATCACCTGATACGGTGGAGGCGTTGCCGTGCCATCATCAGCCAATAAGACCATGCGGGGACCAAGGGCGCCCATGTGCAACCAAACAGAGGATGACCCCGGACCACCATTGAATGCAAAAGTGATTGGACGGCGTGCAGATTCCTCATTGTCTTTTTTATAATAAGTAAAAAAAACTTTAGCAATCAATTTACCGGTGTCATTTTTCAAATCAAGATAACCTGTGTTTGCTGTGTAGTCAATCTTCTTTCCGGCGATAGTAACTGAATTCTTGCTGGCTGTTACCTGAACACCCGACGGAATGATCTCTTTTGCCTCGATCACCGGATTTTTTTGTGCAATGGCAAAAAGACCGAATACAAAAAGCAGGGAAAATAGAAATGAAAATTTCATACGATGTGTTTTATTTAGTCACGGAAGATACAGAGATTCCGCATTTCAGATTCCTGATCTTGTCTTCTTCTAGCCCTTATACAGAATTTTTTTATAGGTTTGATTTAACCGATATTTACTTTGCATAAAAAAAGTCAATCTATGAACACCAACAGACTTTCCCAGACATTGACAGCGGCATTAAATGATCAGATGACAAAGGAAGCCCATGCGTCCCAGATTTACCTATCGTATGCAGCATGGGCGGATACGCAAGGTTTTGCCGGGGTAGCTAATTTTTTGTTCCGTCATGCGCAGGAGGAACGAAACCACATGATGAAATTGTTGGAGTACATCCTAAAAAGAGGCGCAGAAGTGAAAGTCACCGCGATTCCTGCACCCCCTCCCAACCCTACCAGTATCAATAACTGTTTTGAAAAAGTATTTGAACATGAAGTGGACAACACGAAGGCGGTTTATAATCTCGTAAAAATGAGTTTCGATGAACAGGATTGGGCCACGTGGAATTTTATGCAATGGTTCGTAAAAGAGCAGACTGAAGAGGAGACTTTGGCGCTGGACCTGCTGAGTAAGATTAAGATTGCCGGCGGTGAACAAGTAACCAGCAATGCCTTGTACTCCCTGGACAGGGATCTTGAAAAAACTCCGGATGATGCCAAATTAGCACAGGATGTGACAGCGATTGATCCCTAGGGTGGAATTATTGATTATTAATTATTAATTATTTATTAAACCACGAACAATGAAGAGCTTCCCTCAATAATCAATAATCAATCATCAATCAAAACTTTCTTCAACAACAAGTCCAATGTAATCATTACCTGTCCGAAGCGTCTGTCGGAATGGCTAAGTCTTGAGGTCAAAAGTCTGGGATTTGAGGTCGAAGAAATTTTTGTAACAGGCGTTCGCCTTCATGCTACTTTAAATGATTGCATTCGATTAAATCTGAACCTTCGCTGTGCCAGCCAGGTATTGTATAGCCTGCATAAATTTGAAGCAAATACTCCGGATGAAGTTTATAAGAGGATTCTTGGCCTCCCCTGGGAGGATATATTGCCGGACCCTGGCTATTTTTCGATAACCAGTAACGTAACGAATGATTCGATCGACAATAATCTCTATGCTAACCTCCGGGTGAAAGATGCTATTGTTGATCGTATTCGTCAAAAAAGGGTTCATCGACCCGATACCGGCTCCGAATTAAAAGGCGCTGTCTTCCACCTATTTTGGAAGAATACAAATGCAGAAATATTTATTGACAGTTCGGGCGATTCGCTAGCCAGGCATGGATATCGCAAGATACCCGGACTGGCGCCTATGCTGGAAGCCCTTGCAGCAGCAACGATCTATGCAAGTAAATGGGATCGCGTTTCACCATTTGTAAATCCAATGTGTGGTTCAGGAACCATCGCTATCGAAGCTGCAATGGTCGCCACCAACAGAAGTCCCGCCCTTTTCAGGAACAATTACGCGTTCATGCATTTACAAGGGTATGATGAATCAGTTTATCTGATGGAAAGGAAAAGAATTGAATCACAGATCCGCGACCTTTCCGGATTTCGTGTGATCGCGACCGACCTAAGCGCGAGGGCAATAGAAAATGCGGAGAAGAACGCACGTGCAGCCGGAGTGGAAGATCTCATCGAGTTTGCTGTGTGTGATTTCCAGGAAACAGTAATACCAAATGCATCTAAGGGGATCATTTTTTTTAATCCTGAATATGGCGAACGGCTTGGTCAGACGGATACTTTGGAAGCTGTGTACCGGCGCATGGGTGATTTCATGAAACAAAAATGCAAGGGATATACGGGCTATATATTTACAGGTAACCTGGACCTCGCTAAAAAGATTGGACTGAAACCTAAACGACGCATCGAATTTTATACCAGTACTATCGATTGTCGCCTGCTTGAATTTGAATTGTATGAAGGGAGCAGGACTTTGTAGGAGTTTTAGATATTAAGTATATAAGGCACATGTTGTAGATATCAATTGATTTTTATAATTTCATAGTTCACCAAAGAAAAGGAGGTATTCATGACATCTAACAGATCAATCATGGACGCCTTCGGTTATTATCGCGTAACCGGGCTTCTCCAAAAAATATCTGCAAAGGCCACTGAATCAAATTCAGTGGCTTTTTTTGTAGATACCAGCCCGCGGCGGTCCAATTCGGCGAAAACAGGTATCGTTAATTTACGATAGCCCCGTTTAAATCTTTTGTATTCCTCATTTTTTCCACAATAGCCGTTTGGAAATATTGCAGTTGATCTAGAAATAAGTAGTTTGCGATTAGTATGAAGGAGTCCAAGTCATTGCTACTCGTGCTTTTGGCGCTGGCCATAGTTGCAACCTGGATATACCACATTTACGATAAAAAAGAATACAGGAAGCAGGCAAAGGTGGTGTATGTGCCCGAAACGCCCGTTAAGCCTCGCAAGGATAGTCTTAAAACGGAATTACTCGAGATTGTATCAGACAGCGCTAAAGGGGTCGAAGCAAAACTGGAAGGCATTGTCATTTTACGCAATGAGATTTCCAGGATGCTGGACGATCCAAATCTTTCCAGGACAGATTTGCATAAGGCTGGAGAAAAGATCAAGATCCTGCAACAAAACTTGTCTGCACTCAGCACGCAAACAGATTCATTGACAAAGGAAATTGCAAAAGCCACAGAGGACTCTTTAAAAAAACTGAATTCAAAGCAGATTGCAAAGGATACTCAAACTGCAAAGACAAAACCCGCGCTGGTCAAACAACAGCTCAAACCCGATAATCGTAAAACTATTGACTCCAGCCGGAAAGATATCCTGCCTGTCTACAATGCAGAGTTGACCTTTCGTGCCTGCGAGCTAAGTATAAGGGCATTAAATGAACTGGAACCAAACCAAAGGGAATCGACATCGGATGCTAGAAAAACAAAATATATTGCTGTATCCTTCGTCGTGTGGAACAATGCCATGTCGTTTAATAATACAGCCATCTACCTCGTGCTGACCGACCCGGCGGGTAACGTGATACAGGATGATCTTTGGGAAGCCGGGATTACGAGAACCAGGAATGATGGACAAGTTCGGTTTACCCGTAAAATAAATATTGAATATTCAAAGGGTGATACCAAAAAGGTAGAAGTCTCGATTCCTACTCAAAAACTGTCAAGAGGCAGTTATAAGGTTTTGCTGTATCATAATACACAGTTTATCGGAAAAACAGATCTGCTGCTCAATTGATACAATTCGGCACATTTTTTTCACAAGCATTTGTTTTTTAAAAGATAAATAGTATCTATTCCCCATGACAAATGATTAAATTTCCATTTCTAAAAAATATTTTCATGGCTAATAAGAAAATCAGGAAGACAATGTTAATGGGGGCTATGCTGCTGATGGGCTCCTCCTGTTTGTGGTGCCAGGACAACTGGAAAAAGATATACACTAATTCACAAGTATACGCAGGGATAGAAGTAGGTTCGAAGGGAGTGAAATTAAGTTTTATAGAGATCGGTAAGAATGCCCAGAATAGCGGGGCATTTAATATCCTGAAGGATACAACCGTGAATACCGATTTTATTTCATTTTCTGAACTGACTTCGGCAGCTACATTGAGTGGATTATCTAATCTATATACGCTGGCCACCAGTACTTATAAGATCCCTGCAAACCGTGTATATACGGTTGTGAGCAGTGGAGTGAAGATGCAGGCCGAAAAGGAAGATAAAACCAAATTGGTCAACGACCTCGTGAGTGATTTCAGGTTGAAGATCAAAGAACCCGAAAGAAAAGTTGAAGTCGTCGATGTCAGGCAGGAAGCTCGCCTTTCTCACCTGGGTATTGTGCCCGAATCCAAAAGATATACTACGTTTCTCATTGACATCGGTAGCGGAAACACCAAGGGCGGTTATTTCCCATTTGGCAATACCAAAGAGTTTAAACTGTTTCAATTGAACTGGGGTACGAAAAGCACAGCCAATGCTACCGAAAAGCGTTGCGATGAAAATGATAAGACGCTGGCCAATTTTAACAAGCAACTATTTCGTGTACTCTCCGTTGCCGAGAATACGGAGATCATCTATGCAGTCAATGAAAGTGGTTCATTTCCGCTGACAGATAACATCGCCTTCAGTGGTGGAATCGCCTGGTCCGTCGCTACACTCATGCATCCCGAGATTTATGACAAAGCCATCGTAACTGTAACTTTTGACGAGGTGAAGAAATTTGCGGAAAAAATATTCAGTGATTACGCGACACTCTCAGATTCATATTTTACAACTAATGTCAATGAACCGGGGATTAACAAAGCGGCGATGGCTAAAGAGGTTAAGAGAGTCCATTCGGTTTTCGACCAACGTTCGCTGCTGGCTGGCACATCGCTGCTGTTAAAGATCATGCGACAATTCACATCAATTTACGAGACCAAACAATTTTATCTCGTTAAAAACGGCCAGGTTGGATGGGTTTCGGCCTATGTTGATCAAACATTGACTAAGTGATTTAGGGGGCTAGAGATTAGTTTCAGGCACATTCACCACCACATCGGCAATCCTTTCCTTCCCTTTGATATTATGCGCGGTCCATCGCAGGTTGAATAACCCACCGGCCAACACATTTACATTCTTGAATCCGGCATCTGTCAGCTTCCGTGCGATTCTGTATATCTCTTCGCCTCCGCTGAAGGAATAGACAAATATGGGTTTATTGCGGAAGTTCTGGAGTTCGCTTCTATCTGCAGTAAAATCTGCAGCAGGTATATTTATCGCGTTCTTAAGCTGCCCGATATTTCTCCAGGAATCTTTGGCCTGGTTATTAAACTCATCCGACGTTCTGACATCGAGGAATAGATGATCTGGTTGGGCTTCAATTAGAGAAGAGAATTCGGAAGACGCCAGAATTTTAAACGGAACCTGCTGCTCCAGGTAATCCATCTTGCCGGGGAAGTCCTGGCGGGCTGTCGTTATCCAGGCATCAATTCCATTAAAGAGGATTGAAACATCCTTAAATCCTTTATCAGATAGCCAGCTTGCCGCCTTTGCACTTTCATCACCCATGGCATCGATCACGACGATCTGCTTGTTGCGAGGAAGCTGGTCGAGATGAGTTTCCAGGCTGCTTCTGGATATATGAGTGGATCCCTTAACGATCCCGTAAGCATTCATTTTTTCGTTGGCCGACCTGTTATTATATATGGAGTCGGGACGCACGTCGAGCAAGAATACTTCATTCTTATTCTTCTTTAATTTGTCAACGAGGTCTTGAGGTGATAAAATCTTATAGCTTGTATGTGATTCTGTTTTAGCCAGGATACATTCTATCGATGATGCCGGATAAAGATGTGTGGAACTAAATCCGGAATTAATATTAAAGACCCTGGTGAACCCGCTGTCAGCAAGCATCTTGGAGGCCCGGCGGCTACGTTGACTATGAGAGCAATAAACAAATACCGGCCGGTCTTTGTAATCCTTTATCTCAGTAAGCCGCGTCCCCAATTCCTGGATAGATATATTCCGGGCATCTTTGAACCGCCCGATATTGTAGACGGAACTGGAGGAAGTGTCTTCATACTCACCTTTGGATCGGACGTCCAGGAGGAGATAGTCCGGGTTCTCATTCATTGTTTGGCATAGGTCCTGAAGATAGACCAGGCGGTATAACACATTATCGTTTTTAAATTGCGCGCGCATACTCATGCACGCCATGAGCAACAGATTGAATAAAAAAATCTTCCTGGCCATAAAACTATTTTGATTCAAATTTATATAGGAAATCTACCAATCGATTGACCGTTTAAATATTTTTGCAGAATTGGCATAATAGAATATTTTTAAAGCTAATTTCGCGTCATGAGAATCCTGATCAAGCTTGGCATATTTCCAGCACTCCTGTTGGTATGTCTCAACTTTCCCATAGATTCTCATTCACAGAACACGCAGATCAGGGGATTCATTGATGCCCTGACCACTGTTCAAAACAGCAAGACTTCTTTCGGATTTGGTGAACAGGATCTTTTTATTACGTCTGAATTGAACGACCGGTTTTCATTTTTGGGAGAAAGTGTGTTCAGGCCCACTCTCACAGCTCCCACCTCTTTTGTGGTCAGCATCGAACGCGTGGTTATCAAATACAATTTTGCCGGAAATCATAACCTTTTAATCGGTAAGCATCATACTCCGCTGAATTACTGGAACGATACTTATCACCATGGGCGGGTTTTCTTTCCGACCATCTACAGGCCACTTCTTTTCGACGCCAATATCATCCCACTCCATACGGTTGGAGCAAGTGTTCAGGGCCACGACCTCGGCAAACTTAAATTCGGATACGATGTGATGGTCGGGAATGGTCTTGGATCTACAGACGTTCTTGATGTTGATAAAATGAAATCGATTACGCTCGCGGTCCATATCAAACCGGTAGACCAGCTTCGCATTGGATTCTCTTATTATAATGATGTTGCTTCAAAGGGCTCTATTATTCATGATGGAGCCAGGTTGAATTGGAAAGTGAAACAGCATCTTTATACAGGTTCAGTCTCCTATTTCGGTAACAAATTTGAAGCGCTGGCTGAGGGTACTTTAGCGACAAATCATTCCGATACTACCGGCACCAAACAGACCCTGGCTTCTTACCTGTATGCAGGGTATAAGATCAATGAAAAATGGATTCCTTATGTCAGGGTGGATCAATTGCATTTCCAGGAGGGTGAAATCTTTTATCATACGCCCAATACAACGTCTTTCGTTGCAGGACTAAGGTTTAATATAAATTATCTGGCGGTGGTGAAGGTAGAATACCAGCATCAGCATCAGAATGGCATAGGCAACTCAAATAAATTTACGGCGCAGGTGGCGGTCGGATTTTAGAATATGAAAAGTAGAAATTCAGTTTTTGTGAAATGGGTGTACGCAACATACAGGCGATATATGTCTGTATTGTTGGTATTGGCCATTGGACTGACGGCCCGCGCGCAGGATACAACGATCACTGTCATCAGTAACCCAAAAGGAGCGCCATCGAGCATGAGGATGGCTGAACTAAAATCTGTATTCAAAGGTGAAAGGCAACGCTGGAGTGATGGAACAAAAGTGACTATCGTGATGATGAAAACAACCACGCCCATAGGAAGAAATACATGTTCTAAGATCTACGAAATGAGTAGTGAGGCTGTAAAGAGATTCCTGGTAGGTCTTCAATTTGCCGGAAAGGGAGATCCCCCTGTCGTTTTTAATTCAATACAGGATTTGGAGGATTACGTCGCTGACAATCCCGGAGCCATCGGAGTCACCGGCAAATTCTCGGTCGGTTCTAATATCAAGGTGGTCTCCATCAATGGGAAAAACTCATTTTGATACTTTTGCAGGATCAATGACCCAAATCAAACCACCCTTTAGTGTAGGAAAATATCTGCATCCTCCCATTTCGTTTCAAAGTAGGATTCATTAATATGCGAATCAACTTACAGACAAAGATCTGGTCGACGGTTTTAGCCATTGTCCTGATGTTTTCATTCTTTACTCTTATTTATTTTCCTTCGCAACAGGAAAGGATAATGAAGAATGACTTTGTCAACGAAGCGCAAAACCTCGCCAATACCATTGCCTTTGGGGTTAAGTTCGCATGGCGAGTGGAGGAGTATGGCGCTGTCAGGGAAGCGTTGAGCTTTGTCCAGGGAAATCCAAGCCTTATTTATGTGAAAATGATTGCCATGGATACAACCTGGAAAAGCGATCGTTCGGGTTACACCATCGCGAATTCGATTCTTCAAACTTATCCCGACGACAGTGCGTGGGTAAATACGCTCGCACATGCGGGTAGGGATACGATCCTCCGGTTAGCCAAAGTGGCGCTTGGCTTAAGAGGACAGGGAATTGCCATCGAGCTTTGCCTCTCCACCGAAAGCATCATAAAAAACAGGAAGCAGATCCGCACGACATCATTGCTCGTAAGTGGATTGGTCTTTATCATTGGGATCGTTATCGGATTTTGGTTATCCAGGAATATTAGCGTGCCGGTATTGGCTCTCCGCAATGCAGCCAATAAAGTTGGTGAAGGAGACCTGGCTCAACGCGTGACCAGCCGATCGGGAGATGAAATCGGCGATCTGTCCAGGGCCTTTAATAAAATGGTCTCCGACCTTGCCAAGGCCCGCGAAGAATTAAAGAAGGCCAATCAGGACCTGGGCAAGGCCAATGAAGCATTGCATGCTACCGTAGCAGATTTGAAGGCGGCGCAGGAACAATTGATCCAGGCTGAAAAAATGGCTTCGCTTGGTCAACTGACCGCAGGTATTGCACATGAAATCAATAATCCTATCAATTTTGTGTCGGCAAATATCAAACCCTTGAAAGAAGACATGGCTGACATCCTGAATGTAATTTCCCGATATGAACTCCTCATTGAAGAAAAAGGATTGCAAAAAGAGTTTTCAGAAATAAATCGCTTCAAACAGGATTCGAGGATCGACCTGACGATGAAAGAAGTGAATGATTTGCTAAAAGGGATTGAAGATGGCGCCATCCGAACCTCGGAAATCGTAAAAGGGCTTAGGAATTTTTCGAGGCTCGATCAAAATGTTTATCGCAAATCGAATTTGAATGAAAGCCTGGAATCTACACTGATCCTGTTACATAGTTCTTATAAAAACCGGATTGAAGTGGAAAAGGATTTCGGTATGATTCCTGAGGTGGATTGTTTCCCCGGCCAGGTCAACCAGGTATTGATGAATGTTCTTTCTAATGCTATCCAGGCTATTCCTGCGGAAGGGAAAATATTTATCAAAACATGGCAGGCTGATAATCAGGTGAAAATATCCATTCGCGATACAGGTGCAGGCATGTCTGAAGAAATTCGCAAAAAAATATTTGATCCATTTTTCACAACCAAAGACGTGGGCAAAGGCACTGGCCTCGGATTATCAATTTCTTATGGAATTATTCAAAAACACAATGGAGAAATCGAAGTACTTTCGAAGCCCGGAATAGGAACTGAATTTATCATCAGTATTCCGATTAAACAACAATTAACCAGCTAGATCATGGAAGTTCTCAAGGACGTTTTTAATGTATTGTACGTAGATGATGAAGAGAATAACCTGAATTCTTTCAGAGCAGCCCTTCGCCGGCATTATAATATATTCACGGCTTTGAGTGGCGAGATCGGCATGGATATTCTTACCAAAAACGATATTCATGTTGTCGTCACCGATCAACGCATGCCCGATATGACCGGCGTACAGTTTCTACAGCATATCCCCGGCGACCAGGACAATATCCGCATCATTCTTACCGGTTTCAGCGATATGGAGTCCATCATTGAGGCGATCAATACAGGGAAAGTCTACCGTTATATCACCAAGCCCTGGGATAAGGATGAATTGAAGATCACCATTGACAACGCTATCGAAACGGTGATGCTTCGCCGCAATAATAAGCAGCTGATCCGTGAATTGCAGGAGAACAATGAACAACTTGAAGTAAAAGTGCAGCAGCGAACCACTGAAATTGAAAAGCAACGGAAGATGCTGGAAACTGCTAAGGCCCAGTCCGATTCTTTGCTTCTGAACATTCTGCCCAGTGAAATTGCAGAGGAACTGAAAACATTTGGAAAGTCCTATGCCCGCAAACATGAACAGGTGACCGTGATGTTTGCGGATATTAAGGGTTTCACTCAGATTGCCGAAAGATTAACGCCGGTCAAGCTCGTCACTCAACTGGACGAGGTCTTTGGCGCTTTCGATAATATCATCGCCAAATATGATATGGAAAAAATCAAGACCATTGGCGATGCTTATATGTGTGCATGCGGCTTGCCCCAGTCGGACCAGGACAATGCAGTCAAGGTATCGAAAGCTGCGTTGGATATGCAGCAATTTCTAAGAGAGTTTGGCCTGGCCAATAAGATTCAAGATTTGCCGGTCTTCGAAGTCAGAATAGGTATCCACACCGGTCCATTAGTCGCCGGCGTCGTCGGACTTAAAAAATTTGCTTACGACATTTGGGGCGATACAGTTAATCTCGCTTCGCAAATGGAGGAACACAGCGAACCGGGAAAGGTTAACATTTCCGGGGCAACATATGCCCAGATCAAAGACTTTTTTGTATGCACTCATCGCGGGAAAATACAAGCCAAGAGCAAAGGTGAAATCGACATGTACTTTGTGGAATCGTTCAATCATTCTTCCTAGAAAGAATAGTGCAGCTAAAGGCTTTTAGATCTATAGATTGATCTTCAACTAGATTTTCCTGGTTATTCATCCTGTTATCTCGTATCTCTGCCTTCCATTTCACTCGCTGAGGTGTCCTGACGGTTTGTGTTTTTTCCGTTCCATTGAATAAAACAAGGATATTTTTCCAACTATCACTTACGGCACTTCCATTTATTGTATAGGCTATGACTCCTGCCGGAACATTTTTTATGAATTTGAGATGGGTGCTAATTTCCTTTGACGATTTCATCCTGAAGGCAGGATGCTGCTTGCGGATACTGATCAATCCTTTCACATATTCAAATACTTCTTTGTTCCTGGTTTTTAAACTCCAGTCAATTGCATTGATACTGTCCGGCGATTCAAAAGAATTTTCCACACCCTTTTTGCTACGCAAAAATTCTGATCCGGCATGAAGGAACGAAATTCCTTGTGAAGTGAGGACAATAGAAATGGCCAACTTCTGCATTTCGACTCGCTCCTCTTCCGTTGCGTCCTTTGCTGAAATTGCCAGCTTATCCCATAATGCGTGGTTATCATGACATTCACAATAACTAATAGTCTGAAACGGCTGGGTGGCATAAGGCTTCTTGGAATAGTTCACCTTCGAGTAATTTACCTGGGGATGCCTGCATGCAGCTACGATGCCAAACCGAATGCTTTCTTCCATGCCGGGTTTCCCGCTAGCGAACCCGCGGTCATTGTGTTCAAATACGCTTCCCTTGATGCCGTCCCGGATATCATCACTAAACACTGCTATGCCATTGAGGCGATACGCATATTTCTTCAAAGCCCTGAGCGTATCCGGTAAGGGAGAAGGGCCGGCTGTCCATCCTTCGCCATATAATAATATATCGGGCCTGATGTGGTGAAGCTGGCTGGAAATCATATTCATGGTTTGTATGTCATGAACGCCCATCAGGTCAAACCGGAATCCATCAACATGATATTCTTTCACCCAATACAACACTGATTCCAGTATGAACTTTCGTACCATGGCTCTTTCACTGGCCGTTTCATTTCCACATGCAGTAGCATTGGAAAAAGCACCATCCTTATTCTGGCGGTAATAATATCCGGGCACCAATTGATTGAAATAGGAATTTTCGGTTAACGCAGTGTGATTGTAAACGCCGTCCATGATAATGCGAATCCCATTCTCATGAAATGTCTGGATCAATTGTTTCAATTCCTTGATCCGCGTCGTTCCGTCATTAGGATTGGTTGAATATGATCCTTCGGGGACATTATAATTGAGGGGATCATATCCCCAATTATATTGCGGCTTGTCCGGCTTTGATTCATCTACCGAATTAAAATCGAAAAAAGGAAGCAAATGCACATGCGTTACCCCGAGTTCTTTTATGTGATCTAATCCGGTTGAAGATCCTTCCTTATTCACAGTGCCTTTTTCCGCGAGGCCGAGGAACCTTCCTTTATTGTTTATCCCTGAATTTTCGGCAATACTCGCATCGCGGATATGGAGTTCATATATAATAGCATCGGTCGCACGCCGGAAGGGCGGACTCACTTCGCTCTCCCACCCCGGCGGATTAGTCTCTTTCAGATCGATAATTTGCGCTCGCTTTCCATTCACCCCGGTTGCTCTGGCATAGGGATCAGGAACTTCGGAGAGCCATTTGCCATTGACCTGAACGCGGAATGCATAAAATTTTCCTTTGTGGTCACCTTCCCACTCGACGATCCATGTTCCTCCTTTGCTTTTTTGCAGATCGATTCGCTCTAAAGGAAGACCTCCGTCCCCGGTATCATATACTATTAATTCTGCTTTTTCTGCCGACGGCGCCCAAATGCGAAAAGAAGTCTGCTTGGGCGAGTAAGTTAGTCCAAGGTCATGACCATCGTATACGGGATATTTTTCGAAAGCATCTTTTTGAGCATGTCCTGAAAATAATTGACTGAGAAAGCCAAGTAACATGACGGTATTCTTCATGAACAAATCATTGGTCACTTAAAGATACATTCTTAAATTGGGGAGGAAACTAGATCTAAAACTAACAAGATGGGAGACATTCAGGTTAAGAAAAATCCAAAACAATACGATGTAGTTATTGTGGGCTCCGGGGCCGGCGGAGGCATGGCGACTTATATACTATCGAAAGCGGGCCTAAAAGTGTGTCTGATTGAAGCCGGGGAAATGTATGATCCGCAAAAAAATGTTACCCAATTGAAAAATCCCTGGGACTCGCCGCGTCGCGGTGCCAGTACACGCATCCGGCCATTCGGTGATTTTGATGCCTGTTATGGCGGTTGGGACCTGGAGGGAGAACCGTATACACAATCGCCGGGGACAAACTGGATGTGGTGGCGAGCCAGGATGTTGGGTGGAAGGACCAACCATTGGGGAAGGATTTCACTTCGTTTCGGTCCTCACGATTTTAAAAGGCGAAGCATAGATGGACTTGGTGATGATTGGCCTATTGGATATGAGGATGTCAAGCCGTATTACGACCGGATTGACCAACTCATCGGCGTATTTGGTACCAACGAGGGATTGGAAAATGATCCAGATGGCTATTTCCTGCCGCCACCCAAACCTCGCCTGCACGAGCTTTTCATAAAAAAAGGAGCAGGGAAGACAGGAGTAAATGTTATTCCGTCACGACTTTCCATGCTTACAAAAAAGATAGAAAGTACGACAGAACGCGGAGCATGTTTTTTTTGTGGTCAATGCGGTCGCAACTGCAGCATTGCAAAAGCAGATTTTTCATCTACCAACGTGTTGATCTATCCTGCAATGAAAACCAACAATGTGGATGTTATTCCCAATGCTATGGCGAGGGAAGTGCTAACGAATAAGGAAGGATTGGCGACCGGAGTTTCTTATGTCAATAAGGAAGACCTGATGGAATACCAGGTGAACGGCAAAGTAGTTATTCTTGCAGCCAGCGCTTGCGAATCAGCGAGGTTATTGTTAAACTCCAAATCATCGCGTCATCCCAATGGATTGGCCAACAACAGTAACGTCGCCGGTAAATTCCTTCATGATTCAACAGGCGCCGATATTGGTGGTGTGCTTCCGGATTTGTTTGGACGCAAAGTATATAATGAAGATGGTGTTGGGGGATCTCATATTTATTCGCCATGGTGGTTGGATAATAAGAAACTGGATTTTCCTCGTGGTTATCATATAGAGTATTGGGGAGGAATGGGCCAGCCCAGCTACGGATTTGGAGGAAATATTGAAAATCTAAATGGAAAATACCAGGTAAATGGAAAGACCAAAGAGGCAGGTGGTTATGGGAAGTCGCTTAAAGAAGACTATCGATATTTTTATGGCTCTGCCGTCGGTATGTCAGGCCGCGGGGAAGCAATTCCAAGAGAAGACAATTATTGTGAAATTGATCCGAATGCCGTCGACCAGTACGGTATACCCGTACTTCGATTCAATGTAAAATGGAGTGACTATGAAATAAACCAGGCCAGGCACATGAAAGAAACCTTCAAGGAGATCATGCATAATATGGGAGCTGTTGTCACTTCTGGCGGAGATGACACTGAGAAAAATAATTATGGGATATCCTCACCGGGTCAAATCATTCATGAAGGCGGAACGGTGAGAATGGGAAATGATCCGAAACGAAGTGTTTTAAATAAATGGAGCCAGGCCCACGATTGTAAAAATCTTTTTTGCGTCGACGGCGGACAATTTGTGAGCCAGGCTGATAAAAATATTACCTGGACTATCCTGGCGCTTTCCATGAGAGCATCGGAATATCTGATCGATGAAATGAAGAAACAGAATTTATGAGGGCTATAGTGATAATGCTCTTTTTGAACACAATATTAAAAACTATCTATGGACAGAAGGAAGTCAATCAAACTCATTGCCACTGCAGTGGCGGCTCCGGCAGCTCTGGCTGGTTGTAAAAGTGATGAGAAAAAAACGGAGGTCGCCAAGGAAGCCACCTTCAACCTGGACCGTAGCAAGGAAGAATTAAAGCGGGAAAAGGCGCTGCTCGCAAAAGAAAAATTCTTTACGCCGGAAGAAATGGCTACCATTACCTTGCTGGCGAATATTATCATACCAAAGGACGAGGTGAGTGGCAGCGCGAGTGAGGCAGGAGTACCGGAATTCATTGAATTCATTGTAAAAGATATGCCGGCACAGCAAATTCCCTTACGGGGTGGCTTGCGATGGCTGGATGTTGAGTGCCTGAAACGGTATGAAAAACGTTTTAAGGATTGTTCCTCATCTCAGCAGCTTGAGATGGTGGATGCGATTGCTTATCCGGTGAAGGCAAAGCCGGCCATGAAACAGGGAGTTGCTTTTTTTAATCGCCTGCGCAACCTGACGGCCAGTGGATTTTATACTTCCAGCATCGGAGTAAAGGACATTGGATATGCAGGTAATCGACCCAATCAATGGAATGGAGTTCCCGACGATGTGCTTAAAAAACACAACCTGGCATATTCGGAAAAAGAGCTAAAGGAATGTATAAGTTTCGATAAGCAAGTCTAAATCTAATCTATATTGAAGCTTTGGATATTCAAGAATGCCTGGCACTGCCCAAATATCCTATACACGCTTCTTCGAAATGTTCGCCGGCAGAAAAAATTTATCAAAAAATATCTGGGAGACGAGTTGACCCTTGCAAGCAGGTCAAGCGATGAAAGCCTTGGCAGCGATGACTTCAAAAAAATCACATCTTACTATGGATTGGCTGTCCCAGCGATATTGGGAGAGGCCTTATGCGTGTTGCGCGGCAAGAAAATGACACTGCAGGAAAGGCTGGCATGCACATATCAGGGTGCCTTCACTGGCTTGTTTGACGATTTTTTCGACAAGCATCAAATGACCGATGAATTATTGCAGACATTCATAGAACATCCCGAAAGGATCGTCGCCAGGAACGCGAGCGAACGACTTTTTCTGATCTTTTTCGAGAAAGCGTTAAAAAATTGCTGGAACAAAGACCTGACGATCAGTTATTTAAAGAAAGTATATCAAGCACAAATTGAAAGCAGGAAACAGGCCCATCCGGGGCTGACGCAAAATGAAATAGAAAGGATAACTGTCGACAAGGGAGGCGTTTCGGTGCTTTTTTATAGAACTGTGTTCCTCCACCCTCTAAGTCCCATCGAAGAGGATGCTTTATATCACATGGGTGGATTGATGCAATTGGGCAATGATATTTTCGACGTATATAAAGACTCTATAGCGGGGATCGTAACACTCGTGACAACCACTCAGAGAGTAGCTCACCTAAGGAACTTATTCAAGGATATGGCGCGCAGCAGCTTTAACGCATTTTATCAAACCAGCTACAAGCGCCGGCACATCAAAAAATTTCTGCGCCTCATATCCATGAGTCTCTGCAGTCGATGTTACGTGTGCCTGGATCAACTAGAAAAAAAGGAAAAAGATTCGAATAACGTATTTTCTCCCACCCAATATGGCCGCGACGACTTAATATGTGACATGGAAAAGCCGGGCAATAAATGGCGTTCGATAATTTACTTTCTGCAAAATCAAACTTAGCATATGTGAAAGTTCGCATTGGTCGCTGGTGCGTGAGACACGCACCAAGGCAGATACGTAAGACACGCGCGGTATTTATTTCTGGGTAAAAGTAAAATTGTACAATGGCGTAGTCGCAATCTTATTCCACTTGCTGTCGTATAACACTACTTTATACTGCAGTCGATGGAATCCAGCCACCAAATGCAATTCGGAATAGGGCAGTGAAATTGTCAATCCCGTCTGGCTTGCATTATATAACGCCACCGAAAAACCGGGCTTGAAATCGGAGGTGCTTGCCAGTGTTCCGTCACGTGTTTTATACAAATCATTAAACGCTTTTAGGGCCACACCATCATTCGTATAAAAATAAGCAGTAGCATGACAGGGTTCATCCTTGGCATTTTCAATTGTGAATATGGGGACGATGTCTATGCGTTGACTGGCGTCATTGAATTTTGTTTGCACCGTCACTTCCTTACAACTGATACCCTGGCTGAAAGTAAAATATTGATATCCGCTGGATGTGATCATTTTCAGCGATGCATCAAAAATGGCAACATAACATTTAAGCCTGAAATTCCCACTTCCAAGTTCCAGTTCATCATAAGGCATAAACACAGACAGGTCTTTAAACTGCGTATTTTGATAGTTCGGATTGAATTCGGTAAAACATGCCACATGTCCATCAGCTGATTGCTTAATTCCATTCTTATCCAGCAGGGGTTTGTTATCATCTGCGTTATAGAAATAGGCCGACATAATGCATTTAGTGCCCTGCGCATTATAAATAAGGAAGTTTTGCTTGATCCTCATGCCAAGTTGCCCATTCTCCGTCACATTGTATTCAATGTTCAGGTCCTCCAGTTTGCTCCAGACTGTGGTCTTATTCTCTACCGGGTAGGTACGATTGAATGGATATAATTCAGTGATCAGCTTCTTATCGTTTTCCGAGAGATCGTCATTCTCTCCCACCGCGTAGCCGTCCAGTGTGAAGTTGGCAGGGATTGGATAGTGCATGATCGACTTTGGATCATAGCTCTTGTTGGTCATGCTGACACTATAGCGATCGAACACTTGCTTATCCACCATATCCTTGTCCCATCCGTCATATTGCAGATAATACGCATAGACGACGGGTTTATTCCATTTAATGTTGCTCATAGGGTTCATGTGTTCGTGGAGCAGTCCAAGAGTGTGTCCGAATTCATGCAAGATGACGGATTGTAGCTGACCTTCCGTCTTCGCATGATCAATCCATCCCAGGTTCATGGTTTCCTGAGAGGGCAACCTGTTTTTTGCATCGGTACCGATGAATGAGTAAGAGCCTTTGTTGGAATTGAAGCTGATGCGGATTTCGGCATCAGGATAGTTGCCAAAGTCAAAGTTTACATTGGCATACTTGCTCCAGCCTGGCGCATACTGTCTTACTTTTTCCTTTTGCCAGTCGGAGCCGTCGAGAAAGCTTACTTTGATCGTTGCTCCAGGTGTCCATTTATTATTAAAATCATAGACTCCCTGACCGGCACCTGTTTCTCTTCGCTTGGTGCTGATTACGTCAATGCAAGGCTGGACTTGAGCTTCAGAAACAAAAGATAGGAAAAGCAGGATACCGAGTAGCGACCTCTTGGGACAGACCATAGCAGAAGTGTTTGGACTGTTAAATTAATAAATCTCCCAGTAAGTAAACCAACTGGAGGAAAAAAAACCTTTATACTATCGGTCATTATCCAGTATGAATTAACAAATGCACTATCCGCTGTCTCACAAATACTCAGTAATTTTCTATATACAATAAACGGCCATGAAGATTCTACCAAAGGGCACCTACCTGGGTTGCCAGACGGATCATTTGAATTACGGTCAAATGATTTTTTCAAAAACTGAATACAGGCTGAAGGAAAATCAAAGCTGGCATCGTCATGAAAACTCTTTTTTTGCCTATTTCCTAAAAGGGGGCAACAGGGAGTTAAGAAAATCGAAAGAATTCACTTGCAATCCCGGTACTCTCCTTTTCTACAAACCGCAGGAATATCACTGCAATAAGGACTACAGTTTTGGATGCCGCATTTTTCATGTGGAAATAGACAACGCATGGTTTGACAAACACGATGTTAAACCGGAAAACATACATTCTTCTCAGATCGACGACCACCTGGCAAAGAACATTTTCCTGAACATGATCCGGGAATTTAATATCCGCGATGAACTGTCACAAAGTTCCATGCAAGCCCTGGTCATCTATGTACTGAATCTCCTGGGACGTCAATCTGTAGCGGGAAAACAAATTCCTTTATGGAAATATCATGTCGAAGAGTTGATAAGGGAAGAACCTTGTTCTAATCATTCACTGACTGAGATCGCTAAAAAGCTGAACATTCATCCGGTAACACTGTCCCGGGAATTCCCGAAGTATTTTCATTCTACGTTTGGATCATATATCCGCAGGCAACGCATTGAGAAGGCCTTGCTTTTACTCGCCAGGAAAAGTATTCCTATATCCGAGATTGCAGACAGTTGCGGTTTCAGTGATTCCGGAAATTTCAGCCGTTCTTTCAAGAAGCTGAGAGGCATTACACCCGATGCATACAGGAAACTAATATAGTTTCAGCTAAGAAAAGACAAATGGATTAATTAAGGATTGCTATCACTACAGGTATTGAATTAAATTTGAGTGAGCTTAATTACGATAGTTATCGTAGTTCTCTGCCCTCAATCAAATTTCATAGATATGAAAAAAAATCTTTTGCTTTTCGGTGCGCTAGCGATCTATGCAGGATTATTTTCCCAGCAGAACCCCTCACCCACCGGTAAACTAGTAGACATTGGCGGTTATCGCTTACATATTGATACAAGGGGTAAGGGAACTCCGACGGTTGTGCTGATCGCCGGATCACAGGCATTTTCCCTGGATTGGGCTTTAATAGTAGCTGAGATATCCAAATTCACACAAGTGTGTAGCTATGATCGGCCTTCCCTGGGCTGGAGTGATCCAGGCCCCGAACCACGGACCTTTGACCAGGACGTTTACGAGTTACATACCTTACTCCAGCGTGCCGGAATCAAACCGCCATATGTCATGGTGGGCCATTCGTTGGGAGGGATCATTGCCCGGTTTTATGAAAAAAAATATCCTCAGGAAGTAAAAGGAATGGTATTGATTGATGCCACTTCCGAGGACGGCACCTTATTCATTAATAATAAGATTGTGCGCTTGCGTGATCTAAGTCAGCATCGGGATATTCCAGGCATCAAGGACAGACCGGATTCTCTGACCCGCGTTCCTCCATAAAAGACCTTGAGGAAATTTGGAAAATGACCGGGCAGCCCAAGGTAGACCCGCCGTTTGACAGGTTGCCCATAAAATACCAGCAAGCAAGAATCTGGGCTCTGAGTCAACCAAAGATCCTTCTGGCGGATAATGGAAACTATTGGGCTGAGGAGTTTGAGAAATTATTTGCAGACTCTACTTATTCTATGGGTAGCAAGCCACTTTATGTAGTAACCAGCGGAATGAATGTGTTTGCAGAAAAGGCAGATAGCTCTATGAAGGCTATATGGATGGAGAAATTGGAGCAAAAAGAAAAAATGTCAGTTCTCTCATCCAATAGCAAGCATATTATCACAACTAAAAGCGGCCACGAAA
Organism: uncultured Sphingobacteriales bacterium; assembly: GCA_963791295.1. Lineage (GTDB taxonomy): Bacteria > Bacteroidota > Bacteroidia > Chitinophagales > Chitinophagaceae > CAWBRY01. The sequence goes on along the minus strand of CAWBRY010000005.1, from coordinate 36,209 downwards.
TACATCTCGAAGAACCCGAATTGGTGATCAGTGCGATAAAGTGGGTTGTTACAGCTGTAAGAAACAAGTTGTAATCAAACCAGTTCTTCCTTCGAGGCCTTGCTATATTCATCAATCAGTTTACGCTGCAATTCAAAAGGCACCGGTTCATAGCCCAGGTAACTCATTTGAAATTTCGCTCTGCCTTGAGTAATCGAACGCAGCGAGGAAGAATATCCATTCATCTCCGCCAGGGGAACTTTAGCGATCACCTTTTGAAAATGGCCTTCCGAATCAATGCCCTCCACAATAGCTCTTCGGCTTTGCAGGTCACCCATAACGGCGCCGGTAAGATCATCGGGACATAAAACCTCCACGTGATAGACTGGTTCCAGCAATTGCGGATCTGCTTGCTGGAATGCCTGTCGGAATGCTTGCAGTCCTGCAATCTTAAAGGATATGTCATTGCTATCAACCGGATGCATTTTGCCATCATATACGCATACGCGAATATCGCGAGCATAAGATCCGGTAAGCGGTCCGTTTTGCATTTTTTCCATCACTCCTTTTAATATGGAGGGAAGGAAACGAGTATCAATCGCTCCCCCAACTATACAATTATAAAATACGAGCTTACCACCCCAATCGAGATTGTGAACGTCACGGTTCCTCACCGTTAAGTCTTTTGGCTCGGGCATTCCTTCATGCCAGGGTTCAATTTGCATGTATACTTCTCCAAATTGTCCTGCGCCGCCACTTTGTTTCTTGTGCCGGTAGCTGGCATCTGCCATTTTTCGGATCGTTTCCCGGTATGCGATCTTTGGTTTCACAAATTTCACTTCCAATTTGTGCTGGTGTTCAATCTTCCATTTGGCTACCGCCAATTGCATGTCGCCCAGGCAATGGATCAAAGTCTGCTTTAATTCCTGAGATACCTCCACGATCAGGGTCGGATCTTCCTCCCTCAACTGATGAAGCGCGTGAGATAATTTTTCTTCCTCCCCTTTTTTAAGTGTTTCAATGGCAACAGTCATATTTTTTGGAGGAAATTGAATCGGAGGCAGTTCATAATTTCTACCCTTTATATGCAATGTATTGTTGACGTGTGTATTTCTCAATTTCAGTGTAGCTCCAATATCTCCGGCAATGAGCTCATTGATGGGCGATCGCTTATTCCCCTCGACAAGAAATAATTGATTGATCTTTTCCGTAACACCAGTGGTTTCATTCTCCAGTTCCATTCCACTCTTGATCGTACCGGAATAGACTTTAAAGAATGACATCTCTCCTACATGCGGTTCAGAAATAGTTTTATAAATAAAAATGCAAGCGGGGCCGGAGGCATCGCATGTCAGTTTTTCTCCGTTCTTGGTAACCTGGGGCGGCATTTCATTCGCACTCGGACAAACATTATCAATGAAACCCATTAATCTACCGCTACCCATATTGCGCTCGGCTGATAAGCAAAACAACGGGAACAGATCATGGGCGATCATGGCTTTTTTCATACCCATTTTCAGATCATCTTCTTCCAGCTCTCCTTTATCAAAATATTTTTCCATCAGGTTTTCATCGTTGCTGGCAACTGCTTCGATAAGTTCCTTGTGCAAGTCGTCGGCTCTTGCCTTTTCTTCATCGGGTATGGGCATCTTCTCGGGTTTGCCTCCATTGTCCTTGAATTTGTACATGGTCATTCGCAATACATCGACGATCTCGTGGAAGCCTGCACCCGTTTGCCGAGGGTACTGAACGACCACTATTTTATTTCCGAAATGAGCCTTGGCTTCGCGTACAGTTTTATCATAGTCGGCATTATCATCGTCCAACTTATTCACGGCGAAGATCATTGGTGTCTTGAATTTCTCGGTATATTCCCAAATGATATCGGTGCCGACTTCCACACCCATTACTGCATTGATCAACATCACACCTGTATCCGCAACTCTCAGCGCGGAGATCACTTCTCCGACAAAATCATCGTAGCCTGGAGTATCCAGGATATTGATCTTGTATCCCCGCCATTTGGTGTGAAGGAGCTTGCTAAAAATAGAATTACCACGTTCCTGTTCAAGTTCGTGGTAATCTCCGGTCGTATTTCGTTCGGCAATGCTGCCGTGGCGATTTATGATCCCTGCTTCATATAGCATGCATTCCGCTAGAGTGGTCTTACCCGAGCCGGCGTGGCCGAGCAAGACGATATTTTTTACGTGTGAGGTATCAAATTCAGGCATGGCAATTGTTTTTTGTTGGTAGAACCGTTGGAATTGGCTTCTGAAAACTATTTCATCTGGTCTAGAAAATCGTGAAATTCATCACGCAACTCCTGGAGGCGTTGTTCGAGCCCTTCATACTCTTTCAACAGGGAATCATGGCGGCTAAAGCTGTCTTCATTAGCAGAACCATTAAAGGCAGTTTTTTCAAAGGTCATTTTTCGGTCATGAACTTTGATGCCTTGTTTTAAATCGTGAATGTTGATGAGTTGAATGTGAAACTGGTTGTGAAAGTGTTCGACGTCCTGGAGTTGGTCTTTGGAGAGTGGCTTGCTGGCAGCTTGTCGGAGTTTGGCTTCGCTCTGTGTAAACTCGTCGCGGTACGAACGCAGTTTATCTCTCCAGAGATTGCACTCCCGGGAGAGCTGTGAGATGTCTACCTGAACCATGGCTTTAAAGATTAGGAGTGAAGAAATCGATTTGACTGTCTTCGCAGAGGACGGATTGATATCTAATTTAAAACTCTTTTTTGGGAAAATCTAGGTTTTTTTTGCACATCTTGTTCGTGTTTTGCCCAAGTGAATTTTCGTTATAAATCACTCGGACAGATCTTCTTGCGGTCGCTGAAAGAATTGATATAATCAATAGCATCGTTGTCCTGTCGCACATAAATACCATAGGATAATATTCTCAATTTGGTTTGCGGCACTCCTTCTTTATAACCCATGTTCACCTGGTCAATAATGAACTGTGTATTACAATTATTCACCAGTGCGGAGATGGTAATCGTTTTTTTAGTATTGCTGTTTCCCCATCGTTCCACCTTCATCTCCGGGTTTTGACAATACATTTGCTTGTAGGTAGCCTTATTGTTATAAGCAGCAGTAATCACATTTTGAAGGTTTTGCTCCTCCTGATCGCTCAATTGCACCTTGCTCCCTTCCACAAAGAAGCCGGGAGCCATCACCTGAAGCATGACTGCCCTGAATTTCTCCGGATCGCCATTGCGCAAGATATCATGGACAAATTGAAAGAGTTGCTCGGCACGGTTAAACTCCGGAACGGTGATCGTTTTAGAAAGAGCGTCTGCATCCTTTTGCGCAATTTGCTCCGCCATCGTATACTTTAATGTTTGTTTTTCAAAATCCTGCAACTGCTGCGGAGTATATGATTGCATCCCGATTACTTTTATATCATCGGCCTCCTGGCTTCGCGATGCTATCATCTTTTTCCATTGCCCTTTGGGATCGTCACGGTACAGCCTGACATTCCAAATTCCTTCTGCCGTTTCTATTCCCTTACCGCGGATGATCTGATCGAACTTAATTTTCATTTTGAATTCAACGGAATTCGGATTGTGCCAGGTCCATTGCGGTTCGTTGGCCAATGCTGGCGCGGCCCATAGTTTGGTGATCACTTCATAATAATAGCCGTAAAATCTTTCCCAATTCTTACTGATGACCTCATCTATTTCCTTTTGGTTGGGATTTGGAAGTCCAAAGTACTGGTTACTGATCGTTCTAAACTTCCAGTAACTATACTTCCCTACTCCGGTGTACTGATAAACCACATCTCCTGTTACCAGGAGATCGATACCGGGATACTCACTTTTCCGGGTTACTTCAACACCTCTCACCCATTCCCAATTTCCAATGTCTTTATTCCATTGGCGCGTGCCGGTGGATTTGGTGAACTTTATTGATTTTGTTCCGTCATTGGTAATTTGTTTTCTGATCTCGGCGTCGGAGGGCTGGGCAAAAGAAAGGTTGGCTGATAGCATTAGCAACAGCAGCAGTCCAGTTTTGGTTCTCATGAACAAGTATTTAAAAGTTTTGGGATGATTTAAGAAGATCTGGGCAATGCCTGGGAATTATTGTTAAGTTAAGACTTTTGTCGTGAATGAAAAAGATCGGATATTGCAAAAATGATCTCCCCCCAAACCATACAGCAAATCCTTAGCAGGATTGACATCATCGATATTGTCGGGGGTTTTGTGAAGCTTAAAAAAAGAGGCGCCAACTGGATTGGCCTTTGCCCTTTCCATAATGAGAAAACACCCTCATTTACCGTTTCACCAACCAAGGAAATATATAAGTGTTTTGGATGCGGGCGCAGTGGCAACAGCATCAGCTTTCTGATGGAACACGAAAAATATAGTTATGTCGACGCGTTGAAATGGTTGGCTAATAAATATAATGTGGAAGTGGAAGAGACATTCGCAACGGACGAGCAACGACAGCAAGTCCAAACCGCCGATAGTCTCTACATCATCAATCAATTTGCCCAACAGTTTTTTTCGCGCATTCTTTTTCAAACAGAGGAAGGACAGGATATTGGCTTGAGCTATTTAAAGGAGAGAGGATTCCGGGAGGAGGTCATCCGGAAATTTCAATTGGGCTATTCTCCCGAACAACGGGATGCCTTTGCGAAAGAAGCAATCGCGAAACAATTTAACCCGGATCTATTAATTAGGACGGGGCTTGTGGTGAACCGTAATGATCAGTTGATTGATAATTACAGAGGCCGAATCATATTCCCCGTCCACAACCACAGTGGGAAGGTATTGGGATTCGGGGCGAGGGTATTGAAAAGTAATGACCGGGCTCCGAAATATATCAACACCCCAGAGAACGAAATCTATATCAAAAGCCGAATCTTGTACGGCTCCTGGTTAGCCCGTATGGCTATCGATAAAGCTGATGAATGTTTGCTGGTGGAAGGATATACGGATGTGATCTCGCTCCATCAATCGGGGATTGAAAATGTAGTGGCTTCGGGAGGTACGTCGCTGACAAATGAGCAACTGCGGCTGGTAAAAAAATACACCAATAATCTGACGATCATTTATGATGGGGACCCTGCCGGTATTAAAGCGGCCTTGAGAGGTCTCGACATGGCCCTGGAAGAAGGTCTGCAGGTCAAACTGGTACTGATACCCGGCAATGAAGATCCCGACAGCTACATCAACAAAGTGGGCGCCTCCGGTTTTCGCGAGTTCGTTGAAAAAAATAAAAAGGATTTTATCCTGTTTCAACTGGAAGTAGCCTTGAAAGATGCAGGAACTGATTCCAATCGAAAGGCGGAAGTGGTTAACCAAATTGCAGAAACCATATCCCGGATAAACAAGGCGGAGGATTTTACAAAACAGCAGGACTATATTCAACAGTGCGCGGAAATATTAAAAATAGATGAAGGCGGTTTGCATACACTGGTCAATAAATTCATTCGTGACCGAATTGCCACGCTGGAAAGAAAGCAACCGTCCCTGGACACCCGTCAACAAGAAGAAAATGCTCTTCAGGCGGAAGCGGCAGGCTACGACGATTCCACTTTCTATTTATTATTCAAGGATGAATTGCAGGAACGAGAAGTGGCCAGAATTTTACTGGAGCACGGTTCTAAGTTTTGGGATGACACACGGTTAATTGCGCACTATGTATTTGAAGAAATGGTAGACGAGACGTTGATCGACAACCCGGAGGTGATCAAATTGATCAATAGCTATAAAGAAGTTCTGGATGAAAACCCGACGCTGGCAAATAAAAACTATTTTATCTATCATGCCGATCCCAAGCTGAGCGCTCTCGCTGTTTCGTTGCTGAATTTTCCCTACGAAGAAAGCGAACATTGGAAAAGGGAATTCAGCCAGGCCAGTGGATATCAAAAAAAACTCTTTGAGCAGAGCTATGAAGATTTTATCCAAACGATAGCTGTGGAAAACAAGGAAAAATTGATGACTTATCTCAACGAAGAAATAGATCGAACGAATGAAGAAGTAGAATCAGCAATCAATTACCTGAAATTGCGAAAGATCAAAAGAATGTTGCTGGAAAATCAGCTCGACATGGAAAAACAGCACAGCACGCAAGAATTCAATATGCTTCACCAAACTCATGAGCATCTCAAGCAAATGGAAGTAGGATTAAGCAGAAAAACGGGTACGGTCATTCTTAAGTAAATTATTTCAGCATCATATCACTGTAAGACAGTTGCAGGAGATCTTCCGGCAAAATTCCCAGCTGTTGTTGATAAAATTCACATTGTTCCTTTAACTTTTCTTCTGGCAGGTCGCTGTTCAGATTACTCGCTTCGATCTCGACAAATGATCCCAGGCCAGGTACTTCATCAATATGAAACTTTACATTGTCGATAAAATAAATTTCCCGGTTCTTTTGAACCACAATTTTAATTCCGATGGATTTGGATAGAACATCTTTTAATCCCTGTGCGTCATCCACCTTAACAAGCATGAACCGGGAATTCTTTGCGGTTAATTGGTCCATCCGCTCATAATAGATGAGGTTGTTCTCGATATTCCCTTCACGCAACTTTAATCGTCCCGTTGCTACGTTAAAATAAGTATCTGTTTGATTGTCTTTGCCTCTGAACTCGGCTCCTTTCTCCGACAGATAAGAGCGCACGCGTCCGGGTGCTGTGCATCTTGCTTTTATTTCAACATTTAGAAAGCTCATGGAAGGCAATATAAGCAGGAAGAAAATAAAAAAGGTTTGCTGCTTACGCAACAAACCTCGATAATTTTAAAACTGGTCAATTAGTCAACCATAGCAGGTGCTTCCCTTTTTCTTGTAACAGGAAAATCGGCATCGCGCGTGTTCTCCCCTTTTACAAAACGCATGGCACTCCAAACATGGTCTAATTCAACCCGGTGAATGCTTTCATAGCCCTCAGAAGTCAGGCGATTCCAGCTACGGTCCCGGTTGAGATCTGTCGCAATTTTGGAAGTGGTTTTGGGGTAAGCGACCCAAAACTTGGAACTTTCTTTCAGGGATGGCATAACGTCCTTCAAAATACCATTTAGTTGGTTTTCGCTCACAGCAAAAACGAGTGCAAAATCAATCTTGCGCGTTTTTAGCAACGGAGTCATGTTTTTGGCGAAGGACAGTTTGTTGAATTGTTTCTCAATAGAAGAAGGCAAACCCTGAATTAAAAGATTCTTTTCGTCTGCCAGTTGCAATTTTTCAAACAGCGTTTGTGACATACTTGGAAACTATTTTAAGGATTCCAGTGAGGACCGAAGTCGCTCACAGAGTTCTCAAAGTAGGGATTGCAAAGTTATGTAAAATAAAGTGTAGATATGACAATCATCAAAGAAAAATTCCGCTCAAAAGGGAGATCTGAACGGAATTCTTATCTAAAATCAAGAAAATTAATTGTTCATTGGCTTGTAATACTGTAATGCTTCAGGCATTAATTTCTTTAATTGTGCAATTCGATTGCCTTCACTTGGATGGGTACTCAAAAATTCCGGAGGCCTTTGACCACCACCCGCTTGTTCCATGCGCTCCCATAAAGGAATAGCTTCTTGTGGATTATATCCCGCCATCGCAGCCCAGTTCAATCCCCAATGATCTGCTTCCAATTCATGTTTGCGCGAAAAAGGTAGTAACACACCAACTTGTGCGCCAGCGCCAAACGCGCCTAAAAAAAGATTTCGGGTTTCTGCAGGTTTATTGGCCATGGCAACGGTAAGGCCCAATTGTACTGCAGAAGCGCCCAAGGACATACTCATCCTTTCATTACCATGGTTAAAAATCGCATGCGAAACCTCATGTCCCATCACAACTGCCAAGGCTGCTTCATTTTGTGTATACGGTAACAGGCCAGTATACACTACGATCTTACCTCCAGGCATACACCACGCATTCACTTCTTTATTATCAACTAAATTATATTCCCATTTATATCCTTCGAGCTCTTTCGAAAGTCCTTTTTGCGCAAAATAATCATTCACCACTTTCGTGATGCGCAGTCCTACCCGACGAACCATTTCGGCATCGCGGTTGGCCGAACTATTGACCACTTTGTTAGTAGATAAGAATGTTTGGTATTCGCTCGTCGCCATCGATTGCAATTGTGATTCGGGTAATAGTTTGAACTGGTTACGACCCGTTATAGCATTTTTTGAGCATCCAACGGCGAGAGAAGTGAAAAGAAAAAGAGAGGTGATTATCCTGTTCATATTGAATGTTTTGAAATAGAAATCAATCATTGTACCAAAGTCATGGTTCAATGCGTGACCTAAACAGCGAAGTTACCGATTTTGAGCTTAAACATCCTGGCGTGATGATGCTTCACGTCTTTTTTGACGCCTGCGATCACGATGCTTAAGTATCGGCACTTTACTTTCACTGCCATTGAGAAGGCGGCCGATATTTTTTTGGTGAGTCAATAAAACCATCAGTGCTACTGCAATAGCAAATATGCGATAGGTATCGCTACCTACATTAAAGATCAAAAGGATAAAAACAGGGAACGCAATGCTTGCCATGATCGAGCTCAATGAAACGAAGCGCGTAAGATAAAGCACGACCAGGAATACTCCTACACAACCCAGTGCCGTCCAGGGAGAAATTCCCAGCACCAGTCCAAAAAGTGTGGCGATGCCCTTGCCTCCTCTGAAATCTGCCCAAATAGGAAAAATATGCCCCAACACGGCGGCCAATCCCAACCCGATTTGAAGATTCAGGAACATGGTGTCGTTCTCAACCAGGTAAGGGAGCAACAGCGCGAGGTTTACCGCTATAATCCCTTTCAGCATGTCCACTATCATTACAAGAGTACCCCACTTTGGCCCCAGCACGCGGTATGTATTCGTCGCTCCGGCATTACCACTGCCGTAATCGCGTATGTCGATTTCGAAAAAATATTGGCTTACCCATACCGAAGTTGGTATGCTGCCGATCAAATATGCGAGAACTATCAATAATAGTTCGTTCATAGAACTTTGGTTAAAATTGGACAACAAAAATAGCGAAAAATCCGGGAAGGTAACCGTAATTTAATGGAACGTTAAGGAAGTATTAATTATTATACCTTATACAGATCCACTGATCTTTAGCCGTTGTTTTCCCTTCTTTTATCGAAAATCTACGCGCTTCTGCTGTAATTTCTGCTTCATCCTCTATTAGCAAGCCACTTAAGAGAAGAATACCGCGCGGAGACAAATGCTTGACGAATAATGCGAAATTGGTGAGGATCACCTGTTTATCAATGTTGGCGAGAATGATATCATAAACGGCGTTTTCTAATACTCGATTGGATCTGAACACCTGTATCTTCTGGCATTGATTGCTTTGCAGATTTTCACCCGCATTTTCGATACATCGCTCGTCATTATCTATTGCGATAACTCGCAAAGCGCCCAGTTTCTCCGCTAAGATGGCAAGAATACCGGTCCCGGTGCCAAAGTCCAATACGGACTTATTTCTAAAATCTATGTCTCCCATATGTTCAATCATCATCGTGGTAGTTGCGTGATGCCCGGTTCCAAAACTCATTTTTGGATTGATAACAATTTCATGCTCTACTTTATGGAGCTGATAATGGAAGTCTGCGCGAATGCCGACCCAATTTTTCCTTCCACCAGGATGGTCAACAGCGACAGGAGAAAAATTTGATTCCCATAGATCGTTCCAATTGGTTTCTTTAATGAGAGTTTTCCTGTAACTAACATTTACCTGGTGAGAAACCTCGTCAATCAATTTTTCCGGAAGACTATCAGAACGAATATATGCCTTCAAAAAATTCTGTCCTTCCTCAAATCCTTCAAATTCTTCCTGGCTTAACATGGCAACCAACAAATCAGATTGTTCTTCTGAAATATTCAGAAATTCAATTTCGACATATGATTTGGTGACTGAGGACAAAAAATTAATTGTGTCCCGGTGGCGGAGTTTGCCTTTCCCTGGGACCTTGCTCCGGCTTGGGGAGCAATATTTTTCTTGATAATTTAAATTTACCGGACTTAGGATCAGTACCTATCAATTTCACTTTCATGATGTCGCCTTCATTGACAATACCTTCTAATGTCTCCAATCGCTTCCAGCTAACCTCGCTAATATGTACCAGGCCCTGTTTTCCAGGAAGGAATTCGACAAAAGCCCCAAATGGCATGATTGACTTAACTGTTGCTTCGTATACATCTCCCACCTGAGGTACGGCAACGATTCCATTGATCCAGGATACCGCCTTTTCAACACCGTCCTTGCTGCTGCTAAATATGCTGATCTCGCCCCTGCCATTCTTTTCTTCCAGGTTGATAGTCGTACCGGTTTCCCTCTGGATTTCCTGTATCACCTTACCACCCGGTCCAATAACGGCTCCGATGAATTCTTTATCTATAAACAATTTCACCATCCTCGGTGCATGTGGTTTCACATCATTTCTTGCCGCACCTATAGTTTGATACATAGCATCCAGTATTTGAAGCCTCCCTTTATTTGCTTGCGCCAGGGCCTGTCTCATGACTTCCATACTCAGCCCATCGACTTTGATATCCATCTGCACACCGCAAATGCCTTCTCTTGTTCCTGTAATCTTAAAATCCATGTCCCCCAGATGATCTTCGTCACCTAAGATATCGGTGAGCACCGCAAATTTTCCGTCCTTACTTATTAATCCCATTGCGACTCCTGATACGTGCTTCGGAATAGCAACACCTGCATCCATCAATGCCAGGGATCCTGCGCAAACGGTAGCCATTGAGGACGAACCATTCGATTCAAGGATATCGCTAACAACTCTTACCGTGTAGGGGAAATCACCGCCCGGCATCATTTGCCTTAGGGAACGCATTGCGAGATTACCATGACCTACTTCCCGCCGTCCTACTCCCCTCATCATCTTTACCTCGCCGGTAGAAAAAGGAGGAAAATTATAGTGCAGGAAAAATTTGGAGTAGTCAGAGACAGCAGCGCTTTCGATCAGTGTAGAGTCTAATGGAGTTCCTAAAGTAACGGTCGTAAGCGATTGAGTCTCACCTCTTGTAAAGAGGGCAGCTCCGTGGGGTGAAGGCAGAACGTCCACTTCCATGTTCAGTTCTCTCACCTGGTCTAGCGTTCGACCATCCAAACGCACTCTCTCATTTAATATCATATCCCGAATGACGTCGTATTGAAGATCATGGAAGTAATTTTTTGCAAAGGCTTCAATGTCCTGAGGCAATTTATCTTCTTCCGGAGATTTGTAATCTGTTTTTAGATTTTCGAGCAACTCATTCAATAGATCTTCAAATTTATCTGAGCGGGCATGTTTGCTCAATGCCGATTTTGCAATTTGATAGACCTTATCTTTCGCAAATGCATCGACCTTTTGCCTGACTTCTTCATTTTGGACAGGTTTCTCATATTCTCTTTTGTTAGTCACTCCCTTTAATCTCCTAAGTTCTTCCTGCGCTTTGACCTGCACGCGGATCGCGTCATGAGCGAATTCAATAGCCTGAACTAAATCTTCTTCAGAGCATTCCTTCGCCTCGCCTTCCACCATCATAATATTTTTTTCAGTAGCTGCTATGATCAGGTTGATATCTGCAGTTGCCAATTCGCTTCTTCGTGGATTGATCAAAAATTTTCCATCAACACGAGCCACTCTCACTTCTGAGATGATCTCCTGGATGGGGATATCCGAAACCGCCAAGGCAGCAGACGCAGCAAGGCAAGCCATTGCGTCCGGCATGATTTCCATGTCGCTAGATATCAACGTCACCAACACCTGTACTTCGCATAAATAGTCGTCAGGAAATAAAGGACGCAAAGCACGGTCGATCAAACGCGACGTGAGAATTTCATAATCATTCAGCCGCGCCTCCCGCTTAAAAAACGATCCGGGTATACGGCCTGCGGACGCAAATTTCTCCTGGTAATCTACGGATAGTGGAAAAAAGCTTTGTCCAGCTTTCGGTTGCCGGGTGGCAACAACGGTAGCCAGTATGATACAGTTACCTTCACGAATGGTCACTGAACCATCGGCCTGCCTGGCGAGCCTGCCAGTCTCGAGGATTACTTCACGGCCTTCGCCAATATTGAATTTAGATTGAATGGGTTGTGTCAACATGTATTGAAAATTTATTTGCTTGAGTGTGAGTTAAAGCAGGTATAAAATAAAATCGAAGAATCATAGTCAATTATTGCAAACGCAGATAGGAAGATGGACCAGCATTCGGGAATTAAAGCCCATGGCAATCCCAATTGTTGAGGTCCGGAAGAAAGGCCTTATTTTCTTAATCCAAGTCTCTCGATCAACTGGCGGTAACCTGTCAGGTTGTGCTTTTGCAAATAATTCAACAAACGCTTGCGCTTACCTACCAATTGCATGAGCCCGCGGTGAGTGGAAAAATCTTTCTTGTTTTGTTGCAAATGATTGCTGATCTGGCTGATCCGTTCTGTAAGCAGGGCGATCTGGCCTTCAATGGATCCGGTATTGGATTCTTTACCAGCAAAGGAAACGATGACCTCTGCTTTTTTCTCTTTTGTTAATGGCATCTTTTAAATTTTAATAATTTCATCCGATTTGTCATCCGATTATTTGGCGGCAAAGGTAAGCCAGTCCCGGTGAATAACAAAAGGTTTATTCGGCTATTTTTCAAGAAGTTATCTATTGATTTCGATCCTATAACTTCGCTGCATGATCAGCGAAGTTAAAAATATACTTGGACTCCGCCTCCCTACCGACCCCCGGTGGGTTGATCTCGCCGAAATGTCACTGGAAGAAATTCTTACCGATCATGCATGGTGCGAACAAAAAGCTGCCAGTTCGTGCATTTCTTTGATTCAGCGCTATAGTGACAAGGACAAATTGGTGAATGAACTTACCCCCGTGGTCATGGAAGAATGGTCACATTTCCGTTCTGTACTGGCTGAGTTGCGAAAACGAAATCTAAAACTTGGCAAGCAGCGAAAAGACGAATATGTAAATGCCCTGCTTGGTTTCCAGGTTAAGGGTGGCAGCTTTGAAGATAATCTTTTGGACAAATTATTGACCATGGCATTGATCGAAGCGAGAAGTTGCGAACGCTTCAAGCGACTCAGCGAAGGTCTCAACGATGAGTACCTGCGTAATTTCTACCGGCGTTTTATGGAAAGCGAGGCGGGTCATTATACTTTGTTCATAGAATTGGCCGAAACATATATTGACAAAGAAAAGGTAAGAACCCGCTGGTCTCAATGGTTAACCTTTGAAGCTGAATTGATGAAATCACTGGCGGTGCGTGGAGATCGGATACATTAAGCTTAACTCATTACTTACAACTTATAACGTGAAGCCCCTACTCTACCAGGAAGCCCTTGATGCATTTGCAAATCCTTTTCATGAATTCACTGTCGAATTGATTGGGGAGGGCTTGATCAACCATTCATATAAAGTAACCAGCAAGGTCACCGGTAAATCTTTTCTATTGCAGCAGATCAACCAGTCCGTGTTCACAAAACCTGCCATGCTTCAAAATAACTATGAGAAACTATGGAAATATATAAGATCCGAAAGCATTCCATTCACTATGCCTCAGCCAAAGTATTTTGCGGGCGATTCGAATTTATTCTATGACAGTCACCAGCATTGTTGGAGGGTCTTTGAATTCATTACAGGAGCCCAGACTTATGCCATTCCCGAAAACAGTAGCCAGGCAAAGGCTGTAGCCAGGACCTTTGCTGGTTTTACAGCCAGTTTCAAAGGCTTTGATATTTCAACGTTGCAGGAGACCATTCCCAACTTTCATAACCTTTCATTTCGTTTCAAGCAGTTTCAAAAATCCCTGCATACCAGGAACTATGGCCGCCTCCTTAGGTCTTCCGCGCTTATCGATGAACTAAAAAACAGGGAACACTATGTTAATTTTTATGAAGTCCTTACCGAATCGGAAGAGTTCCCACGCAGGGTAATGCATCATGACGCGAAAATCAGCAATGTTCTTTTTGACGAAGAAATAGGTAAGGTGATATGCCCGGTGGATTTTGACACCGCCATGCCGGGGCACTATTTTTCTGATCTGGGTGATATGATCCGCTCAATGGCCTGCAGCGAGGATGAGAATAGCACAGACCTCGAAAACATATCCATTCGTAAGGAGTTCTATGCTGCCATTCTTGAAGGTTATGTGGAAGTGATGAAAGGGCAACTGACTGCTTCAGAGAAAAAGTATATTCATTATTCGGGGTTGCTGATCATCTATATGCAGGCTTTGCGTTTTTTGACTGACTATCTAAATGGAGACGTTTATTATCGCGCTAAATATCCTGAGCAGAATATTGACCGGGCAAATAACCAGTTTACTTTATTAAAGCGATTGGAAGAACTCCTGAAAGTGGAATACCAATTCATTGCCTGATTTTTCTTTCATTCATCCTGGTTTCCATGCGCACACCGTCGCCAGTTCCCGAAACAAAAAGTGTTGGCTGATAACCAACGCGTTCTTTGTACCAGGGGATGAGCTTTTCAGAAAAGTCACTCAGGCTTTCTTTTTCAACCAGGGCAATGGCACAACCGCCGAATCCTGCGCCGGTCATCCGGGCTCCTATACACGCTTCATAATTTTCGCAAAATTCGACGAGGGTATCTAACTCAAGTCCGGAGACTTCATACAACTGTTTCAACGATCGGTGCGATTCAAACATCAACTGACCAAAGACCTTAAGGTCGTTATTCATTAACGCACTCGCCGCATCTCTTACTCTTTCATTTTCACTAATCACATGACGCGCTCTTTTTTCCAATACAGGATCTTCGATAGCATCACGATTAGCTTCGAATAAAGCCATGTCCATGTCGCAGAGATTTTCGATTCTTTGCTGCTTGTCCGATCGATCCAACTTTGCCTTTAGCAGTTTCAACGCTGCTCCACATTCGGCAAACCGCTGATTGTATTTGGAGTCGGCAAGACTTCTGCTTTTATTACTGTTCAGGATCACCAGGACATAATTACCGGTTTCAAACGGAAGGTATTCATAGTTCAGGTTGTCGCAATCCAGCCAGATTGCCTTATCCTTTTTCCCCAGGGCTACGGCAAACTGATCCATGATACCGCAATTGACGCCAATGAATTCATTTTCGACTTTCTGGGCTGTCAGCGCAAGATCTTTCCTTGCGACATTTAATAAGAATATTTCATTCAATGCGAAGGCGGTCAGCACTTCAATGGATGCCGAGGACGATAAACCCGCTCCAATCGGCAGGTCGCCATAGAAAAGCATATCCAGGCCGGAGAGTGTAAATCCATCTTCGAAGAACTGATGGATGACTCCGAGCGGATAATTAAACCATTCCTTCCCGGACTTAGAATATGAAAGTTGTAAATGAAGCTCTGCTTGCTCCGGATAGTTCAAAGATTGAAAACGAAAGAGCTTATCCGTATTTCTGGAGACCGCCAGAAAGGTGCCTAATGTGATAGCGCAGGGCATTACTTTTCCGCCGTTATAATCAAGATGTTCGCCAATCAGGTTGAGACGCCCGGGACAGAAGAAAAAATGTTCTGCCTGTTTGTGAAATCGACGCTGAAATTCTAAGGCCAGGTCAGGCTGCATTTCAAAATTGGATTGATTAATTGTTGCGATAAATAAATTTTTCCGGGGTGAAGATATTTATTTGTTTGTATTAATAGCCCCGGCATTAAAGTGTCACTGCTGAAAATAATTCAGTTCTTCATCCAACTGAAGAAATGGATATTTCTTCTTCAGATCGGCGGTCCTTTCAAGATGCGTTTTCAAAAACTGCCGATGTGCATTTGTATTAGGCCTAAATGCCCTGTGTTTGCGGGCCATCACAATTTTCTCTATCTCTTCCATCAACTTTTGCGATTCCTGATCTACACATGTTTCAATGAATTTCGTCATTACATATTCGGTAGCCATATAGTTAGGATGAACGAGATCGATATCATAGAACCGGTAATCCCGAAGCACGTCAACTACCAATTCGTAAGCGGGGAAGTAGTGAGCCGTTGCAAATTGGCTGGTTAATTGGTGAACAGTTTCGATCAGCCTGGCCTTGCTTCGGTTATTTTCGACTACTCCATCCCGGAGATGACGCACCGGACTGACTGTGAAAATGAAATTCAGAGCAGGGTTGAACTGCAACAATTGTTCAATAGCATTCTTCAGAACATGGGTGGTTTCGTCTATGGACATCAAATGTTTCCTGAATAATTGAGAAGGTGCCCTGTGACAGTTAGCGACAGGCACCTCATTTGCGGTTCCCGGATTTATCCTGTAAGAAAAAGAAGATCCCAGGGTGATGATCAGCCAATGCGCATTTTTAAGAAATTCGTGCGCTTTATGTTGAGATTGATTGATCAGGGACAGGCAATCGGACGGCTCCATCGACGAAAATCGGGAATGGTGATGCCAACTTTGCCAGGTCTCATTCAGATAAAATAGATCATCTAAGCCGTACTGACGGTCTTGCACATACGAAATCAGACTATCTGACACGCTATATGGGTCAAACAAGATACCGTTCGGATTCTGTAAAACGTGGTACTTTAATTCTGCCAGGCGATCTCCTATATGTTCAGTAAAACAGGAGCCCGTCAGCAGGATTCGATCCTGATAGCTGATCCGCTTCGGCAGCGGTTCTATTCTTATTGGTACCTGAAATTCCATTTTAACTTGTCAAACAAATATTTCTCCCGCGATCCGCAGGCTTTCTGCAAGCGCATCCTGGTTCAGTCCCAACCTAAAACCTTTTTCCTCAAAATACCCGATCATCATTTCGCTGTTCATATTTCCAACCAGGTCGTCGCCAGCCATTGGGCATCCGCCAATGCCTTTCAATGCACCATCATACCGCAAGCAACCGGCTTTAACAGCCGCTTCCAGTTTTTCCACCCAGTTGTCCGGTGTGGAATGAAGATGCACCCCGATGGAAACTGAGGGGAGTGAATCCACCAGATATTCTGTCATTCCGTAAACTTGCTCGGGAGTGGCTAACCCAACCGTATCTGCCAGGGAAATGATATTAATATCTAATGCTACCAATTTATTTACCCATTCAAAAACTATCTCTTCAGAATACGCATCGGCATAAGGGTTTCCGAAACCCATTGATATGTATATGACCAGTTGCTTACCGCTTTGAATACATATATCCTGGATTTCTTCTACCCTACGCATGGATTCCTGAATAGAAGAATTTGTATTTCGTAGTTGGAAAGTTTCCGATACAGAAAACGGAAAACCCAGGTAACTAATTTGTTCAAATGCGCTCGCTTCCTGGGCACCCCGGGTATTAGCAACAATCGCCAATAATTTAGTTCTTGAACTTTCACCCGGGAGTTGGATATTTCTTACAACTTCCACGGTATCGGCCATTTGCGGCACAGCGCGCGGAGAAACGAAGCTTCCGAAATCGATGGTATCGAAACCCACCTTCAACAGGGCATTGATATATTCGATTTTTTTAGAGGTTGGAATAAAACCCTTCCATCCCTGCATCGCATCCCGCGGGCACTCAATGAGCTGAATAGATGGTTGATTCATTTATAAACGCAAAGGTAACACAAGCGAAAATCGGGCACTTAAAGGAAACAATGTGCTATCTGTCACCTTCTTTGCCGCATTACTTCATAAAGGATCATTCCAGCGGCTACTGAAACATTCAGTGAATCGAATTCCCCAGCCATGGGAATGCTAAAAATCGTGTCAGCGGATTTTTTAAGTGCCGGGAAAATTCCTTTTTCTTCACTCCCCATGATGATCGCTGCCGGCAAGGAAAAATCACAATCATAACTTTTTTTGACTGCCGTCATTTCGCTTGCAAAAACATGTATGCCATTTAAATGCAATTCGTCGACTGCTTTCATCAGGCTGTTTACCCGGCAAACAGGAATTTTTTCCAGTGCACCCGCAGAAGTCAGCAGGGCATCTTCATTCAGAGCACCTACACCCCTCTCCGGAATGATCAGGCCGTCGACTCCGCTACAATAAGCAGTGCGTGCAATGCCTCCGATATTCCTGATGTCTGTAATTCCATCCAGCAACATGAATAAGGGAGTCCTCCCTTCCTCGATAGTCAAGGTGATGATATCCTGTAGTTCCTGGTATTGCACTTTGGAGAGCAACGCCACCAGTCCCTCATGGTCATTTATATTAAATGTGGTGAGTTTGGCGGTGGGCACATAGTTGAGGGGGATGCCTCTTTCTGCAGCCATTCGTTTAATGAGATCGATATCCGCTCCCCTCGCCCTATTATCCAGATAGATCCTGTCTAGTTGCTGTCCTGATTGAATGGCTTCAATCGCTGCCTTTCTACCTGCAACGAGGGATTTCTTTTTTGGACGTTGTTGATGTCTGAAGTTTCTCACTTCGCAAATGTAGCCCGCATGTTTTTGCAACGGGCGGGATGAGGTTGGAAATACTAAAGTTTGAAAGCTTTCTTCACTTTATCTACATAGTCCAATTTTTCCCAGGTGAATAACTCCACCGTCCTGGTTATTGTTTTTCCATCCGGAGAAGTGAAAGTTTTTTCAACGATAGATGGTTGACGCCCCATATGGCCATAGGCCGCCGTTTCGCTGTAGATTGGATTGCGTAGTTTCAATCTCTTTTCAATAAAGTAGGGTCGCATATCAAATATAGATGCGACGATTTTTCCGATCTCACCGTCACTGAGTTTCACTTTCGCCGAACCAAATGTGTTTACATTGATGCTGGTAGGTTCAGCCACACCGATAGCATAGGAAACCTGTACCAATATTTCGTCAGCCACACCGGCTGCCACTAAATTTTTTGCAATATGCCGGGTCGCGTAGGCGGCACTGCGGTCAACTTTGCTAGGATCCTTCCCGCTGAAAGCTCCACCACCATGGGCACCCTTACCTCCATAAGTATCTACAATGATCTTTCGTCCCGTAAGGCCCGTGTCACCATGTGGACCCCCAATCACAAATTTTCCTGTAGGATTGATATGGTATTTTATTTTATCATTAAATAGCCCGGCGTTCTTGCGATACTTTGACTTGACACGCGGGATCAGAATGTTTATGATATCTTCTTTGATTTTACTCTGCATCCTGGGTTCGGTGTCGAAATCATCGTGCTGAGTGGAGACAACGATGGCATCGATACGGACCGGTTTGTTTTTATCATTGTATTCAAGTGTCACCTGGCTTTTCGCATCAGGACGCAAGTATTTGATTTGTTTGTTTTCTCTTCTCAACGCAGCCAGTTCAATAAGTAAGTTATGAGCCAGATCTAACGCAAGGGGCATGAAATCATCCGTCTCATTACTTGCATAGCCAAACATCATTCCCTGATCCCCCGCTCCTTGCTCTTCTTTCTTTTTTCGATCAACACCCTGGTTGATATCGGACGACTGCTCGTGGATTGCCGATAATACACCGCAACTGCTGGCTTCAAACATATATTCGCTCTTCGTATATCCGATGCGTCGGATCACACTGCGCGCAATCTCCTGCACGTCCAGGTAGGCGTCTGACTTCACCTCCCCTGCCAACACTACCTGGCCTGTAGTTACCAATGTTTCGCAGGCAACTTTCGATTGCGGATCAAATGCAAGAAAGTTGTCAATTAAGGCGTCAGAAATCTGATCGGCTACTTTATCGGGATGGCCTTCACTCACAGATTCTGAAGTAAATAGATAAGGCATTGGGGAATTTTTAGAAGCGCGAAGATACGATGGTAACCATGAATGTGCAAGCCTTGGGGACTAAAGCTTCGAGTATATTATATGAAGCCGCAATCGATGGGGATTGGTATCCGTGCTACCGAGATTGCCCAGCAATCTTATTCTTCCTTTCACTATACTGGAATTGACGAAAATTGTCCGTGGTATATCCGCTGAAGTAGGCGGCGTACCAAAACGATCAGCCAGAGCGAGCGGTGTCGAAAGACGAAGATCATATGAGGTTTGAGTCTTAGTGACAATATGCTGAACATATCGCGAAATATTCAGTCGCCAAATATTGATAGGGTTTCCAGATCCATCCACCGAATGTTCCGGGATCGCACCGAAAACCTGGTAATTAATAAATCCTTGTCCATCCAGTGTTAGATCATAAGGTATGGTTCGAAAAAACGAAGCACTTGAATCATAAGCGTCGACATAGAGATATTCAGGTACTCTGAACATCGTATCGCTCTGATCATAAATTTGTTCGACCACCAATTCTGCACGATGTATTACCCGATTACTTAAACTACTTAATCCTGGAATTTTAATCGTTGCAAACGTACCCGGACTGTTTTGCAGGTAAATGATCGGATCAGGCAACGGTCCGCCTGCGGCCGCTTCCACAGGAGTGCCGGCATAATCCCTTTTTACGTAGTTGGCCGATGCTGAACCAACCGTGAACGGAAAGTAAGTGACCGTTGTACTGTCGAAGCTGCCGCTTTTCTTCGGTTGAGTATAATAAAAAGCCAGCTTTGTGTTTACGCTTTGCAGTTGAATTCCAATCACGGCATTGCCGGTATTCATGGATTGAATTGCAAAACCTCTTAGAAACGTGCCAAACAGAGAATCGGATTTGTAAGCATTGGTAGTATCATAAGTAAACATTCTTCGTGCAAAATTTGTATCCAGGCTAATGCGCAATTGCCCGAGCGTTGTATCCTGGAAAGCTTTGACAGAATCCTTTAGTTCAGATGGAAGAAATGTTTTGCTGCCCAAAACGACGGGGCTAAGCACGGGGGGATAAATGAAGTCATTTGCTCGGATCAGGTAAGAAGCATTCGCCCTGAAATCGTTGGCCGTATCCAACTCGTATACATTCACCGTCTGTGCGATCGAAGAATCCCCATATGTTTCCAGATAATTAAGCACAAGCACAACTGAATCCATCCTCACACTATCTTGTCTGGCAAAGGGGTAGCGGGCAAAAAATTGAGGCTTTAATTCCAGGAAAAGTCTTGCATCGGTCTTACCAAAAATTGGATCTGCATTGATTAATCCCAGGAAATGTTCTTCCGAACTTGCCAGCCGCAGAGAGTCGGTAGCCAGCGTGAACGTGTCATTATAAGCTTCCACGTTCATAATTGTATCAAACGTATTGATATTGTCGATGGGCGGAATAAGGTCTCCACCCAGTTGGGTTGCGTCGTTGATCTTCTTGCAGGCTGAGAATAGAAGGGCGATACTCGTTACAATGATTCCCAGAGTTATTGCGATATGTCTATTCTTCACGAGAAAAAATTACAAATGTTTATTGAGTGCTTTCAGAATGAGCGAGATATGAAAGAATATAGGTGAGTTACTTGCCTGCAAGATCGCCATAGAGTTGTAAATAGTCTGTTAAATCTGCTTCTGGATTATATGGCAAAGTTTTCTTTCCACGCACCTTAGAAAACTCATCCACTAATTTCTTTTCTACTTTTTCGGCACCGAAAGTAATGGCATCTGCGAATGTCGCTCCACCGCGAAACATGGCCGTATTGGTGGCGTCCTTATATACTTCCAGGTCTTTCTCCTTTAGTGAACCATGAATAAGCGCTTTTTTTACAAAATCAGTTCCCAGTTTTTCTTTGAAAGTATTTTGACCAATGGTAAAAATGGTTTTACTATGGGCAAAGACCGGTTCTTTTTTGTAAACGGTTTTGAGATAGGCAGGGATCAATCCCGTCATCCACCCGCTGCAATGGATCAAATCGGGAGGCCATCCAAATTTCTTGACTGTTTCCAGAGCGCCTTTGCAGAAAAAAATAGTTCTTAATCCATTATCCTCATACCACCTGTCGCTGTCGTCGTGAAAAACATATTTGCGCTTAAAGAGGTCTTCGTTGTCCAGGAAATACACTTGCAGCCGGGCGCTCGGCAACGAGGCCACTTTGATTTGCAGGGGCATATCATCATTGTCCACGGATACATTGATACCGGATAGCCTGACTACCTCGTGTAACCGATGACGACGTTCATTGATGGTGCCAAAGCGGGGCATGATACAACGAACTTCAAAATTGTTGTCGTTGGCCTTAATGGCAAGTTTATTCGCAATCTCAGAAAATTCTGTCAGTTCCAGGTAGGGTGACATCTCATTGGTGATAAACAAGATTCTTTTTTTAGCTGACATATCTTCCCGTTTAAATTACATCCTTTGGTAAGGGGTGCAAAGGTAATTATTTTATGCCGAACAACCCGACTCAATAGAATTGGTCGTGAAGTCCTAAGTTTACACTTTTATACAAGCGCTAATCCTCCATTAATGATCCTATTCAAGAAATCCCGGGATCTCGGGACGTTCCTGGCCAATCAGCGCCAAAACGGGAAGTCAATTGGTTTTGTTCCAACTATGGGCGCATTGCATCAGGGTCACCTTGCCCTGGTACGCTCTTCAATAGACGAAAATGCATACACCGCTTGCAGCATATTTGTCAATCCTACTCAATTCAACGATCCTCGCGATTACAAGAAATATCCATTCATGATTGAAAAAGACATTGACCTGTTAGAGAAATTGGATTGTTCGGTACTATTTCAGCCATCGGTTGATGAGGTTTATCCCGATGGCATTGTTGCGCGAAAACATTTTGACCTGGGCTACCTCGACAATATCCTGGAGGGAAAGTGCCGGCCTGGACATTTTCAGGGGGTATGCATGGTGATGCAAAGGTTATTGGAGTTGGTCAGTCCGGATAGGTTATATCTGGGACAGAAAGACTATCAGCAATGCCTGGTGATCAAGCGCCTCATCACCCTGATGGGGCGAGAGGATTCGACACAAGTTATGATTTGCCCCACTCAGCGTGAAGGGGATGGATTGGCTATGAGCAGTCGCAACTTGCGACTAAGCGATACCGAAAGAGCCAAAGCAGCTACCATCTACCGTAGTTTGAAAATGATCAATGAAAATTATTCCACCGCAGACCTTGGTGAATTAAAACGAAAAGCTGCCGCGATGCTGGAGGAAAACGGATTTAAGATCGACTACATAGAAATTGCGACTGCAAAAGATCTTCATACTGCTGACCATTGGGATGGGAAGGAAAAACTTGTCGCGCTGGTCGCTGCATTTTTGAACGACGTTCGGTTGATTGACAATTTGGTATTGTCGTAAACGGCCGGCGTGGTCTTTTCAGCATTATAATTTATACTAACTTTTTTATACTTTAGATTTTTACTCTAGATACTTTAGATAGCTTATATAGCAATGAAAAAACGCCTGCTCACCTTTATTCAGTATGCTTTTTTTCTTGGATTGGGCATTTTCCTGGTGTGGTGGTCCATTAAAGATCTGACCACCGATGATAAATCACAGATCAGGATTGCTTTAAGCACAGCCCGTTACTTTCTTCTGATTCCCATCATTCTAATTCTATTCCTTAGCCACCTCGTTCGCGCACTGCGGTGGCGATTATTGATCAACTCGCTGGGGTATAATTCCTCTACTCCCAATACTTTTTTCGCCGTGATGATCGGATACCTCACCAATATGGCATTACCAAGAGTTGGTGAGGTGTTAAGGTGTACCGTTTTAGCACGCTATGAAAAAATTCCGGCTGAAAAATTGATCGGTACCGTGATCCTGGAAAGGCTCATTGATTCTTTAACCCTTCTTTTGGTGTTCGGTATAACCTTTGTCATTCAACCGGATTTCTACACCCAATTGATTGATGCATTTTTTCACGCTCCTAAGGCCGGTGAAGCAAAACAGACTCCTTTTTATATCATTGCACTGATCGGAATCGGCATCGTAGCGGCTATTCTCGGCTTGTGGATGCTCATCAAAAGAAAAAATTTCAACGACCTGGTACAGCTCATTCAAAAAATTGGTCGCAGCCTTTGGCAGGGAGTGAGTGCGATCCAGCACCTGAAAAAAAGAACTGAGTTTGTATTATTGACCATTGCTCTTTGGACGCTTTATTTGTCCGGAGGATACCTCGGTTTTCTGGCACTCAAGGAAACCGATCACTATGGAATCAGAGAAGCGTTTGCAGTACTGTCTGCCGGTAGTATTGGGGCTATTGTTACTCCGGGCGGTATCGGCGCCTACGCACTAATGATAGAAAAAACGATGCAGATCTATGGACTTCAAAAAGGGATAGCCCTGGCCTTTGGCTGGATCCTGTGGATCGTCCAGACTGCCGTGATTCTAGTAGGAGGTTTATTTAGTTTTGTACTATTGCCCGCGTTTAATAAAACCAAAACAAGTGAAACGACCTGACCTCATTCCGGAAAAGATATTTACCATTCCTCAAATCTTACAGAAGGTCGTTCAATGGAAAATTCACAATAAAACAATAGGATTTACGAATGGTGTCTTCGACCTATTACATGCTGGTCATATCTTTTCCTTATCCGCCGCCGCCAAAGAAGCGGACTACCTGATCATCGGGTTAAACGCAGATTCTTCCGTAAAAAAACTAAAAGGAGAAAGCAGGCCGATCAACAACCAGGAGACAAGAGCTCTCCTGTTAGCGTCCATGGTCATGGTCGATGCCGTAGTCCTGTTTGAAGAAGAAACACCCCTTGAACTGATCCGGCAGATCATGCCCGACGTGCTGATAAAAGGCGGGGATTACCGCATCGATCAGATTGCAGGAGCCGAAGATGTGATCGCTCATGGCGGTAGAATTGTAATCAATCCATTATTAGAAGGTTATTCCACAACGGCGATCATCCAAAAGGCAGGAAAAAGATAACCTTCCTTTCCTGATTTCCTTCATTTTCTTCTCTGTTTGTTGACTAATTTTATGAATTAAAAATTGAATTGGCTTCGTTATGTCGCACCAAAGAAAAACAATAGCGCGTGATATCAGTTGGCTTTCCTTCAATGCCAGAGTGCTTCAAGAAGCAGCAGATCCTTCTGTTCCGCTGAGAGAGCGGATCAAGTTTCTTGGTATTTTTTCCAACAATATGGATGAATTTTTCCGGGTCAGGGTCGCTGCATTGAGACGGATGATCCAACTGGGAAGCAAAGCCAACATGCATCTGGAAGTTGAACCACAACAGATCGTCGATGAAATTCAAATGACCGTATTGAATCAGCAGGGAGAGTTTCACCGGATCTGGGAAGATGTACTTAAAGAACTGAATAATCAGAAAATATTCTTAAGAACAGAAAAGGAACTCAACGCCGAGCAACAGCAATTCGTCAGCAATTATTTCGAAGAAGAAGTCAGTTCCAATGTTATTCCACTGATGATCGAAAATATTCCTGATTTCCCGGTGTTGCGCGACCAGTCCATTTACCTTGCCGTGGTAATGTGGAAAAAGGAAAGTGCCTTGAAAAAGAAATATGCATTGATTGAAATACCAACGGCCGTGTTGGGAAGATTTTTACTCCTGCCCTCCGGCATCCCGAAGAAAGCGACATTATTCTGTTAGAGGATGTGATCCGCTTTAATTTGCCGGAGATCTTTTCCTATTTTGGTTACGATCAGTATCAGTCTCATATTTTTAAGGTAACCCGTGATGCAGAAATCGATATCGATAAGGACATTTCCACCAGCATCATTCAAAAAATTGAAAAAGGAATAAAGAACCGCCGCAAAGGCAAGCCGGTGCGATTTGTCTATGATAAGGAAATGGATCCGGGTTTATTGGAGTATCTGATCCGACGATTAAATCTTTGCAAAAGGGATAATCTCATCCCAGGCGGCCGCATTCATAACTTCCGGCATTTTATTGATTTTCCAGAACAGGTATTCAAAGAAAAACGTCAGCGTAAAAAATCATTTGACCATCCCTTATTGACAGTCCGCCGGGTAACAGATGTGATCATTGAAAAGGATGTGATGCTGCATTTTCCATATCATTCCTTTACCCCGTTGATCGATCTGATTCGTGAGGCGGCTATTGATCCGGATGTTACCAGTATTAAAATCACCTGCTACCGGC
Source organism: uncultured Sphingobacteriales bacterium (assembly GCA_963791295.1). Taxonomy (GTDB): domain Bacteria; phylum Bacteroidota; class Bacteroidia; order Chitinophagales; family Chitinophagaceae; genus CAWBRY01. The sequence goes on along the minus strand of CAWBRY010000005.1, from coordinate 10,443 downwards.
TGGCGCAGCAATCTAAGATCATCAATGCGCTGGTAAATGCAGTGAGAAACGGTAAGGAAGTGGTGGTCATGCTGGAATTGCGAGCCCGGTTTGAAGAAGAAGCCAATATAGAATGGAAAGAAAGGCTGGAAGATGAAGGGGCAAAAGTGTTGATCGGAATCCCTGATATGAAAGTACATTCAAAGATCTGCGTCATCAAAAAGAAAACGAAGGATAATAATTTTATTCTTTACGGCTTTGTCAGTACAGGAAACTTAAATGAAAAGACAGCGAGGGTTTACTGCGATCATTGCCTTCTTACCTCCAATGAAAGGATCATGGCGAGATGTCAACCGAATTTTTAACTATCTCGAACAACCGAAGTCGGGAATCCACGCGCTGAAAGACTGCAAGACACTAATCACGAGTCCATTGCTTGTTAAAAAATATATGCTTAAACTCATTGACGATGAAATCCGTCACGCCAGGAAGAGAAAACCAGCAGCAATCACTTTAAAAATGAATTCTCTTTCCGATGAAGAGATGATCATGAAATTATATGAAGCAGCCCGGGCCGGCGTCCAGATAAAACTTATCATTCGGGGTATTTTTTGCATGTTGACAGAAAACAAAAAATTTGAATTGCCGGTAAAGGCAATCAGTATTGTTGATGAATATCTAGAACATGCACGTGTGTGGGTATTTCACAATAGGGGTAAAGAGAAAGTTTATATATCTTCGGCCGACTGGATGAAAAGGAACCTGGAATATCGTGTGGAAGTAACCTGTCCCATCTGGCACGAAGAGTTGAAACAGGAACTGAAGGACATCCTTGATATCCAACTCCAGGATAATGTAAAAGCCCGGTGGCTCGACAATGAACTGAGCAATGAATATGTGCGCACAACAAAAAAGAAAGTCCGTTCCCAGGTTGAAACCTACAATTACCTCTATAAAAAAACACTGACGACCCGTGAGACTGTCAGCCATTGATATTGGGAGTAACGCAGCCAGATTATTGATATCCGATGTGATTCCCGGCCCTCAGGATGTCCCGGAATTTATTAAGGTCTCCCTCGTGAGGGTGCCTCTCCGACTGGGTTTTGATGTATTTGATAAAGGAGAAATTTCTCCTTCCAAAGTCGAAAAGATCATCAAGACCATTAAATCGTATAAACTTCTTTTGGATGTATACGATGTGAAACACTTAAAAGCCTGCGCCACTTCAGCCATGCGCGATGCGCGGAACGGGGAGGAAATTCTTAAAAAAGTGAAGGCGGAAACAGGAATCGACATTCATATTATTAGCGGCCAGGAAGAAGCCTCCTTTATTTATGAAAATCACATCGCAGAGGATATGACCTCCGCTGAATCGTATTTATATATAGATGTAGGTGGCGGTAGTACCGAGCTAACTTTTTTCAGTGATGGGAAGCTGGTTTTTAAAGAATCGTTCAATATCGGAACGATCCGCCTACTAAAAAACCAGGTTACCGAAGCTGCCTGGGATGAAATGAAAGAATTCATCGCGAAGAAAACAAAAGGTTATCATCATGTAACAGCTATTGGCTCCGGTGGCAATATCAATAAAATATTTTCCATTTCCAAAAGAAAAGAAGGAAAACCTCTTTCACTGGATCTGTTGCGTGATTACTATAAAGAATTCAGCAACCTTTCACTTACCCAGCGTATCAGCTTTTACAAATTAAGAGAAGACCGTGCCGATGTTATCGTTCCCGCGTTGCTGATATTTATCAATGTGATGCGTTGGGCTGATGCGGAAGAGATTTTTGTCCCGAAGATCGGACTGGCAGATGGTCTTATACATAGCTTTATATGAAGAAGTTCTGCTGAAGGAGATTGAAGTTTAATTCCTGGTCTTAAGTGCGATTTGAAGATTATTTCAAATTATATCATGTCAGTAAATAAGGAAGTAAAAAAAATCACCACCAACACGCTTCAGAAAATGAAGGCCTGCAGGTGAAAAGATCTCCATGCTGACAGCCTACGATTTTTCCTTTGCTAAGATCATTGACGGCGCGGGCATTGATGTCATCCTCGTCGGAGATTCGGCTTCCAATGTAATTGCCGGACATGAAACAACACTTCCCATTACACTGGACCAAATGATATATCATGCCCAATCGGTGATCCGTGGAATAGATCGTTGCCTGGTGGTTGTGGATATGCCGTTCGGATCTTATCAGTCCAACTCCGATATTGCCCTTGCTTCCGCCATTCGGATCATGAAGGAAACAGGTAGTCATTCAATCAAATTGGAAGGAGGCGAAGAAGTATTGGAAAGCATTAAGAGAATCGTTTCAGCTGGCATACCGGTGATGGGCCACCTGGGATTGACTCCCCAGTCCATATATAAATTCGGGACGTATATCGTGCGGGCAAAGGAAGAAGACGAAGCACAGAAGCTTCGGCAGGATGCTATCTTATTGGAAAAGGCTGGCTGCTTTGGCATTGTTCTGGAAAAAATTCCCGCCGCCCTGGCCAGGGAAGTATCACAATCACTTTCAATTCCAACGATCGGCATAGGAGCTGGAGGAGATTGTGATGGACAAGTACTGGTAATGCACGATATGCTCGGAATCAACACTGAATTCAAGCCGCGATTTCTTCGTCAATATCTCAATATTCATGAGCAGGCTACCCAGGCGGTGCAACAATACATCCATGATGTAAAAAAGAAGGACTTTCCTAATGAAAGTGAACAATATTAGGTTAATGAACTTATATTAGAAAAAATGGATTTTCTCAAAACCTTGCACGTGGGTGCCAGCAACCACGGAGCCAATACAGGTCGCAAATGGATCAATTCGAAAGGACAGGTCTTACACTCCTACTCTCCTGTCGATGGCAAACTTATCGGTTCGGTTACGATGGCAGATAGAGAAAGTTATGATAAGGTCATTAGCACCGCCCAGGAAGCATTTAAGGAATGGCGTCTGGTACCTGCTCCGAAACGAGGAGAGATTGTCCGGCAAATCGGTGAAGCCCTTCGGCTTTACAAGGAACCGTTGGGAAAACTGGTTTCTTATGAGATGGGTAAGAGCCTGCAGGAAGGTTATGGAGAAGTACAGGAGATGATTGATATCTGTGATTTTGCTGTGGGGCTATCAAGACAACTGTACGGACTTACCATGCATAGCGAAAGGCCCGGTCATAGGATGTATGAACAATATCATCCTTTAGGAGTGGTGGGAATCATATCGGCATTCAATTTTCCCGTGGCTGTGTGGAGCTGGAACAGTATGCTGGCTATGGTTTGTGGAAATGTGTGTGTGTGGAAACCGTCGGAAAAAACTCCTTTGTGCGCCATAGCTTGTCAACATTTACTGGCCGAGGTATTTGCTAAAAATAATGTACCGGAAGGCGTTTCAGGTTTGGTCGTAGGTGGTCGCGAGATTGGTGAATGGATGGCCAATGACGCAAGAATCCCATTGGTTTCTGCAACTGGATCTACCCGCATGGGCAAGGCGGTAGGTGCTGCTGTTGGTGCAAGGCTTGGAAGATCCTTGTTGGAACTCGGCGGAAATAATGCGATCATTATCTCCAGGGATGCAGATATCGATATTGCGATACTCGGTTCCCTATTTGGAGCGGTAGGAACAGCCGGTCAGCGTTGCACGACAACGAGGAGATTGATCATTCATGAAAGTATTTATGATTCGGTGAGAGACAAACTGGCTAATGCCTACAAACAGTTGCGTATCGGTAATCCTTTGGAAGAAAGAAATCACGTAGGACCTTTGATCGATAAGGATGCGGTAAAAATGTATCTGAATGCCATTGATGAATGCAAAGCAGAAGGCGGAAATTTTGTAGTTGATGGCGGCGCATTGGAAGGTCCTGGATATGAAAGTGGGTGTTATGTAAAACCATGCATTGCAGAAGTGCAGAATCATTTTGATATCGTTCAGCATGAAACATTCGCTCCTATACTATACCTGGTGAAATACAATAGCATTGAAGACGCCATAGCCAAACAAAATGGCGTGCCTCAGGGACTTTCGTCCTCTATTATGACCTTGAATATGCGGGAATCGGAACAATTCCTTTCAGCAGCCGGCAGCGACTGCGGGATAGCCAATGTAAATATTGGGACCAGCGGCGCGGAAATCGGGGGAGCTTTTGGGGGCGAAAAGGAAACCGGGGGTGGCCGGGAAAGCGGCAGCGACGCCTGGAAATCCTATATGCGGCGGCAGACCAATACCATCAATTTTGGAAGGAATCTGCCTTTGGCGCAGGGCATCAAGTTTGACATTTAGGCCGTATTGGGCTAAAATGGTGATTCACTTTGAATTCTGGGTTTTTTTTGCAATTTTTACCCCCTGAAATCCAATCCAGTTTAAATCCTGTCCAATGAAAAAAACCATCCTCGTATCGACGCTTGTCGTCATTTGTTCTGCCCTTAGTACCAATGCCCAATTACGGGTCGCCATTGTCGGCGGAGGTCAGCAGTCTTCCGTAATCGAAACAAACAACCTGGTCGGATGGGATTCGATCAAGAATAATTACTCTGAAAGGACCGGCGGTCATTTTGGTTTCATTGCCGATCTTCCTTTGGGAGCGAAGTCAAATATTTCTTTTCAGCCGGGCGTGATCTATTATAACAAGGGTCGTAAGTATTCCGAACAATTCGATACAACGATCAGCCAAATGATAAGCACGAATTCTACTCAATACATCAACTATATCGATATTCCGCTGAATCTTGTGTTGAAGTTTGGCAAAAAAACAAAATTCGTCCTGGGAGGAGGCCCCTATCTTTCTTTTTTCTATACCGGTGTAGAAACACGGGAAACCTTTTCAAAGGGAGATGTCTTTACATCTGAAAAAAACGAGGACGTACCGGTGGGTAATAAGCCCGGAACTTATCAGACGATAAATTATGGCGTTAATGGACTTGCCGGCTTTGAATTCGGAAGAGTCATCCTAACGGCTAACTATAGCCGCGGATTGAATAATTTTTACCAGTCACCTAATTATAGTGGAAGTTTCAGGCACCAGGTAATAGGAGCTACACTGGGAATTTATTTGGGAAGGCCGGCTGGAGTGGAATCCAGGGTCTCCGATAAAGACCATGATGGCATTCCCGATAATAAGGATAACTGCCCGAGTAAACCTGGCACTGCCCTTACCAACGGCTGTCCTGATAAAGACGGCGATGGCATTGCCGACCAGGAAGATAAATGCCCCAATGAAGCCGGACTCGCGAAGAATAACGGCTGCCCGACCAGGGACCGCGATAACGATGGTGTAGTAGATAAGGATGATAAATGTCCGGAAATCCCCGGGCTGGTGAGGTATCATGGATGTCCTGTTCCCGATGCGGACAAGGATGGTATCAATGATGAGCAAGATAAATGTCCTACTGTTTCAGGAGTAGCCCGCTACTACGGATGCCCCGTCCCTGATACCGATAGTGATGGAGTGAACGATGAGGAAGATAAGTGTCCGACAGAAAAGGGCACTGAAGAGAACAATGGTTGTCCCGCTAAGGCGATCAAGAAAGAGATCATCGAAAAGGTGAGCTTTGCCGCCCGTCGGATTCAATTCGGGTATTCCAGCGTTGATTTAATGCCGGCCTCTTTTAAAGTGCTCGACGAAGTGGTGAAAATATTAAAGGAAAACCCAACCCTGAAAATCTCCGTAGAAGGCCATACGAGCAATGATGGCATTCCTGCAGCCAATCTGAAGTTGTCGCAGGAAAGAGCAGATAATGTTAAAAATTATCTGGAATCTAAAGGCATTGACGCACGACGCTTAAAAGCAAAAGGTTACGGTAATACGCAACCGCTTAATAACGGAGCTACCGAAGAAGAAAAATCACAAAATCGGCGTGTGGAGCTGAAACTGAGCAACTAAAGGTGTAGGTCACCCGTCAAATAAATGCAAACAGTCCCTCAAAAAGGGGCTGTTATTTCTTTAAAATGTATGAATGGTAGTTATTATTTTTGCGGCCTTTCGCAATTTTGTAGATTAAAATTTTTACGGATGAATATTAAACTGAAACGTATCGTTTCCCTCTCCATGTGTATAGGGATTTCTATGACGCTGTTTGCCCAAAGGGAGAGTACACCCAACGGTTGGCACCTGATGGATAAGCAGGACAGTGGTTATTATGGTATCAGCATTGATAAGGCTTATGCGCTGATCAAGGCAAAGAAATTGAAAAGCAAAACGGTGGTCGTAGCCGTTATTGATTCAGGTATCGACACTATGCATGAGGATCTCCGTTCAATTTTGTGGCGTAACCCAAATGAAATTGCCGGTAATGGAATTGACGACGACAAAAATGGTTATGTCGACGACGTGAATGGATGGAATTTTTTGGGTGGTCGTGACGGCAGAAATGTAGATCAGGATTCTTATGAAGCCGCGCGCGTATATCATAAATACAAGAGCAAATGGGATGGAAAAGACACGTCGACCCTTTCACTTAGCACGGCGGAGCGGCAGGAATATGACATGTGGAAAAGAGCCGAGAAAGAAATTGTTGGAGATAAGACGAGCGGACTTGAGCTAATATTTCTGAAAAGGGCTTATGGAGGTGCATTGAAAAGCGATAGTATCCTTCGCAAAGCCATGGATAAAGAGCAGTACACAGGCAAGGACCTCGATACCTTTAGTTCAACTGCCAGCGATGTCAGGCGCGCAAAATCTTTATTGCTTCCGCTCTTCCAGGGAAATGACGCGATGGAAACAACAAACAAGGAATTCCTGGAAGGATTCGGCGATTATTTGAGCGGCGAGGAAAAGAAGGCTGACGCTGGCAACACTCCTCCCAAGGAATATCGGGCAGAAATCGTCAAAGACAACTATGAAGATTTCAACGACCGTTTTTATGGCAACAACAACGTAATGACAAGCAACAAATCGGCGTTACATGGAACTCACGTTTCCGGAATTATCGCTGCTATCCGTAATAATGGAGTAGGCATGGAAGGCGTGGCCGATAATGTAAAGATCATGATGATTCGTGCAGTTCCGGATGGAGACGAACACGACAAAGACATCGCATTGGCTATCCGTTATGCCACTGACAATGGTGCTCAGGTGATCAACATGAGCTTTGGTAAAAGTTTCTCTCCTGAAAAGCAATGGGTGGACGATGCGGTTAAGTATGCAAACAGTAAAGGTGTTCTGCTCGTTCATGCCGCTGGTAACGACGGTAAGAATATAGACACCACCTATAATTTCCCAAGTCCAGTATTTCAGGCCGATGGCAACAGGGCTCCTAACTGGATCACTGTTGGCGCAAGTGGCGACCCAAAAGCAGGCGGTTTAACGGCTAGCTTTTCAAATTACGGACAGAAAGAAGTCGATGTCTTCGCCCCGGGTGTAAGAATATATTCGACAGTACCGGGAGGTAATCAGTATCAGAATCTGCAGGGCACCAGTATGGCTTCCCCGGTGGTGGCAGGAATTGCAGCGTTGATATTGGAATATTTCCCTAACCTAAGCCCGGAACAAGTGAAAATGGTAATTGAAAAGTCAGCTCAGAAACCGCTTGAAAATGTAAGGAATCCAGATACAGGAGATATGGTGAGCTTAAGCGACATTAGTAAGACCGGCGGTCTTGTCAATGCATATGAAGCCATTAAACTTGCCGCCACACTGAAAGGTGAACGCAATAAGAATGCTAGGCCGACGAAATCCACGGTAAATCAGAATGTGAACCAATAAGTATTCAATCTTTCTGATTTTTAATTCATAAATCAAGCAGGTTTCCCATTAGGGTTTATTTTCCCTATTCTTCCTTTGTGTATTTTGTGGAAAATACACTGCTTATGAATCGGATTTCCATTTCTCCGCTCATTATCGCTATCTTATTTTCATCTCTGGCCAGCGCACAGAAAACCAAGGTGGCTGGCGACAACTTCCCGCAACTATTTGAGAAGTACATACAGGAAGCATTACAACAATGGAAAACTCCTGGCCTTGCGGTTGTCGTGGTTAAAGATCACCAGGTCGTATTCAAAAAAGCTTTTGGTGTAAGGGACAAGAGAACAAACGTTGCTTACACGACCAGTACCTTATCCACATGTGCCTCCACCACGAAAGCCATGACAGCGGTTTGTCTGGGTATGCTGGTAGATGAGGGCCGGGTGAAGTGGAATGATGTGGTCGCAAATATATTTCCGGAATTTAAGCTATCAAATCCTTATCTCACGGCAGAAGTGAAAGTGAAAGATCTGCTGACCCATAATGCAGGGCTGGGAAATGCTGATCTCCTTTGGGTGTTTGGATATACACCCGCAGAAATTATCAGGAGAATGCAATTCATTCCGCCTGCCTATTCGCTGCGTGCTTCTTTTATTTATCAAAACCTCATGTACCTGGTGGCGGGAGAATTGATTAAAAAAGTGAGTGGTAAAAGCTGGAGTGAGTTTATCACAGATAGAATTTTTAAACCCCTGGGCATGAATGCTACCCATGCCGCCTATTCGACGATAGCCCCGGAAGAACCCAAAACTACTCCGCACTTTAAAGACAGGAATCTCAACGATTCCATTAAGACTATTGAATATTTAAGTGAAGATAATGTAGGTCCCGCCGGAGGTGTATGGTCCTGTGCCGACGATATGGCTAAATGGCTTCAATTCTTACTAGATAGCGCACAGTTCAATGGCAAGCGATTTTTGAAAGCTGAGACATTTGCGGAACTATTTAAACCGCAGGCTATCGTACCCGAAAGTGAATTTTACCCGACCATTCGTTTTACCAGGCCACATTGGATGACTTATGGATTGGGTTGGTTTCAGCATGATTACCGGGGCAAGATGGTGCAATTCCATACCGGGAGTCTCGACGGATTGGTAGCAATCGCGGGTATGATCCCGGATGACCGAATAGCTGTCTATGTTTTTGGAAATTTGGATCATTCGGAGATCCGGCATGCATTAATGTACAAAGCATTTGATCTATGGAGCTTTCGCGATAATAAAACTGATTGGAGTGCCGACCTTTTTAATTTGTATAAGGGCTTCGCAGACTCGGCGAAAAAAAGAGAAGCCGATCAATTGGCAAAGAGAGTGACAGATACCAGGCCTTCCCTGCCTCTGACTGCTTATGTGGGGAAATATGTAAATGAAATTTATGGTGCGGTGGATCTCCTCATTGAAAAGGATTCTCTTATCCTAAACCTTCCAGACGGAATCAGCCTGCGTTTAAGGCATTGGAACTACGATACGTTCCAGGGAGAATATAACTATTGGTGGTTTGGAAAAAGCTTTGTGCATTTCTCCGTCAATACCGAAGGAAATATTTCGGCGCTTTCGTTGGAAGGAATATCCTTCAATAAAGAAAACCGGAAATAAATCCGAACTTCGGCAACTGAAATTGACTCAATAATTAATACATAATATTTATGGCCCGCCCCGACCTTTCCCGTGTTCCAGATTCTTATCACAATTATATTAACCAGGTTCCTGAAAATGATCTGATGGAGGCTTTTCGAAATGGTACTCCCAATTTTCTAAGGTTCATGGAGAGCATTCCTGTTGAAAAGCAGGATTACAGGTATGCCGAAGGGAAATGGACGATCAGGGAAATCCTTCAACACATCATAGATGGCGAAAGAGTCTTTGCATACCGTGCGCTACGTTTTGCACGCAAGGACGCTACTCCACTCCCAGGTTTTGACGAAAACCTATTTGCAGAAAATGCGAAGACCAACAACAGGGATTGGGCAGATCTGTTGGAAGAATTCAAAGTAGTAAGGAGAGCGAGTGAAATCTTGTTTGAGTCGTTTGATAATGACCAACTGGAAGCCACTGGTACTGCCAGCGATCATTCAAACTATGTCCTTGGATTTGGCTACATCATCGTAGGGCATCCCATTCACCATCAACGGATAGTTAGGGAAAGATACCTTTGACCTCTTTAATTAAAAAGCTCTCTTAGTCTCTTCTGTGCCGGGCTTGGCTTTCACGAGATTTTGCTGCATGATCATATCATTGACCACCTTGACGGCCTGGTCGAGATAAATATCTTTCTGCAAACCTTTTAGCCACAGATTGAAACGTTCCTGCTTGTTCTTATCGTCGGGCCAGCGATGATTTTCATTTTTCAGAGCAGATACATTCAAATCATCCTTCAACTTCATCAGCGACTCGATCTGTTTGATCGTCGAGCGGATAAGACTCTGTTCTTTGCGGTATTTATCTATTTGGAGAGAATATTCCTTATCATTTTGCTTTGCCAACCAATCCGTGCTTTCGTGGATCAATTTAAAAGTCATGTCATTGTTGAGGCGCTGGCTACTCATTTGCTGAATGGTCTTCAGGTCGTAACCTGGATTCCAATTGTTATAAGTAGCCTTGCCGATCTCGTCCCATGGCAGGGCATCCGCATCATCCTTTTCTCTCACTTTCAGGTATTCCAGGTTGTCCGGCAGGGTGATGTCAGAATTGACACCTTTCAGCTGAGTGGAACCACCATTGATGC
>CAWBRY010000004.1:0-1131805 GCA_963791295.1 uncultured Sphingobacteriales bacterium | reverse complement strand
TCAATTGTTGCTTCCTTAATGAATCCGCTCCGGATTAACCTCGAAGACAATCCAAAACTCTTAAAAAAGAACAAGCCTGTAAATCCGCAGGCTTATGCAGAATACCTCAAAGGAAGATATTTGAGTTATGGATCTACATCTGAAGAATCGGAAAAAGCCTTAAGTCATTTCAGGGAAGCTATTCGCATCGATCCAAAATATGCTGTAGCGTATGCTGCGATTGGTAATGAAAAAATTGTGCAGAGTCTTTTTTCAACGGCGTCCCAAAAAGAGATAATTAACGAAGCAAGGACTGCTATAGAAGCAGCGAAAGCACTGGATCCAAACCTCCCAGAGATCTATACATCGGAAGGCGCACTAAAATTTTATTACGATTGGGATTGGAAGGGCGCAGTGCAATCTTACAAAAAAGCATTGGAACTGGACCCCGGTAATGCTACCATATATATAAGATACTCCTCCACATTAGCTGATGTAGGCCAGTACAAAGAAGCCTTGCCACTTGCCGATAAAGCTGTAGAATTGGACCCTGTTTCTATTTCCAGTTTGCATAACCTTGGATGGACAAATCTTGTCGCCAGTAATTTTCAAAAAAGCGCCGATGCATTCCAAAAAGCGCTGGATCTGCATCCTGGTTGGGTTTGGGGATATATTAAACAAGCCTATGCTTATATTTTCCTGAACCAATTTGACAAAGCACTAGCAAATGCATCTGCCGCTGAAAAATTATTTAAGGATGGTTGGGGATCTGAATTATTACAGGTAACCCTTGCATTTATTTATACAAAATGTAATCAAACGAAAAAAGCGGATGCAGTTGTAAACCGGTTTTATAAATATGCGGCTACAAATAAAGTAGAAGATCCCTGGGATCTGTCTTATATATACTATTTAAAACGTGATTATCAAAATGCTAATGTTTGGGAGGAAAAAGCAATTGAAGAGCGATCGCCGGATGCTTACCTTTTGAACATCACTATTTTTTATGATAAAACATATTTTGAAGGGGCAGAACATCAGAAGATCTTGAAAAAGATGGGATTTGTAGAATAAGTGTAAACATAAACCATACAAATTTCTTTGCAATATACCATACTATCGTCCCTTAGGTGCTGCAATCAGCTGTGACTTTATCAATAATTGTTAGTACCCACTTATTTTTGATATAACTCAAATAAATTATCAGCTCATTGTCATCGCTCGCGGCGATAACTACTCTGCGGCTGCGGTTTTCAAGAGCTTTGAATTCGGTTATCTTTTTGGTATCGACGTGTCCGGGGATTTCGCTGTTTAACTGGATTGCGATTTTGGAAAGTAAATGATCGATATCAGTAGTATCAACAAATGTCCCAGTCTTTGACCATTTTTCATAATCAAAAAGTGGGAAGGTTGGCGTACTGCAATTGCCAAGTTTAACCTTATCGTAGAATGGCCCGTTAGGATAGGTGCTGTCGGCGAAACCAATTGTAGAAGAGTGCTTATAGGAATCCATGATCCCGGGTCTGTTAAGGATATAGACACCAGTTTTTTGATCTATGTAAGGGGAAAGTCCTACTGAGTCGCGATTGGCCAGGGCCGACACAACCTTTTGCAGAGCAGCAACGAATTCTTTTTCCCGGGAAGCCTGCCCGTAAGAACGCATCAGCAAGAATAAGGTCGACAATATAACTAGCAGTCGTTTCAATTTTTTTTTGTTTTCCAAATTGCGGCAAATAGAAAAATCGACAGAGTATCAATGGCCGCTAATCATATTTTATAGCGGGATAACCCAGAAGCCGGCGCCATAAAGCAAGTTGACCAATCATATTTGCTTCGCGATAAATAGTAAAGCTGATCAATTCGTAATAGCTCATTTTCATGCCTTCCGCCTCAAAGGGACTATCCAATTTCTTATCATCAATTTTTACCAACGCTTCGCGCGCTTCGGGTGTAATTCGGTTCCAATCACTGATATATTCCTCATTTGTCGGGTAGGTTACACCTTCCTGTATCCCTTTGTAATTCTTAAACAGTTCTTCTCCCGTTTGTTTTTGACCAGTACCAGTTTCAGTTGTCATCATAAACCGCTGATTGACCAGCGCGCCAGCCAGCCAGGCAGGATGATTGGCCTGGGTCTTCAAACGATTATGCATGTCTTCTTTCGAAATGCCTGCAAGCGCTCTTGCAAAGAAACCTGTATGGTAGTCAAATAAAGTAAGAAGGCCCTGGATCCTGGTACTCGCACATTGTGTATTCATTTTATAAGTCTTTATGTCAAAAGTAAGAAAGTCTCATTTCAAAGAGTCAACCTCTCATTGCGTTTTAGCAAGCGTGGGAACAACACCCTGCGTTTGGTTGCCAGTAAAGAAATTATTACCCGCTGAGTTGATCTTGCCACTTCCCTGCAACGCCACTTCGTTATAACTTATCACGTCATGAAACAGATTCACAACTGAGGCACTGGCAGCAGTAATTGCAACCCGGCAATCCGAAAGCACTGAATTCGTCACCGCGACCGTGCCTCCGGTTGCGTTTATTCCGTTTTTTACCGTCTGAAACCGGCATCCATCAATACTTGTATTTCCCGACGCGTTCATTATAAAAACGGCATCATCAGCGTTATGAATGGTTACATTATTGATCATCACTGCGCAGGCGGATGGAGTAGTTATTTCAATCCCTTTCTGTAAAAAATTAGCAATGTAGCAATCCTCGATCTGTACTTTTTTGGCGTTAATTATTTTTATTCCAGAGATTCCATTGCCAACTCCATTTATGGAAAGATGACGTAAGGTCACTATTCCATCGGGCGCATTGATGATAATTCCGTTCACCGAGCTTGCAAGAATAGAGGCACCACTGCCGTGCCCATCAATGGTCATCGACTTTGTGATGGTTACGGCTCCGAACCCTCCCGGGTCGATCGCATTGATCTCGCCGCCAGCCGCTGTTTTGCTGATTGCTCCTGCAAAAGTCTTGCAGGGTGCTGTCCTGCTACAGGGATTAACATCATCTCCCACTCCTGAAACCCAGGTGCGGGAAGCCTGCGCCATGATCGCCAGGCTGTAAAATGATGTACACATAGTAAGGAAAAAGCGGATAGTATTAGATGTTTTCATGCGTTGAATTTTCATTAAAAGTAGGTGGATTTTAGTTTCTACTTTTAATGGCCCCATCTTGGCCTTAGAATAACCACACAACCAATTTGTAAAAGAGCCATACTAATCCAGCGAACAGTGCCAGGAGGCCAATTACGACAGGTATAATAACTTTCCGGGCGCTGCCCTGGTGCTTTCCTTCTTCGAAATGCTGTTGCAATAGTCGCACATTTCTCATATTGGCTTTAAAAGCAACATCGAAAATATCGCCTAATACCGGGATTGCACCAATGATAGCATCGATCGCTGCATTCATTACCATACGGGCGACAACAAAACCACTCGCGCCAGTCTTTACAGCGGAAGAAATAATGTAACTGGAGAATGCCAGGGCAATTAAATCCCCAACTCCCGGCACCAAGCCGATGATTCCATCAAATCCAAAGCGAATATTAGTGCCAGGGATTCGAAACTGAGTATCCATCAGACGGGCAAGGGTATTGAGCCTGCGTATCAGCTTGGCTGATTGTTGGGATTGTTGCACCATGTCGATCGCGTACTACCATTTTAATGCCGAGATCTGACAACAACGAGGATATAGTATCTTGGAGGAAATACCAACTTTATGCAATTGCAGCATTTATGCCCGATTTTATGGACAAAAGATTTACAGGAAACGGTTTCTTTTTATGAAACCGTATTAGGTTTCAAAAGTCAAAGCGACTTTCCAAATTTTGCTTCCCTGTGTAAGGACGATGTGGAAATCATGGTCGTCGTGCCAACAGGAGAACCAGAAGAAAATGATAATTTTTTTCCCAAGCCCACATTAACGGGAAGTATATATATTTTTATGCAGGGCGTCGACGAGTTCTGGGAAGCGCTTAAGGATGTAGCTCAGATAAAAACACCTATTGACGATCGGCAATATCGGATGAGGGATTTTTCCATTTTTGACAATAATGGATACGAGATTGTTTTCGGACAAGATATCAGTAAGGGTAAATGAATTCTCCTAATTACAAATGACAACAATGAAATTCGTTTTCCCGTTCTTGTTATTTATAAATTACGTACGAACCTTCTTGATGACCTCGCCCAGCAGATCAACCACCTCTGGTTGAGGAATCCCTATCTGTTCGACTTCCTCGCCCGTTCTCCAATGTTCTCCTTCTTTTATGAGAGTGAGGCGCTGAGTGCCTTTACCCGACTGAAGGAGCACATCATAGGTCCCGGTGAGCGACCCATCCCATGAAACGGTTTCTGCAAGAGCTGCTTTGTAAAAAACATCGTTGTGCGTGAAGGTGGTGGTAAAAACCAGATGATCCGCTGCATTTGGCCTGCCACCGATAAGTTGGAAGTCCATATAGCTTTATTTAGACAGGCAAGGTAGCAAAAACTCTCAATTGCCGGCCATGCTGTATATGAACGGAGTGTTTCATGTATAGGCGTTGTTTTCGGCGGCTTTCAAACCCATCGGTTAAAAAAAATCGGTAGCTTGAACCTGAAACTTCAGACGTTGAATATAAGGGCAATAACCAGGTATGGAAAAATCATATAGGAACTTACGGTATTTCTTTTTACTCCTGATTCCCTTAATATTCGTTGGATTTTACAATACCTATATTGTCCAATTCCCACTTTTTGAGAAAGTGAAACACAATTTCATCCATGTCCATGCAGGCATTGCTACGATTTGGGTCAGTTTGATCATTACCCAACCTTTTTTGATAGTTAAGAAGAAATTGGCGTGGCATCGAAAATTGGGCAAGCTATCGTATATCGCTTTTCCCTTGCTGATGCTGTCATTTATCCCCAGTGTCATCAATAACCTCAATTCAGATACGCCTAAATACGCATTTTTTGCAATTGGTGATGGGTCTTTGCTTATACTTTTTTATTCCCTGGCGATTTTTTATCGCAAAAGAAGCTCCATACACATGCGTTATATGATAGCAGCCGCCATGGTGCTATTAGGTCCGACGGTCGGACGGATCTTACCAAACGTATTTGGCTTTTCTGAAGTGACTAGTCAAAATATTCAGTTTACCCTTATACAATCTATATTGGTATCATTGGTTTTATTTGATATTAAAAAAAAGAAAAAGTATCAGCCCTATTTAATTGCTATTGCTGGCTGGTGTGTACACCAGTTAGTGTTTTACTATTTGTTTTTGTAAGATGCAATCAATCCATATGACTAAAATCGCGCTAATTTGTTTATTACTCCCCGTAACTGCTCTTGCACAAAAAGGAGAAAAATGGATCGACAATCCCAGGGAGCAATGGCCGTCCATTGCAATGACAAACCAAGTTCTATATAAGAACGGAGATAGATACCTGGATCCTTCTCTTACTTATGCCGGGACCGGGTTTTTAATTGATACCGGAGCAGACACACTAGCCGCTACCGCTAAACATGTTTTATGGATCGCAAAAAATAAGAAGTCGAATTTGGTACAGATTAATGAGGAACTAAGATCATGGACCATGATGCCCAAAGGAAGTAAAACGGATTCTGCAGTAATCGGCAGGTTGTTAAACGAAGACAGCACAGAAATACTACAGGGCCCCGGTTCAACAATACTGCAGAGAGATTGGCTCGTTTTTTCGGTCACAAATGCTTCTCCCAATATTTATCCGTTAAAACCACGGTATACAGCCTTAAGGCCAAACGAAAAAGTATATATTTTAAGTTGCGCCTATCGGGACAGTATCTGCAAGTCTTATGAAGGAATTATTTTTAAAAAACAAGGGATGGATATACTTATTGAACTTGATCAGGAGGATCAATTAGGTGGGGCCAGTGGTTCACCGGTAATTGATGCAAATGGTTACCTGATTGGCATTATGTCATCAACAGCCAGTAGCAATAAACCAGGTAAAATGAATTGGGTCGCTGTTTCAACAGAATATCTATATAATGTATTGAACAAAAAAAGCGGTTTGAACACTCCAAAAAAGGATTATGGAGAATTGATCTTAAAAACTGTATTAAACCAGGGTACAAAGAAAGCCATTCAACAATACATCAATTTGTCAAGCAATCCTCAAAACTATTATATATATAACCTGCGGACTGCTGATAGAAACGGGCTTCGCGAAACCGGGCGTGAAACTAATCGCGATGAAACGCGTAAAAGATGCCATTGAAATTCTAAAATTCAATGTCAAAATGAACAGCAGCTTCTATGTAGATTACAATTTACTGGCACACGCATACTTGTTAGCGGGAAATAGGAAAGAGGCGATCCGGTATTACCAGATATCTACAGAAAAGTACAACGACAAAAACGAGAATGAGGCCTTTAAAGAATTAGAAAAGCTGGCTGGCAATAAATAGAACCCACAAATCACACTCGAACTGCTCAGAATGTCGCCTTACTGCACAGCTATTTTCTGGATATAGTTGTTTGTCTTTAAAAAGTATATCGATTTTGCATAACCACGTATATTAAAAGTCTGAATCCCCGGAACAACCTGCTTGTTCCAAATTAACTTGCCATCGTTATTATATAAGGAGAGAACTCCAGTAAAATTCACTCTTACCTGAATGATTCCATTTGTAGCAGGATTGGTAAGGAGCGTGAAAGGCAAACTCTCATCGGAGAATTTTAAGGAGCGAATCTCACTAAAACTGCTTCTGCCGTCTATATCTGTTTGCTCGATGCGGTAAAAGTTGATGCCGCTCACTGGAGTAGTATGTAGATAGCTGTAGTTAGTGGTCGAACTACTATTACCAACCGCTGCAACCATTCCGATATTTTTCCAGGCAACGCCATCAGCGCTATGCTGAGCAATGAAATCTTTTGTATTCTTTTCACTGGCTGTGCTCCAATTTAGTATAACATTTTTGCCTTTTCTCTGAGCGGTAAAACTGAGCCACCTTAAGGGCAATACAAACAACCCGCTGTGTTGGATCACATAATTGGAAGTACTGGTATTCAGGGAAAAATTAGTGAGTGCTGCGTTGTTGGTTCCTTTCTGGTCGATCACGGTGATCAGCCCTGTGTTGTCGCCTTCAGCGATGCCCTGGTTAAAAGTGTAGTAAGCGACCAGATTTACCTGTGAAGCAGGATTCAATTCAGTATTCATACCTGCCTGAATCTGGCCCTGGGAGCGTATTTCACTCCATATCCGCAATTCATCGATATTTCCTGAAAAATAATTGCAGAAACACTCTCCCTGCGTTCCAATGTATAATGGCTTATTAACACCTCCATTGTCAAGATCAGCAATCCCGCTGAAATAAGGGCCATCCTCAACACCGTCCAAATAGAAGTAGATCCGTAACTGAGCACCAATATCCTCCACGGTAACGGCTACATGTTGCCAGGTATTTAGAGAATAGGTAAGAGTTGAACGAATGGTACTGCCACACTGGGATTGGTCCCAGAATACAAGATTGTCTGTACTGCCACAACCTCCAATTCCACCATTTCCGCTAAGGGCAAAACCGTAACCATAACTTCCTTTCATCACGATGCTATGCCAGTCGTTGGTGGTAGGATATACCCATGCCTCAATCGTAAGAGTATTGACTATATCGTGAGTGGGTGACCATGGAACCTCTGCATAGTCGTCTGTCCCGCCGAGCGATAGAGCGTTGCCGGCAAAAATTACTGGACTGTCAGCCCAAACGGGCCCATTGACCAGGGTGCCATCTACACTAGCCGTGTTTGTAGAAGAGTTAACCAGGGTTGTGTTGCTGCCTTCATTAAATGCATAGTGGGCTATTAATCCGCTTGCAGCTGGAGCAGGTGCTTTAAATATGGTTTCTTTTATCTGATCCTGCGTAAGGATTGTATTCCATATACGTACTTCATCGATATCACCTGCAAACCATTCTCCGGAAGAAGCGATATCATTCGGCGACCCGATTGTCACCGGGCTTCCTGTAACAAGAGCATTCATTCCATTCCCGGTAGTCCCAATTTGCAGACCATTTACATACACCGTTGTATTAGCAGTCGAAATCGTCAAGGCAATATGATACCAAGTTCCTGCCTGCAAAGACTGCGAAACAGTATTAAAAATGGTGCCATTCCAAAGACCTATTGTTCCAGCTGATTGATTTAAGTGAACGCTCCACCGGGTTCCGCCGCTGGTACGCATCGATATAAATGCCTTATTTGCACTGGACGCACCAGGCTTTACCCATGCTTCCACGGTTCCTGTTGTAAAATCAAATGCTCCGGGGTTAGGAATATTTACCTGATCATCAACGCCGTCAAACGTAAGGGCAGTACTGGTTTGGGCTTGCGCAGGTAACAAGAAAAAGCACAACAATACGCAGGTACAGATAATTCTTGCAAAGAAATAATCAGAGCTGGTTGGTTTCATATTCGATTTTATTAAAACTACACTGAGAGGAGCACAAGGTACCATAAATCGAAACGACAGGTGTAAGGGAAAAAAAATGGGATCGAATGATTTTTTAACTCAATGCTAATTTTCTGAATCGCTAGAGAGATTAAAAGATTACACGAAGCAAAAATATTGATAGCGCATTGAGTCTAGCGACATCTGAAGACAAAGAATGGATAAGAGTCGGTGAAATCCAGATTCTTTCAATCTGTGATTCAGACAATAATGATATTATACACGAAGTAAAAGTATTGAAGGCCGCGCTTCACATTTCTTCCCTGGCAGGACCAGTTTGAAAATTAAATTGCTTTATTGATATTGTATGTAGACGGGCTGAGGTTTCAATTTTAAGAGTTCCTGACGTGTAAGCAACCGACCGTTGTTTTTCGTATCATTTTTATAGAAGAGCTTGAATCCTGTATAGTCAACGGGTTCACCGTATATAAACTGCTTGTAGGTATTGACCTTCTTTGCCGGAATCCCCCATCCATCCATATGCATCACAATTTGGACGTCAGGTGTTGATTTGATCTGTTTATAGTTCTTAACCATTCCCTGCGTAAATCGATGTACTACCAGGATCTTAGGGGTTAGCTTATTCTCTCTTACAATTTTTTCAAGATAAGCAGAAGCGTAATTAATGTCAGCGGCGTCAAACTCGCCGATGACCGATCCCGGTTTTTTCCCTGCTTTCATTGCAAATTCCGGATCAATACCCAGATGGACATTTGGGAGTTTAAGATATTTTTCAAGTTCTGGGATTTCATCCTGTAGGCGGCTCCATCCTACTTGTATATCAAGAAAGACGATGGCATTGATTCGGGCTGCCATCTCCAGTAGCGAGTCAATTTGGGCAAAAGGCATCCGGAGGCGATATTTCATTCCCTTGCCCGGCAAGCTTTGCGCAGTTACAGCAATATAATGAAGAGCCGGCTGAACTTCCAGAAGACTGTCGGCTTCGCTCCACAACTTTACTTCCTCTTGTAATTTTTTCAGTACTTCTTTTTTAGGCAATTCACCCAGGATTCCCATATTTTTTGAATAGAAATTTCCATAAAAAGCAATGACTCTCTTATATGGAAGGATAGAGCCGGGGTTAGGCTCAGATTTGTTTGCCCATTTTCCAGATGAATCACCGTTCCTCATATGATCCATCGCAACTAAATAAGACATAGACGGCTCAACGGGCTTTACACTGATTTCGGCTGGGATGTCCTCGTTGCCGGCGGCTGATGTCTTGTTAACAAACAGGTCTTTCACGTTCAGCCAATATGCCAACGCTAAAACCAAAGAAAGAAGTAAGGCAAAGAAGAGGAACGTTTTTTTCCTGAATAGACTTTTCCTGGCGGGGACCTGGGGGATGGTTTGCTGGTTCATAGAATACTGTGTCAACAAAAATTGCCTTTTTTATTGAAAATTCAAAGCAACGCCAGCAGAATCTGAAAAATGCCGCAAATGACTAATGGCTGTTTTATGATTTGTCGAGAAGCGTCAGATATACAGCTACTTCCGTATAAAAACGGCATCCATTTCTTAGGTTTAGCGGCTGCTGTCCGGAGATCCTGACTCCTTAACTTGGGGTGCCCAAGAAATAAGGCCAGTTTTTCCCGGCTCAAGCCTCCATATCATTGCTTAACTTTTCAGGCCAATTGCTAAAAATTAAAAAGATCAAATTATGAAAATGAATATTCTGGTAGCATTAATAGCTATATTCTTCCTCGCCAGCTGCACGCCCGGACCTAACACTAGCGAGCACGTCGCGGGTGCAGGTAGTTCTATTGCTGGATTCTGGCTGGGTTTATGGCATGGATTGATATCACCCGTCACATTCATCATATCGCTCTTTAATAAAACCATGAATGTTTATGAAGTGCACAACAACGGTGGCTGGTATAATTTTGGATTTATTTTAGGCATCTGTATCACTTTTGGCGGCGGTACCAAAGCTTCATCCCGCAGGAACTAAAGCAGTTTTTACATTCCTTATTTATAGAACTCCCCAAAGTGCCAAAGGATCCCCGAAGGATCATGCAGGAAACATTCTCTACCCCAGTCATATTCCCGGATGGGGGTTAGCCTTACGCCTTCATATTTAGTCGGTAAGTCTAAAGTCCGGAGTTCATTCCAGTACCGACTCACATCGTCGACTTCTAAAAAAATCATTGAATTATCTATCCAATCCTGGACATAAGCGTTTTGTAAATAAAAACCCAATCCCTCCGTCTTAAAGTAAGACATTTCATTACCCAAAACACTTTCCTGGAAACCGAGGTCCCGGTAAAAATCACGTGACAGGTCAAAGTTCTTGGCTCCTATGAATGGTCGAATTGATTTGGCCTTATGCTCCATTGTATTTCAAGTTTTATCAAATATCGTTATGATGGATTAATTTCCCTACTAAATACCTAAAAGCATTGTCATGATAAAAAAAATGAATTGGGAAGAAGTTCCGACAGAGGAGGTTAACCCATCCATGTCGCGAAGAATTGTTACCGGTGAAAAACTGATGATCGCCAAAATGAAATTCAGGGATGGTTTTATTGTGCCGCTACATCAACATGTCCATGAGCAGGTCACGCAGGTGATTACCGGACAAATTCGTTTTTGGTTTGGAGAAAATAAAGAACAATTGATGGATTTATATCCGGGAGATGTAGTGGTCATTCCATCTAACCTGCCACATGAAGCACTAATGATTGGTGACGTAGAGGAAATTGATACATGGTCGCCTCCTCGGCAAGACTGGCTCGATAAAACAGATGACTACCTGAGAAGATAGGTTGACGAGACTTCGCCTGGAAAAAATCAAAATAATTCTGCCAATTCTAATGAAGAGAACATTCCCATATCGTTATCGCGTGCTTATTTTTCTCTTCTCCTTCTTATTCATTACATATCTCGATAGAATTTCCATTAGCCTGGTTGGCAAAAGAATAATTTCAGAATTTGATTTGACCAATGAACAGTTTGGCTGGGTGCTTTCCGCCTTTTCCCTGGCTTACGCCATTTTTGAAATCCCATCCGGGATCATGGGCGACAGAAAGGGTCAAAAGGTCGTTCTAATTCGGATCGTATTATGGTGGTCTTTTTTCACTGCCGTGACCGGTTTCACCACAGGGCTGGTTTCGCTCATCATTGTTCGCTTTCTTTTCGGTATGGGCGAAGCAGGAGCTTTGCCCAATACTTCTGGTGTAATAGCGCATTGGCTCCCGACGAGCGAACTTTCAAGAGGAATATCCGCATCTCTCGTTGGCCAGATCGCCGGTGCGGCTGTCGCTCCTTTTATTGTTGTCCCGATTGCAATGGCTCTTGGATGGCGTGCGACTTTTTTTGTGAACGGAATTATCGGAGTAGTATGGGTGATTGTTTGCCTGCTCTGGTTTCAAAATAATCCTTCCCAGATGAAGGGTATTACGGAGGAAGAAAAGAATTATATAGAGAAGAATCGTTGCATTACCAGTCATGCTTCAAGGATCTCCTGGAAAAATATTCTTAAAAACAGGAGCATGCTTGCATTGGTATCGTCTTTCTTTTGTTCACAATGGGGCATGTATTTTTTCATTGCGTGGATGCCCGTGTATTTACAAAATGGACGGCATTTCTCTGAAAACACGATGAAATTCATCACTTCAATCATATTCGTCCCTGCGATTGCGGCGTGCCTGGCCGCTGGAGTTTTAAGCGATTGGCTGGTTAAGAAAAAAGGATTGAAGTTCGGCCGCCGTTCAATGGGGATGGCATCTCTCGGTCTGAACAGTCTACTCTTCTTAATAGAAGCCACCACTCAGAACAACACCGTATTAGTTGGCTGTCTAATTACCGGCTTTGCCTGCCAGCTGATCCTTGGAGTTGCCGCGTTTGGTGTTTGTATTGATATAGGCGGCAATCATGCAGGTGCTGTTTCCGGCTTAATGAATTGTATCGGACAAATGGGAGCTTTTTTCCTGGCTATTGCTTTTGGTAAAATTGTTGACACGACAAATAGTTTTAATGCGCCGCTGTTTGTGATCTCAGGCTTGTTGCTGATTGGGTCTTTACTATGGCTATTGGTTGACCCTACTAAAAAATTGGTTTTTGAAAACAAGTGATACGACTGGTAATATCGATGCATTTTAACCGTTATATTGCAATTTTATGCCGGAAATTTACCACCTAAGAAATCCTTGCGTTTCGGTCATCATGGCGACATACAACCGCGCTAACTATTTGAAGCGCAGCATTCCCTCATTCATAAACCAGGTGTACAAAGACTGCGAACTTATCGTTGTGGATGATGGTAGCGAAGACGATACTTTCGAGCAAGTGAATGGCTATATGAAGCTGCACGACAATATTCGTTATATCAAGCATAGCCACCGGGGACTTTCCCTTTCTAAAAATGTGGGTATACTGGCAGCAACAGGCAAGTTTATCGCCTTCCTGGATAGTGACGATGAATACAAACCCGATTACCTTGAAAAAAGAATGGAGTTGATGGAAAATGACAAATCACTAGACCTCATACAGGGCGGGGTTGAAATTATTGGCAATCCATATGTCAAGGACAAAAACGACCTGTCAAAACAGATCCACCTCTCCAACTGTCGTATAGGACCCACCTTCTTTGGTAAGACAGAAATCTTCCGTGCGCTCGGAGGGTTTAATAAAGATGTTGAATATAGCGAGGATAGCTTTTTTTGGGAAAAAGCGGAGATGCTATTGACGGTAAAAGAAATTGACCACCCGAGCTACATTTACTATCGCGATACACCAGGGAGTATTTGCAATTCCATTTAGGTTCCCATACCATTCCGTCTCCTTAACTTTCAAAAACCCATTTACCTCCCGCCATCGTTCTTTCAATTGGAATGCTAATCAATGTTGAAGGATCTTCTTTAAATGGATCGCGGCCCAACACTACCAGGTCAGCCAATTTTCCTGCTTCTAAAGATCCTTTAGTGTTTTCTTCAAAGGAAGCGTACGCTCCATTGATCGTACCGATCTTAATGGCTTCCTCTACTGTAACTCTTTGATTGGCACCCCAGGTATTTCCTTTCATGTCGGTACGCGTCACACTTGATTGTAGGGCCATCATGGGTTCAAATGGCCCTGGGGGATAATCCGAAGCCTGTGTGGGCCTGATGCCCGCATTGATGAAGCTTCTTAAGGCAAACATGTTTTTTAGGCGGTCTTCACCGTACAACTTCATTTTTTCGCCATGGTAATAAACGTAGGTGGAAAAAGGAGTGGGGATTGCACCCAACGCTTTTATGCGTCGGATGAGGTCATCATTGATCATTGTGCAGTGTTCTAATCTGAAACGAGGATCTCGTTTCGGTTGTTCTTTATTGAGGCGCTCATATAGCTTGAGTGTTGTGTCGATACCCACATCTCCGTTTGAATGTATGCCGATCTGCCATCCCGCATCGTAGGCTTTTCTTGCATAAGGATACATTTGTTCTTCATCCATTACAAGAATACCGTAATCATTGGGGCGACCGATATATGGCTGTGATAATCTCGCCGTTCGCTCCGATATGGATCCATCGCAGGTCATTTTCATACCTCCAATTTTTACCCAATCGTTGCCCATACCTGTTCTGACTCCGGCAGCAATCATTTTCTCGATATGGGGATATAAAACCATAAAATAAATGCGGATTTTTAAGTCCCCGGATTCGTAAGCATCTTCATAACCCTGCAAATATTCCGGGCTTCCACCGGCATCAGTGGCGGATGTAATTCCTGTCCTGGCCATCATCTTCGAAATCAGTTTCACACCTTCGCGCATTTCATCACGTGTGTCTAAATTGGGAATGAGGTTATCAAAGACATCCGTGGCGGATTCCTTTACACAACCGGTCAACTTTCCATCGGTAGATTTTTCAAATTCCCCGCCCTGCGGATTCGGAGTTGCTTCATTTACTTTTGCCAACTTGAAAGCAAGAGAATTACAGTAATTAGTGTGACCTCCCCGGTGCGTTATTCGTACGGGATGCTCTGGAGCAGCTTCATCTAAATCGGTTAAATTTATTTTGCGGCCCTCACTGGTTTTTGTGTCATCGTATTTAAATCCTTCCACCCACTCGCCCTTAGCAGTTATCGCTGCTCGTTTGCGGATCGCTTCCTGAATTTCTTTTATCGAGCGCAAATCGCAATCGACCATTTTCAAATGTTTAATGCCTGCATAGGCCGGATGAGTATGGGCATCGATAAAACCTGGGACAACGGTTTTATATCCTAAGTCAATTTTCTTTGTCCGACCTGTTGCCATTCTTAATACCTCTGCATTGCTTCCTACCGCTATTATCCTTCCTTCGCCAATAGCTATGGCTTCTGCGGTTGGTTCGTTGACATTGACCGTGAAAATTTTTCCATTGTGCAAAATGATTTCTGGCTCTACTTTCCCTAATGTTAAAAGGGGAATCGCCGCCGCAAAAGTGCCAATGAACTGTCTTCTTGATTGGAACCGGTTGTATACTTTATTCATAAAAAGAATATTTTTTTTAGTATAGATGACCCAACGGGAACAAAAGATACACAAAGAGGGCCATTATCTTGAAGTTGTAAAAGATAACGGCATTAGGTTTGTATAGGGAAGGCAAATCATTTTATATGAAAAAGGTCATTATAATTCTAACGATTAGTATTTCTCTTTATGCTATCCCCGCTTGCAGCAGCGATAAAAAAGGAAAAGGAGACAAGGAATTATCGATAAAAGATGTTCCTGAATCGGTTAAGTCCGCATTCAGTGCAAAATATTCCACAGCGACAGGTATTACCTGGGAAAATGCACATGAGGACAATAACGAAACCTACAAGGCCAAATTCGATATGGCTGGAAAAAAGATGAAGGCTGAGTTTGATGCCAACGGCACATTCGTTAAGGAAGATGAGGATAAATAGTGAGGGGAAAACTTAGGGCTATCTCAAGTTCAAATTATTCTAAGTTTGCGGCATTCCCTTTCCCTCAAAGAATATTTATCTATGAAAAAAGGACTGCTTATTATCCTGCTTACCCTGCCGGCTCTATCAATCATTGCACAAACTAACTATGCCCTAACCCTAAATGGTTCTAATCAATACGTCGATATCGGTTCGCCGTTAGCTTCCAACACTTCCTATACCAAAGAAGCCTGGGTCTTTCTCACCAACGCCACTGGCAATCGCAATATCATATCTTCCAACAATACACCATTGTGGATTAACAGCGGGACTTTAAGAGCCGGGCAGGCAGGAAACTATTCGCAGGTCAACGACGTAATCACCTTCCCAACGAATCAATGGGTACATGTGGCTGTCACGTATGATCAGCCAACCACTACGATGAAATTATATAGAGATGGTGTATTGGTCAGCACCAATAGCGCAGTGCCGGCTTACACCTCCGAGGTTACATATGTCGCAAGTCACTTTGCTGGCTCAAGTGTATTCCAGGGAAATGTAGATGAAGTCCGCATCTGGAATATTGCTCTCACCCAGGCACAGATCAAACAAAAAATGTTCAAAGGTCCGGCTAACGGTGCCAGTGGCTTAGTGGCCTATTACAAATGCAATGAAAATGGAGGTCTCACATTGATCAATTCCTGCACAAATACGATGGGTTTGGACGGTACTTTACAAAATACACCCGGTTGGGCGCTGAGTCCTGTTCAATTTGCCGCCAATGCGCTTTCCTTCGACGGTATCAATGATGTGGTTACAATGCCTGATAACAATTCACTGGATATTACCACTGCAATAACATTGGAAGCCTGGGTCTACGCAACTAAAAACACTGGAATTCAAAACGTGATCAATAAATCCAGCAATACCATCAATAACGGTTATATTTTCCCGCGTACCGACGATGGCTGGACACACGCCATATTCTATTTATTTATTGCAGGAAGCTGGAAAGTACTTCAAGTCAACTATCCTTCATTGAATGCGTGGCATCATTTAGCAGGCACCTATGATGGGACAACAATGAAGGTGTATGTCGACGGAACATTGGCTTCATCACTAGTGATAGCGGGAACTATTGCTTCCAATTCAAATCCGCTGACATTGGGAAATCAGACGGGATTCTTGGAATATTTTGGAGGTTTTGCCGATGAATTCAGAGTATGGAATGTCGCAAGGACTCAAGCCGAAATCCAGGCGAATATGAGTAGGGAACTGGACCCTACAACTCAAACCGCATTGGTAAGCTATTACACAACAAACCAGGGAATCACCGCAGGAACTAACACCGGACTAGCTACTTTGCCTGACCAGAAGGGCGAGAATAATGGGACGATCACCAATTTTAACTTGACTGGTGCCAACTCCAATTTTGTAACTCAGTTTTCAAGCCTCGCTGTTCTTCCGGTTACGTGGCGCAGCTTTACAGCAGAGAAACAAAATACCTCGATACTGCTAAGATGGAGTACATCCAGCGAGCAGAACTCAAAAAATTTTATTGTTCAGCATAGTGTTGATGCTGCAAATTGGAGCGACATTGGAATAATAATGGCTGCCGGCAATAGCACTAGCGTTAGTGACTACAGCTTTATTGATAAATCTCCTCAAACGGGTAATAACTACTACCGCATTATGCAATCAGATCTGGATGGCAGGAAAAGTTATAGTGAAGTCCGGATGGTACGGTTTACAGACAACAAGCTGGCATTTTCAATATTGAATAACCCTGTCACAAATGGGATTCTGCAAATCAAAATGAATCAGTCGGCTAATCTTTCCATTTACGATAGCGAAGGCAGATTAATCTGGCAAAAACAGTTGAATCCAGGTACAACGCCAATCAATTTAAATGCTTATTCAGGAGGGATATATTTATTAAAGACGGCGAACCAGTCTGAACGGGTATTCGTGCAGTAAGAATAAGGCATGGGGGAAATTTTTTGATTTCGATTTAAGACAAGGCGTTTTTTAGTGAATCGGCTTGGTCTTTGATTAATTTTGTCTCGGTACGAATGGAATCAAACCGGGACTCTCTTTCGAGTCTTTTTTCCTCATCTTCTACTTCATCAAATATGCCTGTGTAGATGTCTTTAATTGTCTCCACAAAATCACTAAAGACAGTCTTAACGGAATCAGCCACGTCGTCGGTGGTTTTAAAGATTTTTCTTCTTGTTTCCGCACCTTTGGCCGGTGCAAACAGAATTCCTAACAAAGTGCCGACCGCCGCACCGGCTACAAAATTGAAGAGTGCCTTGTTTGCCATAAGATCG
Organism: uncultured Sphingobacteriales bacterium; assembly: GCA_963791295.1. Classification (GTDB taxonomy): domain Bacteria; phylum Bacteroidota; class Bacteroidia; order Chitinophagales; family Chitinophagaceae; genus CAWBRY01. Next base: position 1,114,170 of record CAWBRY010000004.1, on the reverse strand, counting down.
ATATTAGGTTTCAAAAAATGCACTATAAAGTTAGAAAAAATATTTATTTTATCTTATGATTATGGGTTCTGGGGCGGAATGATTTCTTTATTTTTCTTTTGGGAAGCTTATTCAGCAAAGGGCGAAAATAAAGCCCCCCTAAATCTCCCAAAGGGGGGCTTTGAAAATTATGCTAACGCCATGTTTGAGTAAGCCTCTTTCAACTTGGCAATCTCTATCTTTTTCATTTTTAGCATCGCATTCATCACTCTTCCCGCTTTTTCTTTGTCCGGATCGCTCATCCATTCGCCCAAAATTTTTGGTACGACCTGCCATGACAAACCGTATTTATCTTTCAACCATCCGCACTGCTGCGAATTCTTATCGCCACCTTCCGAGAGTTTGTTCCAATAAAAATCGACCTCTTCCTGGTTATCGCAATTGATGACTAGAGAAATTGCCTCATTGAATTTGAAATGTGGTCCACCATTTAACGCCGTGAACAGTTGACCTTCCAGCCAAAATTCAACGGTCATAACGGAACCTTCTGGTCTTTTATGAATTTCAAATCCTTCTTTCCCATACCGGGAGATCTTGCCCAACTTTGAATTCTTAAAGACAGAAGTATAAAATTTTGCCGCTTCCTCAGCCTGTGTATCAAACCACAGGTTGGAATTAATTTTTTGAGTTGTTGCCATAAAATTTATTTTAAAATTGACGCTCTTAAAAATGGGGTTCGTCACAAAAATGGTTCCAAGCAAAGAGTTTCGAAGTTATTAATTTGGTGTATTAATTTCCCCAATATGTTTATCGATAACCGGAGGCTTGTAATTCAAACAATTGAGCATACCTGTTTTTTGCTCTTAATAATTCTTCATGCGTGCCCAGTTCAGTCACGCGGCCTCCATCAATCACCGCGATGCGATCGGCAATACGTACAGTTGAAAAACGATGTGATATGACAATGCCGATCCGGTCCTTCAAATTTTCTTTTAGTTCAGCAAATATGGCAGCTTCAGCCTCTGGATCCAGGGATGAAGTTGGTTCATCCATGATCCATATATCCGCATCCCGAAACATGAGGCGAGCTAATGCCAATCGCTGCCATTCTCCGCCCGAAAGATCATGCCCACCTTCAAACAAACGGCCAACTTTGGAGTTAAGTCCATTTGGCATTTTCTTTACTAACCATTCACTACGCGAATCCTTTAGTGCCTTCATTACACGATCATCATCTGTCTTGCCATAAGGCCAGCCCATCATTACATTTTCCCTGACCGTCAGTTCGTAATTGGTATAATCCTGAAATAGCACGCCTATTCGACTTCTCAATGAAGTGGGATCCATATCTTTTACATCGATACCCCCGACGCTAACCGCTCCATGCTGAGCATCATAAAACCGAAGCAATAATTTTATGAGGGTGCTCTTACCCGCACCGTTCTCACCCACCAGGGCTATCAACTCGCCAGGTCTTATTCTTAAATTCAATCCTTGCAATGCCGGTTCACTGCCTCCGGGATATGTGAAACCGACATCTTCAAATTCAATACTGTTGATAGGTCCTTGAGGAATTTCAATAGGCTTCGCGGGAATAGGTATCAGCTCTTCAATAGATAGAAATGAAAAGTAGTCATCGAGGAAAGTCGTATGCTGATCAACCGCGACAAACGTAGAAGAGATTTGTCCGAGCGTTCCCGAGACAGAAGTAAATGCGCCGACCACCAGCACCACACCACCTGCATTGATCGTTCCTTCCAGACCACGCAGCGCGACAAATGCATACGCAAGCGCCAATGTTGTGCCGGTGACAATACCTGTAAGCACGGAAATTCTTGTTCCGGAGCGATACATACGTTCCCTCTGTTTGAACAAATCTTCGGACAGTCGGCGATGCCTGTCTAATAAATAATCTGCCAACACATTGGCCCTGATTTCTTTGGTGCTTCGGGGTTCAACAAGCAGTTCACCGATATATCCACGCTCACGCTCCTCCGGAGTTTCTTTATAATAAAATTTATAAAGCTTTGAAGTCACCCTGCTTTCAATAGCGAGGGAAAGAAATGCAGCAGCCAGCGCGAGAATGACCAGGACATAATGAAGACTTGCTAATAACCCGGCCATGAGTATTATGGTAACTATATTTCCTGACAACCCAAGTACAGACCAGGTCAGATCGCCGGGTCTCCAGGATACATCCCGCTTCGCTCTCGCAAGCCGGTCGAACCAATCCGAGTTATCAAAATGACCTAGATCTACTTTGGAGGCCTTATTAAGTAGGCGTCGCTCAGCTTCTAATTCTACACGTCGGACGTACAGGTTTCTGCCATATCCCAGGTATGCTCCTACCGCGCGATGCAAGCCGGTAGAGATCCACAAGCCTAACAAAATAGGAATGAAGTCTTCAAACGGAAGCGAATTTATACGAGCATCCGCGATCTTATTGACAAGCTGTGCTCCCAGGTAAACCGAAATGGGAGGCATGATGGCAGTAAATATTCCGAGGACCGTATATCGAATTAATAAACGTGGAGACGCCGCCCAGGCCAGGGAAAGTCCCTGCCTTAAATTTTTCCTTACCCGACCAATTCGATTTTTCGTGCTGGGTGAAATATCTTCCATCGGGACAAGTTACTTTATAATTTTTTTTGAACCACAGTAGAAGCATTTACCTTAGTTACCCGTTGTGAGAATAAACAAAACAAAAGATTATGGAAAACAGTAAGAAAAACTCTAACAAGAAACTGATCAGTCGCAGCGACTTCATAAAAAATACGGCCCTCACCGCAGCAGGGGCTTATATTATACCCCGTCATGTCTTGGGCAGAGGATTTGTAGCGCCGAGCGATAAACTTTATATAGCAGCCGTTGGTTGTGGAGGAGAAGGGGAAAGCGATATTAATCATTACGCCACGGCGCCTAAAAAAAATGCAGTTGTCGCTTTTCTATGCGATGTGGACGACCGCATGGCGGCGCCCCGGAGAAAACAATTTCCAAAAGCAGGATTTTACCACGACTGGCGTGAAATGTTTGAAAAGGAAAGTAAGAATTTCGATGCCGTATCGGTAGCGATCCCAGACCACAACCATGCTATTGTGGGTTTGAGTGCGATGAAGCTGAAGAAACATTTATACCTGCAAAAGCCGCTCACGCATGATATCTATGAAGCCCGAATACTTACACAAGCTGCAGAAAAATATAAGGTGGTCACTCAAATGGGCGATCAGGGTGCATCCTGCGATGGAATGAGGACCATGAGAGAATGGTTTGAGGCAGGATTGATTGGCGATATTGAACAAGTATATAATTGGACGAACCGTCCCGTATGGCCGCAAGGAATACCATGGCCAAAAACACATGCAGTAGTTCCAAAAGAATTGAAATGGGACTTATGGTTGGGTACTGCCGAAAAAACCGATTATATAGATAACCTGGTTCCCTTCAATTGGCGTGGTTGGTGGCGCTTCGGAACCGGCGCACTTGGAGACATGGCCTGCCACATAATTGGTCCAGCATTCAAGCTTTTGAATTTGGGTTATCCAACGGAAGTCACTTGCAGTGCCACCACGAATTATTCAGGGATCTTCCAGGAAAGCGATTATCCGGAAAGTATTCCGGTGGCGAGTGTATTACGTTATAAATTCAAATTGAAGGATGGCCGGGATCTAAAACTTTATTGGATGGATGGCGGCATAGTACCGGATCGGCCGGATGAGTTGGATCCTGATCTCAATATGAATGAAGCACTGGCTGACGTTCCTGAGGAAAACGATTTTGAAGGAGGCACTTTATTCATAGGCACAAAGGGAAAGGTGTCTTGTGGTTGGGGTGGAAGTCATCCACGTCTTCTTCCTTTGTCATTAAATAAGGATGTAAATATTCCGCAAAAGTATCCTCGCGTTGCCGGTGGCATGGATGGTCATTGGTGGCAATGGGTGGATGCATGTATTGCCGGCTATGGAAATGCTGAAGTGGATTCACCTTTTGTCGGCTATGCAGGACCGTTAACTGAGACCGTCTTGATGGGCAATTTATTGTTGCGGAGTTTCAACCTTCGGGAAAAAGTGAAAAGAAATGATCCGGTATATGGCAACATGGAAAGCATTAATACGCCAGGTAGATATAGAACATATAAATGGGATGGTGAGAATATGCGTATCACCAATTTCGAAGCTGCCAACCAATTTGTGAAAAGGGAATACAGGAAGGGTTGGGGTGAGATGACACTCTAGCATCTAGGCCTTGTCCAACAATTTATGGAGATACGCCGCACTTTCCTTGAGTGTGGGCTCTGCCATCTCGACGAGGAAATGTTTAAGCCCTCCTGCCGGAGCTGCCGCGAAAAATTCTTTCCAATCGATGATCCCCTGACCAATAGGAACCTGTTTTTTATCAGCGCTCCAATCAGACATATGAGAAGAAATAAACCTTCCCGGGTATTTTGTAAAATAGGTAGACGCCTTATATCCCAGATTTATCACTTCCGTCTGAAATTGCATCTTGACTAGTTTCGGATCAAATTGATTCATCAATGCGTCGTAGATGACAGTACCATCTCGTTTGCCAAATTCCATCTCGTGATTGTGAAACCCTGTTTGGAACCCTGCCTTACTTACTTTTTCTCCGACCTTGTTTAACTTATCCGCTGCATCCAAATAATCCTTCAGTGTGGCTGTGTCAGGTAACCAAAAACTGGAGCAAACAAGATCAGAGAGTCCCAATTGTCCCGCAAATTCCAGGGTATCGTCCAATTTTTCGGTGAGCTCTCCAAAATTAAAATGGCAGGTCGGGCAACTTAGCCCTGTATCATTGATAATTCGGCGCATATCGGCGCCTTTAATTTTTGTAAGCGGTTCAAAGCCACTGTCTATATAACCGACAGGCGAACACATTTCGATAACCTGGTAACCCATACCGGCCAACCATTTCAGCGTTCCTGGAAAATCTTTTATAAGCTTATCCTTTACAAACCAAACCTGGGTTCCGATGGGTTGAGTCGCTGCTCCGTGTAACGAGGCAAACTGTTTGAACAATTGGGGATAAAGCAGCGCAGAACCTATTCCCAGCGCTGTTTGATTTAGGAACTTCCTTCTATCGAGCGGTTTCATAAAAAAATAAATTTAAAAATATCTTGTTGATGGGGTTTTAGCTATACTCAATGTAACAAATCATTATTGCCTGGCAAAATTTTATAAAACGCTCCTAAACTAGTTGACGTAATCATATTTAAGAGAATATGATTAGAGGGCTATAAATTTGAGGAATGCCGGAACCAATAGTAATAGATAAAGAAACCATCAAGAGGCTACTTCCAATGAGCGAGTGTATCACCGTGATGAAGGATGCTTTCCGATCATTGGCAAGTGATCAATGCCTTCAACCATTGCGTTCCTTGATGTGGCTTCCTGACAGAAAGGGTGTATTAGGTATGATGCCAGCGCATGCAGAGAATCTGCAGATCATGGGAATTAAAGTGATCAGTGTCTTTCCTGACAATAAAAAACTTGGATTGAGTTCTCACCAGGGAGTTGTTATTTTATTTGATGCAAAAAATGGCACACCTCTTTGCATGGCTGATGCAGACGAGATAACTGCACTGCGAACGCCAGCAACTACCGCCCTTGCTACTGACCTGCTGGCAAGAGGCGATGCCGAGACTCTTTCTATATTAGGGTCCGGCACGCAGGCAATGGGGCATATCGAAGGAATACTTCTGGTGAGAGACATTAAAAAGGTTACGATTTGGAGCAGGAACGATGGAAATGCGAAAGAGTTGGCCGCCCGCGTACTAAATAAGCATAAACTCGATTTGATAATTGCAAAGGATGAAGAAGAAGCTGTTAGGGACGCGGATATCATCTGTGCTGTTACTGCATCATCGCAACCTATTATAAAGGGAACGTGGATTGCAAAGGGGTCACATATTAACGCTGTCGGATCAAGTACACCTAAGGCACGGGAGTTAGATACTCGTGCTATCGCCATTGCCAAATTATTTACAGACTGCTATGAATCCATATACAGCGAAGCCGGGGATTTCATAATTCCGCAACAAGAAGGAGTTATAGATAAGAAACATGTTATTGGAGAAATTGGTGAGGTATTGATTGGAAAAAAACCGGGGCGCACGGGTCCAGATGATATTACGGTTTTTAAATCACTTGGTCTGGCTATAGAAGACATATATTCGGTATTTCATGTTTATAAGAAAATAATAAAATAAAGTTGACAGATGAGCTCTCTGGATCCATTACCATCCATTATGCCATTAGATGAAATCAAGTATGCCCAGGAAAGAATACGGGGAAAGGTTAATCGAACGCCACTCTTACAGTTTCACCATGAGGAATTTCCCGGGGAGCTTTATCTAAAGTTGGAAAATCTGCAACCTATCGGCTCATTCAAAATTCGGGGAGCCTGCAATGCACTGAATGCAATTGACAAAAAAATTTTGAAAGAAGGTGTTTACACAGCTAGTGCAGGAAACATGGCACAAGGCGTAGCCTGGATTGCCAGAACAATGAATATTCCATGTACAGCTATTGTTCCAGATCATGCCCCTGCTACTAAACTGGAGGCGATCGAACGCCTTCATGCACGGTATATTAAAATTCCCTTTAATGATTGGTGGCAGATACTAGTTACACGAAAATTTCAAGGCATGACGGGAACCTTTATTCATCCGGTTAGCGATCCAAAAGTAATTGCTGGCAATGCATCAATTGGCCTGGAGATACTCGAAGATCTTCCGGATGTGGATACCGTTATTGTTCCCTATGGTGGGGGAGGGTTGATCAGCGGCATCGCCTCTGCTATAAAAACCTTGAAACCCGATACAAAAGTCTTTGCTTCTGAAGTGGAAACAGCTGCGCCACTTTTTCCTTCCTTAGCCAATGGAACTCCTATGAAAATTGAATATACTCCATCGTTCGTGGACGGAATGGGCAGTGCAACCATTCTCCAGGAAATGTGGAGTCTGGTAAGCAACCTGGTGGATGGATCAATCGTTGTCAGCCTTCGGCAGATCGCTGACTCAATTAAATTGTTGGTAGAGCGTTGTCGCCTCGTTGCTGAAGGTGCAGGTGCAGCCTCTCTAGCATCAGCTCTAACAGGTAAAGCAGGCAGTGGCAAAATTGTATGTATTATTTCCGGAGGAAATATTGATACAACCAAATTGAATAAAATCCTTGAAGGCGTCATCCCCTAGAATGACCCCAGTCTTCCTTTTGGAGAGATTTTAAACAACTTAGAAGAAAAATCCTGCCCGAAGCACAACCATATTCACTTCTTTCGATGAAGCATAATATAAATTCAATGCAAGCGCATTGTACGGCAGGTAGAAAATTCCTCCTCCATAGCCAATGTGCAAGTCATTCGAATTTTCATTCTTCTCCCAAACCCTTCCATCATCCACGAATCCCACAAGACCAATCAATCCCCGCACCACATATCCCTTCAAATTTGCCAACTTGATCCTTAACTCCGTGTTTTGATAGAAACTACTCTTGCCGGCGAACCGGTTGCGCCAATATCCTCTGAGGTTTTCATTTCCGCCGAGGGCACTTGCATGATAAAAATCATATTTCCCAAAATTGGTCTCTGCACCAGTCCGGTGTGCAAAGGTCAACACCTTGAAGAGCGTGAAATAAAATGCAAAAGAACCACGCAGCTTGAGAAGATTTCTCGATGAATCCTGCAATTCACGCAAATAGGAAAATCCTGTAACCAAGTTGATCCCGCCCGAAGGAAAACGAAGAGATCGCGGAGTATAGATTACCCACTCGCCAGTTACACCTCCATATGGTTTGTTCTTGAATACCGACGAATTAATATTAGCTGCCGGTGATGTAATAAATTTATCCTGGTTTTCTAAAATATCTACCGTTTCAAATAGAAGCCCCGTCCTAAACGTTGAATGAGGCGAGGTGTGACTGATCCCGGGACTAACTGATAGAATATTTGATTTGACCCTATAATAGGATTTAGTGTTTGTGATTAAAGTTGTATTATTTCCCAGGCCATAGTAGTTGAGAGTGTAACGCGGTCCTTTATAAGAAGCCTCCAAATCGAAGTCCAATCTTCCAACCCTCCGTTTAAATATTCCTTTATAGCTGAATCCGAGAGCCTGTGTGCCGGTAGCATATGTGATCGTCAGCCGCTGTTGCCAACCATAAGGAGTCTTGCCCCATTGTTGCTTGCGATATAAAAACCCGAGGCCAATGGAAACACCATCATCCGGATTATAGCCTGGAATAATAAGAGGTATGTACCAATCATATTTTACAGCTCGCCGGTTATAGCGATACATGCTGTCGCTGCGCTTATTTACACGAACTAACCGATGGGAGAGGTCTGCATTATATAAGGAGTCATAGATCCGGATCTTCTTACCGGCACCCGAAGATCGTGTGGTCACATATTTGTTGTCTCCTATTCCGCCAATCGCGCGAATAGTGAACTTGTTTCGGCTATCGCCGGAAAACGTAAACTGATCGTCGCCATCAAGTCCATAGATATTGATCTCCTTGGTCTCATCTCTCTTAAACACGCGATGAAAAAAAGTATCGCTATTTTGCCGTAATCCGGTGATGGATACTTGATCAGCATTGATATTGTCAACAATGAATTCTTCTTTCTTTTCAGATCCGGCAATAGTAACCCGCTTTGTTAACAAAGTATAATATCTCATACCATAGCCGGGCAGATTATCTCTGCGTTGGATTAACCTCTTGATCAAAAAGTCTCCCGATATCTGATTCACTTCAGGAGGCATTGTATTTATAGCGCTGCGAATTCCATCATCTGTCATATTTGTTTGAATATCCGAGATGGTCTGTTTCCAATCTTCTTTGTCAAGCTGATTCAGGAATTGGCGATCCATGAAACGTGCAGAGAAATTTGCACCTAACAAATCCTTCACTTTCGTATCCATGTTTTGCAGAGGCCTAAATGCCCATGGACGGGACAACAACCATACAGCGAATCCATCTGTTTTGGAAAAGGCCTGGTCACGGTCCCTGCCAAAGGGGGTGAAGATCGTCATTGAGTCCTTTTCATGGGCGGCCCAAACCCATTGGTCTTCGTGGCGGTCCCAGTCATTTACGATCATATCAAATAATCTGACTTTCAGGAACTCCTTCTGATCAACCTGGTTCTTGGTACTCTTGTAAACCTTTTCCAGCAATTTTTCAGTATTGTCAATGTCATCGGCATTATTAGCAATCGGGTCATCCTTCCAACCCTGGCCTGAAGGCCTTTCCTCGAGCAGGCATAGCTTATGCGCAAATTCTGATCTGAATTCCCCCAGCTCCGGCGCGTCGGGTACATAAACAATAATTGGATTGGTATGAAGTAAGTTCAGTTGTCCTGCCATGTTAGTAATGGCAAGAGCTCCATAGGGATGAGCGGTGCTGATCTGATCGTTTACAATATCATTGATGAATGTTTCCTTAAATGGATCCGGTACCAATACATCCAGGCTTTTGTCAACGGTTCGAAGCACATATTCTTTTCCATCTCCAGCTTCCAGCCGAAGCGTTTTGGATTGATGGCCTCCGCCTGCTTTCAAAGGCTTTAGCCCGCCTTTGTAAGTGGCCAGATTCAGAATCGGGAAGCTGACAGGTGTGGCCCACTCCTTACGGTAGTGTTTTCCCCACCAAAACGTTTTCCAACCAGAGGCAAGGTATTGCCTTCCCGCCGCCATTTGAACCTTGGCGGTTGTATCCTGGGAATGGCTTTTTCCAAAACTAATCAAGACGAGAATCGCTGCTACTATCTTTTTCATCATTCAATGTTTTATATTAAAACCTGTTCTTTTAAGTGGACCATTCGATATATGCAGGGACAATTTTAAGAAAAATATTAAATAAATATTCTTCCATAAACACTTCATTTTTTTGATGTGTCCATTTTTTCTTTTTTGTTTTTCGCTTTCTCTTTCTTCTTTTCTATTTTTCGCTGCGCTACAGGGCGCAGTATGATCTTACCTGCCGCGGTAAACAGCGTTTTCCAAATAAAATTAAAAAAGGATTTTGTGGCAACGCGTTGCAACTTGACATCAGTTGCGATCCGTTCTTCTCCATCATTCATAGGGTTTTCTTTATAGATCACCAGGTGATTGACCAAAAATGACAACAACCCTTTCTTGTCAAGCGACCCATCGTCCTTTACTTTATTCATTAAAACGTCCATATCCCCGTACTTCATTTTCAATTGGCCAGTGCCGCTGTATTGATTCGCCGTTAAAGTATAGTCGAGGCGGTGCATATTGAAGGACTGCATCTCCATGGAACTGGTCGCCTTGACCAGAGCCTGCATGTGCGAAGCATTTAAATTGGTGATGGAAGTGGACAAACTAAAGCTTCCATTGGGATCAGCTAAATTGATCCGGAATATTGCGTGCAAATTGCCTGGTTTGAGAATCCCGCCGTGAGCATTGACCACACACTGAGGGGAGGCGGCAATGGAAGCAGAGTCATTGGTAATATTATCTATATAACCCGTACATGCAGGAAATTCGAGCTTGCCTGTCAATTGGGTTTGGTCATTTTTTTCCCGGTAGGTGACATCTCCATTGGTGATGATGATCCTTTTGATCTTGATCACAAATGGAGCTTTCTGCAGGAGTTGCTGGGGAAATTTACCCATTTTGCTATACGGATTGGGAGGAGCATTGCGGTCCATGTACACTCCGATATCCGGGGATTCTAAATGAATCGTGTCCATGACTAGTTGATTATAGCTGATCCAGCTAGGCAGTGAGAAATTGGTAACCTTGATTTCAGGTATAGCTAACCGGTAGATTTCGTGTTGATAACCAAAGTGGCGAATAAATGCATTATTGTCGACCAGTTGATTGAAAGCAAATTGTTTAACGTTAATCGACCGGCCGGACGAGGTATAAAAAATACTACCCGCGCCAATGGCATATAGTCCATCGGTCGTCTTTAATTTCACATCCCTGATCGCCAGGGCAACATTGCTGGCATACAGTAAACGATTCATATCGGTCGCAGAAGCGCTATCGATCCGTATGTCTGTAAGGATGCAATCAGACTTTTCAAACTGCCATGCAAAAGCCCGGGCACTATCCACGTTGCTGTATTGAATTTTTATATTTTGAAATATCATCCGATTGACGGAAATGGATCGGAGATCGGGCGAAATGAGTTTCCATAATGGTTCTTCGTTGGCGGACGCAGTATCTTTTCGCGTTGTCTGGAAGTGGCGTGAGAGTTGGATACTTGCTTCGGCAAAATTGATGAGGTCAATATTCAATTTCTTGCGAAGTATCAGGGCTGGAAGTCCTACATCGTTGATGGTTCCTTTAGGAAGGTGAAGAGAAAAAGTAAGCGGTGGAAGTTTCTGATTCTCTTGAAGTTCCTTATACTTCAAACTATCGATATAAATGTTGAGGTCGGTGAACCGAAGTGAAGTGCCCCAAAAACTGGGGTCAATTTTCCCCAATTCATAGCGATAAAGGCCTTTGGATCCCTCTACTATCAAAGCACTCAGTCTCTGCCTGATAAGAGGCGGCAGGTAGCGTGCCATGAAAATACGAAATCCAACCACCAGTAAAATGAGTAATAACCCTACGATTATGAGTACTTTTTTGCCTGCAGATAGTTTCCTTCGCGTCGGTGGCATCTCGCAATTTTCCACTAATCCTAACAATACTATGCCAAGTCTGAATGCTAACTTTATAAAATGGAAAACAAAGGGCTACTCTTCATGCCCGACATAAGTGGCTTTACGCGGTTTGTCAACCAAATGGAGATTGAACATAGCCGGCTGATCATCCAGGAACTGTTAGAGACCATGATCAATACCAATCAAATAGGCCTCGAGGTTTCAGAGATCGAAGGAGATGCTATTCTTTTTTATAAAGTGGGGGATCCACCGGATTTTAAAACATTGTATGAGCAGGTGGAAAAGATGTTTTGCGCCTTTCACCGGCAACTGATTTCGTATGATCATCGACGTTTTTGTCAATGCGACGCCTGTACTTCAGCCATCGATCTTACACTAAAGGTGATCACCCACTATGGCGAGTTCACTACTTTCAATGTTAAAAACTTCAACAAGCTGTTTGGAAAGGATATCATCGTCGCCCACCAATTATTAAAAAACGATATTGAAAAACATGAGTACTGGTTAGTCACCCGGAGTTTGTTACAGACGAAGCCGCCGGCCAACCTTCCCAATTGGATGGAATGGATCAGCCATAGCAAACAAACTGACGAGGGAGAAATAGCTTTCCAATATGCCCAGCTGTCTCCATTAATAAATGATATTGCACCCGACCCGTTGCCTCCACTGGAGCTTTTAAAAAAAGTAAAAATGATGACCTTCTCCAGGGAATATGAATCGGATATCATACCTGTATTTCATGCAACAGGAAATTTTAATTATCGTAGCCGCTGGGAAGAAGGTGTAAAAGCAGTGGAGGAAGTCAGTCATTTCCTGCCCAGGCTGGGTATGAAGGTCCGGTTTGTATTTGAAAACGGAGAGGACGTTGTTTATGCAAGCAGCTATTCATTTCATCCTGAAAGAATAGAATTCAGCGAGACAGAAGACAGGGAAGGCACGACAGTCTATTACATATTGGAAAAGGTAGGCGACAAAAGGACGAGACTCACGCTCAGTTATTATATCCGGAAAAAACCACTAGCCCGCCTCCTATTTAATTTGACCAGGAGAAAGAGATTGGAGACAAAGTTTCAAAGATCTCTTGCTAATCTTGAACAGGTGGTTAAAGAAATCAAGTTGCCCGGCGCGGCAGTTGCCTGAATATCTAATTCAAATTAATTCATTATTGCATGATGGGCGTCCGTATGAATGTATTGGTCATTAATGGACATCCGCGAAAAAATAGCTTATCGGATTCATTTGTCCAGGCTTATGTTGCTGGAGCTCAAACAACAGGCGCCCGGGTGGAAGTATTGACCTTAGTGGATCTTTCTTTTGATCTGAACGTTACTCATATAGTACACCATCACCAAAAACTGGAACCTGATATTGAACGGGCCCAGGAACTAATCTTTTGGGCAAATCACATTGTATTTGTTTATCCTACCTGGTGGGGCACCATGCCGGCACTGTTAAAAGGATTTTTGGATCGCGTGTTAACCTCGGGGTTTGCATTTGAAGAGATTGAAGGTGGAACCGGATATGCACCTTTGCTAAGAGGTCGATCAGCGCAGATCATAACGACCATGGATACTCCGCTTTTTGTTTACAAATTAATATACCGCTCTCCCGGCCATCATGCGATGCGTTTAGCTACACTGGGTTTCTGTGGATTTGATATGGCGAGAACATTGAATTTTGGACCCGTTAGAAATTCAACTGTTGAAAAAAGGACTCTTTGGATAAGGAAAGTTCATCGTGAAGCAACCCATTTGAAAAGAGGATCGCTTTCGTCATGGAAAAGGCTAAAGATCCGGTTGGGCTTTTGGTTGAAAGCAATCCGGCTTCAATTTTATCCTATGAGCTTCATAGCTTACACCGCTGGAAGCTGGGGCGCTTCTTATAGCGGATATGGTTTTGATGTCGTTGCTTTTTGGTTGGGCTATCTCTGGTTGTTCTTAGGAGAAATGACAACGGTGTTAATCAACGATTATTTCGACTATCAATCGGATCTTAAAAACAAATACTTCAGCCCTTTTACCGGAGGTTCCCGGGTTATCGTAGATGGACTACTTGGATTCCGGCAAATCCGGAAAGGTATTTTCGCTTCCCTGGCCCTCTCCTTTGTCGTTTTGGGATTCTTGCTAAGCAGTCAAGGCGGATCACTACAGACTACCTCCTTAACGTGTGGAATATTATTTGTCCTGGCGATCGGCTATACAGCACCACCCATTAAACTATCTTATCGCGGACTGGGGGAGTTAACAGTTGGTTTCACGCATAGTTTTGCTGTCATCATTTGTGGTTATTTATTTCAGGGCGGACGCATCGGAGACCGGCTTCCATGGCTGCTGAGCCTGCCTCTATTCTTAGCGGTTCTGCCATCGATCATTCTTTCCGGAGTTCCGGACTATGAAGCCGACAAATTAATTAATAAACGAACCTGGGCTGTGAGGTTTGGAAGAAAAGGCGCCGGCCGATTAGCTATTGCATTTACTATTTTGTCGGCAGGAACAATTCTTGCGTTTAGGTTGTTAGACATTCTGCCGGAGGTTTTCAATGGAATTCTGTATGCCTCCATTCCCCATGCTTTGTTGATCATAATTCTTGTCGGACGCTATATAAGAAATCCATCTCCTCCGGCCAGGATAGATTCGCTGATGATCGCTACACTGACCTATATTTTTTGGTTTGGTATTATTCCATTGATCAATCTTCGATGATCGATCAGGCCCATTTGAATGCGTCTTTCGAAGGAATATGTGTGATCTTGATGCCTGGTAATTGAGGCTGCAACCATTTCATCATCCATTGCAATCCCGGCTCTTCGCTTACAATATGCCCTAGGACAATAAGACAAGTTTTTGATCCCATTGCACGTAGATCTCTAACATATTCGCTGGTTTCCCATTCATTGAGTTCTCCGCAGATTAACAGGTCAGGCCTTTCTCGTTGCAATCCTTCTATTTGCCTTCTTCCTCCCGGAGCTCCTGGTGCGATAATGATCTTGCTGCATTGATTAGACAAATCGCCGATATACTTGATGTGTTCAATCTCCAGTTTGTTTTTGGAAAGCTGAATGATGTTTTGCAAACTGGTAGGGTCAATTTTCACGACGTAAGGCTTCTGTGCATCATAATATTTTTCCCAACCCAGGGCTTCCAATACACCCATGATCACTCCATCGGGTTGATGAGCATGAATATAATCGTGGCAACGCCATACAACCATGTTATTCTTTTTTAATAGATTTTCTTTATAATGAAACGATTCGTCTTTATCCAACCAGTTCGTTTCATCCAGATGATTATAAAATGTAGGTTCGTGAGCGATGATGAAATTTGCATCCAGTTGAGCAGCCTTTTCAATTACTTCGACCGTTGAAAACATGGTCGTGACAATGCTTTTTACAGGTTGATTGGGATTGCCGGATTTTATAGTGTCTACCGTCTGGCTGAAAGGGGCGCCTGGAATATTCTTTATGATCAAATCTATCACGTCCTTGATGGTCAGTAGGGCGTGGGAATGCGTAGTATTTCCGAAGGCAATTCCCGGCATCGTCAACAAAGCTGTCCCGCCGCCAAACGCCATTAAATGAGTTACAAACTGTCTTCTGTCCCAATTTTTTGAATGGTTCATTGGAAAATGTTTTAATTCTGAATTCGTAAGTTACATCCTCAAAAATAAAAGCCGACTACCTTTGGATGAACAGGAATTAATACAGGGTCTTCGCCAGGGCGATGAAGCGGCTTTTAGGGTTTTGGTAGAGACTCATCAGGACAGGGTTTACAATACTGCCATTGGAATCGTTCAAAATGCCGAAGATGCCGAGGATGTTTCGCAGGAAGTATTTATCCAGGTATTTCGCTCCATTCATACATTCAAAGGGGAAGCAAAACTATCAACCTGGATCTACCGGATCACCACGTCGCGGGCGCTGGATCTATTAAGAAGCCGTAAGAGCAAGAAAAGATTTGGTTTTCTGCAGCGTCTCATTGGCCAGGGAAATGAAGCTGTTCCGGACCTGCCCGATTTTAACCATCCGGGTGTAGCGATCGAGAAAAAGGAAAGCGCCGCAAAGCTTTTTAAGGCCATTGGACAACTACCTGAAAACCAGAAAACAGCATTTACGCTACATAAATTGGAAGACCTTAGTTATCAAGAGATTAGTGATGTAATGCAACTTTCGATTGCTGCGGTGGAATCACTGATGCATAGAGCCAAACAAAACCTTCGAAAAATACTCACGGGAAACGATACAAATGAGTAGTTTAAGATTTTGTTTAACGAAGGTTTTCGGTTCTAATAACGTCAAAATTGATGTATATGAACAAAGAAGAAAACAAGAAGATTGAAGAAATTCTAAACAGCCTGGACGGCCATCGCAAGGCCACAGCTCCTGATTATTTTTACACCCGTTTGAAAGCGAGGATGGAGCGGCAAGAAGAAAAGGGGATATCTAAATCATGGGTATTACGTCCTGCTTTTGCATTGTGGGCGGTGATCCTGGTACTTTTATTCAATACAGCTATGCTGCTGCGTGTAGAAAGCAGCGAGCGAACTAGTCCCCTTGCAGATACAGAAGGATTTCAGTCGCTGGCTTCGGAATATAGCGTCAATGATAACTTCGCTTATGACCTGAACCAGGAAAAATGAACCGGTATATTCCAGATAATATTCTTTTACAATAATTAGATGAAAAGCGCCAATAAGATTCTCACAATCGCGGTTGTCGTGTTGTTGTTGCTCAACGTCGTCCTCGTTGTGTTTTTGGTGAGAGCCAGAAACCATCATGAAGGAAAACGTTCAGAAAGGGGCAGCGCATTTGAAATGTTAGCAAAGGAGGTTAACCTCACTGATCAACAAAAGAAGGATTTTGAGGAATTAAAGGAAGCCCATTTCAAAATGATAAGGCCGTTATTTGACTCTATAAAAGCCGCCAAGGCTGCGTACTTTGGCCTGATAAAAGAATCGCAGGTAAGTGACAGTCTTATGGACGTCTATGGCAAAAGGATCACCGACCTTCAGGCCGATGCCGACAAAATGACTTTTGCGCATTTTCAACGTGTAAGAAAATTGTTTCATGGCGATCAACAAAAGAAATTCGATGAATTCGTTCAGAAAATGGTGACCAGGTCCAAAAAAGATTCCATCGGAAGAGAGAAATAAATGTTAAGATCAGGAATACATCCTGTCAATAGCATCTCTGTATTTTTCCATTACCACCTTGCGCTTCAGAGAGAGTTTCGGGGTCATCTCTCCCGTATCGATACTCCATTCATTGGGAAGTAATTCGAATTTTTTTACCTGCTCCACGTGATTAAAGAATTTATTGAAGCTGTCGATCAATTCGCGAAACAGATCGGTAACCTTTGGATTCCGGATAAGCTCTTCATTCTTTTCTGCTGGAATATTATTTTTCCTCGACCATTCACGAAGATTGGGAAACGAAGGAACGATCAGTGCGCTCACAAATTTTTTCTCGGCACCAACCAACATCACCTGTTCAATGAATGGAGATTCCTTTAGTTTATTTTCAATGGCCAGCGGCGCTACATATTTGCCACCACTGGTCTTAAAGAGCTCTTTCTTCCGGTCAGTGATACGAAGAAAATTATTTTCAGTCATCACGCCGATGTCTCCCGTATGAAACCATCCATCGGTCACTGCTTCCGCAGTAAGGTCAGGTCGCTTATAATATCCCATCATGATATTGGGACCTTTGCTGAGTATTTCACCATCTTCGGCAATTTTCACAGAGACCCCATCGATCAATGGACCTACCGTCCCGAACATTCTTTGTTTTACATTATACCGGTTGACCGAGATCACGGGAGAGGTTTCTGTAAGACCATAACCTTCCATAATCACGATTCTGGCGGCAGTAAAGATCCGAATCAATTTTACCTGGCAGGCCGCTCCCCCGGTCACCACTGCATTTACTTCATTTCCCAAAGCCTCTCTCCATTTACTAAAGACGAGCTTATTAGCCAGTGCCAATTGGAATTTATATCGCTTTGATAATTTTTTATTGATCTCAAATTTCTCCGCAAGGCCATGCGCCCAAAAAAACAGCCTTTTCTTTATTCCTGACAGCTCACTGCCTTTCCTCATGATCCGCTCATACATCTTTTCAAGAAGTCTCGGAACAGTTGTAAACATGTGAGGCTTTACTTCTTTTAAATTATCGGCGATGGTATCAAGACTTTCGGCATAATAGATAGAGTTCCCCTTGAATAAATACAGATAGGTGACCATTCTTTCGAAAATGTGGTTCATAGGAAGGAAACTCAAAACGCGGTTGCCCGGAGGAAAACATACCATGGATGCCATCACATTGGAAACAATGTTGCGGTGAGATAACATGACTCCCTTTGGAGTGCCTGTAGTTCCCGAAGTATAGATTATGGTTGCCAGGTCTTCATAGTCGATGGTATCAGCAATTTCTTTCACTTTAGCCACCAGTTCAGGCGTACTCAATGCGGTTACTTCCTTCCAATGCTTAGCATTGGCCACATGTTCGAAAGTATAGATATCAATTAAAGTCTTTACGCGTTGCTTGAGACTGAATACTTTTAGGAAAAGGTCCTCATCATTGACGAAAACCATTCTTACTTCAGCATCATTCATGATAAACTCTAGCTCATTCACATTAATAGTAGGATACACGGGAATGAGCAGCGCACCGATCTTTTGCAATGCCATGTCAAGCATCGCCCATTCAGGCCGGTTCTTGCTGAGAATAGCTACCTTATGCCTGCCCTCCTTGGTCATGTCGCCCGGACCAATACCCAGGCTCAATAAACCGGCTGCCAGATTATCTACGATTTCACTGACTTGTAGTGTGCTGTATTTCTTCCATTGGCCGCTTTCTTTTCCGGCCAGCATGTCGTCCAGGGGTTGACGCTGAAGTTGCGTTTCAATACAATCGAACAATCTCCTTGGCTCGGCCATACAATCGTTGTTGATGAAATGTGCATTGGCATTGATCACCAGAATTGTTACACATCCCTTTTATACAGACAAATTAGGCAAAAAGCAATTCACAAAAAAGACTTCATTATTTGACCTGATAATATTGGCCGGAGGGCATCTTGAAAACACGGTTCTGCTGAAAAGCGTGAAAGCCATTGTATTCATCAGCGTGCGCCTTGGTCCAGTTCTCGTACGCAGCCAAGTTCTCAATGGTGCCAAAAAGCCATTGATTATAGGCATCAAACATTCCTTCCTGTAAAAGTTGACGCTGGTAATCAAATAAACGAAAAGGAAATTTAGTCGCATTATTCTCGTACCAGTCAAGAATGAACCGGGTCCGGATCATCGTCAATACTTCGGTAGTGATTCCCCTGTTGGCCAAAGACGTTTGCTTGCCGATACCCTGCAAAAAAGCTTTGGCGAATTCACTCTTATTCTTCTCTTCACCCTTCATCAAATCCACCTGGCTGAAAAGTTTTTCTTTGTAACCCTGCAGTAATAATTGTTTCATGGCAGCGCCCCTTTCATCGAAGCTCTCCATATTCACGAAGATCTCTCCATATATGAAGCTCCAGGCCTTATCCTTGGTGAAGAAATAATAAAGAGCTGCATTGTAATAATTGCCGCTATACGCAGGATCGATTTCAATGCCTTTCTCCCAAAGGTCGATGGCAGAATAGTCCTTGGCGGACCAAAGCAATTCCCCATATTCACTATAGAGCACTCCGCTACGCGGAAATTTCTTTAGTGCCTTCCGATACATCCTATCCCCATCTTTCACCTGTTCGAGGGCCTTGTATACATTTCCCGCAATCTGGAAAGTGACCACATCCGCATCATCGCGGTCTATCAGTTCCTCTACCCCTTCCATCGCCTTTTTATAATCTCTTTTTAAATAATAGCTCATCACCAGGTCCTTTTGCAGGTCGAGGTTTTTTTTGTCCTGTTGGAGCGCTCTCACCAAAATGATAATGGCGTTATCGTAATCACCGGAGCGCATGAATGTTTGGGCGGTCTCCCTCAAAGTCTTGATGTCCTGGGGTTGCGCATAGGCAGGCAGGGCCAGACAAGCCAGAAATATGCCTACGAGGATTAAACGGGATTTTTTCATATTGTGTTGACGAATTGTAGTTTGAAGAAGCTGCAAATTTACGAGATATTGTCAGGGATTCAGGAAATGAGTCAACAACCCGTCTCTCAATTTGGGTTCAAACCAGGTGCTCTTGGGAGGCATGATCAATCCTTTATCTGCAACAGCAAATAGTTGTTCAATACTCACCGGGTAAAGGCTGAACGCTACTTTCATTTCCCCACTGTCCACTCTCTTTTCCAATTCCTTCAAGCCACGGATGCCTCCGACAAAATCGACTCTTTTATCGGTGCGCTGGTCTTCGATATCCAGCAATTTGTTCAGGATATTGGACGAAAGAATGCTGACATCCAACACACCAATAGGGTCATCATTGTAAGTGCCTTTCCGCGAACTCAGGATATACCATTGATGATTGAGATACATACCGAACTCATGTAACTGGCCAGGCCTTACGGGTTCGGGGTTTAAAGTAATAAAGAAATCATCCTGCAAGGAGCTGATAAATTCTTCCGGGGTTGCTCCATCCAGATCTTTAACGACCCGATTATAATCGAGGATGGCCAATTGACTCGCAGGAAAAATCGTAGTCAGAAAATATTTAGCAGCGGGATTCTCCGCTAAATCCTTACTGACTTTCGCTGCTGAAGCCGCACGGTGGTGTCCATCTGCGATATAAGTGAATGGGACCTGTATAGAAAAGAGTTCGGTAATGGAATTGATGACTATTTCGCGGTCAATGATCCAGATACTGTGTCGCACTCCATCGGCAGCAATAAAATCATAGATCGGTTTCTGCGTCGCTTTCCAACCATCGATAATAGCATCTATTTCCATTACATCCCGGTAGGCAAGAAACACATTTCCTGTCTGAGCCTCGGTAGTCTTCATGTGATTGATGCGATCCTTTTCCTTTTCGGGTCGCGTGAGCTCGTGTTTCTTTATCGTATTGCTGAAATAATCATCTAATGAGGATATGCAAACCAGGCCGGTTTGTTGCCGGCCTTCCATCACCAGTTGATATATATAGTAACAGGGCTTATCTTCTCTAAGCAAAGTTCCCTCGGCAATAAGTTTATGGAGATTGGCTTTTGCTTTATCATAGATCGACTGACTGTGCACATCCGTACCCGAAGGCATGTCGATCTCCGATTTAGTTACGTGTAAAAAAGAATAAGGATTGTCCTTCGCTTCTTCGGCAGCTTCCTCGCTGTTCAATACGTCATAGGGGCGGGAAGCAACTTGTTGAGCCAACTCAGGCTTTGGTCTTAGTGATTTAAATGGCTGAATCTTCACTTTGGAATTTTTATTATTGATTATTTATTATTGGTTATTAAATAGTCTCTGCAGATTAATCCAGTTCAAATAATCAGTAATCAATAATCAGTAATCAATAATCCACAACAGTACATTATTAATAAGTAACATTTCCTCTCACCCTTTCTTTTTAGCAAAATATCTCATCAGGTCCGTAAAAGCCCTAACACTATCGAGTGGCAAAGCGTTATACATGGATATACGAAAACCGCCAACGCTGCGATGGCCCTTTACTCCTATCATATTTTCTTTTTTGCAGAGGTCAAGAAATTCTTTTTCGAGTGCTGCGTCTTTGATCACAAAGACTGCATTCATTTTACTACGGTCTTCTTTCGCCACGGGGCCATAAAAAACAGGCAGGTCATCGAGGGTGTCGTAAAGTAATTTTGCTTTTTCAGTATTTCTTTTTTCAGCCTCGACAGCGCCGCCGTTTTGTTTTAGCCACCTCAGCGTGAGCATGGCAACATATACATTAAAAACCGGGGGCGTATTTAAAATGCTGCCTTCCTTTATATGATTGCGGTAGTCCAGCACGGTTGGGATCGTCCTGTTCACCTTTCCTAAAATTTTATTATTGACCACGACCAGGTTGACTCCTGCCGCACCCATATTTTTTTGAGCGCCGGCATAGATCAGATCAAACTTATTAAAATCCAAAACGCGGCTTAGAATATCACTGCTCATATCTGCGACGAGTGGAACACCACAATCATACGGTAACGTTTGCCACTGCGTGCCGGCAATCGTCTCATTGGTCGTGATATGTAAGTATGACGCAGTAGGAGTGACGGTAAAATGTTTTGGAATAGAAGTAAAATTATTTTCACGGGACGATCCTGCAATTTCTACATGTCCGAATAATTTTGCTTCCTTGATCGCTTTTAATGCCCAGGCACCTGTTTCCGAATAGGCAGCGATGCCATTTTCATTCAACAGATTCATCGGCACTTGCATGAACTGGGTGGTGGCTCCGCCATGCAGGAACAGCACCTCATGGTTCTTATCCAACTTCATGAGTTCTTTTACAAGAGCAATCGCTTCATCCATCACCGCATGGAACAGGGGGGTGCGATGACCAATCTCCAACAGCGATAAACCCGTATCATTAAAATTGATCACGGCCTGGCTGGCTTCTTCAAATACTTCTTTGGGCAGAATGGAAGGCCCTGCATTAAAATTATGGACCACGGAATGAATAGATTGTATCACCGCTTGATTTTTGACATAAAGGTGCAAAGATACGGGTTATGCATCGCCTGAATGAGTCTGCCATTCATCATTGCTTTATTCGTGATCCCTTCCTTTGGGATTTCCCTTTTTCCAATTCATATTCAGCTCTTCAAATTCCGCCAACTCTACCGGAGAAAAATCTTTTTCGCTCAGTTGAGAAAGATCAGGCTGACCGGCATTGATCCAGGCAGTATACCAGAAAGAAGCCACGGCATATATCGACTGACGCATTCTCCTTTCAATCATGCCTTTCAGCCGGGAATCATAGGCTCTCGAGAAAGCAGATGAGTACTGACGGATCGTAAGACCGTTCCGGTCTTCAAATGAAAATTTCTGATCTGGAGGAAAATTGCGTGTCAGCGCCTGCTCAATGCTCAAAACGGTATCTGCAGCCACTGCGCTTTCAATGACTCTTTGCCAAATAAAAGTGGCAGGATCCCGGATATATTCTGCTTTGCCGATGAAAAAATCCCATTCGGTATCTGCCATCATTTCGGGGATGCGACTTTCCCAAAACGCATGAATTCCCTTTTGACCTGTCAACTGGCCATTGTGATTTGTATTTGCATGCAAGGGCACATGTGAATCGGCTATATAATGACCCAATTCAGCGGAGAGTTTAAGTATGCGAATCTGGCTCTTTTCCTTAAATGCATCTGTTAACCTGTACAGCATTGCCTGGATCCACCAGGGCGCGATACCATATTTATTCAATGTGTCTCCAATATAAGTTGCAGTAGCATCTTTCCATTTTTTAGGCACTAAATCAAATGGATATTTTCCATAGTGATCCATGTCGATAAAATGCCGCGCTGCTTCCTGCGGGATAGCATATCGTCTTTTGTCGGGATCAACGGCATGTTCCAATAAAAAGTCAGCATAAGGTTTGTATAAAACCATCATTTCCGGAGGAAGCAGAAAAATTGAGAAGTAGTTGATCCTACGATGAGCAAAGAACCCCCAGCTTAGGCATGGCAAACTGAGGATGGCAAATAAAAAAACCAGGGCGAGCTTTTTCATAGCTACGGTAATTACATCTTCTCGTCTATCAACTCGGGCGGGGAAGGCTTTTGATCCTTAGGAATGATGGTTTCGATAGATTTTTCTTCGCCAAGGTCCACAACGCCTCCTGTAACTGCATACTTCATCGCTTCTCCGGCGACAATCTTATCGATGTTCCTTACCCTCTCCCTAGGTAATATATATAGTTGTCCGGCCCAATGGTAAGATTGCGGCACATAGACCGCCACCTTATCGGCCCCCATGCTGAATTTTTGCATTTCTTCGTCGGTCAGAAATCCGACAATCCAGACATCATCTGCGAACACACTGGCAAGAACGGCTTTATTGAATTTGCGCTTGTCACCCGCGAATGCTTCAAAGAAATCCTTTGTCGAGGTGTAAATGAACTTGATCACGGGCGTTCTTTCCATCCATTGGTCGAAAAAATGAATAAACCCTCCCATCAGGAAGCTGGAACTGATCCACCCTACCAGGATGACAATTAAGATGATTACGATGAACCCGAGGCCCGGGATTTTTCTCAAATTCCCATTTTCATCTGCTTGGATCCAGGAGGGAAAGATCTTGTGGATCAGGCTGGGTAAAAGGTTGTCAATGAAGAGGAAGGTTGCCACGATGGCCCAGACAGTCAGTACAATGGGAGCGATAATAATCAATCCCTGCACGAAATAGCGGATGATCTTCTTGAAAGTTGATCTCCCGTTGGTCCTGGGCTGCGACATGAAAACGGTTTAGGCTAAGGTAGCGTAAAAAAAAGGCCATGTGTGAAGGGATTTTCGGAAAAAAATCCCGGAAAAAAAGGCAGGAAACTTTGGTCACGTTAGAAGTTTCCATAGTTTTGCCCCAGATCTTGTGCAATGACAATCAAAGAACGAATTCAAGAAAAGGCGCATGATTTATTCATGCAGTATGGTATACGGTCAGTGTCCATGGATGACATCGCTAACCACCTGGGCATGTCCAAGAAAACATTATACCAATACTACGCCGACAAGGATGAATTGGTAGACGTGATCGTGGATGCTCATATTACGGTGATTCAGCGCGATTGTTTGGGCTGTCGGAAAGATGCAACGGATGCAGTCCATGAGATCCTGATAACGATGGAAAGGATCATCGAACAGTTCAGCAATATGAACCCAATGGTATTAAATGACATGGAGAAATTTCATTACCGGGCCTACCAGCGGTTCCGGGAATACAAAGACAAATTCCTAATGAAGATCATCACGGAAAATATCGAATGGGGCAAACGCGAGGAGCTTTACAGGCCAGAGGTGAATACGGATATCATGTCGAAATTTCGGCTTGAATCAATGATGACTCCATTTAATGTTTCCATTTTCCCGCCGGGAAAATATAACCTGGCAGAACTCAGCAGCCAGATCATTGAACATTTTGTTTTTGGATTGGTCACGATAAAAGGACACAAACTGATATTAAAATATAAGCAGGAGAAAATTGCTAGATACTAGATGCTGGATATTAGATACTAGATACAAATAAATTATTTAAATAATCGGTGATGAAAAGAATGGGGTTCTATAAATATGGAGTGATGGGATTGCTGATCCTTTCCTGTTCCGCCATGGCACAACAACCGCCTACACACGAATTTTCAATTCAACAGGCTGTGGATTATGCGAGAAAAAACAACATCCAGGTAAGAAATGCATTGTTGGCCGTACAAATACAGGAACAGGAAAACAAGGACGTGACCTCTGTAGCTCTTCCTCAGATTACGGGCAGCGCCTCCCTGGTTGATTATATCCAGCTACCCGTCAGCCTCCTGCCCGGCCAATTTGCGGGACAACCAGAGGGGACCTATATACCACTGAAAATCGGTTTGAAATACAATGCCCTCGCAGGTATCGAGCTCAATCAAATATTATTTGATGGCCAGGTATTCGTTGGATTGCAAGCCAGAAGTACGGTGCTGAAATGGCAACAGAAGAACGTAGAAGTCACTGAAGAATTGATCAAGGCAAACATCCATAAGATCTACTACCAGCTAGTGGTGAGCAAGACACAGATCTCTCTATTGGATGCGAACGTAGCCCGCCTGGACAAATTATTAAAGGACACCCGTGAGATTTATAAGAACGGCTTCGCCGAAAAACTGGACGTTAGCAAACTCGAAGTTCAATTATCCAACCTTCAGACAGAAAAGATCAAAGCATTAAGCAGCATTGACAATGGTTACCTCGGGCTCAAGCTATTGATGGGCATGCCAATGAGAGATTCCTTAATTCTCACCGACAGTCTCCGCTATGAGGATATTAAAGCCGACATTTTGGAAAACGCTACTTATAATTATGCCGACCGGAAGGAATTTCAATATGCCGAGTTAGGCAGGACCCTGGGCGAATACAATATCCGCCGGTATAAACTAAGTCGGCTACCCACGTTGAGTTTCAATGGCTACTACAATAAAAATGGCCAGCGAACCAAATTTGATTTCTTCAAAGGAGGCGACTGGTACAGCATCTCTGCGATCACGTTTCGTTTGAATGTCCCCATCTTCAATGGTTTTTCAACACGGTCAAAGATCGCAAAAGCACAACTCGAATTGCAGCGGACTGAAAACCAGATCCAGGATCTAAAATTGAATATCGATCATGATGTTGAAATGGCAAGGATCAACTTCCGCTCGGCCATTGCAACCATCGATTTTCAGAAAAAAAATATGGAACTGGCCGAAGAAGTCTATAACCAGACCAAAAAGAAATTTGAGGCAGGTGTCGGCTCCAATATTGAAATAAATGCAGCTCAAACAGATCTGAAGGCTGCACAAACAAATTATATCAACGCATTGTATGATGCCATCATTGCGAAAACAGACTATCTAAAAGCTACTGGCAGACTATAATTCAATTCACTTTACAATAAATAATTATGAAGGCGATTTTTCTTTTGATCACGATGACAAGCGGAATTTTCCTGGCGGGCTGTAGCAGCGGAAGCAAGGAGAAAAAGGGCGAGTTGGGAGACATGAAAATAAAACTGGAAAAGCTCAAGAAGGAAAAAGCGCAAATGGATGAGAACATTCGCAAACTGGAAACAGATATTGCCAAAGCTGATCCAAATGCCGCCACGCAGGCTTCAAAATTAGTGGCCGTAGATACTCTTCGCAGCACGGACTTTATCCACTATCTCGAATTGCAAGGCAGGATCGATGCGAATGACATCGTGTACGTCACGCCACGAAGCGTGCCGGCACAGGTAAGGCAATTGTATGTAAAAAAAGGCGACCGTGTCCAAAAGGGTCAACTACTGGTTAAACTGGATGATGCCGTCATGCTGCAACAAATGGACGCTTTGAAAGTGCAATTGGACTATGCTGAAAACATTTATAACCGGCAGAAAAACCTTTGGGATCAGGGCATCGGAACAGAAGTGCAATTGGTGACTGCCAAAAACAATGTGGATGCCATGAAAAAACAGATCTCTACGCTGAATGAATCCTGGCAGACTTCTTTTGTTTACGCACCCATATCTGGAGTGGCCGATGAAGTAAATGTGAAAGTGGGAGAAATATTCAATGGCGGATCATCCACCTCACCGCAAATAAAACTTATCAACGGAAGCAGCCTCAAGATCGTAACGGAAGTTCCGGAAAATTATGTGGCGAGGGTTAAGAAAGGAGACAAGGTAGAAGTATCGGTGCCCGAGACAGGAAAACCTCCGTTTCAGACATCCATTAGCGTAGTGGGTTCTTCTATTCATCCTACTAACCGCAGTTTTACCACTGAAGCGAAACTTCCATCAGACCCTTTACTCAAACCAAATCAGACCGCGGTCATGAAGATCCTGGATTATCAATCGAAGGCGACGATTGTTGTGCCGGTAAATGTGGTACAGTCCGATGAGAAAGGAAAATATGTTTATGTAATGGAAAAGGCGGGAGATAAAATGCTTGCCAGGAAAAAACCGGTGGATATTGGCGAAGCATATAATGGAAATATTGAAATTAAGAATGGACTGACCGGGGGTGAACTGATAATAACAGAAGGTTACCAGGCGGTGTATGACGGACAGGTGGTAACGACGGGAGGATAGTACTAGATGCTGGATGCTAGATTGTTGATAAAAAATAGATTCAAATGAAAATTTTCGAAGGCGTAAAAGACAAGTTTAAACAGTTCAAGCCTAGCAGTTGGGCCATTGATAACCGGACTGCTATCTATATTATAGCGATCCTTATCTCTTTATATGGGTTGGTGAAATTCAACTCCATGCCCAAAGAACAATTCCCGGATATCGTTGTCCCTACAATTTCCGTAACCACACTTTATATTGGTAATTCTCCAAAAGATATAGAGAACCTTGTGACGAGGCCCATCGAAAAAGAACTAAAAGGGATCACCGGGGCCAAAGTGAACAAGATCCAAAGCACCTCGCAAACCGACTACAGTCTGATTGTTGTTGAGTTTGATACAGACATAAAAACAGAAATAGCAAAACAGAAAGTAAAGGATGCTATTGACAAGGCAAAAACAGATCTTCCGAACGATCTGACATCCCAACCAGACGTGCAGGAATTTGCTTTCAGCGAGATACCGATCATGTTTGTGAATGTAAGTGGCGACTACGACGGTATCAAGCTAAAAGATTATGCAGACAGGATGCAGGAACGAATTGAGGAATTGGGTGAGGTGACAAGAGCGGAGATCGTTGGCGCCCCGGAAAGAGAAATACAGGTAATCGTCGATCCATATAAAATGAATACGGCGAGGATCAGCTTTACCGATATTGAAATGGCGATCAGCCGCGAAAACCATGATATAACCGGTGGCCTGATCGAAGTGGGTAACATGAAAAGAACCCTTCGCGTAATAGGCCAATTCACCGGAGCCAGTGATCTGCAAGGTATTGTCGTTAGAAGTAGCGCGCAGGGAGGTGCCGTTTACCTCAAGGATATCGCACAATTAAAGGATACGATAAGAGATAAGGAAAGTTATGCGCGATTGGATGGTAAGAACGTCGTGACGCTAAACATTGTAAAGCGGGCAGGGGAGAATCTTATCAATTGCGCCGACAAAGTGAAAGCCATTGTTGCAGACATGCAGCAGAAGGAAGAGTTGCCAAGGGATTTGAAAGTAGTTATCACAGGCGATCAGAGCAAGCAGACCAAAACTTCATTCAATGAATTGATCAACACGATCATTATTGGTTTTATCCTGGTCCTGCTGATCCTTATGTTCTTCATGGGCGTCACCAATGCATTTTTTGTCGCATTGAGCGTACCTCTCAGCGTATTCGTTGCCTTCCTGTTTCTTCCCATCGCAGACAGCATCGTAGGTACCAGTGTGACATTAAACTTTATTGTATTGTTCGGCCTCCTTTTCGGATTGGGCATCATCGTCGACGATGCCATTGTGGTGATAGAAAATACGCACCGTATCTATAACAATGGGAGAGTTCCCATCGTGCGTAGCGCAAAGGAAGCTGCCGGAGAGATCTTTATCCCTGTACTCGCGGGTACGGCGACAACGCTGGCCCCATTCTTCCCACTATTATTCTGGAAAGGATTGATTGGAAAGTTCATGATCTACCTTCCTACGATATTGATCCTTACTTTGGCCGCCTCTTTAATCGTAGCGTTTATTTTTAATCCTGTATTTGCAGTAAGCTTTATGAAACCGGAAGGAGAGGAATTCAGGAAAGCAAAGAGTGCAGTGTTCAAGAATAAATGGTTTATCTCCTTCGGCATCCTGGGCATCTTACTTCATTTGGCTGGCATGCATGGCCTGGCAAACTTCTTATTGTTGATGGCTGTGCTGATGATCCTGAATGCCTACGTATTAAACAATATGATCCACGGGTTTCAGAAAAGAGTCCTTCCCAGGCTGATGGTTCGGTATGAAAAATTGCTACGATGGATCCTCAAGGGGACGAGACCTGCCTGGACCTTTGTCTCGCTGTTCGGAATATTTTTTGTGGCCCTAATTGGATTGATAGCTCGAAAAAACAAATCCACTTTCTTTCCCAGTGGTGATCCTCATTTTATATACGTGTATTTGAAATTGCCGGTGGGAACAGATGTCAAGTATACAGATAGCGTCACGCAGGTATTGGAAAAAAGAGTGGAAAAAGTTTTGGGGAATGAAAAGCCTGGTGTAGAAGGAAGTATAGTGGAAAGCATTATTACGAATGTTGCAGTGAGCGCCAATAATCCAAGGGATAATAATCGAAGTGTTCAATCCAATCTTGGCCGTATACAGGTCTCCTTTGTTGAATTCGATAAGCGTCATGGAAAAAGCACCATGCCTTACATGCAACAGATCAGGGAAGCAGCGAGAGGCATCCCCGGCGCAAGCATTGAAGTGGCAATGGAAGATGCCGGTCCGCCGACAGAACCTCCGGTGAATATCGAAGTAACAGGAGACAATTTTGAGAACATTGCGTCGGTAGCAACTCAATTATATAATTTTTTAGATACGAATCGTATCAACGGCATTGAAAACCTGCAGGCGGATGTGGACCTGAACAATCCAGAAATAACCGTCAGCGTGGATAGAGAGAGAGCCATGTTTGAAGGATTGACAACGGGGCAGGTGGGATCGGAAATCCGTACGGCAGTATTCGGCAAGGAAGTGAGCAAGATTAAAGAAGGAGAGGACGAATACAAGATCCAATTGCGCTATTCGGACCTGGTGCGAAATAACATTACTGATCTGCTGAACATGCGTATCACTTTCATGGACATGAATACCTTCCTCGTAAAATCTGTTCCATTAAGTGCAGTAGCAAAAGTGGATTATACCAACACGACCGGTGGAGTGAAGAGAAAGAACGTGAGACGAACTATTCAATTGCAAAGCAATGTTCCGGATCCCACGATGGTTGGAAAAGTAAATGCGGACTTGCAGATAAAGATCGACGAGTTCAAGAACAAAGTAAAGATCCCGTCAGATGTGGAAATAAGACTAAGCGGCCAGAGCGAACAGGAATTGGAAACTCAAAAATTCCTGGGTACCGCGTTTTTGATTGCCATCGGAATGATCTTCTTGATATTGGTATTGCAGTTTAATTCCCTGAGCAAACCCTTCATTGTCATTACTGAAATATTCTTCTCCGTGATTGGAGTACTGATCGGCTATGCCGTTACGGGCATGACCCTGGCAACTATCATGGTGCTCGTTGGGATTGTAGGACTCGCGGGCATCGTTATCAAGAATGGAATTCTTATCATTGAATTTACAGATGAACTTCGCGGCAGAGGAATGCGCACAAGGGAAGCGGCCATCCAGGCCGGAAGAATCAGGATCATCCCGGTGCTACTGACAGCGGTTGCTACCATCCTGG
Organism: uncultured Sphingobacteriales bacterium; assembly: GCA_963791295.1. GTDB lineage: Bacteria > Bacteroidota > Bacteroidia > Chitinophagales > Chitinophagaceae > CAWBRY01. Next base: position 1,083,620 of record CAWBRY010000004.1, on the reverse strand, counting down.
GATTGTTGCCGCTGGCGGTTGGTTTCAACATTGACTTTGCCGGTTTGTTTTCGCATTTCCAACCTCGTATTTTCTTTGGAGGAGACAGCGTCGTATTCTGGGGACCGCTTTCCTGGACCATTATCTTCGGCCTCATATTCGCATTTTTCTTAACACTTATTATGGTTCCCAGCATGTATCTGATTGCCGAAAGATTAAAAAGACCTATGGCTCAGTTTTACGGTACTAAGTTCATCGCCCTTTTAGGTTTTGCGGGGCCTTTCTTCTTCATTTTTGTCGGGATCATGTATTTGGTCAGAAGAATACAAGGCAAAAAAATTTGGATGGGAGTCCCTCGTCGCAAGCAGCACTTGCCCGCGTGACCTTGTCTAAGTCCTGCAACCAAGTTTCTATAGTTGGTTTTGGTGAAATGAAAAGCGACTCTGTTATAGAGCCGCTTTTTCTTTATTTAATATTTGCGAAATTTTAGAAGGCCTTTTTCTCAACGGGCGCTCCATTCACGTCCAGTTCAACTACAGGATAACCCAACTTTTTCACATTTTCCAAAATTTTAGCCTTATCACCCACCAGGAGAATGTTCATTTTTTCCGGATGCAATAATTTTTTAGCCACGGCATCGATCTCCGCCTTCGTGATTTTTGCCAGGATCTTGTTTTGCTGATCGACATAGTCTGCAGGAAGATTATAATCCAATATGCGACCTATAAAACCCGCCTTTTGAAATCCCGTTTCATAGTTCAACGCATCCCGCTGGCCCAGGGAATTCTTCATGAAGGCTAGCTCACCATCAGTAATTCCGTTATCAGCATAGTTCTTCAATTCTTTCATCACCTCCGTTAAGGCGCTATCGGTAGCGTCTGCGCGGATACCAGAACTGAATCCAAAAGCTCCACTATAGATATCTCCTGTAAAACTACTTCGCGCACCATAGGTCCAGCCCTTAGCTTCCCGAAGATTTAGATTCACGCGACTATTAAAATCTCCGCCCAATGGATAATTCACTAACCTCGCTCTGTAATAATCGCCGGTAGCATCGTATTTCAAACCTGTAGCATATCCAATCCTGAATTCCGATTGAGCAGCCTTGGGTATATCCACAATGTAAACCCGAGTCTGTTCTATCGGGAGCGGTTCTGCATCTACCTTTGGAATTTCAACCTTGGTTTTGGGAAGTTTATCAAGGAAGGCAAGTTTGGGAACAATTTCTGATTCTTTCACATCTCCAACGATCACGACTTTTGCTTCTCTTGATGTCATGTTCTTTTTATAGTATCCGTCAATGTCTTTCAACGTAAAATTCGCCACTGTATACTCGGTGCCATTTTCACTCATTCCTAATATATTATTAGGACCGTAGTTTATTTTAGCGATCACTTCATCGGCAACGGATGCAGGCTGCGATTTGATTTGCTTAAAAGTTTCAAGGATCTGTTTCTGGTTCCTTGTAAAAGCAGATTCAGTGAACTGTGGGTTCAACATTCGTTCCTCAACCAGCGCGAGAGTCTTATCGAGGTTTTTCCTCAAGGATTGAATCCGGAATACAATGCCGTCGAGGGCACTGTTCACCTCCACAGTTGAACCTAATTTCTGCAATTCAACGGAGATTTTCTCCGCGGTATAGTTCTTCGTATCCTCATTCATCATCGTTGCAAAGAAACTCGCCAGACCAGACTTTGCCGTATCAGTCGCTTCCAATAAATGTCCACCGGGAATGGTGATCGTGATCGTCACAATAGGCAGTTCATTGCTTTCTGTTCCAATCACCTTAGCACCGTTGGCGAGATCCTTACGCCAGAACTTAGGAACTTTTACCGTAGGGTTTGAACCGGTGCCGGGTAATTTGCTGCGATCAAATACATCCGTTGCCTTTGAATATTTCAATCCCGCATATCCGTAGTCCGGGGCGGTGTAATGACCGGAATCTATTTTGAAATTGTCGGCGGCAGCTATCATATCTTCCTTTCCCTTGGTAAGCACGCTGATGAAGACAGCGTGCTTGTCTTTGATATATTGATTATAGACCCGCATCACATCCTCTCTGGTTACAGAAGTATACATTTTGATGAGGTCGGCAATCTTATTTGGATTGCCGGAAAATGTTTGGAAGTAGGCCAACTGTGTGACCTTACCCGAGACGCTTTGAAGTCCGTTGATCTGTTGTGCTTCAATATTTCCCTTAAACTTAGCCACATCATCCTCAGTTACTCCCCGTACCTCGAATGAATCCAGTGCATTCCTGTATAGTGAATCCATTTGTGCCAAAGTTTTTCCGGGTAAAGGAATCATTTGCACGATGAGCTCGCCGGCCAATTCGGATAATTGACTACTAGCGATGGCACGAGACGCATATTGCTTCTTTTCTAATTGCTGATAAAGGATGGAGTTTTTCCCCTGGCCCAACACTTGTGCCAGGCAGGCCAATGCTCCCATGTCCTTATGAAATAAAGGAACTGTAGGATACGCCACACCCAGCAAAGGAAGCTTGGCATAGTTGTCTGTAAAAGAAACATAGCGGTCCTGGTCCAACTGAGCTGCAGGAACAACTACCTGCGTCACTTCCGGCCCCTTCGGTATCGGTCCGAAATATTTTTCAACCAGCTTCACTACCTGGGTAGGAGTTACATCTCCACCCACAGTTACCGTTGCATTATTCGGTCCGTACCACCGGAGAAAGAAGTTCTTCAGATCATTTGCGTCAACGCGATTCAGATCTTCCACGTAGCCGATCGTCAGCCAGGAATACGGATGGCCATAAGGATACAAAGTCTTGTACGCTTTTTCGGCTACCAACCCGTAAGGACGGTTATCATAGTTCTGTCCTCTTTCATTCTTCACCGTGGAACGCTGTATTTCAAATTTTTTCTGGGTGACAGCATCCAGCAAGAAGCCCATGCGATCTGCTTCGAGCCAAATCATTTTCTCTAGCTGATTATTGGGAACTGTTTCATAATAATTTGTCCGATCGCGGTTAGTGCTTCCATTCAGAGTCCCACCGGCGTCTGAAACGATCTTAAAATGTTGCTCATCACTAACGTGATCACTTCCCTGGAACATCATGTGTTCGAAGAAATGAGCAAACCCTGATTTCCCAATTTCTTCACGGGCTGAACCTACATGGTAGGTAACGTCCACGTGTACGACAGGGTCGCTATGATCTTCATGGACGATAAGCGTAAGCCCATTAGCTAAGACATATTTTTCGTATGGGATCACAATTTCGTTTCCCTGTTTGGTGATTTTTTCAACAAGCTTGGCCTGGCTCCAGCTCACATTAACCAACAACAGGCATAAAGCCGACAAAAGGAGGAATCGCTGTTTCATAATCATACTATTTTTAAAAAAGGAAAAATTACCTTCAGGTAGTCGGCAAAGTAAAGAAATAGGCTGCTCATCCCCTCACCATTTATCAATTAGATGGGCCGTTGCAAAGGAGATGGCGGGTCTTTAGTCATGAAGTTGTCATGAAAAGTGACGGGGTTGCTGTTGAAAACCGCATGACGAAAATATTAGTTAAAATAAACTCCAAACCGGCTTTCAATAGAAAAGGTTTTACCAAATTTGTTTAAACCTAAATAAAAATAAATCTATGAGCACGACAACCCGCAGCAACCATGAAATTGACTATAAGATCTACGGCGAAGAGCTTCAATTTGTTGAAATAGAATTGGATCCCAATGAAAGCGCCATTGCAGAAAGCGGAGCCATGATGATGATGGACAATGGCATCCACATGCAGACAATGTTTGGCGACGGATCGGCGCAACAACCCACGGGTTTTTTGGGCAAGCTGGTGAGTGCAGGCAAGAGAGTGCTCGTTGGTGAAAGTTTATTTATGACGGGTTTCACGAATGTGTCGCAGACAAAAAAGAAAGTCAGTTTTGCGGCTCCTTATACAGGAAAGATCATCGCTATGGACCTTCAACAGCTCGGAGGTAAGATCATCGGACAGAAAGACGTCTTTCTTTGCGCCGCCAAAGGTGTGAGTGTAGGCATTCAATTCCAGAGAAAATTGGGGACAGGAATTTTTGGCGGTGAAGGATTTATCATGGAAAAAATAGAGGGAGATGGAATGGCTTTTCTCCATGCAGGAGGTTATGTAATTGAGCGGGAGCTGGCTGCCGGTGAAATTCTCAAAGTAGATACAGGTTGCGTAGTGGCTTATATGCCCACCATTGATTTCGATATTGAATTCGTAAAAGGAATTAAGAACTGGATGTTTGGCGGCGAAGGGTTATTCTTTGCTGTCTTGAAAGGTCCGGGCAAGGTATGGATACAATCATTGCCGATCAGCCGGCTCGCTGGTCGCATTGTTGAATACGGTACCTGGCACCGTAAGGAAGAAGGAAGCGTCCTTGGCGGATTAGGGAATTTGTTTGATGGACGAGGGTAAGGGAGGGGATGCTAAAAAGCTTTCTTTCCTTCCTTTACTTCAAAATCTTGCGGATAGAGGACCGCCTGCATAACATTCTTTCCATCAAATATCTTATTCGCTACAGCCTTAATGTCATTTACCGTTAACGCATTCACCAGCTTCTCATAATCCATCACCGACTTGGGATCATCGCCCTGGAAATAAATACCCTGTAGCTTTCCGCTCCAGTAGCTATTTTCTTTTACCTGTACCTTATATTGTTCGATCCAGGTTTTCTTTACCTTATCTAAATTAGCCTGGCTGGGTCCCTTCTTTCTAATTTCATCGATCTCTGCAGTGGCAGCCCTAAGCAGGGTATCGACATTTTGAGGACCGCAAGGGAGTTGAAGAACGAAAAAATAATTGTTGTAGGGATATTTATTTACTCCACCGAAAATTCCTCCTCCATAGATCGCACCCATCTTTTCCCGGAAATCCTCAATGATTTTAATATTCAGAATTTCTGCCAATGCTTTCGCCTTCAATGCCAGGTCATCGCTATAAGGCAGGTCCCCCGAATAGGTGGCTACAATAAGGCTTTTTGGTTCTGAGCCTTGTTTCACATTGAATTTTACATCACCACGCACCGGTCTAACGCCGTTGTCCGTAAAAGATGCCGGCTTATGTTGACTGGGAAGACCTCCGATATAAGTCGACAGTAATGGTTTTATTTTCTCCACGTCAAAGCTGCCAGTGAAAATAAAATGGAAGTCAGTGGCGTCGCCAAATTGATCTTTGTATATCGCCAGGGACCTGTCTAAATCTATTTTATCAAAATCCTCCGGCCTGGGAACGATGATGGGCGACCGCGCATTTTTTTGGTATAGAACCTGATAAAAAGTATCTATAAATGCCGTCTGTGGATCAGCCATGGCAAATTGCATCTGTGATTTTTGTTTCTCTTTCCATCCACTGTAAAGAGTTTCATCTTTTCTTGGAGAAGTGAAGTAAAGATTGACTAGTTGCAACATGGTCTCCAGGTCTTTTATGTTGCTATTGCCATTGATACCGACGCTCAAATTACTGATGCGGGGACTCGCCGAGGCAATTTTCCCGGCCAGGAATTTATTCAAATCGGTCGGCGAGAAATTACTAATACCCATTTGCTGTACGACTGTAGCAGAATAGTGGGCACTATACTTGTCTTCTGCCGGGTATTTCGAAATTCCTCCCTTGCGAAAAGCTGTCATCACTATTTCATCGGTCTTAAAATCGGTTGGTTTCAGAACAGCTTTAGCACCATTGGCAAAAGTTATCTCAGTCGTTCCCAACACATCATTCTTTTTCTCACTGACGATTGCGCCGGCTTCTGGCTTTGTATTCATCAAAGCTGTTGCTACCGCTGTTTCGGCATACGCCTGAATATCTCCTTTTAATGCATTTTCTGCTACTGCCAACAGCGTGGCGCTATCAGGAAGTGCATAGTTGCTTTGCGCTGGACCCTGCAAACTCACAAATAATTTTGCGTCGTCCTTAAGCGGAGCTCCAATTGCATTCACTTCTTCCAGTGTAATTCCCGGCAAGAATTGCTTATAGTATTCGAATTCCTTAACGATTCCGGGTGTGGGTTCCTGTTGCAGGAATACCCGAACATACTCTTCTGCATACCTCGCCGACTCTTCTTTATCACGATTGTTATATATCTGTTCTATTCCAGCCATTTGCTGTTTCTTGCCTCTCTCCAACTCTGCTGCTGTAAAACCATGTTTCAAAACGCGGTTGATCTCCAGCATCAGTTTATTCAATGCCGTGTCAGGTCCGCCTTCTGCTGCTACGGCTACTGCGGAAAAGTTTTCATAGTCGCGGGCAAAACCGGTAAAGTTGGTGGTAGCGAAGAGAAAAGGTGGCTTGTTGCTCTGCGTCAACTCATTCAAGCGCTCGTTAATAAGGGAAGTAAACATATTCTTTACGACGGTATGGCGATAATCACCAACAGTTTTTTCAATTTTTTTGGGCATCGATGGGTAGTCCACCTGCACAACAAAATTGGTAGCTTCTTTATCTGTAACAACGATGGATTGAGAGCTGGTTCTTGCGGGTACTTTTTCCAGGGTCCTTGTCCGCGAATTGGTCGGATTTTTCAATCCGGAAAAATATTCTTTAACCAATTTTTCTGTACGCGCTACGTCAATGTCTCCCACGATAATGACGGCTTCAAGATCGGGCCTGTAAAAATCTTTATAAAAACGTTTGACTATATCATACTTCACATTTTTCAATATGCTGTCCTTTCCAATAGGTATCCGGTCGGCATATTTCGAGCCCGCATACTGCAGAGGAAAGATCTTGCGAAACATTCGGTCGTCGGCACCTTTTCCAAGGCGACTTTCTTCCAGGACAACCCCTCTCTCTGCATCTATTTCGTGGTTGTCGAAACTTACACCTCCGGCCCAGTCCTGCAAAACTATAAGGCCTTTGCGCAGGTTACTTGTATCGGTTAGCGGAATAGGAAGAATATAAACTGTTTCATCAAAACTGGTATAAGCATTCAAATCGGCGCCAAATTCGACTCCAATCTTTTGAAGGAAATCAAGCAGTTCGTTTTTCTTGTAATGTTTGGAACCATTAAAGCCCATATGTTCAATGAAATGGGCCAGTCCCAGTTGGTCTTCATCTTCCAGTACCGAACCTGCATTCACAGCCAACCGCAACTCTACTTTTTTCTCCGGTTTCAGATTCTTACGAATGTAATAGGTAAGGCCGTTTGCCAGTTTCCCCATCCTCACATTTGGGTCGAGGGGTAAAGGATCGGTAAGCTGGATTTGACAGAAAGCCTGGATCCCCAAAAAGCAAGTGACTATCGACAGAATAAATTTTTTCATCATTGTCATAACCATTTTTTTATTGATTGAAGTTAATCGAATAAATTAAAGTGATCTGGCGGTTTTTGATAGGCGGCTTGGATTTCTTTAACAGATTTTTCTAGTGGGTCAGCATTCTTCTTTTCAAAAATTAACAAGGGCGAACATGAAGGGGTTTTTTTCGTTTAAGACTTCCAAAGGTCGGAAATGGATGCTTGCAGATGGGCCGTGAAGGCGGTTTTTAGTTGACAAACATAAATGCAAGGGCAAAGTATCATAAATTTGTGCAACAAAAAGATCAGGATGGCTCGCAAACAAGAGATTTTACAGGACGTCGTTATCAAATTTGCTGGTGATAGTGGTGATGGAATGCAGTTGACCGGCAGCCAGTTTACAAATAATACAGCCCTATTGGGAATTGATCTGGCCACTTTTCCGGATTTCCCCGCAGAGATCCGTGCGCCCCTCGGCACCCTGCCCGGCGTGAGCGGGTATCAACTCCGTTTTTCCAGTGATCGCGTGTTCACTCCCGGTGATGCATGTGATGTGTTGGTTGCCATGAATGCAGCAGCATTAAAAACCAATCTTTCGGCGATCAAAAAGGGAGGAAAGATCATTGCCAATGTAGACGGCTTTGATTCGAAGAACCTCCGGTTGGCCAATTATCCCGACGGTGAAAATCCGTTGGAAAACGGCAGCCTTGATAATTATGAGCTGATCAAAATGGATGTGACCAAGATGACGCGGGAGGCGCTGAAGGAATTCACGATGAGCATTAAGGAAAAGGACCGCGCAAAAAACATGTTTGTGCTGGGATTCTTATACTTCATGTATAACCGGGACATGGATAGCACCATCCAATTTCTAAAGGAAAAATTCGGTAAGAAAGACGAAATCCTGAACAGTAATCTTAAAGTATTGCAGGCCGGTTATAATTATGGAGATACGACCGAAACTTTTACTACAACATACAAGGTTGAAAAGGCCAGGATGGAAGCGGGTAGTTACCGTTCAATCATGGGTAACCAGGCAGTTACTTTCGGGTTGATCGCAGCTTCTCAAAAAAGTGGACTGCCCTTGTTTCTCGGCTCATACCCCATTACGCCGGCATCCGATATTCTTCATGATCTGAGCAAGTATAAAAACTTTGGTGTTCGCACTTTTCAGGCAGAGGACGAGATTGCAGCCATTACCAGCGCCATTGGGGCTGCATACGGGGGAGCTTTGGGAGTAACCTCCACTTCGGGTCCCGGAATGGCCCTGAAAGCCGAGGCGATGGGTCTGGCTGTCATGCTGGAAATTCCCCTGTTGATCTGTGATATCCAGCGAGGCGGTCCATCTACAGGCCTTCCCACCAAAACCGAACAAAGTGATTTACTGCAAGCCTATTATGGCAGAAACGGCGAATGTCCCATGCCGGTAGTTTCTGCCTCTACTCCCGGTGATTGTTTCGATGCCGTATATGAAGCGGTGAGAATTGCAGTCCAGCATATGACTCCGGTGATCTTTTTGAGCGATGGATATATAGCGAACGGTGCTGAACCCTGGAAATATCCGTCATCGGCCGATCTTCCGGAGATCAAAGTGAATTTCAAAAGAACGCTGGATGAGGGCGAAGAGACCTTGCTTCCCTATAAAAGAGATGAAAAGCTGGTTCGCTCATGGGCCATTCCCGGCACAGTGGGATTGGAACATCGTATCGGCGGGTTGGAAAAACAAGACATTACCGGCAATATCAGCTATGATCCCGACAACCATCAACACATGGTAAATGTGAGGCAGGGCAAGGTGGACCGCATTGCAGACTATATCTCACTACAGAAACTAGACAGCGGCGCTGAAAAAGGTAAGCTACTCGTGTTGGGTTGGGGCTCGACGTATGGAGCTATCAAATCGGCAGTGACTGAATTACAGGCGCAGGGGTATTCGGTAAGCCATGCTCATCTTCGACATCTTCGACCATTTCCCAAAAACCTGGGCGATATTATCCGCAATTTTGAAAAGGTACTCATACCCGAGATCAACAACGGCCAGCTGATCAAGATCATCCGCGATGTATATTTTGTGGATGCAGTAGGTTACAATAAGGTGATGGGTGTACCTATTACTAAAGGCGAATTAGTGGACCATATTTCCAGAATGTTTTAATCGGGCTAGCCGACAGGAACAGGCTGCACCGTGGTGTCTACAAAGAATGCTTCGTTAGCCATAACAACGCCGTATGTCAGCATGGAAATGATCAATCCATACATGAAAATATTATAAGAAATGCGGAGGTAGCGGTATTTTTTAGCGAGGACCACACCCAGGAAATAAAGGTCTTTTACCATGCTGCCATAGAGATAGTCCCTGTCCCCCAACATCTCTTTCATCGCCCAATCATAGTCCGGAAGAGTCATATTGTGAAAGTTTCCAAAGAACAACAGGTTTGTGCTCTTCTTTTGGATATCTTCTTTAGTGAATGTTCCATGAGATACATTCGGCCGGGTAGCCAAAACAGCGAAAATGATTGCCGAAACGCATGACAATACGAGCATGATGGTCGGTATGATGAGGTTGTGATTCTCATCGAGGTGACGAACGAGATTGGAAATAAGCAGAGAAAGGATGATGGCATTTACGGAGATCATGATGTTGGCCTTGCTATCGGCCATCTGGCTCAGGCTCGCGTGATTATTCGCCATGATACGAAATACGGTTGAGATCCCTCTTTCCGTCTGATTTTCTTTATCCTTTTTCTTCTTGGCCTCCGGATCCTTATTCATATCTTCTACGAATGGCGCCAATAATTCCTCATCCTTTTTCTCTTTCTTCCCTTTCTTACCGCCATCGGTCTTTTCTTTTAATTCGAGGAGATGTTCTTCTTTTACCGGTTGAAGTTTTCTCCGGCCATAATCAGTAAAATATTTATGGTTTTCAAGAAAGGTAATGTTCATCTTACGCCACTTCTTCCTGGTCAACTCATCTTTCGAAAATTCTGATAATTCTTGCCTGAGTTGTTCATTCTTTACACTAAATTCGTCTGTACCCAGGTGGAAAAGATCAGCATCACAAAGGATTTGCTGGATCAGGCTGACAGGAGATTGGGGCATCCGGGTTGCTTCAATGCAAGAGGTTACTTTTTGGATCAGGGAAGGCTCGGCATGATGGTCTTGTAGAAAGGTAGTGGCGAGTCGGATGCTGGTGGCTTCATGACCATGGGATTCTCCACTGCTGAAACCAGTATCGTGGAACCAGGCTGCAATCAAAACAGCTGTCCTGTCCTCTGGTTGCAATTGGTAATAGTCAGCCATCTTTTCACCAGCCATCACGACACCTTTGGTATGTTCTAGATTATGATACTTGAAGCTTTTATTAACTTTAGTGAGAAAAATATTTGAAACAAAATCCTGAGCGGCTGAGACCAATTGTGGTTGCGGTTCGGTCATATTTGAAATTTTGAACATGATAAATTTAATCAAAAAGGGGATAATAGGACTAATGCAAGCACAAATTAATCGTGCGGGACTATTATTGCTTATTTTATGTTCATGGCTAATGTCCTGCCAGCAAAAAAGGGTGATTTATACCCCTCGGGGATATGATATTACAAAACCCCTGAAAACCGAGATGGGCACTAAGTTGCGTGAGATTTCGGGCATTTGCTGGGTGAATGAAAATATCATGCTTGCCAATAACGATGAAACAGGAAAAATATTCACGATCAACCTCAATGATCTAACCGATACCAAATACCCTACTAACGTGTTTGGCGAAAAAGGAGATTACGAAGACATCGTGAAAGTTGGGCCAACGGTGTATGTTTTAATAAGCAACGGTCAGATCGTGGAAGTGCCGGGTTATGGCAATAGTGAAGGCGATCTGGTAGGAACCGTTGTAGCCACGTTGCCTGGCAAAGAAAATGAGTTTGAATCGCTCTACTATGACAAGGATGTAAACTCATTGGTCATGCTATGCAAGAATTGTCATAAGGAAAAAGACCGGATTAGAAGCGCCTATCGATTTGATCTTTCCACAAAAAAACTGATCGATACGCCTTATTTTCAAATCGATATCGACGCGATTCGCCTCAAACTCAATGATAGCCGCGCGGAGTTCCGCCCCTCGGCAGCATCCATCAACCCGATTCAGAATAAATTGTATATTGTTTCTTCAATTGGCAAATTGCTGGTGATCACCGACAAAAAAGGGAAAGTAGAACAAGCCATTCCGATATCACCTACCATGTTTCCGCAACCCGAAGGAATCACATTTGGACCCAATGGTGACATGTATATCTCCAATGAAGCTGCGGAAGAAGGCGGGTCAACCCTGTTGAGATATACATATAAACCCTAAACTTATTTATTGTATAGGATTGCCTTTTTATGCAGCCCGGCTTTCTCTCTAAAAACCAAAATTTTCGTCATGCGACTGCTGTCTTTTATTTTCTTCACCTTATTAATTCCTGTTTGTTCGGTTGTGGCGCAGCAAAGTGATTCTGTGACTGCTGCTGGAAATCCATTGTTTAAGATCAACGGCGGAAGAAATTTTTTTATGGGCAGGAATTATCGCCCTGAATGGAAAACTCCTATTCGTGTTCCCGTTTTGAATTTGGCGACGGAGAAGGGAGGACTTACTCCACTTAAGCGGGGAGGCGGCAAACAGACAAAGACACTGAGATTAGAGGATAAAAATGGACGGCAATATACGTTACGGTCCATCCGGAAATATGTCACCGATGAAGCATTGCCTCCGGAATTGAGGGGCACCTTTGCCCGCGACCTTGTCGCGGACGGTATCTCTGCTTCTTATCCGTATGCAGCAATGTCGATCACGCGATTATCCGAGGCCGCCGATATCCCTCACGGTACTCCACAAGTGCTTTTTATTCCTGATGATGAACGACTGGGAGAATACCGCTCAGAATTTGCTAACTCACTTTCTATCCTGGAAGAAAGACTTCCAGACTCGGTACAAAAAGCCTATGATACCGATGAAGTTGCCGATAAGCTGAAAGACGATAATGATAATGATGTCGATCAAATGGGCCTGCTAAGGGCCAGGTTGCTCGATATGTTTATTATGGACCTTGACCGTCACGAAGGTCAGTGGACATGGGGCGCCTATGATAATGGAAAAGGAAAAACATTTTATGCGATTGCTAAAGACAGAGATCAGGCATTTTACATCAGCCAGGGCTTTGTGCCCTCCATTGCCCGCTGGTCTTGGATTGCACCGCAAGTAGAAGGATTCAAGACGAAGGCTAAAAACATTAACCGGTTTAATTTTGCTGCGCGCAACCTGGATCGGTTCTTTCTGAATGAACTGGATGAAGAGCAATGGAAAAAAGCAACGGATGAATTTCTCGCAAAAATGACCGATCAGGTGATCGATGAGGCCTTGAATGATCAGCCAACCGAGATCCGGGGTGCTTCAACAACTACCATTGCTCAAATCCTGAAGAATAGACGCAATTATTTTGCCGCAGAAGCCATGCATTATTATCATTTCATTTCCAAATACGTCAATGTAACGGGAAGCGACAAGAAAGAATTATTTGATATTAACCGGAATCCCGATGGCACTGTCCTGCTGCAAGTATTCAAGATTTCCAAGGAAGGCGAACAGGCAAGGAAAATGTTTGAGCGGAAATTCGATCCTCTCGTGACGGAAGAGTTGCGTCTCTATGGATTTGGAGGCGACGACAAGTTTTTGGTCCATGGTGATAGAAGCGACATTAAGATCCGTATGATTGGCGGCGAAGGCCAGGATGAATTTGAAAATACCAGTTCATCCCGACCCAGGAAGAATGTCGCCTATGACCTGGAAAACGAGAACAACAAAACAACGGGTCATTTTCGATCAAAGATCTCTAATGACACAGCCGTGAATCGTTTCGAACGCATTAATTACGTCTATAATCAGACGATACCATTGATAACAGTGAACTATAACCAGGATGATGGGCTCTTCCTCGGTGCTACTTTAAAGTTGATACGTCATGGATTCAGGAAGGTCCCTTACAAGATGATGCACCAGTTCTCTGTTAGCCATGCCCTGGCTACCAATGCATATAATTTCCGCTATTATTCTGAATTCATCGGGATCTTCGGTCCGCATTCCGACCTGCTGGTTGATGTTGATTTGAAACAGCCCAGCACAACCACCAACTTTTTTGGATACGGCGATTCTTCCGTTTATGTCAAATCGAGTCCTGGCAAATTCCGCTATTATCGTGCGCGCTACGGCCTTGGCGATATATCCCTGGCATTGAGGAAGAACTTCAGTCCCTCGGTAAAAATGATCATCGGACCGACATTTGAATTTTATTCATTGGATTCGACCGATAATCGCAATCGATTTATCCTGGACGTTGCCAACAATGGTTTGGATCCAACTTCATTATTCTCGAAGCAATCGTTCTTCGGAGGCTTTCTCACACTCGACATAGATACACGAAAGAACAAGGCCCTGTCCATGCAGGGTATGCGATGGTCAACCACTCTAAGAGTATTAAGTGGATTGAATGATGCCAGCAGAAATGTTACTCAGTTGAAATCAGATCTTGCTTTTTATTTGCCTTTGAGCAGGAGTTTCCTCATCGCAGCCAGGTTTGGTGGTGGCCACAATTTCGGCAGCTTTGAATTTTATCAGGCTCAATACCTCGGGGGTACGGAAAATCTAAGAGGGTATCGGAAATATCGTTTCGCGGGACAATCGATGGCCTATAATAATATGGAATTGCGCATAAAGCTCACCGATTTCAAAACCTATTTGTTTCCAGGTGCACTGGGCATCCTGGCCTTTCACGACGTGGGAAGGGTGTGGGTTAAAAACGATACTGACAAAGGATGGAGGACCGGTTACGGTGCCGGCATTTGGATAGCACCTCTGAAGAGATTTGTTGTCACAGCATCATATACTGTTTCAGATGAAGATAAATTGCCGCTCATTACAGTAGGCTGGCAGTTTTAGGGTAGTTCAGATTCGACTATAAGCCGTATCTTAAGTAGCGAACCGGCCCTTTGAGATTTACGTATAACTGCTTAAATTCTCAACCATGCAACTGTTTAAGAAAATCATCTTTCTTTCCCTTTTTCCATTCTCGTTTTGCGCAGCGCAGCAGCGCATATTTCTGGTAGGTGATGCCGGTGAATTGCAGAATGGAAAGCACCCTGTTTGTGATTGGTTAAAACAGCATGTCAACTGGAATGATTCTACAAATTCCATTGTCTATCTCGGCAATAATATTTATCCCGGGGGTATGCCCGAGGAGGGAGGTGAGACCTACGAAGCCGCGAAGACAATACTGGATTACCAGATCTCCCTGGTACAGGGTAAAAATGGTAAGGCCTATTTTATTCCTGGCAACGTTGATTGGAAGAGGGGAAAGACCGGGGGGCTTTCGAGAGTTCAAAACGAATGGCAATACATTAATAAACTGGCGTTGGCAAATGTCCAGATGCTTCCTCATAATGGATGCCCGGGTCCCGTAGAAGTACAGATAGGAAATAAAGTTGTATTGGTTTTTCTGGATAGCCAATGGTGGTTGCAGCAAACCGAAAAAACAGGTGTCGAATCCGATTGTGATTTTAAGTCTGAAGAAGAAATCACAACGGCTCTGAAGGATATTTTCAATTCTTATCCGGATAAGTTGATATTAGTCGCAATGCATCATCCGATCCATTCTTATGGCCGTGAAGGAGGATATAAGGCGGCCAAGGAACAATATAGAAATCTTGTAGGGCAGATTGAAGACTTGATGAAACTCCATCCCAATGTTATTCATGCATCGGGCCATGATCATAATCTGCAATTCATCCAGGAAGACAGTATTTCATATATCGTGAGCGGGGCAGGATCCCAAACAAGTTCAGTAAATAAAGGAGATCATTCTCTGTTCGCGAAAAGTGATAATGGATTTGCCATGGTAGAAGTGAGTGCAGCCGGCAATGTGATGGTTAAGTTCTACACGCTGGAAAATAATGACCTTACGCAGCCGGCTTATTCTATCGCGCTGAATACACTTCCCGCTGCAACGCGAGATATTGCAGAAGTCATAAAATCATTTCCAGATTCTGTCACCGTTATTGGATCCGGAAAATTCAAGTCAAGTGGTTTCCGGCATTTTTTATTAGGCAAGAATTACCGCCGTGAATGGAGGACCGAGCTCCGTGTAGGGGTACTTAACCTCGGAACAACATTCGGAGGATTAACTCCATTGAGACGCGGGGGCGGTCACCAGACTAAATCGCTCAGACTGGAGGATGCCAACGGAAAGCAATATGTTCTCAGGTCAATAGAAAAATCCGTTACCGATGCGGCACTCCCTCCCGAATTCCGAGGATCTGCATTGGCGAAGGATCTCATAACAGAAGGAGTGTCTGCTTCCTACCCGTATGCGGCGCTATCAATACCGCCATTGGCAGAGGCCGCCAATGTACCACATAGCAATCCGCGACTGGTCTTTGTTCCTGATGATCCCCGGTTGGGAAAATTCCGTAGTGATTTTGCAAATACCTTTTCCTTGTTGGAAGAAAGGATTCCCGGCAATGCAAAAAAGGTTTTTAGTACCGATGAAATGGCAGAAAAGCTAAACGACGATAACGATAACTCGATCGATCAAAAGGAATTGCTTAGAGCGAGGTTGTTAGACATGTTCATCATGGATTTTGATCGCCATGAAGATCAGTGGATCTGGTCGGCCACAGATAATGGCAAGGGTAGGACATTCCATGCGTTGCCAAGGGACCGTGACCAACCATTTTTTGTGAGTAAGGGCGTCCTGCCCTCGTTCTCCCGATGGCCGTGGATCAGCCCTCAGGTGCAGGGGTTCCGGTCAAAAGCCATTAATATTAAAACTTACAATTTCAACGGAAAGAATATTGACAGGGCGTTTCTGACTGAGATGAACAAAGAAGATTGGCAAAAAGCCACGGATGAGTTCGTATCAAAGATGACTGATGATTTGATTGAAAAGTCGCTGGAGCTGCAACCAAAGGAAATCAGGGCTTTGCCGAGGAACCAGGAAATAATCAGGAAGCTAAAAGATCGCAAGAATTATTTTGCCGGTGAAATGATGGAGTACTATTATTTCTTATCCAAAATTGTCAACGTAATGGGCAGTGATAAGAAAGAATTGTTTGACGTGACCCGGAATGGCGATGGCTCTGTGCTTGTGCAGGTATTTAAGGTGAGTAAGGAAGGTGACCAATCCAAAAAAATGTATGACAGAACATTTGATGCCGGTGTTACCAAAGAATTGCGTTTATACGGAATGGGAGGCGACGACAAGTTTCTCATCCATGGAGAAGGCAATCAAATAAAAATCAGGATGATTGGAGGCGTTGGCAACGATGTCTTTGAAAGCAATGCTTCCTCAGGAGCAGGAAAAAATATTGTGTATGATCTGAGCACTGAAGAAAATCGGTTTGAAGGCAAGGGCAACTTCCGGCATAAATTATCTGCTGACCCGGATGTAAATAAATATGAAAGATTGTACTACAAATACAACCTGACTATTCCTTTCCTCGCCTTTGGTTTTAACCCGGATGATGGTTTGTTCCTCGGAGGTTCTCTGAAATTGATCCGCCATGGGTTCCGTAAAGTGCCTTATAAAACCATGCATCAATTTACTGTAACTCATGCATTGGCAACGGAAGCATTTAATTTTCGATATAATTCGGAATTTATTGGTGTATTGGGAGAGAATACAGATATCGTTTTTGATGCCGATATAAAAGAGCCGAGCACCACAACTAATTTCTTCGGGTATGGCAATAATACGGTGTTTGTTAAAACCAATCCGGGAAAGTTCAGGTATTATCGTGCGCGTTATGCAATTGGCGATATTTCATTGGGGCTTCGCAAGAACTTTAGTCCTTCTATTCATATGACGATCGGCCCCATGTATGAATACTTTTCCCTGGATTCGGCCGATAATGGAACCAGGTTCATCAACAACACTTTTCTAAATGGCCTCGATCCCGCTACATTATATGAGAAGCAGTCCTTTGCCGGCGGTAAGCTTTTATTCGAGATCGACAACCGTAAGAACAAATCATTTTCTAACCGGGGGATCAAATGGTTGACCTCATTAAGAGTCCTGACGGGCCTCAATGATGCGAGCCATGACCTTACAGACCTAAAGTCAGACTTTTCCATTTATCTGCCTCTTAGCAAAGGCATTGTTTTGGCAACTCGTTTTGGCGGTGGTCATAACTTCGGTGATTTTGAATTTTTTCATGCTCAATACCTGGGTGGGACGGAAAATTTAAGAGGCTATCGCAAATATCGTTTTGCGGGGCAGACAATTGCTTATAACAATATTGAGATGCGCTTCAGACTTTCGAATTTCACCACCTACCTGTTCCCCGGTTCATTTGGATTTTTGGTATTTCATGATGTCGGCCGGGCATGGGTGGAAAATGACACCTCAAGTTCTAAATGGCATACTGGCTATGGCGGTGGGATCTGGATCTCACCGATGAATAAATTGGTAATTACCGCATCGTATACTTCGTCCAAGGAAGATAACCTGCCGTTGATTACGGTGGGTTGGCAATTTTAGAAGCTCACATTGAGCTTCGTGCCAAAAGAAACATTGAAGAGGTTTTGTTCCTTTGAAAAACCAATCGTGGCAGAGACGAGGGCCATGTTGAATGGAATATAATAGAACCCTCCTCCGAACGTATTATGCCACAGCGCCGAACTTTCATTCTTGATCCAAACCCTTCCGGTTTCTGCAAAACCAATAAGCCCAAGTGCGCCCGGAAGAACATAAGATTTTACATCTACAAGTTTTTGCCGGAGCTCAAGACTTCCGTAAGCAATAGAACGACCGGCAAAACGGTTCTTACTGAATCCGCGCAATGTGTTGTTGGCTCCCAACGTCAGCGCCTGGAAATATTCATAATGATCACCGTAGATCCGGCCGGCGCCCAATTGGATAACAGCGATCAGCTTCGCGGGATCGGCGAGGCTGGCATATACCGCCATATCCGATCTGAGCGTGGTAATCGTGCGACTGGTATTAGAAACACCGGACATGGTGGTGAGCTGGGTCTTCCATTGTACACCTCGAGTTGGAAATAACTCATTGTTGAGATTGTCAACTACGATAGCCAATTTGCCGCCCAGATAAGATTTCTTGGAATAAACTGAAGCGGAATCCAATCCCACAACGGACGGATTTCCCAATGACTTACCGACATTATCTTTTGCATTGATCCAATAATGATAGAATACAGGTCCCAACATAAATCTCACCACATTGTTAAGTCTTTTTTGGAAGAGAAATTCGCCTTCAAAATGACTGAACCGCGAACGATAGAATGAGATAGGTCTGTTAGGATCCAGTTTCGTTTTATTTCCCAGTCCGAAGAAGTTGCTTATCCCCGGTACCATTAATTCGGCATGAATGTTCACATCATAATTCCGGATAGCATGGTTGAATTCTCCATCGTATTTTATTTGACGGCCACCCCTTGTGATGGAATACAGTGCGGCAAATTTCTGCAGGGATGCATAGGGTTCATTCCTGAATCCATAGATCCGCCGCGTAAAGCCTAATCCCACCATCAAGCCATCGTCAGTATTTACCGCCATGGTAAAGCCCGGATAACTGGTTCGATTGTATTTAAAACCGAGAATATTGTAGTAGTTAACAGGAGGTTCTTTGGAGAATAAATTCCTGGAATGACTTTTATGCTGGATATAGTTGCCTTCTTCATCCAGGTCATACAAGTAATTTTGCACGCGCCCGTTGATATTAAATGTATCATTTCCTGTGCCCCCGATGACTCGAAAACGAATATGGGTAGCTACATTCTTATCAAAGTCAAAAAGATCATCGTTGCCTAAGCCATATAACCTGATCTCCTTGGTTACCCGTTGATCGAAGGTGCGGTCGTACATTATAAAGCTGGTATCATTCCTGCCTTTACGACCATACACTCTAACATTCAGACCCCCCGGTGTATTGCTTACTTTGAAGTATTCTTTTTGATTACTTCCTATGACATTTACATTTTTTGAAAGAAACCGGTAGTACTTCATGGCGGCGGAGGACAGCATATTCCGGCGACTGATCAATTTTTCTGTCAGTGTCGCTCCATCAAGAGCATAGATCTCCGGAGGCATTTTTCTGACTGCTGTAGTGATCACCGAATCGTTGAGTTTTTCCTGTAATTCTTTTATTCCAGTTTGCCAATCATGAGCGTCCAGGTCTGTCAGAAACACTCGGTCAAAATCCTTGGCGCTTTCATTTAGCCACTCCACATCTGGAATATTATGGCGGAACCCTTTCAGGAAAGGCATCAGTTGCTGGCTCACGACCTTCAATATCAATCCGTCGGAATAGAATAATGCCTGGTCACGATCACGCGGAATGGGATAAAATAGTTTGCCTTTGCCGGTATCGCCGCGTGCCCATTTCCATTGTCCAAAGTGTCTGTCGAAATCGGCTACCAGCATATCCAGCAGCCTTGCCTGAAGTGTAAGTGGTTGGTCCGTACGATGATCACTTTCATCCAGTATCTTATCGAACACTTCAATGGAGTTCATTACTTTCTCATTGTTGAAAGTGGGTTCTCTTTCCTCCAAAAAACAAATGGTCTTTGCAAAGAGACGTTGATAGAGTCCAAATGCCCTGTCGTCGGGCACGAAGAATAGTTCAGGCTTTGGAACGATCAGTCCCAGCGGTTCTGAAAGAGTGGGTATGGTGAGTGGAGCGTATGGTTGAGAGGCAGAAATGAAGTCACGCACCAGGTCGGCAGCGAGCGTGGCCCTGAAATTTTGAGGAATTGCCTTCACTGGATCCTTATCAATACTTCGCAATACCCAAAGTTTGTTGGCCGTATCTCTTAATGTCAATGTACGAGTAGCCTTTCCACCGCCAAAACTTACGATCTTAAATCCTCCTTTCTCTTTAGATATGTTGAATACTTTCATGTTCACAGGCGTAGCCCATTCTTTCCTGTAATTTTCCCCCATAAAAATTTTTTTCCATGAGGAATGCGCTGTGTACTTATCCCCACCGGCAGAAATGGTTATGGTATCCTGGTATTTCAGGTCAGGATTTTCCACAATCCGGTTGATAGAATCGGCGATAGGATCACTGACTGTCGAAAAGTTGAAAATATTATCTGAGTAGCCGACGTGAACGGAGTCTGTCACTTCATAAAATGTGCAGCGCACATTCTTATTGGTAGAAATTTCTAATACGGCGAATCCATTTTCGGAAGAGACATATGGACTTTTCTTACTCGACGACACACGTTGATGCTTACATCCACCACCACTGACGATGTAATTATGACTGCTATCTTTAATTAGCTGAAGAGTGTGTTCATGACCGGCCGTAAATATAACATTACGGCGATCCTTGGTAACCTCCCTGATGCGAGTAACCATATTTACATAATTGGGATGGTTCAGGTCCTGCGGTGTGCCAAAGACGCCCCGTGCAATGGGATAGATGGAACCCAATAGCGGCATCGGTATATAGAGGGAGGGCAAAATATCTGTAAAGGGAAAAAGGTGTTGCTTTAATTTAAAGAAACCACCGTGTACACCATTGCTGATAAATGGATGATGGCAGCAAATAAGAACTAAATCCTTGGCATGCCTTTCAAGAATATCCTGCATCAGCGTTACTACCTCCTCCTGTGTCTTGCAGGCGCAATCGGATTCAATGCCGGGTTTGGTAAAAGTGTGTAGCCACCATTGGCTATCGAATAAGATGGCCCATACGTTGGGCCCTAATTGAACTTCCTCCGGTCCCGGGCAACCGTCTTTGGGATAGTATTTGACATTGGGTCGGCCCAATCCATCCACGTAGCGTTGTTCCCTCACCACCGCATCAAATCCATCACTTCTTCCATTTCTCCAGTCGTGGTTTCCAGGTACCATATATATTTTTGCGGCGGTACTGTCGGCGATGAATAGTTGGGAATCGAGTACTGCCCTGGCTGCGCTGTAGGTACTGTATTGTTGATCAGGGAGCCCGGTTTCGTAGAGATTATCTCCCAGGTAGATAATGGTTGTTTTTTCATCCATTGGCACCAGCCTCTTGATGGCGCTGGCCACCGGATGCCGCCCGTTCGTCAACTCCCCCGCGTCCCCGACGAGAACGATCCGGCTGGTAATTGAATCCATCCGGCTGGTGATTGAATCCTGGCAATTAGATTGAAGAGATAGAAAGCATAAAGAAAGAAGAATACACGCAGTAAATTTCATATGCCTGGGTTCATTGCTTCAATCTATGAAAATAGCAATAATTATTTTATTTCTGCGAGGCTGAATATGTATGAAGAAATATTAAATTTAATTATCAAACGTGACATCGACACGCAATGCCTTTAAACCAGAGACACCCTGGAGTTCTTCTAACTCGAATTCTTCAACTTCTCCCTCCAGCAATTTTTGATTTTGTAGAAACTGTATGTATTCGCGGTATTCAGCGGCATCTTTAGCCTGAGAATAAACGATTGCCAGCTTGCCTGGTTGCGTCAATCGTTGATCTGTATCCTTGATACAGACCTTGTCAATGCGTTTCTTGATCACTTCATACCGGATGTTGTAAGCACCGTCCACATCAAATTTTCGTTCTTTGTTGCGAAAGCTTATGGAGATCGGAAGTGAATGGACCAGGATCAGCTGGGTCGTTTGCATGAATAGCGGCAACTTTTTTTCCAATTGATGGGTCAGTCGCGCCGATTTAGCGAGTAATTCCAATTGCCACATCCGCAGGTTGCGCACATAGACCTCATCAAACTTCATATTCGGAGCGATGGACTGGCCAATATAAATATTGAATTCAATGCCATCGGAAATATATCTCTCGAAATAGTGCGGAAATATTTTTTGCGCGGAAGCCTGATCATGATCCACAAAATAACTAAGGATCTCATTGATTTCTGCAATGCTTTCTTCATAACGTTTGCTGGCATCGTAAACCATCTTTCGGTCGGGGTTAAGCGCTTTGAAGTATTCATCAATCTTCTCTGCTATGTCCGGCATGTTATGTTTCAAATGGGAAAAAAGAGTATATATGTCTTCCTGGAGGAAAGCATGGACCGTCATATCATCCTCAGCCATCCATTTGTCCCGGTCGAGTTGAAGGTAACCGTCTGCCTTAAATAGCATTTCCCTTAAGAGGGGAAACTCTCCGGCATTTTTTATTTCTTCACCCACTTCTTTTACGAGCTTCAATTGGGTGATCAGGTCTTCCTGCATTGCTTTTGCTCTTTCACCGGAAGAATTCCGGATATCTACCGCACCGAATAATGGATAAACATTGTCGAAAGTAATGATGGGCAATTTTGCATTTTCATTGACCTGCTTTTCCTGGATATAATTGAAAGCTACTTCGGTGAATTTCCATTCAACCGCGGATTGGATAGCCGTGAAGTTTTCCTTGATCTTCCGGTCAATCTCCGCTTCGAGGTTTTCCTGGCCTTTTTCGAGAGCCAGTGTAAATAATGGAATGATCTGGTCGATCATGGCAAGATAACCCGGCTTCAGCAGCGGTTCTTTGGCGGCGATTTCCAGGAGCCCAAGCAGGCTAATATCATTTTTTATGGGATAGATGATGAGACTGCGAAAACCCTGCTCTGCATAATACTTCAAGTAAGGATTTTCAGTAACATTCTTTTCGTCCATTTTCTCGAATATCAGTGGATCGCTGCTCGATTTAAATAGATCCTGAAAGATGTGGATCACCTGGTCTTTTTGATTTATCGTCTCCGGATCTTTGAATAGAAGGCTGTTTTTAATATGTACCTCCGAAAACAGGTAAAAATCGCTGGCTTTAAAAAACGGAGTTAAGCCAATAGAAATGTTTTTCAATCCAATGAGGGACTCAATATGCAATTGAAGATTTTCGTAGACGGAAGCATCGGAAAAGGAATTGATGGCGATCAGGTCGGTTTTTATTTCCGAAATGATTTCCCGCTCAGTCACATCGATAATATCCACGATCGTAACTCCTTCAAACAAAAAATTATTCAAGGGAAGCACTTTCTCCATCTCTTCAATGTTCAATGAATGGAAGGCTGACGTCTTTTCAGGAAGCACAAAGTCCGGTTCGGCTTTGGCAACACTCATAAACCGGGCATCCAACTTCATTTCCATTTTTTTCAACACGTTTTCCGGAGCATTGAAAGAAAAAATAAACGTTTCATAGTCCGGGGCCGATATAGAATAGAATTCATTTAATATGAGGTTATACGCGAGGGAAATGCCCGACTCCTTGATCTTTTCATTCGTATTGTCAGAAGGAATTTCAATAAAATTCCCGCTTCCATTTATGAAAAGCTCTTTAAATGAGTTGGAGGCATGAATCGTTTGAAGGCCGAAGGGATACGTTACAGCATACGGGGTTTCGTTCCGGGTAATAGAAGGAGGAAAGATAGTCGTGCAAAGTGTGTCAATGATTTTTTGGTTTTTCCGAAGGAAGCTTTCATCCTTGATGGGTTTAAGGATCTCCGGGTTATCTTCCAGGCTTTCTACCAACTCTCCATACAAACTTCTCGCGCCTGGTTTATCCTCTGCGATCATTTTCTTCAATATCATCAGGAAGGGGCGGAAAGAAAGGACAGATTTCAACGATGCGGATTTATTTGAACTTTTGGCCATACGAATTTGCAAAGAATTCTAAATGATTGCTGTAATTGGAGTGATTATTTAATTAGCTCAGCAGTTGTTGAGAGGTGGTATCCGACAATTCAATTTTTGACTCTTGTTTGGAATCGGGGTCCAAATTTACGTCCACCCGCAACGCCTTCAAGCCAATCACACCCTGCAACTCTTCCAACTCATGCTTTTCAACGCCGGGTTTGAGCAGGTTTTGGTTTTGCAAGAACTCAATGTATTCCATATATTCTGTGGCATCCTTGCCCTGGGAATAAACTATAGCGATCTTGCCCGGCTGAGTAAGCCTTTCATTGGTTTCCTTAATACGCACCTTGTCAATTCTCTTTTTCACAATCTCATAACGTATATTATATGCCCCATCCACATCAAACTTCCTTTCTTCTGTCCGGAAACTGATGGAAAGCGGAACATTGTGCGAAAGTATCAATTGAGTCGTGCGCAAAGGATGACTTAATTGGCTTTCCAGGCTGTGTGTTACGCGGGCAGCCTTGGCTAACACGGTCAGCTGCCACATCTTCATATTGCGCAGGTATATTTCGTCAAATTTCTTACGAGGTGTGAGCTGTTGTCCCATATATATGTTAAACTCCAGGCCATCGGTAACATAACGCTCAAAATAATGTGGATAGACTTTTTGAGCCGCTACCTGCTCCTTATCCAGAAATCGCGCCAATGTATCATTGATGCGTGAAATACTTAGCTCGTATTCTTTACGATGCTTATAAAGCATCCCAATCTGTGGATCCAGGGATGCAAAATAATGCTCAATCTCATTTTTTACAGAAGGCTGAGTACTATGGAGGTGATTGAAGATGGAAACCACCTGCCCTTGCATAAAATCATGAATATTTAATTCTTCGTCAGACAACAACACATTGGAAGCTGAAGCCAGGTATTTCTCAATCTTGAATTCAATTTCCTCTAATAAGGGAAATGGCGTTTCAGATTGCACCTTTTTGACCACCTTACGAGCAAGTTCCAATTGCTCCAGCAGGTCGAGTTGAATAGCACGTGAACGTTCTGTTGATGAATTCCTGATGTCTATAGAGCCATAAAGGGGATAGACGTTCGGAAATGATATTCTTTCGATTTTTACTTCTTCGTGGTGATGCTTATTCACAATATAATTCAGTGCTGCTTCGGTAAACTTCCATTCCACAGCAGGCTGCACGGCCGTAAAATGTTGCTTAATTACTTTGTCTATCTGTGAATCCAGGATCTCCTGGCTCTTTTCAAGGCCTAACGTAAATAGAGGTATTACCGGCATGAGCTTATTGACATGGACATGCTTCATGGTACCGGGTTCCTCACACATGATCTCTAATATCCCGAGCAAATCATTGTGTAGCTTCAGAGGACAAATGATCAGGCTCCTGCCTCCCTGCAGAAAATAATACTCCAGGTAGATAGTTTCTGCCAGGGCTGGTTCATCCAGAGATTCAAAGAGAAGCGGCTGATCATAATCTTTAAAGAGAAGTTTACATCCATCACTGATCTCATCTTTGTTCAGGCTTGATTTCACACCTTTAAACAGAATGCTGTTTGTATTATGAAGGTCAGAAAATACATAGTGCCCATTGACCCTAAAGAACGGAGTGATTCCAATCTTTAACCCTTTTAAGCCGATGAGGCTTTGGATAAGCGTTTCCAATTCGGTATAGACCGAATCATCGGAAAATGCATTGATGTTTAATAGGCTGCTTTTTACACGGGAGATTACTTCATCTGCCGTTACATCATTTACCCTGACGATACTAATACCGTCAAAAACGAACTTGTCGAGCGGAACCTGTTGGACTAGTTCATCAATTGATTTAATACGGTTGGAATGTTGCCAGACTATGCTTTCCGGCATCTTTGGCATTTCACCTTCCGGGTTCACATCGATGAACCGCGCATCCATCTGCAACTCCAGATATTTGGTTGTACCTGAATGGGAATCTTTATACGCGTGTATCCAGCCGGACGTCTCAGGATTATTATACCCACAATATTTTTTTAAGACCATCCCGCAAGCAAACTGGAATTTTTCGTCGTTCAGGTTTTTGCCATTCGCATCTTCAGGTACTTTAATCTCATTCGTGCCAGGTTTGATAAATAAATGACGGAAGAGTTTCGATGTATAAACGGTCTGAAACTTGAATGGAAGTGCAACAGCATATAAACAGTCATGTGCTGAGGCTGTGGGAGGAAAAATGGCGGCCAGCAATTCCTCTATCAGCTCGGTATGTTTATCAATGACTGAAAGATCAGTAATATTTCCCAGGAGTTCAGGGTATGATTCAAATTCAGTTACCACCCGGCCATATAACTTTTGTACTCCAGGATTGCCGGAGGCAATATTTTTCTTGAGTGCAGTGATCAATGGCTTGAAAGAAAGCCGGCTCTTGAGATGAGATTCATCCATGGAAACAAAACTACAAAATAGGCTCTAATTGGGCATCTTTAATACCGATATCACCTTCTGCAATGACTGATTTTGTAAGCGAATAAAATAAAGCCCGCTTTGAAGTGCATCATTGTAAATGTCCAGGTTGTATGTACCGGCTGTATAATCGCTGTTAGCCAGCACTTTTACAACCCTTCCAAGAGCATCTATCTGCTGGACCATTGTATTTCCGCCATTCGTAGAGAATTGGATCGTCGCACTTGTTGAATACGGCGAGGGCCACATTTTGAGAACTAATTTGTCCGCTGCATTGTTATTGTCGTCAATATCGTCAGGCAACCCACAAGGCCCGCCTTTAACCAGAGGTAAGGCCTGATAATTCTGCAATAGGATAGATTGTAGCTCCGGCTGCTGTACACAAAACCATTGCTCCAATACTGAAGCATACACGCTTCTGAAATCATATTGAAAGGGAATATTATTTACCACCTGTATATCGGACGGAATATCGGGACTTGTACCCAATATTCCTTTTTTAGCATGCTTGCCAAACATTAGCAATGGAGCAGCCGCGCCATGGTCAGTGCCTAGGCTCGCATTTGATTTAATACGTCGGCCGAATTCTGAAAAGGTCATTCCTAATACGCGATCTTCCAATTGCATCAATTCAAGATCGTTTTGAAAGGCACTAATTCCACTGGACAGATCCTTCATCAGTTTAGCATGATAACCGGTAGTCGTATCACTGGCGTTCACTTGTTTTTTGTGTGTATCAAATCCACCAATAGTCACGGTATACACACGTGTTTGTAAACCTCCCTTAATTAGCCGGGCAACAATTTTCAGTTGATCAGCAAGACCATTTTCAGGATACGTAGCGAGGGTTGAAGACCTTCGATATGCCGCTCTGATGATATCTGAATAAATTTTAGTTTTTTCAGAGACGACTCGGAGGAACCGTAATTCTTTGTTTGCCGGTGTAGACGTGAGGGGATAGTCGGAAAAAGGATTGGTAAACGTATATATGTTTTCGGGGTCAGTGATGGAAAGCCCCATGGAATAAATTTCGCCCTGCACAGTCAACGTTGGGACCGTGCTGATTTGAATTGCCAATGGATCAGGGGCCGAAGAATTTGGATATGCATCTGGATAACCGGGATACTCACTTTCCAGGTAGCGACCCATCCAGCCCGTCTTTGCGCGATTGGCGACATTCGGCGTCGTATCTCCACTCATCCATATATCGGTGGCGCGGA
The DNA here is from genome assembly GCA_963791295.1 of uncultured Sphingobacteriales bacterium. Classification (GTDB taxonomy): domain Bacteria; phylum Bacteroidota; class Bacteroidia; order Chitinophagales; family Chitinophagaceae; genus CAWBRY01. The sequence goes on along the minus strand of CAWBRY010000004.1, from coordinate 1,056,125 downwards.
AATGAGAAAAGTTTGGATTTTCATAACCCACCGATTGAACGACATTCATTTTGCCTTCATTATACATATTCTGCAATTCAGTCATGGCTGGGTGCAGTCCTGCTTTATCCGTTCCATCCAGGCGAAGCACCTGGCTTTGGGGTATGGCCACGTTGGTCCGCGCATTATAATAATTGGCGTATACGTCGAGTGGCACCACCATATTAATACCATCATTCCCGCCGGATAATTGGATCAACACCAATACGTGATCGGTAGCGGCGGATCCGCGGAAGAGTTGGGCCAAAGCATTGTCTTCACCGATAGCTTTGAAAGAAAAGCCGTTGATCAGTGCAGGCATGGTAACGGCTGCAGGTACTGTATTTTTTAAAAAATTGCGTCTGTTCATGGTAAGGGTTTACATGGGTTAATGAATTCCTAGCACAAATGAAACTCCGGAAGGTTCATGATGAATTTGAATAGCTCATTCAGCGATGCATTAATTACACTCGAATTGTTGCTATTCCAGGCATTGGTCCAAATACTATTATCCGTTGTATCGTTCAATAGAAATTTAGTCTTTACATAAGTCTTTGAATTCATCGAGAGCGGGTAACGTAGCAGGAGTCCTGTAATATCTGCAACCAATTGGTCAGGATCGGCGGGGTTGGAACAATTGCCGGCAAATGCTCTTACATCAATGATCTGGTCATTGACAAGCCCATCGGTAAAATTTGCCCGCTTCGGCAGAGAATTACTATTTACCCATAGCTCATAATGCATGGGTTCCTGGTGATAAGAAGGCCATCCCGCCACGTCAGGCGGCTGAAACAGCTGTTGCTGCATGTCGGCTGCATTTTGATAGAGGGAGTCGAATAGTGGATAGCCCGTCGCGTAATCAGTATATACGGGAAATGAAACACTGAATTCCCGTAATGTACCGACAATCATATCAAATGGATTTTTGATATAGCAGGCCTGGTTGAGCACATCAAAGAAATGTTCGCTCTTGAATAAGGCTATCAGCATAGGGCCCACATCATAATTATTGTCCCGTAAAATAGTCGCCAATGGTGCGATCACATTCACTTCGGTGGCATCGTCAATTTCATAGTAGACAAACCATTTGTAGATCTTACGGCAAAAGAAACGCGACGCTTCGGTAGTGGAAAAGATCATATTTACAATGGCATCCAATTCCTGGTTCCCATCGGTGCTACCTGTGATCGTTGTATTGTTGTAAAAACTGGAAAAAGTTTTATTACCTGTATCATGCGCACTCGAATCGAAGACCGCTCCTAATGGATTATCATTGATCCGCCAGCCGGTCAGCACACGGGCTGCGGCTATTACATCGTCTTCAGTATATTCGGAGTCAGGTCCCTTACCAATTGTAAATAATTCCTGGAACTCACGGGCATAGTTTTCATCAGGAGCCTGCTTGGAATTAAGGTATCCATTCAAATGAAGAAGCATGGCCGGATCGATGGTCACCTCTCTGGCCAATGTTTTTACATTTCCCATGGCATTGCTTCGTAACAGGTTGTGATGGCGATATAAAAATTGGGAATTTTCTACTTCAGATTGTTGAACTGAAAAATGATGATGCCAGAACAGGACCATCTTTTCCTGAATACTTCTATCCTGGTTGATGATAAGTCCTGCCCACCATTTTTTAAGGCTGCTCTTACGCAATTCATTAATAGTTCCTCTTACTACTTCCGCACTGGCTGTGTTAGGATCATTTACCCAGGTCTGGCCCTGCGCAACGCCAAGGTCATCGTATAAAGCGCCAAACTCATCCTGTATTAAACCATAATCCCTTACAGGAGGGGAAGGGGTAGTGAGGTTTCCTAGCAATTCATCCACTGCCTGACCGGGAGTCCGCGTCAGGAAATAATCGATATCTGATTTTTTAGCGCCAAACATGACGCGTTTTAAAAGGTGTGCAACTTCGTTTACAGTCCAGGCTCCATTGTAGGGAGTTAAACCGCTGTCGGCAGTTTTGTAAAATGCTCTCACCCTTTTCGATGGAGCTGCCGTTCTTTTGCGGGTCCGGGTAAAAAATTCTCTTCTGTCCATATTGGTTTTTTTTCGGTATGGGTTCTAGCGGATCAGCACAAAGGTTCCTTTTTGCTGATGTGGTTTATTTTGTATGTCTTTATAGTGGATCATATAGATGTAAACATCCCCGGGCTGCCTTACTCCTTTATACATTCCATTCCATCGACTTTCCATGCTGGAGCTCTTAAATATGGTCTCGCCATTCCGGTTGAATATTTGCAGAATATAACTGTCCGGCACTTTTCCCAATGGACCGAAATAATCATTTAATCCATCTCCATTCGGTGTAAAGCCCGTCGGCGTCATAACAACCGCATCATTTAATACAACTACGGTAAAATCATCGCCTACTCTGCAATCAGAGGCGAGGAAGTTATATGCAGTATAAGTCGTAGTGACCAATGGTGTAGCTATGGGATTGGGGCAGGAAAGACAACTCAATGTGGGATCAGGATTCCATACGATCGTTCCATTGCCATGGGAAGGAAGAACGATCTGCTGTCCGACGAATATGGTATCCGATTTTTGAATTTGATCAAACGGACCCTTAATGATAGTGGGCTGATAACTTACAATTACGGAGTCATAACCACAGGCGTCTCTTAGTGTATCCGGTGCAGCGGTAAAACCATTGATGCTGCACACAGTTGAATCCTTTGTTTGTAATTCAGGGATCTTGAGCTTGATGATGCCAAAATCCGTTTCTCCCTTGCTGTCATCAAAATCACCATCGCCTGATTCAGAGTCTCCTCCAATATAGTATTCGTTAGTTGCCGGTGCGTAAACCATGCTGCGGAGGTGATCATTGTCACCACCACCCCAACTTTGCTGCCACATGAGATTGCCCGTTGAACTAATCTTTGCCATCCAATAGTCACCTTCTCCTTTGGGTTCGATGATATCGCCATCGGCTGAATAAGAGATGCCGCCAACAATATAACTGCTATCCTTATCTGTCAAGATAGATCGCGCATAGTCCGCATCACTACCGCCCAATACTTTTTGCCAGTTCAACTTGCCACCCTGGCTAATATTGACTACCCAGTAATCCTGGCTGCCATGCGCTCCGCTCACGTCGCCGTCCGTAGAAGTCGTGTAGCCCGCGAGCGTCAATGAACCATCGGCCCCCTGGGTCATGGCATAAGCCACGTCATTTTGAGAGCCGCCATATATTTTGCTGAAGATCTTATTTCCATTTACATCAAGTGCCAGCAACCATACATCATAGTTTTTTTGACTGGGAGGAATGTCGCCATCCGTCGAATTAGCATAACCTGCGACAAATGTCTTTCCGGCAATGATCTGAATATCCAGTAATTCCTCATTCTTGCTCCCTCCAAAGCATTGACTCCATAAAACATTTCCGTTGATATCTACTTTGAGCAGCAAACCATCGGTAAAACCACCGACGCCATGATTTCCATGAATATCGCCGTCATTGGAAGAAGTAGAAGCGGCAATCAGAAAATTGCCATCGCTTAATGCAGTGAGGCGGTTACCAATATCCAAACCCGTTCCTCCCACTCTTTTTTGCCATTGTACTGTCCCAGCTCCACTTAACTTAACCAACCAAATATCCTTTGTCCCACCATAGCCTGCAACCACATCTCCATCGGTCGAATTGGTTTCTCCTAAAATGAGATAGCCCCCATCGCTGGTGGGCTGCACATCCCTGGCACTTTCATAACCCGTACCACCCATTGATTTCTCCCATTGGATCTCTCCGCAGCGATCCAATTTCACAGCCCATAGGTCCCAGTAATCGCGGCTAGGTTGCGGACTTACGTCGCCATCTTTGGAGTCGGTATATCCAACAGCAATAGTGCCGCCATCGGGAGTTATTTTTATTGCAAAGGGAATATCGACGGAGGATCCGCCATAGTGTCTGGCCCACTGCATCGGTGGAACTTGCGCCAGTGTTTCTGAATAGAAGAACCAACTAAAGCCCAGGCTCAATAAGCAATACAGCCGTTTTTTGTTTCTCAAAGGTTGGCGGATTTTTATTTGGGTAAAAGTCACCGATTTGATACAAGTATTATGCTAAAGTTTAAAATAATAAAATAAGATTTACTTTTTCCAGATGTATTTTTACGCGAGAAGTTTTACGATTGAAAAGGTCATGGATGTTGGAGGCGAAGAAAGTACGTGCAAACGGGCCTCAGTCCGCATTGTTCACATTTCGGTCTTCTCGCCACGCAGATGTATCGCCCGTGTAAGATCAGCCAGTGATGGGCTTTATGAATAAGGTCTTCCGGAATATTTTTCACCAATTCTTTTTCAACTCCATAGGGCGTCGATATAGATTGCGGAACCAATCCAATTCGTTTGCTGACACGAAATACGTGCGTGTCGACAGCCATTCGCGGTTGCTGATCGATGACAGAAGTGATCACATTAGCTGTCTTCCTTCCAACACCCGGCAGTTGCATTAATTCATCCACCGTCATCGGGATCTTTCCATTGAAACTCGCAGTGATTTTTTGCGCCATGCCTATGAGATGCCTGGTCTTGTTGTTGGGATAGGAAATGCTTTTGACCAGGGGGAATACTTCGTCGAACTCTGCCTTTGCCAATGAGGCTGCGTCAGGAAATCTTTCAAAGATCGCCGGTGTGGTCATGTTCACGCGCTTGTCGGTGCATTGAGCCGAAAGAATAACAGAGACCAATAATTGATATGGATCGTCGTAGAGAAGTTCAGTTTCGGGATTCGGATCAACATCCTGAAAATAATTAAGTACAAACTGATATTTCTCCTTACGTGTCATGAATAGCGAATTTACATCGCCAATTTTTTGATCTTAGGAGAAATAAAAAAGCATCCCCTGGGGGGGATGCTGAATCTTTTTGCCGGCGTCTGAAAACTATACAATTTCAGCTTCCGACTTTTCCCTTGCGTAATTGAGCACGTTTAATACTACTTCCGTTCGTGGCGACTCGACTAATTTATCAAGTCTTTCCATGGAAGCCTTTAGAACCGCTAATTTTTCACGAAGGGTCCAGTCGTCTTTCAGGGCCTCTTCAATGGCATTGGTTTTTTGGATCGGAGTTTCCTTGTACAAATACAATAAAAGATCCTCCGGTGTAAATTTGTTCATTAGCAACCAAAGTTAATGTCCTGTAAATAAAAGAATTGTCCAGTGATCTGAGAAAATTGTAACGTCCGATTTATTAACGGCCTTCGAAATGGCTTATTGTGTGAAAACCCCTAATTCTTCGGCTTTTTGGGGGTTTCCGGGATCAAAAAAAGGTCCTCGTTATCCCTTTTCATGAGGTATTTTTCCCTTGCGTATTTCTCGAGGGTGGCGGGATTGCTCTTAAGTGCTTCTAGCTCTTTGCGTTCGGTATTAATTTGACCGGTATAATAGGCTTTGCTCTGGCGCAATTCCCTAAGTTCTTTCTGGCGGGCGAACTGCGTAAGCAGGTCATTTTTGTCCAAAAAAAGCATGATCACAGCAAATGCTGAAAGGCAAATAAAATACTTGTTTTTCAACCAGGCGGGAATATGAGAGAAGATCTTCATTGTGACGGCTATTGATCGGTATTGAATTGTTGAGATAGGTTTTTCCGATAGAATTTATTTTCCAAATTTAATCTTTCCCGTTGGAAATATAGCACTGCTTCCCAATTGTTCTTCAATTCTTATCAATTGATTATACTTCGCAATGCGATCAGTGCGACTGGCAGATCCAGTTTTGATCTGCCCGCAATTTAGCGCGACCGCCAAGTCGGCAATGGTCGTGTCTTCTGTCTCTCCACTCCGATGACTCATGATCGTGTTGTATCCATTATGTTGGGCAAGTGTGACTGCATTGATCGTTTCGGTAATGCTGCCGATCTGGTTTACTTTTACCAGCAATCCGTTTCCTACACCCTGATCGATACCTTGCTGGAGCCGGGTGACATTGGTGACAAAAAGATCATCACCGACCAGTTGGATCTTGCTGCCCAATTTATCGGTCAATAATTTCCAACCCTTCCAATCATCTTCTGCCATTCCATCTTCAATCGAAACAATGGGATAATTCTTGACCCAATTGGCCCAAAAGTCTACCATCTTATCACTGGATAATTTCTTGCCATCCGACTTATGGAAATGATATACCTTCTTTTTCGTATCATACATTTCACTCACGGCAGGGTCCATGGCTATAGATACCTGGCTGCCTGGTTTAAATCCTGCACCTTTAATAGCTGCCATCACGGTATCAATAGCTTCCTCATTACTTTGAATGTCGGGTGCGAAGCCCCCTTCATCTCCCACATTCGTACTGTAACCCTTTTTCTTCAATACGGATTTTAATGCATGAAAGATCTCTACGCCCCATCGAAGACCTTCACTGAAATTAGGAGCACCGATAGGCATCACCATAAATTCCTGGAAATCGATCTTATTGTCTGCATGTGCACCGCCATTTAAGATATTCATCATTGGAATGGGTAAGGTCTTCGCATTCGTTCCACCGATGTATCGGTATAATGGAAGAGCAGCTTCTTCAGCAGCCGCTTTGGCGACGGCCATGCTCACGGCTAATATGGCGTTGGCACCCAACTTTGCTTTGTTCGTTGTGCCATCGAGATCGATCATGATCTGATCAATGCCGGTCTGATCAGAAACATCATGACCCAACAGTGCTGGCGCAATATGATCATACACATTCTTTACTGCATCCAGTACACCTTTGCCTCCATATTTTTTCTTATCACCATCTCTTAACTCCACTGCTTCATGAACGCCCGTGCTGGCTCCGCTGGGAACAGCAGCCCTGCCGACGACTCCTTCATCTGTGATGATGTCTACTTCAACAGTGGGATTACCACGACTGTCCAATATCTGGCGGGAAAAAATTTCAGAGATATAACTCATGATCGATTGGTTATTTAGGATTTAAGATTGATTGTTCGTTACCTGGGTCAGGCTCCTGAAAATATCTTCCAGGCTCTGACCCTCGCTTTGCAAAGAAACGATGTTGAGATTATCCTGCAAAGCCAATTCAAGTATTTGCTTTCTGACAGATTCGGGATTCGGCGTATGGATCTTAAATGCATTTCCGCCGGCATTAACTTCATGAATTGAGTCCACCTCTCTCATTTTTTCAAACAAGTGTCGTCCTACCGGTTCCTTAAATTGAACACCGACGATGTGATGCTCTTGTTTTGACTTCTGCAGGTTGCTCAATTTATCATCGGCAACCAGCTCGCCTTTATTAATAATGATCACGCGGTCACACATGGCTTCTACTTCCTGCAAAATATGGGAAGAGAATAAAACGGTCTTGTTCTTTCCCTGCTGCTTGATCACTTCCCGTATCTCAATGATCTGGTTAGGGTCCAGGCCTGATGTAGGTTCATCCAGGATCAAGACCTCGGGTTCGTGGATCAATGCTGCGGCCAGGCCCACTCTTTGCTTGTATCCTTTGGAAAGCTGGCCGATCTTTTTTTTACTTTCCACCTCCAGGGCGGTCAGGCGGATCACCTCTTCTATTTTTTGTTTTGCACGCCCATTCAATTTGTGGACTTCAGCAATAAATCCAAGGTATTCCCTTACATACATGTCATAATACAAAGCATTGGCTTCTGCCAGGTAGCCAATCTTCTTTTTTACAGCGAGTGGATCCTCACTCACATTGATGCCGCAAACAATAGCCGTCCCACCATCCTGCCGTAAATATCCTGTAATGATCTTCATTGTGGTCGACTTGCCCGCCCCATTTGGTCCGAGAAATCCGACTATTTCCCCTTTTTCAATTTTAAATGATATTTCATTTATGGCTTTCTGTTCACCATAGGTCTTTGTCAGGTTTATTACTTCAATCGACATGATGCAAACCTACGAATTTATGAGGCGGTTATTTGGAAGCCACAGCGATCTTTGAATCGGCTGTGCCATAGTACAGGTACCATTTATCTTTATACTTCACTAGTCCTTCAACAAAACATACGCGACCAACCTGTCCCGTTACTTCGTAGTCTTTTTCCGGTTTCATGAAATATGTTTCCATCCTCTTCACCACACGGGATGGATCATTTTTATCCAATAAAATCTGCGAAGCTGCATAAGTACCTTCAGCAAGAGTGCTATCTCCTTTGGACGGCACATTGCGGCTATTGTAAATGAGCAGGATCCCCTGCTCCGTAAGCATCGCGGGAGGACCTGGTTCGACGAGGTCGCTATCAAACATTCCTTTCCTCGGTCCAAAAACAGTAACCAATTTTCCTTCCGCATCTTCAACAGGTGTCCAATGAAGTAGATCATCCGAAGAAGCCAGGAAAATATCCGTGTCGCCCCAGTACATCCAGTATTTTCCATTGATACGTGTTGCTATAGCCTTTCCATTTTTATAGTCGCAAACAATGGAACCTGATTTACTCCAGGTATTTGTATGATCATTTTTTGTCGTGGAAGCAATTGCCAAGCCATGTTTGGCCCAATGATTCAGGTCAGGCGATGTGGCGATTAATAACCTTGCCTTATCCCCATCATAAGCCGTGTAAGTAAGGTAATACGTGCCTGCTTCATCCTCTATGATCCTTGGGTCTTCACATCCGCCTTCCCATTCATATTTTTTCAGGGAATCATTATCGGGATAGAGCACAGGCAGCGCATTTCTTTTAAAATGTAATCCATCGGTACTCCATGCCAACCCAATCCGGGAAGTACCGGCGTATTTGCCTACTTTATCTTCTGCCCGATACAATAGAAACAGCGTATCATTTCGCACAACGGCGGCGGGATTGAAAACATCTTTTTCTTCCCATTTCACATCTTCTTTTCTTACCGGGCAATGAAAGATGGTTGTGGAATCGGGAACCAGGACAGGATTTACTTCATCGGATTTAGTAAACGGAACCAGGGTCCAGTTTTCCTCGTCAGCTTGCGGTTTCTTTGATGAGGTAGAATTTTTACATGAAGCGATACCAGCGATAAGTAGAATGGAAATAAGAATTCGCATAAAATGAATTTTCATGAAGGAAAACTAAAGGCTATCGAATTCGTAGAGCGGATCGATGCGTGTTCCGGCCGGCATTTCAAAAACGGGCTTGATAAGTCCATCTCTGAGTCCATATACCCAGCCATGCAAATCAGGTCGCTGCTCAAGTCTCCATGCCTTTTGTATAATAAAGGTTTTAGCCAGGTTAAATACCTGTTCCTGCACATTTAACTCCGTGAGGCGATCGGATCTTTGCTCTTCATTCTCGATCGCATCCACTTCTTTTCGATGCAGGCGGTAGACATCTTTGATATTTTTTAACCAATGATCAATAATGCCCAGGTGGTTTTGCGTCATGGCTGCTGTGATACCGCCGCAGCCATAATGACCACATACAATAATATGTTTCACCTTTAGTATCTCGACGGCATATTGCAGAACACTAAGAAGGTTCACATCCGTATTGACCACCATATTTGCGACATTACGGTGCACAAATATTTCTCCGGGATCAGTACCGGTTATTTCATTGGCAGGAACCCGGCTATCACTGCAGCCTATCCATAAGAATTCCGGTGTTTGCAAGTGAGCGAGACGGAAAAAAAATTCAGGGTCTTCCGAGTTCTTCCTGGCTGCCCAGTTTTTATTTTCCGAAAGCAGTTGTTCGTATGTCTTCATGATCAAAGATGTAGATTTTGTCAAAGGTCCCTGGATCTTTTGGGAATCCGGTCATATTCTCCACGGAAAGCATACCAACCGAAGATCATCAGGCCGATGGCGATGGGTGTGAATATGGCAATGATGATCACCCAAACCACCGGGTTATTGATATCCTTTTTCCCATGGCTATCGATATGCGTGTTGGCTCCATCCAGCAGGGCATAAATAATAACCGGCGCCAGGATCAACCAGAAAATACCAAGCAATCTTTTAAAGGCATTCATGGAACAGGTGTTTTTATGAAACTAGTCATTAATATTCGGATCAATTTTATTACTTAGGTAAATGGTTCCGATCACCAGGCATAAGGCGGCAATGCCGACCGGATACCATAATCCTACAAGAGGATCCGACGGATACGTAGTGGTTAATAACAAGCCGATAAAAGGAACCAATCCACCAAATACTCCATTGCCAATATGATAGGGTAAGCTCATGGACGTATAGCGGATCTTGGTGGGAAAAGTCTCCACCAAGAAAGCCGCGATGGGTCCATACACCATCGTTACATACAATATGAGCAGGAACACGAGGCCGACGAATTTCCAATAAATACCCGAAGGAATATGTTTATCGGAATAGGTGATTATCGCCTTTGGTTGTTCCTTATTTAGCGCATTAGTCAATCCTAAAAGCGTATCATTCCTCACTTGCTTGCTGCTGATACCATTGGTATAAAAAATCCTCGTTTCAGTGATGTTCACGGAATCCAGGTTCCCCGGTGCAATGGCCTGGGTTTTGGAGGATAATTGTTTTTCATTTTGGATGGCAAGCTTTGCAATGGAACTATCCTGAAGAAATGCATTGAATATAGGCCGGTAGGTTATTATGCCAAGGAACATGCCTGCCATCATGATCCACTTCCTTCCAATGCGATCACTGAGCCAGCCAAAAAATACGAATAAGGGAGTCGCAAATAATATCGCCCATAATAATATGGAGCGGCTCTGTTCAAAATTCAACAGGGCCTTTGTTTCTAAAAAGTTCTGGGCATAAAACTGGCCGGTATACCAAATAACTCCCTGTCCCATGACAGCGCCGAACAATGCCAGCAATACCATTTTAAAATTGGACTTATGCCGAAAGCTTTCCTTCAATGGATTGGAGGAGGTCTTGCCGGCGCTCTTAAGCCGGGCAAACATCGGAGACTCTTTCATCCGTAACCGGATATATACCGAGACAGCCACGAGGAGAATCGAGATCCAAAAGGGATAGCGCCATCCGCCCCATTCTGCCGTGAAAGAGGCATCGCTCATATTGAGCTTTACCAGCATGATGACCGCCAGCGCAATGAATAATCCAAGCGTGGCTGTTGTTTGAATCCAACTTGTATAGAAGCCTCGCTTATTTGGTGGAGCATGTTCTGCAACGTAGGTAGCGGCCCCGCCATATTCTCCGCCGAGTGCAAGACCCTGGATCAACCGAAGTATTAAGACAAGGCCGGGTGCGGCGATGCCAATGGACTTATAACTTGGAACCAGCCCAATCAGGAATGTAGAGCTGCCCATGAGTACCAGCGTGAGAAGGAATGTGTATTTTCTGCCGATGATGTCACCGAGGCGCCCGAAAACAAGAGCACCGAAGGGTCGCACGATGAAGCCGGCTGCAAAGATGGCCAACGTACTAAGTAATGCGGCAGTTGGGTTTTCTTTTGGAAAGAATTGAGTGGAGATGGTGGTAGCCAGCATCCCGAAAATATAAAAATCGTACCATTCGATCATGGTGCCTACAGATGAAGCAGCGATTACTTTTCGAATAACGCCTTCCTTGGAAGGCGAATTGAAAGTTTCGCTTGAAAATTCCTTCATCTGGTTATTTTTATATTACCGATTTCACAATTAAAATACGAATTGATTTTGTACGGGACTAAATTTTTTGTCTTCGTACTTTTAACGAGTAAAAGATTGCGATGTCATATCCATTTCAAATTACCTCACTCGAACAATATCACGCGGAATACAATAAAAGTATAAATGATCCGGAAGCTTTCTGGGCATCCGTTGGTGAACACTTTGTCTGGCGCAAGAAATGGGATCGGGTATTGAAATGGAATTTTAAGGAACCTCGCATTGAATGGTTCGCCGGCGCCCGGTTGAATATTACGGAAAACTGTATCGATCGCCATCTCGAGAAATTAGGTGATCAGCCTGCAATCATTTGGGAGCCTAATAATCCAGAGGAAAGGACTCGGGTTGTTACATACAATCGGCTGCATAAGCGAGTCTGCCAGTTTGCACAGGTATTAAAAAATAATGGTGTCAAAAAAGGCGATCGGGTTTGCATTTATATGGGAATGGTGCCGGAACTGGCTTATGCTGTGTTGGGATGCGCTCGCATCGGGGCCATTCATAGTGTGATCTTTGGTGGATTTTCTGCACAGAGTATTGCCGACAGGCTGGAGGATGCGAAGGCTGAATATATCGTTACCTGTGACGGCGCATACCGGGGTGCAAAAGACATTCCTTTAAAAAATATCATTGATGATGCACTGGTTGGAAATAAACTCGTGAAAAGAGTGATCGTATTTACAAGAACAAGAACTCCGGTTTCTATGATCAAGGGCCGTGATGTCTGGTGGGAGGATGAAATGGAATTTGCCGAATCACAGGTTGAAAAGGATGGCATTGTTTCCTTTCCTGCTGAAGTGATGGACGCTGAAGATCCTCTATTTATATTGTATACCTCCGGAAGTACGGGAAAGCCAAAGGGTGTTGTCCATACCTGCGCCGGCTACATGGTCTGGACCAACTATACATTCGTAAATGTATTTCAGTATATACCCGGCGATATTCATTTTTGTACGGCAGATATCGGTTGGGTCACCGGTCACAGCTATATTGTTTATGGTCCCTTGAGCGCCGGGGCAACCTCGCTAATGTTTGAAGGTATTCCTACTTACCCTGATGCCGGGCGATTCTGGGATATCATAGATAAGTATAAGGTGAATATTCTTTACACTGCGCCGACGGCCATTCGTAGCCTGATGGGTTTTGGGCTTGATCCCTTAAAAGGCAAGGACCTTTCATCATTAAAAATTTTGGGTACCGTGGGAGAACCTATCAATGAGGAGGCATGGCACTGGTATGAAGAGAATATCGGGAAGAAGAGATGTCCAATAGTCGACACCTGGTGGCAGACGGAAACAGGCGGAGTACTCATATCTAACCTCGCCGGTGTTACTCCTTCCAAGCCAGGCTGGGCAACATTACCCATGCCCGGTGTGCAACCTGTGATTGTCGACGAGAATGGCAAGGAAGTAACCAACAAGGATGAGCATGGAATGATAAAAGGAAATCTTTGTATGAAGGCGCCATGGCCGGCTATAATCCGTACAACATATGGTGACCATGAACGTTGCCGCACAAACTATTTTGTCACTTATGAAAATCTATATTTTACCGGTGACGGATGCCTTAAGGATGAAAACGGAAATTACCGGATCACGGGACGAGTTGATGATGTGCTCAATGTAAGCGGACATCGGATCGGCACTGCTGAGGTGGAGAATGCTATTAATATGCATGCCGGCGTGGTTGAAAGTGCAGTTGTTGGGTATCCTCACGATATTAAAGGGCAGGGAATTTATGCGTTTGTAACATTCGGACCCATGCATGGGAGTGAACAGGATACAAGGAAACACATTCACGAAACTGTAACGCGGATCATTGGCGCCATTGCAAAGCCTGACAAGATTCAGTTTGTGCCTGGTCTCCCTAAGACAAGGAGCGGAAAGATCATGCGACGCATACTGCGCAAGATAGCGGAAGGGGAAACCGACAACCTGGGTGATATCACCAGTCTGTTAGATCCGGGGATCGTAGAAGAAATTAAAAAGAACAGGTTGGTAAACTAATTACAAAATACTGTATACTTTAGATACGTTAATACGCTGAATTCCTTATTCTGCAAACGCAATACACTTATATACTTCCTAAACTCCACAAGCCCTATAAACACGTTACACCATAAATCTGAGAACAGAAAGACAAAAAGGAAATTACCTGCCGTTGTTCGCTGGATATTGTGGGTTGTCCTGGCGCAATTTATACTCATCAACATCAGTTCAGCATTCTATGCTTATCGTCTCACTCATTTCTATAATGATACTTCACTCCTTATATATAAGCCTACCCCAAATATTTTCGCTAAAACATGGAAGTTATTTACTGGCCCCAAGCAGGGCAAATCCGTCGTCAACGGTGTTCCGGAATTTCCCATTGATACTGTTCGGATGACTACAAAGAATGGAACTTCTATTGAAGGCTGGTATAGTAAGGCAGATTCATTGTTCAAGGGGACTGTGATCCTTTTTCACGGTCTCACCGTGAATAAATTATGGACGATCACCGAGGCGGAGAATTTTCGGTTTATGGGATACAATGTCTTATTGGTTGATTTTCGCGCGCATGGTCAAAGCGGAGGCAATACAACTACCATTGGATCCAAAGAAAGCGAGGAAGTGAAGCTGGCGTACGATTGGATTAATAAGAAGGGTGAAAAAAATATTTATCTGTGGGGAAGCTCGATGGGAGCTGTGGCAGTGACGAAGGCTGTCAGTGATTATTCATTAAATCCTTCCGGCATCATCATCGAAATGCCATTTGAATCCATGCAATCCCACCTCAAAGCAAGAGCCAGGATATTGGGATTCCCACAACAGCCATTTGCATTCCTGGTGACCTTTTGGATCGGAATAGAAAGAGGCTTCAATGGATTTAATCATGAGACGACTGACTATGTAAAGAAAATTGATTGCCCCGTGCTGCTGCAGTGGGGAAGATTCGACGACTATGTCCTTCAGCCTGAAATAGAAAAAGTTTACATGGCGATTTCCTCAAGGCAAAAAAAACTGGTTGTATATGATAATGCCGGACATGGATCGTTGTTGAAAAGCGATCCGATCAAATGGAGAATGGAGTTAAGAGATTTCCTCGCTAAATACGGCCGTTAGTTTATTTCCGTATCGTCACTGCTGTACCAACAGGAGTATATTGGTAGACTTCTTCGACGTCGTTTCTTTTCATGGAAATACACCCGAGCGTCCAGTTTTTATAGCGGTCAATGACGAAGTCTTCATGAGGGAAAGTCCCATGTATGCCTATCCCTCCTCCGATCCTCGCACCGGAAGGGATCTCGCCTCTCTGTTTGCGTCGATTGAATTTCTCGCGGCTGGCTTCATTGGGATAGTCCAGGCCGAGGTAGCGGTACCATTTTTCATGGTATTTTTTACTGGCAATATGGAAGGTGCCCTCCGGCGTGTTCTTATCTCCTTCCATTTTCTTGTCTTCCAGGCTGCTGTTTCCAAAGACGACGGGATACGTGGCATACCAACCTTTTTCATCATATACACTTAACTCATAATCAGACTTATCGATAATGATGCTGATCGCTCCTACCGGACCATTCGAGTTGGAGTTAAATCGTCTTTTCGCTGTTGAATGAGGGGCATAATGGTAAGTGGAGGCTAGCAGGCTGCCACAGAGGAATAAAGCAATAAATACAATAATATTCTTCATACTCACAGGATCTGTTGATACTGTATTGTTGACTCAAATGGCTTAGTGGAGCCGTGAAAAAAATGGTGATTTGAATATCCGAAAAAAAGCCGAGAAATCAATGCCGTGCTATGTTCAAACGCAGTGCCACAAAGAATTATTTTCCTTTCTCCCTGTCTTTTAACGGGATATTTAGATATTATCTAGTGGAGTTTTGCGGAGTAGAATTTCAGAGCAGATTTGATTTCTCATCCTTGCCCGGTAGGGGCGGTGGGTCGGCAGGCATACTATTTACGATTTATTTACAAAGTTTACACTTCTATTTACAACCAAAATCTCCGGGCTTAAAGATATCAGAGTAATATCGCTGAATCAAATTGATAGGATATGAAAAATAAAAGAAACATTTTATTTAGCCCGATTATGATGCTGAAAAAAAAATATATACTAGCTCGCCATTGGATAACTGTTGTTGTACTGTTTGCCCTTACCCCTATGGCATTTGCTCAGCAAAAGGCCAAACAAATCGACGATCTCATGGGCAGATACGTAGACAATGGTGAGTTCAACGGATCTGTGCTGGTTGTAGAGAATGGGAAAGTGATCTTTAAAAAAGGTTACGGTCTGGCAAATATGGAATGGAATATTCCCAATACACCCGACACCAAGTTTCGCCTGGGTTCGCTCACCAAGCAATTTACCGCTATGCTGATCATGCAGTTAGTAGAGCAAGGCAAACTTAAGCTGGAGGGCAAAATTACCGACTATCTGGCCGACTATCCTAAAGCAGCGGGAGACAAAATTACCATTCACCATTTGCTTACCCATACCTCCGGCATTCCCAATTATACCAATTTTCCTTCCTTTAATGAAAAGCATAGCCGCAATCGATACAAACCTGCTGACTTCATTAAACAGTTTTCGGACTCGACACTTGAATTTGAACCAGGTTCTACTTTTGCCTACAGTAATTCAGGTTATTTTTTGCTGGGAGCTATTATTGAGAAAGTTACCGGTAAAACCTATGAAAAAGTTTTACAGGAAAACATTTTTACGCCACTACAGATGAATAATACTGGCTATGATATTTTTTTCAAGATCTTACCCAACCGGGCCAGTGGCTACGATAGATGGAATTTGTTGTATGAAAATGCTCCCTACCTCGATATGTCCCTTCCTTATGCCGCAGGTTCTTTGTACTCAACCGTCGAAGATTTAGCCCTTTGGGATCAGGCTTTGTACAGCGACAAGCTTTTGTCTGCCTCCTCGAAAGCGATCATGTTTACACCTTACAAAAGCGGCTATGCCTACGGTTGGGGTGTCTACAAAACGCAGATTGGCCAATTAAAAGACTCCGTTGAGGCGATGGGCCACCAGGGTGCCGTTAATGGCTTCAATACATCGGTGATCCGGATTCCAAAGAACCGACATCTTGTGGTATTGCTCAATAATACGGGATTTACGAATCTGGATGCTATGCAAAATGATATCCTGAAAATATTGTATGATCAACCCTTTGATCTGCCTAAAATATCAGTTTCGTATGTGTTTGGTAGAACACTTGTGACTACTTCGCTGGAAAATGCCCTGAAGCGATATGCGGAAATCAAAAAGCAACCCACTTATTATCTCAACGAAGGTGAGATCAATGGACTAGGATATGGTATGATCGCTACGGGCAGAATCAGGGAAGCTATTGCCGTATTTAACCTTAATGTAATAGAATATCCTCAATCGTTCAATGTGTGGGATAGCCGGGGTGAAGCCTATATGTTGAATGGTGAAAAGACAAAGGCCATCATGGATTATAAAAAATCACTCGAGCTGGACCCTTATAGCATGAACGCCATCAGAAAATTAAATGAATTGGGTGAGAAGGTTCCTGACCCTAAGGAGGCTCCCGTTGAGAGCAAGATATTGGATACTTACGTTGGCAAATACGAGGTGAATCCTTCTTTCGTGATTTCAATAACTAAGGAGGCTGGGCGGTTGTATAGAGAGGCCACAGGTCAGCCCCGCATTGAGTTATACGCGGAATCTGAAACTAAGTTTTTCATGAAAGCAATAGATGGCAAGATCTTATTCGTAAAAAATGAGCAAGGCAATCCGGAAAAGCTGATCCTTTTCCAGGATGGGCGAGAGATGACTGGCAAGCGAATCAATTAAGCAATACCCTTCGGCCATCAAAAAGGCAAGCGAGATACTTTCACTATAGGATCCATAAAGAAATTATGAAATACGCATACGTATATACCTTGTTCCTGATGCTTGTTTTTCACACTGCCTGTGGACAAAAGCAAACAAACGCACCACAAGATAATTTCAGTAAAGAACACAATGGCCTCTCCGAGTCTCAATTTAAAGAGGCGGACACCTCCAAAGTGCCTATAAGTCAGGTTCGGAATGTAAAACAAGATAGAAACGGAAACATTTTGATTGCTGCAAGATGGGATGGTGTTTTTCGATACGATGGAAAATCTTTTACTAATCTCACAAGTAAATTAGGTTCACAGATTCTGGGATGTCCTGGAAGATCGAAGAGGAAATATTTGGTTCGCTTCTCATTGATTCAGGTGTTTATTATTACAATGGGAAATCCTTTCAACATTTTACAACCAGGGAGGGACTTGCTAATAATGCGGTTATGTGTATTTACGAAGATAAAGCCGGCATTATTTGGTTCGGCACTGGAGGAGGTGGAGTAAGCCGTTACGATGGGAAATCTTTTCGAAATTTTACAACGAGAGAAGGAAATTCCAATAATATTACTACTATCATTGAAGACAAAACAGGGAAATTATGGATTGGCACAAGGGGCGAGGCTTTCGTTTATGACGGAAAAACATTTACCACGTTAATCCATGAAGGCAAAGCTTTTAACAACGTTTGGTCGATAATCGAAGATAAAAAAGGCAATATTTGGCTTGGTGGCAATGGTGGGCGTGCCAATGGTCTTTGGCGCTATGACGGCAGTACCTTTACCAAGGTATCGCAGAGAGGTGTTTATGCTATAATCGAAGATAAAAAAGGAAACATCTGGACTACTGGTGAAGTAAATCCTGGCGGAGGGGTCTGGGCTCTTTCACGTTATGATGCAAAGTCCTTGTACGATAAAATGCCCACTGTAACAGAAATTAAGTCAGGAGGACCAATGGATTTTTTGGGATTTTGGAAGCTAACGATGGAAGTATTTGGTTTGGGTCTGCAGGTGGGGTGCATCGTTATGATGGAAAGACCATTACGGACTTTAAAAGTAAAGAGGAACAGAGATAATGTGTATTACCCCCACCCGCTACTTTCCGCTAATTATTAATCAATATGTTTTACTCTAAATTTTAAAAAAATGAAAAGATTATTTGTGTTTGTTCCGGTTAACCTCCTGGTATTATTTCTATTAAATTCTTTTGTGCTAAAAGAAAAGAAAGCGGGAGAGAAAACAATCGAAGGAACTAAATCAGGGCCTGTAAACATCGTTTTTAAATCTGCTGATGGCGGACAAACATGGCAGGACTTCAGCAAGGGGCTGCCCGAAAATTTAGAGGGAGATTTCTTTGCAAATGATAATGAGCTCTATTTCCGTGCCGGAAACGGGGTATATCACTCTAACTCAAATTCTACAGATCCTTTCTGGAAAAAAGAGAGTTTCCTTTTGCCGGATAAAGAGGTAAACATTGTCCACGGTAAGGCCGGGATATTTGCTTATAATTTCGAGGGACATTTTTTTCAGAAAACAAAGGGAACAGGCGCATGGCAGCCTGTATACACGAATTTTCAACGGGGAGAGATTACCACCGTTTTTGAAACTGCCGGAGGTACCGTTTTCATCGCTACAGGCTCCCGGATTCCTAACAGCCAACTTTATAAATCTACTGACAGTGGAAAAACCTGGAAACTTCTCCTTACTGAGGGTTTGGTAACGAAAATGGTCGAGTCAAACGGTGTACTCCTTGCAACCGGCGCAAAGGGGATATTAAGATCGACCGATGATGGTGAAACCTGGAAGTTGACGATTATAGAGGGCGTTGTTGGCATCAATGTAGAAAACATCAAAGGTGGATTTGCTGCCATCACGTTCAATACACAGTCGAGAACCAGTAGAGTACGAACATCCTACGATGGCGGTCAAACCTGGCAGCCGCATCGATGCGGACCTTCCGGCCGACTATAGCATTTACTCAATTATACAGGTTGATGAAAACTTCTTTTGCAGTCATCCTAAAGGCATCTTCAGATCATCAGACAAGGGAAAAACATGGAAACTGTTACTTCCTGCTATAGAAGATAAGGTCTTCAGTTTATCTGTTTCAGGCAACGTGATTTATGCCCTATCCAGAAAAAAAGGATGTTGAACATTCAGACGCATTTGTGCTTCGTGGGGACACGCAGCATGGCACGGAGAAAATAAATATACACTGAATGAGATACGCACACGTTTACACCTTATTCCTGGTGTTTGTTTTTCACACCTCCTGTGGGCAAAGCCAAACAAACGTGCCACAAGATAATATCAGTAAAGGACTATACTCCGAGGCTCAACTTAAAGAGGCGGCCACCTCCAGGGTGCCTATGAGTATGGTTCGGAATGTAAAGCAAGCCAGAAACGGAGACATTTTGATTGCTTCTTACTTAGGCGTGTTAATATCTGGTTCGGTACCAATGGTGGAGCAAGCCGTTACGATGGGAAAACGTTTCGGAATTTTACAGCGAAAGACGGACTTCCCAATAATGATATTAATACTTTCATGGAAGACAAAACCGGGAAATTATGGATTGGCACATGGGGGGAGGCCTGTGTTTATGATGGAAAAACATTTACCGCTTTCACCAATAACGGCAAATCCTTTAAGAATGTTCGTTCGATAATCGAAGATAAAAAAGGCAATATCTGGCTGGGCGGATCTGACGGACTTTGGCGTTATGACGGCAGCACATTTACCAATTTCACGCAAAATTTTGTTGGACATATCTGCGAAGATAGAAAAGGAAACATCTGGACTACCGGTGAAGTAAAATCCAATATACCCAAGGTCTGGGCGCTTTCCCGTTATGATGCAAAGTCCTTGTACAATAAAAAGCCAACTGTAACCGAAATAAAGTCAGAATCAGCAATGCTTTTGGGGATTTTAGAAGATGCGAAAGGAAATATTTGGTTTGGCTCAGGTGGTGGCGTGTATCGTTATGATGGAAAGACCATCACGGACTTTAAAAGTAAAGAGGGTCAGACCTCTACCAATTACTAAACCGGAACCCGAAATTATATGGAGTGATATCCAATCCCCGCTCATACATATTCTTGAATGCGAGGGAGCCATAAAAACGCACCGGGCCCAATGATAATTCAGCTACATAGGAGAGTTTCCACTTTTCCAGCTCAAAATCATCCTTGGCTTTCCTTTTCTTTTCGTCTGAGGTGACGGTCTTATTTCTGGCACTGTAGAGATAACCGGCGCTCACACCGGCGCTGAAGCCAAAACCTCTATTTCGGCGAGGAGTAAAGTTAAAATTGATCATGATGGGCACCGTGAGATAATCTGCAGCCAGCTTATTCTTTGAATAAGTGCGTCCAACCGTGCTATCATATCTCACCCGTGGCGGATTGACCATAGCAGGAGGGTTGGCATCATAACGAATGGGTTGTTTGTAGCGATAATTATTTAGTTCGAGCCCTAATCCGTATTTGAGGTTTACTACATGTTCGATCATGTTAAGGCGCTGCATGAAAAACCAGATGTTGACGCTGCGAGACTTTCCATCTTTTAGGGCAAACCAGGTCTTATTGCTTCCAGGGGCATAAGCTTGTGCAGCGGCGCTGCTGTAGTCTGTGTTATCTGTATAGTTGGAAAACCCGAGGTCCAGTATCCACCAGTTCGTGCTTAGGTTGGAGGGGCGATCACTATGACGACTGCGCATTCTGTACTCACGGTCATGGACAACCTGTCTTTCTTTGCTTCCGGGTTTCCGGATGATGATCATTCCACCAATACGAATGGTGTCTCCTTCACTCACAGGATTTTGTTTGCCGGTAGTATCCGTTTGGGCAAAACTGCTGATGATCGTGCATAACAATATGCACAGGGTAAAGATCCTTTTCATTTTTTCACGTTTTTGATTGATCAAAATTATTTTAGTTTGAAGGCCAGTCCGCCAATCAATACCCGGTCTTCGTCCGTGGCATCAATGTTAGTGGTCTTTTCAAATGTCCGGGTTAGTTTGCGAAAGAAACCACGGAGTTTGCTTTTTTTACCGCCTGACTCGTTGTTTGACGTTTGAATAGCATCAGGTGTTACAGGATTTTTAGCTACTAATTCCTGCGGGATGGTTTCCTCATGCTGTTTGATGCCCTTGGCGTTGACAACATCAACTGTAGTTTGATCTGTGGAATTTTCAGGTTGGGGAAGATTGTTAGATTGTTTGGGTTTATTTTCAACAAGGATAGGTTCTTGCTGGTCATTGTTATTGATGATAAGCTTCTCTTGTTTATTCTTCTTAATATTATTGTCAATTGTTTTCAATCGCGCGCCCTTCTTACTACGAGATGGAGTAGTGGTGGTTGCCAGTTCATTTTGAGCAGCATTAGAGACAGGAGGAGTGGCAATCTTCTCATTTTCTTCTTTAACAGTCTCTTTTTTCTCTTCCGGGCGTTGTACGGGAATATTAACCGGAACCTTTACCATCTGATTTTTATCCGTGACTGATTTTTTATTGACAAGAACAGCCACTGTAAAACCAAGGACAAGTAGCAATATAACAGCAGCAGCCACTCTCCACCAATTCATGGCTATGAGAATTCTGCGATATCCTCCCGCAACTTCTTCTTTCTTATATAAGGATTCCTTGTAAGCAAAATGAATTTGCTCTGGCTGCAATTTTGTGCGTTGGAGAATAATCAATTCCTCTTTTATCGCTGGATTGTCCTGTATGAATTTTTCAACGGCAATTCTTTCATCTGCATTTAATTCATTGTCGATGTAAAGCATCAACCATTCCTGGTATCCATTGCCAGGAATACCTGCGAAATTTTCATGTACAAGACCATCATGCTTCAAGAGTTCTTCCTTGCCGGAGAATATAATGTCAGCATCAGGAACCAATTTATACTGAAACAATATATCGAGCTCTTCTTTAAGGTCCGGATTCTTTTCAATGAACTCATCCACCTGCCGACGTTCGTCGCTGTTCAGTTCATTATCCATGTAAAGGATAAAATACTCTTCGTAATTATGGCGATTAATGTTCATTATTCCTTGTTTAGAACTTCTTAAATCACATTTTCAATCTTCACTAAATATTCTTTCAACTGAAGCCTGGCTCGATGCAAGTAAACTTTTACCTGGCTTTCATTCAATCCCGTTATCCTGCCAATTTCCTCATAACTGTAGCCTTCGTAGTCTTTCAAAAGGACGAGTGACCGTTGCGTTTCGCTTAACCGGCTTAGAGCTTCTTCTAGTATCTTCTTCAGGTTGTTAACCGGCCGGTCCTGCACCTTCACTTCGGCGCTGAATTCATCCCGCAAATGGATCCTTTTCACCTTACGGATATGGTCGATCATTTGATGATACGCCACGGTAAAGAGGTAAGATTTGCTTTTTTGGGCGTCCACCTCGTCCTTATTCCGCCACATTTTCTCAAAAGCCGTCTGCACCACATCTCTGGCATCTTCCTCATTGCGAAGATTCTTCAGAATAAAGCGGTACACGTTGTCAGCGTAGGTCGTTACACAATCATTATATTCTTTCTCGGTCATAAACAGCCGGTAGCCTTAGGCGGGCATAAAATTAGTTCAAATAACCCACAGGTATAGGGTAATACGCTTAGAGGCCCTGGATTGTTACAGGATCGAGCATTGTTTTTTAGCAGAGGAAACGTTGAAAATCAATAGCAAGTAGATGCCAGAGAAATGAACTGGCGTGAGAAATCCTCGAATATCATGTTTGCCGGAGCCGGTCGGCTACCCTTCTTCTTCGGACATTCATCCATACGCTCAGTACAGGGAAGCTTGGTTTGCATGCGGCTGGAAGAGCGGAGGAGAACAAACAGGCCAGCCAGGAAAACGACGATTAGCGCCAATCGTATATAATTTTGCTTCTGCATAACAGCCGGTTTCAAGATGAGACGAAAATAGTAAGCAAAATGTTACAGGAAATCTAATGTTTAATTTTTGGCTTTCTTTGTACCTCGATTTGTTCAAAAAATAATGATCATGGATGAAAAACTAGTCAATCGGATCGGTAAGGAATTAGAAGAAATCAAAGCGGCAGGCTTATACAAAACGGAGCGGATCATCAGCAGTCCCCAGGGTGCCGAAATACGCGTGAATGACGATGGGAAAAGCAAGGCAGTGATAAATTTTTGTGCCAATAATTACCTCGGACTTTCATCGAATCCAAGAGTGGTGGAAGCAGCTCATAAAACCATTGAACAACGTGGCTACGGCATGAGCAGCGTTCGCTTTATCTGCGGCACCCAGGATATTCACAAGGAACTGGAGGAAAAGGTATCCCGGTTTTTAGGCATGGAGGATACCATCCTGTATGCGGCGGCCTTTGATGCCAACGGAGGTGTATTCGAGCCCCTGTATGGAGAACAGGACGCCATTATTTCGGATGCATTGAATCATGCATCGATCATAGATGGAGTTCGATTATGCAAGGCCGTTAGGCTGCGTTACGAACACAACAATATGGAGGACCTGGAGGCCAAATTGAAAGAAGCCTCAGACCGTCGCAACCGCATCATTGTGACAGATGGCTCATTCAGTATGGACGGCACGATTGCTCAATTGGACAAGATCTGTGACCTCGCTGATAAATACGGCGCTGCGGTAATGATTGATGAATGCCATTCCACAGGTTTTCTGGGTGACACCGGGCGAGGCACGCATGAGTACAGGGGAGTGATGGGACGCATCGATATTATTACCGGTACATTGGGAAAGGCATTGGGAGGAGCTTCAGGTGGCTTTACATCGGCCAGAAAGGAGATCATTGAAATTCTCAGGCAACGGTCAAGACCCTATCTATTCAGCAATACCCTGGCTCCGTCAATCGTGGGCGCTTCCATCGCGGTCCTGGATATGCTGACAGAGACGACTGCGTTGAGAGATAAACTGGATTTTAATACGAAATACTTTCGTAAAAGGATGACTGAGGCCGGCTTCGATATCAAGCCGGGAGATCATCCGATTGTACCAATCATGCTTTATGATGCTGTACTGGCACAGGATTTTGCCGCCAGACTTCTTGCTGAAGGCATCTATGTGATCGGGTTCTTTTTCCCGGTGGTGCCCAAGGGCCAGGCACGTATTCGCGTGCAACTAAGCGCTGCCCATGAGCAGCATCATTTGGATAAGGCCATTGCTGCCTTTACGAAGATTGGAAAGGACTTGAATGTGATCAAAGAAAAAATTCTTGACGCATAGATTTCCCTTGCGTGCCTAAAGTCTCCCGAATAAATTAGAAATGAAATTATTTCATGTTCAGGCTTTGCGCCGTTTGCTTCAACTCATCTGCTCCCACATGATCGCCTTCCATAGTTACCAGGTAGCGGCCGGCAGCGAGGTAAGTTAGCGTACATCTCATCCTATTCTTTTCACAATGTTCCAACGCTTTTTGGTTCATGAAATCAACAGTCTTGGTATAACTATTATCGTCTTCCTGTTGGATGTTCATCATGGTCAGGTATTGCGCGCTGAATATGCCAGCTCCAGCAGATCCTGCACAGTCATATACCCCAAGAGAAACTTTAACTGTATCATTTAGTTTATAATCGGCGTGAGCATAGCTGGCGCCCGACATACTTGTAGCGGAATAGTTGGATTGTTTGGCGCCCATTAACTCTGCGGGCAACAATGCCTTCAACTGTTCCAGGGTGAGAGCAGGGAGCTTTTGCAATTCTTCCATTTGCTTCTGCATATCCGACGCCGAGTTTTCCATCTGGTTTGGCTCAACTGTGACTGTATCTTTTCCATCTTCGCTGGTCACCGACGTTTTTTTGGATTTACAGGCCGATAGCGAAATAGCTATCGCAAGCAGGAAGTAAGAAATACGTTTCATAATTAGATGGTTTAGAGTCTGGGGACTTCGGAATTCAAAGGTTTTTCCGTGGGATTCATACTGACCTTCGCAAATCTCCGTGATCTGCCAGACGGGTTTAGTTCTATAAATATAGGCAAATTCGTGTTTTTACGATGGAATCAAAATTTCTCTGTTTTGATTGCCGGTATCGTAGATTTCCTATAAAAAAACTACGATCCTAATTATGAAAAACAATATTAGATTGGTATTTTCGTTTCCTCTTCGATGAGTTAATTCTACCGATCCATCCTCTGAATTTCCCAGATTAATTCGTTCACTCGTTAAAACTTTGTATGAAGAAATTATTGCTTTTTATTGCAGTAGTGGCCTTTTTAGCCTTCGGCCTGTCGTCCTGCGCAGCCTCAAAAAGAGATTGCCAGGGTGTGAGGCATTATAAGACTAAAGGCGGCTTTTATATGTAACTCATTAGTTCCGGTCCAAAATTCATCCCGTCTTGCACTGCAAGAGGGGATTTTTATTTTTTAAGGGCGTTACCTTCGCAAAAAACTCCTCATGCGGTTAGCCCGGAATGGTCTGCTTTTCTGTCTCATTTTATGGTCCTGCTCTCTCAACAACGTGAATGAGGATAGTTCCCTGAAAAAATATTTTGATGAGAATAAAGTCTTTGGCTGCTTTGCATTGATGGACAATGCCACCGGTAAATTCACGACCTACAACCTAAAACGCTATCGCGATAGCAGCTACGTTCCGGCCTCGACGTTTAAGATCGTCAACTCCCTGATCGGTTTGCAGACCGGAAAGATCAGCAGCGATTCCATGGTCATTAAATGGGATGGAGTTAAAAGAGAAGTGGAAGCCTGGAACAAAGACCTCACGATGTACGATGCCTTCCGCGTTTCGGCGGTGCCCTACTACCAGGAAGTGGCCCGAAGGATCGGCAAAGAAACCATGCAGGCCTGGCTGGATTCCCTGGGCTATGGTTCTAAAAAAATAAACTCATCTATCGATTCATTCTGGCTGGATAATTCTTTGAAGATTACGCCGGATGAAGAACTGGGTCTGGTCAAGAAACTGTATTTTGATCAACTTCCCTTTTTTAAGAGCTACCAGGAAGTAGTGAAGAGAGCCATGTTATTTGAAAACAATGCGAATTATCGTTTGGGATATAAGACCGGCTGGGGATCTACCGAACAAAATCATGCCCTGGGCTGGATCGTGGGCTGGATAGAAGAAAACCGGCATCCCTATTTTTTTGTCCTAAACATTGAATCTCCCAATCCGGAGATAGATATGCGGGCAGTGCGGATGAAAATGCTAAAAGAAATACTGAAGCAACTTGGTTTCTTTGATGGCAAAATGTAATCTTAAACCCGGGAAACGCAATAAATGAATGTGATTATTGGTTTAATTGTTGTTATTAAATAAAGGAATCTATGCCTTACAAATTCTCATTTCAATACAATGAATTTATCTGGCTGTTCCTCGCGATTCCTGCGATCATCATCCTTTTTCTATTGCTGTTGCAATGGAAGAAAAAAGTCAAGAAAAGAATTGGGGACAAAGGTTTAGTAAAGACCTTGATCAATAATTATTCAGCCGGAAAATTTGCATCGAAATTCGTCTTCTTATCACTCGCCTTTGCTTTGGGCACAGTGGCGGTGATGAATCCGCGTAAACCGGGCGCATCGAATAAACTCAACAGGAAGGGAATTGATGTAGCCATCACCCTGGACGTCAGCAAAAGCATGCTGGCAACCGATCTGCAGCCTTCCCGCCTGGAAAGAGCAAAGCAATTCATCACCAATTTGATGGATAAGCTGCCGAACGACCGGATCGCACTCATCGTATTTGCCGGGAAAGCTTATTTGCAGATGCCATTGACCATTGACGATGGTGCAGCCAAGATGTATGTATCCTCGGCAGGTCCTGATGCGGTTCCTCAACAAGGAACGGTAATTAGTGAAGCAATGACAAGGAGCGCTGCAGTATTTAATACCAATGAAAGAAGATTCAAAGCAGTTATCCTGATTACTGATGGGGAAGACCATGACGAAAATGCCATCAAAACGGCTAAAGACCTCTCTACTCAGGGGGTGATGATCAATTGCATTGGCCTTGGATCGCCAGAAGGCACAACCCTGGTGGAACCGAGCACCGGCGAACTAAAGAAAGATGAAAACGGAAACACTGTCATTTCCAAACTGAATGAAGAGTTGTTAAAACAAATTGCACAGGAAACAAACGGAATATACATGCGTTTGCAAAGCAGTGATGAAGCAGTGAAAAGTGTAGTGAGCCATTTGTCCCAGATAGAAGAAAAGGCCCTGGGAGATGTTTCTTTAATGAATTTCACAACATTTTATGCATGGCTCGCCGGGGCAATGTTCTTTTTATTGTTGATTGAAAATTTTATCTCAGAAAGAAAAAAGAGGATTGAATGAGAGTCACCCTGATTATATTGATTTTTCTCATCACCAGCGCGACTGCATTTTCACAGGCAGTCAATCAATCCATTCAAACAGGGAACCAACTCTACAGGGATCAAAAATACGGGGAGGCTGCGACGCAATATAATAAGGCCATAAAACTTGAGCCAGCAAATACAACTGCGTCTTACAATCTGGCAAATGCATTGTACAGGGAAAATAAACAGAGTGAAGCCATTAAGACGTTAGTTTCACTTACCGACAATGCAAAGGACAATGATCTCCGGTCCAAATCATACTATAATAAAGG
The DNA here is from genome assembly GCA_963791295.1 of uncultured Sphingobacteriales bacterium. GTDB lineage: Bacteria > Bacteroidota > Bacteroidia > Chitinophagales > Chitinophagaceae > CAWBRY01. The sequence goes on along the minus strand of CAWBRY010000004.1, from coordinate 1,028,168 downwards.
TGTTGTACTAAGCAAGCAGAAAAGGCTGGAAGAAAGCATCGAAGCATATAAAAGTGTATTGCGATTAAATCCTAATGACCAGCAGGCCAGGGAAAACCTGCAGAAAGCACTTTTAGAACTCAAGAAGCAAACCCCTCCACCCAAAAAAGACCCAGAGCAGGAAAAGAAAAAAAAGAAAGAACAGCAACAGCAGCAACAGCAAAAACAGCCCAAAATGAATCCCCGTGAGGCCGAACAACGACTGAAGCTGCTTGAACAAAAAGAAAAGGAAGTTCAGCAGAGGATACAGAATGAAAAATCGAAAACAGGAGGCGGCCAGCCCCGGGATTGGTAAACCCAGCTTGACTTCTGGCGAATTCACATCATCTTTCCTGTTCCCCTGACTAAACCTGGCCCAAATTCATTTGTTGTTACTTTGCATTAAACTAATATTTCCGGATGCAGCATTATTGCGAATCGCTTACCCACTACCAGCGCCTTCAGACAAGAGAAGTCCGGATCGGCGAGCTGTTGCTGGGCAATTTTCATCCTATTCGCGTCCAAACAATGACTACAACGGATACCATGGACACGATGGGGACCGTAGAACAGGCAATCCGTTGTATCGAAGCGGGTTCGGAGTTGGTACGCATCACAGCTCCTTCTAAAAACGAAGCGCAAAATCTTTCGAATATCAAAAACGAACTCAGAAAACGTGGTTACAATACTCCCCTGGTTGCAGATATTCATTTTACGCCAAATGCAGCAGAGATCGCCGCACGAATAGTAGAGAAAGTGCGGGTGAATCCAGGGAACTACGTTGACAAAAAAAAGTTTGAGATCATTGAATATAGCGATGTAGACTATGCCGAAGAAATTGATCGCATTCGTGAAAGATTTACTCCTCTCATTAAAATTTGCAAAGAGTATGGTACGGCTATGCGCATCGGTACAAACCATGGCTCGTTGAGTGATCGTATAATGAGTCGCTATGGTGATACGCCGGTGGGAATGGTGGAAAGCGCTATGGAATTTTTGCGAATTGCGAGGGATGAAGCTTATCATCAAATTGTTCTCAGCATGAAAAGCAGTAATCCACTGGTAATGGTCCAGGCTTATCGCTTATTAGTGAAAACAATGTTCGATGAATTCGGCGAATGTTATCCGTTGCATTTGGGTGTTACTGAGGCGGGGGACGGCGAAGACGGACGGATAAAAAGCGCTGTTGGCATAGGAACCTTACTGGACGATGGTTTGGGCGATACTATCCGGGTTTCGCTGACAGAGGATCCGGAATGGGAAATTCCTGTATGCAAAGATCTTGTAGAAAGATATTCCAACTACCCGACCCAAGCTTCTGAAAATGGGAAACAGGTTTCCCTTTCCGCGGCCCCTTACGATCCCTTTAGTTATCAACGAAGAGAAACCTTTGCTGTCGATAATATCGGCGGAAAGCACGTGCCGGTCGTTGTTGCCGACCTGAGCAAGATGAGCCATGTGCGTCCGGGCGATTTACAATCAATTGGCTATCGATATGAAGAGGAGACGGACAAATGGACGATCGGTGATACAGCGCCTGATTATATTTTTATCGATAAAGAACTGGATTTTGCAATGCCTGGAACATTGAAGGTGATTTGTTATTCAAAGACCTGGCAAATGGTTTCTGATAAAACCAAATATGTTCCCATCATGGACGGCTACCAGTACCTGGATGGGCAAATCGAAAAATCAGGCTCGATGAATCTGATAATGATCGATTGCTATTCTGCCGGATGTAAGCAGCCATCGATAGAAACTCTTTTCAATAAACTCAAAGATGACCATACGGCAGTGATATGTCTTAGTTCGACCAACACAAATGCCATGCAAAGTATACGGCGCATGTTTGTGGAATTGATCAATGGTCATGTTCTCAATCCGGTAATCATTATTACGGATAGTAATGATCCGTCCAGGGATGAAAGTTTGATCCACTATGCCGTTGAAGTCGGAGGATTATTTCTCGATGGTCTCGGAGATGGAATTTGCCTGGGCTATCATTTCGGAGACGTAAAGGTGAAGCCAGACCTGAGTTGGTTGAATGCCATTTCCTTTGGCATCCTGCAGGCCACGAGGACAAGAATTTCTAAAACTGAGTATATCAGTTGTCCAAGTTGCGGACGTACACTATTTGACCTTCAGCAAACGACGGCAAGGATCCGTGCCGTAACACATCATTTGAAAGGTGTAAAGATTGCAATCATGGGCTGCATTGTTAACGGTCCAGGCGAGATGGCGGACGCAGATTTCGGTTATGTAGGAAGTGGTCCCGGAAAGATCACTCTATATAAAGGAAAAGAGGTCGTCAAGCGAAATGTAAACAGTGATGTGGCGGTTGAAGAACTTATTCATTTAATTAAGGAAAGTGACGCCTGGGTGGAAGTATAAAGGCACAGCATGAACAAAAAGCCCTGGATCATTGCATTTACCATCGCCTGGCTTGCTGATTTGATAGGCATTCAATGGCAGCTATTACAACTTGAATATATTTTCAAACCTCTTTTGATCCCTTTATTAATCGGGTATTTTTTTTCTTCTACAAAAAATAATAAAGGCGCTCTTAGAAATTGGATAATCCTGGCGTTATTTTTTTCCTGGATGGGAGATATTTTATTGATGTTCCAGGTGAGAGATGAGATGTTTTTCCTGGCCGGTTTGTCCGCATTCCTGCTGGCTCATATTTTTTATATAGTTTATTTCTATAAGTTATGGATGCGGGAAAATATAAAAAGAAATCCCTGGATATTGTTGGTGGTGGTTGTTTACTATGCTACGCTCGTATCGTGGCTGTCTCCATATTTGGGAGATAAGAAATTACCTGTTCGGATTTATGGGATCGCTATTTCCTTCATGGTGCTGTTGGCTTCGCACATGTTGTTTATTAAGAATAGGAAAGCTGGCGTATGGATGATGACCGGAGCCTTGTTATTCGTCATTTCCGATTCTTTGCTGGCCATTAATAAATTCTATCAATCATTCGAATTGGCTGGAATAGCCGTTATGATTACCTATGGTCTTGCACAACTTTTTATTGTAGAAGGGGCTATTCGTTACATTCGGTCGATAAATTCAAATTAAATTTGACTCATGCAGCAAACAGATTTTTTGGTAATTGGTTCCGGCATTGCAGGTCTCACTTATGCATTAAAGATGTCACAACATTTTCCTGAGAAAAAGGTGACGGTGATGACCAAGGCTGCAGCTGATGAAACCAATACCAAATATGCCCAGGGCGGAATAGCGGTGGTCAATGACCTGGAGAACGACAGCTTTAAGAAGCATATTGAGGATACGCTGATTGCGGGCGACGGTTTATGCAATAAAAATGTGGTAGAGATTGTGGTCAAAGAAGGACCGGACCGGGTTCAGGAGATCATTCAATGGGGAGCGGAGTTCGATAGGGAAGATGACGGCGACTATAAACGGGGAAGGGAGGGAGGTCATTCCGAATTCCGGATTCTCCATCATAAGGATGTTACGGGTAAGGAAATGGAAAGAGCATTATTGGATGCCGTTGCCCGGCAACGAAATATTGAAGTCGTCAAACATTGCTTTGTAGTTGACATCATCACTCAGCACCACCTGGGTTACCTGGTCACGAAGGCTACGCCGGATGTTGTTTGTTATGGCGTGTATGTACTAAACCTGCGGACGAATCAGATCGAAAAAATACTTTCAAAGATCACTCTACTGGCTACTGGAGGAAATGGTCAGGTATACCGGACAACGACCAACCCACATATTGCTACCGGCGACGGTGTAGCGATGGTGTATCGCGCCAAAGGCCGGATCGAGAATATGGAGTTCATTCAATTTCATCCGACGGCCTTATATGAACCTGGTATTCGGGGACAAGCTTTTTTGATAACAGAAGCTGTTCGGGGGGATGGAGGGATTCTTAGAAATAAGAATGAAGAAGCATTCATGGCACGGTATGATAAGAGGAAGGACCTTGCTCCCCGCGATATTGTTGCCCGCGCCATTGATAGTGAAATGAAAAAGACCGGTACGGAACACGTCTGGTTCGATTGCCGTCATTTCACCAAGGAAAAGTTCATCGAGCATTTTCCCAACATATATGATAAATGCATTTCTATCGGAATTGATATAACCAAACATATGATCCCGGTCGCGCCGGCGGCACATTATAGTTGTGGAGGGATCAAGACAGATGAATGGGGCAGAAGCTCCATCAACAACCTCTATGCTTGCGGAGAATGTGCCAGCACAGGATTGCATGGGGCAAACCGCCTGGCCAGTAATTCGCTGCTGGAAGCGATGGTATTTGCACATCGTTGTTATATCGATGCAACGGAAAAAATTACTTCGATTTCTTTTAATGAAAAAATTCCTGATTGGAATGCGCAGGGCACAGCTGAACCCAGGGAAATGATCCTGATCACTCAAAGTCTAAAGGAACTGCAACAGGTGATGAGTGATTATGTGGGTATTGTTCGTAACAATGTCCGGTTGCAAAGGGCGATGCGCCGGATGGACCTGCTTTGGGAAGAAACCGAGCAACTGTATGAAAGTACTTCTGTTTCTCCGCAATTATTGGAATTACGCAACATGATCACTGTAGGATATCTTATCGTAAAGGGTGCCAGTTTTCGAAAAGAAAGTCGGGGACTTCATTACAATACGGACTATCCTGGCAAGAGTGAGCTGGTGCAAAATATCGTCATGTAGCCTTTATCTTTGCCGACCATGTATTATATCGTGTACGGTTTACTGTGGCTGGTATCCCTTCTTCCTCTTCGAATCTTGTACATTTTTTCCGATGGTCTCTACGGCCTCACGTTTTATGTTTTCAAATATCGCCGGGATGTGGTGATGAATAACCTATTGATTGCTTTTCCGGAAAAAACGGAGAAAGAAAGGAGGGCTATTGCTAAAAAGTTTTATAAGAATTTGGTGGACATGCTCATCGAGACCATCAAGATGATCTCCGTGTCGGATAAATACCTGGCCAGGAGGTTTAAGGCAAATTGGGATGTAATAAATAATGTCTACCCTACCGGCAAAAACGTACAGGTGCACCTGGGACATAATTTTAACTGGGAATGGGGTAATGCTGTATTTGTCCATAACACTCCCTTCAAATTATTGGCAGTCTACATGCCGATCACTAACAAAATATTTGATCGGTTGTTTTATAGGTTACGTACACGGGGCGGCGCGATTTTCCTGAGGGCCACCCATATGAAAGAAGACTTCCTGCCGTACAGAGACGTTCAGTATTCGTTGGGATTGATCGCTGATCAGAATCCTGGCCACCCGGGAAATTCCTGGTGGTTTAATTTTTTTGGCAAGCCGACACCTTTTTTAAGAGGCCCGGCCAAGTCGGCCATTGTAAACAATGCAGCCATCGTATTTGCATTCATTCACAAACCCCGAAGAGGATATTACGAAGCCTTTTTTGAATTATCCGCCCTGGATCCTGCTTCTTCGACTGAACTGGAACTTACTCAAAAATTTGTTCACTACCTGGAGAACGTCATTCGCCAATATCCTGAAATGTGGCTCTGGAGCCATCGTCGCTGGAAGTGGGAATGGAATCCTGAGTACGGAGAAATAATAGCGTAGAAGTGAGTGGTGAGTGGTGAGAAATGCGCTAAAGGAAGCAACTTATGACCTACAACTTATTACTTATAACTTACAACTTTTTCTTCTTCTTCACCTGTAGCCAATCGAAGAAATAAAGGATCTTAAATGAAATGTTGTTATCGTGTGCCGCATTCAACGTATTGCCAAGATTCTTAAAATATCCCTCGGTAGTGGTTTGATCGGGTTGAGGGAAATTATAATTTTTCCAGACCAGATTGATAAAGCTACCTGGCGCAAATTCCCAGGTAAAGACTGCATCAATATTAAAGGCATTATAATTCTGGTCGACATTGTCCCCAAAACTAGTTATATGCTCAAGCTTTCCATTAGGCATTAATAGATAAAAATGAGTGGAAGGGTCCCCATAATTTACCTCGCTCCAATAATGACGCATATCCGCCCGAATGCCCATTTTTGAATTGAAATTATATTTAATGCTCAGGATATTTTCAACTGTATTAATATCTCTCCTGCCAAAGATGACATCGTTATTTACAATCGAAGCGAAGCCGACATTGTTGGTCTGTGGAAATAAATTCAACCCATAAGCCACAGATAGCTTATTGTTGAAGCGATATCTGTTGTTGACACCGAGGATGTACCTTTTGCTGGAGAAATAACTTCGCATGATATAAGCCAGTTCCGCACTTACCTGGTATTTTTTTGCAATATTAGTTTCTACGAATGCATCTATAAAGCCATCTGACCATGCTTTAAAGAACCGGTTTTCCATGTGGGGCTCATAAAAATCATTTCCGCCTGGTTCGTAGCCGAGGGTGAGTCCAGCATACCAAAGGTTTTTAAGCTGGCCATTCATGCTGATCGTATAATTCCCGGTTTGATAAATCGAAGGGTGAAGGCGACGGGAATAGATCCCATTCAGGTTTAAATGCAAATTATTATACCACTTGCCGGGTTGGGTCCAATGATATCCAAACCCGAAAGTATGTTCCAGGAAATTATTGGTAGTAAAATACCCAAGGTCATTGATCTGATATTTAGAATCGGTAAGAGTCTGAGCAATCCTGAAATTGAATCGGCCGCTCGTCTTTCCAAAATATAAATTGTGCGTGTACCCGCTCTGCGTTTTATTGTTTGGCAAGTAACCCAACAGGTTGCTCGTACCTACCTTTCCTCCCAGGTTCCAGGTATTTGACTTATCATTAAAATCAAATAGAGCCGCCGTCACATTGGCGTCATAATCCCTTCCACTTCTCCACACATTGGTATTGATCAAACTGATACTGCTATTATGTTTCAAAGTTTGATCCAGAATAAGGATGTTATAGTTACTGATTGGATTCGTCTCGATCTTTCTGCGGACCTTGTTATCATCTTCCACGATGGCAAAAGTCCGCGCGGTCAACGCATTAAAAAAGCCAATGCCCAATCCATTCTTCAGTCTACCCGAAATCTTTGTTGCATTGATCAATTTCGTTGTTATAGGGTTAGAAACAACCGTCTCATTTGATCCCAGGTTATTGTAGACCTCATCGTAGTGCAGGGGAAGGCCGCCCACGCGTCGTGAGTAAAATAAGCCTCCCTTATTAAATAGTTCCGTACCCTCCGTAAAAAAAGACCTGTTCTCATTGTATTTTACTTCGAATGGAGTCAGGTTTAGTATGGTATTGTCGCTCTTTACCTGGCCGAAGTCCGGTATCAATGTCATATCCAATGTAAGGGCCTGGCTTATGCCATACTTGACGTCCATTCCTCCATTGACAGAGGACGTCCAGTCGTTTACTCCGGCTATGTTGGATTTATAATGGTTGGCATAAGTTGAAAAGTAAGGAGAAAATTGTAGGCGTAACGGAGGTTTGATATTTTCCAGTCCGGTCCAGAATCCCTCTTGTGTTAAAAACCCGTTTACAGTTGGATTGATAGGGTTCCAGGCAACCTGTTGTCCTGTAATTTGGCGACGACGACTGATATTTAAGCCCCAATCTTGAATGTTCTTCTTGCTAAACCGGATGGCGGAAAAAGGAAGGAACATTTCGAAGGACCAACCGTCATCATGGATCTTTGCGCCACTTTGCCAAACAGCATTCCACGTAAAATCTTCCTCATCAGTATTGGGCAAAGGTGGGGACACCTTTGAATCCATTTGCTCATTAAGAGGAGTCACAAAATATTCAAATGCATTGATCTTATCATTGTAAGTATCGAATATGAATCCAATAAAATCATTGTTACCGAATCCATCTCTTCCTCTCAATTCCGTTGAAATACTATCCCTGGATCGTTCATGACAATAGCCCCCGAGGTAAATGCCTTCATCGCTATAAAGCATATAAACTTCGGTTCTTACCGCCGAGTCTTCAACTTTGAAGGGGGTTGGCCTGAACTCCGTATAGCCCAGGGCCTTTGGCGCTTCTTTCCACGCAGGGTCGTCAATTAAACCGTCGATACGGATAGGTCCCGTCGCCCGTTTGGCCGGAATTTGTTTTGGGGTAGGCGCCTGAGCCATGCTGTCTAAACACGCCAACGCAAAGATGGCAGCTAAAAGGATGGTTTTGATTCTCATATACTTGACGGTCAGCCAGCTAAAAACGTTTAGACGTCGGCGTTGTTGTGGGTGTTACAACAAATTCATTATTTTAAAGATACGTGCTGGTCATTGTCTTTAAGAAGTGAATTATCTGAAGGGGAACATTCGGCTGACGAATGGCTAAAAAATGAGGTCGTTAACTTTTTCTTTGCAAATGAGGTTTCAGAAATGAAAAGTGGAATGTATTCTAATTGAGAACACTGGTGTCTTTCACAATGCTGACCTTTTCCTGTTCTTTAATCTTGTCCCATCCTCCAGTGACGTTGCGAACATTATCCATACCCTGCCTTTTAAAAAGAGAAGCGGCAATGACACTACGATAACCACTCTGGCAATGCAAATAAAGATTTTGGTCTTCTTCAAATTTGGCAATATTGAGAGGGTCCACCAGGTCATTTAATGGAATGTTGAGGGCATCCTTTACATGACCGTCGGCAAATTCAACGGGTCGGCGCACATCGATTACAACCATATTTTTATCATAAGGCAAATCCAAAAGCAGCTCATCGGGCTCAACTTCAATGATCAGATCTGGTTCTTCACCCGCTTTTATCCACGCATTAAAGCCGCCATTCAAATACCCCTGCACTTTATCAAAGCCAACTCTCGCCAACCGGATAATACTTTCTTTTTCTTTATCTACATCTGTTACCAGTAATATCGGTGTATCAAAAGATAAAAGGCTTCCGGCCCATTCAGCAAAGCGACCATCCAAACCAATGCTGATCGAACCCGGGACAAATCCTTTGGTAAAGATCTCATGTGACCTCGTGTCGAGGATGATCAGATCCTCCTGCATCTTTTTCTTGAACTCCACTACCGACAAAGCTTTCATGCCTTTTTCAACTACTGCATCGATACTATCGTATCCTTCCTTGTTGATCCTGGCATTAATAGGAAAGTATAATGGAGGCGCCTGAATCCCTTCTGTAACTTCTTTGATGAACTCATCTTTTGAATCAGCCTTCATCGCGTAGTTAAACTTTTTTTCATCCCCAATCGTACTGCGGGTGTTAGGTCCGATATTCTTTCCGCAAGCGCTGCCTGGACCATGTGCAGGATAAACCAACACATCATCGGCGAGTGGAAAAAGTTTTGAGTGGATGCTGTCATACATCATTCCTGCCAGATCTTCTGTAGTGATCTCGTCGGATTTCTGAGCGAGATCGGGGCGGCCTACGTCACCAACGAACAAAGTATCACCAGTGAATACACAATAATCTTTTCCTTGCTCATCTTTTAACAGGTAACAAGTCGATTCGAGCGTATGTCCTGGAGTATGTAATACTTCTATTGTCACGTCACCGATCTTAAAAGTTTCTCCGTCAGTAGCTATATGAACCGGAAAATTCGTTTCTGTATTTGGGCCATATATTATCGGAGCAGTGGTGACTTTGTGCAGATCAATGTGGCCACTTACAAAATCCGCATGAAAATGAGTTTCAAAAATATATTTAATCCTTGTTCTTCTTTCATTGGCCAGGTCAAGATAGGCTTCAATATCCCGCAAAGGATCAATGATGGCTGCTTCACCTTTGCTTTCAATATAATAGGCAGCTTCACTTAAGCAACCTGTATATAATTGTTGGATATACATGGTGGAAATTTTTCAAACCCAAAATTACCGGATTGGCTACAAACACGAATGCCTGGATTGGATTGGCGATGTAATTAAAATAAAAGCTGATCAATGAATTGATTCAGTTCCTGTAGACGGCTGGTATTCACCGAATAATAAATGAATTTGCCATCCCTGATCGTCTTGACAAAACCGGCTTTCCGGAGGATGGCAAGATGCTGGGAAGCCACTGACTGCTCGAGCCTTAGCTTTATATAGATTTCGGTCACGGTCATCTTACCATGCTCATCTATAAGCTTCAGTATTTGCTGACGGAGTTTATGATTCAATGCGCGAAGTATCAGCACTGCTTTTTTCACATTCAGCAAATCCACCTTTAGCCCGGCACCATTTTCAGCGGTCGCATTCAACGTAAGAGAATAGTTGTTCATAGAAATAGCAGGTTAAAATGTCAACTACAAAATTACTATAGACCACCTGTTTTTTGAAATTAAAATCGTTAATAATATAAATATTATTTGAGTGATTTTTGCGCAGGGGAATAAAACTCCTTTATATACAAGGGTTCCGAGTAGGCAAGGTCAGCGAAGTTTTTTTTGTTAAAACGGGCTTGTGCCAGGGCGGCAAGGTGTGAGGCATCACCGACGCGATCGCTGAACCTCGCATTCCCCCCGGAAATCAACTCTTTAAGTTTCTTTATACCACTGCCACAAAAAAGCAATTCATTGGTTGACAAAATGGTTTTAAAGCTGTCTGCCTCCAATATCATCGTGCCCGGGGAAATCTTTTCCCTAAGTGATTTGTCGTAGATGGCCGTAAAAACTTCCATTCTTCGCGCATCAATCATCGGGCCAATCAGGTCAGTAGCTTCGTCTCTAACGGCAAATGCCATCATTTCCAGTGTGCCCACGGTTATGAGCGGTTTCTTGAGCGCGTAGCAAAAACCTTTAGCGGAGGCCAGTCCCACGCGCAATCCTGTATATGATCCCGGCCCAATGCTGACAGCAACAGCATCCAAAGCCGATAAGGAATAACCAGTATGCTGCATTAATTCTACAATGGATCCATGCAGCCACGACGAATGTTCCTTTGGATTATCATTAGTTGACATCCGCAAAGCTTTTCCATCACTCGCCAGGCATACGGACGCCACTTCTAAAGCTGTTTCTATGTTGAGGATTAAACTCATTTATTCAATGCCTCTTGTATTAATAAAGAACATGGTTCATATCGAGGAAACTCCTTGTAAAGTGTGTTGAGTAATTCAACTACTTTTTCTTTACCAATTTTTTCAGCCCATTCAAAAGGACCATATGGATAATTGGTCCCTAATTTCATCGCGACATCGATTTCTTCTTTAGTGCTGATATTTTCCTGCAAACCAAAATAAGCTTCATTGATGATCATCGCAACGACCCTCGCTGAGATAAATCCCGGGACATCTGGCACCCATTCCGTCGTTTTATTAAAACATTTGAAAATCTGCTCTCCCTTTAATTTAAGAGATTCATCCAAACAAGCTGCTTCCACGACCGGCCTTTTCAAAAAACTCGGCCATCCATTGATGCGAATAAAATTTCCACCGAAACTCTTCAACGACCTTCCTACTGAATTGACTATAACGACACCCGCTTCCATCTTTTTCCACTCGTTGATGCTATCGGGAGTAAATAATAGGTCTATATATGCGTCTGCGGCGGAGATTATCGTGATATCTGTAACCCAGTCTACCTGTGCGTCCTCCATCAACCCCTGGGAAAGGATCTCCTCTTTCAGTGATTGATCCGAACGCACAACAATTTTCATTTTCTATTTTTTGCAAAGAAAGGGTATAAAACTAAATTCGTTTTTTTGAACCGCAAATCGACACAATGAATAAGACTATCATAACTACTTCGGGCGCACCAGCTCCCATTGGACCCTATAGCCAGGCCGTCCTGGCCGGAAACACGCTTTATATCTCCGGGCAAATTTGTATTGATCCCGTTACTGGTGAATTAAAGAAAAATGACATTCAGGAGGAAACCCGGCAAGTCATGCATAATTTGGAAGCAATTCTTCAGCAGGCCGGCATGGGATTTAACCACGTGATCAAAACAACCATATTCATTACTGACATGAACCGCTTTGCGGAGGTGAATGAAGTGTATGGGAAATATTTCCAGGATACATATCCAGCCAGGGAAACCATTCAGGCGGCAGCTTTACCAAAGTTTGTCAATGTGGAGATCAGTATGATTGCTATAAAATAAATAGCCCGCCTCCCAAACGGTAGACGGGCTATCATTATCGTTTGCTGTTATCTAATGACCACCATTGTTACATTATATCTCTTTCCATTAATGATAATGGCTAGCGTATATATTCCGGTTCTCAGACCGGCGGGATCAACTGTCTTGATCACTTGTCCGGCTGGGTAATTCGCGGTCTGACTGATAATCTTCGACTGTTGCCCCATGTTATTATACAATATCACCTGCATGCTGTACGGTTTATCTACAATCACTTCCAGTTTGGCAGGTGAGGTCACAGGGTTGGGATATAAATTAATGTATACGCCTGTAGGCAAAGCCTGTGTAGTAAAGGAATTGTTGGCTGATGGAACATGAATAGTAGTACCACTGCAAAGCGGGACAACATTGTATTCATAGTTGGTTCCGGGCTCCAGTCCAACCAGTTCATATTGCGTTCCAGAAACAAACAATTTGGTCCAGATTAAAGTGCCGGCTTTCCGGAATTGCAAGGTATCGGTAGTTGCCTCCTGCGGGTTGGTCCATGATATCAATACTCTTGAAGGACTCTTAATGGTTGTTTTAAAATTCGTAGCATCGCCACAGCCCACTACGATGATCGTAGCTGTCGCAGTATTCTTACACCCATTGACTGCTGTTCCTTCAATCACATAATTAGTAGTTTGAAGCGGCTTGAACACGGCACTGCCTGCGGTTGCACTAACGAATGCCGGTAGTGCAGACCAGTTATAGGATGCCGCTCCTTCGGCACTCAGTGTTTGAGTCTGGAATTTTTGTATCGTTGACATGGGTGGAGTCACAATTACCTCGGGCCTTGACATCACCGTCACCACTGAGTTTGAAGATGTGGAAGAACAAGAGCCTAAATCAATCTTCACTGAATAATTTCCTGCGATAGTAACCTGGTATGACGCAATCGTCGCACCGGAGATGCTGGCACCATTTCTATACCATTGATAAATGTAGCCAACTCCACTATTTGCATTGAGCGTCACATTCGCACCTTCACAAAACTGGGTAGGACCCGCTGCGGCAATAGCTGCATTCGGAGCTGCACTAACGGTGACCACTACTGGCAAAGAGGTTGCCTGGCAACTATTGGACGTTGTTCTGACTGTATAGCTGCCGGCAGCTGTTGCATGGTAAGTCGAACCAGTCGCTCCGCCGATAACTGTACCGCTATTATACCATTGGTATGTGAATCCACTACCAGTCGTTGCAGCCAGATCAACGCTGCCCGATGTACAAAAAGCAGTCGGACCACTCGGAGTAATAACAGCCTGTGGCGTTGCATTTACGACGATAGTTGTTCCACTGGAAGTAGCGGAACAGTTTCCGGAACTTACTCTTACGGAATAAACCCCTCCGGCATTTGCTGTATAAGAATTATTCGTAGCGCCATTGATTGAATTTGCATCCTTCAACCATTGATAGGTGAGACCCGAACCTGTATTAGCATTTAACACAACGCTGCTTCCGGAGCAAAAAGTGGTTAAGCCACCAGCACTGATGCCGGCAGTAGGCGTTGAATTTACGGTTACTGTTACAGGTGATGAAGTTGCCTGACAGCTTCCGGCCGAGATCCTCACGGTGTAGCTTCCTGCCGCTGTAGCATCATAACTTATATTAGTCGCGCCATTAATAGCATTTCCATTATTAAACCATTGATATGCCAGACCCGTGCCAGCAGGTGCATTCAGAATAACATGTCCACCGGAACAAAATGTAGTTGCGCCTCCTGGTGTAATGGTGGCGTTTGGTGAAGAGATCACAGTAACAGCTACCGCAGATGAAGTCGCCTGGCAGCTTCCGGAGGAAACCCTGACTGTATAACTACCATTATTCGTTGCGTTATAGGTTGAACCAGTAGCACCTCCAATGGCATTGCCATTATTAAACCATTGGTATGTAAGGCCGCTACCCGTATTGGCATTCAATACAACATTTCCACCAACACAGAAAGTCGTTGCGCCGCCAGCGGTGATCGTTGCAGTTGGGGTGGAATTGACAGTTACAGCAAGAGCTGAAGAAGTCGCCTGGCAGCTTCCGGCTGATACTCTAACGGTATAGCTGCCGCTAGTAATGGCGTCATAACTTGAATTAGTTGCGCCAGACACGGCTACTCCATTATTATACCATTGATAAGAAAGGCCCGTGCCTGAAGGAGCACTTAGAAGAACATGACCTCCCGAGCAGAATGTGGTCGCACCTCCGGCTGTGATCGTAGCGGTCGGCATGGTAGCAACCGAAACTGCTATGGCAGATGAAGTGGCAGAGCATGTGCTCAATGTCACCCGAACTGTATAGTTTCCGGTAGAATTGGCCGTGTAATTCGCGCTGGTCGCTCCGCCAATAGGAATGCCGTTGTTATACCATTGGTATGATAGGCCTGTCCCGGTGTTCGCACTCAATAAAACATTTCCACCTGAACAAAAAGTAGTTGGCCCACCTGCCGTAATATTCGAAGAAGGTGTTGTATTTACAGTTACGATAACTGTCGAAGAAGTTGCCTGGCAGCTTCCTGCAGATACTCTTACAGTATAGTTGCCTGTCGAGCTCGCGTTATAACTTGAATTCGTTGCGCCATTGACCGGAGTTGCTCCATTGTACCATTGATATGTGAGCCCGGTGCCGGTTGCTGTTGTTAATGTGACCTGGCCACCTGAACAGAAAGTAGTTGGGCCTCCCGCTGTAATATTTGCGTTGGGTGTTGAAACTACGGAGACGACTACAGCGGATGAAGTTGCGGAGCAAGTATTCAAACTAACTCTTACTGTAAAGCTTCCACTACCAGATGCTGTATAAGAAGAATTTGTAGCTCCGGAAATGGAGTTCCCATTATTAAACCATTGATACGTGAATCCTGTTCCGGTATTTGCATTTAATGCAACGGTACCACCGGAACAAAAAGTAGTTGCACCACCTGCCGTAATGCTTGCAGACGGAGTAGTCGTCACTGTGACGACAACCGGTGGAGAAGTAGATTGGCAACTACCTGCTGACACGCGCACAGTATAGCTACCGCTGGTTGTTGCGGTATAGCTACTATTCGTTGCGCCCGTTATAGCATTACTGCTATTGAACCATTGATATGTGTATCCGGTGCCGGCACTGCCATTCAAGACTACGTTGGATCCTGAACAAAAGCTCGTAGGCCCTCCGGCAACAATGCTTGCGGATGGGGCGGCTATTTCATTAATTGTTATCGGTAGGCTCACTGAGCAGGACCCAGAAGAAACATAAACAGAATAATTTCCGGCGCTATTAGCCGTATAAGTATTCTGAGTCGCACCATTGATGATCACTGCATTCTTATACCATTGATAACTGTATGCAACATTGTTTGTAGCGGTTAATAATATGGTGCCTCCTGTGCAAATACTTGCTGGCGAAGAAGGAGATAGTGATGCGTTTAAAGTGCCACCGCTATTCACCAATTTAACGACGCCCATTACCTGGCAACCGGCAGCATCATTGACGGTCACATTATAAGTGCCCGGAGCCAGGCTGTTTATTGTTGATGTTGTCGCTCCATTGCTCCATGTATAAGTAATCGCGCCGGTGCCATTGCTAACGTTAACGGTCGATGTACCGTTGTTTTGTCCGCAGGATGGATCGACTTTGGTTATATCTATCGTCATGCGACAATTTCCAAAACAGGTGGCGCCGCCAATCACGGATCTTATTTTGTCGCCGGGCTGTTGCCCGAATCCATTATTCAAATTGATTCCACTACTGGTAAGATGGCAATAGCTCATGATCGTACCGCCATTGGTTGGAGCCGGACCCTTAGGGCAACCGCCTTCGGTAGCATAACAGTTATCAAGGGGTCCTCCCACCCATCCGCACCATTGCGTATGATTGGATCCGAGGTTATGTCCCAATTCATGCGTGACCACCTCGACCGTCCATGAATAAGTGGGATAATCATTATATGAATTGTTGATAGCGCTGACAGCCGTTCTATATTGCTTGCCGCTGCTACAGGGATTGCCAGGGATGTAAGCAATGCCTCCGCCCAGAGACCTGGTCGAAAGAAAATGCGCATAGTCGCCAATGTAAGTTGCCGTCTTCATGCGATTTGAAAAGGAAGTCAGGACCGCGCTCGTTGTATTGGCGGCGGCAGCTGCTTCGGGATCCTGTGTTGTCCAAACAAGTATTTGCGACACCTGGATCTTTACATTTTCATTCGCATACAACAAAGCCGTATTATTGAAAAAACCGAGAACATAATTAATGACATTGGTCGTATTGCTTCCTTTATCCTGATAAAATTTATAATCGCATTCGAAATAAATATCGATCGGTTCTCCAACCGCTTCGGTGCGGTGAGCAATAGGCACCTGGTTTGGAGCCGTGGTATTCTCATTGACGGGCTGATCAGGTGTGGCACAAGTGAAGGGATCTGGAATTTTAAGATCGGTCTCACGATATAAAGCGTACTCGTCGGTGGAGGCACCTTTATTTTCTACAGAGCCGAGGATAATATTACTCTTATCATCAGCGATCACACCCATGATCCGATCATTGAAGACGGTGATTGTAGCAAACGATTTTTGTTTTCCTTCAATCGTTCCCTGGTAGAAAACAGCGCCAGAATAGTCGACGGTTCGGGTAGCTCCGCCTGGTAATGCTTCAATAACAGAGAAATTATCGGAGGTGATTTTTGTTTTATGCAATTTGAGTTTCAGCAGCTGGTTCTCAAACGGCAGGTGCAAGTCCATATTAGGCATGGACTTACTTCGGATGTTGGCGAGTTTTTGTGTGTTTAACCGAAGCGCTTGATACTTTGCCGCTACTGCATGAAAATCCCGTGAAAGACTGGTTTTTTGTTGAAAAAGGTCATTAATAGTCTGAGAGCGCACAGAGGCAATGACACAGAAAAACAGGACGGATGACAAGAATGATTTTTTCATAGGGTAGTTAAAGGCTTGTAAATGTATATATAAACTAAAGGTGTTAAAATAGTAAAACCGCAATCCTTGCGCGTATTTTTTCTATCCAACCACGAAACCTCCCGATATTGCAGAGCATGCTCAACTTTCTGCGTATCATATTATTAAAACCAGTATTGTGGCTGGTCAGGAAATTCTCGTCCAAGCCAAACCGGCCCCGGATTTTTGAAGCACTAACGAAACTCCTTGAAGGCATTTACCAGGACCCGGGAAAAAGGGGATTGGTATTTCCATTTGAAGAAAAGAACGGCAAGTTTATCATCCTTTCGGATCAACATAAGGGCGCAAGAAATGGAGCTGATGATTTCATGATGGCTGAATCAAATTACTTAGCTGCCCTTGATCATTATTTCAAGAATGATTTTATTTATATCAACCTGGGTGATAGCGAAGAACTATGGGAGAACAGTCTTACCCAGGTTAAAAAATACAATAAAGCCACCTTTGAGTTAGAAAAAAAATTTCTTGCTCAAAAAAATTTTGTAAAAATTTTCGGCAATCATGACCTGTATTGGGATAATGATCCTTTTGCCTGGTTGCAGTTGAAGGCTATCTATGGCGAAAAAATCAAAGTATATGAAGGGATCGTCTTGCCCGTTTCTATCGGTGATAAGATCCTGCAGGTATTTTGTACACATGGTCACCAGGGCGATGCGCAAAGCGATGGAAATTGGTTCAGTAAATTTTTTGTAGCAAATATTTGGGCTCCATTGCAGGCCTTCCTTCGAATCAATCCCAATACCCCGGCTTACGATGCCGTTAAAAAAACATTGCACAATGTGATCATGTATGAATGGAGTTCGGTACAGGATAATGTATTATTGATAACAGGTCATACACACCAACCCGTATTTGAATCATTGACGCACCTGGAGCGATTGTATTTTCAATATGAAACGGCGAAGAAGAAAAATGATAGCATTGTCATGGGTGAACTGGAGAAGGAGATCAGGAAAAGAGATCCCGGATTTGCGGCGACGGAAATTGATTATACAGATACCAAGCCATCTTATTTTAATAGCGGATGTTGTTGTTTCAGTGATGGAGACATTACGGGAATTGAAATTGCCGATGGATGTATCCGGTTAGTCAAATGGGAGATCCAAAATGAAATTTCGCAACGGATCGTCCTCGAGGAAGTCTTTCTTTTTAAGCTGGCCAATCAACTGGCAAAATAATCTAAGCTAAAAGGCCTTCTTCCATTGATTATTTTCGCGGTTCCAATCCGGGAGGAGATTATCGGGATCGAGAATAATGTCTTTGATCTCACTCGTCGTGTGTACGGTAAAAGTCCATTCGGAGCCACGCTGCCAGATCTCAACAGGCAGATTGAGCCTTTGCTCTTTGCCATTGGCTTCTCTGACCAGCACGGTTACCGGCATAGGCATTTTCTCCAGGTTTTCCAGAGTTATCTCGGCGCCTTTCTCGGGATTTTCATCAACATATTTCAGCCCTTTTATGGATTGATCAAGCTTCCAGGTATTTAATACCCAGGCACGCCAGAACCAGCTAAGATCTTCGCCACCAACATTCTCCATGGTATGGAAGAAATCCCACGGGGTTGGATGCTTAAATGCCCAACGGCTGACGTATTCGCGAAAAGCGGCATCAAACCTTTCTTTACCCAATATTACATCGCGAAGAGTATTTAGCATCATCTCCGGCTTCTGGTAAGCAGCAATCCCGAAATTTTCCTGTTGGATAACTTCGGGAAGATTGAATAAACCATCCATCTTTTCACCAAATACGTATTTTACCGTGAATGAAGAATTTGATTCATCAAAAAAGCTCTGCTTTTGAAACTCACCTGTATTGAATGCTTCGGTAGAAAGATCATTGATAAACGTATTAAATCCCTCATCCATCCACGCGTACTTGCGTTCATTACTTCCCACGATCATAGGAAACCAGGTATGACCAAACTCATGATTGGTTACACCCCATAAGCCCGAGCCGGAGGAACCCGCACTGCAGAATACGATGCCGGGATATTCCATGCCAGCAACAATGCCAGCGACATTCGTTGCTGCCGGATAAGGAAATTCAAACCACTTGTCTGAATAATGTTCGACAGCGCCCTTCACCATTTCAGTGGATCGTTGCCATCCATTTTTTACAATACTTTCTACCGGGTAAACACTAATAGCCATGCTTTTCTTACCGCTGGGCAGATTGATGCGTGCTGCATCCCATACAAAAGCTTTGGATGCTGCCCATGCTACGTCCCTGGCATTTTCAATCTTAAATTTCCAGGTGCAAGTGGCCTGCCTGGGTCTTGAATTGGGATCATTCACTTCTTTATTGGACCGAATAATGACGGTCTTGTCGCTATTCTTTGCATCGTTCCACCTCTTGATTTGTTCGGGAGTTAAACATTCCTGCGGATTCAATAATTCACCAGAACCACCGATGATCATGTTTGCCGGCGCAGTGATATTATATTCAAGGTTTCCATATTCCAGATAAAACTCGCCCTGCCCCAGGTAAGGCATTGTATTCCATCCCTGGAGATCATCATACACGCATAACCGCGGAAACCATTGAGCTATTTCATATATCCAGCCATTCCTGGTTTTTAGCCTACCCATGCGATCAGAACCATATGCAGGCACCACAAATTCAAATTTGATGGCGAGCTTCAGTTTACTACCGGATGATTTTAATGCATCCTGCAGCCATACCTGCATCCGTGTGTCGGTAACAGTATAATTCGGCGTGTATGTCTTGCCGTTATATTCAATGGAAACGGATTTGATCACATCACCATTAGTGAATTCGGAATTAGCCCACCTTCCTCCTGCTTCTGTTGTAGTAGCTGTAGCGCGCGAATCCAGCTTATAGATATTCTGATCCAGTTGAAGCCACAAGAATTTCAAATTGTCAGGGCTATTGTTTGTGTATGTAATTTCTACATCACCTGCGATACCTTGTTTGCTGGTATCGAGTGTGCAATTTATTTTGTAGTCGGCCCTGTTTTGCCAATAAGCCGGCCCCGGTTCTCCACTTGCTGAGCGGATCTCATTTCCGGGATAAGGATAAAATTGCGGATTGAAAGCCTCTTTATTATCGTAATTTGATTGGGCGTATGAAAGACAAATGATGAGCAAGCAATAGGTACTTAATCCAACTTTCTTCATGATTACGGGTTATTATCAGCCGGAAAGTTAGTTCAAAGGCTGCACAGTGTGTTACCGCTCAAATCGAAAATGGAGAGATTTATGGTTTTTTTACAGAAGGCGCGCGGAGGGTATATACGGAACAAAATTCAGCGAAAAAGCTTTTCTGCAACAGCGATCGCTTCCGGCTTGCCGACATCCACAAATTTGTCGCCGCTATGATCGAATCCCATGATCTTATGATCAGGCGCCAACTTCAAGTATGCATCTTTTAGAGAGAACTTTCCAGCCATGGGCATGTGAGGAAATACATCTGGTTGAAAAATGACGACACAACTATATGCTTTTGCCACGAGAGCTGGTTTATCAACCACAATTGTCTCTTCGCCATTTTTGGTATTTTTCCACCCACACAGCATATTATCATTATCGAACAGGAAATATCGCGATGTCTCCCGATCAGTTACGCCGAAGGAAATGAATGATTGATTCGCCTCGTGAAATCTAAAAAGATCATGCAGGTTGAGATCGGTGAGGATATCGACATTCAGCGTGATGAAAGCCTGGTCAGGTTGGAAATAAGGTCTTGCTTTCATCAATCCTCCACCCGTTTCCAGCACTTCCTCTCTCTCGTCGCTGATAGTAACGGAACTTCCCCATCCCTGGTGAAGGTTCAACGCTTCGATAACCTGATCTGCGAAATGATGAACATTAACGATCACTTCATATATCCCATATGCCTGCAGATACTCGATATTTCTCTGGAGAAGCGATTTGCCATTCACCAATGCCAGGGCCTTTGGATGCTTATCCGTCCAGGGTTTGAACCTGGTGCCTAATCCTGCTGAAAAGATCATCGCTTGCATATCTCAAATTCTTCAATTACTCGTTGGTAAAGGATTTTGCCATTTCTTTTCATCCTGTACAAGATGTTTCAATTCCACCTTCACTTTAAACTTATTTTTTAAATGCCTCGCCAATGCATCCGCCGCATATACGCTCCGGTGCTGTCCACCGGTACAACCGAAGCTGATGAAAAGGCTTTCAAAATTTCGTTTGATAAAATCTTCCACAGTGATGTCGACAATATCGAATATGCTATTCAGAAATTCGGGCATTTTTGTTTGTTGTTCCAGGTAGTCCTTCACTTCTTTGTCCCGCCCCGTCAGCGTTTTCATGCTTTCGATTCGTCCGGGGTTCATCACTCCCCTGCAATCAAAAACAAATCCGCCGCCATGCTCTCCCTTATCTTCGGGGATCTTGTTGCGATAGGAAAAGCTATTGATGGTAACCACCAGCGGCGTCTGATCAGTAGCCTGCGTAGGTGTGAACTGTTGAATGATCTCATCGGAAACGCAACAATCCAATACTTTTTTAAATTCAGGTACGGAGATTCCCATACTATGATTGTTCAAAAATTCTTTTAGGTTGTGTAGTGCTAATGGAATACTTGTCAGAAACTGAGCCTTTCTTTCAAACAACCCGCGGAAACCATAGGCGCCCAATACCTGGAGCAGGCGGATCAGCACATAGCCATGATATTGACTTTGAAATATTTTTCGGTCGATGGGCTGCTCAAGGATATTTTCAAATGCGTTCATGTAATCGTCCAGCAAATCATATTTCCATTCATTCGATAGATTGGCGCGCGCCTGCCAGAGCAGGCTGGCCACATCGTACTGAGGAGCGCCCTTCATTCCTCCCTGGTAGTCGATAAACCGGATCTGACCATCAGTATGCACCAATATATTGCGACTTTGAAAATCACGGAACATGAAATATTTATATTCTGTGTGCGTGAGGTAATTGCTTAATGCTTCAAAATCGTCGATCAGCTTTTGCTTATCGTAAGGTTTGCGCAACCCATCAAAGAAATAATATTTGAAATAAAGCAGGTCGGCCATGATAGCCTGCTTTCCAAACTCTTTATTGGTGAGGCAACGATTATAATCAAGTCCTTTATCCCCTTTCACCTGTAACGTAACCAACAATTCGAGGCTTTTCTTGAAAAGAGCATAGATTTCGGGGGTAAATCCTTCCGCTTCCAATCGATTCAATAGTGAAACATCACCCAGGTCCTCCTGTAAATAAAACACCTGGTCTTCACTGATGGCAAGGATCGCGGGAACGGCCAGTGTTTTTTGTTGAAATTGTTGGGAGAAATAAATGAAACTTTCATTTTCCTTGATATTGGCTCCGTACGTACCGATCACTGAGCCACTATTGCCGTGCAATCGAAAGTATCTTCTTTCGCTGCCGCTCTGGGGCAGCACATCGATTGATATTGGATTCTCGCCAGCCCATTGTTTGTAGAGCGAGGAAATGGATTCTACCAGATGCTGCATTCGGCAAAAGTAGTCAACATCCGCCACCGTGTCAACCCTTACGCGAACTCTCATCCCGGGCCTTGTTGGTCCAAGAGGCATCCTTATTTTGGTTAGTTTTGTATTTCCATCTTTATGAGTTATACGCCATCAAATAAGGTAAGAATTGTAACAGCAGCCAGCCTTTTTGATGGTCATGATGCAGCCATTAATATCATGAGACGCATATTGCAAAGCAAGGGCGCGGAGATCATCCACCTCGGTCATAATCGTAGTGTACGAGACATTGTGGAGACGGCAATTGAAGAAGATGTGCAGGGCATTGCCATAACCAGCTACCAGGGCGGGCACATGGAATTTTTTAAGTATATGAAGGACCTGCTGGTGGAGAATGGTTGCGGACACATAAAAATCTTTGGGGGAGGTGGAGGCACGATCCTGCCAGAAGAAATAGAAGAGCTGCATAAATATGGTATCACCCGGATCTATTCTCCCGATGATGGAAGGAAAATGGGACTCGAAGGAATGATCGAAGAAGTGGTGAGAAACTGCGATGTTTCATTGAACGGAATTGGCGAATATAAAGGCAAGATGACTTTGGGTGAAGTAAAGGACGTACGAAAGATTGCCAGGGCCATCACCAATGCGGAGAATGGTCACCAGGAGAATGAGAATAAAGAAGTAAAGGCAATGATTCCTGTCGTGGGCATCACCGGTACGGGAGGGGCCGGGAAGAGCAGCGTCACAGATGAAATTGTGCGGCGCTTTCTAACTAATTTTTCCGAAAAAACCATTGCAGTTATTTCGATCGATCCTTCTAAAAAAAAGACGGGAGGAGCTTTATTAGGTGATCGGATCAGGATGAATTCCATTTCTGATCCCAGGGCCTATATGAGGAGTCTGGCCACCAGGGAAGATAACATTGCAGTAAGTTCCCACCTTGATGAGGCAATCAAGATTTGTAAAGACGAAAAATTTGACCTGATCATTGTTGAAAGTGCGGGTGTTGGCCAGAGTGATGTCAGCATACTGGACCACTGTGACGTGAGCCTGTATATCATGACCCCGGAATATGGTGCTGCGTCGCAATTGGAAAAGATCAATATGCTGGATTATGCTGACGTGGTTTGTATTAATAAGTTTGATAAAGCAGGATCATTAGATGCGTTAGCCGAAGTGCGCAAACAGTATAAAAGAAATCACCAGTTGTTCAATGCGAGAGACGAGGAACTTCCCATTATTGGAACGATCGCCAGTAAATTCAACGATGATGGTGTAAATCATTTATTTAGTCTTCTGTTGAAAAAGGTCCAGGACAAATCCAATATTTCTTTTGGGGAACTTCATTTTGCAGATTCTGCGAAAGTTTCACAGTCTGTGATTCCTTCCAATCGCGTTAGGTATCTCAGCGAGATCAGCGAAAATAACAGGCAGTATGATCAGTTGGTAAAAGACCAGTCGGACATCGCTTCAAAGATTTACCAGTTGCAGGGAGCGCTGGAAACATTAAAGGACAAGACCGAACAAACTTTGCTGGATTCGATACAAAAACAAATCGATCTCTATACCGATCAATTGACACCGGTGAGTCGCAAACTGATCAGTAACTGGAAACAAAAAGTAAAGCAGTACGAAAAAGATTTTTATGAATATACGGTCCGGGATAAGGTGATCAGGCAGGAGTTGTTCACCCGGAGCCTGAGTGGCTTGAGGATCCCTAAAGTTATTTTACCAAAATTCAAAGATTGGGGTGATATATTGAGGTGGCAAGCGCAGGAAAATGCACCGGGTTTATTTCCATTTACTGCGGGCGTGTTCCCGTTAAAAAGAGAAGGAGAGGATCCGACGAGAATGTTTGCGGGCGAAGGAGGTCCGGAGCGGACGAACAGGCGCTTTCACTATGTGTCCCAGGACCAGCCCGCTAAAAGATTGTCTACTGCTTTTGATAGCGTTACTTTATACGGAGAGGATCCTGATCCCCGACCAGACATTTATGGAAAGGTGGGTAATAGCGGAGTGAGCATTGCCACCGTCGATGATGCAAAAAAATTATACAGTGGGTTTGACTTGTGTGATCCGAAGACGTCGGTAAGCATGACCATTAATGGCCCTGCTCCCATTATCCTGGCTTTCTTCTTAAATGCGGCCATTGATCAGCAATGTGAGAAACACATTATTCAAAACAACCTGAAAGAAGAAGTCAACCGTCTTATCGAATCAAAGTATTCACTGGAAAAATTCCCGCGCTATACCGGTGTCGATGGTAAGGCGATCATTCCTGCAAAAGGAGAACTGGAAGGATCACTTCCACATGGCAATAATGGTTTGGGACTGCGGCTGCTCGGCTTATCTGGAAGCGATGTGCTTTCAAAAGATGTTTATAAAAAAATCAAAGCAGACTCGCTTTCACAGGTACGTGGCACTGTCCAGGCCGATATATTGAAGGAAGACCAGGCACAAAACACGTGTATTTTTTCTACTGAATTTGCATTGAAACTAATGGGCGACGTACAGGAATATTTTATAAATAATAGGGTCCGGAACTTTTATAGCGTCTCTATTAGCGGCTACCATATTGCCGAAGCCGGTGCAAATCCGATCACTCAACTGGCATTTACACTATCCAACGGATTTACGTATGTAGAATATTATTTAAGCAGGGGCATGAATATTGATGACTTTGCACCCAACCTTTCTTTTTTCTTCAGCAATGGCATGGACCCGGAATACAGTGTGATCGGTCGCGTAGCCCGCCGCATCTGGGCAAAAGCGATGCGCTATAAATACAAATCAAATAAACGCAGCCAGATGCTCAAGTATCACATCCAGACCTCTGGCCGTTCCTTGCATGCCCAGGAAATCGATTTCAATGATATACGTACAACCTTGCAGGCCCTCTATGCCATCTATGATAATTGTAACAGTCTTCATACAAACGCGTATGATGAAGCGATTACCACGCCAACGGAAGAAAGTGTGCGAAGAGCGATGGCTATTCAATTGATCATAAACGAGGAATTGGGGACGGCGAAGAATGAGAATCCTAACCAGGGTTCATTCATAATTGAAGAACTAACCGACCTTGTGGAGGAAGCGGTATTGACGGAGTTCGACCGGCTCACCGAGAGAGGAGGTGTGTTGGGTGCAATGGAACGTATGTATCAAAGGAATAAAATACAGGAAGAAAGCCTGTTTTACGAACATCAGAAACATACGGGCGAACTGCCTCTTATTGGAGTGAACACATTTCTGAACAAGAAAGGTAGTCCAACCATTATACCCCGGGAGGTGATCCGCAGTACCGAAAAAGAAAAGGAAGACCAGATCAGGAACCTTCAAGCTTTCCAGGAAAGGAATAAAAATGAGGCGACGACGAAATTGAAGCAATTAAAAGAGGTGGCTATCCAGAATGGAAATATTTTCGAGGAGTTGATGGAAACTGTTAAATATTGTTCGCTTGGACAGATTACGCATGCACTTTATGAAGTGGGTGGACAATACCGGAGAAACATGTAATGTTGAATGATGTACTTCTCAATCTAAAAAAGAGATTATTATGAAATTCCTGATTTTATTGTTGGCGTGGTTTACCTTTGGATTTGGCCGTGCTCCTTATTACGCAGGCGATTCGCCTGATTTGCATCTCTCGGAAAACGAAAAAACCGTGTCGCCCGATCAGGGATTGTTTACCGATGAAAATGTTTTGGACATAAAACTCATCGGTCCTCTTCGTGATTTGTTCAATGACCGGAAAGAAGTTTCTACCTATCGCCCAATTCAGCTATCATATCGCGATGCCGACAGCAACGAAATATTAATTTCCCTTAAAGCAAGAACACGCGGGCATTTTCGAAAGTCGATGGGCGGATGCACCTACCCTCCCATTTATCTGAACTTTTCAAAAAAAGGTATGCCGGCCAAGTCACTGTTTGCCGGGCAGGACAAGATAAAATTAGTAATGCCCTGCCAGGGTGATCAGTATGTAGTGAGGGAATGGCTGCTATATAAAGTTTACAACCTGGTCACTGAAAAAAGCTTCCGGGCCAGGCTAGTGAGAATAGCATTGGATGATACTCAAAAAAAGAAAAAGGCGTCTCCATTTTATGGTATCCTGCTGGAGGACGACAGCGCTATGGCCCGCCGCAACAAGATGGTTTCGGTGGAAGCGAAGATGCTGAAGGGTGAGCAAACTGAAAAGTCAGCCTATCTGAAAATGGCGGTTTTTCAATACCTGATTGGGAACACAGACTGGTCGGTGCAATATCAACAAAATATCAAATTAATTGCCAGCAAGCCATCGGCCCTTCCTTATACCGTTCCATACGATTTTGATCACGCAGGGCTTGTAAGTGCACCTTATGCCCTGCCGGCTGAAGAGTTACTAATGAAATCGGTTAGGGAGCGCCGTTATCGTGGGTTCTGCATTCAGGATATGAGTGAGTTTAAAGAAACCATGGAATTTTTTAATAAGCTGAAGGAATCCATTTACAAATTGTATACTTCTAACCCACTTCTGGATTCAAAGTATATTCGCACGGCGACGCAATACCTGGATGATTTCTACGCGACGATCAACAATGAAAAAAAGATGAAATCCGACTTTGGATATCCCTGCGATAAAAATGGGACAGGGAATATCATTATTTCGGGATTAAAAAACAATTGAGAAAGCAAAAGACACCTGATGAAACTGATTATAGTTGCTTATTGTGGATACTTCCTCCTTTCATTAACTGCCAATTCACAAAATATAGACTCCACTATTGCGAAGTATGCCAACGATTTCGGAACTGAACGGAGCTATCTTCATTTTGATAAGTCTTCTTACGTACCCGGGGAAACCATTTGGTTCAAGGCTTACCTGATGAAAGGTATCTTTCCCGCTGATGAGAGCAAGACCTTTTATATTGACTGGACGGATGATAAAGGCAACCTGGTTTTTCGAAACGTCTGCCCGATCGTTAATGCGACAACCAACGGCCAAATCGACATTCCTGCCGGGTACTCCGGAAAGTTTATTCACGCAAAGGCTTATACCCGCTGGATGCTCAATTTTGATTCTGACTTCATATATAATAAGGATATCCGAATACTTTCAAGAAATCCTTCCCTTGCGGACCGTAAAAGTGAAGTGATACCTGCCTTGCAGTTTTTTCCCGAAGGAGGAGATGCCATTGCCGGCGTTGTCAATAAAATTGCATTCAAGGCCAATGACCAATGGGGAACGCCAATAAAAATAAAAGGTATCATTCAGGATGAAAAGGGAATTACGATTGACACGTTGAAAGTTATTCACGATGGTATGGGCTATATCTTTCTTAATCCAAAAGCGGGTGAAACTTATACGGCAAAATGGCGGGTTGATAAAGGCCAGGAGTACACAACCCCTTTGCCAGCTATCAAGTCGAGTGGCGTTGCAATAAGAGTTGGTATTGTGGGAAACAAACGACCGTTTACGATTGATGCGACTCCAGGCGCAGTGACCGGGCCGATTCATGTAATTGGGACGATGAACCAATTCCAGGTATTTAAAGTATCCAGGGATATCAGTTCGGGCACAGCTCAGGCGATCATACCGACCCAGGATCTTCCTACCGGAATCTTAACGATAACTGTCTTTGATGATCAATGGAAGGCATTGGCGGAGAGAATAACCTATGTCAACAATCAGGATTATCTATTTCGCCCGGAGATGAATGTGATCCATTGGGGCTTAAATAAACGAGCGAAAAATGAAATAGAGATCGTGGTACCGGATAGTTTGCCCTCCAATTTTTCTATTTCTATAACTGATATTGGTATCGACGCAGATAGTAGCGACAATATAATTTCCCGGCTCCTGTTAACTGGCGAGATCAAAGGACAGGTGTATAACCCTGCTTACTATTTTTTAAATAACAGCGATTCTATCAGCCAGCGTCTGGATCTGGTAATGCTCACACATGGATGGCGCAGATTTAAATGGGAAGAAGTTGCGAAAGGAAAATTGCCAAAGATCAATTTTCCCCGGGACACCGCTTACCTCACCTTGTCTGGCAAAGTGTATGGAGTCATGGCTTCCCAATTTCGCGGGGGTGCCAATATTGTCATGATCATGAGCCAAAAGGATGCGAAGAGTAAGATATTGATGGTTCCATTGGAGCCTGATGGAACATTCAATGATCAGTCTGTAGTGCTGTTCGACACCGCTCATATATACTATCACCTTTCCAAAGGGTTGGAAGACGGCTCCGTGATTTTTATGGAATCCCGGTTGCAGGGATTGCGCAACACAGCTGTTGCCGGCGGGTATTTTTATAATCCATCTGATACCAGTGGCAGCTTCCGCCATTTTCAACTTTCGGATGAAGCCATTCAATTAATGAAGATGTATGAAGGAAAAGTTTTGGAAAATGTAATAGTGAAAACCAAAACAAGATCACCGCTTCAAATATTAGATGAAAAATATGCTTCAGGATTATTCGCAGGAGGCGATAGCTATCAGTTTGATTTAGTAAATGACGCAACTAGCCCCGCATCTTATAGTATTTTCGACTACCTGCAGGGAAGGGTAGCGGGGCTTCAGATAAAAAACATGAGCAGTGCTTCTGGTACACCCAGCTTTGAATGGAGGGGGGCTTCACCTACCATATATATTGATGAAGTTCAGACAGATCTTAGTCTGTTATCCTCGTTATCGGTTGCGGATGTTGCCTATATCAAAGTGTTTCGGCCTCCGTTCTTCGGGCCGTCTTCTGGAGGCTCGGGTGGTGCTATTGCCATTTATACACGCCGCGGAAGCGATGTGAAAACAACTCCTGGAAAGGGCCTGGCCAATAATACAGTGACCGCATATACAGAGCTCAGGCAATTTTATTCACCTAATTACAGCACCTTCAGCCCGGGCAATGAAAAGCGCGATTTGCGCACGACACTATATTGGAATCCTCAGGTAAATACAACATCGCAAAATAATAAGGTTAGGCTAAGTTTTTACAACAACGATGTCAGTAAAGCATTCCGGGTCGTTATCGAAGGAATGGGCAAGGATGGGCGGCTCGCTCACCTCGAGCAGACTATGGAATAAAAATTATTTTTTTGCGAGTCTACTATCAATGCCACCTTCCCTTTCTCCAATACCAACCGTTGCCGCGCCGTTGCCATTCACCAGTCTGCCAATGCCGATGACCACGTGGTCTTGTCCAATATCCATCCCTCCAAGCATACCTGCCTCCTGACCAATACCAATCTCCATCGATCCATACGTACCCTGCCCTGGGAGGATTGGGTCTGACTGCAATGACGGCGGTAGGCCTGTCTGAAACCATAACATGAGTTGGTCCACAGCTAAGCAATGGAAACAACATGAAGAAAACTATGGCGATCAAAATAACTTTTTTCATAAACTACTTTTTTTAGTATATAACTTTCATCAAAATGGGGGCGACAAATTTAATGCCCGTTTTGCTATTTCAAAATTTTGACGGAGGATTAAGCATTAAGATCGATTGCTAATCACGTTGTTTTGATTTTCTTCTTCGAAGGCAATTAACATTTTGTTTCTTGAAAATTCCTTCTCGTTGTTTGCCAGCCAAATCGTAGCTGCGCCGTTGCCGATGAAATTGGTAAGGGCTCTGGCTTCTGACATAAATCGATCCACACCTAATAATAAAGCAAGGCCTTCCACCGGTATCACCTTTACAGCAGTTAATGTTGAAGCCAGTACAACGAAACCACTGCCGGTTACGCCCGCAGCCCCCTTGGAAGTGATCATCAATACCCCAATGATCGTGAATATTTGAGCTGTCGAGAGGTGGATATGATAAACCTGCGCCAGGAAGATCACTGCCATCGAGAGATAAATGGTTGTGCCGTCCAGGTTAAATGAATATCCGGCAGGAACCACCAATCCGGTCACTGGCTTGGAACATCCCATTCGTTCCAGCTTTTCGATCAGGGAAGGCAAGGCGGCCTCTGAAGAAGAGGTTCCCAATACAATCAGCAATTCTTCTTTTATAAACTTAAGAAATTTGAAAATGCTCACTTTATAATATCGTAAGAGAGATCCAAGAACCAGGAATATGAAAACCAGGCAGGTTAAATAAACGCAAATCATCAACTTGCCAAGGGGTAATAATGTATGCAAACCAAACCTTCCAATTGTATAGGCCATGCCTCCAAAGGCGCCGATCGGCGCGAGGATCATCACCAGGTGAAGCGCTTTAAAAACATACCTGGAGATCGGCGTCAGTATCCTGATAATCTTTTGCTTGTTGCGGTATTTGCTAAGCCAGATGCCGGCCACAATGGAAAACAGCAACACCTGGATGGTTAGATTCTCTTTAAAAAATTTCCACCAGCTGAACTCCGATGCTTTTTGCCTGAATGCGGAAACATCACCTGCATGTATACCTGTAGTATCGACGCCACCGCCGGGTTTTATTAAAAACGAAACGATGATTCCAATGATCAGAGCAAGCGTGGTGACAATTTCGAAATACAGTATGGCCTTTCCTCCTACTCGCCCCACTTTCTTCAAATCACCCATGCCGCTGATTCCTAATGATATGGTCAGGAAAATAATTGGATAGATGAAAAGCTTCACGACTTCAATGAAGTACTTTCCCAACGGCTGCATCTTTACTGCTGTGCCGGGAGCGAAATATCCGAGCAATACTCCTGCAGTGATTGCCGTCAGAACCCAGAAGGTGAGGTTGGTAAAGACTTTTCTCATTAGAAATCGATTCAAATCGGGCACCTATAACATTTCCATTCCGGTCTGAAGCTCATCTTTATCATTAGCCAGGATAAGCAACGTATCATTTTCCGCTAGTTCAGTGGCACCCGTAGGGAGGAAATATTCACCGTTCCTTCTTATGGCCACGATATTGAAAGAAACCGGAAGGTGAATGTCTACAATTTTTTTCCCTCTGGCCCTGGAACTACTTGATAAGGTAAGTTCTTTCAGATCATTTGCAACGGCTCCCAACACAATTGGAATTGTGCCAATGGCAGGTGTTGATGGAGCTGGTTCAGGGGTGATAGTGACCTTTAGCCATTTTGCAACGACCGGCAAGGTAGTGCCTTGCAATAGCACTGAAGTAATTGAAATGAAAAAGACCAGGTTGAAGATCATGCCTGCTTTATCTAACCCGGCTATCATCGGATAGGTGGCAAACACGATCGGGATAGCGCCCCTCAAACCCACCCATGACAGGAACAGTTTACCACGCAGACTGGAATTGGAAAATGCCAGGCCGGCAAAGACACCTAGTGGCCTTGCGATAAACATAAGAAATGCAGCGATCAATAAACCTGACCCCATAATCGGAATGACGCGCGAAGGAAATACAAGAAGACCAAGGGAAAGAAATAAAATGATTTGCATGAGCCACGCCTGTCCATCATAAAATTTTACCAGGCTACGTTTGTGAATGAAATTGCTATTGCCGAGAACAAGCGCAGACAGATAAATAGCCAGGAAACCATTGCCACCGATTACCTGTGTAGCTGAATAGGTAAACATTGCAAGTCCCAGTACCAGCACGGGATAAAGCCCGTCTGTTTCCAGCTTTATCTTATTGATCACCCAATGACTGATCTTGCCCATGGAATAACCCATTGCAGCTCCGATCACAAAACTTTTTACGAATTGTATGAGTAGTTGGAGCAGGTCCAGGTTATTACTGGCTATAACAGACGTGAGAGAAATGGTCAGGAAATAGGCCATCGGGTCGTTGCTGCCGCTTTCAAATTCCAGGAGTGCAGATGTTGTCCCTTTTAACTTGACTCCCCGGTTTCGAAGAATAGAAAACACTGCGGCGGCATCGGTAGCTGATACGATGGCGCCTAATAGCAATCCTTCAAGCAGAGTGAAGTGGAGAATAAAATGAACGAAGAAACCGACAGTCATTGCCGTTACACAAACCCCAATAGTGGATAAAGCAATGCCGCGCCAGACGATAGGCTTTATGTTTTGCCAGTTCGTATCTAAACCTCCGGAAAATAAAATGAAATTAAGGGCAGTGACGCCAATAAATTCGGCTGCATGCGGATTATCGAATGCAATGCCTCCGATCCCTTCTGATCCTGCCAAAATTCCTACTACCAGGAAGAGAATGAGGGTGGGCACCCCAAATCGAGTGGATGTGATGCCTGCCAAAATGCTGATCAATAAAAGACCAGAGCCCACCAATAATATATTTTCCGGAGAAAGTGCCATTTAGGGCAATTTAAGTATGCGCGCGTGTTGAAGATAATGAATGCTTCTGCCGCCGCAAAAAGATGATTGTCAAATTATCAGCGCGCCGGATTGTTCGGAGATTTCAGTAAATTACAGAAGGTCTATTCAGCCAGGCTTCATTTCAGCGACTGACTTTAATTATGAAGCGTTTATTATTATACAATTTCTTTTTCTTTTTCCTTCTTAATGCTGTTTCCGCCCAGGTCATTGTTTCCTTAAAGGTCGAGAGTACCATTAATCCTGTTACGTCCGATTATATTCACAATGGAATTAAGAAAGCAGGGAAAGAAAATGCAGAATGTGTCCTCATTCATTTGAATACACCCGGT
Organism: uncultured Sphingobacteriales bacterium; assembly: GCA_963791295.1. Taxonomy (GTDB): domain Bacteria; phylum Bacteroidota; class Bacteroidia; order Chitinophagales; family Chitinophagaceae; genus CAWBRY01. Next base: position 995,215 of record CAWBRY010000004.1, on the reverse strand, counting down.
GGACTCCTGAAGTCGACACGAAAGATAGTTAGCGACATCCTGGATTCTCCTGTACCTGTGATCGTATATGTCTCACCGTCGGGAGCACAGTCCGGTTCGGCAGGAGTATTCATATCACTCGCGGCGCATGTTTCAGCTATGAGTCCCGGAACAAACATTGGCGCGGCCCATCCCGTGAGCATGCAATCTCCGATCGATAGCGTTATGAGTACGAAGGTGACCAACGATGCGGCGGCATTCATCAGGTCGATTGCCGCAAAGAGAAACCGCAACCTGGAATGGGCGGAAAATGCGGTGCGCAAAAGTTTTTCCTATACGGAGACAGAGGCTTTGGAAGATTCTGCTATTGACCTGATCGCAAAGAATGAAAAGGATCTTTTGAACCAGATCGATGGCAGGCAGGTTCAACTCAATGCCATGAATGTAACGTTACATACGCGGAACGCGCGCGTCGAAGATTACGATATGGATTTTATACAAAAAATGTTGAACATCATCAGTGATCCAAATATTGCTTATATCTTATTATTGCTCGGCATGTTTGGAATGCTGTTCGAATTTTATAACCCAGGCGCTATCCTTCCCGGCATTGTTGGAGTCATTAGCCTGGTCCTCGCATTTTATTCCATGCATACATTGCCGATCAACTATGCAGGACTTGCACTGATCATTTTTGGCATCATTCTGTTCTTATTGGAGTTGAAAATTGTAAGTCATGGTTTATTGGCTATTGGCGGTGTAATCTCCTTGCTGCTCGGTTCGATGATGTTGATCAGGCCCGGCTCCGGAATGGAGATGGTAAGAATTTCCCGCAGCGTGATCATTTCCGGGACAGCCATTTCAGCGCTGTTTTTTCTTTTTGTCATCGGTGTTGGACTGAAAGCACAACGACGCAAACCTGTTACCGGAATTGGCGCGTTGATCGGAGCCACGGGAGAATCATTAGACGAGCTGGATCCTTTGGGTAGAGTTCGGTTGCAGGGTGAGATCTGGAATGCAGAATCAATCGCCGGCAAGATACTTAGAGGAGAAAAGGTAAGAGTGCGGGAAATGAAAGGCTTAAAGGTTTATGTAGAGCAAATAAATGTTTGATTCAATCCTGCGGTGCAGGTTTTAAAAACAACTATATGGAAAAATTCCCAATCTTTCTGACCGTCGTCATTCTCTTTGCCCTGATCATCCTTGCTAATGCTATTCGCATATTGCGTGAATATGAGCGAGGTGTCATTTTTCGGTTGGGGCGACTCATCGGTGGCGAGGGAATAAAAGGACCCGGGCTGATACTCCTGATCCCTGTAATTGATCGCATGGTAAGGGTGAGCCTGCGCACGGTCGTCATGGATGTGCCCACACAGGATGTCATTACCCAGGACAATGTTTCGATAAAAGTAAACGCGGTTGTATACTTCCGTGTGATTGAGCCGCAAAAAGCCATTGTAGGCGTTGAAAATTTTTTAATGGCCACATCGCAACTGTCTCAAACGACTTTAAGAAGCGTATTGGGGCAATCAGAATTGGACGACCTTTTATCACAAAGAGAAAAAATCAATCATAAGTTACAACAGATCATCGATGCACATACAGAGCCGTGGGGAGTGAAAGTGTCCAATGTTGAAGTAAAACAAATTGATCTGCCACAGGAGATGCAACGTGCGATGGCCAAACAGGCAGAAGCAGAAAGGGAACGTCGAAGTAAGGTCATCGCGGCGGAGGGTGAATTCCAGGCATCCCAACGCTTGGCTGACGCTGCAAAAATCTTAAGCGAACAACCTAGCGCGCTTACTCTTCGTTACCTGCAGACACTAAGAGAAATAGCGACCGAAAATAATTCTACGACGATCTTTCCAGTGCCCATAGATCTTTTAAAACCATTCCTGAATAACAAAGGCGCCAACTCTGAATCTTAATATCTTTCAGGATATTTTTACTGAGAATGAATCTGTTTCGCAGCATTTTTTTATTGTCGACGTTGGTAATCGCCAGTTGTGCCAAACCTCCTTACAGTAAAACCAACAAGTCTTATAAGAAGCAGGCAAAGGCTTATGGAAAAATCTTAGCCCAATATCCGGTCAGCGATTCATTTGTCAACGCACCAGATTGGATTGGCGCCACTAATTTTAACATGCGCAAACCCAATTTTGTTATTCTCCATCATACAGCTCAGGCCAATTGCGAAGTGACATTGAAAACCTTTACTACCGTGAAATCACAGGTAAGCGCGCATTACGTCGTCTGCAAGGATGGGACGATCCATCATATGCTGAATGATTACTTCCGTGCATGGCACGCCGGAGCAGGTAAATGGGGCAACAGCACCGATATCAACTCAGCGAGCATCGGGATCGAATTAGACAATAATGGTTTTGAGCCTTTCACCGATCCGCAGATGGAGAGATTATTCGAACTGTTGGATCGTCTGAAACGAGCGTACAATATTCCCACCGCCAATTTTATTGGTCATGCCGATATTGCTCCCGGCCGTAAGGTAGACCCCAATAAATATTTTCCATGGCAACGGCTGGCAGAAAAAGGATTTGGCTTCTGGTATGATACCACGGGCATTCAGGTGCCTCCTGATTTTAATGATCTTCAGGCTCTGCGCATTATCGGCTATGATATAAAAGATTCTATTCCTGCGATCTTATCTTTCAAGCTTCATTTTGTACAGAACGATTCCATTCCCATCATCAATGAAGCGGATAAAAAAATTCTCGTTGACTTAGTAAAGAAGTACCAATGACAGCGGAACAAAAGCGTCTTAATAAGAATTCCCGTAAAACCATTCCCCTGGAGCAATGGGGCCCGTATCTGAGCGAGCGACAGTGGGGTACTGTCCGCGAAGATTACAGTCTGAACGGCGATGCATGGCATTACTTTCCATTTGATCATGCTCATAGCCGGGTTTACCGATGGGGTGAAGATGGCCTTGCCGGCATCTCGGACTATTTCCAGAACCTGTGCTTTTCATTAGCCTTATGGAATCAAAATGATTCTATATTGAAGGAAAGACTTTTTGGACTTGGCAACACAGAAGGCAACCATGGCGAAGACGTAAAGGAACTATATTACTATCTCGACAATCTTCCTTCACATTATTATATGGAATACCTGTACAAATATCCGCAGCAGGCTTTTCCATACACGAAATTGCGTGACGAGAACCGAAATCGATCTCACCAGCAACCCGAATATGAAATTCTGGATACCGGGGTGTTTGACAAAAATCAATACTTTGATGTAACGATTACTTATGCGAAAGAGGATGAGAAAGATATTGTCATCAGGATAATGGTAACTAACCGCTATTCGGAACCCGCACCCATCACCATACTTCCTTTATTATCCTTTTATAACCGCTGGAATTATGGAGGCATGGAAACCATTCCGCAATTAACGCTGCGGACTAAGACCTCCGTGCTTTGCGAACATGAACGACTGGGTAAGTATTATTTCTATTTTCAACCGGCTGATGATGCCTTGTTCACCGACAACGAGACCAACACTCAAAAGATAACGGGAATTGCCAATGAGACAATTTTTGTAAAGGATGCATTCAATGATGCCATTGTTTATGGCAATCATACTGAAGAATTAAGAAAAAGAAAATCAGGAACGCGTTTTTCACCCGTATACAAGCGTGTGATTGCACCTGGTGAATCTACATTAGTTTATTGCCGTCTCAGCCATAGGCAACTCAGATCTCCATTCTCCAGGGGGTTTGATAATATATTCGTTCAGCGTAAGGCAGAGGCGGATGAGTTCTATGCGGCCATCTTACCCAAAGGCATCAGTGATGATATGGCCCGAATTCAAAGACAGGCGCTTTCAGGATTGCTTTGGAGTAAACAATATTATCATTTTGATGTGGAGCGATGGCTTACAGAAAGTGATAAGATCACACCGGCGAGCAACAGCAAAATGACGGGACGCAACAATGATTGGAAGCACTTGAAGAATCAGGATATCATTTCAATGCCTGATAAATGGGAGTATCCATGGTATGCAGCTTGGGATCAGGGCTTTCAATGTATCTCGATGGCCGTCGTCGATCCGAATTTTGCAAAGCACCAGCTATTGTTGCTCATGCGGGAATGGTACATGAAACCGGATGGCCAGCTGCCCGCATACGAATGGAACTTCAGTGATGTAAACCCTCCGGTCCATGCATGGGCGGCAATGCAAGTATATCATATAGAAAAAAAGCAAACCGGCGTCGGAGACATTGTCTTTCTCAAGAAAGTATTTCAAAAATTACTGATCAACTTTACGTGGTGGATCAATCGTAAGGATGTAAATGGCAATAATATATTTGAAGGTGGTTTCCTGGGACTGGATAATATCGGAGTTTTCAATCGCAGTGTGCATTTTCCGGGCGAAACGCAACTGGAGCAGGCTGACGGAACGAGCTGGATGGGCACCTATGCTATCGACATGATGGATATGGCCATTGAGATTGCCATGCATGATCCGTCATTTGAAGACACCGCCACTAAATTCTTTGAGCATTTTGTGCTGATTGCCGAATCACTTAATCAACACGGATTGTGGAATGAAGAAGACAAATTTTTTTATGATGTCCTCTGTATTGCCGGAGCAGATTCCGTTCCTCTTCGCATTCAATCTATCGTCGGATTGGCTCCACTTTATGCCGTATCGACAATCAGTAAACGCGTGCTGGATAAATTAGGTGATTTTAAAAAACGCATTACCTGGTTTGAAGAGTATCGTATTAAGAATAACAAGTTTTGGCCGAATGAAGAAAGAGGTGATGGTGAGGAATTACTTCTTTCCATGATACCGCGTGATAGATTGATCTACCTCCTTGAAAAATTGCTGGATGAAAATGGTTTTCTCTCAGTTGGCGGTATTCGGGCGCTGTCGAAGTATCATGAAGCCCAATCCATATTCAGTCAGCGTAGAAGGTAATATTTATAGCATTCGATATGATCCGGGCGATTCTACCTCGGATCTGTTTGGTGGCAATTCAAACTGGCGTGGTCCCGTTTGGATGCCCATCAATTTTCTCATTATTCAATCTATCCGGAAGTATGGTGAATTTTATGGAAATAATTTGCGCGTACAATGTCCTACCGGCTCCGGTATTGAAATGAACTTGTTACAGGTAGCGGATGAACTTACCAGCAGGGTGATCAGCTTGTTTGAAAAAGATGCCGGGCAGCAACGGAGATTATATGGAGACTATAATTGGTTTTATCAACAGCCAGGAAACGAAAACCTCATACTTTTTTATGAATACTTTCACGGAGATTCTGGCCGGGGCCTTGGTGCAAGTCATCAGACCGGGTGGACGGCACTGGTCGCTGAATTGATCAGGGAACATGGAGAATCAAATCTCAATACCGTGTAAAAAATTTCCCACTTCGAACTTTCACTATCACGATTGCATATTTTCAGATTTATATGCAAGGAAATATTTTCCAAAACGTCAAATGTAAAACCTGTTGATATTAAACCCGCAACAGGCAAAATTTGAATGATTCTTTAATGATCAAGTGTGTTTTGTGAAAATAGCATTCCTTATTATACTGTTAATGTCTGCAAGATTACACGCGCAGGAAAATAAAGAACTTCCAGCCGAATGGACTCTGCAAGACTGCATTCAATTTGCAAAGGAGAATAATATCCAGGTCCGGTCATTGAAATGGAGTGAAGTTTCGGGTAAAGAAGACCTGTTGCAGTCCAGGGCAGCGAGACTTCCATCCGTGTCGGGATCTGTTTCAGAAAATTTTTTGAATGGAAAAAGCAACAATACCTCCGGCGATTTCCTGAACAACTCCAGTTTCTCGGGTAATTATTCTGTCAATTCATCGGTGACGCTTTACAATGGCGGCTATTTGAAAAAGGATATCAAAGTAAAAGATCTGCTGCTTCAGTCAGCCGGGCTTGACGTTAAAGAAGCGCAGAATGATATTACCCTCAATGTTACGCAGGCCTACCTGAATATTTTGCTTGCTAGAGAAAATATAATTTATATCCAGGACGTGCTGGCTACTTCCCAGGTACAATTGAAACTCGGCAAACAACGCTTTGATGCGGGGGCCATATCCCGTAAAGACCTGGTGCAATTAGAGGCGCAGGTCTCTGCTGATCAATTTACGTTAATAGCGGCACAGAATGACTACCGCCTGAATCTCGTAACTCTGAAGCAGGCCTTGCAATTGCCTTCGACTTATGAGATGAAGATCGTAGTGCCGGACACAGTGATTGTTGATAAAATGGCGACGACCTTAGTTTCTGCCCAAAGCACGGCACAGGAAACGAGACCCGAAGTAAAGAATAGTGAATTGGGTATTGAGATTGCCAGGAAGGAATTAGAAAAAGCACAGGCTCTTGTAAAACCTACGATCAGCGTCGGAGGCAGTCTATCAACCGGCAACTCGACGAATCAAGTACCCAAATACTTTACACAGCTCGATAATAATTTTTATCAATCTCTTGGCTTGTCATTGAGCGTTCCCATTTTCAGCAGGCGGGTCAACAAGACTGCTGTTAATAAATCCAAAATTCAAATTGAGCAGGCAAAACTTGACTTATTAAATACCAAAACGGTTTTGGACCAACAGGTGGAACAAGCTTATATAAGCTTGAAAAATGCTGAAGCCCAATTTGAAGCAGCCACAGCGCAGAAGAAGGCGAGTGAAGAGAGTTATACAATAACGAACGAAGAATTTCGATTGGGTTCTATTAACCTGCTTGAACTACAACAACAAAGAAATCTTTATATCCAGGCTTTGCAATCATTTATCCAGGCAAAATATAATGCTGTATTAAACCACAAAATCGTTGACTATTACATGGGCGAAGCAATCAGTCTTTAGAACAGTCCGTGCTTGCCCGGAACTAAATTGAGAGTAATGAAAAAGTATAAATGGATTATATGGGTGGGACTGATCCTCGGGATTGGCGTAGCCATCTGGTTCTGGAAGTTCCGGCAGCAAGAACCACAAATTGCTTTGGAAACAGTAAAGCCTGAGGTCGGTTCCATTGCCACGACCATTACTGCTACGGGAACGATTCAACCCGTGGATACCGTTGCAGTGGGTACGCAGGTTTCAGGTACGATAAAAAATGTTTATGCCGACTTTAATTCAGTCGTTAAAAAAGGACAGTTATTGGCGCAATTGGATAAATCCTTGTTAGAAGCCCAGGTTCAGCAGGTAGGAGCAAATCTTCAGCAGACAAAAAGTACGCTGGTTTATTCGCAAAGCAACTATGACCGTCAAAAGCAACTGTTTGATGTCGGAGCCATAAGCAAAGCTGAATTAGAAACCGCTTTGAATCAATACAACGTTGCAAAGGACAATGTAACCAGTGCATCTGCACAGATCCGTTCAGCGCAAAAAAATCTTTCTTACTCCGACATCTACTCGCCGATAGATGGAACGGTGCTCTCCAGGAATGTGAGTGAAGGGCAAACCGTGGCGGCGAGTTTCAGCACTCCGACCCTGTTTAGCATCGCAAAAGACTTAACCAAAATGCAGGTGAGGGCAGCGATCGATGAAGCGGATATTGGTAATGTAAAGGCGGGACAGCGTGCAAGCTTCACTGTTGATGCATTCCCAGATAAAGAATTTTTTGGAACCGTAAGAGCGGTGAGGTTACAGGCTTTTGTTTCATCCAATGTAGTTACCTACGTGACAATTATCGATGCTCCCAACAATGATTTGAAATTAAAGCCCGGCATGACAGCCAATATAGTTGTCTATACAGAAGAGGTCGATAATGCACTGCTCATTCCTGCAAAGGCTTTGAATTTCAGGCCTGATTCATTGGTGACAAAAAAATATACTGTAGTGATGCCCGGATCGAATGAAAGAAAGAATAAACGCAATGTTTCTAATAAGAACAATGCGAAGGCAACCCCCGCAGCCCTGAGGGAAACAGCAGAATCGGGCGAAGAGTCTGTGAAACAAGCTTTCGTTTGGTTAAAGAAAGATAGCAGTCTTTTCCGCCGTCGCATATCCATCGGACTGGACGACCAGACACAAGTCCAGGTGGTCTCGGGTTTGACTAGTCAGGATGAAGTGGTGACCGGTTATCAATTGTTGGAGAATTCGGGAAACAAGAAAGTAACATCAAACAAGAGTCCATTCCTTCCAGCGCGACCCAACCGGGGTGGTGGAGGTCAGCGGACGCGGCCGTATTAGAATTTGAATTAAGAAATTTTGATCGGATGACTAAAATTCTGGAAATTATTGATCTCAAAAGAGAATTCAAGATGGGCGGTGAAATTGTCAAAGCCCTGAAAGGAATTTCATTTTCCGTTGAAGAAGGCGAGTTCCTCACGATAATGGGAAAGAGTGGATCCGGCAAAACGACATTGTTAAATATATTAGGTTGTCTGGACAAGCCAACCATGGGCGACTATCTACTGGATGGCGTGAATATAAAAAAGCTGTCCCGTAATGAGTTGGCTCGTCTCCGAAATAACAAGATTGGTTTTGTTTTCCAGGCGTATAATCTTTTGGCGAGAACTTCTGCCATGGAGAATGTGGAACTGCCGTTGTTGTATAATTCAGCCGTATCGGTAAGTGAAAGACATACGAGAGCTGTCGACGCCTTGAATTCGGTTAACCTCGCAGACCGAATGCAACATTTACCCAACCAACTTTCAGGAGGACAACAACAAAGGGTGGCCATCGCGAGAGCGCTGGTCAATGATCCTATCATGATATTGGCGGACGAAGCAACCGGTAATCTGGATTCAAAGACATCGTATGAGATCATGGCATTGATGCAGGAGTTGAATCAACAGGAAGGAAAGACGATAGTGTTTGTCACGCATGAACCGGATATCGCCACTTTTAGCAGTCGCACTGTTACATTAAAGGATGGAAAGATTATTAAAGATGAAAAGAACCCGCAGGTGCGGTCCGCGAAAGATATGTTGATGAGTTTACCTGTGGAGGAGGAGCATTAATAGTTTTTATGAAAGTTTTTAACCTGTTACGGATTGCATGGAGGGCCTTATTGAGAAATAAGTTGCGAGCCTTTTTGACAATGCTCGGTATCATTATCGGAGTGGGTGCTGTCATTTCCATGGTGGCCATCGGCGAAGGTTCAAAACAGAGCATACGTAGCCAGTTGTCAAGCATGGGATCCAATATGGTTACCATCCGGCCGAGTAGCAATACAACAGTGGGCGGAGGTGCGCGACTGGGGTCATCGGGATTGCAGACGTTGAAAGTGGAAGATGTGGATGCTCTTCGCAAGGAGGCACAATATATCACGGCCGTATCTCCTGCTGTTTCCGCTAATGGCCAGGTAATTAATGGTGCAAAGAACTGGCCTAGTTCCATGCAAGGCGTAAGTCCGGAATACCTGGGTATTCGTGATTGGAAGTTGAAGGATGGCATTTCATTCGACAATTCGGCGGTGAAGAGTGCAGAAAAAGTCTGTCTGATCGGGCAAACTGTCGTTGAAAATATTTTCGACAATGGAGAAGATCCTATTGGGAAGACCATTCGTTTCAATAAGATCCCTTTTAAAATTATTGGAGTATTAAGTGAAAAAGGAGAAAACACTTTTGGGCAGGACCAGGATGATGTTTTATTAGCTCCTTATACGACAGTGCAAAAAAGAATACTGGCGATTACTCATGTTCAATCCATCTATGCATCCGCCATCGATGAAAATAGTTCTGCAGCTGCTACCGGTGAGATTACTTCCATTCTTCGGCGGCAGCATGATTTGAAAAATAACGAAGAAGATGATTTTACAGTACGTACCCAGGCAGAGTTGATCACTACAATCAGTTCCACGAGTGAATTACTCACCGTTTTGCTGGCTGCGATTGCAGGCATATCGCTGATGGTTGGAGGAATTGGTATCATGAACATCATGTATGTCTCCGTTACTGAAAGGACTAAAGAAATAGGACTTCGTATGTCCATCGGCGCGAGGGGAATTGATATATTGATGCAGTTCCTGATCGAAGCGCTCTTGATAAGCATCACTGGGGGAGTGTTGGGCGTTTTATTGGGAATAACTGCATCCAAATTGATCAATGTTTTCTTATCGTGGCCAACGTTGGTATCACAGTCTTCCATTGTGCTATCTTTTCTGGTTTGCGCCATTACCGGCATCTTCTTCGGATATTATCCTGCACAAAAGGCCTCCCGCCTGGATCCTATTGAGGCGTTGAGGTACGAATAAGCACAAAGGATAAAATTCTCCAGTAGATTTGAATATAAATCCTGATAATGGAATTTGGCCGCGTTCCGGAGATAGAATTGAACAAAATAGACTTTAGTTTACCTATAGAGCCGGCTTTCAATAAAAAAGTATTGAAGAATAAACCTGTTAAGAATCCAAAGGTTTATCTCGGCTGTGCAAAATGGGGCCGGGCTGAATGGGTGGGAAAGGTATATCCCTTAAAAACAAGAGAGAAGGATTTCCTGGACCATTACGTGCAACATTACAACAGCATTGAACTCAACGCGACTCATTATAAAATTTATGGAACTGAGGGAATCAAAAAATGGGCGGACAAGGCAGCGGGAAGGGATTTTGTGTTCTGCCCCAAGATGTATCAGGGAATTACACACCGGGGCAGGCTAAAGGGAAAGGAATTTATAACAACTGAGTTCTTCCGCGGACTTCTTACGCTAGGCAAACATGTAGGCCCGATTTTCATCCAGGTAAGTGAATCGTTTAGTCCGAAAAGAAAGGATGAGCTATTTGATTTTTTGAGGACAATGCCAACGGATATGCAATTCTTTCTGGAAGTGCGTGACCCGGATTGGTATGCTAAGGAATTGGTAAGTAAAGAATTGTTTACAACGCTTCGGGAGCTGAAGATAGGAGCGGTGATCACGGATACGGCGGGGAGACGAGATTGCGCTCACATGCATTTACCAATTGCCAGCGCCTTTGTTCGGTATGTCGGCAACAGTTTGCATCCGACGGATTTTGCAAGAGCCGATGGTTGGGTCCAACGAATCAAGACATGGCTGCAAAATGGCGTGAAAGAAATTTATTTTTTCATGCATATGCATGATGAAGCTACCTCTCCGGAAATGACTGTATATCTTGTTGAGCAGTTGAATTCAATTTGCGGATTAGATCTTCAAAGGCCAAGATTCCTGGATATTCATAAGGTAGTGGTTTAGGAAACCTCGAGTAGTTCCTCCCATCGTGTCGTGTACCTTCTGCTTCGCAATTCCTGCCGCATCTTCCAATCACGTACCGTTCCACTCGATGCAAATTTTAGAACATCATCACGCTGACTGAAATTGATGTTATCGATCATGTCCATCAACCTGCGTTCTCCATTCTTATTGTCGGATAAAAATAAGTTACCCTGGATCGATTCATCAGGGATAAGGCCGCTGAGCATGACGCCGGCTTTCTTATAGATGCGCCCCTTTTCATATAATTTATCTACTAATTCCATTGCCGGTTTGATAAGTTCGTTTGTGAATGAAGTGGCTACAGGTAATTCTATGAAATGGCTGATCGTCGGTCCGTGTCGGAAATATGCTGAATGGCTATGTTCCTTCGGAACTACAAATACGTGAATCATGCGAGCGGCGCTATGCTGGCGGCGTAACTTCTCCGCCGCTCGTGAGGTATAGGTAGCCACGGCTTCTTTGATGTCGCCAATGGAGGAGACAGGACTGCCAAACATTCTGGTGGTGGCAATCATTTTCTTATTCACCAATTCCTCATCCAGGTCTTTAGCAGGTTCTCCTTTCAATTCTTTGATCAGGCGTATACCAACAACGCCGCCCAGGTGTTGCCTGGCAAATTCTTCACTGAGGTTTCGCAACTGCAATGCATCGTAGATGCTCCAATGATCCCTGAGCTTCCTGGCATACTGCGCGCCCACGCCCCAAACATCTCCGATAGCCGTCCGGCGCAATGCATTGATGATCTTTTCGTCTGAATCCAGAACCATTACACAATCTGTAGCTTTCTTGTTTTTCTTGGACAGGCGGTTGGCAACTTTTGCCAGCACTTTGGTGGGAGCAACGCCAACGGAAACTTTAATTCCAGTCCATTGTTCAACAGTTTCCCTGATTTGCCGTGCGACCGATTCCATCTCGCCAGGATGAAATTGATTCAGGTCGAGAAAGGCTTCATCGACTGAGTAAACCTCGACATTTTTCTTTCCCAACATGGTTTTTAGTGTTTCCATCACGCGCCAGCTAAGATCACCATATAAATTATAGTTGGAGGAAAAGGTGGCGACGTTATGTTTATCAATGATCGGCTTGGACTTGAAGTAAGGTCCGGCCATTTCAATTCCAAGTTTTTTCGCTTCATCACTACGGGATATGATGCAGCCATCATTGTTGCTGAGGACAATGACCGGTTGGTCTTCCAGTTCAGGCCTGAATAACCGCTCGCAGGAGACGTAAAAACTATTACAATCAACGATGGCTTTCATGGTGCGTAATATTTAACTCATCTTATCTAGACCGCATGGATCGCATAGGTCACGACTCCCCAGACAACAAAGTCATTGAATTCTGCCAGGTTGATTGGTTTCAAACGGTTATTTTCTGGCAGTAGAAAAGCAGAGGTGAAGTTCTTGTGAAATCGTCGCACCAGTAATTCGCCATTCAGTATGGCGACGATGATTTTACCGCTGGCCAATTTCAGTGATCGGTCCACGATCAATACGTCTTTATCAAAGATTCCAATACCGTTCAGGGCGTCTCCTTTCATACGGAAGAAAAAAGTGGCGGGTTTGTTCTTTATTAATTGTTCATTGAGGTCTATCCCTCTTTCCATATAATCGTCGGCTGCGGCGCCGAAACCTGTAGCATTGGCTGTTTTTACTTCCTTCTGAGTAAATTGTTTGGATCCTTTATAGGCTGCTCCAAAGACTTCTTCTGATTCCATAATATATAAATTTTGTGTTGCCGGGTTCTTAAAATGGGAGTTTCAGTACCATCATTATTTCCAAATAAAGTTATAAAAATATTTGGAATTACTAAATTATTTAGTAATTTTATACTAAGAAAAATGGCTGGTTCGTTTTTTGATGAAACTAGAAGTATGCAAACGATTATAAACACCATACCGGGTTATCAGGTATATGAGTACCTCCTGGTTCTCAGTCCTCATGAAGAGATGAGGGCGAGGATCATTCAGGCAAGGAAGGAATTTCAAAATGAATATAAGCCTGAGACGACAATGGGAGGAAGGCCGCACCTGGCGCTCGTGAGTTTTTCGAACTATGGCTTGATGGAGGAGCGCATAATAAGCCGGTTGAATTCAGTCGCCATGGGTTATCAACCGTTTAAAGTGGAGTTGAAGGATTTTGGGAGCTTTCCTTCTCACACCATATATATAAATGTCACGAGCAAGATACCCATCCAAAACCTGGTAAAGGAGATCCGGCGGGATGCCCAACGCCTGATGAAACTAAATGATGAAAACAAGCCACATTTTATCATGGAGCCCTACATCGCCATAGGGCGCAAGTTAAAGCCATGGCAATATGAAAAAGGGTGGTTGGAGTACAGCAATAAGCACTTTACGGGGCGCTTCATTGCAGAATCCATGTTATTATTAAAAAGGCCAGCGGGTGAGATGAAATATCAAATTGTTCGAAGGTTCGAATTCCAGAACCTTCCAGTCACCACGAAGCAGGGTGAATTATTCGGATAAGATTTCTTCTTGGTAAGAAGAGATGGCGCTGAGGAATGTGTGTGGTAACGAGGAGAACAAGGAGTCGGTATTGTGAAGAATGGATAGAGGATAAAGCTCTTTGTTCTCCTTTTGTTATGCTCGGAACGCAAAATTTATTGTGGATTAAATGAATGGCGATGGGGGAGAAATTAAAGCAAGATCATTTTAAAGTAGCTCCCATTAAAAGGAGTGCAAATGCGGCGGAGGAGGAAGGTCAGGAAGTAAATGATCAATATTTATCTGGCCGGGGTGCGCAATTCAATACAAAGAACCGGTTTTTAAAAGATGAAAAGACAAAGGAACATATTGAAGGAATTGATGATTGGGCCGAGTCGAATGTAGCTACGCAATACATCGAGCAGGAATCAAAGACCATAGTGAATAAAATTGAATCGCCGGATGTAGGCATGTCATATAGTATGAATCCCTATGCCGGGTGTGAACATGGCTGCATTTATTGTTATGCGCGTAATGTTCATGAGTATTGGGGGTACAGTGCGGGGCTGGATTTTGAAAGAAAGATCATCATTAAAAAAAACGCTCCTGTCCTGCTTCGAAAATTCCTGATGAACCCGGGATGGCAATGCGCTCCCATCATGTTAAGTGGGAATACGGATTGTTATCAACCGGCTGAGCAGAAATACCGCTTGACCAGGGCTCTATTGGAAGTATGCAATGAGTTCAACCAACCTGTTGGGATCCTCACGAAAAATTCCTGGATCATCAGGGATAAAGATGTGCTGCAGGAAATGGCCAGGAAAAAACTGGTGTCCGCCATGGTTTCAGTTACTTCTTTCAATGAAGATCTGCGCCGGGTGATGGAGCCGAGGACTACTACTGCACGGCAGAAGTTAAAGGTAATTGAAGAACTCAGCAAGTCAGGTGTGAGGATGGGTATCATGATGGGACCAATGATACCTGGTCTCAATGAACATGAGATGCAACGCATCATGAAAGAAGCAAAGGATCACGGCGCTACATTTACTGCCTATACTTTCATCCGCCTGAATGGAGCGATCAAGTTCTTGTTTCATGACTGGCTATATAAAAATTTCCCGGACCGCGCCGACAAGGTCTGGCATATGATCGAGCAAAGTCATGATGGCAAAGTAAATGATACTCGATGGGGAGTCAGGATGAGGGGAGAAGGAAGCATTGCTCAAATGGTATCCCAACAATATAAGAAGTATGGAAAGCTATACGGCATGAATGCAGAGGAGTGGAAACTCGATACGGCTATTTTCCGAAGGCCGGGTGAACAAGGGAAGTTATTCTAAGCCAAAGCTCCGGTAAAAAAAATTTAACAAATATCCCCTGTTATTCCACTACAGAATTGTGTTTTTTACCCTTGGATTCAGCCCTTCAAAAAACTATATTTAATTGCAGAAGAAAATCGATTCAAATAAATACTTAAAATTCTTAAGTATGCCGGAAGATTATTCTCAATTAAATGAAGAAGAACAACTCAAGGCGGAAAATGACTTCATGAAGTTGAAACTAATGCTGGAGAAAGGGGCTCAATTCGGAACCGCCGGTGAAGCCGAACTTTCACCAGGCATGGAAAACGAGTTCTTGAATTATATAATGGAGTATGAGAAACAGGCATCTACCCAGGTTACGATCAAGGTCTTCGATAAAATTGGAAGACCGGCTCAATTCAAGCCTATGGGAGAAATTGCGGAGGAAGAAATCGAGCAAGCCTGGCAATCCCTATCGGCATACCTCGAAGACTATGGCATCAGTGTGGATGTGTGCAGTCCTAACATTGACGCCAGGGAATTATACCGGTTTACCACCGAAGAATTATTTCATCAGGACATAGAAGACATCAATCTTCCGGGTTACACGACTTGCTTCATCTACGACGAATTCCATCCAGACCCGATATACGAATCCGAAAAAGTAGTGACAAAAGATCTCTTCCCCGCTTTGTTTAGGACAAAACCCATCGACGAATATTTTCTCTGCCTTCATGATACCGATATTTTCCTCAATGGCAAGATGTATTCAAATGCCGAGGAAGTAAAGGTTGCCTTTAACCGGTTCAAGTCCTTTTTCTCGCGACTTGAATTGCAGGATACCACGATTGACGAGTACAATCTAATAAATACAACAAAGCTGGTGCTGGCTGGCAGTTGCAAGATCTGTTGTCAAACGGCGGAGGATATCAAAGAAAATTATTTGCACGAAAAATTCAGGATTGAACTGAGCCCGGATGATTTGGGCTACTGGAGTATAACAAGTATGCAGATTGGTACGCTTGCTTTTTAAGTCGGGTATGAGACGCCATGAATATAAAGCGAATGCTTCAATGAGGCCGACTGGTTTCAAGTGCAAACTGGTAAAGTGAATGGATCTTTTCGCAGAGGATATTTATTTTATCACTGGATAAATAAAATTGATCGGAGTATCGCACATCGATGTATGCTTTTTGCAGTCGTCGCAAAAGACAATTTTCTGCGCTGTCGTGATCAGGAAAGAGGTTGACGAGCCCGGGCAGGAAAAACGATGCATACCCGTGGAGACGAAGCAGGTTGTGAGTCTCCGGCCGGATTCCCATGAACCGAAAGACGATGGCTGTATATGCTTGTTCTGCTGATTGATGCAGGCAGAAAGCGGCCATTTTCGGCTGCTTCCTCAGTAAATATAACTGTGCTCCGGCGAAAAATTCATGTGACCTGTTTAGCCATGAGTCGATGGATATGGCATGAACCTGTAAATCAGCAGATGTATGAGGCATCGGCAAGCTGCTCCAAGATGAGGTATGGCACCAGGAAGGATTACTGGAGTCAAAAAGTAAACAGGCAGAGGCGTTTATCTTTACGGCAAAAAAATCTTTATCATTCAAGGCCTTCTCAAAAGCGGTTCTCTTCATCAGCCAGGTGGTAACCGGAGAGCAATCCTGGCCTACTTCGATTGAATTCTCTACGGATCTATTAGCAATGGAATCGCTGACAAGGATAAGAAAAAGATACCGGCTGGCACATTCGATGCCTGGAGCAATATTCGTGAAAATGCTATAGCAGGTTTTGAAGTTTTTTTGTTCGGCTAACAAAAAGACCTTCTCTATTCCTTCAATAGCAGATAGTTTTTCCATGATATGTGCGAGGCAAGACAACATAGCCAGATCGATCATGGAGTGGCTTTAATAATTTTTGAATTTCTTTCTTCTTCGTCTGCTGCGGAGTCAAGAAGATCAAAAAGATCATATAGCTCCCATAAATAAACATGGAAATCGACTGGGAGACCTGTATTGATCTGATGACTGATATAGTCCAATAAAATGCATCGCAGATGACGACTCACCTGCAGTGGAGAATGAAGTGAAATGAATTCATGGAATTTGGCAGTAAGGCGACTACTGCGCTTTTTTTTGAGGGCCGGACTTTTCTTGGCCATAAAATATGAATTGAAAAAAGGATGGGAAATTCTCACGACCCGACTTACGTATCATCTGTCCCAAACAAGCATCGAGTTCCCAATATCATTACCAGGGCAGACACCACCGGGTACCTGGCGGTCCCGGAGAATAATTTTCGTAAGAATGCGAATGCAATAGTATGCTTTTTATCTTAGAAAATAGACTATTTTAGTGGTATTTTGTCCACAAAACCTATCTAAAATGCGAATAATCGATCGATTGATCAAATACCTTGAATCGAAAAGGATAACGGCCTATTCCTTCGAGCGGAAATGCCAGGTGGCAAACGGTTATTTGAAAAAGCAACAGAAAGGAAAAGGTACGGTAGGGTCGGATATCCTTGAAAGGATCCATCAGACATACACGGATTTAAACCTCGTCTGGCTCATATCAGGCAGGGATGAAATGCTTTTACCTGCCGCAGATAATGAGATCAGGAATCAGTTGGAAGAAGAAAAAAATTATTATTCAAAAGAAGAGATGATTCAATTTCTCAACGAGCGGATCAACCTACTGGAAAGATTACTGACCGACAAAGAAAAGATCATTCAATTATTGGAAGCCAAAGAAAAAACGAAAGATTCATAGACGATGTGTCCTGTAGCTCTGGTCAGACTCGCACATAGATTCTCTTTCGATCCATCCAATAGCATATTGCCCACATGAAAATGATCACGCTGATCGCAAATACCACGGAACCGATTCTCGGGTCACCCGGAATTCGGGAACAGACTTTCAGATAGAACCAATGCCATGGATCTGTATATTTCGGTTTGCCCTCACCGTTAATTCCCTGCGGGATTCTGATCAATGATAGCAGTTTCGGGACGAAAGCGCTCAAGGCATAAACGAACAACGCATTTTTTCCAAATACTTCAAAAAACCGGCTGAGCGATCGCCATGACATATTAAAAACCGCAAGACTATTTGCCCGGAATCTTGGTAAACCCTTAGGGATATGCGCTGAAAAACATACTCGTAATTCTACGTGAAAAAGTATCAACTTTGGCAATAAATCCTTCAAAATCTGCGCATTTTATTCCCTACCCACTCCCATTCTTCCATATATTTGCACCCAAATCGGGGGTCGTCTCTTCCTTGACTGCCCGACGGATTCAAATTCGATGAAAACCAGTCATGTATAAATTCGTTATGTGACTGAGATGGCGAAGCCGTCCAACAACTTCTACAGTGACCCGCAAGTGGTTTGCCGTTTACACAAGGCCTAGATGGGAAAAAAAAGTGAATCAGCTTTTTGGAGAAAAAGGCCTGGAGAGCTATTGCCCGCTCAATAAAGTTCGGCGAAAATGGAGCGATCGCGTGAAGGTGATTGAAGAGCCTTTATTTAAATCATATGTATTTGTAAAAGCTTGCAATGATGATCGCACCGCCGTGAGGATGACACCCGGCGCTATTAATTTTGTATATTGGTTAGGTAAGCCGGCCGTCATCAGGGAAAAAGAGATAACAGCGATAAAACGATTCCTGGATGAGCATGAAAATGTCGAAGCTCGCGCACTACCGCTGAAGATCAATCAGCGAGTCCGTATTACCAAGGGTATGTTAATGGACCAGGAAGGAAAAGTCTTAAACATTCATCACAAAACTGCGCGGATCGCTATCGACAGTCTTGGGTATATTTTGATAGCCCAGATTGAGAGAACTAAATTAACTTCGGCGCAATCCAAATAAAATCAAATCTTATTTTTGTAAGTAAGCTGTACGTTACTAAAAACCAATCAATGAGATTCACCCGGATTTTATTCCTCTACTTTTTGTCCGTTTATATAATTTCCTGTCGCACGCAACAAAAACTTCCTTACTATCTCGAAAATGTGGTCGACACAACGGGGCAGGTTCAGGTAAAAACTCCGGAAATGCGCATTCAAAAGAATGACCTGCTCTCCATCCAGATATACAGTTTAAGCACACGTCCCGAAGTCTCGGACGCGATATACAATTTGCCAGCTACGACTGGTTCCCAAAGTGGGGTATTGGTAGATGCTCAGGGAAATATCGACTATCCCCGGCTTGGCAATTTTCATGTGGAAGGAATGACCAAACAGGAGCTGGCAGCCTATATCAAGAAAAGGCTGACCGAGCCGGTGGAACTGCTAAAAGACCCTACCATTATAATCCGGTTTGTCAACTACAAAATAACTGTAATTGGCCAGGTGGGTCATGAAGGTCCTGTTACTTTCCCGGGTGAAAGGCTGACTATCCTGGAAGCGATCGGATTGGCAGGCGGTATTACCGACTATGGCCAGAAGAACAGTGTTCGCGTGATCCGTGAAGTTGATGGTAAAAGAGAAATCGGAGTGATTGATCTTTCTTCTAAAAATCTATTTGACTCGCCCTACTATAACCTGATGCAGAATGATGTGGTGTTGGTAGATCCTACAAAGCAGAAGGCCAAACAAAATGATCAGAACATCGTTGCACAAAGAATAACATTCGCTTTGAGTCTGATAACTACGGCAGCTTTTCTTTATAATATTTTTAGGTAAGCCAAATATCCTGAATTGAAATTGAATTCCTGATGCAAGAACCGGTCATTAATACCAGTAGAAGTGAACTATGGTCTTTAAGTCTGAGAGACCTCTTCTATAAGTACGTTCGTTTCTTACCCTTCTTTTTATTTTCCACCGCATTCGCCTTATTCATCGCATATGTCTACCTGCGATATGCCACGCCCATTTATTACGTCAATGGAACTCTATTGATAAAAAGTGAGCAAGCGGGCGGAGGAAGAAACGACAAGTTTGAGGAGATCTTTGTAAACAGCAAGAGCTCTAATATTCAAAGCGAAATCGAGATATTAAAATCGAGGCCGTTGATGGAGCGCGTGGTTCGAAAATTGGGATTGCAATTCAGCTATTTTGTAAAAGGAAAGATCAAGACCGTCAATATTTATAAAGAAGGAGCCTTCCTGGTAGATGCCTTTAAGATTACCGATTCATTTACCACCTTTTCATTGAAAATAAAATTTTTGAACGACAAGGAGTTCCGGGTGAATGATGATCCCACAGTTGTTTCATTTGGAAATCTGTTTGAGAATGCCAGTGGCGTATTCCGATTGCGCAGAAATCCTTATGTAAGAGTAAGCAAAGACTACACGATCACCTGGCAACCGACCAAGAAAGTTGCCAGCGCCTTTGCAGGAAGCATCCAGGTTGTTCCGAAGACTGCCGGGACCGGCATTCTCAATATCAGCATGCAATCTACAAATGCGATGATGGCCGCAGACATCATTAATAAGCTGATGAAGGAGTACGGCGATTACAGCATAGAACAGAAAAAGATTTCTTCGGACCAGATCCTCGACTTTATAGATACCAGCCTGCATGATTACGGACATAAACTGGACAGTGTGCAGAAAAAATTGCTGGATTATGAACAGGAAAATAATTTGATTAACGTAGATGCACAGTCGGGAAATTATTTCGGCAATATCAGTGAGGCTGACAAAGTTCTCTATGAGGAAAGTCTCAAAATAAATGTGGCTGACATGGTGGATAGCTATCTGTCCAACACCAGAAATGCATACAACAAGGTCCCAGTACCCTCCGCTTTGGGATTGGAAGATATTACTTTGAATACCCTCGTAGCAGACTACAATAAGGCTCAGATGGAAAGGCAAGAATACATCGATGCCGAGGTGCCTGTAGACAATCCTTCTGTAGTTACGCTGAATGGTCAAATAGAAACATTGAGATTGAGTATTCAGGAAAATCTCAGGAATATTAAGAGTTCTATTTCTTCTGGTATCTCAAGGTTGCGCAATAGAAGCGGCGAAAACGAAACCCAACTAAGGGCGATGCCTGCCAAAATAAAAAAGCAGGCGGAAATAAAAACACAGGTGGAAACCTGGCAAAGCCTTTATAATTTTTTGCAGGAACAAAGGGCACAGACCGCTATTTCAAGGGCCTCTACTATTCCCAACTCAGTAGTGGCCGAAGAAGCGCTGCCCACTAGCGTACCCATTAAGCCTAACCGCAAAGCCATACAGATCCTGGCAATACTATTGGGTATCGGCATACCAGCCATGCTCATTTTTATCGGGGAGATCCTGAATGATAAAGTCACGACCCGCGCAGACATAGAAAAGATCACAGAAGCTCCCATCCTGGGCGAAATCGGTCACTCTTATTCGGACAAGGTATTAATAGTAAATAAGGTTACGCGAAGCATGGTGGCGGAACAATTCCGAATCATACGATCGAATCTTCAATATATTCTAAGCACAAAAGCAGATAAGTCGGTCATCCTCGTCACATCCTCATTTAGTGGCGAAGGGAAATCCTATGTGAGCATCAACATGGGTGCCGTATTAGCGTTAGCAGGAAAGAAAACCGTCATACTCGAATTCGATATTCGCAAACCAAAAGTGCTCTCGGGTTTGGGCATTGCCAAGGGTTTAGGAATCACCAATTATTTGGTGGGAAAGGCAAACATTGAAGACTTAATAAAACCAGTGCCTGAACAGGAAAACTTATTCGTCATTGGTTGCGGTCCTATACCTCCAAACCCAGCGGAACTATTGCTCGACCAACGCGTGCAGGACATGTTTACCTACCTCGGTCAGAATTTTGATATAGTCGTTGTCGACTCCGCGCCAGTCGGCATGGTCAGTGACGCCATGACATTGAGCAAGTTTGCCGATTCTACTTTATACCTGGTACGCCATCGACATACATTCAAAAAGCAGGTTGCCCTGATCGATGAATTTTACCAGCAAAACAAACTGCCCAAGGTATCTATAATTATCAACGATGTGAAGATGAAAGCCGGCTATGGATACTATGGTTATGGACGCTATGGATATGGTTATGGATATGGTTATGGAAGTTATTATGAAGAAGAAACACCGCCGACAAATATCCTGGAAAAGATTGTAGCGTGGCTGGACTTCAGAAGATTCTTCCACCGTTCAAGAAGAAAATAAATCACTTAGCACAAATGCGAATTTTAGTTACGGGAGGAGCCGGATTTATTGGATCAAACCTGGTAGAAGCATTATTAGTCGATGAAAAAGCAACGCACGTAAGGGTGTTGGATAACCTGGCCACGGGATCCATGGAGAATATAGAAGCTTTCCTCAACCATCCGAGCTTTGAATTTGTGGAAGGCGATATCCGCGATTATGATACCTGCCTCAGGTCCTGTGAAAACATTGATCTCATCTCTCACCAGGCTGCACTCGGATCAGTGCCACGGTCTATCAATGATCCTGTGACATCGAATTCAGTGAACATCACCGGCACACTCAATATTTTTACGGCTGCGCGGGAAAAAAAGATCAGCCGAGTGGTCTATGCGGCTAGTTCTTCGACCTACGGCGATCATGCTGAGCTGCCAAAGGTGGAGGAACGCATCGGCAATCCGCTCTCTCCTTATGCCATCACCAAATTGGTGAACGAGCTTTATGCGCAGGTATTTGCCAACTTGTATGACATGGAATTTATCGGCCTTCGTTATTTTAATATTTTCGGTCCAAAACAAAATCCCGCCGGTCCTTATGCTGCCGTCATCCCTTTATTTGTAAAAGGGATATTGGAAAATAAGCCGCCTCTTATCAATGGTGATGGAAGTCATAGCCGCGATTTCACATTTGTGGCTAATGCCGTAGAGGCAAACATTCTGTCTTTATTTACCAACGATAAAGGTGCTGTGAACCAGGTTTACAATATTGCCTGCGGCTCCCAAATGTCTTTATCTGAATTATACGACGTTTTGAAGAAAGCGGCCAACAGTTCATTGGAGCCGATGCATGGTCCTGAACGAAGAGGAGATGTCAAATATAGTCTTGCAGATATTTCAAAGGCAAAAAAACTATTGGGATACTCCCCCAAAATTTCAGTGACGGATGGTCTGAAAGCGACTTTGCAATGGTATCGGCAGCAAGTCAAAGTTGTATAAAACCTTATAATATACGTGGCTAAAAAAGCAATTGTTATTACCGGCGGCGCTGGCTTCATTGGCTCCCATGTAGTTCGTCAATTTGTTACAAAGTATCCGGATTATAAGATTGTAAATCTGGATGCACTCACTTACGCGGGTAACCTGGAAAACCTGCGGGATGTTGAAAACGCACCAAACTACGTGTTTGAAAAAGCCAATATCCTTCAAACAGAAGAGATTGAACAGGTGTTTTCAATGCATGATCCGGATGGCATTATACACCTGGCTGCGGAATCTCATGTCGACCGATCGATATTTTCTCCACTGGATTTCGTCTATACGAATGTGTTGGGAACGGTCAATATGCTGAACGCGGCCAAAAATCACTGGGGCGGCGATTTTCAAGGAAAGCGTTTCTATCACATTTCAACAGATGAAGTATTTGGAGCTCTTGGCGAAACAGGTTTCTTCACTGAAGAAACACCTTATGCGCCCAATTCGCCTTATTCGGCGTCGAAGGCTTCTTCGGATCACTTTGTAAGAGTTTACGGAGAGACTTATCACTTGCCGGTTATTATTACGAATTGTTCCAATAACTACGGCCCTAATCATTTTCCTGAAAAGCTGATCCCCCTTTTTATTCATAACATTATTACAAAAAAACCGCTGCCTGTTTATGGCGATGGTTTATATACGCGTGACTGGTTGTTCGTAAAGGATCATGCATTAGCCATCGATCTCGTATTTCATAAAGGAAATGATTTCGAGACTTATAATATAGGCGGTTTTAATGAATGGAGGAACATCGATCTGGTGAAGCTCCTTTGTAAACTAATGGATGAAAAGTTGGGAAATAAGCCCGGCACCAGCGACCAACTAATTACTTACGTAAAGGACCGTCCGGGACATGACCGGAGATATGCCATCGATGCTTCCAAGATTAACCGGGAATTGGGTTGGAAACCCAGTGTCACATTTGAAGAGGGATTAAAACTTACGATAGACTGGTATTTTGATAATAAGGATTGGTTGAATCATGTGACTACCGGCGACTATCAGCATTATTATGAGAAGCAATACGTCAGGAGATAGGGTTCAGAAAAATTAATTTCCCCCAATAACTGATCAGTTAAATGAAAGGAATTATTCTGGCAGGCGGATCCGGCACGCGACTCTATCCCATCACCAAGGCGATATCCAAGCAGTTGATGCCGATCTATGATAAACCCATGATCTATTACCCGCTTTCCGTTCTGATGATGGCGGGAATTAAAGAGATCCTAATTATTACCACTGCCGAAGACAATCCTCAATTCAAGAGATTGTTGGGTGATGGTAGCAGGGTAGGATGCCATTTTGAATATGCTATTCAGGAAGAACCGCGGGGTCTTGCACAGGCATTTATGATCGGTGACGACTTTATCGGTAAGGATAAAGTAGCTCTTATACTGGGCGACAATATTTTTTACGGATCCCGCCTGGGTCAGCAACTAAGAGATTTGACCAATGTGAGCGGCGGGTATGTATTCGCATATCATGTTTCTGATCCTGAGCGCTACGGGGTCGTTGAGTTCGATGCAAATCTGAAAGCGATCTCTATCGAAGAAAAGCCGGCTCATCCTAAATCAAAGTATGCTGTACCGGGTCTTTATTTCTACGACAATGAAGTGGTAAGAATTGCCAAAAACCTAAAGCCTTCCGGTCGCGGGGAATATGAGATCACCGACATAAACAAGATCTATCTGGAAAAGGGCCAGTTGAAAGTAACCATCCTGGACAGAGGTACTGCCTGGTTGGACACGGGAACCTTTGAATCCCTCAGCGATGCCAGTGAATTTGTGAGAGTAATTGAAAAGAGGCAGGGGCATAAGATAGGTTGTATTGAAGAAGTGGCCTGGCGAAATGGATTTATCTCACAAGAAAGCTTGATGGAGATCGCCGACGAATTGAGTAAGAGTGGTTATGGTATTTACTTGAAGCAACTTTCCAGTGAAATAAAATAACGTCATCTCAAAATCAAACATGGATTATTTCGTTCACCCTTCTGCGATCATTGACGATGGTTGCCAAATTGGAAAGGGAAGCAAGGTCTGGCACTTTAGTCATCTCATGACTGGATGTGAATTGGGGGAAAACTGCAATCTCGGTCAGAATGTTGTGGTTTCACCGAAAGTAAGACTGGGAAATAATGTGCGTGTTCAGAATAACGTATCTATTTATGAAGGAGTGATCTGCGAGGACGACGTTTTTTTGGGCCCTTCCATGGTGTTCACCAATGTGTTTAATCCGCGAAGCGCCGTGAGCCGGAAGCATGAATACATGCAAACCCTGGTAAAGAAAGGCGCTTCCATCGGCGCAAATGCCACTATCGTCTGCGGAAATGAAATTGGCGAATTTGCTTTTATAGGAGCGGGTGCGGTGGTGACAAAACCGGTGCCGGCATATGCGTTAGTGATGGGCAATCCAGCCAGGCAATCGGGATGGATGAGTGAATTTGGACACCGCTTGAAATTCGATGAGCGTGGTAATGCGGTCTGTCCGGAAAGCGGGCAAATATATTCCTTGCAGAATAACCAGGTAAAACGGATCAAATAGTCACCCTAAATTTTTTTGAATGAAAAATTTCGTGCTTATCGGTGCGGGAGGATATATTGCTCCGCGTCACATGAAAGCGGTAAAAGACACAGGCAATAATCTGCTCGCTGCCCTGGATAAGCATGATTCAGTTGGTATCCTTGACAGTTATTTTCCCAGCGCCGATTTCTTTACAGAATTTGAGCGTTTTGACCGCCATATTGAAAAATTGAGACGGGAAAAAATTCTTACCAACTTCGTGAGTGTGTGCTCTCCGAATTATTTACATGATGCCCATATACGCTTTGGTCTTCGCATAGGTGCCGACGTTATATGTGAGAAACCACTGGTATTGAATCCATGGAATATTGATGCGTTGCTTGAAATTGAGAAAGAGACGGGTCATCGGGTGAATACTATTCTTCAATTGCGCATGCATCCGGTGATCATCGCACTCAGGGAAAAGATTCAAAGCGGTGGTGAAGGAAAAAAATATACAGTCAACCTAAAATATATCACTTCTCGCGGCCACTGGTACCACACCAGCTGGAAAGGAGATCTGCAAAAGAGCGGAGGCATTGCTACCAATATTGGCGTACATTTTTTCGATATGTTGATCTGGATCTTCGGGGATGTAAAATATAATGTGGTTTATGAGCACGGGCGCGAAACAGCCTCCGGCAAATTGGAATTGGAAAGGGCAACCGTTGATTGGTTTTTGAGCATTGATGCAGGCACCCTGCCTGAGGACGTGAAGAATGCCGGAAAGAGAACCTTTCGTTCTCTCACTGTCGACGGAGAAGAAATTGAATTCAGTGAAGGATTCACAGAACTACATACCAGGTCATATGAAGCGATCCTGGAAGGCAAAGGGTTTTCGCTACAGGAAAACATGAAAGTGATCAGCCTGGTACATGATATTAGAAACAAAAAAGAGAGCTGAGATTACACGAAATAGGTCCATCGTATGAGCTTTCGCATAGTTATCGAACCCGGACGCACAGAAAAGAATTATTGGAAAGACCTGTGGCGATACCGGGAATTATTTTATATCCTTAGCTGGCGTGATATTAAGGTCCGGTATAAGCAAACCGTGCTGGGTGTGCTATGGGCAGTGATTCGACCCCTGCTCACCATGCTTGTATTCACATTTGTATTCCGCGACATCGCCAAGATGCATTCGTATGGAAATGCTCCTTACGCCATCATTGTATTTGCCGGCCTTCTTCCCTGGCAATTCTTTTCCAATTCCCTTTCCGAAAGCAGCAATAGCCTGATCGGCAATGAGCGATTGATCTCCAAGATCTATTTCCCCAGGCTCATCATTCCTGCCAGCTCCATCATTTCCAGCTTCATTGACTTTCTTATTTCCTTTGTTATACTCCTGGGCCTATTTGTTTTTTACGGTTATGTGCCACCGGTAGAGATATTCTTCCTGCCATTGTTCTGGATCATGGTGGTTGTCGCCTCATTTGGACCCGGACTTTATCTCTCTGCGCTAAATGTTAAATACCGGGACTTTAAACACATAGTTCCCTTCATCGTGCAATTTGGATTGTTTATTTCGCCGGTCGGCTTCAGCAGTTCGGTGATCCCGGAGAAATGGCAGGGACTATACGCACTCAATCCGATGGTTGGAGTCATAGACGGCTTTCGCTGGTGTATCGTAAAGGATGCTCCTAATCCATTCCTGCGTTATCCCTTCTATATTTCGTTAGGTGTGACCTTATTCTTTATTATCCTTTCCATTGTTCAATTCAGGAAAATGGAGAAAAAATTTGCTGACCTCATCTGAGTTTTAATGGCTGAACCCATCATAAAAGTGCAAGGACTTGGTAAGAAGTATGTCATTTCCCATGAAAAACAGGAAAGGTATACTGCTCTGCGAGATGTGATCTCAAGAGGTGCCCGGAGAATCATGAAGGGAAATGAAGCTCCCGTTCCCCGTAAGGAAGATTTTTGGGCTTTAAAAAATGTTTCTTTCCAGGTTCAACGCGGTGAAGCAATAGGTATCATGGGTAGAAACGGAGCGGGAAAGAGTACGTTGTTAAAAGTCTTAAGTCGCATTACCGAACCGACTACCGGAAGAATAGAGATCAATGGACGTGTAGCTTCACTTCTGGAGGTCGGCACCGGGTTCCATCATGAACTAACGGGCCGCGAGAACATCTTTCTCAATGGGGCGATACTAGGGATGAGCCGCTTGGAGATCAGGAAAAAATTTGATGAGATCGTTGATTTTGCAGGCGTAGAGAAATTTCTCGACACTCCCGTTAAAAGATATAGCAGTGGTATGTATGTGAGATTGGCTTTTGCAGTCGCTGCCCACCTGGAACCAGAGGTGCTGGTAGTCGATGAAGTGTTGGCAGTTGGCGATGCAGAATTTCAAAAAAAATGCCTGGGGAAGATGAATGATGTGAGCCAGAAGGACGGCAGGACCGTACTGTTTGTAAGTCACAACATGGCTGCCATAAAAAGTCTTTGTAGTCACGCTATGGTTTTGGAAAACGGTAGTATCAAGATTATGGATGAGACCACCAGTGCAATCAATTATTATCTACAGGGAGGAACGGAGAACAGGCATCAGAAAATTTTTGGAACCGAATACGATAAATCCGCTTTCCAATTGCATGAAATAAGTGTGAAGGCCCAGGGAAGAAATATCGAAGATTCTCTGGACGAATACCAGGAAATCGAATTGAATACGGTGGTAACTATCAAAAACGGCAAAGCTGAAAACTACCATTTGACCTATGTAATTAATGGAGAGGATGGAACCAGTTTGTTTACATTTACCCATCTCCATACAGGACTAAGGCTGAAGAATGGCCGGAACAGTTTAAAATGCATATTCCCAAAGGGCTTTCTGAATATAGGGAGCTTTTATTTTACCTTATATATTATAGAAGACAAGAGGAACACCATTTTTGTCGAAAAAGACATCTTTTCTATCCGCATCCATGAAGGGGAGCGCGAAATTGGCGCCTGGATGGGGAAGGAGCCTGGATATATCAAGCCGGAGTTTAAATGGGAAATGGCACAATAAGATGAAGAAAATTATCCGGAAAGGCTTGCAAAAGATTTTTGACCCCCTGGCTGTACGGCTGGGTTATGACTCAATAAAAACAAAAAAAAAGATTTCGACCAAGAATTCCCTCTTAGATAATTTTTATTCGGTATTAAAAAATCTTCAATTCAACCCGCGACATATTGTAGACGTTGGAGCCAATCACGGTTCGTGGACAAGAGAGGCCCTCGTTTTTTTTCCTGATGCATATTACACCTTGTTGGAGCCCCAATACTGGATGGAAGATTCTGTAAAGGACCTGATCGTTGCCAATCCAAAAATAAAGTTTCATGCTGTGGGCGCCGGCGCTGCTCCTGGCACATTTAAATTCACCTTGGTCGACCGGGATGATAGTTGTTCATTCAGGTATACCGAAGAGGATGCCAGGAAAGAAGGATTAAAGCAAATAGACATACCGGTCGTCACCTTAAATCAATTGTTAAGCGGATCGGATCGACCGCTACCAGATCTGATAAAAATAGATGCGGAAGGGTTGGATATTGAAGTTTTGAATGGCGCCAGCGACTATTTTGGTAAGACGGAAATATTCATGGTGGAAGCCGCTGTGGTTAATAAAGAATTTAATAACAATATTCAGAAATTGATAAATTATATGGACGAAAAGGGATACAACTTATTTGATATTACCGATCTCAATCGTCCATTCCAGCCCCCGGTGCTGTGGTTGGTCGAATTAGTATTTGTAAGAAAAGGGGGACTGATCGATTCAAAAAAAATTATTTAATATACCCTCATGATCAATGTAACCAAGACTTTTCTGCCGTCCTTTGATAAATATGCCGCTCATTTGAAAAGAGCCTGGGACAAGGGTTGGATCACTAACAATGGAGAGTTGTTATTGGAGCTGGAGACGAAATTGAAGGAATACCTGGGTGTCAGAAACTTGTTTTTTACAACAAACGGCACCATCGTTTTACAGATGGCGCTGAAAGTATACAACATTACCAAAGAAGTGATCACCACTCCCTTTTCCTATGTCGCAACTACCAATGCAATACTATGGGAGGGCTGTCAACCAGTTTTTGTTGATATAAATGATCGGGACTACTGCATCGATGCGGATAAAATAGAGGAAGCTATTACGGAAAATACAGAAGCCATACTGGCGACGCATGTATATGGATTTCCCTGCGAAATAGAAAAGATTCAGAATATTGCGGGCAAATATGGGCTGAAAGTAATTTATGACGGAGCGCATGCGTTTGGATGCACTTATAATGGAAACGCGCTTTTGAGTTACGGAGATATAAGTACCTGCAGCTTTCATGCTACAAAGATCTTTCATACTGTAGAGGGCGGATGCATTATCTGCAATGACGATGATATTGCACATCAACTCATGCTCTACCGTCAGTTTGGCCATATTGGCGACGACTACTTTAGTATCGGGATCAATGCCAAGAATTCCGAGTTCCACGCAGCCATGGGACTGACTGTATTAGATGAAGTGCAAAACCTGATCAGTCTCCGGAAACAAATATTTTCCTGGTATGATGATATGCTTAAATCGGCGCCTGTTCATAAACCGAATTATGGCAAAAAAGTTTTTGAGTATAATTATGGGTATTACCCGGTCGTTTTTGATTCGGAAGAGACCTTATTGAGAGTGAAGGATGAACTCGCGACGAAAGGGATCAATACGCGCCGGTATTTTTATCCCTCCCTGAATCGGATGCCGTATCATGAAGGCAACCAATGCCCTCATTCCGAAGACATATCAAAAAGAGTATTGTGCCTCCCGCTCTTTCATGATCTGCAAAAAAGTGATGTCATGAGAATTGCTGAAATAGTCAGGACAGCGCTTGAATATGCCCGTTGATTTCCCAATCCAAAAATATCCACTGAACTATGGTACACAATAACAAAGAGGTCCTGGAATACTGGAATCAGGACGATGTAGAATCCATGTATGATAAGCACCTGATCAACCTGGAGATTGAATTGCTCAGGAAAAGGATCAGGAATGGCGCGAAAGTGCTGGATGCGGGCTGCGGTGAAGGTGAAGGCACAATTGTCTATTCTGCTATCCCCGATGTAGTCGTGCATGCTGTTGATTTTTCAGACACACGATTGAAAAAAGCCAAAGAACGATTGGCAGGAAGGACTAACGTCACCTTAAAAAAAGTGGATTTTTTGAGTGAGCATGACCTGGACAACGACTACGATTTCGTCATATCCCAGCGATTCCTGATCAACCTGATGGAATGGGAGCTCCAGAAGAAGGTGATCCTCGGTCTCATGGATAGGTTGAAGCCTCAGGGCACTTTGTTGATGTTGGAAGGCTGCGTGGATGGTGTTAATGAACTTAATGATTTCCGAAGTTTATATGGCATGGAAGCCATCCCGGTGAAATGGCACAATCTGTTTTTTGAAAATGCCAAGCTGATCGATGCCATGAAAGAGAACGGCCATACGCTCACGGACGAAGACGGGTTGGGTGAGTATTTTGTGTTGTCCAGAGGTATACGACCGATATTCGATTCAAACCTGACCTGGGATAGTGAATTCAACAAGATATCCTCCGGACAGGCAGTCCGGGATATGCTCAAACTCAAAAGCAAATTCTCCCGCCTTAAGCTCTGGGCCTTTTCAAAGAATAAGAAATGATGATCAGCGTATGCATGATTACTTATAATCATGGAAAGTTTGTCGGCCAGGCCATACAAAGTGTAGTTGATCAAAAATTGGATTGCTCCCTGGAACTGGTGATCGGAGAAGATGCCAGCAGTGATAATACAAGGGCAATTTGCGAAGACTATGCAAAGAAATATCCAGGCCAGGTCCGTCTATTGCCCTCGGAGACCAGGTATGGCATGATGGGCAATTTTGTGAGGACTCTAAATGAATGTAAAGGAAAATATATTGCCATTTGTGAAGGAGATGACTACTGGTCCGATCCACTCAAGCTTAAAAAGCAGCTTGATTTTATGGAAGCCAATCCCGACTATGCAATTTGCTTTCATCGCGTCTACGATTTGGAGAATGGAAAAACCACCTTGTCGGATCTAAATCAATCTCTGAAAGAGGAGACCTATACGATCCAGGACCTGGCGCTAAAGAATTTTATTCATACTCCTTCTGTCCTGTTTCGTAACGGGCTGATAAAAAAATTCCCCGCATGGATCAATGAATCACCGGTAGGTGATTATGTAGCTCACATGTTGAATGCAAGGCATGGAAAAATTAAGTATCTGCCTGAAGCGATGGCGGTTTACAGACGAAATGCCGGCATTTGGTCATCGCAAAGTATGCTGACCACCTATGAAAAATGGAGCAGGGTACTTGATTTTCTTTTGACGGAAGATTTCGATCCGGATGTGATTGAAGGATTAAGAAGATATAGACGTTCTACCATAAGTGAATATTTGAAAATATTGTTTGAAAAAGATCAGCCATTATTTCTCGAAAAAATGGCCAGGAATGCTGAAGAGGATCCATTATTGGCAAAAGAATGGCTTTTGAATTACTATCCCGCGTTGGTCAGGGAAGCGAAGAAAAAGCCACAGAATACTTTCTTAAAAAGAATCAGGAACAAGACAAAATCCCTCATCAAATCGGTCTTGCATATCTAGCAGGACATCAGATATCATGGCAAAAATAGGTGTCATCCTGCTCAATTGGAATGGATTGAACGATACTGCGGAGTGTATTGATTCATTGGACAAGTCGACGGATAAACTGACCATCTATGTTGTAGACAATGATTCGAAGAACAACGAAGCACTGGTGCTGATATCCCGCTATCCACATGTAAAGGTATTAGCGCAAAAAGAAAATCTCGGTTTTTGCAAGGGCAATAATGTCGGTCTGCAAGAAGCTATTAGCGATGGAATGGAATACATTGTCATACTGAACAATGACACGCTCGTTCCAGCCAATGCCATCGCGAAGTTGACGGAGAGCTTTACAAAACTTTCGGATGCGGGTGCCGTCAGTCCGCTGATCCTCGAAGATCCAGCGCGCGAAAAAGTTTGGTTTTCCAGGGCTATCTGGGATTCACGACACGCGCAATTCCGGCTTAGTTCACCGGGGGACAAATTCGATGAGCTAATGAAACAAGATCCTTATCCCACTGAGTTTGCCTGTGGATGTTGCCTTTTAACATCAGCTAAGGTTCTGAATGAAGTGGGTTTGTTGGACGAACGATACTTTGCTTATTATGATGAGGCCGAATGGTGCGCTCGTTTATTAAAACATGGGTATCATTCTTATGTGGTGCCTGCTTCGGTTATTTATCACAAAGTCTCCCGGGCCGTGCCAAGCCTGGTTTCTACATATCTGCTCACACGGAACCGGCTTTTGTGGATGAACGAAAATCTGTCTTTCAGAAAGCGTCTTCGGTCTTTTCCTTATTTATTTAAAGAATTCATTTGGCACCGGTTTCACGTATGGGGACTAACCAAAGGAAATTATTCCAAACAATATAGTCGCGCCCTCTTGCAGGGGCGCAGAGATTACTTTTCCCGCAGGTTCGGAAAATGGAGAAAAAATATTGAGAAGATTATTTTCGTGCCGAATAATTATAGTGGAAACTAGATGAAGATTGTATTCCTGGATACAACCATGGATGGCGCAATCATTGGCGGTGCCCATACATTTTTGCCTAAGATCCTGAATGGATTGAATCGACGAAATGTAGAAATTCACCTGGTTACAAAGGGAAGGCCGTCAGAAAAACTGGCCCAGGGCCTTAAAGATTCAGGCGCTATCATACACAATAAATTATGGCCGGAATATTCTTTGGTTGAAGATGCAACACCCATCCTCGCTGACTGGCTTAACAAGTTAAAGGCGGATGTGTTTGTAATTTCTGCTTCCGGTGATATTGGATGGACAGTGCTTCCATACTTATCTCCGAATATTGCGACTGTCGCCATCGGTCATAATGATTCCGACACTTTTTATGAACCGGCAAGATACTATTCAGGTTTTTTATCTCTGGCCATAGGGGTTAGTGAAGAGATCTGTCGGAGCTATGTCCATAAAAGCGATATATCCGAAAAAAATGTTGTTTGGATTCCCTATGGTGTCGAAAGTCATCCGCCGGATTTTAACAGGCAAGTCTTAGCAGGGACTCAAAAGATTTCCCTGGTTTATGTCGGTAGGCTGGTAGAAGAACAAAAGAGAAGTTCCGATCTAATAAAAATAATCCAATTACTCACTAAGAGGACAATACCCTTTCAATTCAGGATCATTGGCGATGGACCCCTGTATTCCAGGTTTCAGGAAGAATTAGCTGCAGCAATTGCCAGTGGCGACGTTCAAATGACGGGGTGGCTGACCAATGAAGAATTGATGACGCACCTGCATCATTCTGATATTTTTATACTTACATCTTCCTATGAGGGCTTTTGTATTTCCCTGGTAGAAGCAATGGCCAATGGGTGCTGTGCCATAGTAACGGACATAAAGAGCGGCAATAAGCAGTTGGTCACAAATGAGCAGAATGGTTACGTAGTGCCGGTTGGAGATATTGAAAGTTTTATAAAGTCGATCGCATACCTGGCCGCAAATCCCTCTACTCTCCTGGAGTTAAGACGAAAATCCTATGAGGTGGGAAGAAGCTATAGCGTGGAAAGGATGGTGGAAAATTATATCGATTGTTTTGCAAAGTTGATTGATAGCGTAAAAAAAGGTTCACGTCAATCGGATCCTTCATTTCCTCTGATGCCTTCATGTCGTTCCAGGTATCCACGGTGGTTGAGAAGAACTAAAGTATTTGCCAGGAGGATCACGAGTTCTATTCATTTGTAGGATCATAAAGCTCATCATTTGGTTAATCGATTCAAAGCCTCGTTGGTCCAGTCCTATTATTTCATTCGCTACCCGAAGGCAAGGCAACTAAGAAGTAAGGGAATCTCTTTTCAGCATTACCGTGAATTGAACAAAGCGTGGTTAGTAGCCAGCAATATCAATACCGTTATAGATGTGGGAGCGAACGTGGGACAATTTGCTCGCCTGGCCAGGGAGGTATTTGATAAGGCGAGTATTTATTCTTTTGAACCGCTTCCCGATTGTTATGAAAAGCTTCGCCACGCGCTTCCAGACGATAAAAAATTCTTTTCTTTTAATAAGGCGATAGGTAGGTCCAAATCTTCGTTGAAATTTTTTAGGAGCGTCCATTCTCCTTCCTCTTCCTTTTTAAAAATGGAAGAGATACATAAAGAGGCCTTTCCGGAAAGTAGCCAGGGACAACTGCAGGAACCTATTGACGTGGAAGTGGATGCCCTGGACAATATTTTCGAAAACACAAAGCTGGATAAAAACATTCTTCTCAAAATTGACGTGCAGGGTTTTGAGAATGAAGTCATAGATGGCGCACATCGTCTGTTATCAAAAGCAATGGTGCTGATCATTGAAATGTCAATGGTAAAGCTCTACCAGGACCAACCTTTGTTCCACGATGTCTATCAAAACTTACACAAGCACGGATTTCAATTTAAAGGAAATCTCGCGCAGATGCTTCATCCCGTGAGTGGCGAAGTAGTTCAGGTAGATGCTGTATTTGTCCGTGAATAATCAACAAAAAATTTTTTAATCCTTGAACATATTAGTTACCGGATCAAGTGGTCTGATCGGTTCCGAAGCGGTCACCTATTTCGACAAGAAAGGTCATCAGGTTTTTGGCGCTGACAATAACATGCGGAAGTTTTTCTTTGGAGAACAGGGTGATACTACATGGAATCTCGATCGCCTCAAGAAAGCAACAAAGAATTTTACTCATAATAACCTGGATATCCGCAACCGGGAAGAAGTTCTCGGGTTCTTTGATCAAAATGATTTTGACGTCATTATCCATTGTGCAGCGCAGCCCTCGCATGATAAGGCAAAGGAAATTGCCCTAATCGATTTTGACGTCAACGCAGTGGGCACTGTCAATCTGCTTGAGGCTACGCGTCAACATTGCCCACAGGCAGTCTTTATCCAGGTAAGCACGAATAAGGTTTATGGCGATAGTCCCAACGAACTGCCGATGAAGGAATCTGAGACCAGGTACGACTATGCAGATAAAAAAGATTTTAACGGGATTACTGAAAATTGCCGGATCGATCAAACGCTTCATTCATTGTTCGGTGCTTCAAAGACAGCAGGTGATATCATGGCCCAGGAATATGGTAAATATTTTGGAATGAATGTGGGCGTCTTTCGCGGCGGGTGTCTTACAGGACCGTCTCATTCGGGTGTTGAACTTCACGGCTTTCTTTCCTATCTCGTTAAAGTCATCGTCAGCGGCGGCAAGTATACCATATTTGGCTATAAAGGAAAGCAGGTTCGAGACCAGATACATAGTCATGACGTTATACGCGCATTTGAAGAATTTATTCTGCATCCGAAGAAAGGCGAGGTGTATAATATCGGCGGTGGTCGGGAAAACAGCGCTTCCCTTCTTGAATGCATTGCCATGATCGAAAATATTACTGGCAAGAAGTTGAACTGGGAATATTCTGAAACAAACAGGGTGGGAGATCACATCTGTTATATAACGGATCTTACAAAGCTGAAGTCACACTACCCCAATTGGTCGATCACGCGAGATTTGAACCAGATTGTCCATGAAATAGTTGATGCACATGGAAAAAAATGAGTGGCCATTAGTGACGGTGATCACACCCGCTTATAACCAGGCTTCTTTTTTAAAGGATACTATAGAAAGTGTTCTGGCGCAGGATTATCCTCATATCGAACTATATGTGATCAATGATGGATCAACCGACGACACAGAAAGCATACTTCAACAGTATTCAGGAAAAATTAAATGGGAGACACACGCCAACCGTGGGCAAACAGCCACTATCAACAAAGGCTGGCAGCTGACAACGGGATCGATCATCACCTGGCTGAATTCGGATGATACTTACCTGCAGGGTGCAGTCAAACGCGGAGTCGAGTATTTAAATGCACATCCCGAGACAGGAATTGTATTTGGAGATACTCTGTTTACGGAGGCAGATGGAACGCCTATCCGGAAATCCAGGCCTCTTCCTCCATTCAACTATAAAAATTTTGTCGCCAACTGCGAGAACCCTGTCCCGCAACCATCGGCCTTCTTCCGGCGGGAAATCATCGAGAAAGTGGGTCAACTCGATGAGAAATTTTATTATTTCATGGATTGGGACCTGTGGTTGCGCGCAGGACTTTATTATAAAATTGATTATTTGCCCGAGTTATGGTCGACTTATCGTTTTCACGCTGAGTCCAAGACTATAGTTCAATCTAAAAAAGCTGCTCCCGAATTGGAATACATGTATCAAAAGTTTTTTTCGCGAGAAGACCTTCCGCCCGCAGTCAGGCGCTTGCGAAAAAAAGCGATGATGAATATGTATTTCACCAGTGGTGCCTACTATCTGAATGGAGAGGATCGAAAGTCATCTTCTAAAATGGCAAGAATGGCCTTCAAAGAAAACCCGGCAGGAATATTATCTCTGAAATCCTTACATAAATACCTGTATTGCAGATTTGGAAGTTCAAAGCCATATCAGCAATTGAAGAGACTAACCCGGAAGAAGAATAACAAGCTTTCTACTGTATAAGCATGCCAAGAAAACTGCCGGTTTCACTGATAGTGCCTTTATATAATGAAAGTGCTAGTATAGACCGGTTGATCAATTCTTTAAAAAATCAATCCGCTCAGCCTGAGGAGATCATTTTGGTGGATGGCGGATCCTCTGATAATACCGTTGAAATATTAAAAGGGATACTTGGAGGTGATGATCAATTTCGAATTGTGGAAGCCGGAAGAGCCATGCCTGGCAAGGCGAGAAATATTGGAATCGAGCTGGCCAAAAATGGATGGATTGCACTCACGGATGCGGGAATCCGGTTGGACCCGCAGTGGTTAGAAATCTTATGGAAGAAAACAGAATTGAATCCCGAAACGGCGATCGTCTTTGGTAATTTCTCGCCGGAGCTTCATACATTTTTCGATCGATGTGCGATGATCAGTTATGTTGCGCCGTTACGACCGCAGTCTATAAGGACAAAATTTATTGCCTCCTGTTTATTGAGAAAAGAAGTCTGGGAAAAGGTGAAAGGTTTTCCCGACTGGCGTGCAACAGAAGATCTGGTATTCATTGAGAAAGCGGAGCAACTGGGATTTAAATCGGCGATTGCCCCGGATGCGATGGTTTATTGGGAGCTGCGACGCGGATTAGGTTCCACCTTTCGAAGATTTGAGATGTACTCAAAATATAATGTATGGGCCGGGAGACAAGCCTTTTGGCATTATGGGGTCGCCAGGCAATATGCATTTGTATTGGCGGTTATTCTCATGACGATCTTTCACCGGTGGTATTGGATACTCCTGGTTCCAGTGTGGATGCTGGCAAGGGTAGCCAAAAGAATTTTTGCTCACCGCCATGAATTTGGATTAGGAACACTATTAAATCCCTTGGTATGGGTAATGGTTATGATCATCACCCTTTCCATCGATGCGGCAACGTTTTCTGGATGGATACAAGCCATATTTAATAAAAAAATATCGTAGATCTTCGTTAAGAAAATAGGAAGACTACCACTGCATCGCGCGTTAGTACTCGTTTTTCGTTTCCGCTTTTGAAGCTTCTCTGGATTGGCTATATTTGGCCCGAAATCTTAATCCAATACCAGGAAATCCAACTCTGTGAAACGACTGTTTTTTGCACTGCAATTCTTATTGTTTCTTGTCTTCAATTTCTTCCTGTTACTTACTTTGTATCAATTCACAGGGACCTCCACTTCCCGGCAGCTTTTTGGATATAAGGATCCGGAATACAATCACAAAGAAGCTTTTAATCCTTCTCTTCAAAGACTCAATTCTGTCGATAAGTTAGTGGCATACTGTGACAGTCTTTATTCCGAAGTTTCCTACAATAATCCATCGACAGAGTTTGAAAAGGAATATCCCGAGATCATTTCTGAGGCGGTGCGTAACCGGTTCTTTCATGGATACTCTTTATATTGGTATAATAATAATTATGTCGCCATGCTCGTGTCCCGCGCTACGGTCAGGGGATTGCGCGCCATTGTGATACCGGATGATATATTGAAATTCTCTTATGCTGCCTGTAGCCAACAATCCATAGTCTTTATGGAGGTACTTAAGCAAAAGGGATTCGTTACTCGCAAGGTTGAATTTAAGGGACAAAGAAATGGCCACTTTTGTTTTGAAGTATTCTACAACGGCGCATGGCACTTTTTTGATTCCGATATGGAACCGGATACGAGTGTGCTGAATGCCTATAACCGACCAAGCGTTGCTTTTCTGACAAGTCATAAAGACGTTTTGTTTAGAGCATATCACGACTACCCTGCTGAAAAGATTTCCGATATCTTTCTAACTTATACTTATGGTCGTGCCGGAACATTCGCAGCGCCTAAGGCGATCGTCTTTCAACAAGTGACAAAGATCTTTTCCTACACCATGTGGTTGCTATCCCTCGTGGCATTTATTTTAGTCCGCAGGAAATACCTGCGATTGAGAAGTCAGTATGTGCGGAATAACAGGATTCATATCTCCCCGATTCAACCGGGAACAACTTCAATCTTATACCCAAACTGTTGAGCATAGGGGTCCCGATGCTCAGGGTTTGTATTTTGAGGAATCAGGAAACTTCCATCTAGGCCTGGGTCATAGGCGTTTGGCTATTATTGATCTGAGTGCCGCAGGCAATCAACCCATGTTCAGCCATGATGGTAGATATGTTATCATCTACAATGGCGAGGTATATAATTTCCGGGAGATCAGGGATGAAAAGTTGAGCGGGCTTTCGTGGAATTCAACCAGCGATACAGAAATCATATTAGAGTTGTTTTCCCGCTATGGCCCTGATTGCTTTCAATGGTTAAATGGCATGTATGCCATCGCCATCTGGGATACACTTGAAAAGAAGTTGATCCTTTCCCGTGATCCTCTTGGCATAAAGCCACTTCATTTCTATATGAAAGATGATGTGATGGTTTTTGCTTCCGAATTAAAGGTGATCAAGAAAGCTATTCCTTCCCTTGAAATCAACTATGATATTCTGCCAGGCTTCCTGCACATGGGGTATATCGCTCATCCCAATACCATTTATAAAGATGTAATAAAACTTTCTGCCGGATCATGGGCAGAGTTTACCGTAAATAAGGAGAACAAAATTTTATTTCGCGAGCAGTCTTTTTGGAAAGTGCAGGATAAGATCTCCAACCGGATCATTAAAGATGAGTCTATTGCGAAGAAAATGCTAAATGACCTGGTAGAGGACTCAGTCCAAAAACAATTGGTGAGCGATGTGCCTATTGGCACTTTCCTGAGTGGCGGAATCGATAGCAGCCTGGTCACCGCGATGGCGGCAAGGGTCAGTCAACGTGTAAAAACCTTCAGTATTGCCGTCGTAGATGGAAAAGTGAATGAAGCACCATTCGCGGCTGCAGTGGCCAAACATTTAAAAACGGAACATTATGAATTGCCCATTTCTCAAAAGGAGATGTTGGAAATGGTTCCGGGCTTTTTAAATGTTTATGATGAGCCATTTTGCGATTCTTCGGCATTTCCCACACTGCTGGTTAGTAAGTTGGCACGTCAATATGTTACGGTGGCGCTTAGTGGCGATGGAGGTGATGAGCTTTTTCTTGGATACAATACTTATAAATGGGCAAAACGACTACAACACCCGTTGCTGAAATTAGCCTCACCGGTCCTTCATGCAGGGAGTAAAACGCTGAGCAGTCGTTACAAGAGGGCAGGTAAGCTTTTCGAAAAACACAAGTCAGCCCATTTTAAGAGCCATTTATTTTCCCAGGACCAATATTTCTTTTCTGAAAAGGAATTGAGGAACATCCTGATAGATCGGAAGGTTGACGTATCTCCCATTAACTACAATTTTAATGGCCGCCAACTGGACCCGCGTGAACAAGCGAGCTTTTGGGATATAGAAAACTATCTGAAAGATGACTTGCTTGTAAAAGTGGACAGGGCCAGCATGCAGTACAGCCTGGAAACAAGAGTGCCACTACTGGACTATCGAATAGTTGAGTTTGCTTTGAATCTTTCGACTGACCTTAAGATCCATAAGAACGGCACCATGAAATACCTGTTGAAGCAGGTGCTATATGACTATGTGCCAAAGGAATTATTGGACCGGCCAAAATGGGGATTTAGTATTCCTTTGGTAAAATGGTTGAAAACCGATTTGAAATGGCTTATCGATAAATATTGTGCAAAGCCAGTAATTGAAGACGCCGGTATTGTAAAGTATGAATCTGTAAAAAAGATGGTTGATCTCTATTTCCAGGGCAATAACGACTATTTATATAACCGGATTTGGGCCATCATCGTCTTACACTGGTTTTTTAATGAACAGGCCTAAGAGAATACTTTACATTTCGTATGATGGAATGACGGATCCCCTGGGACAATCACAGGTAATTCCCTATCTGCGGGAACTCACAAAAAAAGGATATCAATTTACCATACTGAGTGCCGAGAAAAAAGAACGCCTTAATGAATCAGGTGAGTCTGTCAGGAAATTGTTAGAACGCATAGGAATTGAATGGAAAACAATTGGTTTCAGCACCCATCCTCCCATCCTTTCAAAGATATATGATCAGTGGAAAATGAATTCGACTGCTAACCGGTTGCAAAAACAAAAGCCGTTTGATTTTGTGCATTGCAGAAGTTATGTGGCAGCAGCAACGGGCTTAAAGCTATTTTCCCGCTTTCATGTTCCTTTTTTGTTCGATATGCGGGGATTTTGGGTTGACGAGAGAGTAGATAGTGGTCATTGGAAGATTAATAAACCGGTTTACCGGTTCCTATATAAAAAGTATAAAAAAAAAGAAAGGGAATACCTAAGGAATGCGGCACATATTATTTCCTTAACCGAGAAAGGAAAGGAGGAGCTGCTTAAATCTTACCGAGTGCCATCCGATAAGGTTACCGTAATACCCTGTTGTGTGGATCTGGAACATTTTGACTATCACCAATTCGGTGAAGAAAAAAAATCTGAAACGCGCAAGGCATTAGGTTTAGCAGCAGAGGATAAAGTGCTGTGTTACCTTGGTTCCCTCGGCGGTTGGTATTTGACTGAAGAAATGCTGGAATTCTTTTCGATAATTAAAAAGAAGATTCCGTCGATCAAATTTTTATTTATTACTCACAACCAAAGGGAAGAAATTATTAGCGTGGCGAAGAATAAAGGAATTTCTGAAGCTGACATCATCGTGCAACCGGCGAGCCGGGATCAGGTTCCTGTTTTTCTATCCATTAGTGATTGGGGAATATCATTTATTAAAGACGTTTATTCTAAAAAGGCATCTTCTCCAACTAAACAGGGTGAGATAATGGCTATGGGAATTCCCATCATCTGCAATGACATTGGCGATACGGGCAAAATTATCAGGGAGTCTGCGACAGGAATCGTGCTAAATGGATTAAATGCGAGTGAGTACGAGGAGGCCGCTTCCATATTAATGGAGCAACGGCATATTGACAGGTCAACGATCCGTGAATCAGCATACCAATACTATGATCTTGAAAAGGGTATTGATACCTACCGGAGAGTTTATGAGAAATTATGATAAAAGAGAGTAGACAGCCGTCAAGGATCATTGACATAAACCAACACGCGATTAAATGTTACGATGATTTAGGGAATAATATTGATCTGAAGACAGTCCAATCATTTGGTGAAGAGTGGATGGCCTTTAATCAGTTCAGCGACGACGAAATCGAGCGAATCGGCCATACGTATTTTGATATTGTACGACCGGAAATGATCGGAAAGGAAAAGATTGCTGTCGACTTTGGATGTGGTACAGGAAGATGGTCAAAATATTTTCATCGCAAAATAGGCGCCATTGCTGCCATCGATCCCAGTGATGCCATATTTGCCGCCAGCCAATTGTTGAAGGATATTCCAAATGTCCAGTTATATAAGGCGTCTATTGATAATCTCCCTTTCGCCGATGATTATTTTGATTTTGGGTTTAGCCTGGGTGTCCTTCATCATATACCCGACACACAAAAGGCAATGGATGCCTGCATTAAAAAAATAAAACCGGGAGGACATTTCCTGGCTTACCTGTATTACGACCTTGACAACCGGGGTTTTGTATATAAATCTCTTTTTGCTTTTTCTAACCTGATCCGGAGGGTAGTGAGCAGGATGCCAGGTGGATTGAAGAAAGTGGTTTGCAAATTTCTAGCCATCGTTTTTTACATGCCCTTCATTCTACTCATTCGCTTTTTTCGTTTTTTGGGTATTCCAAAAAAAGTCCGTTCGCGCATGCCGCTTTATTCATACGAAAAGGCCTCATTTTATGTCATTAGCAATGATGCCCTGGACCGGTTCGGAACATCACTGGAACAACGTTTCACAAAAAAGGAGATTGCGATGATGATGCAAAATTCCGGTCTTCAAAATATCATTTTTTCAGATCACGCTCCGTTCTGGCATGCCATAGGCCAAAAGGAGTGATGCTGTGTATTAGTTACTTTCAAAATAATAATTTATGCCTTTATCACTAGTTACCGGCGGAGCGGGATTTATAGGAGCTCATGTCGTTAATGAACTCATAGATCGGGGACATGATGTGATTGTCCTGGATGATTTGAGTGGAGGTTTTGAAGACTACGTTAACCCTAAAGCCAGGTTTGTAAAAGGTTCAGTCTATGATGAATTGCTGGTAGAGAAATTATTCAATACTCATCGATTCGATTATGTGTATCATCTTGCCGCCTATGCTGCTGAAGGCTTGAGCCATTTTATTAGGAGATTCAATTATAATAACAACCTGGTTGGCAGCATTAACCTGATCAATGAGAGCGTAAAACATAAGATTAAGTGTTTTGTATTTACATCTTCAATTGCAGTTTATGGCGCCGGGCAATTGCCTATGACGGAGGACACAAAGCCTGAACCTGAGGATCCCTATGGAATATCGAAGTATGCAGTTGAATTGGACCTTCAATCAGCACATGAAATGTTTGGATTGAACTATGTGATATTCCGTCCGCACAATGTATATGGAGAATATCAAAATATAGGCGACCGCTACCGAAACGTTATCGGAATATTCATGAACCAGGTGATGCAGGGTAAGCCTCTAACGATATTCGGAGATGGGAACCAGACCCGGGCATTTAGCTATATAAAAGATGTGGCACCTTACATTGCCGATTCGGTAGATATTCCTGCGGCTCAAAACCAGGTGATCAATATAGGAGCCGACCAGGAATATACAGTGAATGAATTGGCCAGGACGATCATGGAAGTGATGGGATTAAAGGCAGAGATCAGGCATC
The DNA here is from genome assembly GCA_963791295.1 of uncultured Sphingobacteriales bacterium. Classification (GTDB taxonomy): domain Bacteria; phylum Bacteroidota; class Bacteroidia; order Chitinophagales; family Chitinophagaceae; genus CAWBRY01. Next base: position 951,307 of record CAWBRY010000004.1, on the reverse strand, counting down.
TCGAAGCTCGAAATGAAGTAGTGGATGCTTACTCCGACCACTCCAAGGCCAAAAGGATCTTTAATATTTCTGAAAATTCTTTTGTAACTCTTAAAAATGGAGTTGAAAAGATGGCGCAGTGGGCAAAAAAGGCGGGACCGCGGGCAAGCACCCGATTTGACAATATAGAAATCAAAGAGAAACTTCCTCCGGTCTGGCAGGAGAACTAGAGAATATGAAAATATTGATCGTTTGCCTCCATCCTCCTAATAGGGCTCCGGGACAACGTTTTCGCTTTGAGCAATACCTTGGTTTTCTTACTGAAAATGGAATCGACTATACCTATTCAAACCTTTTGGAGGAAAAGGACTATAAATATTTTTATAAGAAAGGTAACTATTTCAGAAAGTTGGGCATTGTCGTTAATGGCCTTCTCCGACGATACCGGGAATTGAAAAAGGTAAAGGACTATGACATCGTCTTTATTCAACGCGAGGCGATCATGTTAGGTAGCGCCTATTTTGAACGTCGATACGCAAAAAAATCAAAGGTCATTTTTGACTACGATGATGCCATTTGGCTTGAGCAGATCTCTGCACACAACAAAGTTTTCCGGTTTTTGAAAAACCCGGATAAGACCCGACATATCATTGGCATATCGCGCCTGATATTTGCGGGAAATGATTACCTGGCCAATTACGCCAGGCAATACAATGCGGAAGTCGTTATTGTACCCACTACGATCGATACAGACGAATACAAGCCATCTTATAATGAAAAGAAAGATAAACTGTGTATTGGTTGGAGCGGTTCTTTTTCAACGATCGTGCATTTTGAAACCTGCCTGGAGGCTCTGAAGGTCATCAAAAACAAATATAGTTCCAGGGTTTACTTTAAGGTGATCGGCGATGAGCATTATTCCAATGAAGAGTTGGGAATAAAAGGTCTTGGATGGAAGAAAGAAACCGAAATAGAAGACTTGCAGGAAATGGACATAGGTATTATGCCGCTTCCCGACGATGAGTGGGCAAAGGGAAAGTGCGGACTCAAAGGACTGCAGTATATGGCCCTGGCCATTCCGTCGATCCTTTCGCCGGTGGGGGTCAACACAGAAATCATCGCCGATGGCATCAATGGTTATTTGGCGAGCACTACAGAAGAATGGGTGGACAAATTATCCAGATTGATCGAATCGCCGGAATTGAGAAAAACTATCGGTACGAAGGGTAGGGAAACAGTGGTTAATTCTTATTCTGTGGAGGCGAATAAACATCTATATCTCGATTATTTTCGAAAGGTTGTAAGTAATACGCATGCATTTCCTGGTTAGTTACTTCTCGGGTCAGGACCTCCTGGTCTTTCCCATGTGCTTCGTGATGATGTATTTTATCGTCCGGGGAAGAGCCAACCATTATAGGGATCTGCGGATGCAAAATCTGTATTACCGTGCATTCTATTTTAAGCTGATTTGTGTTTTTGCATTCACGCTGCTCACGGAATTCTATTTTAAAGGAGGTGATACAGCAATGTATTACCAGGCGACACAGGACCTTCGGACTGCGATAGAAGATAAACCGGAAAATTTCTGGTTGATCCTGGAAACACAAAAGGTGACATTTAAGAGTCCCCTTTTTGATTATTTCTATTATGATGGATATGAAGCCGACCTCACATGGAACTATATGTTGGCAACAGCTAATTTCTTTCCTCCCAAAATTGCATTGCTCCCATCCTATCTATTTTGGAATAGCTATCTGTGCATCAATATGGTCTTTGGCTTCTTCGCACTAGGAGGAGCCATCCGGTTATTTAAGACATTTCTGCATTTTTACCCACGACTTTACCGGGAGTTAGCACTGGCATGTCTTTTTCTTCCAGGAGTTTGTTATTGGAGTGCCGGATTGCTGAAGGATGCCATCTGTTTTGGATGCGTGGGATTTATCTGTTATGGTTTCCTGAATGTTTTTATCCGGCGACAGAAAATATTCATTTCCTTAATTTGGATCATTGTATGCGGATTCCTGCTTTTCTTTATCAAAGTATATATCCTGCTGGTCCTGATACTTAGCCTATTGATCTGGCAGTTTGCGGAATTTAATAAACTCATTAGCAACCGCACACTGAGGAATATTTTTGCGGTGATGACTTTTGTGATCAGCCTCGGGATTGGCTACTTACTGCTAAATTATTTTACATCTTTTGAAGCCGCCCAGCAATACCAGCTGGATAAAATAGCAGGGAATGCCGAGTACCAGCGATCCATGTATGCCAGTATTGCACAAGTAACCCAAACAGATTCTCATTTTCAGATCGATGCGTCCAATCCTGTTCTAATGGCATTGGGAGGGATCGCCGCCACATTCTATCGACCGTTTCTTTGGGAGATCAGCTCGCCTATCGTCTTGTTTTCTGCATTTGAATCCCTGGTCTTTCTCGTTTTGACGCTGAATTTCATTTTTAAACGCGGTATTGGAAAATTCTTCACTATACCGTTTTCCGATCCGCGGATTTTGGCGTGTATGGTATTTTCATTTGTTTTTGCAGTGGCAGTAGGTACCGCATCCGCCAATTTTGGCGCACTATCGCGCTATAAAATACCGTGCATGCCCTTTTATCTCATGATGATCCTCCTCATGTACCAAAACACGAAATTAAGCTACCCTAAATGGTTTAATAAAATATTGGAACTGGTAGTTCCTCCTTTCAAAAGATTTTAAGAACATGTGCGGACTCGCCGGCTCAGTAAATTTTCCACTCGATCTTCTTCAATTAAACCATGATCTTTTTCACCGGGGTCCTGATGAACAAAGTAATTATGAGAATGGAAGTATCAGACTGTATCACTACCGGCTGGCGATCCTGGACTTGACTGGCGGGAGACAGCCCATGCATCATAATGATCTTACAATAATTTTCAATGGAGAGATTTATAATCATAGGGAAGTAAGGAAAAAGCTAGGCATACAATGTACCACCAATTCGGATACGGAGACAATCCTCAGAGCATATGAAAAAATAGGTCCATCCTGCCTGCAGGAGTTTGACGGCATGTTTGCTTTCATAATTCATGACAAGAAAAAAAACCTATTGTTCCTTGCCAGGGATCGAGCTGGAAAAAAACCTCTATACTATTACAGTCACGGCGGCCGGTTTGTTTTTGCCAGTGAATTGAATGCCATTCAGAGACAGCTGAAATTAGAGATCAATGAAGAAAACCTGCGGAACTTTATTAGGCTGGGCTATTTCTATAAGTCGACTACACCGTATAAAGACGTTTGGGAATTGCCGGCAGGCTGCTATGCGGAAGTAAGCGCCCAGCTCGCCGAACCCAAGGTCACGCAATGGTGGCGGATACATGATTACTATGAAAAAAGATCGAGCGATGATTTTGAAACCGCTCTACAAAAGGTCGATCAATACCTTCATCAGGCAGTTCATCGGAGAGTCGAATCCTCCGATTTGGAGGTCGGTTCGTTTCTCAGCGGAGGCATTGACAGCGGCTTAGTCAGCGCGATTGCAAAAAATTATAATGCTACTCTAAAGACATTTACTGTATCCTTCGATTCGGATTACGATGAAGCGCCGTTGGCTAAACTCGTTGCTGACAGGTATCATACAAAACATCATGAGATCCGCATTTCCTATAAACATCTTCTTGATGATGTTGAAACGATCTTAAGTAATTACGGAGAGCCATTTTTTGATAGTTCGGCGATCCCCAGTTATTACGTCAGCCAGGAAGCTAAGAAATACCTGACGGTCATTTTAAACGGCGATGGGGGTGATGAATTGTTTGGGGGATACAGGCGTTACGTTCCCTTTGCCCGGTATGACTTTTTCAATCCGGGAGTTATTGTCAAGAACTCTGCATCTGTATTCCATTCAGTGCTTCCGGTGCCGCATGATAAGAAAAGCACTTATAATTACGTGTACCGGCTTTCAGACCTTGCCCGAAAAAGCAATATCTCCACCTATTTGTCAGCGACTATTGACAGTTTTGAAGGATTTGAAAAACATATTAAAGGTGCAAAAGTGGTCTTAAAGGAAATGAAGAATGATTTTGATTCGATAAATCAATCGAATCTGACCGGCCTGCAAAAGATAATGAACCTGGATTTCGATAACCTGCTCGCCGGCGATCTGCTGGTAAAAATGGATATCGCCACCATGGCACATTCATTAGAAGGCAGAAGCCCGCTGCTTTCAAAGGAACTCATGGAATATGTACCGACGTTACCGGACAAATTCAAGATAAAAGGCAAACAAACAAAATTTCTCCTACGGAAGCTGGCTGAAAAATACCTTCCCGTTGAATTGATCCACCAGCCAAAGAGAGGTTTTGAAGTTCCGTTAAAGAAATGGGTTGATCATGAGCTAAAGGAAATGATCGCCTCCTATTTGCTAGCTGCCGATGCTTTTGTTCATCACTATGTTTCTCCCGCTTTTATTTCAGAGCTGTGGGCAAAACGAATCAATGCAGGTGATGAAAAAAGAGCCAAGATGTTGTGGACCTTATTTGCTCTGGAAGTATGGTATAAGAAATGCTATTTACCCTATGCCTAAGTTGATCCGTATTACTACTGCGCCCCTGTCTCTAAAATATCTCCTATTCAATCAGATGAGATATATGAAAGAGAATGGGTTTGACGTATTGATGGTAAGCAGTGACGGAAAAGAATGGCCCGATCTTCTAACAAATGAAGGTTGTGACTACCGGATCATTCACATGACCAGGAAGATCACGCCATTTACCGATCTGAGATCATTGTGGAAATTATACCGGCTATTTCGCCGCGAAAAACCGGATATTGTCCATTCACACACGCCAAAGGCCGGACTACTGGCGATGTTGGCATCCAAATTTGCGCGCGTTCCCATTCGCATCCATACGATAGCCGGTTTGCGGTTTATGACTGCGAAAGGCATGAAGAGAAGAATATTGATATCCATGGAAAAGATCACGGGCAAGTCGGCCCAACAGGTTTGGCCAAACAGTTATTCCCTGCTTAATTATATTCGCCAAAATAAGCTGGTCAGGGAAAAAAAGTTGCAAGTGATCGGGCATGGGTCCAGCAATGGAGTTGATTTGAATCGATTCGACCCATCCGGGCTGAATGCCGAAAAACTGGAAGAAATAAAGAAGATGCTTCAGTACGATGACAAGCTTCACTATCTGCTGAACATGGGCCGGATAGTAAAGGACAAGGGAGTAGAGGAAGTATTGAATGCATTCAAAATAGTACATGCTGCAAATCCCAATTTGCGACTCATCCTATTGGGTGCCTTTGAAGAAGAGCTCGACCCGGTTTCAGAGGAAGCCGTTAATACGATAAAAACACATCCTGCCATTATTCATATTGATTGGACCGATCAGGTAGAATACTTTATGCATCTCTCCCAACTACTGATCCATGCTTCCTATCGTGAAGGATTTCCCAACACATTGCTTCAGGCCGGGGCAATGAATTGCCCGATCATCTGTACAGCTATTGAAGGCAGTATGGATATTGTAACAAATAAAGAAACCGGATTGGTATTTGAAGCCGGTAATGCGTCTGATTTACAGAAGCATTTGGAATATGCATTAACTCATCAGGAGGAAATGAAGCAATACGCAACTAATTTGCGAAGCAAGATCGAGAAGTATTTTAATCAGTCTTATCTTCATTTCTGTCTGAAAGAAAAATACCTGGAGCTGCTCAACAACAATTGATCTATGTCAAAGGCTGTAGCTATCATCGGTTATTCGGGTCATGCTCATACTGGCGTCGATATATTAATCGCCTGCGGTTATACGGTGGAGGCATATTGTGATAACGAAGCCAAATCATTAAATCCATTCAACTTAGAGTATCTGGGATCTGAAAATGATCCGCAGGTGCTGGAAAAGTTGAAACACTTCGATTATTTTATTGGTGTTGGCAATAATAATCTCTTGCGTAGGAAGATATATGAAAAAGTAAGCCCGATATTGGGTGAACCCGTCAACGCGATCCATCCGTCAGCGGTCATCTCTCCTTCGGTGAAATTAAAATTTGGACATTTTATTTCAGCTAATGTATCCATCAATGCCCTGACGGAACTGGGCATGACGGCGGTATGTAATACAGGTTCAGTGATTGAACACGGCTGTATCATCGGAGACTTTACATTTATCGCTCCCGGGGCTGTACTTTGCGGCGATGTAACCATTGGGGAAAATACATTTGTAGGCGCTAATTGCGTGATTAAACAGGGTGTTACAGTGGGAAAGAATGTTACGATAGGAGCCGGGAGTGTCATTCTTCAGGATATTCCCGACAATGTGAAGGTCGTGGGGAATCCTGCACGTCTTATTTCTGGCTAGCAAATCGATTATCTTTATCATCTTAATACATGGTCAATAAGTAATGGCCTTCCCTTAATATGGAAACGACAATACAACAGATATCCCGTAGTCCCATTACCAACAAGGAATATCTACTTCCTAAGACTTCCAGTGACAAATCAGGCATCGACGATTTCCTTTCCCAACATCCGGGCAAAAAAGTGGTGGTTGTACAGGGCTTGGGTTTTGTCGGATCTGTAATGGGCCTGGTGGTGGCTAATGCATTGACAGAAGAGTATGCTGTCATCGGAATAGATCTTCCCACAGCCGGATCATGGTGGAAGATCTCCTCTATTAATGAAGGAGTATTTCCCGTAGTCAGCAGCGATACGAAGATTGATACCTATTTCCAGAACGCGATAAAGAAGAAAAATTATTATGCCTCATTTGATTCGTACGCCTATAGCAAAGCCGATATCATTGTCGTCGACATTAACCTGGATGTAAACAAACAATCCGCTTCGGACGATCCCGAAAAGTATAGCGTTGATATGAGTTCATTCCGGAAGGCTATCGAAACAATTGGGCATCATTGCCGGCCGGATGTGTTGGTACTAGTGGAAACGACTGTTCCTCCCGGCACTACGGAGAAAATAGTGAAGCCACTATTGAAGGAATGCCTGGAAAAAAGAAATGTTACATCTGACGATTTGAAAGTTGGGCATTCTTATGAAAGGGTAATGCCGGGTCCTAAGTATATCGACTCTATCCAAAATTTTTATCGCGTGTTTGCAGGGGTAGATGAAAAAAGCGCTGATGCGGCAGAACAATTTTTGCGGTCAGTGATCAGAACTGATGAATATCCTTTGACAAGATTGGGAAATACCCGGGCGAGCGAGATGGCAAAGGTGTTGGAGAATTCTTTTCGTGCCATGAACATTGCCTTTATGGTAGAATGGAGTCGTTTTGCTGAAGAAGCCGGCGTCGATATTTATGAAGTGGTGAACGCTATTCGGATGCGGCCGACGCACAAAAATATCATGCTGCCTGGGTTAGGAGTGGGAGGATATTGTCTAACCAAGGATCCTCTGTTGGCGAGTTGGTCCAGAACCAACTTGTTTGGAAGCAATGAAGGATTATCGCAAAGTGAAATCGGCGTTTATATTAATGATCGGATGCCGCGGTATGCTTTCGAATACTTGCAATCACAGTACGATCATTCATTGAAAGGAAAAAAGGTCCTGCTACTCGGCGTCAGCTATCTAAATGATGTAGGGGATACGCGCTCCACTCCAGTAGAAGGTTTCTATGATCGTTTGGAAATGCAGGGTTGTGAAATATTCTTGCACGATCCTCACGTTCAGTATTGGGAAGAAAAAAATCTTCGGGTCACGCATGACATAGATGAATTGCTTACCCAGTCCTATGATCTCATCACTATCACTACCGGTCATTCGGAATACAGGAACAATGGCTCGCTGATCGGAAAATTGTTAAATCACCCGCCCACATTTATTTATGATACCATCGGTGTGCTCACAAATGATGCAATTAAATCCCTTGCTTCCAAACATACTGTAAAAGTGATCGGCCGTGGTGATTTGTAATACAATATATATAATCACGACAAAGAGATATGAGTAAGAAAGTCTTGATCCTGGGTGGCGCCGGCTTTATTGGTTTTAATGTGGCAAAATACCTGGCCAAGAACAGGGATTATGATCTGACGATCGCCGATAATTTCATGAAGAAGAACCGGGATGAGGAATTTGAAGAATTGGTCAAACAGAATTCGATTCGGGTAATTGCCGAGGATTTCTCTGAAGAAAGATCCTATTCCAAATTAGACAACGAATACGACCAGGTGTATATGATGGCAGCGTTGGTGGGCGTGGATAATGCCAATAGCAAACCACATGAGGTGATCCGCATTAACACTGCTCTTACTTTATTTACGCTGGAATGGGTGAGGCGATCAAAGATCGGAAAGGTATTGTTTGCGTCCACAAGTGAATGTTATGCCGGCACGGTAGATGCATTCGGTTATCAGATCCCGACACCAGAGGAAGTTCCCCTATGTATTCAGCATATCGGACATCCGCGATTTACATACGCCGTCACCAAGATGCTGGGAGAATCCGGGTTTCTCAATTACTCTAAAATGCTGGGCTTCGAGACTACTATCGTCCGATATCATAACGTATTTGGGCCGAAGATGGGTTTTAATCATGTCATTCCTCACCTAGTCATTCGGTTTAGAAGTGGGGAAAATCCATTTAAAGTATACGGTCATGATCAGACCCGCGATTTCTGTTATATCACTGATGCGGTGGAGGGGACTGTATTAGCGATGGAAAGGGAAGGAACGAATGGCGAAATCTACCACTTGGGCACGCAAGTTGAAACGACTATTGGTGAACTGATTCACTATACGGGAGAGCTAATGAATTTTACTGGAGTGTATGTGAATGCTCCGACCTATCCGGGTTCGGTTTCACGTCGCAGTCCGGATACTACGAAGTCTAAGAAACAACTTGGATTTTCTGCGAAGGTTCCGTGGAAGTCAGGACTGAAGCTGACGATCGATTGGTACAACCAATATTTCGATTCCGGAAAGACCACACCGGAGAAAATTACTTTTCAGTAAATAGCAGGATCAATTTATTCCGAATACTACATGTATAAATTTGTCAAACGCTTTTTGGATATCATTTTTTCCCTGATTGCCTTGATCATTCTACTTCCGCTATTCATTCCCATTATTATCATTTTATTGCTGACGGGCGAGCATGAGGTCTTTTATCGACAGGAAAGAGTAGGGTATAACAATTCCATTTTTCGGATATGGAAATTTGCGACTATGCAGAAGAACAGTCCAAATATGGGATCAAAAGACCTTACCATGCGCAACGATTCTCGGGTAACACCGTTTGGCAGGTTTTTGAGAAGATCCAAGATCAATGAATTGCCTCAGTTAATCAATATTTTTACCGGCGACATGTCATTCACGGGTCCAAGGCCGTTGATGAAGAGTGGCTTTGAAAGATATTCGGAAGAAATGAAGGGTAAAGTCTATAAAGTAAAGCCCGGCCTAACGGGCCTTGGTTCTATCATTTTTAGAGATGAAGAATTGATCATTACCAGGAGCAATCTTCCTCCCCATGAGTGCTATGAAAAATTGATCCTTCCAAAGAAAGGCGCACTGGAAATCTGGTACCAGCAGCATCTCACATTTTTCACGGATCTGATGATCCTTTTTCTCACCGGCTGGTATATCTTTTTTCCCCACAGCAAATTGGTGTATAGAGTTTTTCCCTCATTACCCAGAAGAGATTTTTAATTTTCCGAGCAGGATATGTTTAAATTATTTTCCAAATCCAAAGAGGAATCAGCGAAGATTGATCTCAGCCCTATCCATGCTGATATGCACTCTCATCTCCTTCCTGGGATCGATGATGGATCTCCGGATACCGCTACTTCCCTGCAGCTAATAAAAGGGTTGATGGATTTGGGATATAAGAAATTGATCACGACTCCGCATATCATGGGAGATATGTATCGCAACAACCGGAAAAATGTTACAGAAAAGCTGGAATCATTGAGAGTGGACGTAAAGAATGCGGGCATGGATATTGAATTGAACGCCGCTGCGGAATATTTCCTCGACGATCATGTAGCTCAAATGCTGCGGAAAAACGAGCCCCTACTGGCGATCAGTGGAAACATGATATTGGTGGAATTTTCCATGGCTCATCCTTCCATGAGTATCAAAGAGATCTTATTTGAAATGCAGATGCAGGGTTATTTGCCCGTAATTGCTCATCCTGAACGTTACATCTACCTGGAACGCAACAAAGAATTTTATGATGAACTAAAGGATATCGGCTGTCTGTTCCAAATGAATATTCTTTCACTGACGAGCTATTATGGAAAATCGGTGAATCAACTCGCCCAATACCTAATAAAAAAGGAGTATTATAATCTTATCGGGACAGACCTTCACCATATACATCACCTGAAAGAATTAAATAACCCGGCGCTGTTGGGCCCGGTGAATAAAATGATTGAATCGGGGTTGATCCGCAATAGTGAGTTATGATGATGAATACCATCAACTCGTAGAATAAACCTTTTTCCATTTGAATTGTAGGAATATATAGTTATGAATGCTTTTACAATCAAGGATCTCGAGAATTTTTCAGGAATAAAGGCACACACTCTTCGCATTTGGGAGCAGCGCTACAATTTCATCAAGCCCGGACGTACCCACACAAATATTCGATATTATAGCAGTGATGACCTGAAGAAGGTGCTGAATATCGCACTGCTGAATAAATATGGTTTCAAAGTGTCTCAAATCGACCGGATGCTTCCAGACCAAATTCATGAAACGATATTAGAGTTGGACGATGAAGAAGCGATCAGAGAGAGACTCATTAACAACCTGGTAAAGGAGATGATTGATCTGGATATGCCTCGATTTGAAAAGATTATCGTTGGACAAATAGCAGAGAAGGGAATAGAGCAAACACTTCTTCAAATCATTTTTCCATTTTTGGAGCGTATTGGACTTCTGTGGGAGACGGGCCAAATCCATCCGGCACAAGAGCACCTTGTCGTCAACATCATTCGGCAAAAGCTAATCGTAGCTATTGAAACTACTGTATCGCCTATCAGAGGGGGAAAGCGATTTCTTCTTTTTTTACCTGAAGGCGAGCACCAGGAATTGGGTTTATTATTCATGTATTATATATTGAAGAGCCAGGGAGCCGATGCTATTTACCTCGGAGCGAATGCCCCTCTGAAGGACGTCGAATATATCGTCAAATTGAAAAAGCCAGATGTGGCCTTGATCCATCTTACCTGCTCTCACTGTCGTTTTAACCTGGAGAAATTCATTCAATCTGTTGAACCGCGCTTCACCAAAATCCTTACGATCATTTCCGGAGAGCCTGCCGAGCATTTCCGGAAGAAACTGCCCCCCCGTATACAACTTAAAAAATCCCTCTCAGAAGTAGTCGATTATCTTCGGTCGCTACAATAGATTAAAATTCAATAATTTAATCTCACCTTTCAGCCTGCCTACCTTCGCGCGGGCTATCCTCCACTTTTTTCCCGTCAGCATTTTTTAACCTCTTTTTTTGAAACCCGATTTGGTCAATGTTTAACCTTTGTTTAATTTTACGGTAAAATAATTAAACAAAAAAATGTCCAGCATAGAGTTCAATGATGTTCTTTTGAGCAATGTCAATTTCCTGAAGCCTTTTGCGATTAATCTGACAAAAGATTCGGAAGCGGCAAATGATCTTTACCAGGAGACCGTTTATAAAGCATTATCGAATCATGAGAAATATCATCCCGGCACCAATATCAAGGCCTGGTTGTATACGATCATGCGGAATATTTTTATAAATGACTACCGTAGGAGAGCCAAACATAGAACTATCTTTGACAGCACACCGAATGACTATTTGATTAACAATCAACAGTCAGTTGTAAAGAATACGGCAGAAAGCGATTTAGGAATGAAAGAGATCAAAGCGGCGATCCGGCGACTACCAGAAATATTTAAGACTCCATTTTTATTGTATTTCGATGGCTACCGGTATAATGAAATAGCTGTCTTATTGCATGAGCCGCTCGGAACTATAAAAAGTCGAATCCATTTTGCCAGAAAATTGCTGAAAAAAGATATTTCCCGGTATTAAAAGATTCTTCGCGGCACGCTCTGAATGGAAAAGACCCAGGTGATATTGGTGGATGAGAATGATCAACCGGTGGGAACCGTTGGAAAGATAGAAGCTCATGAAAAAGGCTTGTTGCACCGGGCTTTCAGCGTTTTTATTTTCAATTCAAAGGGAGAGATGCTCTTGCAGCAAAGAGCAAAGAAGTACCACAGCAGCCACCTCTGGAGCAATGCCTGTTGTAGCCATCCTACCCCTGGTGAAGAACTGATGGATGCAGCCAGGCGAAGGCTACAAGAAGAAATGGGATTTTCTACCAGCCTGGAAAAAATATTTGATTTTGTTTACCGGGTAGATTTTGAGAATGGTCTTACCGAATATGAATTTGATCACGTATTCGTGGGTGAATATGATGGCACTGTAAATATCAGCAAGACAGAAGTAATGGATTTTTGCTTTAAGGACATGAGCGAGATAAAACACTCCCTGCAGACACATCCACTAAAATATAGTTCCTGGTTTCATTTGGCATTTCCCAGGATTGAAACCTGGTGGAACCTTTCCTATAAACACAAGGTTGCCTGATTTACCGACTGACTTAGTTATCCGGATCAAATTGCATGAACTCTCTCTTCACAGCTTTCAGCATACTGAAAAGTTGCGCTACCTCAATCAACAACAGGACTCCTAAAGCCAATAAGACAAACCACGGTAACTTCACCCGGTCGATATTCAAGATATTCTGAAAGCGTTCCAGATGCCAGCCGGCCAGCGCTGCGCCGAATGCCATCCCCACGATCATAAACGCAATCAATGAGAAAACCACCTTCAAAAACATGACTCGCATCGTAGAGTAACCGACTTTCAAATTTTCCAGGATGGCTGCCGGAATAATCAATATTAGTGTGATCCAGCTCCAGTTTTTTCCAAAAAATCCGGTGAAAGCGGTATTTAAAAGCAGAATAAGTACGATCGATAAGAGGCTCCAGGGAAATAACAGGAAGGTGGAAGGCTTCCTCATGTTGGTTGTTGCCATGACAGTTAGTTTATACCTGAAAAATAAAGATATTTTCGCTATTTCCCCTTTGCGTAACAGGATTTCCGGAATCTAAAAGCCTGGAACCTGCTCTTCCCGGCAACTTTGCCCAAATATTCACAATGACGAAAAAAGCTGGCTTGTTCTGGCTCCTGATATTGTTTGCCAGTTTTCATATCCAAGCCCAAATCCGCACCCGTGCACAAAACTTGATCTATACCAGGGAAGATTCATTGCATCTGGGTCTGAATAAGCAGCAGACAGTCATCTCCGGGTACGGCTCAGCATTTTATCAGCGCGACTTCAATGCCAAGCACTCCAGGGCCAGCCTTGAGAGAATCGTCCTTTTCGTAGGTCATCAATTCAATTCAAAAATTTCTGTCTTTACGGAATTGGAAGTGGAGGATGCAAAGGTTGCCGGGGGTGAATTTGGTGGGGAAGTAGCGCTCGAACAAGCCTTCCTCAAATTCAATTTTAATCCCAGACAATATCTGGTAGCAGGTCTGCTGGTACCTCGCATTGGAATCCTCAATGAAAATCATCTGCCTGTAAATTTCAATGGTGTGGAAAGACCCATTGTTGAACAAGCGGTGATCCCAGCCACCTGGAGAGAATTAGGTGTAGGATTCTATGGGAACTCAGACAAATGGCCCATTCATTATAGCATTGCGTTATTGAACGGTCTGAACAGTGAAGGATTCGAGCACGGCACTGGAATAAGAGAAGGGAGAGCTGAAGGTAGTGACGCATCTGCCAATAACCTGGCGGTGACTGCTTCACTGCAATATGATTGGAAGGATTTCAAATTTCAAATTTCGGGATATGCCGGTGGAACAGTTGGATTGAACAAGCGGGGTGCAGATAGCCTCGGCCTGAATAGCGGCATGTTCGGGACGCCTATCTATCTTGGAGAGGCAAATGTTCAATACACCAAAAACGCTTTTTCGGCGAAAGCCATTTTTGTAAATATCAATTACCCTGATGCTGCCAAAGTAAATACAGCCTATGCAAAAAACCTGGCGACGGATATGTACGGGGCTTATTTAGAACTTGGATATGATTGGCTATATCAGAAACAGAATAAAGGTGCATTTATATCCTTTGCGAGATTTGAAGTCCTGGATTTGAATGCTTCCATTCCCGCTCCACCGAAAGCGATCTATGATGGTACGATAAAGCAGCAACATTTGATAGCCGGTTTTAGTTATTTGCCCATACCTAATGTGATCATCAAAACGGATATTCGGTTACTCCACACCGGTGCTCAAAATCCCGACCTGGTGATTAACCCCGCGCCTAATGCACTGGCTTATCGACAAAACAATAGTTTTTTTAATCTCGGAATTGGATATTCATTTTGATATGGATAGAAAAGAATTCTTCAAAACATCCTGTCATATTTGCCTTAGCGGCATGGCGATCGCCATTCCTGCTTTGACTGCATGCAGCCCTGCATCATATTCTGTTTTTAAAACTGTCCCGGTAAATAACTTGATTGAAGTTCCCTTACCGTTATTCGAAAAGAACAACCTTCAATTTGTAAGACCAAAGGGTTGGCAGTATGATATTGCGGTGCATAGAACAGAAGATGGTTCCTATTCTGCTTTGCTGATGCAATGCACGCATATGGATAACCAGATAAAACCCTCTCAAGGAGGATACACCTGTAATCTGCATGGGAGCCGGTTTGCTAGTGATGGAAACGTGGTGAAAGGTCCCGCTGAAAAAAGACTAAAGAATTATTCAACCTCAATAAATAATAATACGTTAATCATAAAAATTTAAATTATTCTAAATGAAGAAAATATTAGCATTCATGCTGGCTGGATCGGTTCTTATAGCTTCTTGTGATAAGGACGATGACCAGGACACGGGAGACGCGGATTTCGAAACATTGAAAACTACTGTGCTGGCTGATTTTACCAATGACGTAGCCCTGGCGAACTATCAGGATCTGGATAATGCAGCTACTGCTCTCAATACGGTGATCCAGGAATTGAATACAAACGCAACAGAATTGAACCTTACCGCGGCCAAGAATGCATGGAAGAATATGAGAAGCATTTGGGAGCAGGCGGAAGGATTTTTATTCGGACCGGTAGAAGACAGGGATTATGATCCGAATATGGATACATGGCCTACGGACTATGTGCAAATGGATTCTCTATTAGCGAGCAGCAATGCACTTTCTGCTTCGGATATTGAGGCTTTGACATTATCATTGCGGGGATATCATCCAATCGAGTATATCATTTTTGGGGACCATGGCAGCCGGACTGCCGTAAGTCTTACAGCCCGTCAAAAATTATATATGGTGAGCCTGGCAGCAGACCTGAAGAATACATGCCATGCGCTTTACACCAGTTGGTCGTCCGCACCAGACAACTTTGCACAATCAGTCATTAACGCTGGCGCGGGTAGCACGGTTTATACAAAGAAACAGGACGCCTATATCGCCATGGTTGAGGGATTGATTGCGATCTGCGAAGAAGTGGGAGAAGGCAAGATGTTAGAACCATTTACCGCAATGGACCCTGCATTGGTCGAATCTCCGTATAGCGGAAATTCCACCGTCGATTTTAAGAATAATATCATTGGGTTGCAGAACGTGTATTTGGGCAAATACGGGTCCAACAACGGAAGCGGCATTAACGAACTGGTGGCGTCAAAAAATATTTCTCTGGATAATGACCTCCAGGCCCAAATCACCGCAGCGATCAACTCTTTTGATAATATCACCGAGGTGTATGAGGTGGCCATCATTTCACAAAGAGTCCAATGTCAGAATACTATGAATGCACTGGGGACGTTAAGGACGACCCTTGAAACACAGTTGAAGCCGTTTATTATTCAGAATATTACAGACTAGTAGCAAAGTGAGGACAACGTATTGAAAAAGATAGTCATATTATCTGCCATTGTCGGAGCGATATCGTTCTTTTCGATGTGTAATAAGGCATCGATCTTCAATGATCAAAATTATGATGAGCGATTAAGCGGTGGCCTGGCCACCGTTTTTGACGAGAGTTCCAAGTCATTCACTCATGAAATTGATGGAATGAATGATCGGGATGCGAGCGTCCACGGCTTTGGCGACGGAGCTTTTGAGCAAACATTTGTCTCCGCTCCTGCGCCAATTAATAGCGGACTGGGACCTGTCTTTAATAATGTCAGCTGTGCCTCCTGCCATCATAACGATGGCAAAGGCACTCCGACTGCCGGCTTTGTCAATTCATCGCTTTTATTCAGGTTGAGTATTCCAGGTCAGGATGCACATGGCGGACCTCTAGCCATTGATGGCTATGGTGGCCAGCTGCAGGACGTAGCCATTTTTGGCAGGCAGTCAGAAGCAACCATCAACATCAGTTATACGGATGTGCCTGTTACTTATCCGGATGGTGAAATAGTGAATCTGCGAAGGCCAACTTATACACCGGTGAATCCTTACATGCCATTGCCGGTGAATTATATGATATCTCCGCGCCTCGCTCCTCCGGTCTTTGGACTAGGCCTGTTGCAAAATATTCCGGAAGAAACCATTCTTTCTTTTGCAGATGAAGCCGATGCAAATGGAGACGGGATCAGCGGCAAGCCCAATTACGTTTATAATCCTTTTACAAAAAAGACAGAACTGGGACGGTTCGGATTGAAAGCAAATACACCCAGTCTATTGATACAGGTTGCCGCGGCATATCAGCAAGACATTGGTGTAACGAGCTATGTTTTCCCGCAGGAAAGCTCTTATGGCCAGGGGCAGGCGGATGTTTATACCGACGATCCGGAATTGCCGGATACTACGCTAAACCATGTGATATTTTATGTAAAAACACTGGCCGTGCCGGCACGCAGAAATGTGAATGATCCGCAGGTTCAATCAGGAAAAAGCTTATTTACTCAACTAAATTGCAGTGCATGCCATAAGCCTACTGTTCAAACGGGAATTGATCTTTCATTCAAAGCACTGAGCAATCAACGCATACAACCTTTTACAGATATGCTGCTCCACGATATGGGCGATGATCTTGCAGATAACCGGCCTGATTTCCTGGCGACGGGCAGGGAATGGCGGACCACGCCTCTCTGGGGAATTGGACTTTTTGCAAGAACGAACGGCATACCATTTTATCTACATGACGGCCGGGCCAGGTCCATTGAAGAAGCGATCCTCTGGCATGGCGGTGAGGCCCAAAATGCTAAGCAGCAGTTTATGGAGCTGAACAAGTCGGAGAGGGACCAACTCCTCAAGTTTTTACAATCCTTATAGCGAATGGTGAGTGGTGAGTGGTGAGGGAACGGATTAATATTTGCCTTGGCGCGTGTCTCACGCGCCAACATTGATTGTGATGGTTGTTCGCGTGGGTCGGTCTGGTGCGTGAGACACGCACCACGGCACATTCCTCACAACTCACAACTTACAACTCACCACTCACCACTCACCACTCACCACTCACATCACTTTACTCGATCACGTTTGAATCCCCATTCTTCATTGTTCGGCCCTGCCTATTCATGCTACAGTAATTAAGGGCTGGTAGATTGAAGCATTGTGTTGCATCTTGTTGCCTTGCTTACATTCTTCCACAAAAAAACTTATGCCGCATGAAAAAAATGTTAGTTCTGTTATTGTTCTTTTTGCCCTCAATTGCCCTATTGGCGCAAAATCGAACAGTAACTGGAAAGGTTACCAATTCTGAAGGCAGGCCGGTCCCCTTTGCCACCGTAACGCTAAAAGGAACACCCACAGCAGTTTCGGCAGATGCAAACGGGGATTTTTCCATTCAGGTCCCCGCCAATTCTGTTTTGGTTTTTAGTGCTGCCGGTTTCGCAAGCATTGAAATTAACAGTGCCGACAACGCGACTGTCAATGCAACGATGAGCTCTCGGGATACTCTCGGGGAAGTAGTCGTTACTGCATTAGGCATCACCAGAACTCAAAAATCTCTGGGCTATAGTACTACGACGCTGAAAAGCGAAGAGCTTTTAAAAGCACGGGAAACAAATGTCATCAACTCGATGGCCGGCAAAGTGGCCGGAGTAAGGGTCACATCTCAATCAGGTACAGTCGGCGGATCGTCGAAAATAACGATCCGGGGCGTGAATACCGTGAATAATAGTTCGGTCGTGGGAAATGGACAGCCAATTTTTGTCATCGACGGGTTGCCCATTGACAATAGTGCACAACAGATCAATACAGTTCGACCCAATGCCGTAAATCCTGTTCCACAGGGTTCCAATGCTGCAGACTTTGGCAACCGTGCCGGCGACATTAATGCAGATGATATAGAATCAATTACTGTCTTGAAAGGCGCGGCGGCGACTGCCTTGTACGGCGCCAGAGCAAAGGACGGTGCGATCATTATTACAACCAAAAAAGGAAGGAAAGGTCAAACCTCCGTTACATTCAATTCGTCAATGAGGTTCGATAATGTGCTGAAATTTCCTGACCTGCAAAATGAGTATGCTCAGGGTAACCAGGGAACATATAACCTCGCTAATACCAATGGATGGGGTCCCAAAATAAGCGAGGTTACTGATAAGACTTTCCCAGACTTTTTGGGAAGACAGGTTACGTTACAGGCTTTTCCCGACAACGTAAGAGATTTTTATAAAACAGGAAACACATATATTAACTCTGTTTCTTTTGAAGGAGGCGGAGACGGTAGTGACTACCGGTTTGGATATACGAATTCCAAAGAAACTGGAATAATTCCGGGCGAAGAGTTAAGCCGAAACACCATTGCGCTCAATGCTGGCAAAACGCTCCTCAAGGGTCTTGATGTAAGAACAAGTATAAATTATGCGAGAACTACGAGTGACGGAAGACCTATTCAAAGCGCCAATGACCTTAGCGGAGTTCAATTGATCATTTCATCCCTTCCGCGAACTGTTGACATTAATGAAGTAAAAAATAATTATGTAGATCCCGTGACCGGCCAGCAAATCACCTTAACACCTGGCAGGACAGGAAACAATCCTTATTGGGTAATCAATAACAACAAATATTCCAATACAGTAGATCGTATCTACGGAAATGCTATTATAACCTATTCACCTGTCAAGTGGCTGACCATTAGTGATAACGTGGGTACGGATTATTACTATGAATTCAGAAGAGGTGTAACAAGGCCTGGTACGATTGGCGCGCTCACAGGTAATTTCTTCACCGCTAATTTATATAACCAGATCATCAACAATGACCTCATCATTACTTTCAACAAGCAAATAACAAACGATTTTGGCCTGAAGGTAATTGCAGGCCACAATGTGTTTGAAAACTATTTTAGAAGGGAACAATCGTCTGCACAAAACCTTACCGTTGATAATCTGTACAGCTTCGCCAATGCGGCGGCGGTAAGTACAAACAACGTTTCAACGAAAAGAAGACTAGTTGGTGTGTATGGCGATATCGGATTTTCATTTAAGAATTTCTTGTTCCTGAACGTAACCGGAAGAAATGACTGGAGTTCAACATTGCCGGTGGGTAAGAATTCTTATTTCTATCCTTCTATAAGTTCCAGTTTCCTTTTCAGCGAACTTCTTCCAAAAGCCACCTGGCTAAATTATGGAAAGTTAAGAGCTAGCTGGGCTAATGTGGGTAGTGATGCAGCTCCTTACAACCTGGCTTTTGCTTATCTGACTCAGCCTTCAGCATTTGCGCAATACAACCTTCTCGTTCTGTTCCCCTTCAATGGATTGCTTGGATATATAGTGCCGAACATTCTTCCAAATCCCGCATTGAAACCACAGAATCAGGTGACATATGAGTTTGGCACGGAAATGAAAATGTTTAAAAATAGGGTGAACCTCGACGTTACCTATTATAATTCAAAGACTGATGAGCAGATCATCAACCTGGATGTGCCGAGGTCTACGGGCTTCTTCAATCAGGTGATTAATGCTGGTTCTATTGAGAACAAGGGAATTGAAGTCACGCTTGGGGTGATTCCTGTGCGCACTAAGAATTTTGCATGGTCTGTTGACATGAACTTCTCCAAGAACAAGCAGATAGCCCAATTGCCAGCCGAAGTAAAAAACTATTCTCTTCAGGGCGGATTTAGCGGACTATCTATCAAAACACGCTCCAACGAACCCTTTGCTATTTGGGGAACAGCATGGCAGAGAGATTCACTTGGCAACATTGTTATCGATGCTAATACAGGACTTCGAAAAACCTTAGGCGATCAAAATCTCGGGAACATATTCCCGGATTGGACAATGGGCATCAATAATACAATAACATATAAGAATCTCGCATTAAGTTTCCTGGTTGATATTAGGGAGGGCGGGGTCCTTTTCTCCAGCACATCAGCATCTTTGCGAGCAAATGGACTGGCCAAGGAAACTATTGAAAATCGTGGGAGGGTATTTATTGACAATGGAGTGGTGTTGGATCCAAATACTGGCAAATTCATTCCTAATACGGTTCCAGTACAAAGTATGCAGGATTTCTGGACGCAGTTTGGAACGCAGAATACGGAAGCTAATATTTTCGATGCCTCATATGTAAAACTCAGAGAAGTCAGATTAGCCTATCGCTTTTCCAATGAACTACTGTCCAGGCATGCAAAATTCCTCAAAGGGCTTGAGATCGGATTGGAAGGCAGAAACCTTTGGATCATCAAATCGTATGTACCGCACATAGATCCAGAAGTAAACTTCTTTGGTTCAGCCAGTCTGGGCGAAGGAGTGGAGTTTAATTCAGTTCCTTCTTCAAGATCCTGGGGATTTAATTTACGTATCAAAATTTAATGGTTAGTTATGAAAAGAAACATTGTATATATAACTATTATAACTGCGGTAGGGCTGACCCTATCCTCTTGTAAGAAATACCTGGACATCAATCGAAGTCCAAATTCTGCGGAGTTTGTAGATGCCAAACTTTTATTTTCTAGTGCGACTGCCGCATACGCAACATTGAGAGCAAGTGGGGACTATTATATTCCCATTGGCCTGGCGGGGCAGTTGATCGCTGATGGGGGTAATAATCCAACGGCATGGGATGCGCCTTCTCCTGGTGAATTTATCTTCTCTATTAACTTTTTTGGAAATACCTGGTCAGGCATTTATGTAAATGCCGGGATTAATCTGAAACAGGCGATTGCTCTTTCGGAAAGCGCAACCCCGGTAAATAACAATGCGGCTGCGCAATGCAAAGTGTTGTTGGCGCAATGCTTCTATGATGTTACCAGCATGTTTGGAGATGTTCCTTTCTCGGAAGCACTAGACCCGATGTTTCCTATCCCAAATTCGATGCCCAGGAGGATGTAATGAATGGGGCCATTGCGCTATTGGATGAAGCTCTGGCGCAGTTTGATGAAACGAGTGAATTCAAGATTTCCGACTATGATTTATTCTTTGGAGGCGACATTGCCAAGTGGAAGAGGGTGGCTAATTCGCTAAAGCTGCGTATCCTCATGACGATGGTTGATAAAGATCCATCGAAAGCTGCGCAATTGGCGCTTTAATTACTGCCGGCGGACTCGTTAGTTCTGCCGATGACAACTTCCAGGTTCCGTTCGAAGTTAACGAAGGCAGAAAAAATCCCAAGTTCTCTCTGAGTGAGGTATATAATGGCGGGGAACAATTTCTTTTTTGCTTCTAAATATGTGGCTGATTTCATGAGGCCTTTGAATGATCCGCGTCTGCCTATCTTTTTTGATAAACCGGCGGCTGCAGATAATTACTATGGTATCACTCCGGGAGAGGATGGAGATGATGCGCACGATGCTCGTGTATCTCACATACTTCACAGAGCCGATCAACCCGAGTTGATATTCTCTTACCAGGAAGAATTGTTTTTTGAAGCAGAAGTATATGCGCGGGGGCTAGGTGTGCCTGTGGATCTGACGATGGCAAATACACTTTACAAGCAGGCTGTTGAAGAGTCATGTAAATATTTCGGTGTAGCGGCCGGTACTGCAGCTACGTTTGCCGCAGGACTTCCCGACCTGGCGACGGTTACCGATCCCGTTGCGCTTATCCATTATCATCATTGGGTGGATAAGATGGATGAACCCGGCGAAGCCTTTACAGAATGGAGAAGGTCTGGACCGGATGGAGCTGAAACACCGGAATTGACACTTCCAACGGGTGCGCCATCTACACCTTTATTCAGGAGGTATGAATATCACCTGCAGAATGAGCATTCATTGAATCCTAATGCACCGGCACAATTGAAATACTACGAAAAAATGTGGTTTGACCTTTAATAATAATTATATGAAAAAAATATCTCTTTCCATATTCATCCTTGTCATGTTAGGCATGCAATCCTGTGATAAGAAAAATTCACCGGGCGATAACTATGACTTCATCAATAGTTTGCCGCCTTATGTCGCGTTGAGCAGCACGGCTGCCAAGACCGTGGCCCAGGGAAATTCATTGACATTTACTTTCCAGGTAAGGACTGCCTTGCAGCAGAATGTAACCGTTACATACGACGTTGTTGGAGACGGTATAAATTTAGTCGATCAAACCGCGATTATTGAGCGCGACAAATCGAACGTTGTTGCAACGGTAGACATTCCAAATAATGTCATCGTTTCTCCGGCCACGACAGCCACCGCTCAATTGACTTTGAAAAAAGCTGTGACTGCAGATGGACAGGAATTGACGATCGGGTCAAAGAATAATCCGGCAACACAAAAGGTTACGATCAATATCACCCTATAAGCAAGCATTTCTTTAGAAATGTAAAAAGCAGCCGTGGGGGCTGCTTTTTTTTGTTAGAAGTTAGAAGTGAAAAATCTAGCAACGAGTATCTAGCATCTAGTATCTAGTATTATTCTCACTTATACGCAATCGCCGCACTCGTCGGCCCCGCCAGGTGAATTTGCTCAACTCTCTTAAATCCCGCCGCCTTTGTCCATTTAGAAAAATCATCGAGGGTAAAGTCGAACCCATCACCTGTTTCAATGAGCATGTTCAAGCTCATGGTGAGACCAAAAACATTTTCAGCGCGTTCGTTGTCAATAATATTTTCGATCGCTATAAATGCCCCGCCCTCCGGTAGAGCCTCAAATGCTTTTTTGATCAGCATGCGTTTCTTCTCTTCATTCCAATCGTGAAGGATGAGGCCCATCGTAATAACATCGACATTAGGAAATTTGTCTGTAAAGAAATCGCCCTGCGCGGTTTTAA
Organism: uncultured Sphingobacteriales bacterium; assembly: GCA_963791295.1. GTDB lineage: Bacteria > Bacteroidota > Bacteroidia > Chitinophagales > Chitinophagaceae > CAWBRY01. Next base: position 928,161 of record CAWBRY010000004.1, on the reverse strand, counting down.
CTTTACCGGCAAGTCCGAATTTCTCAATGGTTTCTTTGGCAATAGGTTCAACAGGAGCCAGGTCATAGCTCGTACAATTCATGTGTGGATGCTGAGAAGCGACCTGGATACAGAGCATGCCGGCGGCGCCGCCAATATCGCATAAGGTCTGATATTTTGAGAAATCAAATTTCTTGGCAAGGGCGCTAAAATTACCGATTGAAATTCCCGACATCGCGTTGACGAACTCACGAAGCAGTTCCGGCGATTTGTAAATGGTAGCAAAAAAATTTTCACTCCCATGTCTGACTTCGTTCTGTGGCAAGCCGGTCTTTAACCCGTCTTCGAGGTTAGCCCAGAAGCGAAACAACCGGTTATTAGCCATTTCCAGGATTCCGCCTATATAAGAATGTTTGTTCTTGTCCAGGAAAAAATCAGTTTCCTCGGAGTTACTGTAGATAGCCGTGGCTCCGATCCCTTCTCTTTGAAGAAATTTCATTGCAAACAAGGTATCGAGAAAATCAGAAGCATGACGGTCGGAGCAATTCCAACCTAGCAGCGTTTTTATTTCCTTCACGGACAGGGGTTTTTGCGCCAGGTGTGTAAACAGTCCCTGGTTAACGGCGGCCAGCATTACTTTAGAAGACCAGAAGCCCAATCCCACATGCATGATGGTAGCCGGCGTAAGTTGTTGTGTTGTTGTTTCCATAATTTTTATTTTAAATTTTGGGACTACAAAGCAACTGAATTAAAATGGGATTGGGCAAGTATTATTTTCTTGTAAACTCTAATATATCGCCCGGCTGACAATCCAATACTTTGCAAATAGCCTCAAGGGTGGTAAATCGTATAGCTTTTGCTTTTCCGGTTTTAAGTATAGAGAGATTAGCCAGTGTTAAATCTACTTTTTCTGAAAGTTCATTTAATGACATTTTCCGTTTGGCCATCATTACGTCCAGGTTCACGACAATTGGCATAGTTATACAGTTAATTCGTTTTCGGATTGAATTTCTACTCCTTTCTTAAATATTTGTGAGAAAACAAAGATTATTCCTGCCAGGAATATGAATTCCCCGGATATCAGATTTTCCTCGAGTCCGGGTACTTTTTTCATAAGCCATTTTATGTGTGCATCGTAAAGTTCAACCAACACCCATATACAGAATATATAGTAGCTAATCTTTTCCAGGTTCCTGGATATTTCTATCTTAAATGGATTGGCCATTTTTATTTTAGAAAGCACTTTGATAACTAAGTAGGCTGTATATGATTCCAGGATGAGTAAGGCAACCATGAATGAAATGGAATAAGTATAGTGCCAAAAACTAAATTGCCTAAGATCATACAAGTTCAATCCATTGTAAACGTTTTTGGAACCCTCCGGATTAACAACGCTTACTACATAGGAGACCAGGAAGGCGCCTGCTTTAATCATTAGGCCAATGAACGTTATCCAGGCAAGGACGTTCATAACGGTGAGGAGGATGTCGGTTCTTGTTCTCATAAATAATTTTTGTTTGATAATTAATAGTACAAATATCAATAATTATTTATCGAAAAACAATAAATATTTGATGTTTTTAGCTAAATTTAGAGTTTTAGTGGGAGGGACTGATTGGAGGAGAGAATAAAATAGTGGTTGTGAAAGCGTTATAATGTGAAAAATTTCACTTAGTAAGTTGAATTTTTTCACTATCTTGGTGAAAAGAATTAGATGACCGCCCTTCGCCGAAAATTCAATGCTCTTGATCTGAAGGATAATTTATCTATTGTGCACACTGCTCGCAAAGGAGTCCGGCCAAATATTTTTTATTCCTTTTCAGAGGTAGTCAATATTCCGGAAAAGAATTTGGCTGCCCTGCTGCATATACATCCCCGCACTATTAATAACTACCGGGTGCGTAAGAAATATTTTAATCCAATAGAAGGCGAACATCTGCTTAAGTTGATCCAGCTTTTTACAATTGGAGAGGAAATTTTCGGAGATCTTGAGCAATTTAACCAATGGTTAAAATCTCCTAACTGGTATAATAAGGAAGTTTCAATGAAATGGTTGGACACACCGGGTGGTGTTGACCTGGTCCTAATGGAACTGAACCGGCTTGCTCACGGATATGTAGCATAAATTGTTATGCTGGTCTACCGGATCGCTCATAAAATGCACAGCACCTCACTTTTTGCACCAGGTCTTGCCGGTCGATGGAACAGCGAGGGTAAGAAAGTCATTTACACCGCGGAGTCGATTCCCATTGCATTTATGGAAAATATGGTCCGTCGCAAGGGACTCGGTTTTAATGACCAGTTCCGGATCATGATTATAGAAATTCCAGATACTTTATCTATCAGCAAGGTCGACACTGTTACCTTGCCTTCCAAATGGAGGGATTATAGTGATTACAGCATTTGCCAGGCGATTGGTGATGCATGGTATGATAAGGGTCTTACTCCCCTGTTGAAAGTTCCTTCCGCCGTATTGCCAAGTAATTTCAACTTTTTGCTAAACAGTTTGCATGCAGATTTCGCATCGATTAAATTGATAGGTACGGTAGAATTAATCCCTGATCAAAGGATAGAGGATCTATTGAAAAAGTATAGTTCATAAGAGCAAGTCATTTTATTGAATCTTTCATGCATTCGATTCAAAAATTTTACTGATCCCGGCAATTTCAACGCTTTCCATTTTCCCTTTTAGCATAACCTGTCCCAATATTTCTGCCTTCCATGTTGCGGAGAGATCGATCTTTTTTAATAATTCGGCTGAGATCAACATTTGATGACCGTATTCATTGCAGAGTCCTTGAATCCTTGCTGCTGTATTGAGTACATCACCGTGATATGCAATTTCCCGTTTTATATTACCAATCTCTACCGCTGTAGTCATCCCCCCATGTAGTCCTGCTTTGAACTCCGGTAACGTTCCGTAATGCTTTTGATAGTAAGATTCTCTTCTTTGAATCTCATCCCTGCAGGCGAAATAGAATTGAATGCAGAGGGCCTCGCTGATGCCATCCCGCATACTCCACGACAGGATTATTTCATCCCCCACATACTGATAGATCTCCGCATTGTGGGAGAGCACGACATTGTTGATATCAAGAAAACTGTCTTGTATAAAAGAGCTGTAGCGGAGATGTCCTAGTTTTTCAGCAAGGGTAGTTGAGGATTTTAGATCCATAAACAGAAAAATTCTTTCCTCTTCCCTGGGTCTTTTGTATTTGCCTAATAAAAGAGGAAGGAGAACGCCCGGCCCATATTTCTTATTTACCTGGTTAATAAAGCTGATCAACAGGGTCATAAAAAAATAATAGATAGCAAGCGTGGCATAAAAGAATCCCCAAGAGGCGTTGTCCAACGGATAATTACCAGCGTAGGTGCCCGGTAATAGATGAACCAGTGTGACCCTTACTAATGTCAGGAGTAGGGCTTGCACAGAGAGCGACAGAACTGTATTGAGCAAGATGATTTTCCCCAGCGACATTTTCCGGTAATAAGTTTTTTCGAGATGGTAACCGGCGAGGCCAAGGATGATTCCATAGAGGATGCCGAAGATGGTCCCAATGATCACTCCGGGACCAAAGCTCGTTAGTCCCGGCACATGGACGATTCGACTGATCCGTAGCGCTTGCAGGTGAAGGATGATTCCGAGCAACAGGTTTGCCACCACCCAAAAATTTACCTGGATACCGACGTATGTCAGCACCGGAAACCTTGCCCAAATTCTAAGCGCCCTCGCTGTATAGTCTCGTCTAACTGCCATGCATTAAGATTTCCAGCAACTTCCTAAATTTCTCTTTCATTTCCAACCTCTTATCTGATTTGCTAGAGTTTGATCCGCGCTTCATGAAGATGTTTGTTCATTTCTAAAAATTGTGAAGCGCAACCCAGGACTATATTTTTTCATCCACAAAAAAATGATGAAACGGATTTTTTAGAATTCAAAATTCAATACCTTAATTGTGATTATCGCAATATGACTGATCGTGATGGTCACATTTTTGGTTGACTTGCTTTCATTAACATAAAACTAATGCAATGAAAAAGTCTATTTCGCACCTCAGGCTGGGTGCATTCACCACACTTTTCTTTTTATTGTTTTGCCAGGTTTTGATTGCACAAAATTCTGTCAGACAAATTTTTCCCAGAAACCAGAGCTATGAAGAAAAAATGCTAAAAGCCCTCGGAGCCGGTCTTACTATTTTGCCCGGAACAGATTTGGGTAGGGCCTTAGGAAGCCTGGGGCTAACTGCAGCAGAAATAAATTATTCAACTGACAATACTATTAATGCCGACCAGGCGATCTCCAATATAACTTACGGAACATCCTTAAGAGCGAGTATCAATGGTATCCTTTGCGCCCTGGTGATGAATGAACTTCGAAAGCCAGCCACGACGTCTCAAGCTATAGCCCTTAAACAATGGTCAACGGATCTCTTTCGAAGCATGAAAATCAGGACTGCCAACTCAATCTTGTTAGAGTATCAAAAATGGAGAGCTGACTTTTGTGAATATAAAGCGGATGGATATAAGGCTCCTCCAGATTGTGCATTGGGTAGCTTGAATAAAGCTGAATGGTATGGCGGTAAAACACCTCCGCAAGATATAATTTCAAAAGCCGGGATGAAAACTGTATTGGGAAATAATGCAGGCCAAATAGCTAGTATAATAGCCATTGGCGCGGCTACTATAACGGCTGGAACAGCGGCTTTGGCACTAGCATCAGTTACTGGTTTCCTTTCTGCATATTCAGGCGGCATGCTCGGGATTACAACGGTCACCTGGGTCAGTCTGACTGCAGCATTTGGTGGAGCAGCGGGGGCCGAACTTGCTTCAACGAGTTCACTTACCGCATTAGTAACTGGTACTGAGTATGCAGCCTCGGGTGCAATAGGTTCAGCTGGATGGGCGTCCGTAGTTGCAGCGCCCGTAGCCGCTATCATTATGGCCATCGTTGTTGGCACCGTAGAAGGAATCAGAGTTGTTGAGGATCAAAAAGTAGAACCGATGTTGAAAATGAAATTAGGCGCAGCTATGTCGGAGCATATTAATATTGCAAATATGATGGCGGATTCTAACGCGAGATCTATGTTTTTCATGGCGTTTATGGAAGCAACCCAAAAGAATTTTCAAATTCCTGTATCTAATGTAGCAGGAGAAGTACGATTTTATTGCCAGGCTGGTTATGTCTCAACATTCAGATTAGTTTATGATGACAACGTTGACAAAACTGGAATTAACCCGCAATATAAGAGAGTAGAGATTAACACGAAAAACCTTACTGTTGGGAATGAAGAATCATTGCCTATACCCGCTGGAGCTAAGAACATTTACGTTGGGGGATGGTATTTAGCAGGGGATTGGAAACGGATTTTCTGGGAAAAAATAGAGGCTCCCACTTTTGTCTGTTACACATCGTATGGGACTATTTTTGATGCGCGTTTTAAAACAGATTGTCCCGAGGTTGGCAGGATGATATCCAAGCCAAATGAATTAACCGTAACACAAGGTGGCGGATATGTAGCGTGGGTTACGCTTACGTATACGCAGAGTGGGAAAACGGTAACACTACGGGATCAACAGGGTCTTGGCGCAGGTTGGCGAGAGGTGTACCAAATCCCAAATGACGCAACAAATATTCATCTAGTTGTGAGGGACGCAACGGGATTAGTATGGGATCCATGGAAAACGATAATTGATAAAACCTGGCCCACACCTCCTAATGAATGCATTAAAGTATATGGCACAACTCTTAATCCGAAATGGAATAACGAGTGTAATTAGGATAAATTGAATCGGCGTTTATTTAAATGATCAAGTCAATGAATGAGAAGAAAAGAATGTCCTCTCCAAGGGGATCCAGGTCGACAATGAATTTGATGGCTGGCCTGATAATATTGATTGGCTGCTATGCAAAAAAATCAGTAGCTGATCAGGTGGGGACTAAGCCTGCTGTGAAGGACACGAACGTTGTTACAGCGCCTCCATCTGTCTTAAACCTGGATCCTTTTTATAAAAAGTATTTGGATGCCTCAGGAATACCAGTCATCGGATCCCAAAAAGTTCCGGATGAAGCATTTTATGCTGTTCAGAAAATGCTGAATAAAATGATGTCCTGGCGAAGTGATGTACTGGACAAGATGATTGAAAATAAGATCCGCGTCGGCATCATGGCAAAATCGGAGGTTACCACCGATCTTCCGGAGTGCCGCGATTGGAACAAGATTTTCCCTGGCACTGATTGGAATAAACGCGGACGCGGATATGGAGCGACTCTTGACATCCCTCTGAACAGTTGCTCGGAAGAAAATATTCTATGTTACGGAAAGGGCATTGACTGGTATCCCACTGAAGATATATTCATTCATGAGATGGCTCATGGAATACATGGACTAGGGATTCGATTTGTTGATACAACGATTGACCAGGAGCTACAACAGGCACTGGATGATGCTATTGCGAAAGGATTATATAAGAATACTTATGCAGCCACAAATATTGATGAATATTTCGCAGAAGGTGTGCAGGATTGGTTTAATGTAAATGCCGAATCCATTCCGGCAAATGGAATCCACAATGAAATAAACACCAGGGAAGAACTTGAAACATATGACCCTGTATTGTATAAGATTATCGAACGCTATTTCCCGACGGACAATGAAAAAATCAGCTGTCACCAGTAATGCAATGAACTGGCTTATATGATAAAATGGTTTTTTCGATATCTATCATTTCCCTGCTTGTTGTTGCTGCTGCAGGCTTGCAATAATAATTCCAAGCCTTTATCTCAATTGCAGCATGATACGCTTCTCCCTCCCTATGTAGTTCCGATGGATAGCATTTTCCAGATTATTACGCTTCTCGATACAGTCCCTAAACCAACGGTTGTTCCATTTTCTCTCCCTGACCAGGATAAACATCTGGTTGCATCGGACATCAGGGGCATATCTAGTTTTACCAACTTTACCATGGCTGATGGCCTGGGTTTGAATACCGTGAAATGTGCCATGAAGGATCATTTCGGGAATCTGTGGTTTGGTCACGACGGTGCAGGTGTTACCCGCTACGACGGCAAAACATTTACAACGTTTACCAAAGCTCAGGGTCTGGCCGACAACTATGTTTACGGTATGGCAGAAGATAAATCAGGAAACCTCCTTTTCCTTACAGGAGGATCTTTTGTAAGCCGGTTTGATGGAAAACAATTTACCCTGTTTGGCAAAACAGTTCAAATTCGCGGATTTGATCTACCTGTGCAATCGATTATCGAGGATAGATCAGGTGACATTTGGTTTGCCAGCGGGGCTGGAGTGAGCCGGTTCGATGGAAAATCGTACAAATTCTACACCACCGCTGAGGGGCTATCTAGTAATGATGTAGGTGCCATTCATCAAGACAGGTCTGGGAAAATCTGGTTTGCAACAAACGGCGGCGGAATCAGCTGTTATGACGGAAAGAAATTCACCACATTTAGCAAGGCCCAGGGACTTGCGGATGATTTTGTCACCTGTATTACTGAGGACAGGTCGGGAAAACTCTGGTTTGGTACTCCTTTATCCGGCGTGAGTTGCTATGATGGAAACAAATTCACCACATTTACCAGGTCCCAGGGACTTGCCAGTGATAGTATTATGTGTATTACCGAAGATAAATCGGGAAACCTATGGTTTGGCACCCGTACGGCAGGGGCAAGCCGGTTTGATGGAAAATCTTTTACTTCTTTTACCACAACGGAAGGCTTAAGCAGTAACGCGATCTATACTATTACTATAGACAATTCAGGAAGTATCTGGTTTGGTACATACGGTATGGGAATATGTCGTTATGATGGAGATGCGTTCACTGTAGTTTCAACGTCCCAGGGTCTTAGTTATAATTCTATAATGAGTATTGCGGAGGATACATCCGGGAACATGTGGTTTGGTTCTGCTGGAGGAGGCGTAAGTTGTTATGATGGAAAAAGATTTACCACGATTTCCAGTAAGCAAGGACTGGGAGGCGATCTTGTGAGATCGATACGACGTGATCATGCCGGAAATATGTGGTTCGCGTTTGAAACCGGTCCTGGCCTTACAAGGTATGACGGGAAAAACCTAACCATCTACACAACCGAGCAAGGCCTTGTGAGTGATCAAATATGGTCAGTGATCGAGGATACAGACCAAAATATCTGGGCGGGAGGCATTAGTGGAATAAGCTTGCTGAAACCCAAATCTATCAGCACGACTTATTTCAATATTGCCGGCGTGGTTGATGAAATCCTTCAAGACCAATCAGGAAATCTCTGGTTTGGCACTTTTGGCCGAGGGTTATGGAAATACGATGGAAAATCCTTCACTCAATTCAGCATGGCCCAGGGATTACCTGATAATGATATTCGCTGTATCGCCCAGGATAAAAAAGGAAATCTTTGGATGGGCACGGGTAATGGCGTAAGTCGTTTTGATGGCAAAGTATTTGAGAATTTATCTACTGCTGACGGCCTTGTTGATAATAACGTGTATGATATAATTTTCGATAAGGATGAGAATATGTATATCTCTTCCAATGTTGGTATGACAGTCCTGTCTGCAATGGTTACTTCATTGCCAGTTACTAAAATGCGGCAGGGAATGAAACACTTTTCCGTTGAGCAAGGGTATCCGATATTAGCGACATGGAGAAATTCTTTGTTTTGTGATAGTAAAGGCATGATATGGATAGGAACTGCCAATGAAAAAGCGCCTTTGGTACGCTTTGATCCGTCTGCTTTACCCAAACATGATAGTCTTCCGCCTTCCCTGGTGATCCAGCAGTTAAAAATAGATGAGCTGAATATTTGCTGGAGTGATCTCATGCCTGAAAGAGAAACGAAAAAACCAGCGGAAGATAAAACCAGCATAACAATGCCTGCTAATATTACGGAAGAGAATTTGACGTTCAGGCGTACATTTTCTGAGGAAGAACGCGAGAGCATGAGGAAGCAGTTCGGTGACATCCGCTTTGATAGTATTACTTCATTTTATTTGCTACCGGTAAATCTCCGGTTGCCATATACGCACAATAATATAAGTTTTGATTTTAATGCTACAGAAATGGCTTACCCGAAGTTGGTGAACTACCAATATATGTTGGAAGGCTATAGTAAAGACTGGAGCCCGTTAACAAAAAGTACAACTGCTTCCTTTGGTAATATGCATGAAGGGAAATATACTTTCAAATTAAAAGCGCAGGGCCCCAACGGAATATGGTCTGAACCGGTTATCTATTCCTTTCGTGTGCTGCCTCCCTGGTGGAGAACCTGGTGGGCATACACAATCTACGGTCTTGTTTTCCTTGCAGCCCTTAGAATTTTCAGTAAATGGCGTGAAAGAAGACTGCGACGCGAAAAGGAGAAGCTGGAAGTCAAAGTAGAAAGGCGTACTAAACAGCTCAATGAATCTATTGAAACGCTCAAATCCACCCAATCCCAGCTGATACAATCGGAAAAAATGGCATCGCTGGGAGAACTCACCGCTGGTATAGCTCATGAGATACAAAACCCTTTAAACTTCATCAACAATTTTAGTGAGGTAAATAACGAACTGATTGAAGAACTAAAAAATCAGAAGTCAAAATTAGAAAGTGACGAGCAAGAAAAGCTCCTGCACGATATTTTTCAGAATAATGAAAAAATAAATCACCATGGCAAACGTGCTGATGCCATTGTAAAAGGCATGCTGAAACATAGCCTTAGTAACAGTGGGCTAAAAGAGCCAACCAATGTCAATGCTTTAGCTGATGAATGTCTACGACTCTCGTATCATGGCTTTCGGCTAAAAGACAAATCATTTAACGCAACCCTAAAAACCGATTTTGATAAAAGCATTGGTAATATCAATGTTATTCCGCAGGATATTGGAAGAGTAATTCTGAATTTGATCAACAATGCTTTTTATGCTGTGGCTGCCAAGGCTTCAGTGTCGGCGACTAATCATTACGAACCACATGTTTCAATAACTACGAAAAAGGTAAATGGCATAGTAGAGTTAAGTGTGAAGGACAATGGCAATGGTATTCCACAAAAAATAGAAGATAAGATCTTCCAACCCTTCTTTACCACGAAACCTACAGGACAAGGAACGGGTTTGGGTTTATCAATGAGCTACGATATTGTAAAAGCCCATGGCGGTGAAATAAAAGTAAACACCCGTGAGGGGGAATTTACCGAGTTTGTGGTGCATCTGCCGGCGAAATGAGATTTGTTCGTGCAAAAGACCTGGATATAACATTTGTTATACTGATTACTGATCTTTTTTCTATTGACCTGTGGCCCCCCTGCATCTATCTTCAATGCCGACAAACTCATCATGAAATATTATAAATTATTCTTTGTACTGCTTACAATTCCCTTGTCTCTTTTCAGCCATAGCATGGGCGGCCATGAAGCTTTGGAGAATTCTCCGGAAATAAGAATTTCCAAGGCAGCAATTGTCGAGGGCAATACGGGGCAAAGGACTGTCTCCGTTATGCTTACTATTTCAGAAGGGTCGGCTGGTCCGGTCACGCTGGCATATATTACGCGTGATGGTAGCGCAACAGCGGGTTCTGACTATGTGGCTAAGAGCGAGTCGGTAGCTATTGAACAAGGAAAGAAGATGATAAGGATAAATATTATCATCCAATGTGAACTTTTGGTGGAACCTGACGAAACCTTCAAGATAATTCTAACAAAGGTGTCCGGGGCGACACTCAGGGATAGCGTCGCCATGGTAACGATCATCAACGACGATTTCAAAGGAAATAATTTTACTGTTTATGGTTTAACTGGGATGGGCCAAACGGCCACCAATAACAATTCTCAGGGAAATAATTCTCTTTTGGATAGTCTAACTATCGCGGGCAATTCCGCCATGAACGTTGATCCCTCCAAGCTTGCCATTTACGAGGTTCGCGTAAGTTTCTTTGGTTACAGGACCTTCTATGGGCCGGCGCCGGACTGTCCAATTAGGCGGGACGGCAACGTTGTGCTCACGGGTTTACTCTACGGCATCGAAGATGTGGATCCAACCGACGACATCGGGTATGCAGGGCTTCTTGAATTGGACATTGACATAGATATCTGTAGTGTAACTCATTCAGATGAGTCGCAATTTTGTGGCATAACTGTGGTTGGCCGAGGGCCTGTGCAGGTTGACCTGGAAATGTATTTCGATGATCGGGGCGCGTACATGAAGATCAATGGTGATTCAAACCAGTTCTTTAAAATGGTCACCGGCTCCTGCGAGCAGGCGGAATTAAATGATGAGCGTGGCATGGTCCCGAATGAATCGATTGCCTCTGTATTCAATGGAATGGATTTTTCCAAAGTACCCAGACGAACGCTTAGTGTGGGACAATGGGTTGAAGAAGAAGCTGGCAATAAGACTGTGCTGGAGGTACTAAGAAAAATAAGGTAAAATGATTTGCTTGGTTGGACGGTAAAAAAAAGCACACCCGGATCAACCAGGTGTGCCAGTGAATATGATTTTTAAACTCTAAGACGCGAACAGTCTCTACTTGTTTGGACAATCTATTTTATCTTTCTCTCTTGCCAAAGTGGTCCCTTTAATAACATAAGTACAATTGGTCGGACCTTTTTCAGTCGTATTTATCGCTTCTCCCCAGGGATCCCAAACCAAACCGGTTGCAGCTTCACCTTTTATTTTGATGTTTACGGCATCGCCGGGTAATGAGAGTGTATAAGAATAACCACTTGTTTTTTCTCCAGAAACAAAAGGAGCAGGAGTGAATAGAACACCATCTTTATTTGGTTCCTGCCAGGTTACCGTAAACCTTCCAACATAGGCTCCTTGGTGTACTAGCTTAATAAAGGCGTTTGGAAATTCTGTGCATTCCGTTTCAACATAATCCGAAGTCGACTTAACGCTGGCGGTGGTGTTGTCTTTCAAAAAAGCTACGGTATATGCAATAGGTACTCCTGGATTATCTCTCCTATATTTTGCATCCTTATTAATCACTTCCTGGAGCTTTGACAGATCCGAACTCCCTATAAACGTAAGTGGTGCGGTAGATTCACTGTTACCACCAACTGCATAAACAGAGAATGTCGAATTTCTTAAAATGTTATTGATCGTGTCTTTTGTATTTGCACTCACCTGCATTCCACCGGCAGTAGCAAATTTGAGGGCAGCTTCGAGTTGTGAAGACAGCATTTTCTGCGAGGTCTCCATTCTTACCATGATCGTTCTTCCATAATCTACAGATCGCACATAGGCCGGTGGGGCATTGTTGCTAAAAATATTCCTGGCATTGGCAAGACTTACAGAAGGATCAAAAACAGATGATGGCGTTTCGGGAGGATCCATTGTCACCGTATAGAATACCTGTTGAAAAAAGGCAACGGTAACATCCGTTTCGGAGTTGGTGTTTACTTTAGCCGCTGCGCTGAAGAAATTGTCAGCCCAGTCCAACCGGAATCCCAAGCTGAGGGCCAGTTGTTCGGATGTGTAGGCTTTTTTGATATAAGATCGGATGGCTGCAGCATTGGTATAACCTTGTGAAGCGGGATTTTGATGCCATCCTTCCAATAGTTGATTGACGGCCTCCTGTACACTTGAATTCTTTGGAACCTGGACTTCCTTTGTTCCCATATTAGTTAAGCCGGGTAAATCCAGACGCAACGAAATCGGCGCTCTTTTTAGAGTGATCGGAGTTGGCAAACCTTCTGCCAACCTTCCATCCGCGAGGATCAGCGCTCCGGGAAAGATGACACCTGAAGTCGGTTTTAATATGGAGATATTTTGCATGCTCTCATCCAACTTTCTTGGCTTCTTGGTGCAAATGATCACACCATTCTCCTGTGGGTTCCGGGATTTGACACCCGCAGCTGGCAATGCTTCACTGCTGCCGGCTTCTTTAACGCTGAGCAATACCCTCGGATCATAACTTAGGTTATTGATATAATTCGAGATATCCTGGTCATTAGTATTGGCAGCCACAACGGGAGTTGTATTGACAACCGGAATGGCAGTCACACCACCGCCGGTATTATTAGTACCCGAAACGTCGGTAGCTCCCTGAGTACTGGTCCGGATCACTGAATATTTTACTGCTCCGTTTACGGACACACGTTTCTGCCACAAATCGATGGAGACAGTTTCCTGGTTATCCATCGCCGTTAGGTATACAGACCATTCGTCGCGACCGGTCTCCTGGTATTTACGATTGATATTGTTCAGGTTACTTCTCCAAAGCCCGCCAGGTTCTTTTTCATAGGTTGCGATTGCGGCGTTCGATCCGGGATCACCAACTACGGCCGATTGAACGGTAAGTCCATTTGCTGCTGTGGGGGGATTGACAGCTTCGGTCGTCGCGGTAGTATTATTATCTGTTGTTGTACTTCCAACATAGGCTTGTTCTTCTTTGTCTTCAGGGATGGCTGAATCATTGGCCTTTTTAATTGAATACTTTACTGCTCCATTGATGGAAACGTTCATCAGCCATAAATTAATAGCCACGCTTTCTTCATTGTCTACATCTTTTAAATATACAGACCATTGGTCCCGGCTTACCTCTTCATATGTCCTGGTTGTTTTATTGATGTAACTTTTCCAAACCTTATTAGTTTCTACTTCAAAATTTCCAATTGAATCCGTTGCCCCCGGCATGGCAACTATTGCTGATTTGACGAACTGTGCCTCGAGCTTTGTTTGAGCATATGTTTGGTTAAAGGTCGCTGGAAGGAAATAAGCGAAAACCAGAGCTGTCAGGGACAAAGCATATTGTTTGTATGTTTTTGTATGGTGTGACATGTTAAAAGGTATTAATAGTGAAGAATTAAGTTGCATTGCTATAAGATTAGTGGTTTAAATAGGGAGACCACAGATACCCGTACCGCTCCCAAACGTATTTGTGATTAATGGGTACTCCCCTGCATGTCGTTGCAAAAACCTCGGCTACAAATTCCTTTCTTGAATGGGTAGCCCTGCTAGTGACGTCCGCGGATGAATATTCCTGTATGATATAACTGCCAGTATTGCCATCCGGCTCGTTATGGAAATAGCTTCTGCTGCTCCAATAACTGGCTTCACCCAACTCTTTTTCGTGGAAAATATGGCCTATAGCATGAAAAAGTTGTTGTTGTAGTTCATCGCCCTTCTTACTGGTGTTATAAAACATTTGCACTACGATACGGCGTTTTGGGGTCCATAGTGCATCCCGGGTAAACGCCATGACTCCTAATTTTTCAAAGTCAGATACGTCGAATGTCGGTACTCCGCTTGCTGGCAGTGAGAGCGGTCGAACAAACTTACCAGGATGATGATTTAAGAAGTAGACCTCAAATTCAGGGTTGATGTCAGCGGCTGCAATTAAATTTGTGTTAACCACTTTTTCCAATAGCTTGTCAATCACCATATTGAAAACTATGGCAAATGATTCCGGATCTCCTGCTTTCGGCTCAGCATAAATTGTATAACTGATACTGCCACGTACACGTTTCACTTGCTGCCACTTGATAGGCTCATTTCTATTAATAATCCCATCCCTTTTCCTGGTTGCGTATTCAAATGCATCCTGTTGAGCCTTACCTATTGCAGTCTTCTCAGCCTGGTCCAGATAATCCCGGTCTCTCTTTATCTGACCATAAAGATCCACGCAACATAAAATGATGATTAGCGGAAGAAGCTTTTTCATGATTTTTGTTTTTAATATTTAAAAAATTGACTGTACCGATTGTTCAAAGGGGCGGGATCAGGACGATTGTTTGAAAGAAATCTTCCATAAACTTAACTGCCAGGAATAGGCGAATCGGCCTGGTAGGGACGAACAAGGCTGGATACTGTCCGAATAAGGGAAATTTTTAGCGGGGATAGCAAATAAGGCTATGACAGTTGCTTTTAAACGACTTTTTTTGACTACATTTTAGGTTGCAAACCACTACCAGCACATCGTTCATGGATAACGCAGTCAGAATATTAATTGTAGAAGATGAGATGATCATCGCGGCTAAAATATCCCTGCAATTGACTTCGCTTGGCTATGAAGTAACGGGGATACTTTCCAGCGGTGAGGAAGTCATGCATCATCTGGAAACAAATAAACCTGATATTATTATACTCGACATACGATTGAAAGGAAAAATGGATGGCATTGAAACCGCTGCCCTGGTAGAAAAGCATTATCAAATTCCTGTCATCTACCTTACAGCAAATTCAGATGATGCCACCTTCAACAGGGCTAAGACAACCAGGCCGGCGGCGTTTATCTCTAAACCTTTTATACAACTGGATCTGCAAAGGGCGATCGAACTCACAATCAGCCGCATGGCCGGGCAGGAACCCACCAACAAACCGGGGAACGACGAGGAGGGCCATACTTTTATTTTAAGCGACCGCATCTTCATTCGGCATAAAGAAAAGATGGTTAAACTCATGATAGCGGATATCCTATACGTGGAGGCAGAGCGAAATTATAGCCGCATTTTTACAACAAACAATGAATATCTGTTGTCCGTGACATTAAAAACAATTGAAGAAAAACTACCGGACCGTCTTTTCATGAGAATTCATCGTTCCTGGTTGGTTAACCTCCGGCAGGTAGAAGCCGTGGGCGATGATTTTGTAATGGTTGCCAACCGTGAAGTACCTCTAAGTGAATCCCTGAAGGGTGATCTTCTCGCACACATGCAAAAATTGTAACAGTATATGAAAAAATGTTGGCTGGCAGTGATGCTGTTTGCACAATGTGCCTGGGGGCAGAACAATCCCTATGACAGTCTCGAAAAGAAGTTGGCTGTAGAAAAAGTAGATGAGAAAAAATTGGAACTGATATCCCAACTTGTTACAGTTTCATTTAACTACGATCTGGAAAAAGCATTACAATACGCTACGCAGGGTGTTTTGTTGGCCGATAAAAGTGAGAACAAAAACTGGCAACCCAAATTTTACGAGACTTCAGGAAGAGTACATTCAAATCTTTTGCATTTAGATTCAGCAAAGGTTTTTCTTGATAAAGCAATGGCAGGCTACAAAGCCAATGACGACAAAATAGGCCAGGCCAATACTTTTTTCAGGCTGTCATGGCTGGAAAAAAAGAAAGGAGACATTGAAGCAGGAATGAAACTCGACCTGGAGGGGATGAAGTTGATGGAAGCCAGCGGAGATAAAAGTGGCATCTGCAAAGCATATAACAAAATAACTGAGGACCTTACTCGTCAGGGGCGATTAAAGGAAGCCTTGGAATACGCGAACAAAACAATTGATATTGCTAAAAAGACTGGCGTTCCTTACGACCTGCTCTTTGCCTACTTCATGGCCGCCAATGCATATATCGCAATGAACGACGACCGGCAAGCGCTCAACTTCTATAATAAAGCAGTTGATCATATCCCACAGGCGGGTCTTAATAATATCGAGCTGGCCTCACTGACGAATAGCAGGGGAAATGCATTGAAGCACTTGAAGCGATTTCCTGAAGCATTGAAAGATTATGATGCAGCATACTCTTTATCGAAAAAGATGGGTATGCCTGCGGGTATATCTGCCGGTCTCGCCAACCTGGGCGAAGTAAACCTGCTCATGGGTAATTATGATAAGGCCCTGGAATATCAACTTGAAACTGTCCGTCTCCAGGAGAAGGATGGTGACCTGACTAACCTCACAGAAAACTATTTACATGTAAGTTCTATCTATGAGCAAAAGGGTGATTACCAACCGGCATTAGAATTTCAAAAAAAGGCGCTTGGCTTAAGAGACAGTATAGCGTCGGTAGAAAGTGACGCGGCCATGTCAAAGCTGCTCACCGAGTACGAAACGAAGAAGAAAGAAGATACCATCGCCGCACAGGAGTCAAAGCTTTCACAACAGCGGATGGTCCAGTGGCTGGTGATTGGTTTGGCGGCGCTACTTGCAGGTTTTTTGTTTTTCGGGTATCGCAGTTACCGTGCCCGGACAAAAAGTAACAAGTTGCTGGCAACCAGGAATGCAGAAAATGAATTGTTGCTGAAAGAGATCCATCACCGGGTAAAAAATAATCTGGAAATCGTTAGCGGGTTACTTGCCCTACAGGGAGTCGGGATTGATGATCCGCATACGCGGGAAACGATGAAGGAAAGTCAGAACAGGGTTCAATCTATCGGGATCGTGCATCAAAAACTTTATCAGGGTAAAAACCTCGGTGCGATTGAAATGAAGGATTATTTTCTGAATCTTAGTGAAAGTATATTGGATTCATTTGGTGCGCAAAAAAGGATAACCATCGAATGTGCGATGGAGAAGCTCGATGTAGATATCGATACAGCAGTTCCATTAGGGCTTATTGTCAATGAACTGCTCACCAATACTCTTAAGTATGCTTTCCCCGGAGGGAGTGATGGCAAAGTGCGGATCCGGTTGGAGAAAAGAAATGATGGATCACTTCATCTGGAAGTCTCTGATAACGGCATCGGCAAATCCGGTGTCACGAAGGGAACTGGCTTTGGAGGGCAATTGGTATCATTACTTACGCAGCAGTTGCGCGGCACCATGCGGGAGGAAACGCGAGGCGGCACTCATGTTATTTTTGATTTTAGAGCGGGGGAGGCAGCGTGAGTTTGGGGATCCAATTCATATTCTTTCTTACTTATCAAGCATTGGCTGAACTTTCTCAATAGGAAAATTTTGAAAAAATTTTTTTTCCATTTCCCGGTGGGGAGGATAATCCGACCAATTCCATGAGAAGACGAAGAACTGCGGTACATGCTTCGGAAGATCCTTGCGCACATAATCAGGGTTTTCCGTGACCATCATGTTCGCTTTTAGAGGATCACTTTCAAAAACAGGATTGGGCAGATAGGGTTGAAGGACCATGGCTGGTGAATCGAGGCTGCCATCCTGCCTTGCTTTTTCCAGCTCGTCATAAAAGGGTTTTAATTGCTGTTCTCTACCTTTAGTGATCTTAGCCAATTGTTCGTCCCTTCGCTGCTGATCAGTCTGGTAACCGGAGAGATAATAGTCAACCGCGGACTTTAATCGTTTGGCATCGCTGCCGAAATCCTTTTCAAATTTTACCAGCTTTTGCTTTTTTTCCTTGTCCTGTTCTTCAAGGCTTCGAACAGGCATATTACGAACTGCCTCTTGCTGTGTATCAAAGATTTTGCTGTTAAAGACGATGGAACGCTCGAGATAAAGTTTTTTGCTGACAGATTTGTATGGCAATATACCAGGCCGATGTATCAAAAGAAATCGCTGGGTCTTGCCCTCTTTTGGATTATACACGTCATATCCCTTCCATTGCTCATTTACAGGTCTAAGCGTTCTTACAGGTAAACCGTCGATGGTCCAATCATCTCCGGTTTCGCCATAAAATTCAGACAAGCTATTTGCCCGGATAGAAAATGAGACCGCATCCCCGTGTTTCTCACCGGGCATCAAGGTGCCATTTTTGTTTTTCCCGTCCCAAAGGCAGAAATGTGAGGGAAAGGCAATTAAATATGTATAGCTATTGAAATGGGGAACGTTAGATACGTCATATGTAGATACCCCATCGCGATTCAATCTGTAAGCACGCTTTTCTCCGAAATCACTTACTGCTATGCTGCGACTCCATTGAATATCCACACCGATAGGTTCGGGGTAAAGTTTTTCAAATTGCTGGTGAAAGGCGTCAAGTCTCTTAAAAGCTTCGCTTCGAACGGCCGGGTTAACATTTATATTATCATTCTCCGCCTTTATCCAGCGACCTTTTTTCTTAATAGCATGTGATTCGTTACAAGGCTCATCCATCACAGTTCCTTGGGAAAAGCCGACTACTGCGCAGAAGACTATGCAGAATATGGTTAATATATTTTTCATCTTACCAGAGAATTCCGGCAAGATAGGATCAGACATCGCGTGAGACAATAGGACGTTTAGTATTAAACTATATGACTAACGTTATAGCGGCTTGCTCACTCTGTTCGCAGAGACTTAACAGGATTTGCAATAGCCGCTTTCAGTGCCTGAAAGCTTACTGTGATCAATGTGATGAGAATAGATGCAGCGATAACCAAGGCAAATACGCTGATCCCGATGCTGATTTTATACTCATAGCTTTTGAGCCACTTGGTCATGCTATAGTAAGAAACCGGAATCGCAATGACACAGGCAGCAAGCACCAGCAAAATAAAATCTTTTGAAAGCAGTCGCCACAAGCTGAGAATACTTGCACCAAGAACTTTGCGGACGCCAATTTCTTTTACCCTTTGCTCTGCAGTAAAGGAGGCCAAACCAAACAAACCCAGGCATGAAATAAAAACAGCCAGTATAGCCACTATTGCGGCGAGATTGGCTATCAATTCTTCATAATTAAATTTCTTTGCGTATTCTTCATCAGCAAACTGATATAGAAAAGGGAAAGATGGGTTGTATTTATCAAAAACGGGTTTTATGAGACTAAGCGATTTCGAAGCGGCCATATCAGGGTTCAGGCGCAGATTGACATATCCAACCCAACCCTTATTAAATATGATGGTAAGAGGAGAAATAGGCCGGTAAGGAGACTCCATCTGGATGTCGGGTATGATACCAATGACCCTCATTGGGTTTCCATTCCATTTTAGCATTTCACCGACAGGGTTTTTAAGTCCCATACGTTTAACGGCGGCCTGGTTCAGGATCACGGCGTTGGAATCAGCAAAGTCTTTCGAAAAATCCCTGCCATCCAGCAATTTAATACCCAACGTTTTTGTATAATCATAGGTGGTGGCAATGGTTGAAAAAACTACAGTTTTCTCTATAGGCTGACTGTTTTTCCATTCCCATCCATTGTTGTTGCTGAATATATTTGAAGGCGGAGAATTACTTTGACAAATTGAAACCACCGCGCCGCTACTTAATAATTCCTGTCGCATGGCTTCGAAATTTTTTTCAATGTCATCCGACCAGTCCACATGGATCAAACCTCTGTTATTAAAACCGATTGGCTGATTTTTACCGTATTGTATTTGCTTATAAATAACGACGGTAGCAATCATCAGTATTACCGAACAAGCAAACTGCACAACCACTAATATCTTACGTGGAAGTGAGCTTCCTCTGCCTGCTTTCAGATGTCCTTTCAGCACCCGGACAGGATTAAAGGAAGAAAGATAAAAAGCCGGGTAGCTACCGGCCATAAGACCAGTTATAACTGTAAATGCGATCATAATTCCCCAAAATAGCGGGCTACTGATCTGGAGAGTCATTTCTTTTTCTGTCAGTTTATTAAAATACGGTAGGGCCAGGAAGACGAGTAACAATGCAAGCAAAAAAGACAATGACGCAATTAACATGGACTCGCTTAAAAATTGCCGGATAAGATTTTTTCTTCCCGAACCAACTGCCTTTCTAACGCCAACTTCCTTTGCTCTTTTTTCTGAACGGGCCGTACTTAAATTCATAAAATTTATACATGCAATTAATAGGACGACTAAGCCGAGGATACCAAACATCCTGACGTATTTTATAAATCCACCTACATTTTTTCCATTTTCAAAATCATTGTACAGGTGCCATTTGCTCATCGGGTGAATAAAGAGTTCGGGCAGAACAGTCTTAGATGCATTTGCATCGGGATAGTGACTGAGTACAATGTCCTTTATCTTGGCATTAACTGCTTTTTCTGTTGCATTGTTATTTACTTGCACGAAGATCTGCCAGGAATTATTGGCCCAGTTTGTCTTATGATATTTTTCGACCCACGTATAAATTTTTTCAAGTAAACTCGATGGAATAAGATAATCGAACTTCAGTGAGCTGGTTTTTGGAGGCTTGGGAACTACGGCAGTTACTTTCAAGTTAGTGATATTGTCCAACTTAACCATTTTACCAATCGGGTTTTCCGAAGCGAAAAGTGCTTTTGCTGTTTCCTCTGTCAGTACTATTGAATAAGGGTCATGCAAAGGCTGTTTATCACCGCTGAGAATTTTTAAGGAAAACATATCAACGGCCTGTTCGCCGAGAAAGTGTCCAAACTTGCTGATCTTGTTATCTCCATAAACCAATGAATGATTATTACCCCAGTCACACATAGCTATTCCTTTGAAGTCCGGAATTTTTGCTTTCAATTCCTCAGCTAGCGGGAAGGGCAATGCTGTTTGGGAGCCGCGGTTTCCATCGAAGGTCTGATTCATCATCACCTGATAAATCGAATGGTAGTTTTTAAACTGTTTGTCGGTTGACATTTCATCATAGATCCACAAACCAATGATCATGGCTACTGCCATTCCCGAGGCAAGTCCAGCAATGTTGAGAAAGGAATAAACTTTATTTTTTGCAAGGTTTCTCCAGGCTATTTTGAAATAGTTTTTTATCATGGCTGAATCTTTTTCCTGTTCGTAAAATAGTTCATCAGGGTGGAATCGTTGAGCTGAGCCCAAAACATTGATTCACAGCCCGTGCCAAATCCGAATTCATTCGGACACAATGAGTTAGGAAATGTGGAATAAAGGAGGTGTTCGAAACCGGACAGTTGATGTACGAAAGTGTTCGTTTACGTTACCTAATATATCCTGAACAGTTGGCTGTATTTAGCTCAGGCGATGATCATTGATTAAGGTAATTTCATTTATCGAGATTTGATGGTCAATACATGCCGCGGACTAATATTCTGGACTTCATGGAATTGAAACCGAATTTTTAAGCCTTAAACAATTATTCAAACTAAAATTTATATCAATGAAAAAGGCAAATGTTTTAGCACTCGGAGTTCTAACATTTTTAATATCAGCTTCTGCGATTAGCTGTGGCCAAAAAGGAAAAGAGTCGGCAACGACAGAAACAATAAATCCAGCAATGGAAAAAGAAATTGAACTTCAGGTCAGGGAATTTGAGAATGCGTTAAAAAATGGAGACTCTCTTAAACTAGGAAATCTATACACCATTGATGCAGAAATATTAAATAATGGAAGCCCCTCGACTATAGGTAGAGATAATATCATTAAAGAGTTTGGAAGTATGATTCGTGATAGTATAACCGGCTCTGGCTTTAAAACAACTGGCTTATGGGGGAATGGTAAACTACTTGTTGAACAAGGCACAGGTTTTTGGGCTCACTCAAATGGAAAAGTGGTGTCACGTGGCAGATACTTGGTAGTTTGGAAAAAAGATGATGGAAAGTGGAAAATCTTTCGAGATACATTTTTTTCAGATGGAAAAATTAAATGAATAAATCGTTAGGAATCATCAATCCCAACACTGCGGTCGGGATTTTAACTGATTATAGTTCGTAGCCTCGACAGGAATCGAACCTGTATCTGGAGCTTCGGAAACTCTTATACTATCCATTGTACGACGAGGCCGGGATCATTTGATCAACCCGGGTGCATTCACGGCAAAGATCTTCAGGCAATAGCGAGCATCAAGATACTTGACCCAATGGAAGAATAAATACCTGGAATTATTGGAGAAATATAACAAGATAATTGAGGAAAAGATGGGGAGGAAATGAAGAGCCAAAAATACGACCTTACAATAACTGCTGCAAACTAAATTGCAGGAATGATAAAACATATCCCTAGAAAGAAGATTGATTTTTTTCAAAAGACAATACTGGAATGGTACAAAACAGGTGCCAGGAAATTTTATTGGCGAAGGAAAGGCTTAAGTAATTATCAATATATTATTGCTGAAGTGCTATTGCAAAGAACAAAGGCCGAAACAATATCTAAGTTCTACCCTAATTTTCTAAAGGATTTTCCGAATTGGAAGGCCTTGGCCAAAGCCGATCTTAAAAATTTAGAAAATTATCTAAAGCCGGTAGGTCTTTACCGTCAACGCTCAAAGCGGTTAATGAGCCTGGCTAAAGAAATCGTTCAACGGAATGGAAAATTGCCCATGAATAGGAAGGAACTGCAAGATATTCCTTTTATGGGACAGTATATTGCAAATGCTGTAGAACTGGTAGTATTTAATCAACCAAGTCCATTGGTTGATGTAAATATGTCAAGGGTATTGGAAAGATTTTTTGGAGAAAGAAAAATGGCAGATATAAGGTATGATCCTTACTTGCAAGAACTATCTTATAAAATTGTAGAGCATGAAAATGCAAAAAAGATTAACTGGGGTATTTTAGATTTTGCAGCTCTTATTTGTACTGCAACTAATCCAAAATGTCTTATTTGTCCGTTGAACTTAAAATGTTTGTATTTTAAGAAGATTATTTATGTTATATAAACTAAATTATCTTCTGAACTTTCATCTAATTCTGAAGCGTCTGCTTTAACTAGATTTAAAAAGTCCTTGGTAGTCTCATCTAAAAATTGAAGTTGGAAATTCGATGGAAGTTTTAGTTCTTCAATATCCTTTTCCTTTCTTCGGTTCACTTTTGTAATCATCATATTCTTTCTTAAAAAGTGTTAATCCAGCTAAATCGTCGTATGTCTGCTACAAAATCAAGTACGAGCAATGTCTTTCCTTCTTTAAACCTTAGTCCTCTACCTAGTTGTTGTAAAAAAATTACTCTGCTATGCGTTACTCTTAAATAAACCAAAAAATCAACGTCAGGTATATCTACTCCTTCGTTCAGCATATCATAGCATGTTAGAATCTTAATTTGCCCAACTCTGAACAGTCTTAATCTCTTTGCTCTCTCATCTGGATCTAGAACCCGCGTTGTTAAAGAACGAGCTGAAAAATCAAATTTCGTTCTTAGAATTTGTTCAATTCTCTCAGCATGCTCACTACTATTACAGAATACTATACCTCGTTCTGGTTTTTTATAATTCCAATATTTCAAAAATTGCATCACATATTTCCTCATCTCTTTGTGGTATGAAATATCTTTTTATTAAGTTGCTTGATTGTGTAGCCCTTCTTGCTTTCCTGGGAAACCCAATCAATGTTTATATTGTCGTTTTTAATCTTATAATCAATGTTCGATAAGTATCCTTTCTGTAGTGCTCTAATAAGATCGTATTTTACTAAGTGGTTCTCCAAATATCTTCTTTATACTTCTTTGGTCTTTTCTAAATGGAGTTGCCGTTAAGCCAAGTAGATACTTCGGATTTATTTTTTCAATCAGTCGCAATAAATGTGTCAGCAGCAGCATGATGAGCTTCATCTACTATAACTACATCAAAAAACAGATCTAGGGTTTCTTTCTAAGTAGCCATCTAAACTCTGAAATGTAGACAATGTCATCCCTTCGTTGAAAAGCTGGTTTTTCGCTTTCATGTAGTAGGTGGGTAGCAATAAATTTTGGCAGGTTTTTCCAGATGGATTTGTCAAATTGAAGTAATAATTCCTTTCTTATCAGCTAGAACCAAGACATTATAATTTGGATAATGTTCAAATAATCCATTTTAAGAAACACCCTGCGACATATGTCTTCCCGAAGCCTGTGGCCAAAGTAATTAACCCTTTTGATAGTCCGTCTTTCATAAGTCGTTATTATTCTCATCTATCGCTTCTCGTTGATATGGCCTTTAATTTTCTTTTATCATTTGGCCAGTTTGGTAGCTGTTTAAAAGTCTCTAAGATCTTATTCCCTGTAAAAGTTTCTACTTTATATCCCTGCTTTCTATAAATTTCTAATTTTCTCTTTTGCTCTGTACCTAATACCCTATTCGAAACACAAACTCCCTCTTGGATGCCATAAAAATCTATTGCTCTAACTACGTCATTCACTATATCCACGCTCAAGCGATTAGTTTGATTGATAAAATTTCGCTTGAAATATTTTCTCTATGCCGTCTATTGATCCCAATATATCTGCTCCTTTATCTCCCGTTCCCCCAACTACATCATATGAATCCCATCCTCTATGCGCTAGTAAACGCGCAATCCCTCTTTCAAAGGCTTGCCATGGTCCTTTCGTTAATCTCTCTATTCCCTAAAAATCCTTTTTCTATACTAAGCAAGTTTTCCATTTAGAAATTCTAAACTGAAACTATTTCTTATTATTATATTCTTCTGTTGTTTTATCAATACATCCGTATAATTAGCTAGATCATAAATGAACCATTTTACATCATTTAAATAACCATTGTATTGGTCCAGTTGCCTCCTTTTTATATCATCTTCGTCCAGCGAAGAGTAAGGAAGCGCAAAATAATTTTCGTCGTATATTAATTCTGGGTATGTCTTTCGCAAAATCAATTATGTATCCAAAATCCATGTACTTTAGAAATTGCGTTGAGCGGGTAACTTCGTCAATGTTCGTTAAGCTTTTCATTTCTACTTGTAAATAAGTTTGTTTTAAAACCTTAACCTGCTCTAGGAGTCAAATTCGGTATGACGGGTAAATCTCTATCTTCATATTCATTTACTAAAAAATTCTGGAGATCAGTAATTAAAGCCTTTAGCTTCTGCCACCAAAGATTGGACGCTTAACATTTTTTCACCCAAATATTTACGTTTTAGCTCATAGTAGATCCTGCTGACAGGCCAAATATCTAAGTCATTGATTTTCTCATAATAGCGTGTGGCTATTTCCATAAGGATTAAATCATCCCCATCCATCTGCAAAATCTTTAAATAGACGGGTGATAGATTATTAACATACACTTTAAATTTTGAAGCTTGTTTTGCTTCAAAAATAATTGGCGATTTAAATTCGATAGATGGCCAATAATTATATATCGAGAGAATATAAGGCATTTCACTCAGGAACGGTCGCAAATCATATTCTTGTTCCTTTATTGGCGTTTTTCTTTCCTGGGAATAGTTCTTCATAAATATCACCCAATTCTTCCGCACTAGTTTTATTCTAGTTGTCCCGGCAGGTGAATCACCTAGCTACATGACCCTTACTGAAGTTACTCGCTGTCAGCCCTGTTGGATCAACAGACGAATCATCTTCTGGAAACTCTGCATTTAAAACTGCTTCATACCATTTTTCATCTGTTTGATATTCTTCATCCCCTGCGTAAAATAGATCAGCCCATCTTTTTGCTTCATTGTATAAATCCTTGCCCGGTTTTAGTACCCGGAATCAAATTTCTTAAACCGGGAGGATGTGATTTTCTATAACCATAAAATAGCTTAGCAAGTGGGGACTGATTTTTTGAAAAATTTAATTTCTCTCCCACTCGAGGTTGAAGCGGACCTTTTCCTCTTACGACTTCTACGCTATCTAACCAATGCCGGTCTGTCTCTTCAAAACTATCTTTTGTATAAGTAGGAGTAATAAAATCGGCAATTATTTCACCTACTATTCTACCTCCTTGAGTTGTTGTATCTATAGAGTAATCCTTAATCGATTCTCCATTATTCATATTATACCTGTCCTGCCAGGTTAATAAAGATTTATCAAGCTTTTTTATTATCCTGCCATTTCGAATAATATTAATTCCATAGTGATCCAAATCATTGTAGCGTTGGATTCCTACCCATCCCTTAATATTAATTTCTCTTGGCTTTAACATATCAGCCTGATTACAATTTGAGCAAACTGACTCTGTTGTTATATCTTCTTCATATTCGTCAATCCAAATAAAACACCTAGCACAATAATACCTATCATCAAATTCATGTAGAAAATCGTTGAACAGCGTAAATTTTGTCGCCTTCATATTCAACAGATCTATCTTCTGACCATACGCAAAAGTCGAAAGAGTTTAATAAAACACCATTGGTCGTAATGGATATTTTATAATCTTTGTAATAGGCGTTTAGAATATATTCGATTAAGTTCTTTTTGAATATGCGTACGGTTTAAAAGCTTTTCCGCTCGGGGATGGAATTTAGAAATTTCAATTGATGTCCCGGAAATTTTAAAAGTTTTATTACGCTTTAATAATTCTCTTTCAAAACTTTTTGTTCTTTGCATTTCTATTAGATCAATACGGACACCGATGTCGTGATGCATTGTACTGGTTGATGTCCATACTTCTACTACATCCCCTAATCGAGCTGTCGCTATATTAAAGCCCATGCCGAATAACCCTAGGTTGTCGCTACCTTGCGAAGTGTAACCCGCCTTTAGGCAATTCTCTAATTCGTCAGCACCCATGCCAACACCACTATCTTTAATTCAAGAGGATTGTCCCGAGCAATTTCTGAGCGAGTCGGTATTTCAATTCGTATTGTGTTTTCTTTATCCGCTGAACCTGATTTCAACATAGCATCAATTGAATTGTCTACAAGCTCAGCAATACATTGCCAGCCTTTTAATTCAATTTGCCCAAGCATTCTTAAAATGCGTGGATCCGGAGTGAGGTTGATGGTTTTTAAAGACATGCTTATTTGCTTTTGAGTGAATTCAGATATTCCTGCCAAAGCTCTATGCATAACTTGTTCATATTGCCGTAACCATCATCTCCATGCTTGTTTAAATTTCTAAACATTAAGAGTTGTGCTTCAATGCTTCGAACAGTTCGTGAAATTTGTTTTGATAAGTTGGATAACTCTACGTTTGTTTCATGAATTTTTAAGGCTGGATTATTGACATACAATTTCAAAACTTCAGCAAGTTCGCCTTTACTCCATCGCTTACCGGAGTTTTCGTTTTTTTCTCCACCTTTGATTCTTGATCTAGACATTTTTATTCTTAAACTGGCTGATCTTTAATAGCTTTTACCTCATCTATTAAGTCGCTGTTAGCAGATAATTGCTATATTAAAATTACTTAAATAATAGGCTATTTTTCATTTTGTGAAAAACGCCTGTAAACCTCTGCCAGCTTCTTATAGCGCCTACCAATATATGTGGAGACTGTCTAGGCGGAGAAGGATCCGTCAGCAATATCTTTTAATACGCCTCTTAATTGTTCTCTAATAACGCAAATTACCTTATCATATGCTTTAACTAAGTTCCTTAAGTCCTGTTGGGTCGCTTTTGAACTATAAAAAACAATTGGGCAGGTTTGATTATGTCGTCTTATTAGTGCAATTACTTCGTGGCCATCAAGACCACTCCCATCATTTTCTTTTAGATTATAATCAATAAAGAAAATTAAATTTTCATCAATATTTCTTGCGATAGCGTCTAAGTTATCTGTATCATAATGTGCGTCGATGTCAAATTGGCAATCATGCTCTAAATTTAGTACGTCTAAGTAATCGTTATAAGATTTTAATGATTTAGGACGATCATCAACCCAGCAGATGTGGTGAATGGTTGGCATTTTATCTAAATTTTAAGATGAATTCTACTCCTCTTTCGATTTTATTGTTGACAGTTATATCACAAGACATTTCAGTTAATATTTTTTTTACATGGTATAGTCCCAGCCCCGATCCTGATGTTGTCGTGAAGCCAAAATCAAATATTTTATTTTTATTTAAATCGGAAATTCCTTCCCATCATGCCGGATATTTATAATAAGAGGAAAATGTTTATCTTTTTTGAGTTCGATATAAAAAGTTTTGGCCTTGGCTCGAATGGAATTATTCAAAAAATTGTCAAAAACTATTGAGAGTTCAATGGGTCTTATTGTTTTAACATAGGTAAGCGAGTCCGGTTTAAGAATTATAATTGTGATATCTTCTCTATATAAAGGGGCCAATATATTGTACACATATTCGGTTATATATTTCACCACATCAGTATTTACTTCTTCAGCATATAATTTGAAATTGGCCTTTGTGCCGAAGCGACTAATTGTCAATATTTTTCTGTTTTCTATACTTATTTCTTCAATCGTCTTTTTTAGAGTTTCGTTATTTAAGGGAATATTCTTATTCATCTTTTGATAAGTTCCACTTAGGTAATTATCAATCGTTGACGCTGAAATGCCAATTGAATGCATAAAACTTATTACCTCGTCTAAATCTTGAGATTTTACGGATTTTCGAAAGAGATTCTCTGAAACCTTATCCTCTAATTCTCTCGTGAGTAAATTAGCCCTTGTCCTTTCTTCTTCGGCTTCCTTTTCAGCTTCATCTTTTTCTTTTAGAATTTCTATTAATTTCTTTGCGGCATTATCAATCTCGTTCAAAAGAGAATTGTCATTTGTCGCTAAGGCAATACGACGAAGATTTGTAATTACCTTCTGTGAGCTTTTTGATTGACTTGATTCTAAAATTTCAAAAAGGTTTTCTGGATAATGAAATTCAACTATTGAATTGGAATTAGAGATAGTTGCAATCAGCTTCGTTATTCTTTCTTTCATGCTTCCATCTTCATCACTTTCGATACTTAAACCCCACTTTTGGACCTGCACAACATATCGTTCCAATTTTATTAGCACCTCCCAAAAGAAATCCTCAAGCTGATGATATGTCCTGTTTTTCTTAATCCATCACCTCGACTAGAAGTTTCTTTAAGTTGATCGGTGTCCGAGAATATCTCAATTTGCCCAATTAGTTCTCTTGTGCCGAAATATCTTCTTACACCTTGTGTCTTTCTGGCATCAATTCCTAATGGATCTTCTCCTGGCTCACCGTAAGGATAAATCCGAAACCCATTCTTATATAAAAAAATATGGCCATATTCAATGGAGGCAACACCCATCATTGTGCTAAAAGATCTTTTCGCACTTTGATTGAGATAATATAAAGTTATACCGATACTATCGAGAAGTTCAAACTTGTTCTTTTCCTTAATGTTGTAAATTAAAATTCCTCCTTCAAGTAATTCAGTTGTTGTAATTTTTCCGTCTTCAGAAATTGAGGAATGAATTTTTGTTGTTTTAACCCAAGCTCTTCAAAAATGAAATTTTTTATTTCCCCATTAACTTTATCTTTTTCATTTGTTTTAGTATGATCTTCTTTGCTTTCTTCTTCTGCGTGAATATAAATTTTAAATCTTTTCTCTCCCTTACCTTGATTTGGATTGATCAGTTTTGTCAGCGAAGATTTTAATCTTAAAAGCTTTCCTCGGTCCCAGTTACTTCTCAATTCGCTGATTTCTAAAACCGTTCCATTTTCTAGATCATAATCACTCTTTGATTTTTGAAAATGTTCAATACCGATGTTAACAAATTCCTCTTTAGAATCTTCCTCAAACTTACCCCAATCCGTGATCAGCACTTCGGTTTTTGCCCTGCGAACTTTTTTTGTAGTTTCTAAATAAAGTATTCGACCGAGCCGATCGCATGAGAATCTGCCGATACCTTTGGCACCTGCAAAGGCTCTTTTTCTATAAATGCTATCCCGATAGTCGAAACTATCATCTTCGGTACCTTCTCTTTTAGCGGAATACCCGACAAATAACCATTTGTCTTTCAGGTCATTTGCATCCATTCCTTTACCATTGTCTTTTATTATAATCTTGCTATTTTCTGAGTAAATATTTTCAAAATATATATCCACTCTAGACGCGTAAGCATCGTATGAATTTTTGACTAGTTCGAATACGGCTATATAATCATCCGTAATTAAGTCTTGTCCAATAATGTCTTTTAATGCAGAGCTAATACGAAATTGAAATCCCAAAGTCTCACTTTTTTTGTTTGGCTTTTCGGTTTTCTTTTTCCAAATAAGTGGAATTAAACGGTTATAATTTTTTCTACCGGTATCTTTGGTTACAACTTTTTTGAACCCTAATAATTGGTTTTCAACACTACGAATATTTCTACCAAGTTTTGCTGCTAATTGATGAATCCTTGGGTTGTTCTCATGGATGCTTTTTCCTCCTAATTCTATATATAGGTCACACACCTCTTCTAATTCGGGCCTAGTCCAATCTATTCCGGTTTTTTCATTTCTTTCACCACCTTTTATTCGCTTATACCTAGCCATTTTATTTTTCGTCTGCCAGTTTAATAATTTCCAGAAGCACTTCTCCTAATGCCTTTGCCAATAATGGGGGTACTTCATTACCTACTTGCGTATATTGTGGGACTTCAAATTTTCTATTTGAGCCACCCGTCGTTGCCTTTGATTTGAATTTAAACCAGTCAGGGAACGATTGGAACCTCGCCACTTCTCGAACAGTCAATGTTCTTAATTCGGTCATATCATAATGGCAAACATCGTCCGGTATAGTTAATTGCGCAGGAGCTGGCTCATATTCTTTCAATGCCCTTTGGCTATGTTTTTTAGTTGAGATTGATTTTATATAGCTTTCTACATCTGCTGGTGTTGTTAACCTTTTATAGTATTCACTTGTACTTCCATTCTTAATATATATTTCGTAACCGGCAAGTTCTTGAGCCAATTTTGCCAATTCATCTTTTTGAAGCTTATTACCGAGCAAGGCTTCAGTTGCAGCTTTTTTATTACCATTTTGAAATTCGTTCATTATTTGGTACAATCTGAACCTTGCCTTAACATTATAGTTGTGCGTTCTAGGTTCGTGATTGTGTAAGTTCTACTTCTTGGTTGGAATTTGGAAAAATTGCATTTAAATAGTCCCTGTACAACACCCTTGACTTAGAGTAAAGAATTTTTCCATCGGTTCTTTTTAAATCGCCTATGGCTTCTGCTGCAGAAACAAATTGTCCCTCCGGGGTACTTATTTTTGGAAATACAATACCATTATATAGAGATTTGTTCCATTCGATATCATAGTATCTCAACAAGGAGAGGTTAATACCTTCCAAGTTATCTGGGTTCTTATTGACAGTAGAATAGAAATGAATAGCCTCTTCTAATTCCGGCTTTTTCTTTTTCTCATAGAGGTTTTTAGCTAAATTATGTCGAATAGCCAAAAGGATAAATCTTGGCCTGTTTTGCGCAACCCCAAAATACTTGGAATTTAAAAGCATACAGACCGGAACATACCCCTCCAAAGCAAATGCTTTTGCTACTTCAAACCACGCATAATGTTTCTTACCATTCTCAGTAAACGGGGATGTAATTCCCTTAACATTTTCAAGAATAACAAATTTAGGTTCTATTAACCCGGCAAATTTTGCAAATGAAAGTGGCAAGAGATTTTTTACATTATTTTTCTCTCTTTTTCCTGCCAGGCTAAAGCTTTGGCAAGGAGGTCCGCCGGATAATAAGGTTATATTTTGTTTCTTAATTTTTGTGACTGTTGAAGGGTTGTCTTGTAACCATTTTAAAAGGTGGTCTATATCGCCGATTAATAATTTGGACTTTAAATCTATCGTTGCTTCCAGATCAGAGTATTTTCCATTCTTAGCTACAAAAGGATTTTCACGCAAACGGCTTTTTAGTTGCTCTTTTGCAAAACAACTTTTTATCCAAATAGATTTATTCGATGTCTTATTTTGATTAGATAATTCTTCTAAATCTTCTTGGAGCAAATTATAAGCAAATGTTTCACTCGCCATTGGAGAGAGTTCGTTTGCAAAATATAGTTTAAAGCCTGCAGATTCAAGACCCAAAGTCATTCCCCCACATCCCGCAAATAGCTCAATATGTTTTAATTCATTCATAAGCCCAAACTATTAATAGAAAATCAGGTAAGTTCTAGCTGTAAAAATAAACTGATACCCTGACATACTTTTGCTTCCTCAGATTTTATATATTCATCTTTGTGCAGGCCATGTTATTGTTTCTTATTTCTTTACTGTGCACATCATCCATTTTACGAAGTTAATGGTGATATGCAAGCGGAAAATTTAGTTGTTTATCATTTATTATCCCTCCATTTTTGTTTTTATAACTCGAAAAGATTAAAATTATTAAGCGTAACACCGGCAATGCAGGTAGGATTACCTAAAAGGTTAATGAGCATGAAGATATTGCAAATCTTGTAACTGTTAAAACACCTAAAAAGAGGTTTTTATAAATGAATAGTAACAATGTCATCTGGAGGAAACCTGTGACTTGGACCGAGAAGTCAACATTAAAGAGCCTTACAGTACTTTAATATTGACAGCAAGAAGCCCAAAGATTTCGTAAAAGTTGGAAAAAAAGAATACGTGACGTTGGATGGAATGGATATCTAAAAAAACTCGGCGGAGTTAGTCATAGGCGACCATAAACACAATAGCCTTAAAGATATCGGGTTGCCATTGAAAAGAAACCTGATGAGCTAAATATTGATGAAAGGGGTAAATTGTTCGACCTAAGCCACACTGTTATTGCTACCAAACCCTAGAGAATAGCATCGAAGCAAGCTGAGAGAAAGAATTTTAAACCCTTTAAAATGAAAAACAAGGAACGACAAATAGGGATTGGGACATTTATAATCGTTGGAGGTATTTTATCGGTTTTCTTTCTCTTTTACCTAGCATTGATAGCGACAAAGAAAGTTCACTTAAATGTACCTGTCATTATTGTTGCATCGCTCTTGTATCTTCAGTTATTAATACTAACTATTGAGTATCTGCATATAACTTTTGCCAGCCTTTATAGTTTTAAAAGACAGCGGCTGTTTCGCCCAATCTAAAAATCAATGGAACGCTTGTATCCTCCTAAAGAAGACATGAAATTTACTCGTGTTGAGATGTTCATATATATATATTACTGTCCTATTTCTTTGTGGTATTCACATATGCGTTGACGTACCTTTTTATAGGAAATTATGTTTCTTTAGCGTTTAAAGAAACAAGTATTACATTTTCACAGACTTTTTATTTAAGTTTTACGACCTTACAGTAGGACCCACAGGGCTTGAGTCAAATTTGGACTTTGTAAGGTGGATAATAATGACGCAGATTTTAATTGGGCTCTTCTATACCATATTAATATTTTCTTTAGTCGTTAATCTAATTCAAAACAAAAGGCCGAGATCGGAATAAGAAATTTTTTGAAAACAACTTAAGTATTCGCATGATAACTAGATAATCTTGACATCTATTGCAATGTTATTAAAAACTTATTTGACTTATGAAGAAATTGTCGTCGATTATTGGCCCGTAAAAAAAATAATTTCAGTAAGCTTGAAAATTCAACTCCGTCCTTATTGAAAGTGAGAATAAAAAATTACATCCTATGGGCGAAATGCTGGCTGACTTTGAAAATTTATAGGTTGGGCGCTGCGGCCGAGGAGATTATAATCATTACCCAGAATACAATCAAACTCAGGGAGTGCAGGTTAATGAGACGTATTTCTATGATATTTTAGAAAAGAAATTCAAACTAATCGAATCCCCATGCTGCGGTCGGGATTTTAACTGACTATAGTTCGTAGCCTCGACAGGAATCGAACCTGTATCTGGAGCTTCGGAAACTCTTATACTATCCATTGTACGACGAGGCCAGAAACAAAAGAACTTATACAATACATTGTTCAAACGATCTGGAGCTTCGTCCCGGCGATACTGCCGGGATTATACTATCCATTGTACGACGAGGCCGGGATCATTTGATCAACCCGGGTGCATTCGCCGCAAAGATCTTTACGGCAATAGCGAGCAAAATTACGCCAAAAAATTTCCGGACAGCGATCAAACCTGCCGGTCCTAACAGCCTTGCGATCAAACTCAATGACTTTAATACAATATATACAATCACCAGATTGACAAGTATGGCAATCAATAAAACCGTTTCACCATAATTCGCTTTGAGAGACATGAGGGTGGTAAGCGTTCCAGATCCGGCAATTAACGGAAAAGCAATGGGCACTACTGTGGCCGCCCTCACATTCTTATCGCTCTTGAAAAATTCTAAGCCCAACACCATTTCCAACCCCAGGATAAAAATCACGATCGACCCACCCACCGCGAATGACTTAACATCCAATCCCAATAAATGCAGGAACGACTCACCCAGAAATAAAAACAAAACCATCAATGCCCCGGAAACCAATGTTGCTCTCCATTCGCGAATGCCCCCCATTTTTTCTTTTAATGAAATCAAAATCGGAACAGAACCCACGATATCAATCACAGCAAAAAGGGTGAAGGTCACGGTAAGCAGCTCGCTGAAATTGATATTCATGATAGATGGTTTTGACAAATATATTTGGCTTGCATCATATTCAGTAGAGTCCAATCGAAGGTAATATATATAAGGAGTCTTTTGGGTGCCTCATTCTCTCTAAGTGGGTATGTAGTTTATCGCTTCTTTTTTCTTTAATATGCAACTGCATACCACTTGGCGGCATCCAGTATAGTCATAAAACATTAATTTTAGAAAATCGTTTACCTCATTCAATGACACTCAAAATCAAATATTATGGTTAACCGGCGTGAGTTTATAAAAATGTCAGGCGCTTCCGCTGCCGGCGGCATCCTAGCATCATCGGCTTTAATGGATGCATTATCCAGTTATGTAAAGCTCAACAATATTGGTCTGCAGCTTTGGTCCGTCGCAAAGATTCTTGAAAAAGACTTCAAAAGCGTAATTGAGTTGGTTACAAAAATCGGCTATAAGGAATTTGAATTTTTCGGCCCTTATCCGTTCAGTACCCAACGCGACAAAGACACCTGGAATTCCATTACACCTTCACTTGGCTTTTCGCAAAGTGGTTACTTTGGCCATACAGCAAAGGAGATGAGAGAAATACTCGACCAAAAACAACTTACCAGTCCCGGTATGCACGTAGGATTGGATACTCTTCGGAACAACCTGGGGGAAACCGCAGAAGCAGCACATATACTGGGACAACAATACGCAGGATTGGCAGCCATCCCGGAAGCGGAGAGAAAAACCCTCGACGACTACAAGCGCATGGCTGATGAGTTTAATGACATCGGAGCAAAGGCAAAGAAACTGGGCATCAAATTTTATTATCACAACCACGGCTACGGCCTTCAACCCGTTGACGGGAAAGTTCCTTTTGAAATTATCCTCGAGAGGACCGACCCCACACTTGTATTTCTTGAAATGGATATCTACTGGACTACAGCTGGCGGCGCGGATCCGATCAAATTATTAGACGCTAATCCGGGCCGTTACAAACTGATGCATGTAAAAGATATGAAAAAGCAGGTGCGCTTCTCCGGCGATGGCGGCAACCCCCAACAATGGATAGAGCTGTTTCCCTTTATTACCGATGCGGGCAGTGGCGTAATGGATATTAAGAACATCGTCGCGCACGCAAAAAAATCGGGACTGGAGCATTTTATCTTGGAGAATGACCTGATGATTAACCCGACAGAGTCGTTGAAAAGAGGATATCAATTCCTTGCTTCAATTGACTTGAAGCCTTAGCATCTGGTATCTAGCATCTACTATCTGGAACGATGCGCCTCCATATCTATCTCGATCAACTGTCCGGGCAGCGCCAATCCCTTTACTTCCAGCCAGGTGCCTGTCGGGAATTGCTTCTTATATATTGTATTGCGGTAAGATGAATACTTGATAAAATCTGCCATATTAGTCGTGAACACATTTTCCACCACTACATCGTCGAATGTATAGCCGTAGTGACTCAAAATCTTTTCTAAATCGCTATAGCAATTTTTCATCTGCTGATCCATATTTCCAGGAGCGACTAGGTTTCCGGAATCATCCATACTCACTGCTCCCGATATTTTAAGGTCATCTCCAATTTGAACAGCATGGGTATACCCGTAATCCTTCTCTACTTTGGGTCGGAGGTTAAAGTAAACGGGCGTGTCGGATGGTTTGGTCGTTGAATCCTTTCCAGTGGCATCTTTCGAATTGGTAGTGGTGTTGCATCCGCAGAGTATCGAATAGCTAATCAGGCTGCATAACAGAAAACATGTCTTTGTCATCAGTTTTTTATGTTTTGGTGATTGAATGAGTGATCATAATTCGAATGATTTTCCGACCATTTCAAGTTTCATAGCCTGTGGTGGTGTGACCAGTCCTTCGGCTTTGAGTTGCGCACTAAAGGCTTTAAATGATGCCAGTGAAGGAATAATCTCTGCTGCGGCTGCATCTTTATTGATAGCAAAATGAACAAAACTATATCCATCTTCTTTCAGATAAACAGAATATAAAACGCCAACATCTCCCAGTGATCGCAGCTCTTCCAATACTTTCTGGATATTAGCCTTATTAGTGGCTAAATACTCCGGCTTTACAGTGTATTCTACTTTCACCGCAGTCATGTTGTTTGTTTTAATTGGGTGAAATTACTTTTTTAACTCCTGTTCTAAGGTAAGGGATTTTCTTTGGGCTATCTTACCACAACAAAAGCAATAAGAAGCATAGGTTTTCACACCGAGCTATCGCAATCTACTCTATCTAGCATCTGGTATCTAGCATCTAGCAAATCACCAATTAAACGACACCCCTCCACTGACCATGAAAGGAATAGAATTAAATCCACTCAGATCAAAGAATTTATTGTTGGTCAGATTTTGTGCATCTAAGAAAAATTT
The DNA here is from genome assembly GCA_963791295.1 of uncultured Sphingobacteriales bacterium. Lineage (GTDB taxonomy): Bacteria > Bacteroidota > Bacteroidia > Chitinophagales > Chitinophagaceae > CAWBRY01. Next base: position 891,201 of record CAWBRY010000004.1, on the reverse strand, counting down.
AAGATGATCATTCAACTTATATTCAGCATAAGCATTCAACAAAAGATATCCTTTCAATAAGACGTCCGGTTGCTGGAAACCACCCACATCATGTCGCCGACTGACCGCCTTTGCACCCAGGCTGGCATAAAAAGATGGCGTAGGCTGACATCCCAGTAGAATATTGAAGCTACTCTTGGGCCTTCTGAGTAAATACGTATACGTCGTATCATTAAAATCTTCCCGGCTCTGAGTTTGCTCGTCACCTGTCAGGTAGCTGTAGTTGGCGGTGATGGAAAATTCTTTTACAGGCCGCAGAGTTAGTTCAAGCTCGATTCCATCTACAGATTGTTTTACCAGGTTGAAATACTGGAACGTTACATAATTGTATTCGAGGCCATTCTTAACCTTCCTGTGAAAATAAACCAGCCGCGTACTAATCTTTTCATATAATTCCTGGATTCCCACTTCAAAATTCACTGACTTTTCGGGCTTCAAATCCACATTTCCACTGAAGGCATCAAACAACTGGTATATGGATGGCGCTTTGAATCCGGAAGCTACACTCCCAAACAATCTCCAGTTCTTACTGATCGAAAAGGATGGATTGAAAGTATAAGTGGAATTGTTTCCGTAGCGTGAATGCTTATTGGTTCGGCCACCAAACTCTATATTCCATCTTTTATCCAAAGAACTTATAAAGACTGACCCATAAAATGAAGTTTGATGTAGTGATGTATCATCAAACTGGCTGCTATAGGGACCAAATGAACTGACCGAATAATACTGCTGATTCATATTGCTATGCCGGTAGTCCACACCTGCGAGCAAGGTGAGCCATTTTGTTGCATGTATGCTTCCGTACAATTCTAAATAAGCAGTGCGTCCGCCATAATTATTGCTTTCATAAGTTGTAAAGCCAGGGACATGTAGACTATCGTTGAGATATCGCCTTTTGACTTCATCATAATGATAGTTTCCAACAATATTTACAATGCCTTTTTTGTAATTCAAACCACCACCGGCGGCCAGTTGCTTGTTATGGATAGTAAAGTCGCGGTCATCAGTGAATACGCCCGCATCCACATCCGCTTTATACCGGCTGTATTGTACATAGGCTTTTGCTGATAATTCCGGGATGAATTGATATTGCAGACTGGCGTTTACAACATTGCCATCATAACCATCTCTATCGAAATTTCCATCCCCTGCATTATCGTGTGCCGATGAAAATCCATTGCTATGCAATGTTGCAAAGCGGACCGTATATAATAATTTATTTACCCTGCCATACAGTTGGCTATTGCTCCGAAACGTCTTCTTATTTCCCAGGGTAGCTGTTGTCTTAAAATTAAATGGTTTGCGCACGTCTTTCTTCACTGTAATGATATTGATCACACCCGCAATCGCGTCGCTTCCATACAACGTCGACTGGGCGCCTTTGCATATCTCTATTCTTTCAATATCATTGATGGAAATGAGGTTTAGGTCAAATTCATTATTGATCATCGACGGATCGTAAACAGGTATTCCATCCACCAAAATCAGGCTCCGGCCCGAAGATGCTCCCCTCAGGAAAACGGTTTGTACACTCCCGGTTACATTGTACGCTCCGGCAATAGTAACTCCCGCTTGCTCATTCAATACCTGGGCAACGGACTTGCCCACGCTTTTTTCCAGAACTTCTTTACCAACCACGGTGACCACCTTTCCCGTGGTACTTTGTTTTTGTTCAAACTTGGAAGCAGTCACGACCGCTTCGTCTAATAATTTGCCAGTTGTGTCATTCACTTGAGTGGAATCAGATTGTTGCGCGAGTAGTGTGCTGGCGATGATGATCGCAGCCACTACAAAAAATGTCTTTTTCATTTTCATGAATTTTTTGTGTGACTGCTTTCGGAGAATAAAAAGTGATAGAAATATAAACGCCTGGTGGCTCTTACATTTCATGCCTTTCACCCGAAAGCTGAATACCGATGTTGTTGATCGGGCAGGTCTTCTGGCTCGAAGCCTTGTTGAAACCTTCCCATCGCATTATCGCCGACAGTGGTAAATCTTCAACAAGTTTCTCATCTCAATCCTGAATGAGGAGTTGAGAGGCTTCTTACAGCTACGGGGATAGCGCCGGACTTACACCGGACTTCCCTTTTAACCCCGGATCTCCGGGGACCAAATCATTTACAAATTTAGGGCGTCAGGCATCGAGCAACAACAAAATTTTAACAGAACAGGAATTTAATTTTTTATCCGGATGCTAGTCAATAGCTCGAATCATCATCACACATAAGCTACCAAAAGCACTATACCCCGTTTTTACATCCGATATCCTTATTCAGTTTAAATTCTATTAAAGCAAAAGAGTATTCTTTAAAGCTTAAAAATTAGGATAATGAAATTATTTTGGAGAAAGGGTATCGTGCTTACCCTGGCCCTGGGTTGTTTTGTCACATCCATATATGGTCAACTCAATGTAAATAAGTTTGAAATAGGCGCCAACCTGGGACTTTATGTTTACCAGGGAGACCTGACGCCATCTAATGCTGGCTCATTTAAAACACAAAAACCGGGCATCAGCATTTATGCGACGCGCATACTGAGCAGTTCATTTTCACTTCGGACAAATCTTGCTCTCGCAAAACTCAAAGGAGATGATGCGCGATATCCAAACCCTGCATTCCGGCAGGAACGAAATTTCAGCTTCACGTCTCCTCTGATCGAAATTTCTGAATTGATTGTCTGGAATCCATTAAGAAAAAATTATCTGGACCGTGGCCTTACTCCATATTTAATGGCCGGACGTAGGAGTTTCTATACTTCGTATCAAAAGAGACTGGAGTCGCTTCAATGCAGAACATTTTGGGAGCGCACCTGAAATCCTGGAAGGTCTTTCAATTGATCAACAACATTCATTGCCTGGAGGTATCCTTGTCGTGCCCATCGGAATTGGGTTGCGACAATATATTTCTCCAAGCCTCGCCATTAACCTCGAAGCCTCTTACCGCTTTCCTTTCACTGATTACCTGGATGGATTTAGTCGTGCTGCAAACCCAGAGAAGAAAGATCACTATAGCAGTTATGGGTTAGGAATAATTTATAAGGTAGGAAAGAAAAACAGGTTGAACTGCCCTGTCGTTCGCAATTAGCCAAAATGTCCATCTTTTGGATCTTCTATTATCGATACAAAAACGGGATCCATCTGTAAAAATTGGTACGCCCTACAAACCGCATACATTTGTTCTTCTAAATGAAAACTCATGGAACAAACAAGAAAAAAATTCATCAAGAACTTTTTGGTGGGTGCCGCCTCTATTCCTTTGATGGTAAGAGCTGGCAAAGATGATATTTCCAATCCGAATAATTCTTCGAATGGAGATGGCTGTGCGGTCACCCCAGAGGAAACTGAAGGACCTTTTCCATATCCAGGAGGAGAGGCAATCAATCCTCTCCAGCGGGCTGATGTAACCGGCGGGCAAACGGGAGTCCCATTAACGCTGGACTTTTCGGTAGTTGACACCAATAATAACTGCGCACCGGTTGCTAATTCGAGGATCGATATCTGGCACTGCAATAAGGATGGATATTATAGCGGTTATGGAAACCAATCAGGAGGATCACTGGGTAATCAAAGCTACACTGGACAAACCTGGCTTCGTGGTTATCAGTTGACCAATAGTTCCGGGAAAGCAACCTTTAATACTGTATATCCGGGTTGGTATATGGGAAGAGCAACACATATACATATCGAGGTGTTTGTAAATAATGTCCTGAAAAAAACTACCCAGATCACTTTTTCGGAGACGATCAGCGATACGGTCCACGTTTCTTCGTTATATGGGGCTCACGGTGTTAATCCCTTAAGGACCACCTCCGATAGGATACTTAGCAATTCTGCCACTGATCTGGTCAATGAAACGGTTGCCCTGACGGGTAGTGTCAAAGCCGGTTATAGCGGAAGCTATACGCTGGGCATTGCTCTTTAGATTTTCGTAGATCCAACAAATCACGCATGTCCAACGCAAGTCACCAACCATTGGAAACTTTTACGATTGCCCTGCAACCGAACCTCTCCCTTGTGAGCTACCAGGAAATTAATGTCGGCGAAAAAGCCATCACTTCTGTCCACTGAGGCATTGATAGGCTAAGCCTATATAGTAATTACGTCGTGGCGCTGCATTATAATACCGCCCGGCGGCTGCATTGATATCATTTCCCAGGCTATAGGTCTCATCCAACAGGTTATCGATGCCCCCATAGAAATTAATTTTTCCTTTTTTAACCCATTTCTTCTGCCAACCCAATCGCCAACCTAACAAATGATAAGGATCTGCTACAGCCGTGTTCGCATCATTCAAGAAAATCCTGGAAGCTGCATAGTAGGTGATGTTGGTATAGAGACCGATCTTGAATTCCAGGTCGGCCATCGCGGAGAACGTATTGGCCGGGACACTGGGTACTGTTTTGCCGGAAAAATCATCCGTTCCCTTAACAAAACTTCCATAATGAAAATGGTTGTAGGTATAATCAGCCCGAAGTATAAAGTAGTTTAGAAATTTGTTCAACGAATGACTATAATCCGCATGCAACTCAATTCCTTTTTCGCGTATGTCGCCTGCATTCACGAAAAAATCAGCTCCCGATAAATCTCTCCTTTGTACTAAAGCATGATTCAGTTTAAAATAGAAGCCCGTGGCTTCAATCAAAAGTTTATTATTGAATGCATAGTATTTGGCAGTGAGCTCATAGTTCCATCCCTTTTCTGCTTCCAGGTCGGTGCTTATAGCACCTGTAGAAGGTAACAGCTCTGCTATCGTTGGGGGTGAAAAACCTTTTGATACAGTAGCGAGTAAAGAGAATACTTTGCTCCATCTACGCAACAATGAAATCCGTGGCGCTAATTCATTTTCATAATTGCGCTTTTGTGTAAGGACGGGATATCTATTCAACCGGCTAAAGCTCACCTGTGTTTTATTCAGACTTACACCGGCAGTAAGAAGCCATTTATCTTGGACATTTAGATCAGCTTGAACAAATACACTATAGGTTGTGTAGTGGATGTCATCATTTGTTTGAATCGTATCCGGATTGCCATTTCTGTTATTAGATACCTGCGTGTTAAAATAACCTTGCTGAAATTCACCTCCTCCTACCCATTGCCAATCTGATCCGTTCTGTTTTTTCTTAAACGTAAATACTGTTCGTCCCCCAAAGCCCGGTTCATTTCTTCTTTCATAGTTGCGTGTAGTCGGGTTCTTGATCTGTGCAAACGAACCATAAATACTGGTGCTATTCCTAATGCTCGAAGTAATGTCATATTGGTTGGTTAAACCAGCAAGAAAATTTTTTTGATAGATCGTCGCCTTCGCATCGACGGCACTTGGAAAAGCGCCACCAGCGGGCCTCGCAGCCTTTGGGTTGGCGTTGAATTCGGTCAGCGTGAGAGCGCCGGGAGTCTGGTAATACATATCCGTAAATAAAGCAGAAGCGGTTAACTGTTGTTTGTCACTCACTTTCAACTGAGACATCCAGGAAAAGTTATCCCTTCGCATGGCGGTCTGCACGCGATATCCATCAGATTGATTGTGTGCATAGGTGAATTGATTCTTATTTTCATTTTTCCCAAACCGCGCTGAAACAAAAACATTCTGCAAATCATAACTGCCTGTAATATATTCAAGACTTACCCCCGGTTCCCATCTGCCCAGGTTATTAACCAGGATCAGTCCACCGGTACCTGCACCATACAAACTACTGGCAGGTCCTTTGAAAACTTCTATGCTATGGAAATTGTTGTAAGCAAACTGGTTGAAATAAGTATTACCTCCTGCATCCGTAATGGGAATATTATTCCAGTACACTTTTACATTTCGAACGCCAAACGGAGATCGCAATGAACTGCCACGGATATTGATGCGGTAACTGCTTGGTGAACGTTCTTCCATCCTTACGCCTGCAATCGTATTAAACCCGTTGACAAGCGATGTTTTATTATAACGATCTGCATTGTTGAAATCAATTATCTGAATTGCTGAAGTGGATAAACTTAACCTCCGGTTTTGTTCGAAGGATTGTACAACTACTTCATCCAAGGTGCGGGAAGTATCAGTGGTTTCGGATTGGGATAATGAATAAAGTGGAGCAAAGCACAATAAAAGAATGACCACTAAAAATTTTTTCATAAAGGATGAGGCGTGTAGGTAGAGTAAAGGTAGAACGTTTTTTGCCTATCTTCATTGCATGGCATCTCGCAACAAACTAGGCCTGTTTGATCTGACAATGATTGTAATAGGTCTGGTGATCGGGATGGGTATCTTCAGGACTTCCAAGGATGCTGCACAGGCAGCATTGACTCCCACACTTTTTTTTTCGGCATGGATCGTCGGAGGATTGGTCGCGATCTGCGGAGCGCTGACTTATGCTGAGATCGGTTCCCGCTATCCTGTTACCGGAGGCTACTACAAGATCTTTTCTTATGCCTATCATCCTTCCATTGCCTTTGCCATCAATTGCATTATTCTTATTTCCAATGCCGCCTCCCTGGCGGGTGTTGCCTTGATTGGGAGTGAATACATAACACAGGTCATCTTCAAGACTATGCCATCGGATGTTGTAAAAGCACTCATCGCGATGGGAGCAGTCGTCCTGTTTTATGGCGTGAACTTGATGGGTTTGAGAATGAGTTCGAAAACCCAGAATTTTTTAATGCTTATCAAGATCGCGATGCTGGTCGTATTGGTCTCCTCCATATTTATGCCGTCGTTATACAATACCGCTCCGCAACCGGTGGTCGATTTGAAGACCATCGGCTTTGGAACCATCCTATTATCCTTTGGAATTGCATTGAAAGCAACTTCGTTTACGTATGGGGGTTATCAACAAACCATCAATTTCGGAGATGAGATCAAGAATCCGCAACGGAATGTTCCCCGCGGCATATTTATCGGCATCGTGGTCATCATTTTACTTTACCTGGCAGTCAGCTATGCCTACTATAAAGTAATTGGATTTAACGAATTAAAGGAAACTTCTGGTATCGCCTCCATCATCGCTGAAAAGATGTTTGGTCCCACCGGTAAATATGTTTCTTCGATTCTCCTGTTTATTGCTGTGCTGGCTTATGTCAACGTTTTGTTGCTGAGCAATCCGAGGGTAATGTTTGCGATGAGCGAGGACGGAATTTTGCCAAAAGCATTCAGGAAAAAAGATGAAAAAAGGGACGTACTCACGGTCAGCCTGACTGTATTTGCGGCCATTTGTGTAGTCGTGTTGTTCTTCGCCAAAAAATTCAATGAGATCCTCAGCTTTTCCATTTTTCTCGACTCTATCGGCATGGCCACTTCTGCAGCCACCATCTTTATCCTGAGAAAAAAGACCAGGCATTTGAATGGCACAGGGATTTATTCAATGAAACTTTACCCGGTTTTACCGATCATATTTATCATTACCTATCTTTTTGTAGGGACTGTCATTGCCATAGAAGATTATCACTACGCTATCATTGGCATCTCCGTTTTCCTGGCTTTCCTTCTTATCTATTTCCTTACAGTAAAATCTAAACGTCAAAAGATCTAAGATGGACCTTTCTTATATCATCAATGAGTTGGGTGAGGAAAGAGTGAATTATTTCAATGCCATCTCGCCTCCCATCATGCAGACAAGCAATTTTGCTTTTCATAAAATTGATGACCTGAAGAAAGCACTCGCAGAAGAGATGAGTGATTATCTGTACAGCCGGGGATTAAACCCAACGGTAGAGATCCTTCGCAAAAAATTAGCTGCATTAGATGGTGCAGAAGATTGCCTGGTATTCAATAGCGGTGCCGCAGCCATATTTGCCGGCATCCTCGCAAACGTGAAATCAGGCGATCATGTGGTTTCGGTTAAAGGTCCCTATACCTGGGCACAACGAATGTTTGATGTGATACTGCCAAGGTTTGCAGTCACCACTACTTATATAGATGGAACAAGCATCGAAAACTGGGAAAATGCAGTCCGCCCAGAAACAACCCTGTTTTATATGGAGTCTCCCAACAGCTGGGACTTTGCGCTTCAGGATATCACGGCCGTTTCGGCACTGGCAAGGTTAAAAAATATTACAACAATAATTGACAATAGCTATTGCACACCACTCCAGCAAAATGTAATGGCGATGGGCGTTGACCTGGGGCTGCAAACCGCAACCAAATATATCGGCGGACACAGCGATACATTGGGGGGAGTACTGAGCGGATCAAAAACAATGATCAAGCGGATTTTCGATAGTGAATATCTGAACATCGGCAGCGGCATACAACCATTTAACGCATGGCTTCTCATCAGGGGCTTGCGCACCCTTCCAGCCAGACTCGATCGCATTACTAATTCAACGGGGGAAGTCCTGAAATTTTTAAAGCAGCATCCTAAAGTGGAAGGCTTGCTCTTCCCCTTTGATGAATCATTCCCTCAATATTCCCTGGCCAGGAAACAAATGACCGGCGCCTGTGGTCTTTTCACCTTTATTTTGAAGACAAATAAAATGGAATCCATTATCCGCTTCTGCGAATCATTAAAGCATATCATGATGGCCGTTAGCTGGGGCGGGCACGAGAGTCTTGTCATACCCAAATGCGCGAGCATTGAGCCGGGTGATTTCGACCCCTCTAACCGGGAGCACCGCTACGTGAGAATGTACGTAGGACTTGAAGATCCCCAATACATCATTGATGATCTGAAACAGGCGATGGAGAGTATCCCGGATTAAAAAATTAAGATCTCGTTTATCAAAAATTGACATTGCTCCGTCTCAATTCTATTATTTTTGCGGGATGATGAATCGATATATAAAATTGACTCTCTGCCTTTTAATGTTCCTGGGTTCAAAGGCCCAGGACACGGATAAATGGGATCTTCGGAAATGTGTGGAATATGCTTTGCAAAATAATATTTCCGTTAGAGAAGCTGACTTGCAGATTCGGTTTGCACAGGTGGACTTGCAGCAAAGTAAATTGGCCCTGTACCCGGGAGCTCAATTCAACGGTAACCTGGTATTGAGCTCAGGTCGCAACCAGGACCCTACCAGCTTCAGTTTGATCACCACATCATATTTATCGAATAATTATGCACTCCAGGCAAGCGCTGATCTGTTCAATTGGTTCACGAAAAGAAATACTATTGCGGTCAGAGAACTGAATGTGAAATCGACCATGGCCGGAGTTGAAAAGGCTAAGAAAGATGTTGCGTTGAATGTAGCAGTGGCATATCTCCAGATTTTGTTGGGAAGGCAGCAGATCAGTCTTGCCCAGATAAAACTGGAGCAAACCAAATCACAATTAGATATTACAGTAAAACAAGTTGAGGCAGGTAAGCTGCCGGAGTTAAATGCAGCGCAAATAGAATCTCAACTGGCAACCGACAGTTCTAACCTGATCACTGCGGAATCATCGGCTCAGCAATTACTATTGCAAATGAAAGCCTTGTTGAATCTGGATGCGGCCGCTCCTTTTGATGTGCTGTCTCCGCCCGTTGATGCCATACCGATTGAAAACCTGGCAGACCTTCAACCGGATGCAGTTTATAGTCTTGCCGTCACGAATATGCCACAACAAAAAGTGGATGAGTTCAATTTGAAAGCTGCAATGAAATCGGTAGAGGTGGCTCGCGGATCGATGTTTCCAACCATTTCTATTTTCGGAAGCCTCGGCTCAACGTTTAATAATAAAGCTCAGGAAATAAAGTCGAGCTCCGTTCAAACGGTGCCGTTGGGAACCGTCACCGTGGGGTCAACCGACTACCAGGTTTTTCCTATCTCGCCATTCTTTGATTTCACTTATGGAAATATCTCTTATTTCAATCAAATCAATCAGAATTTCAGGCAATCTGTCGGATTGAGCCTTAGTATTCCAATAGCTAATGGTGGTGTGCTCAGGTCAGCATGGCAAAGATCCAAGTTGAATGTGCTCCAGGTGCAATTGCAGAAAGAGCAAAACAGTTTAACGTTGAAGCAGGATATCTATAAAGCATATAATGATGCCAGCGCCGCCATTCAAAAATTTAATGCAAACAAGAAAAGCGTTGAAACGGCACAAAAGGCATATGATTTTGCAAAGAAGAGATACGATTTGAATCTGCTTTCGACCTACGAATTATTGATCACTCAAAATACCTTGCAAACAGCCAAGTCCGAGCTATTGTATGCGCAATTTGATTTCGTTTTCAAAATGAAATTGCTGGAATTTTACAAAGGGCAGGGCTTAAAACTTTAAATCTTTACTTCTTATGAGTAAGACAGTCAAATGGATCCTGATCATCTTGGGCATTATAATAGTGGTGATGGTCGTTGGCAAATTGCTGGGTGGTGGCGATAAAGAGGGAACGAAGGTCTCAGCGGAAAAAGCAGCCCGGCGAACGATCATTGAATCGGTGAATGCTAGCGGAAAAATTTATCCGGAAGTCGAGGTGAAGATCAGCCCGGATATTTCCGGTGAAGTCACGGAGCTCAATGTGGAGGAAGGAGATAGTGTGAAGAAAGGGCAGTTGCTTGCACGTATTTATGCAGATATTTATGCCTTGCAAAGAGATGAAGCCGCATCTCGTGTAAACCAATCATCTGCTACAGTAGATAATAGTAAGGCAGCGCTGGAAGCCCTGCAAGCAACTCTTGACCAGGCAAAACAAAACCTCGATCGTAATCAATCGTTATTTGATCAGAAGGTCATTTCGAAAGCTGAATTAGAGCAATACCAGGTTACCTATCGTTCGGCCGTTGCGAATTTTAATGCCGCTCAGCAAAATATCAAGAGTCTTCAGGCATCTGTGCAATCGACCCAGACAGGACTTACAAAGGCGAATAAAGATTTAAGCCGGACTTCGCTCACTGCGCCGATGAACGGCATCATTTCGTCTCTTAAAATCAAGAAAGGAGAAAGAGTGGCAGGAAATAGTTTTAATGTAGGTACGGAAATGATGACAGTTGCCGACATGTCTGTCCTGGAGGTAAGAGTAGATGTTGGAGAGAATGATATTGTAAAAGTGAATTTTGGGGACTCTGTGGATGTGGAAGTCGACGCCTACAACAACCGTAAATTCAAGGGCATTGTAACCCAAATTGCCAGCAGTACGAAAAGCGCTACGGCTATATCATCATCGAATGATGTCACCAATTATGAAGTAAGAATCAGGTTAGATAAAAATTCCTATCAGGATTTGATCGATCCGTCGAAGCCAAAGAAATTCCCCTTCAGACCAGGAATGAATGCCAGTGCGGATATCAAGACCAAGCGGCAGGATAATGTGTTGGCAGTTCCCATCACTGCTGTCAATGCAAGAGTGAAAGGCAGCGACAAGAGCATGGCTGATAAAAAAGAGGAAGAAGACCGAAATAAGGAGAATAAGGACGAAATGGATGAAAACGATAACAGTATTGAAGATGAATTGGAAGAAGTCGTGTTCATCATTCAAAAAGATGGAAAGGTAAAAAAGACAGTCGTGAAGTCCGGGATCCAGGATATCAATTATATCGAAATATTGAATGGCCTCCAGGTTGGAGAGGAAGTGGTTACCGGTCCTTATAATGCGATCAGTAAAACACTAAAGGACGGAGTAAAGGTGAAGGTTGTGCCTAAGGATAAGTTGTTTGAGAAGTAGAGTAGTGAGTGGTGAGTGGTGAGTACAATAATCAATAATCAGTAATCAATAATTAATGACGTTCGGCATCATCGGCGGCGGGAGTTGGGCTACGGCACTTGCAAAGATCCTCACCGATAAGATGCATACGATAAATTGGTGGATGCGACATGAAGATAGCATTGCCCACATCCAACAGCGTCACCATAATCCCACTTACCTCAATGCTGTTTTTTTTGATGTCTCTTTACTTAATTTATCAAATGATATTCGAAAAGTCATTCGCGAATCGGATATCCTTATCATCGCTGTCCCTTCCGCTTATGTAGCCGAATGTTTGGAACCATCTCAGCCAGCAGACTGGAAAGACAAGAAAATTGTTTCCGCGATCAAAGGAATTATTCCTGAATCGAATTTGTTATTGAATGATTATCTAAAGAAGCAATTCAATATTCCACTGGAAGATTATTTCGCTGTATTGGGTCCCTGCCATGCCGAGGAAGTGGCTGCAGAAAAACTTTCCTATCTCACCTTTTCAGGATTGGATATCATGAGCGCGACAGCTATTGCCGCAGAATTTTCCACGAGTTATATTATTTCGATCGTCAACCACGACATTCTCGGAGTTCAATACGCTGCTGTCCTGAAGAACATCTATGCATTAGGCGCGGGCATTGCACACGGACTTGGCTACGGCGATAATTTCCTGAGTGTTTATATTGCCAATGCCGCAGATGAGATGGCCGGCTTCCTAAAGAGATTTGGTGCACAACATATAACAGTGGGTGAACATGAAGCAGAGGATCCGTTGACTCATCGCAAGACCCCTAATTATGCCGCCTCTGTATATCTTGGCGATCTTTTGGTAACCTGCTATTCATTATACAGTCGCAACCGAAGCTTTGGCAATATGATTGGCAAAGGATATTCTGTTAAAAGCACTCAATTGGAAATGAATATGGTGGCTGAAGGGTATAACGCAGCCAAATGCATACATAATCTTAATAAAGCCCTCGACGCACCCATCCCCATCGCCGGGATGATCTACCAGATTCTCTGGGAAAATGTTAAACCCCTCACCGGCTTTAAACGCATAGAGCAGGAATTGATCTGATTTATAGGTGTTCAGTGATTTGTGATTTGATCATTCTAAAATTTGCCCTATGCCTCTTTTTTACAATGGATTTGGGCCCTCGGCAATACTGGTGATGATGATTTGCCTCGTGACCCGGCAACTTTATTTATACTGGAAGCAGCATTCTCCAAAATCATGAACCACCGTACCGGCACCTAAATTTCTCCTGTACGGCTCCCCGGTTTCTCCCATTTCTTTGGATTGCATGGATCATCGGGATTGAAGAAAACCCTTAACTTCAGCTTAATAAAAAAAAATGACGATGGTCCAATTTTTTCAGGTCCTATTCTTTACAGCAGCGGTGGTTTCAATTGTGATGAATGTTCTTGAATTCAATAGATACCAGGAAAGCAAGCGTATAAAAGTAGACGGCTATACGCCGTACTCCATCCGCTGGTTCAATTTCGTTTTAACATCCCTGGTTGCTGTCGGTTGCGCTTTGAATATCGTGATTCAATGGATCAGTAAGGCTTAGTCAAACAGTTCGGAGGCAATTCCATCAGCTAGTAGTTTTCCTTCTTTGGTTAGCACGAGAAAATTTTCCTTCTTTATCATTAGTCCCCTGTCGGTGTAGTTCACTGCCTTTTTTATTAGTTGATCACTTTTTTCCTTTTCCAACTTATCCAGGTTGAGTCCTTCGCTGGTACGAAGTGAAGTCATGATGTATTCGTTGAACTTTTGTGAGGATGTGAGATCTTCTTTTTCAAATGGAACGGTTCCATCCAGCAGAGCTTGAATATATTGTTGATTATTTGATACATTCCATTGACGGCTGTTGCCATCATAAGAATGGGCCGCCGGTCCAATTCCGATGTATTTTTTCACTTGTCCATTAGTTGCTGCCGACCAATAGGAAGAATTGTGACGGCTGCGAAATCCGGGTAGTGCGAAGTTGGAAATTTCATAGTGCTCATAGCCTGCGTCTTCCAGCCACTGCATCAGCGATAAAAAATGGCTGGCTTGTTCGGTAGGATCAACATCCTCAACTATTCTGTTGCTGATCATTTTTTGTAATGGTGTCTTTGGCTCGACCGTCAGGGCATAGCAAGAGAGATGCTGTACACGACTGGCGATTGCCTGATCTACATTTTGTTTCCATCTGTCGGGAGATAGTCCGGGAATTCCATAAATCAAATCAATAGATATATTTTCAAAATGCTTCTTTGCAAGCTCGAGGCCATCCATAGCCTGCCGCGCCGTGTGAGCTCTGTTCATCCATTTCAGATCAGCGTCGAAAAAACTTTGAATGCCAATGCTCAGCCGGTTGATGCCCGTTTCTTTCCATTCTTTAACGCTCGTCTCGTTGATATCGTCGGGATTGGCCTCCAAAGTGATTTCAGCATCAGGCTGAACAAGAAACACCGAGGAGATCCGGTTAATGATCCGCTTTAAGTCATCATGGGTAAGTAATGACGGTGTTCCTCCACCGAGGTAGATCGTTTCTATATCCCTGTCGTTTAAGTAGTTTTGACGAATATCCACTTCCTTCAATAAAGCGTCGACCAGTTCGTTCTTCTGTCTTAAGGAAGTAGCAAAATGGAAATTACAATAGTGACAAGCCTGCTTGCAAAAAGGAATATGAATATAAATGCCTGCCATCTTTGAATGACAAAATTAAGACTGCAAATACCGGTCCTCGCTTTTTTGTTGATGAGCATGGTTAGCTCCGGTCAAACCGGGTACAACCTTTATGTCCATTGCGTGGATAAGGATTCTGCTTTTCTGCAATCCCAATTTGCTGTGCCGGACAGTTTCATTTCGCGTTTTGCCTGTGTCGACTATATCAATAAGCTTCCGGGACTTCTGCAAGCCAAAGGATATGTGACGGCGTCGATTGATAGTCTGCATTATGATTCTCTTTTTGCCAGGATGGTCCTTTTTGTAGGTGACTCCTATTCCTGGGCCAGCCTGGATGTAACCCAGGTAGATCCTGCGATCCTGGACGCAGTGGGCTGGAGAGAAAAACAATTTACCGGCAAGGCTATGGATTTTGGACAGGTTCAAATTTGGGAAGAAAGAATACTCAACTACCTCGAGAACAACGGACATCCCTTTGGCAGGGTTTACCTGGATAGCGTGAAGCTGGAAAATGAAAAGATTTCTGCGCTATTGCAGGTAAACAAAGGACCATTATACAAGATCGATAGTATACGTGTGTTCGGTAATGCCAAAATATCAAACCTTTATCTTCAACGATACCTGGATATTCACAATGGAAGCATCTACCGAAAGGACAAATTATTACTCATCAATAAAAAGATCAGGGAGCTGAATTATGTTGAAGAGGAGTTTCCATCGAGTCTCACCCGGCTGGGTACCGGTTCGGTATTGAACCTTTATTTAAAACCGAAGAGGAGCAGCCAGGTCAATGTACTGATCGGCTTTCTTCCAAATAATGATCAGCTTTCCAGTAAGAAGTTACTGTTGACCGGGGAAGCAAATATCAATTTGCGAAATGCCCTTGGTTCCGGAGAAACAATTGGCCTTAACTGGCAACAGGTCCAGGTCAAGTCGCCCCGGCTAAACCTCCTTTATCAGCATCCTTATATCTTCAATACCTACTTCGGATTGGATTTTTCTTTCGACATGTTTCGTAAGGATAGCACCTTTCTAAATGTAAACCTGCAGGTAGGCGGTCAATATATATTGAACTCCAGGCAGGCAGGAAAACTCTTTATCCAACGCTTCCAAACTATATTGAATGGAGTTAATACAGCATTTGTTCTGCAAACCCGGAGACTGCCCGATGCCGCCGATGTGAGTTCATTAAATCTCGGACTCGATTATGAATTCAATAATACGGATTACCGCCTCAACCCGAGAAAGGGAAATGAGTTTCACATCGTGACAACTGTAGGTACGAAAAAAGTAAAGAAGAATAATGAAATCCTGGAATTGAAAGATGCAAATAATCCAAATTTCGATTTCGCCAGCCTATATGATACGGTCAAATTGAAAACATATCAGTTCCGTATCCGGACCACCGCTGCCAAATATTTTCCCATGGGAAAAAGAAGCGCCATAAAAACTGCAGTGAATGCAGGTATTTTCCAAAGTGGCAATATATTCCGCAATGAATTGTTCCAGTTGGGAGGTTATAAATTACTTCGGGGATTTGATGAGGAGAGTCAATACTTATCACAGTTCGCGATCGCAACAGCCGAGTATCATTACCTGGTTGGTCCCAATTCTTTTTTCTATGGATTGATCGATCTCGGTTGGGGACGAAACAATAGTCAGAATAACAAAGCCAACTATACTTACTTTGGAACCGGCCTGGGTTTGTCATTTGAAACCAAGGCAGGACTATTCAATATTGCGTGGGCCGTGGGTAGCAGGAACGATGTTCCGCTCAATCTCAGACAATCCAAGATCCATTTTGGATTTGCGAACTATTTTTAATTATTAGTGCCGGGTACTCTTCGAAACAGCGGTCATTTAATACTTTTGCATTCCTAAATCTTATCCGTGAGACCATTTTTACTAGTTATTTTTTTGTTGTGCGTGGCGAGTGTGGTCTCTGCTCAGGTGGGAGAGGATTCAACGGGGCTTCCTTCGAAGGATTCGATCCAGACAATCGATTCAACTGTTACTCCGGATTCTTTGCTGACAGCCTTCAATCCTGATTCTATATACAAAAGGCCCCGGAAAGATTCGGGATGGAAATTAGATTCTGCGGTTTCATCATCAAACGAGGATATCAATCAACTCATCTTAAAGGATCATCCTTACTTTGGTTTCTCCACTCCAGGTCTTCATATTCCCTCGGATCTCCGGCATGTGCAGGGCAAAGAACTTATCTTTTACATCCTGGTAGTGTTGGTATTGATTTATGCTTTTCTCCGGCTGGCGTTTCCTAAATATTTCAACGATCTTTTCCGGCTCTTTTTTAGAACAACACTTAAACAACGACAGATCCGGGAACAGTTGATGCAGACACCCTTACCCTCTTTGTTGTTGAATGTCTATTACGTGATCATTGCAGGCCTGTACGTTTCATTTGTATTGCAGCATTATCAATTGAACCCGGTCCACAACTTCTGGCTAATGTTTTTGTATGCTGCCCTGGGTCTTTCCACTATTTATTTTATCAAATTCCTGGGTCTGAAAGTAACCGGTTGGCTATTTAACATGAAGGAAGCAGCCAATTCCTACATTTTTATTGTATTTGTCATCAATAAGATGCTGGGCCTTTTTCTACTTCCTTTCGTGGTTTTATTAGCATTTACCCAGGGTGACATTTATCCGACTGCGTTGGTAGTATCATATTGTATGGTGGGCGTATTTATCGTTTACAGATTTATCTTAAGTTATACCGCTATCCGTAACGAAGTCAAAGTCAATCCTTTTCATTTCTTTTTATATCTTATTGCCTTTGAATTTGCGCCTCTTTTACTGATTTACAAGGCTTTGCTATTGTTTTTCAGGATAAGTGCTTAACTTTGCAGACATTTCTAGCCTAACCTAATTATGACTAAGAACGGGGTTAACAAGGTCGACGTGCAGGCCAAAGCGATCCAGAAGATACTTATTACTCAGCCCAGACCCGATAGCGACAAGTCGCCATACTTTGAGCTTTCCCGGAAATACAGTGTAGTGCTGGATTTCCATCCATTTATTCGGCTGGAAGGCATACCCGTAAAGGATTTCCGCAAACAGAAAATTGAGATACAAAACTATACCGGGGTGATTTTCACGAGCCGGAATGCTATTGACCATTTTTTCCGGACCTGTGAAGAGCTCAAGATTAGCGTCTCCCAGGATACTAAATACTTCTGTATTACCGAGGCTGTGGCCTTATACCTCCAAAAGTTTATTCTTTACCGCAAACGCAAGGTATTTTATGGAGCCGACGGCACCAATAAGAGCATGTTTGAGGTGATCAATAAGCACAAGGGAAATGAGAAATTCCTCTATGTGTGTTCCGAAAATCAGCAGGACAACGAGATCGTGAACTGGCTCAAGGCGAACAATTGCGAGTTTGTGCTGGCCTTCATGTATCGTACTCAAAGCACCGATGTGAAGGAAGTGCTCACCGTGAATGAATATGACGTGATCTGCTTTTTTACTCCGAGCGGCGTAAAAAGCCTTTTTGATAATTTGCCCAAATACAAGCAAAATGGCACTGTGATCGGCGCCTTTGGAAGCAATACTTCCAGGGCCGTTGAAGAGGCAGGGCTAAAGCTGGAAATTAAGGCTCCCCTCCCACAGACACCCAGTATGGTGGCGGCTCTCGAGCAATATTTAGCCGGTCTTTTCAGGAAAAAATAATACGATCTGAAGATATTGATGAGGGACACAATGCTGTCCCTTTTTTTGTGCATTGGTTATTGAACGAACTTCGTATATATCCAAACAGATAAGTGAATGACGCAGCATACAAATCAACTTATTCATGAAACGAGTCCTTACCTGCTCCAGCATGCACATAATCCCGTAAACTGGTTTCCCTGGGGAGAAGAGGCACTGGGGAAGGCGAAGAAAGAGAACAAGCCGATCCTGGTAAGTATTGGCTATTCTGCCTGTCACTGGTGCCATGTCATGGAGCGAGAAAGTTTTGAGGACGAAACGACGGCGGCAATTATGAATGAAAAGTTCATCAACATCAAAATTGACCGGGAAGAGCGCCCGGACCTGGACCATATTTATATGGATGCCGTTCAAACCATGACGGGAAGCGGAGGGTGGCCATTAAACGTCTTTCTGACGCCCTCCGGAAAGCCGTTTTATGGAGGCACTTATTTCCCCCCGAGAAGGGCCTTTAACAGACCTTCCTGGCAGGAGATATTATTAGGAGTTTCTCAATCTTTTAATGAGAGAAGAAGTGAGATTGATGCACAGGCAGAAAGCCTCACCGATCACATGGTTCAAGCCAGTTCATTCGGATCAAAAATGCCGGCAGAGAATGAAAATGTATTTGATGAGAAAACCATAGAAGATACATTTCAAAACCTCATAAAAACGGCCGATAAAGAATGGGGTGGATTCGGAAACGCGCCGAAATTTCCACAAACTTTTTCTATTCTATTCTTGCTACGTTATCATCATACCAATCAAAAAAAATTGGGTACCAGCCATGAAAGTGAAGCATTGACCCAGGCATTACTAAGTCTCGATAAAATGATTGAAGGTGGAATTTATGATCAGGTAGGCGGAGGATTTGCGCGATACTCAACCGATAGGGAATGGCTCGTCCCTCATTTTGAAAAAATGCTTTACGACAATGCTCTGCTGATTATCACTTTGAGCGAAGCGTATCAATTGACCGGTAATCCACGTTACCAGGAAGTGATTGATGAAACAATGGAGTTTATAAAACGGGAAATGGTGTATCAGCATTCTTCTGAAAATCAGCCCCAAAGCGGATTTTACGCTGCACTGGACGCAGACAGTGAAGGAGAAGAAGGTAAATATTATGT
Source organism: uncultured Sphingobacteriales bacterium (assembly GCA_963791295.1). GTDB lineage: Bacteria > Bacteroidota > Bacteroidia > Chitinophagales > Chitinophagaceae > CAWBRY01. The sequence continues at coordinate 872,070 of CAWBRY010000004.1, read as the reverse complement.
ATGGACGGAACGGGAAGTAAAAGAAATCCTCGGCAACGATGCCACGATTTTTTGCGATTACTATGATATTAGTTCATGGGGCAATTGGGAGGAGAAAAATATTTTGCGCGTGAAAGAATCAGTTGAATCTTTTTCAAAAAAGAAAAATATTTCTTCAGAGCAATTGAATGAATTGTTGGAGCGAGGAAGAAAAAAATTATTAGAGCAACGAAATAAAAGAATACGACCATCACTGGATGATAAGATCATTCTTGGATGGAATGCATTGACGAATATAGCAAGTAGCAAGGCCTATGCAGCTACAGGCAATGATCGTTACCGGCAATTGGCCGTCGATAATATGCATTTCATTTTGCAACGGTTTGGTAGCGGCAGGGAAGGTGAGTTTTATCACACATGGAAAAATGACCAGGCAAAATATCCGGCATTTTTGGATGACTACGCTTTCTTGATCCAGGCATTGATCCAGTTGCAGGAGATTACCGGGGATCAGCAATGGCTGACCCGGGCGGTCGGGATAACCCGGTTTGTGGTCGACCATTTCGGGGAGAAGGAAACGGCCTTCTTTTTTTACACCGGCGCGGGTCAGTCGGATGTGATCGTGCGGAAAAAGGAGGTCTATGACGGGGCTACTCCATCCGGAAATTCTGTCATGGCTTACAACCTCTATCAACTTGGCTTAATGATGGATGAACAAGGGTGGAAAAAGAGGAGTCAGGATATGATTTTGTCATTGGGAAAAGCAATTATTAAGTACCCTATTTCGTTTGCTAATTGGGCATGTCTATTTCAGGAAATCATCAGTGGAACTAATGAGATTGTAGTACTTGGAAATGAATTTGAAAAAGTGCATTCGGAGGTCTTGAAAGAATACATTCCACACAAGGTCGTAATGGCCTCTTCGATGGCTCAACCCGGCTTTCCTTTGATGGCCGGCAAATCCGCGACAGGAGGGGCTTCCATCTGGTTGTGCAGGAATTTCAGCTGCCTCCCCCCGATATCCACAGTAAAAGCCCTTATATCCCTGATAAACAGGCCTAATTAATTTTAAGTTAATACAATAAATCAAAGCGGTATTCCGTTAGAAATTTTACTTTGGAAAATACGCTTTGAATTAAAAAAAATAAACATTAACGTTGTGGTTGTAAATAGCCCTAAATCCTATATTTGCTCCTTACCCTTTAAGTGTATGAAAATGAGAAACATTTACCAAGCCCTATTAGCAGTTTCCTGCATTCTGATGTTATCCGGTTGCGGGATCCTGGGAAAAAAGAACAACAAAGGCGGCGGGCTGCCTAATGATGGCCAGGTTCATGGCGTCGCTCCGGGAAGTAAATACTCCCTTCCTAAACCTCCCGGAATGGTTTACATACCCCAAGGTACATTTCACATGGGTCCCAGCGATGAGGATCCTGCCTATGCTTTTAGTGCAAGAAACCGTTCCATTTCCATCAGTGGTTTCTGGATGGATGCTACCGAAATTACCAACAATGAATATCGCCAGTTTGTCATAGCCGTAAGGGATTCTGTGGCTGCAAGAAAATTGGGCTATGTAAAGGCTGGTGCCGATGGTATCGAGTACGTGGATCAGGTAAAAATGAAGAATTTCAAATGGAGCGACCCCAAGTCTGTAGAAGAACTGGGCCGCACCGATATGATCCTGTCTCCTGAAGACAGGTTAAATGGCAAAAAAGAAATTGACCCATCTAAAATAGTTTACCAGGTTGAGAAATTCGACCTGAAAGAAGCTGCTAAAAGAGAAAATGCCGGAAAGCCAAGGTCTAAGTTTATCGAAAGATATCCTGTTCAGGTTTATCCTGATACCCTGGTTTGGATCCGCGACTTTTCCTATTCTTACAATGAGCCGATGGCCAAACGTTATTTCTCGCATCCTGCGTTCGGCAACTATCCTGTGGTAGGAGTTAGCTGGAAACAGGCTTCAGCCTTCTGCGAATGGAGCACTCATTTATTAAATGCTTACCTGGATTCAAAGAAAAGAGCTCAGGAATCTGATTTTCGTCTGCCTACAGAAGCACAATGGGAATATGCTGCAAGAGGTGGCCGTTCACAATCGATGTTTCCCTGGGGTAACTATTACCTGAGAAACAAGAAAGGTTGTTTGATGGCCAATTTCAAACCCGGACGCGGCAATTATCCTGAAGATGGCGGTTTCTATACCGTTCGTGCTGATGCTTATTGGCCCAACGATTATGGTCTCTATTGTATGTCAGGTAACGTTGCTGAATGGACTTCATCCATTTATTACGAAGGCCGCAACAATTTTCAACATGACATGAACCCTGATGTTCGCTGGAACGCTAAAGATGATGATCCTCCTCTGATGAAGCGTAAGATCATCCGCGGTGGAAGCTGGAAAGACGTTGGTTATTATCTTCAGTGCGGTACAAGTACATACGAGTACCAGGATTCAGCCAAATCTTATATCGGATTCCGCAGGGTAATTGATTTACCCGCAGCTCCGCAAAAAGGTCGTCGCAGATAATGCATTTAAAGAGTAGAGTATTGACGGCCACCCATTTAATGAAAAAATAATTTTCAATAGCTAACTTATTTTTTAAAATTTAATAACCTATAAAACGAACCCTTTATGTTGTTCTTTAAAAAACCAAAAGGCCAGGTAACACTGAATTTTATTTTTGCCTTTTTTGCTGCAGTAGTAATACTTGGAGCATTGTTTAAGATCCGTCACTGGCCTTATGCCGACGAAATGATCACCCTTGGACTATTATCAGAAGTGATCGTGTTCTTAGTGATGGCCTTCCTGGTGCCTCCGCCAGAGGAACCACATTGGCAACGTTATTTCCCCGATATTAATGTACATCCTGACCTGGATCCAAATTTCAAGCCTACACCGCTTACTTTACCAGGAGCCGGTGGAAATCCTGCCTTGACTAAGTTGGATGATATGCTGCGTGAAGCAGACATTACTCCAGCCAACCTGGGCCGTTTGGGTGATAACTTCAAGAAATTAGGAGGTACTGTTGACCGCATGGCCGATATCACGGATGTGGTTGCCGCTACCAGTGATTATACAAAGAAAACACATGAAGCCGCTAATGCCCTGGGCAATATGAAAGATGCCTACATTGGTGCAGCCAACAGCATTCAGCACTTTACGGCTGCAGCTGATGGTACCAAGCTGTTTCATGAGCAGGTGCAGGTAGTTACAAAGAACCTGGCATCCCTCAACACTATATATGAACTGGAACTTCAGGATACGAACAATCACCTGAAGGCGATGAACCAATTCTACAGCAACCTGGTGAATGCAGCTCAGGCCATGGAAGGCAGCGTCGACGATGCCAAGAAAGCGCATGATCAGATTGCCATATTGGCGACAAACCTGGGCAAAATGAATAGCATTTATGGCAATATGCTGAGTGCTATGCAGGGCCGCTAGTAATGAGCCAATAAAAAAGTAAAGAGTTTCGTTAAATAGTTTAAGATCCATACTCGTGATATTTGATAGTCACCATTCCTAAAATTAAAACCACAAATCGTCATGGCTTTACCTCGTGAGCCCAGGCAGAAAATGATCAACATGATGTACTTGGTGCTAACAGCTCTGTTGGCGCTCAATGTATCATCTGAGATTTTAAATGCCTTTAAAACGGTTAATAATAGCTTACAGAATACGAACGCTACTATTGATAAATCGACAGTTACTATCATGGCTTCCCTGAAGCAGAAAATGACTGATCCTACTACCGCAGAAAAGGCCAAGTTTTGGTATCCCAAGGCGGAGATGGTTCAGAATTATGCTAAATCTATTTACAGCTATATCCAGTCCTTGAAGGATGATATCCTGGTTAAAGCCGGAGGTGATCCCAATAACGACGAAAAGCATTATAAAGAAGATAACCTGGATATTGCTACACGCAAGATGGTAGATAAGGGTGAAGGCAAGGTCTTATTACAGAAGCTTGCTGAATTCAAGAAAAATGTACTGTCAGTGGACCCGTCCATTGATTCAGCATTTGGCACCAATCTTCCCATTGACCTCAACGTCCCTAAGACTTCGAATAAGTCTAACAAAACCTGGGAAGCAGTTTACTTTCACATGGTCCCTACGGTCGCAGCCCTAACGATACTGAGCAAGTTTCAAAACGATGTGAGAACTTCTGAAAACCGGGTAGTATCATTCTGCCATAATAAGGTGGGTGAGGTAGTCGTCCGGTTTGATACGTATGCTGCCATTGTAGGGCAGAATTCAACTTACCTCATGCCCGGGCAGGAACTCGAAATTACTGCTGGCGTGGGTGCATTCAGCAAATCAGCTACTCCTACGATTACCATCGGTGGCCAATCAGTAACAGTTGGTGCAGAAGGTACAGCCATCCAGAAACTGACTGGAGGTGCAATAGGTAATCACAGTGTTCCGGTTAAAATTAGTTATGTAGACCAGGATGGTAAGGCTCAAGTGATAGAGAAAGAAGTTGAGTATACGGTAGGCCAGGCTAATGCGTCTATAGCCCTTGATAAAATGAATGTTTTGTACGTTGGCGTTAATAATCCAATCTCGATTGCCGCAAGTGGTGGTGGAGACGACAAAGTTCAGGTATCTATCACCGGTGGTGGTGGATCCGTAACAAAGGTTGGGGCTGGTAAATATATAGCCCGTGTCAACAGTGTTACAGATGATTGCAAGATTACCGTTTCTGTTGATAACAGGGTAGCCGGCATTTCCCAGTTCCGCGTTCGTACCATTCCAACTGCTGTTGCTACGGTAGGTGGAGTAGCTAGTGGTGAGAATGTTGCGGCAGGAGCATTCAGAGCCCAGGCCGGTGTCGGAGCTTATATTAAAGATTTTCCTTTTGAATTGAAATATTCGGTTACCAGCTTTGTACTTACTGCTGACGACGATAACGGCGATATCATCGAAGCGCCTTGTCAGGGAAATACATGGAGCCCGGCCGCTCAAGGTATCCTTAGAAATTTAAGGCCCGGCAGAACGGTAACCATCGATAATATTCGTTGTGTAGGGGAAGATGGCAGAAATGTCAAATTACCTTCGATCATATATTATATCAAATAAACTTGGTGAAGATGAAAACTATTTCGTTAAAGAGTGGATTACTGGTTGTGCTTTCAGTAATGTTGGTACAGGCGGCTAGTGCGCAGCGTACGGGCAGGAAAAGGAACACGCAGCCGACCAATCCTCAAACTCAACAGCAAAACAATATTACACAGCCATCCACTTACAATCCTTATGGGAACATTCCCATCCGGGTTGATTCAACAGGTATATCTGATACGGCCATCAGGAAGTCATTGAGAAATGATAATGCATTTGATAAGAGCAACCTGAACGATCGCACTCCTTTGCCTTATGAAAATCTACGTTGGGATGACGCCCTCTTTGCCGAAAAAGTTTGGCGTGAGCTGGACCTGAGGGAAAAGATGAATAAGCCCTTCGTTTATGAAGCAGAAAGTGACAATGGCAGCCAGATATTTGTAAATATGATCCTTAAGGCGGTAAATAGCGGGCAAATCACAGCCTTTAGCGACGAACGCTTTTCAACGCCGATGTCCTTAACTGAAATTCAACAATTGACGGTAGGTTCTGCCGATACAGTAGCTAAGACAGCTATCGACGATCCTAGCAAAGTAGTTGAATACGTAGTGACCAGGGCTAGTTTCGATGCCAAGTCAATCGTTAAGATAAGATTGAAAGAAGAATGGGTGTTCGACAGGGAAGCCAGCCGGATGTTTGTCCGAATTCTGGGGATCTGTCCCTTGAAGATATCTTATTTACCCAACGGAAAGGAAAGAGGTGTTACTCCTTTGTTCTGGGTTTACTATCCAGACCTTCGCCCTATGTTGGCAAAATATGAAGTGTATAATCCTAAGAACATGGGCCAGGGAAGAATGACCTGGGAAGAGCTTTTTGAAAGCCGGATGTTCAGCAGTTATATTGTAAAATCAACCTTTGATAACGCAGCGAACAAATCAATCAGAGGTTATATAAAGGATCCGATTCTTGCCTTATTGGAAGGCGATAACATAAAAGAAAAAATCTTCAACTATGAGCAGGACCTATGGTCTTATTAAGATCATAAGCCTTTAATTAATTAGAAAACCCCGACATGAAGTTGGGGTTTTTTTATTGTTCAGATTATTTAATTTATTCAAGAAAAAAGTTTCAAAATACGTAAAAGTCCTATAGGAAAATTGGATAATTGTCGTATTTTCGTCTCGGTTTTTCATAGGATATTGGATTTTAAAAACGGGGCTGGATGTCTATCCGGGCCCCATTTTTTTTGTCTTTTACCTTCCAAACTGCGCTTTTCCCTCTAACACATTATACAGTTTCCCCACGCCTATTTAAACGGTATTTTTTAGCTCCTGAAGTGGTTATAGATAATCACCGATTTCGCCTTTCCAACCTTTTCGGCAAGTTCCTCCATACTTTTTTCCCGGATGTTTTTAACCGATCTAAACTCTTTTAAAAGGATATCAGCGGTAGCCTTCCCAATTCCAGGTATTTCCTCTAATTCGTTCTTAAAGGTCCCCTTGCTTCTCTTATCGCGATGGAAGCGAATACCGAAACGGTGGACTTCGTTCCGGATCTGTCGGATGAGCTTCAGGCTCCCGCTATTCAATGCCAGCTTGAGGGATTCCGTATCCCCGGCGAAAAAAAGCTCCTCTTCATTCTTGGCCAACCCAACCAGGGTGGTTTTCCCTTCCGCCCCCAACTCTCTCATGGCTTCTACAGCAGCGCTTAACTGGCCTTTGCCGCCGTCAATGATCACTAACTGGGGAAAGAAATCTTCCTCGGCTAATACTCTCTTATAACGCCGGAATACGGCCTCTTTCATGGTGGCAAAGTCATTGATCCCTTCCACCGTTCTTACATTGAAATGCCGGTAGTCTTTCTTGCTGGGTTCTGCATTTTTAAAACAAACCATGGCGGAAACAGGATAAGCACCCTGGAAATTCGAATTATCAAAACATTCTATATGAACGGGCAGTTCCGATAATTGAAGGTCCTGCTGCAATTGTTTTAATAACCTCAGTTTATCCGGCTTATTTGCGCTTAGCTGTAACCGTTCCTTCGCTTTCAATTCTTCGATATAGTGATTGACATTTTTTTCAGAGAGATCCAGCAATTTCTTCTTATCGCCCCCTTTGGGAACCGTGACGGTAATTTCAGCTTCCGGGAATTCGATAGGGAAGGGAACAATAATTTCCGTGGCGTCACTATTGAACGTGGCCCTTAATTGTGCTACTGCAAAACTCAAAATCTCTTCAATCGATTCATCCAAATGTGTTTCCACCTTACTCGTTTGTGTTTGGATAATCGCGCCATTCCTTACCATTAGATAGTTTACATGCACCCGTTCATTTTCTTTTAATATTGAGAAAATATCCATGCTCACAAACTTGTCGCTGGCAACTACAGACCGGGATTGATAATTTTCCAGGAAACCTATCTTCTTCTTGATAAGTTCGGCCTTTTCAAAAGCGAGTGCATTGGAATAAGACTTCATTTCTTCTCTGAAATGGCGGATCACCGGTGCCAGATTTCCTCGCATCAAGTTTTTCAATTGAAATAAATTTTCCCGGTAGTCTTCTGCCGTTTGCAAGCCTTCGCAAGGACCCTTGCAATTGCCCAGATGATATTCCAGGCAAACCTTGAATTTGCCTTTCTTTATATTATTCTCAGTCAGGTTGAGCGAGCAGTTCCTAAGCTGGATCGTCTGTTTGATGAAGCCAAGCAATTCTCTTACTTTCTTTACTGAAGTATACGGACCGAGGTAATCCGAACCGTCGCTGATCTTCTTGCGCGTTAAAAAAACTCTGGGAAAGGGCTCATTCTTGACGACGATGTATGGATAGCTCTTATCATCTTTCAGCGTGATATTGAAACGGGGTTGGTATTCCTTGATCAATGAATTCTCCAGCAGGAATGCATCCTGTTCGGAATTGACGATAGTAAACTCGATGCGGGCTATTCGCTGCACCAGCTCATAAGTCTTATAATTGATCAGGTTTTTGGTAAAATAAGAGCTCACCCGCTTGTGCAGGTGCTTGGCCTTGCCCACATACAGTAATTCATTGGCGGCATCATAATATTTGTAAATGCCGGGTTGACGTGGGATCGTTCCTGCGATATGTTGAAATTCTGATGCGGTCATTCGTTATCGGTCTCATTCCAGCTCACTTTTAAGGTCGTGATCAGTTCCGGTGCAGATGGGTTTTGGGTGGTAGTGGTCACCTGAAAGCTTTTATCGACCCGCCATAGCAGGTATTTATGCAAATAGCCGTCCCTGTTGTTGACCATTCTTTCAATGATGAAATTATCTACCTGGTCGCCCCGGGCTATGTCCGGCGTTATCAGCACTTCCAGTTTTTGGATCTCTTCTTTTTCAGGGTTTTTCGGTTTGTAGCTGATGATCACCCTGTTCATCGATTCATCGAAGAGTCTCTCTTCAACAAATCGATCGCTATACTTGTTTTCTGTGAGATCGGGCAATTCGAGGAAATCCTGGGCGAGGCCTCGAAATTGCTCTCTTTTTACATATTCTGTGTCGCTGTGGGTGCTATCGCGGTACTTGATCTTCGTAATGGAATATAGAGATGTGTCGACATGAGCGATCTGGCTTTTGATAAATGATAATACAGGGAAAAACTTTTCTTTTTCTTCTTTCTTTTTTTGTTGACAGGATAACAGGATTAGGAGAAATACCAGGGAGTAGATTTTCATCCCCCAAATTTAATTGTTTAATTTTTTTAGTGGAAAGTCTACTAATAGATATCCCGCCCTTGAGGAGCGGGATATGACGATTCACAACAGTTAGTGTCGGTTCTATTTATTCAGCATGACGCCGATTTTCAACCCAAAGTCAAACAAATGCTCTCTCACAGGATATTTATCCTCGAAACTTGAAAGCATTTGATATCGCACCTGAGGACCGACTTTCCATTTAATTTTTCCCGTACTATAACCGGCAAAGGCTTCAAAACTGGTGCTCACATTCCATTTACGTATGAGTGAAGGCACTTTTGCATAGTTCTTATAATCTGTGGAGATCAGATATGCCCGGTCTCTTAAGATATATGTAGGTTGTATTGTACCGCTAAGACCTAAATAAGTTCTGTTATTCCCTGTCACATTAACCTCTGCCCCGATAGGAGCTGAAACCGAGATGTATAAGTTATGCAGCCAGTTGGACCGGTAACCATCAAAATTCCGATAATTGCTGATTGTGGACAATGAACTGGAGCTGGAGCCTGGACGTCCGTTGGATAAGGCTATTGTCGCCAGCTCATTTGGATGAGTAAAGGCCTTGATATCGTATTTACTCACATTGATTTGAAGTCCTCCAATGATAGAAACCTTGTGATTTACCGGGTAGCCGGCACTAAACCCAAATTCAAGTCCCATATCAGGCTTGTGAGTCACTGCACTATTTATATCATTCAAAGCAGCATAGCTATAGGGATTGGATTGCGATCTCCTGACGACAGATGTATTTTCCGTCAGCTTGCGATAACTGATCGTTGGAACGAAATATACCTTCATCGTCAATGATTTTCTTCTCGACTTGAAAGCGTTCAAAACACTCTCAATAGTCAAAGGATTTGAGGCAACATACTCAGTGACCCTGGTTTCTGTTATAGAGCTTCTTTTTATTCGTAAGAATTCATCCACATCATTGTCTGTTAACTGGTCGCTAACCTGGACAAAGATGGGTTTATCCACGAACGACTCAGTGTGGATAGTTGGCGCGACGGGGCTAATCCATTTGATGTCCTGATTGTTTTGTTCAGCGGCGATGGCTGGAATCTCCACCTCCTGGTTGATTAGCCTGCCGGTTATATTTCTCAGTGATATAGTATTGTTCGGTTTAGCTTCCGGAATCGCCACCACGGGAACATTGGTCTTAGCCAGAATAGATCCCGACTTCATGAAATCCGGTTGGTCAATTTTATTTTCGGAAGCTACAAATTCAGTCTGCGGAGTAACAGGGGGATGGCCGATATTGATCTTTTCGCTCTTGGATGAAGAGCTAAGCATGACCCAGGTAACAGCGGCACCCGTAGTTAATAATAATAAGCCGAGGCCCAGATTATACCAAAGTTTCCGTGTATGAAGAGTACTATGAATACCCTTCCATACCTTTTCAGATGGAAACATCCGGTATTGATCCGCATTTTGTTTTACAAACTGCTCAAAATCCTGCTTATCCTTGTTATTCTCCATAAATCAGTCAGGCTTTAGGTACGGGTTAAAATTCACTGTTGATTTGCTGCGGCAAGCCAATTAATCTTTTGTTTTGGTTTTTGTAAGATCTTCTTGCGAACCAGTATATCCTCCAGCATCGCCTTAGCCCTCGTGTACTGGCTTCGGCTAGTGCTCTCCTCAATGTCCAGCAGATTGGATATTTCCCAATGACTGTAGCCTTCTACAGCATAAAGGTTTAAAACTGTCCGGTATCCGATAGGAAGGAGGCGAATACATTCTACTACCTGCTTGGCCTGAATAATAGCCGGTACACTGTCCTCTCTCACCTGTAGGCCTGTAGCATGTATGATATCGACACTTTCATTGAACTTCTTGTTCTTCTTGAGGATGTTAATACAGGTATGCACCACAATTCTCCTGACCCATCCTTCAAATGCACCCCGGTTTTCAAATGTGTGTATTTGCAAAAACACTTTGATAAAACCTTCCTGCAACATGTCTTCAGCATCTTCCCGGTTGTGAGCAAAACGATAACATACAGCCAGCATCTTCGGACTGTAGCGATTGTACAGCTCCCGTTGGGCTGAGGCATCATTATTCAAACAACCTTTTAATATGGCTTCCTCGGTCATAGTTGCCGTTTGGCTGCCTGTAATTTAGACAATTTTCACATAGAAAAGCTGCACCCCAAAGCAAATTTTCATACTCAAACCTCAAATAAACGGATGAGGGCCAGTAGTTTCAAGACGAAATCCATGTATGGCAGTTTTCTAACTTGCCTCTGAAAATCGGCGCTATCTTTTTCTTTCCAGGCTGTCTATTGGATATTCCTTTTTCATTTTCATCCGCATGGTATCGGCCCAATTTATCAGTATTTGCTTTTCATCCGGTGTAAGTCTTGAGTCTTTATGAATTAATCTATAAGAACTCAAAGGCATCGCGCCATCTTTTACCAGCTTTGTAGTTTCTTCCAGTTTATGATATTGAAAACGAAGACTACGGTTAGTAAACTCATCAAAATTCAACGATTTTTTCCCGTTCCGTACATGACCGGCAATCCACCAATCGATTGGCTGGAAACTACAGTACCACGGATACCGCGTATTATTACTGTGGCAATCCAGGCAGGCTTTCGCCAGGATAAAATTTACATCTTCCCTTACTGAAAAATTTTTGCCAATATAATGGGGCGACTCACCTTCAGATTTGTTCCTTTTCGGATGAATGAATTGAATGGCTATTAAAACAAGGAGAAAAAGGATCAGCAATTTCTTTTTCATACAAGGAGCAATTCTTGAAATTATTTCAGGAGTTACTTATTAAGACTTCACCCGTCATTTCTTTTGGAATGGGCAATGACATCATGGTAAGAATTGTGGGAGCAATATCTCCCAGCTTGCCCGGTTTGATCGTTCCCCTCCATTTATTATCGATAATGAAAAATGGAACGGGGTTTAGTGTATGCGCAGTGTTCGGTGAACCATCCTCATTGATCATATAGTCGGAATTGCCGTGATCAGCCGTAAGAAAAATGGCGTAATCATTTTGCAAGCCGGCAGTAACTACTCTTTTCACGCATTCATCCACGGTCTCGACAGCCTTGATGGCAGCCTCCCATATGCCTGTATGGCCCACCATATCGGCGTTGGCAAAATTCAGGCAAATAAAATGCGGTGATTGATCAGCATTAGGATTTCCCTCCGGGGCAGGACCTCTTAAGATCTCCCTGACTGCGGCGTCGGTTACTTCATAAGCGCTCATCTCCGGCTGAAGATCATAGGTGGCCACCTTTGGTGAAGGAATCATTATCCTTTTTTCTCCTTCGAAAGGAGCTTCCCTTCCCCCGCTAAAGAAGAAAGTGACATGCGGATATTTTTCTGTTTCGGCTATCCGTATCTGTTTCAATCCATGCTCCTGTATAAGCTGACCGAGCGTATTTTCCAGATTGTCGTTATCGAATATGACATTTACATTTTGGTATGTCTGATCATATTCAGTCATGGTGGTATAGTGGAGAGATAATTTTTTCATGCTCCAGTCGGGAAAGTCAATTTGAGTGAGGACCTGCGTGATCTCCCTGCACCTGTCCGTTCGAAAGTTGAAACAAATTGCAACATCGCCATCTTTTATCACGGCGAGCGGCTGTTGACCCTCGTTGACAATAACCGTTGGCTTTATAAATTCATCAGTGACATTCTTTTGATAGGAATTCTCCACGGCAGCAATTGCATCCGGAGCTTTATCGCCTATCCCGTTCACCAATGCATCATAGGCCAGTTTTACTCTCTCCCATCTCTTGTCGCGGTCCATTGCATAATATCTTCCGCTAACCGTTGCAATTTTTCCAACTGATTATTTAAATGTTGCTGCAAGTCAGTAATAAAATGAAGCCACTCTTGGGATCGCAATCACGTCCATCAGTAAAGGCATGAATGAATACCTCTTCCTGGCCTTCCTTCTTGCAAACATCGATAATGGCTTTTAAATGATTGATGTGAGAATGAACACCGCCATCACTTACCAATCCAAGCAGATGCAGCGGCTTTCGATTATTCTTTGCAAAGCGAATGGCATTGAGCAATATTTCATTCTTTGCAAGCGAACCATCACGTACGGCCACATTTATTCGTTGCAATTCCTGGTAAACGATCCTGCCAGCACCGAGGTTGAGATGGCCTACTTCAGAATTCCCCATCTGTCCTTCCGGCAGCCCCACAAGTTCGCCACAGGTTGTTAAAGTGGTATTTGGATAATTCTTGTAAAGCGAGCTGACAAAGGGGGTTTTTGCGTTCTGAATGGCATCCGCAGAAGCAACTTTTCCGAGTCCCCAGCCGTCCATAATGATCAGAATAACTTTTTTTTGAGCCATTGCTTAACAAATATTTTTAATTAGTACAAATACATTCATTTTCAAGGAACAATGCGCTGTAAATCTACATTCAAATAATGTATTTAAATGATTTACTAGATAAACGTCCTGATTTTTAGTATTTTAGTTTAGAAGATTTCGATATATAATTGTGGCATATTTTTAGATTAATACCCCTGTGAATAACTACTAAACATGAAACCGATTTTTACTTCTCTATTGCTGGCTTCTATTATTGCGCTGTCGTCATTTGCACAACGCAACAATAATATCGATGCCGTGATAGGAGCACTGCGTTCAGGCAATGCAGCTGAACTATCTTCTTACTTTGGCGAGAATGTAGAACTCACACTACCTAATCAAAGTGACAGTTATAGCAAGGCTCAGGCCGTGCTGATCTTGAAAGATTTTTTCAATAACAACGACGTTAAGAGCTTTGAAGTAAAGCACAAAGGCGATAACGGTGGTGGCAAATTCTGTATTGGTACTCTTCAAACAAAATCCGGAAATTTTCGCACAACGGTATTTATGAAGTTGAAAGACAATAAAGATCTTGTAAAAGAGATCCGTTTCCAACCAATCGAATAATCGAACTGAAAAATAAAGTGAAAGCCTTCCTGTCAATCAGGAAGGCTTTTCTATTTTTGTAGATATGAACCCCGATGAGTCGCTAAAACACCTGGTTGATGAAGCCCTAAAAGAAGACGTGGGAGAGGGCGACCATTCCACTTTATCCTGTATTCCGGCGAATGCAAAAGGCAGAGCGGTGTTACTGATCAAAGAGGGGGGGATTCTGGCAGGAATGGAAGTGGCTAAGGCGATCTTTAAATATAAAGATCCTTCATCGACAATAACCTCCTTTAAGAATGATGGCGATGAAATGAAATCGGGTGAGAAAGCTTTTGAAGTAGAAGCAAAGGTTCACAGCATCCTTCAATGCGAAAGGCTCGTATTAAACTGCATGCAGCGAATGAGTGGAATAGCTACGCTTACCAGATCGTATGTTGAGAAGTTGAAAGGATATAAGACTCAATTGCTGGATACGAGAAAAACCACTCCCAATTTTCGCCTGCTGGAAAAAGAAGCAGTCCGGATTGGCGGAGGCGTCAATCATCGTTTTGGGTTGTTTGACATGATCATGTTAAAGGACAACCATATCGACTATTGCGGCGGTATTGAAAAGGCAATCGATAGTGCGACCGCTTATATAGCCGCCAAAAAGTTGGCGCTAAAAATTGAAGTGGAAACGAGAAACATGGAAGATGTAAAAAAAGTGATCGCTGTTGGCAGGGGAAAGGTGTTCCGTATTATGTTGGATAATTTCAAACCCGATAAGATTTCCGAAGCCGTTCAACTCATAGAAGGACGATTTGAAACGGAAGCAAGCGGAGGGATCACGCTGGAAAATATTGAGACATATGCCAAGACAGGTGTTGACTATGTAAGTGTAGGAGCGCTCATCCACCAGGCAAGGAGTTTAGATCTTAGCTTAAAAGCGATCAGACCTTAATCAATAAGAATGACGAAAAAGAATAAGCCCGACAACAGGGGATTTGTTTACAGCACCGATCCTGATTTTTCTTTTCAGCAAGACAATGAAACGAAGCAAACATTGGTGGCAGCCAGTCAACAACTAAGGATCCGGTTAGACACTCGTCATCGCGCTGGTAAGGCCGTTACGCTGGTGGAAGGATTCGTCGGAACGGAGACAGACCTGGAGGATTTGGGTAAGACGCTCAAATCATTTTGCGGAACAGGAGGTTCGGCCAAGAATGGAGAAATAATTATACAGGGAGATCAGCGTCAGAAAGTATTGCAGTGGTTATTGAAAAATGGTTATAAGAAGGCGAAGTTAGTTTAGATTGTATTGTTGGTGCCGGTCGGCGCCAGATCATTCCTAAAATAACTAAGAGCTCCACTGGGACATTTCTTAACCTGGTCAATGATCTTTTCAGTAGTGGCGCCATCCATTTTGATCCACGGCCTTTCTTTTGGATTAAAGACCTCGATCAAACCTTTCCAGCAGATAGTGGAGTGGATGCAGCTATCAGGCTTCCACACTACCGTGATCTCGTTGTTGCTGTATTTGTGAGTTTCTTTGGGCATTCTGGTGAGTTGTGAGTGGTGAGTCAGCATCAGTTCTAGCATCTAGTATCTAGTTATTGCCCCTGCGCCAAACTATAGGCTTTCTTATCTCCCCATTTATTAAGTAACTCCAGGGAGCAGATCTTAAAATTGCCACTCAAACTTACATAAAGTCCGATAATATCCTGTTGAAACAGAGGTGTTCCATCCAGGCTTTCAAAACGCGCGTTGTATTGATTTACCAGATTAGTAAATACAGAACCCGTTGGCCATACCTGGGTGCCGCGGTTACTCACACTAATGAGCTTGAATTTTACGCCACCATGGCGCTGGCATTTTTGTGCAATTACTTCCGGCTGTTCAGGACTTTCAATAAACATATCGACTCCGATAATTGTCTCTTCCATCATTTCCTTGGAGATCAGCATTGGATTTTTATCCAATTTAAAGACAGTCGGCGTGATAGGCATATTAGCCAGCAATGGTTTTGCATTTATTTGCGGCGTCTTTCCAAAATTGCCAATGATGGCATCAGCAAATTCGGTGGTGTTTACGGATTTCTTGGTCTTATCTCCAAAATCTCCCGTATGAACTCCGCTTTCCAGGGTATATAAAAGTGCATTTTCAATAACAGCTGCATTCTCCATAATTCCTAAATGGCGAAGCATGGTAATGCCGCTCAATAGAAGCGCCGTTGGATTGGCCATGTTCTTTCCTGCAATATCCGGAGCTGTTCCGTGTACCGCTTCAAAAATGCAAATATGATCTCCAATGTTGGCGGACGGCGCAAACCCCAGTCCCCCGACTAGTCCCGCGCAGAGATCGGAAACGATATCGCCCTGCAGGTTCGTCAATACAACTACATCGAAAAGATCCGGTCTTGTCACCAGCTTCATGCACAGGTCATCCACTATTACGTCGTCGGCTTTGAGGTCGGGGTATTCTTTAGAGACTTCATAAAAACATTCGAGGAACAGGCCATCAGTGATCTTCATGATATTAGCCTTGTGCCCGCAGGTAATTCTTTTGGCATTTTTCTTTTTTGCCATTTCAAAAGCATACTTGATCACCTGCAAGCTTCCCGGCCGCGTAATAAAGCGACGGCTTAATGCCACATCATGTGTCAGCATGTGTTCGATGCCACCATAGGTATCCTCAATATTTTCCCGAACGATGGTGACGTCGATGGGTATACCAGCTTTAGAAAAAACGGTTGTCACACCATGCAGAGTTTGAAACACTCTTTTATTGGCATAAGTGTTCCAGGTCTTTCGAGCAGTCACATTTACACTCTTAACACCTTTGCCTTTCGGTGTTTCCATGGGACCCTTGAATAATATGCCGAGATTTTCAATTGTGTGTTGAGCTTCGGGTGTCATTCCATTACTGAATCCTTTGTCAAACACCCATTTTCCCATGTCCACAAATTCATATTCCAGTGCAACTTTGTTGGCATCAAAAACCTTTAAAACGGCCGCCATGATCTCAGGGCCTATCCCATCACCTTTGGCAACTGCTATTTTCATGTTAGTAATAAAATGTTTTCTGTGAACAAATTCGACACTATCTATTGATTCCAAATTGATTGACCTGAACGGAAAATTACTATATGCATTGATCAGATCGATGAATCCCGTTCAAAATTAAGGTGTGTATCGGAAAACCCCGATTAAATAACTAAGGGGAACTTACTTCGATGTTTTTCTTTATTTTTATAGTATGACCAGCATGATTTCCGAAGGTGTGAGAGTTAGCGTGGAAACATTCTACCAGGCTGACTATAGCAATCCTCTTCAATCGGAGTTCATGTTTGCATACCGCATCACCATAGAAAATCATAATTCTTTCCCCGTCAAGTTGCATCGCCGTCATTGGCATATATTCGATAGCAATGGAAGCTATCGCGATGTAGAAGGTGAAGGTGTAGTAGGTGTGCAACCAACGCTCAATCCCGGCCAAAATTATCAATACGTCAGTGGGTGCAATCTGCGAACGGAAATGGGAAAGATGAGCGGTACCTACCAAATGGAGAATCTCCACAATAAGCAACTCTTCGAGGTTAGTATTCCTTCCTTTGAGATGATTGTGCCGCTGAAATGTAACTAGATGCTAGATGCTAGATGCTGGATACTAGATGCTCAACTCACCACTCACCTTATTTCGGCTTATACTTCGTGTCTTCCAGGATCTTCCTCGGTTCGCTATTCATGATTTCTTGCGGTGACAATCCAGGATTCTTCTCTTCATATTTTGCCACGATCTGCCAGCCTATCCACTGGCCAATATTGCCTGGTGATAGTTCCTGTGAAAAGCCCTGTGTAAATGGCGCTTCGCCAATATAAGTCTGAATCACGGTTGGATTTACAGAATAGATATCCTCATTCTTGATAAGATAAGTCCAGATCAACCCTTCATTTTTCTTGCACCAATCCAATTGTTGCTGTGTATACCCGGTCTTGACAGAATCAGCTACCTCGGGCAGCAACTTGTCCAGCATCCACCATTGCTTTCCTTTTTCGATCATCTGTTCGATCAGCGGTTTTCCTTTGCTCTTGTCCGGGAACATATCTTCCGCCACCAGCTTCATCACATCAGGGAGGATGTATTCCTTCCCAAACCGCCGGCTCCGGAACAAAGGGGCAACATTGTCGATAAAGTATTCAGTGCGGTACAATGAAAAATCTTTGCCAAGATAGAATTGAAGACTGATCCCGATATAGTCGGGCCCGAGAAAATCAGGAGTATAATCACCATTGCCCATGATGGCAAAATCCTGCATCGAATTCATGGGGCCCAAGACAGTCTTCAATGATGCGGGTCCCTTGTAAGTGGGAAAATAATACTTTACATATTTCAATGCATGTTCGATCGCCGATTTCTCGCGATCAAAGTCTTTGTATAGCTTTTGTGAAGAATCAAAAACTGGCTTGTACAACCTGTAGTAAGTGGTGATCCCGTTTGCGTCATCAGTCCCCACGATATTTTGCAAAAAAAGCGATAAGAAGTCAGGATATTTTGCCCGAAGGGCCGTTAAGGATCGATCGAGGGCGAGCGTATCTATTGAAAAAAAATCTTCATCAAACCTCTCCAATCGCAGGTCCACTTTTATTCCGGACACATCGGGTATTTTTTTCTTCCCGTTGCACATCACAAACACAGCGGCGGTTAAGAGACAGATGGCGAACTTTTTCATGATGATAACTAAACGAAGGCGATTCATAAATGTTGCGTGCGAAGTTAGTCCAACGATCTGAAGCCCAGGTCACAATAGATCGATTTTACTTGCTTTCGGCATCGTAAATTTGCAGTATGAAGATTGCCTTAGTCCAGCAGAATTATCACATCGGAAATTTTGACGACAATACGCGCAAGATCATTGAAGGGATCAACAGGGCAAGGAAGGAAGGCGCGGACCTGGCAGTTTTCACGGAACTATGCGTATGCGGATACCCGCCGCGGGATTTCCTCGAATTCAGGGACTTTATTAATAAGTGTTATGAGGCAATAGACACGATCAAAGCCCACAGCAACGATATCGGGGTGCTGGTAGGATGTCCGGCGCGCAACCCTTCGCCCGATGGCAAAGACCTTTTTAACGCGGTGTTCCTCCTTTATAAAAATGAAATCAAGGGGGAAATTCATAAAACTCTTTTGCCCAACTACGACGTTTTTGATGAGTACAGATATTTTGAACCGGCGTTTGAATGGAATACGATGGAGTTCAAAGGAAAAAAGTTGGCTGTGACTATTTGTGAGGACATCTGGAATATGGGTGACAATCCTCTCTATCGCATCACGCCCATGGAAAAGCTGATGAGCTTTAAGCCGGACGTCATGATCAATCTTTCTGCCTCTCCATATAATTATGCACAGGATATTGTACGCAATAGCATAGTAAAGGCTCATACGCTAAAATATAAATTGCCGATGCTATACTGCAATACCGTTGGTTCTCAGACGGAGATCGTTTTTGATGGGGGCAGCCTTGTGTATGATATCAACGGTTGCAAAATAAAAGAGATGAAATATTTTGAAGAGGACTTTGAAATTTTTGATCTGGATAAGCTATCTCAGAAATCAAAATCATCTCATCCCGCACCCAATTTTGAAACCACTGAAAAATATTATTACTCGGCGGCAGAAGTAGGAGTGGGAGATGATACCATTAAATATCTTACCAATGACAAGAACATTGAAGAGATATACTATGCACTTGTGATGGGCATCCGGGATTATTTTACAAAAATGGGCTTTCAAAAAGCCATCCTCGGCAGCTCCGGGGGCATTGACAGTGCGGTCACTCAAGCCCTTGCTGTCGCGGCCTTAGGAAAAGAAAATGTGCGGGCGATCCTTATGCCTTCGCAATATTCCAGTTCCCATTCCCTGAATGATGCCGAGCAATTGAGTAAGAATCTGGGAAATCCTTATGATATTATCTCCATCCAGAATATCTATGGTGCATTTTTAAGAGAACTTAAGCCGGTGTTTAATAATCTTCCGGCAGGTTTGGCAGAAGAAAATATCCAGGCGAGGACCCGGGGAAATTTGTTGATGGCGATTGCTAATAAATTCGGATACATCCTGCTTAACACTTCTAATAAGAGTGAACTGGCGACGGGGTATGGAACGCTCTACGGTGATATGGCGGGTGGCCTTAGTGTGTTGGGAGACGTTTACAAAATGCAGGTCTATGCATTGGCAAAGTATATTAATCGTCGCGGAATGGAGGCAGGCAAGAAAATGATACCAGAAAACAGCATCAGCAAACCACCATCGGCAGAATTAAGACCCGATCAAAAGGATATTGATAGCCTCCCGGCTTATGATATTCTTGACAAGGTCCTTTACGAATACATTGAATTGAGAAATGGTCCCCGGGAAATTGTAAACAAAGGATTTGATAAGGCCCTGGTTGACCGCATCCTTAAGCTTGTCAACACCAATGAATATAAGAGGAATCAGTTTTGCCCGATTATCCGCATCAGTAGCAAAGCATTTGGCACAGGTAGAAGGGTGCCCATTGTAGGAAAATATCTTTCCTGAATATTAATGGATAAAAGTTACTATTGCGGTTTGAGTTGTGCCGGAAACAGTGATATCCTGTGAAACGACTAACGTCGTTTCAGATAGACTCACCAGAGTAAAGTCACTGCTACCTCCGGAAAATAAGACGGTGGAGATATGAAGCACGGTCTCAGCACTTGCAAAATTCCAGGAGAATGAATTGGTTTGTGGATCACTCATATTGCATTTACTAGCTCCTTCGTCGAGCGTTCCGCTTCCGGAGGCTACAAATGTCAGTGTGTTATCTTTTTGACAGGCTTGTAAGAGCGGAGATACGTCCGTAGTTCCAACAACTGCGCCGCTGAATACCCAGGTCGATTGTGAAACAAGTTCTGTTTTAGTTTTTGGTGTCGGAGTATTATCATCATCCTTATCACAACCGGTTACAACGATCAGGGACAAAGCAAAGATGGTGAAAATAGGGAAGGTGCGTTTTTTCATGATAATGGATTGGTTTGTAAGATATCAATTCTATTCGAGCGGTAAAACGGAGAAATACGAGAGAATATTGCGTTATTTTCCCTTCGTTTTAGAACCGGCAAATGATTTGCATACAGCTAGTTCGTAATTTGTGTTCTATAAATCAATAACATGCTAAAAACCGCAGAAGATATCCGTCTATTAAATGAACGTATCAACCATGCCAGCCAGTTTGTAGATAAGCTCAGAGAGGAGATTAGTCATGTAATAGTTGGTCAACGTCACATGCTCGACCGGTTATTAATTGGCCTGCTCAGCAACGGACACGTATTGCTGGAGGGAGTGCCTGGCCTGGCTAAAACACTGGCAATCAAGTCGCTAGCTCAGGCGATTCACGCCAAATTCAGCCGCATTCAATTTACTCCGGACCTGTTGCCTGCAGACGTGATCGGTACAATGATCTACAATCAACAAAAAAATGAATTTGTCGTTCGCAAGGGTCCGGTGTTTGCCAATTTTATTCTTGCTGATGAAATAAATCGTGCACCTGCCAAAGTGCAAAGCGCGTTGTTAGAAGCAATGCAGGAAAGACAGGTAACGATCGGTGATACTACACACAAGCTGGATGAACCTTTTTTAGTGTTGGCAACACAAAATCCTTTAGAGCAGGAAGGAACCTATCCATTACCGGAAGCACAGGTGGATCGTTTTATCATGAAAGTAGTGGTGGATTATCCAAAAATGCACGAGGAACAATTGATCATCCGTCAGAACATGCAGGGACCTGCCAGCACAACCATCAAGCAAGTTGTTTCTATCCAGGAAGTGTTGAATGCAAGGGATCTGTCGCGGCAGATTTACATGGACGAAAAAATTGAAAAGTATATACTCGATATAGTTTTCGCAACCAGGAAGCCGGAAGAATATAAACTGGAAAAATTAAAACCACTTATTTCATATGGAGCTTCTCCTCGTGGCAGCATCAATCTTGCCATGGCTTCCAAAGCACAGGCATTTCTTAATAAACGAGGATTTGTAATTCCGGAGGATATAAGAAGCATTTGCAAGGATGTCCTTCGTCACCGCCTCGGCCTCACCTATGAAGCAGAAGCCGAAAGCGTGAATGTCGAAGATGTGATAGAAGATATTTTAAAACAGATCAATGTTCCATAGAACAACAATATTGAACTTATAGTTTGTTAACTACTGCCGAAATATTACGCAAGGTCCGCGAGCTCGAGATCAAGAGCAAGAAATTAACCACGGATGTATTTACAGGTGAATACCATAGCGCCTTCAAAGGGAAGGGTATGTCTTTCAAAGAAGTAAGAGAATATTCCGCCGGGGATGATATCCGTTTCATTGACTGGAATGTTTCTGCGAGGTTTGGACATCCATTCAGCAAAGTATTTGAAGAGGAGCGCGAACTAACCGTCATGTTACTGATCGACATCAGCCTGAGTTCACAATTCGGGACCATTTACGCCAGGAAACGAGATATGATCACGGAGATTGCCGCTGTACTTAGTTTTTCGGCAGTGAATAATGCGGATAAGATAGGTGTGATTTTTTACAGTGATATCATCGAAGCATACATTCCGCCCAAAAAGGGAAAGCAACATGCTTTATATATCGTCCGGGAACTATTGAGCAAGGAACCCAGGGGAAAAGGCACGCAGGTAAGCAAGGCCTTGCGTTTCTTCAATAATTCTACCCGGCAGAAAAGCATTGCATTCGTGCTGAGTGATTTTTTGGATGCCAACTATGAGGACGCACTGCGCATTGCCGGTCGCAAGCATGACATTATTGGCATCAAGCTTTACGATAAAATGGATATGGAGTTGCCCAATGCCGGCTTGTTGAACGCAGAAGATGCGGAGAGTGGTCGGACTAAATGGGTGGACAGCAGCAATCCTTTTGTCCGCTACAGCTACCAGCAGGAGTTTTTCAGGGTGACGGAATACAGTACAAATGCATTTAAGAAAGCCGGATGCGACCTGCTTCATGTTCGGACGGGAGACGATTATGTCAGGGTGCTGCAACGTTTCTTCCTAAGCAGGAACCGATGATATGAAAGAATAAAACACTCCAATGACTTTTCGAAAATTATTCAATGTCCTCTTTTTTCTTCTGTTTGCTAATCTCGTCGCCGCCCAGACTGGAGTGCTGGTCAAAACCAATGTCGACAAAAACCGGATCCTCATCGGTGAACCCATTCAATTAACTATAGAAGCAGAAATTCCAGCTGCGGATGTCATTGCCTTCGTAAGAATCGATAGCATTGAGCATTTTGAATTTCTCGAAAGACCTAAGATTGATACGATCAATACCAACAGCGGAACGATCATCAGGGGAAATTACAGGTTAACCAGCTTCGATTCGGGACATTGGGTGATCCCATCTTTTGTATTGACCGGAAATATCGTGACCGATTCGGTGCCGGTGGATGTAGCGTTTAGTGCATTTGATCCCAGCAAAGATTATCACGATATAAAAGATATCCTCGACGTAAAGCCACCGGAGAAAAAATCCGACTGGTGGTTGTATGCTGCCGGAGGAGGATTGCTGCTTATTTTGATCCTGATATATTTCCTGAGAAAGAAGAAACCTGCGGCCGCGCAGGCTGCTGCGCCTACTGTAGATGCGTTTGAAGAAGCGATGAAGGAATTGGATAAGTTGCAAAAAGAAAAACCGGAACCCAAGGAATATTATTCAAAGCTGACAGACATTTTTCGTTTGTACATTTTCCGGAGAAAAGGGATTCACTCTCTGCAAAAGACAACAGACGACCTCGTTACGCAGTTAGATGCAATTCCCTTACGTAAAGAACAATTCGAGATGCTTGCCCAGGCACTGCGACTCAGTGATTTTGTCAAGTTTGCCAAATATGTGCCTGCGCGCGACGATGATAAAAATGCTTTTGAGATCATTAAAAAAACCATTCAGGAAATTCAACAGATACCTTAATGCTGTACGAGTGGCTAAAAAATATGGACTTTGCTTATCCCCTGGTATTTGGGCTATTCATATTTATCCCGGCGCTCGTCATTTGGTATGTCAAGAAATATAGTCGTAGACAGGCAACGATCCGCGTCTCTTCTGTTCATCCGTTCGGTGTTCAATCCTGGAAAAACCGCCTTCGGCATCTGCCATTTATTTTGAGACTGCTGGCATTGAGTGCATTGATCATCGCATTGGCAAGACCCCAGCGGAGAAATGACGACGAGCAGACCCGTGGTGAAGGAATTGATATTGTATTGTGCATGGATGTCAGTGGCAGCATGGGTTCAAAAGACATCCTTCCCTCCCGGATGGATGTGGCCAAAGAAATGGCAGAAGATTTTGTTCGTAGCCGGCCGATAGATCGCATAGGCCTGGTCGTTTTTTCAGGTGAAAGTTTTACTCAATGTCCTATCACTACCGATAAGAATACTCTGCTCACTCAGATCCAAATGCTGGAAAGCCGGAAATACCTGGCCGATGGAACCGTGATCGGTGAGGGATTGGCGACCGCGGTCGAGAGATTAAAAAAGAGTGATGCTAAAAGCAAGGTGATCATCCTGCTTACTGACGGAAAGGAAGACCCTCCGGAAACAAGATTGATTGATCCGCTCACCGCGCTGGAAATCGCAAAAGTGCAGCGGGTTAAAGTCTATACTATTGGAATGAGCGCCGCTCCATCGAGTATTGTAGAGATAACCAAACAAACACATCGAAAGCAAAATGCTGCGGTGGGTTTCCTGGACGAGGAACTGCTTAGAAAAATTGCCACCGAGACAGGAGGAAGGTATTTTCGAGCCAGGGATAGAGAAGGCCTGAAAAATATCTATGGCCAGATCGACAAAATGGAAAAGTCGGTTATTGAGATCACGGCTTTTAAGCACTATGAGGAAAGATTCCTTCCTTTCGTGCTGGCAGCACTGGGTTTTTTGTTGTTAGAGATCATATTGCGTTTTACCATCTTCCGCAAGTTTCCCTGATTACACTTCCCTTATTGTCAATCGAAATAATGAAATTCGCAGTTCATGAAGGGAATCGTTTACAAATCAACCGGCAGTTGGTATACAGTCAAAGACCATACGGGTAAATTCTGGAATGCCCGGATAAAAGGAATTTTTAAGATCGATGAGATCACTTCCACCAATCCGGTGGCAGTGGGGGATGAAGTAGAATTGGAGCCGGAAACGGATACAGAGAATTCGGCAATGATCAATAGGATCTTCGACCGCCGTAATTATATCAATCGCGTATCGCCTCGCGCCAATCACCAGCATCATATCGTTGCAGCAAACCTGGATCAAACGATCATGATGGCTACCATTAAAGAGCCGCGAACTTCACAAGGGTTTATTGATCGCTACCTCGTTGCTTCGGAGATGTATCATGTTCCAGCGCTCATCCTTTTCAATAAGTCCGACCTATACAAGACCAGGGAAATGGAGCAATTCACGAAATGGCGGAATATGTATGAAGAGATAGGCTATAGAACCTTGCTTACGAGCGTGAAGGATAAGGAGGGCATTGCAGAAGTCGGGGAGATCTTGAAGCATAAGACCACGCTGCTCAGCGGGCATAGCGGTGTAGGAAAATCCTCTTTGTTGAACGCCATCTTTCCGGAGATCCAGCTGAAAACAAAGGATGTAAGCGGTTGGAGTGGAAAAGGACAACATACGACCAGCTTTGCGGAAATGTTTGATCTGCCGGGCGGGGGCACTATCATTGATACGCCGGGGATGAGGGAATTCGGATTGGTTGACCTGGATCGGCAGGAATTGTCACATTATTTTCCGGAGATGAGGAGCCGGCTAACCAATTGCCAGTTCAATAACTGCCTCCACGTGAATGAGCCGGGCTGCGCAATCAAAGAGGCGGTCGTGGCAGGTGAGATCCTGGAGAACAGGTACATAAGTTATGTTCACATCCTGGAATCGCTGAATGAGAAAACGTATTAGCCTTGGAAAAAATGGCAGGGGAGGATCAGGCGATATTCCGCTGACCTTCGTTGAATAGTTTCCCTTCCAGGATGGCAGCGAGGTCAATGACAGCTTTATTGTCCTTGTTCAATGCGTCCCGTGTTCTGGTTGGGAAAATTGAAATTCCAGTGTAGATATTGTAGTGAAGAGTTAGGGAATGACCTTTAAACTTAAATTCCCAGTCAATCGTATCAAAATCGTCTTCTTTATTGGAGAAGTTTACTTTGAAATCCTGGCTCAGAATATCAGCTACGTGGTAGAACTGTTTTAATCCGCCGTCATCGGCGATAACGGCTTCAGTACATCCTAAATTGGTTCTTAGGGTCAGGCTCATATTATTAGGGGTTTAAGTTTTCTTTAAGGACAGATATTTATAAATTTTTGTTGCATGAATATTCTGTTAACTCTTAAATTTTCTAGCTTTTCGAGCGTCTTTTTCTGCTTTCGGGTCGCCACTCAATAACTTTTCGGCACCGACATTCTTTCCATTGGTCGGACAGCCATATTTTGGCTTGAACAGGTTATTCATCAAGTTACAGGAGGAGAGCAACATCAGGGTGCTCAGCGCGATTGCAAAAAATCGGAGGTTTTTCATGGTTTTTTTTACGTCAGTAATCTTACATCAAATCTAACGAAAAAAAATCATACCTACTATCGTAAATCTACCAGCAGCACGGCTCTTACGCGCTTAAAAAAAAAATTTTTATCAAAATTCCGACCGTGGAGCGTTATGGTTTTTCTACCTGGTCCCGGAACCAATCCGCGTACCGCACGTAGTTGGACGCAATGCGGTCAATTTCTCCACTAACCATTTCTTCCGGAATATTCTTCACCTTCCTGGCAGGCACACCGGCATAAATACAACCGGCTTCACAATCTGTATTTTCCAAAACCACCGCACCGGCGGCAATGATCGTATTACTACGAACTACAGCATTGTCCATCACGATTGCACCCATTCCAATCAGGACATTGTCTTCCAAAGTGCAGCCATGGACAATGGCATTATGCCCGATGGAAACGTTGTTGCCGATTTGTGCACCGTATTTCTGATAGGTGCAGTGAATGCATGCGCCATCCTGGATGTTTACTTTATTTCCAATCCGGATGAAATTCACATCACCCCTTACTACCGCGTTGAACCAAACGCTGCAATCATTGCCCATGATTACATCTCCAACAACAGTGGCGTTTGGGGCAAGGAAACAATTGGAGCCGAATTTTGGAAACTTGCCTTCAACTGGAAGAATTACTGCCATTTGAAAAGGTTTAAATGTATAGTAGATGTAAGGTAAATGGTTTGCCGCAAAATAGAAACATACATCGATATTTGCGACCATGAACCAGCGGGAAATTTTCATGCAACACATCGCCCAAACCTCTCCGGAACCGCTGGCGTTGGAAATCGTACGGGCCGAAGGCTGCAAACTTTTTGACGTTGCGGGCAAGGAATATATTGACCTGGTCGGAGGAATCAGTGTCGCCAACACGGGCCACCGGCATCCGAAGGTCATCCGGGCGATCCGGGAACAATTGGACCGTTACCTGCATATAATGGTGTATGGCGAATTCATTGAATCTCCGCAGGTGGACTATGCGCGGCTATTGATGAATCATTTACCTCAATCTCTCAATTCCGTTTATTTCACGACTTCAGGAACGGAAGCCACCGAGGGCGCAATGAAACTGGCAAAAAGAGTGACGAACAGAAGCCAGGTGGTCGCATTTAAGAATTCATATCACGGCTCTACGCAAGGCGCATTAAGTATTATCGGAGATGAATACTGGAGAAATGCTTTCCGTCCTCTGCTTCCGGATGTTGCTCACCTGGACTATAATTCATTTGAATCACTTGAAACGATTACGGATTCGACGGCTTGTGTAGTCATGGAAACCATCCAGGGAGAGGCCGGCGTTATCGTTCCCGATAAAAACTGGATGCAAGCTATAAGGAAAAAGACAAGCGAGGCCGGTGCATTACTCATATTGGATGAGATCCAGGCCGGGTTTGGCCGCACGGGCAAGCTTTGGGGCTTTCAGCACTTTGATATTGTCCCCGATATTTTGTTGTTGGGTAAGGCACTTGGAGGGGGGATGCCGCTGGGAGCATTCATTGCTAACAAAGATCAAATGCAAACGCTTACCAACAACCCGGTCCTCGGTCATATCACCACATTCGGCGGCCACCCGGTTTCCTGTGCAGCTGGTCTTGCCGCAATGAAGATCCTGTTGGATGAACATTTGACAGATGGCGTAAAAGAAAAAGAAGGATTATTCAGATCATTGGTGGTCCATCCGAAGATCCGTTCGATAAGATCGTTTGGGCTATGGATGGCGGTCGAGTTCGATTCGAATGAAGTCAATAAAAAAATCATCGATCATTGTATTCATCCGGCAGATGGATTAGCCGGAGTGTTGACGGATTGGTTCCTTTTTTCTTCCAATAGCTTGCGGATTTGTCCACCTCTGACCATCTCCGATGAAGAAATTAAAAAAGCCTGCAAGATCATCCTGCAGGCTATCGATCGATCGTGAATATTCTACAACAATTTGAACAGTAGTGCTGCCAGCACGCCTCCGATGATAGGTCCAAATACCGGGATCCACGCATAGCTCCAGTCACTATTTCTTTTTCCAGGAATGGGTAAAATAAAATGGGCTATCCGCGGGCCAAGGTCGCGCGCAGGATTGATGGCATAGCCGGTGGGCCCGCCTAATGAAAGACCCACACCCAAGACGGTTAAAGCAACCGGCAATGCATCCAATGCACCAAGGCTATTTTGTGGCGCAACTATAAATAAGATACCAAACACGAGCACAAATGTTCCTATGATCTCGGTTAGCAGGTTATGACCGTTATCCCGGATAGCAGGTCCAGTACAAAATACGGCCAGCTTTGCATCAGCATCTGCTGTGGCATTAAAATGTTGGCGATAACCCAACCATACCAGGATGCCGCCGCTAATGGCGCCCAACATTTGCGCAGCAACATACATGGGTAATTCCGACCATTGAAATTTTCCCAGGGTCGCCAGTGCAACACTAACCGCCGGGTTTAAGTGCGCTCCGCTGGCGGCTGCCGAAACATAGACGCCAACAAATACAGCAATCGCCCATCCAAACGTGATAACGATCCAACCGCTATTATTGCCTTTGGTTTTGCTGAGAACAACATTGGCTACCACGCCATCCCCAAGGATTATAAGCATACCGGTCCCAATGAATTCGCCGAGAAAAGGAGTCATACAGTTAGTTTTTTTTGGTTTATATTTTCGGTCTTCGGTAAATAATTATCCGCAATCTTATTGAAGGTAATTATTTGCTGACTGATCCAATCTCCATCCATGTTCATTTCTTTAGCCATCATTTCGGCGACTTGCGGCGCAAGTTCAATGGCAGAACGGGCATCCAGTAATAAGTGGCGTGTCCTCCGTGATAAGAAATCTTCCACGGTCATGCACATTTCTTCTCTTACGGTTTTTTGAATGATGGATAATAATGATCCCGGCTCTGATAGGTTGCCTGGGGCGACAAAAGTTTCCTGGTCATAGCCATAGATCTTTAGTTCTTTCGTCTGGCATGGAGTCGCCTGCAAATGATATTTCTCGACGGCAATATCCAAAACATCTTCGGCCATTCGACGATAGGTCGTCCATTTACCCCCGGCAATCGTGATCATGCCTGATTCACTTATATTGATCAAATGATCTCTCGATAATGACGCCGTTCCTTTGCCTTTGCGTTTAATTAAAGGTCTTAGTCCGGCGAACATGCTTTTTACGTCGGGCAATTGAGGGTCTTTGCTGAGATAACGACCGATATGCTTCAGAATGAATTCGATTTCTTCAACCAAAGGAACAGGTTCAAGCGAGATGGAATTAACTGCTGTATCTGTAGTGCCCAATACAATTTTATCATGCCACGGTACGGCAAACAATACCCTACCATCATCTGTTCTTGGGATCATGATAGCTGTTTCTCCTGGCAAGAACACTTTATCAACTACCAGATGAATGCCCTGGCTGGGACGGATAATATTAGCGTGTTGCGCATCATCCATCTGGAGGATGGAATCGGTAAATACACCAGTGGCATTGATCACCACCTTGCTTTTTATTTCATATTGCTTTCCTGATAGAGCATCCGTCACCTGGACGCCGCAAATACGACCACTCGTTTTCAACAATGCAACCACCGGCATATAATTCAAGACCACTCCATTGGAAAGGGCTGCTGTTTGAGCAAGGTTGATCGCCAGGCGTGCATCGTCAAATTGGCCATCATGATAAACTATCGATCCGCGAAGTCCTTTCGGATCAAGAGTAGGGGCCAGGTCCAGTGTTTCTTCTTTGGAAAGGAATTCAGAAGGACCGAGTCCCAGCTTACCAGCCATTCGATCGTATATCTTTAAACCAATTCCATAAAATGGTTTCTCCCACCATTTATAGTTGGGAACAACAAATTTTTGATTTCTGACTAAATGGGGTGCATTTCGAAGTAACAGTCCCCGCTCCTTCAAGGCCTCCATCACCAATTTTACATTACCCTGCTGAAGGTAACGGACGCCTCCGTGGACAAGCTTTGTGCTTCGGGAAGAGGTTCCTTTCGCAAAATCATGTTGATCAAACAAGATCGTCTTCAACCCACGGCTGGCAGCATCTACAGCCGTTCCAAGCCCGGTTGCACCACCCCCAATGATACAAATGTCCCACTCCGGAGTGGATCCGACTTGTTGTATCATGGTATTCCTATTCATTTGCCCACGCGATAGATGCCTTCACAGCCCGCTGCCAACCCTTTAATAACTGTTTTCTTTCTTCCTCCTTCATCGAAGGCGAAAAGGATTTATCTATCTGCCATTGACTCTGTATATCCTCTGTATTTTTCCAGTAGCCCACGGCTAACCCAGCGAGGTAAGCAGCTCCCAATGCCGTGGTTTCAGTGATCTTTGGGCGCACTACTTTACAATTCAAAATATCACTTTGGAATTGCATCAATTGTGTATTTACTGTTGCGCCACCATCCACTCTTAATTCTTTAATATCAATACCTGAGTCTGCTTGCATGGCTTTCAGCACATCGTATGTTTGATAAGCAATACTTTCTACAGCCGCCCGGGCAATATGTGCGTTGCTACTCCCTCTTGTCATTCCGAATATGCTGCCCCGCGCATATTGGTTCCAGTGAGGCGCCCCCAATCCTGCAAAAGCGGGAACCAGGTAAACTCCATTTGTATTTTCTACTTCTCCCGCCAGTTCTTCGATCTCTTTGGACGTCCGGATAATTTTTAACTCATCTCTTAACCATTGTACGACAGCGCCGGCAATGAACACACTGCCTTCGAGTGCATATTCCAGTTTATTGTTGATCTTCCATGCGATGGTGGTGAGCAGATTGTTTTTTGACGTAATTGCTTTTTCACCCGTGTTCATGAGCATGAAGCATCCGGTCCCATAGGTATTTTTTACCATGCCGGGTTGAGTACAAAGTTGCCCGAACAATGCGGCTTGTTGGTCGCCTGCAATACCTGCGATGGGGATTCCAGCCTTGTCTGCTGGCAGGCTGAGATCGGCTATGTTGTTTCCGGTCAATCCATATATTTCACTGGAAGGCCTGACTTGCGGCAATAAAGACTTTGGAATATCAAAAAGTTTCAAAAGGTCTTCGTCCCATTCGCCGCTATGGATATTGAGCAGCATCGTCCGTGAAGCATTGGAAACATCGGTAATATGTAATTTACCACCGGATAGTTTCCAAATGAGCCAGGTGTCGATCGTTCCAAATGCGAGATCGCCATTTTCCGCTTTCTTCCTGGCGCCATCAACATGATCGAGAATCCATTTCAATTTGGTAGCCGAGAAATAGGCGTCGATGATCAATCCTGTTTTTTCCTGGATGGGTTTTGCGTGATTCGCTTTTTTCAATTCATCACAATATGCAGCCGTCCTTCGATCCTGCCAGACAATCGCATGATAGACCGGTTTTCCCGTTTTTCTTTCCCATACCACCGTAGTTTCTCTTTGGTTCGTAATCCCAATCCCTTCCACCTGCGAAATATTAATATTTGCTTTCGCCAGCGCTTCCGCCATCGTGCCTACCTGGGTGCTCCAGATTTCATTTGCATCATGCTCTACCCAACCCGGTTGAGGAAAGATTTGTTTGAATTCCTTTTGTGCCGAGCTGACGATGTTTCCCATTTTATCAAACAACATACTACGGCTACTGGTAGTGCCCTGGTCAAGAGCAAGAATAAATTGCGAAGGCATGTAATCTAATTTATGAAAGGAAGTTACTTTAATTATTAAAAGCTCAAACGAAAACTTCCGAAAACGCCAAACGCTTTATCGTTTTGTTTGGCAAGGGTTGAGGGAAGTACTCGCCATATGAAGTCGAGCCGGAATACATGCAAGATATTATCAATGCCCGTTCCTAATTCGAGGTAGGTCCTGCCGTCGAGTGTTTGAAACGAATTTCCCTGCTTAAAGTTAAGTGCCCTATTAGGAGCGGAGAGGCTTCCCCACAAGGCCTTGGCTGTCCAGAACTGTCTGAATCTTAATCTGGGGAACAGCCGAAAGATGCCATTTCCGATATTGTGCTCGAAGTTGATGCCGGCATATTCATCATGCACAAATTCCCACCGGTTCATCATGTTGAAAGCATACTTGTTATAGTAGTATAATTCATTGCCCGGTGCTATGTCAAGAAAAGTAAACGGCAATGTGCCAAATGTTTTGCCGGCATAAAGAAGCCAGGAAAAATGACCGTATGGAGGGATATTGACATAATCAGAAATGTTGGCCGATATCTTTGTATAACTATAACTGCTGTTGAATACTTTGGGGAAGCCCCTGGTGATATTAAATTCTCCGATGGGATAATCACTTCCCAGGCTGCTACGATAAAAAGTACTTTCTAAAAATCTTTCCAGGTAGGCGAACCGAAGACGCAGAGAGACTTCAAAGGTGGTGAGTGGATTGCCGCTATTAGTAGGAAATGAATCCACGGGCAACAAATTCCTGAGCGGCAGTAGTGCCTTATGCGTTACCGTTACCAGGTTTGACATCCAGGGAAGGGTCTCAAAAAAATATTCAAAGCGTTTTTCATTGACCTTGATATTTTTTACAGGCACATTTTGCTTCCGGATAGCCAAAGCGAAAATGTTATCCTGTGTGACTTCTCCATAGTAATTCTGGCCAAAATCCAGATCATTGACAAAAGATCCATAGAAATACATCCGGGGATCCTTCCTGGGGAGATAAAAAACCTCTCCCATTCCCTTGAGTTTATCATCACCGAAACCATAGGCAAGATATCCATGAAACTTGAACCTCTTATCGAAGTGCTTGTTAGTACCCACGTCAAAGCGTAACCTAAACCCTTCCCACCCACTGGAAGAAAACCAATTCATCCAGGGACCAATTTGATAATTGCCAATGTCCAGGTAGCCCGTGCCAATAAAATTCATCGTACGCGTAAATTTCTTGAATATGGGAGCATTGGTGAGGGTATCGATCATCCGGATAATGCTGCCCTCCGCCTTAGTCAATTCCTCATGGCGTGAGCTCGCCCAAAATTCTTTGTCTTTCTCTGCCGCACTGGGAAGTGTGATAATTTCTTCAAGGATCTTGTTTTTATTGAGCTCGGCTGTTACGGAAGTATCATTCACGACAATATTTCTATATGTGGTTGTCTTGCGGCCAATAACTCCCGGTCTTTCCTTGCCGAGTGGGGAGAGATCTGCTACAAATTTGTCTTTGGTTAGAAACCAGATACTGTCATTGATCAATTTGTATTCCTGGATCAGGCTAAGATTTTCCAGGAAGTTGATGTCGGCTTCTTTGCCGAGTCGGAGGTTCATTTTCTGAATGGCAAAAGTTCCTACGTGCACCCAGCAATCTCCTTCAAACGTATCGCCACCTTTTCGGCGTGGAGTAAATATGAGGTGATAAAATCGGTTATTGTAAATCATCTGGGTATCCACCACACGGTAGTTGTAGTAATAGTCTCCATTGTCGGAGATCGGACTCACAAATAATTTATCGAAGATGGGGATGAAGTTGTTGTAAACATTTACGATCTGGTCCATGCCACCCAACAATTTGACCATACTTTCATTCTTAACGCCATTGGTATTAACAGCCTTGATGATCTCGCGGCGCTTGGTTGGTTTTTTTTGATAGAAATAATCGGAGAGAGCCTCCGTAAGATAGGTGGGAAGGTAGGTGAGGCCTTCTGAGGTGTCGATATTTTGTTTGATCAATTCGCTGATGGGCCGGAGTGGCTTAAAGCGGCTGAATTTATTGAAATTGATGTTCTTTAGATCGAGCTCTAGTTTATTATAAAGTTCGTATGAAAAGTTGTTGAAGCGATACCGGTCATTTTCCGGTTTGTGTTCGACAATTTTTCTCCATACCAACAAGCCCTTATTCACTTTCACTTTCAATTTTACTCCCTCGTTAAAAGAACCTCTTTCCATGGTTATTGTGCGCTGGATGGAATCTTTGGACAGGTCAATGGCAAACTTGAAAGGCTGATATCCCACGCAAGTGATCTGCAGGGTATCGGAAGGCCAACTATTGAGGGTAAACGAAAAGTTACCGGAAGAATCGGATAGCATGCCCACCGTGGTATTGGTGAACATCACGGAGGCAAAGGGTACGGGCTCGATGCTATGAGCATCGAGGATAATGCCGGAGATCCTTTTACTTTGAGAAATGGTGTTCAGGGAGGCCAATAAAGCAAGAAAAATAAGCAGAGTGGATTGGTATCTTTTCCCAGGGTTCATCAGGCCTAAAATTACTACCGGGAGCGCGATTTCGAAAGGCTTTAACAAATAGATAATTTCGATATCATTTGGAAATTTGAGATTTCCCTATTTACTTTGTATTTCAAAGCACTTTTTATGGAAGAAAAAAAGACGGAATCATTCACTCTGCATGAAGAGGTAAGAGATATCAAGCGCCTGATGGAGCGTTCCAGCCGCTTTGTTTCGCTGAGCGGTCTCAGTGGGATTGCTGCCGGTGTCTGTGCCTTAGTGGGTGCCTGGGTAGCGAGAGGTATTTTGAAGGATTATTATGTTGAGTATGATTCTATCGGCGGATTCAATGATCAAAACTTTAAAGAGTTGAAATTCCGGCTTGGAAGCCTGGCCCTGTTGATATTTGCTGCCGCGTTTCTTCTCTCATTTTATATGACATTACGAAGAGCCAGGAAGCAGAACCTTCCTGTTTGGGACCTTACTTCACGTCGTTTATTCTGGAACATGTCGGTTCCATTAACGGCCGGAGCCATTTTTATCTTCGGTATGTTGCAACAAAACGAATGGCACTTCGTCGCACCCGCTTGCCTGGTCTTTTATGGGCTCGCTTTGGTAAACGCGAGCAAATACACATTGACCGACGTGCGATATCTTGGATATTTTGAAATACTGGTGGGCTGTCTATGTATTTGGTGGATTGAGTATGGATTATATTTTTGGGCGTTCGGTTTTGGAGTCCTGCATATTATTTACGGATCGATCATGTGGTGGAAATATGAAAGAAGTGATCGGTAAAAAAAAATTAAGGATAGTGTATGAAAAATCCGATCAATGGATTAAATAAAGTGTTCGATAATCGCATTCGCCTGGGAGTGATGAGCATCCTTTCGGTGAATGATGAGATCAGCTTTAATGATCTGAAACAAATGCTGGAAGTAACGGATGGCAACCTGGCCACACACCTTGTCAACCTCGAGGAAAATAATTTTATTAAGGTACATAAGGGATTTATTGGGCGGAAGACAAACACAACCTATGCCATTACAAAACCCGGGGAGAAAGCCTTTCACGAGCACATTGCTGCCCTGGAAAGCATGATAAAAGGGATAAAATGATTTTTTTTAGCCATTTACTTTGAAATACAAAGTACTTTTTATAATATTGTAAACGATAATCTTCAAATAAAATATCAAGCCATGGAATCAATAAAAACATCAATGCTGTCGTCACTTTGGGATAAGGGAAAGTTGTTTGTAAAATGCACTATCATTTTCATAATGGCCCTGGTACTTTGGATACCCACCCATGTTATCATGGACCTGGTGCAGGAGAGAAAAAGCAGGCAACAGGAAGCCATCGCCGATATCAGTAGCAAGTGGGCGACGAAGCAAACTATTACGGGGCCCATCCTGATGATACCCTATATGGAATCCACGACCGATAGTAAGGGCACTGTTGTAAGGACCAAACAGAACGCATATTTCATGGCGGGACAACTGGACATAAAGTCGGAAGTGTTTCCCGAAAAACGCAGACGAGGGATCTATGAAGTCGCTGTCTATAGAAGCAATATCAATATGAATGCGAAATTCAATCCCATTCCTTTGCAGCAACTAAAGATTTCAAATGACGATCTCATATGGAATGAAGCAATGCTCCTAATGGTGGTTGCCGACAACGTACGAGGAGTGAATGAAGATATTAGTGTGAAGTGGGGCGGCAATAATATTGTATTTAGCCCACAACCACCTGGGCTCACTCCTTTCACTGACGCTTTTGCCGCCAGCATCCCTTTTACTCCTGAAGACGCAGGATTGGAACATGCCTGTTCCATTCAATTTTCATTGAATGGATCCCAGCAATTATTGTTTGCGGCATCGGCACGGGAAAATAAGCTGGAAATGAGATCTACATGGCCCGACCCCAGTTTTACAGGTTTAAAATTGCCTGATTCCCGACAAGTCAACGACAGCGGTTTTGTTGCCAATTGGAAATATATGAACCGTGCAGTACCAATGATCTGGAAGAATTCATTTTATGATCTTGCCACCTCGGTGCTGGGTGCCGACCTGCTTATTCAAGTAGATAATTATGATAAAACAGAACGTTCTATTAAGTATTCGCTGCTTTGTATCATACTAACCTTTGCCGCCTTTTTCCTAATTGAAACTATTTATAAAAAGCCACTTCATCTTGTCCAGTATGCCCTGGCAGGGTTGGCGCTCGTCCTGTTCTATACTTTATTATTATCGATTTCGGAGTACACAGGATTCAACAC
Source organism: uncultured Sphingobacteriales bacterium (assembly GCA_963791295.1). Lineage (GTDB taxonomy): Bacteria > Bacteroidota > Bacteroidia > Chitinophagales > Chitinophagaceae > CAWBRY01. The sequence goes on along the minus strand of CAWBRY010000004.1, from coordinate 835,413 downwards.
TGCCTACGTGATCGCCGGGGGCGCCACCATCGGACTGGTAGCCTGGTACGCAGGCAGTGTGATGCGTTCGATTAAACTCGCCTACTTTATCAGCTTTGTCCTGGTTGTCGTGTACTCTTATATTTTTACGATCATACAATTACAGGATTATGCCTTGCTGATGGGTAGCATTGGTTTGTTCGCAGCCCTGGCAATCATCATGTATTTCTCACGCAGAATACAGTGGTAGCTTATTTGGAGATTTCATTTATCAAAAAAGTCCCGCAAGAGGACTAAAAAGTCCCGCAAGAGGACTAAAAAGTCCTCTTGCGGGAGGACTTTTCTTATTTTTTAAATCTGTTGTCTTAAAAATCAAGACCCATAGCAAAGTACCACATAGGCTTGCCCTTGAAGAATCCATTCATTTCCCATGCTGCATCTACGCGAAGGAAATATCCCAATAAGGTGCTGCGTGCCCCAAAGCCGTAACCACCCGCAAAAGGACCAATTCCTCCTGCTTTTATTTGCACAGCCAACGGTGGCGCCGAGTATATCACTCCCGGTCTTTCCAATTTATCGAATCGACCGTTCCAGGCAGAGCCCAGGTCGAAGAACTGCACTATCTGGAAATTGCGGAGAAATGCGTTGTTGATGGGTTTATTAAAAAAAGATGTAAAGATGGGAGCTCTGATCTCACTGTTAATGATCACGGCATTATTTCCGTTGGATACATTTTGCTTAAAACCTCTCAGGTTTACTGCCAGTGACTGATATGCATAGTGTCCGTCCGGGTCCGGCTTGTTCGCATCGTTGAACTTGGGGAATAACCAGTTATCTACGCCTCCCAAATAATAGATGAACTTTTCATTTCCCCATGAAAAGTCACCTGCCGCCCGCACAGCCCAAATGATATTTCGGTAGATAGGCAGAAAATGCCTGGCATCAAACCCGACATTGATCGTGTGCGGATGATTTCCAGCCCCCGCCGCATTATAGTTTACATTGACTCGTGTATTGTAATCTACATAAATCTTCCACCGCAAGCCATTCCAGATATTCATCGCAGGACTAATCGCATCATCATGTACGAATTCCACGTGAGCCAGGGCGTAAGTGAGTTTTCGATCCGGTCGTTTCAGTGATAGCGGAAAGAAATCATTGGCCAGGACCACGTATTTATCGCGCCGAATCGCAAAATTAAAGCGGATGCTTTGGATACGATTTAACGGATAGGCAATCGTTGCCTGATAGAGATTTGAATATTCCTTTGCATTAAAAAACGAAGAATCATTGTATAGGGGTGGATTCTTCACGGCATTGCGATAGTAAGTAAAGCCGTAGTCAATTCTCTTTTTGAGATACTGTGCCGACAAAACATACTCGTTATTATTCAAATCCGGGCTGATGCGAAAACCTCCGGCAAATTTCCAATCCTCAAACAAATCGGAGGTGCCCACGCGGATAATTCCATTAAAGGGATCGTTGTTGCTCAGGTTGATCGGACCTTTGCCGCCCTGGTAAGGTTGAAAGCGACTTACCAGCACGCTATTGTTAAAACCGCTCACCAGGTAATCATTGAAAAATTTCGGCGGACGGTATTCAAATACCTTTGCCTTCTTTAACACCGTCTCCACGGCAATCTCCTGCGTGTTTACTACTTTACCTAGCTGAGTGCTGTCTGGCTTTTCATCTTTAAACTCGCTGATGAAAAAATCATTTATTTTCTTTGTCGTGTCTTGTGTTGCGTCGGGTTGAACCGATTGGATATTATCCCTTGCTTTCCTCTCATCAATCACTTTTTTCATGTACTCAGTGGGACGAGCCGATATATTTCGGCGATGCAAGGCATTTTCATCGACTTTCAGACGATACAATAATTTTACATCTCCCAATTTCACTACCTCGCTCACCTGCTGATTATCACCAGCAGTCCTGGTTTCAAGCAAACTGCTTTGATAGTTGGTGAGAGGAAATACATACGATGAATCGTTGGTGAGCGACACGAAACCAACGGAATCAATATCCGTCTTGCTCCATTCCTTCAGGAGACTGTCCACTTCCGGTTGTGCCGGATTACGCAATACTTCATCTCCTATAAACACCAATGTATCCAGCCCAGCCCTCGTCGTCTTGAAAAATCCCGCGTAACGATTATTAATTCCATTTTCATCGCTAACGAAAGTAAAATGGGAACTGTTGTATTGAGAAGGAAAACGGGCATTGCCAAATTTCAGATCGGTCAATTGCGATATCTGTTTGTATTCGGATTTGTTCCAGTTGTCGACGAGAAAAATGTTGAATCGTTTGGCGGGCAAAGAATCATCACTGCTTTCTGCCAGAGCGAAAGGCCGATTGCTGGAATAAATGATGCCCGACTTACTTGGAAACGCAACAAAAGAGGGATCCAGATCATCATATACATCATTCGTCACCTGTTCGGCAGTTTGTTTATTGATATCATATACAAATATGTCTGTTTGCCCGCTCTTCACTGCGCTCATTAGAAGGGTATTTGCATCGAGCATGAATTTCATGTCCTGCACCTGGTCAAACATGGTAATTTCCTGCTTGACTATTTTCAGTCGATTCAGGATATCATAGACGAACAGCTTTGTCTTGCCTTCTACATTATATAATACGGCCAGCCTTGTGCCTTTCCCATCCCATGCCAGGATCGGATAGTTTGGATGTTTTTCCTGGTCCCTGGAGCGAACGCCGAACTTCAGCAACACCTTCTTATTTACAAAATTTTCCATCAATACCACCTGGTACCTTCCTTGCTTGAATTCAACGACGGCATAGGAAAAACTTCTGGGGACAGGACTGGCATTGAATCGAATGAAATCCTTTTTTTCGATTACTTCACTCACAGATAATTGACCCTTCGGCACGTTGCGTCGTCCGCGTATGTCTTTGAAGTATTGTTGAGGTACTTCAAGCATGAAATCCTGCAGGACGACCTTAAATTTCTTTTTTGCAATTTTTTGTGAGGCATTGTTCAGATTGCGATAAATGCGCGAGAGATACAGGAAATAAGTGGTCTTATTTTTTCCATACTTGTCGGCTATATATTTCCAGAATGAGTGACCGGCTAACAAGGGTTTTTCAAATGCAAACTGGTAAAAATTATTGTACTTGCCGGAGAGCATGGCTGCGCGTAAGTCATCATCGAGTGCCGGACTCCAATTTTCAGCTGCATATTCAATATAGCCATCCGTTAGCCACTTGGGTAAGTCGAGTAGCGCCTGATTGGCGGCAAATTCACCAAGATCATCTCCAAACAACACATTATCTACAAGAATTTTCGCGATACCCTGCCTTATCTGGCGACGCAGGTTATCATGGTTGGCATCATAGTAAACGATCATTTTATTGTTGACCAGCTTGGTCACACCTCCCGTATTCTGCCAATCGATTCCCAAGCCGATATTAGATTGTTCCATTTCATCGAAGTTGTTATACACGACAATATTGGCGCGGCGTTGCAATCCGTATTCAACGAACTCTTCGATGCTGGGAAGTTCGGCTTCTGCGATCTGGATAACATATTTTCCAAGGCCAAGGCCGTCCTGACTAAAATAAGCGTTAAAATTTTCGGATTGATAATATTTCCACTTGAATTTCTGGTACTGCACCCTGTTCTTTCCAAACTCGACTGTATTCACCTGCCCTTGTGCATCCCAACTAATTATGAAAAGGAAGAAGGCGAACAGACTTAATACTTTCTTCATAGAATCTTTAGAATTTCGTATAACTTATTAATCGTTCTGTGCTATGTCCAAGCAGGCTCTGGCTATTGTAGATTTGCCGGCAGGGAGTTCCAGCCAGCCTCCTGAAAAGGGAGGGAGTATTATCTTTACAAATCCAACTCAATTTAAATATAAAAGTACGAAAACCATCCATGTTAACCGTCAGGGCATTTACATTTAATCCAGCAGAAGAGAATACTTATATTTTATATAACGAAAATAAGCGTTGCTGCATTATCGACCCCGGCTGCTATTTTCCCAATGAACAGGATAAGCTGAAATCTGAAATCCTGAATTTAGGCCTCGAACCCATCCTTCTTCTCAATACACATTGCCACCTGGACCACGTATTTGGCAATAAATTCATCCACGATACCTGGGGACTTTCTCTTCACATTCACGAAAAAGAAAAACCGGTACTGGACTATGCGCCCACCTCCGGTCAGCTCTGGCAGCTGCCGTTTGACAACTACACAGGCCCTCTGGTTTATTTGAAAGAAGGAAATAATATTAAAATAGAGAAGGATGAGCTGGAAATCAGATTTGTTCCAGGCCACTCACCTGGTCATGTTTGTTTTTATTATCCCGAAGGAAGCTTTGTGATTGGCGGGGATGTTTTGTTTAATGGAAGCATCGGGAGGACTGACCTACCCGGCGGGGATTTCAATACGTTAATCCAAAGTATAACGTCACAATTCTTCAGTTTGCCTGATGAAACAAAAGTTTATCCGGGTCACGGGTTGCCCACCACTATAGGAGCTGAAAAAATGAACAATCCATTTGTCCGGCTTGTCGCCAAGAATTAATACCCTTCAATGCTTTCTCCGGGCTGTGGGGTGGAAGCCCCAAAATATTTTCCCAGATAAGGCATCTTCTGGAGTTCCTTCCTTTCTATCCTGGAAATGAAATACAGAAACATCGCAAACAGGATGGTCGCGGTACCCAGATTGAACCATCGGTTGCTCCATAATCCCACCAAGCCGCGATGGATGACATAGAGAAGGATGACCAAAACTAAGTAGGAGATTAATTTTTTCTTCGCATAAGGTACCGGATAATATTTCTGGCCAAGGATATAACTGATGATCATCATAAACAGATAACAACAAAAAGTCGCGATGGCTGCGCCCAGGTAATGGAATTTCGGGATCAGCAGGATATTCAAAGCTATTGTAATGATGGCTCCGCCAATGGTGATCATCGCACCCATCATATTCTTGTTGGTGAGCTTATACCAAATGCTAAGATTGTAATAGATACCCAGGAAAACATTTCCCAATGCCAGCAGAGGCACGACATACAAGCCTTCTACCCACAGCGGTTTATGGATGGCCTGGAAGAACCAGGCAAATACATCAATATATAAGCTGATCAACAGGAACATGAGGCAACAGGCAATCACAAAGAACTTCATGACTCTCGCATACACACGCTGGGCATTCTGCTCCTGGCTTCGATTAAAGAAAAACGGCTCTGCAGCCATTCTAAAGGCCTGGATCATGATGGTGATCAATACGGCGAGCCGGTAGATATTTCCGAAGATCCCCAGCTCATGCTTTGCCTGCTCTTCCGGCAGATGCACTACGTGTTGATAGATCAGCCGGCTAAGCATATCATTGATCATTCCTCCCATACCCACAATCGCGAGAGGATAGGCATACCTCAATACCTTTTTCCAGATGACGGGATCAAAGCGGAAATGGATCTGCGAAAATTCTTTACGGAGTATAATGAATGTGAGAATACTTCCGCAAAAATTACCAATGAGATAATATCCGATCCCCTGATTCTTGTTATAAATAATACTTAGAAAATGATCCGGGTGATGATGCAGGTACTTGGGTATGAATCCCAGGAAAATGACAACGACCAATATGTTGATCACCACCCCGGCTATTCTTGCAAATGCATATCGTTTAGGCCGGTTTTCCTGCCGCAAGCGCGCGAAGGCGAGGGTACAAAGTGCATCAAAGAATATGATTCCCGCCATCCACGTGATGTATTCCGGATGTTTTTCAAGGTTGGCCCATCCGGCGATATTGTCCTTGAATAAAAAGAGTAGTCCAGTAAAGAAAATAGTAGAACCAATCAACGAGAGTGAAAGGGTGTCATATAATTTTTTATTGTCCTGGTCCTGGGAAAACCGAAAATAAGCGGTTTCAAGGCCGTAAGTAAACAAGACATTCAGGAACGGGATCATGGCATAGACCTGGGTCAGATCGGCGGTCTTGGACGGCTGAGCAAAGATTAGCGGGAGGGAAAGATTCATCAGGTAGCCCAGGAAACGGCTGGCGATGGTTGGTACACCATACCACAGGGTTTGCCCGGCCAGCTTTTTTATATCGCTCAAGGATGGGGATTTCGTAACAAATGTAACGGAAGCGGGTTCAAAAACCGAATCCCAACGCCGATTTGAGCCTTTTCGACCGCTCTTGCAACGCTTTTTTCGTTTCCTTTATCTTTGAAAGAAAAACTACTGTTTATGAGACATTCACTTTGGGCAATGTCTGCCTCTATGTTCATGTCGGTCACCGGCCTCGCCCAGGCCTACGAGGGAACCGCTGAATATGAAAAAATAAAGCAACCCGCCATCGTCATCGATTACGCCTATTCCACGGACGCCGTAGAAGCAGCCCTGATACAGAAGATGGAAAGATTTGGTTATAAAGGGAAGGAAGAAAGAGGAATGTTCAATAAAGACAAAGGATTCAGGGTTTATAAGGCCGCAATTATCCCGGATATCAGCAACAACAGTATGGATTATGTGATTAATGTAGAACGTAAGAGCCGTAAGGAAAAAGGCGAGTCTACAGTTTATTTAATTATCAATCGAAACGGACAAAATTTAATGAATGCATCCGAACCTGACGAGGTTGCCAGGGCAAAAGACTTTTTGAATGGGATGCTTCCGGGGATAGAGGCGGCCAACCTCGAGATTCAGATAAAGGACCAGGAAGATGTTATTAGCAAGTCGGAAAAGAAATTACGAGGACTTCGCGACGATCAGGATAATCTTGAGAAGAAATTGAAAAATAATCAGCTGGACCAGGAAACCACTCGAAAGGACATCGAGAATCAAAAGGCTGCCCTGGAATCGCTGAGAGCAAAGAGAAGGACTTAGCATGAAATTATTGAGGCTGTGCAAAACGCGGATCTTTCAAAAACGTTGAATCAGTTAGCGTCCGCATGAAGATGGAGAGATCGCTTGCTTCATCATCCGTAAGAGGTATTCCATTATTTAAGAGCGGATCGAGGGTTGAGCTTTGCACTATTCCGCTACGGTAATGGTTAATGCATTGCGCAAGTGTATTAAATCTTCCATCGTGCATATAGTTAGATGAAATGTATACGTTCCGTAGCGTGGGAACTTTAAATTTCATAGAGTCCTCGGCTCTGTGTGTTACCAACGCCCGTCCATAATCCTGGAGTAAGCTATCCACTTTCAATCCTGTATTTCGCAGACTATAGTCAGTGAATAATGGTTCCGGGTGGCACGTAGCGCAATGGCTACGGAAAAGTTGGTAACCATTTTCTTCGTTGATGGTAAATGTAGCTGTGCCTTGTTTATACCGGTCGTATTTTGAATCTGCAGATGTCAGATAACCGGTGAATTGTGCCAGCGCTTTCAAAATAAATTCGGGACGGATAAATGGATAACCGAATACTTCCCTGAACATCTTTCTGTATTCAGGATCATCTTCCAGCTTAGGTATTACGGATTGAAATGATTCTCCCATCTCTACATGCCCGGTGATGGGTTGAACAGCTTCATCCTTCAATGAGCCGAATTCTCCGTCCCAGTGAAAACTCTTGTTCCAGGCAAGGTTAAATAATACAGGGGCGTTGCGTAATGTATGGGAATTAAAGACTCCATGGCTGCGATCATGTTCAAAGGTGCCAAAGGCGGCGATCTGCTGGTGGCAGGAAGAACAAGGGTGAAAACTGTCGATGGATAATCGGCCATCATAAAACAATTTTCTACCCAACAGAAATCCCTCGCGCGTTAGCCGGTTATCTTCAAATGTATAGTTGGGGCTTGGAAATCCATCCGGTATCACTTGGGTAAGTCCGAGCAGGTGATTCTTGTCTTCATTTTTACGGCAGGAGCCCAGTCCGTAAGAAATCAGGGTAACGGTGGCAATGAGTAAGAATATAGCGACAAGGCTCTTTTGCACTATTTTCAATTGGATATGTAATTTACCATTTTTTAGGCCCGGGTAGGCATTACTGTTGGTCTGGCCTGAATTTTCGTCGATCTGATTTCAGATCGGCCTTTCTTTTTTTCGTTTCGATCCTTCTTTCCCTGGATTGTTTGGTGGGGCGTGTGGCTATTCTTGATTTTTTCTTTTTTAATGCTTTTTGAACTATTTCATTGAGCCTGATCACTACCTCTGATTTATTGGAAAGCTGGGTGCGATGTGTTTGTGATTTCACCATGAGGATGCCTTCGGTAGTAAGGCGGTGACTGAGCTTATCAAGAAGGATTGTTTTTTGTTCTTGTGAAAGAGATGAGCTGGCAGCGATATCAAATGAACCGATGACCGCTGTTTCTACTTTGTTGACGTTTTGACCTCCCTTGCCCCCGCTACGAGTGGTTTGAAAACTTATTTCTTTGGAAATGTCGACCATTAGTTAGGCATTTTTAGCAAAATTGGTCAAAATTTATGCTTTTTTTGTCTCCATATATATAGTGAACATTCATGAGAGCAGTCATTCAAAGAGTATCCAGGGCAAGCGTGACCATTGATGGATCATTGCATGGACAAATTGAAAATGGGTTGCTCGTACTCCTGGGAATAGAAGACAGGGATACGGATGAAGACATTCAATGGTTGAGCGCTAAGATTGTCAACCTGCGCATATTCAACGACGTTAATGGGGTAATGAATATTTCCCTGTCTGAACAGGGAGGAAATATATTATTGATCAGCCAATTTACTTTACAAGCCTCTACGAAAAAGGGAAACCGGCCGAGTTATTTAAAAGCCAGCAAGCCGGAACACGCTATTCCGTTATATGAAAAAATGATACGGCAATTGTCAGCTGATGTGGGCAGGGACATAAAAACGGGCGTATTCGGCGCGGATATGAAGGTGGAGCTATTGAATGATGGACCCGTAACGATTTGGATGGATACGAAAAACAGGGAATAGATCCCTTTCCTGCCCTGACAGCATCATCGCACCCCGATTTTTTCCGTATACAACTTTCCATTTTCCAGTTGGACCATTACAAAGAATATTTTTTCGTTGACAGTAATATTAAAGCTGTATTGCAGCGCATTCACTGCATTCTGCTCCAGTACCCGGTGCCCCGATGCTGTCCACAGCATAATACTCTTAATAGTCGTTTCGCTACGGATCGTGACCTGCTTGCCGGTGGTGAAAATCTTATATGGCTTAACAACAGTTTTGGAAACAACTGTGGTTTCGGAATTCAGGGTTTGTGATTGGCCAGCACTGCACATACAAACCAGGATCATTAAGGCCAATAGCCTTAGGGTAGATAAACGCATCATAGAATAGAAATTGGGTTATACGGCTTTCAATGGGATCCGGGAGTTGCGAAGGACCTATTTGAAAACTCCTTCGGTAGGGTAGGGCGAATAAAACGGCAATAATCGTGCTATATTGCAACGGCCATTCAAAAATTTTGTTATGACTATTCAGGAAGCGCAACAACAAGTAGACGGATGGATCAATACAACCGGCGTACGCTACTTTAGTGAGTTAACCAATATGGCAATCCTTACAGAAGAAGTCGGAGAGTTAGCTCGTATCATGTCCCGTACTTATGGCGATCAATCATTCAAAAAAAATGAAGATGCCGGAAATCTTGGCGATGAAATGGCTGATGTGCTGTGGGTACTCATCTGCCTGGCCAACCAGACGGGCGTTGATCTGACCGAGGCGTTGAAAAAAAATTTTGAGAAGAAGAACACCCGGGACGGCGAGCGGCATCGAAATAATCAGAAATTAAAGTGAAGCTGTGAAATTTTCCTTCAAAGGCACGTGGAAGATCATAAAGCAATCCTTTGCCGACTTTATCGACAACAAGGTATTCAAGTTGAGTGCCGCCCTCGCATTCTACACTATATTCTCCCTGCCCGCGATGCTGATCATCATAATCGCCATTAGTGATGTCTTTTATGGACGGGCAGCTATTGAAGGAACTTTGTATCATGAGATTTCGGGTTTTGTAGGCGAAAGCGCGGCACTCCAGGTGCAACAAACGATTCGGAGTGCGGCTCTGGCGCCCGGAAGCAATTTCGCCACCATGGTAGGTATCATCACGCTCATATTTGGAGCAACCAGCGTTTTCAATGAGATACAGGACTCCATCAATTTAATATGGAAGCTAAAGACGAAACCGCGGAAGGGAAAAGGTTTTTTGAAAATGGTTTTGAACCGACTCCTCTCATTCTCCCTGGTAGTGAGCCTGGGCTTTCTGTTTATGGTATCCCTGCTGGTAAATGGGGCTATGGAGGCTTTACTAAGTAGGCTCACCAAATTATTTCCTGAGCTGACCGTGATCATGGTTTATATTTTTAACCTGGTCTTCACTTTTGGAATCACGGCTTTATTATTTGGAATGATCTTTAAAGTGCTGCCGGACGCTCGCATCAAATGGAGGCACGTCAGGGCTGGCGCATTCACTACAGCCACACTTTTTATGGTCGGGAAATTCCTGATCGGCTATTATTTAGGACACAGCCAACTTTCCACCGCTTATGGAACGGCGGGATCTATTATTGTAGTGATCCTATGGGTTTATTATTCTGCCATGATCTTATACTTTGGCGCAGTCTTCACGCATGTATATGCCGTACATACCGGATCGAGGATCTATCCAAACAACTATGCTGTGTGGGTGCAGCAGATCGAGGTAGAATCCGAGAAATCGATTGATCAGGCACCTAAGGAAAAAGCCGTGATTGAAGTGCCTGTCAAGCCAAATCCCGATGTCCCGGGATGATCGTTTAGCGGCTATCTTTGCCGCTATGCCAAACGATAACACCAGGTTCCAGGCGATCATTTCGCATTGCAAAGAATATGGTTTCATCTTTCCCTCCAGCGAAATATATGACGGACTGCAAGCTGTTTATGACTATGGGCAATGGGGCAGTGAGTTGAAAAAAAATATCAAGGATCATTGGTGGAAAAGTATGACGCAGCTCCAGGACAACATTGTCGGGATTGATGCTGCAATTTTCATGCATCCGACCACCTGGAAAGCGAGTGGACACGTAGACAATTTCAATGATCCGATGATCGACAATAAGGATAGCAAGAAAAGATATCGTGTTGATCATTTAATAGAGGGATTTAGCGATGAACAAGCGGCGTTGGGAAACGAAGAATTGGCCAAATCCGTCCTGGCCTCGATGGACACGTTGATTGCCAAAGATGATTTTGCAGGTTTGAAAAAACTGATCGAGGACAACAAGATAAAATGCGCCGTCAGTGGCACTTCAAATTGGACAGATATTCGACAGTTCAACCTGATGTTTTCGACAGAGTTTGGATCCACAGCGGCCTCAGATGAAGAGGATAATAAAGTATACCTGCGTCCTGAAACGGCCCAGGGTATTTTTGTCAATTTTTTGAATGTACAAAAAACGGGAAGGATGAAACTTCCTTTTGGAATTGCCCAGGTAGGTAAGGCATTCAGAAATGAGATTGTTGCCAGGCAATTTATTTTTCGGATGCGTGAGTTCGAACAAATGGAGATGCAATTCTTTATTCGTCCCGGTACCCAAAAGGAATGGTATCAACACTGGAAAGAGGAACGCTTGAAATGGCATTTAAGCTTTGGTGCACCCCAGGAGAAGTATCGCTATCATGATCATGTGAAGTTGGCGCACTATGCCGATGCCGCCTGCGATATCGAATATGAATTTCCCATGGGCTTCAAAGAGGTCGAAGGAATTCATAGTCGCACCGATTTTGACCTGAGGCAACACCAGGAATACAGCAAGAAAAAAATGCAATACTTCGACAACGATCTCGATCCTGCTACTGGCAAGGCGTATGGTAATTACATTCCCTATGTGATAGAAACATCGATTGGACTCGACAGAATGTTCCTTTCAGTAGTGAGTCAGGCTTATGAAGAGCAGGATCTTAGCACACCCGAAAAATCCGATAGCAGGGTGGTTTTGAAATTTCCTCCACAGCTGGCGCCTTTGAAATTGGCTATACTTCCATTGGTAAAGAAAGACGGACTACCAGAGATCGCGATGGACACATTCGAATCATGCAAGGCTTCCTTCAGGTGCTTTTATGAAGAGAAGGATTCCATTGGCAAGCGCTATCGCCGCATGGATGCCATTGGTACGCCGTTTTGCGTGACAGTGGATCACCAGACCAAAGAGGATAATACGGTCACCATCCGGCAACGGGATAGCATGCAGCAGGAACGAATACCGATCGACAAGCTGAGGGAGATAGTGCTGAAAGAACTGGAATGAATTTTCTAATTTATTTTCTCCAATAATGTTTTTACTCGCATTGTTATCTCAAATCCTGGTCGCTGGGCAAAGTCAAACCCTTGCAGATAGTTTGCCTTCCAGCCGGCATATTCATTTTGTTCCCAGTTCATTTTCCAATAAATTTTCTTTGCACTTAGCGCCAGTCCTTAGCCTTCGTTCGGGTGATACGGTAACTACTGAAACGATCGATGCGGCAGGGTTCGACAAGAATGGGATAAAACGTCAGAAAGGAGGAAATCCATTAACCGGTCCATTCTATATCGAAAATGCTTTACCGGGTGACGTTTTAGCCGTGACGCTCATAAATGTTTCCTTAAACCGTTCCAGCGCATTTACAACAGAATCATTTGTCTCCAGAAGTCTACCCAAATCCATCCTTAAGGATTCGAAAAAAGTTCGTTTAATAAGGTGGAAACTCGATACTTTAAGCGGGTATGCAACTCTAGATACTGCGTATGAGCATTTACGTGAATTCAGAATTCCTCTCAAACCTTTTTTGGGATGTGTAGGAGTAGCTCCTTCAAACAGGAAAGATGAAATACTGAGTTTTTTCCCTGGACCGTTTGGAGGTAACCTCGATTTTAGCGGGATTTGTAAATCATCAACCCTTTACCTCCCCATATTCCATGAAGGAGCTTATTTATATATGGGTGATGGGCATGCCGTTCAGGGCGACGGAGAAATCGCTGGCAATGCACTTGAAACGTCGATGGATGTACAGTTTACGGTCCGGGTTATCAAAAAAGAAATAATGCATCTCTCCTATCCGGCGGCAGAAGATTCATTATATATTATGGCGATAGGCGTCGATAAAACGCTCGACGGGGCTTTGAAAATTGCCACCTCAGGTTTGTTGGATTGGCTGCAAAGGGATTACCACCTCACATATGAAGAGGCCACACAGGTGATGAGTACGAGTATTGAATACACAATTGCCGAAATAGCCGACCCCGAAGTTGAGATCGTCGCCAAGATGAGGAAGGAAATACTGAAGTTGATTAGAAAATAAAAAAGCCTCCTTTTAAATGGAGGCTTTTATAAAAAACATATTGTCTTTTTATTTTAATGGTCGCTTGTACTGGCTGTACCAGCTGATTTTTCCGTTTTTTACCTGGTTGATATCGTGGTAAGCCGCTGAATCTACTCTTCCGGTTTTATAAGTATCGTATTCATTGTACCAGGTTACGACATAGGATTCATTTTTATCGGTAGAATGCATTTTCTGCCAGCCCATCATATCAATCCGGACGGAACTCAAGCTGTCCCGGTAATTGGTCCAATATTTCATCAGTTCCGCATTGGACTTTACAAGGTGTTCACCCGTATTCATTTCCACGGTAATGGTATCTGCCATCCCTTTAGACAGTTCGCTGAAATTGCCATCTGACCAGGATTTGTACGTTGTCAGCACCATTTTGAGGTCTTCATCTGAAACATCGGTATTCCAGCTACTGGAATAAGAAGCAGTGTATGGCAGGTCTACCGCAGGTTTATCAGTAGTGGCAGCCTCACTGGTAGTAGTCTTCGTTTTCTCTTTATCGCTGTTACACGATAGGAAAAAAGCAATTACAAAGCAGCCGAGAAAAATCTTTTTCATTTTGGTTTGTTTTTTATTTTAGAAAATCAATCTGATTGTCAAGGGAGTAGTAAGCCGGGGAATTATTGAGAGAAAGGTAATCAATATAATTTATAAGGCAGATTTCATTAATAAAACCTAAGAGGGCTAACCTACACACCAAACTGCCTTAGGTGATGATCCAGGTGTTTCCAGGCACCCTTGCTCCACTGTTCTTTGGTGAGTTTTCCAAAGAAAGGATGAGGCGTGTTCACAATGTTCTCTTCCTTGAAATTTTGGACTATCTCCAGGAGTTGCTTCTGTTCTTTTTCAAATTCTTTTTTTTCGCCGATCATCACGAATCTCTTGTCTGTCGGAAGGTTTCGCCTGAAAGGTTGATCGTTGTACAATATCTTCTTGGCAAAGGGGCCAAAGATGAATCCAATAAAGCTTCTGGAAAGTTTCTGCCTGCCTTCGCTTACGGCGATAGGTACTTGTACATGAGCCAGCATCTGAGATACGTTCATTTTACCCCACAGAGCATTGGACTCAGGAGTGAGCTTTTTAATACGTTGAATGATTTCTTCTTTGACCTCCGTATCGAAGAGATTCTTAACTTCCATAACAAATCATTTGCTGACGAAAGATCATGATTTTTTTTCATAGTAGGGTACTTCATCGTTCGAACGATCTTCCTGCTGATTCCAATATGCATAGGTAACAATATGACCGTCCGGTGTCTTCAACAGTCTGCCGAAAATAGCATTGATCGGATTGAACGTATAATCTGTGACCCCGATAGTATATGTTTCCGGTAAGGGAGGACCTATTATCGGCGCGGGAGTTGGACTACCTTCCTCCGGCTTGGATGCCGGCTGTGCAGGCGGCTTGGGTGCAGGAGTAGGCACAACTATAACAGTGTATCGATTGAATTCTAATAATTGTTTTAGGAATTGTACCCTGGCCGGGGCTGCATTCTTCTCCACGATACCGCACTTAATGCCGTTCAATTCTTCGAATTCATGATTTTTATTAATGGCCATGGAGCGGTAAGTTATAACTTAACTATAAAATCATATATCCAGCTAAATAATCCCAACAACAGGATGGCAGTAGCACAAAGGACCAATGCAAAAGTTACAAACGGGCTCACCCTTATCTTTTCAATCGGGTTATCATTTTTATCCATAAACATGGCTCTTACTACCCTCAAATAATAATACAGAGAAATGATCATGTTCAATGCCGCAATGATTATAAACAAATAATTTCCTTTGGACGCACCTGCTGTTAGCAAAAATAATTTACCAAAAAATCCGGCGGTGGGAGGAATACCGGCAAGCGAGAAGAGTGCCAGCGTCATGATCCAGCATAAAAAAGGATTGGTTTTATAAAGTCCTTTGTAATCATCTATGTTTTCCTTGCCGGTTTGCTGCGTGATGGAAGATACCACACCGAAAGCAGCGAGGTTGGAAAAAGTGTAGATCAGTACAAAATATACCATTGACGAAGTGCCTCCCTGATCATTGCTGCTCATCCCTACGAGAATAAACCCAACCTGGGCAATCGATGAAAAGGCAAGGAAGCGTTTGAAATTCTGCTGGCGAATAGCAAACAGATTACCGACGATCATCGTAGCGATGGCAAGGACCACCAGCATGTTGTACCAAACATCATGGAGCGGTTGAAATACTTTATACAGAGCGCTGGTGAATATGAAGGCGATCGAGCCTTTTGAGACTACTGAAAGAAAAGCTGTGGCTGCTATCGGCGCGCCTTCGTACACATCTGCCGTCCATAAGTGAAAAGGAACGATGGATAATTTGAATGCAAAAGCGGCCAGCAGAAAAGTAAATGCGAGCACCTGCAAGGGAGAACCGTCTAATTGCTGCGGCATGTCGGCAAAGCTGATCGTTCCAGTGGCCCCATATATAAGTGAGATCCCAAATAATAGAATGCCCGACGAAAAAGCCGATGAAAGGATCATTTTCATCGCCGCTTCGGATGATGTTTTTTTATGAAGGTCGAAATTGGCCATCGCAGCAAGTGGAATAGTGGCCAATTCCAACGCTAAGTAAAATATCAATAGGTTTCCACTCGAGATCATCAGGAACATTCCTAACAGGGCACTGAGTAAAAGAATAAAGAATTCAGAAAGATGCGGCGTCTTTTTCAACCAATCACTAAAGAGAACGGAAATAAAGTAAACCCCAAGGCTTAGAATTCCTTTTTGGAAACCGATCAGGGAGCTGGTATGAAACATGCCATCAAATAAACTTCCCTCTTTATTCAATACAAAGGCACCGATCATATTTAAGAGCAGCAGAAATTGGATGAGCCCTAATAACAATTCATTCTTCATTCCCTTACCGATCTTTATGAAAAGCAGTAAGAAGATGATGAGCGTGACGATCCACTCCGACTTCATTAAAACTAAAAAGCTGTTCATTCGTGTTATTTCATCCTATTTTCCAACAACGCGATTCATGATAATCTCTGCGGCAGGCCTGATCAAATCATTTAGCCAATATGGCGCAACGCCTATAGCTACTATACCAATGACAAGCAAGGCAGTGCCCAATCGTTCATTCCACGTGGCATCCTTTATCGCCTGATAACTTTCATTTTTAATTGGGCCCATCGCGACCTGGCCGATCGCTCTCAATATATAAACCGCCGTTACTACAATAGACATACACGCTGCCACCGTAGCTACACGATAGAGTGTTCCAGCCCTTTCCCAGGATCCCATAAATACAGTGATTTCTGCAACAAATCCACTCAATCCGGGTAATCCCAACGAACATAAGCCGGCAATAAAAAGTATGGTGGATGCAAATGGCATCACTTTCATCAACCCTCCCATTTCATTTACCTGACGGGTGTGCGTCCTTTCATAAATAATTCCAATGATGGCGAAGAAAAGTGCTGTCATCAGTCCGTGAGAAACCATTTGCATGACCGCACCCGTGATGGCTGTTTTGGTCAGCATACCGATACCAAGAAGCACAAAACCACAATGACTGATAGAGGAGTAGGCGTTCATGTACTTCAGGTCTTTCTGCATCATCGTCGCAAAGGCTCCATATAAAATAGCGATGGAAGAAAGGACAATGATGATATTCGAATATTCCTTTGCTCCCTCCGGCAATAAATAAGTAGCAACTCTCAAACATCCATAGCCCCCCAATTTCATAGAAATGCCTGCTAGGAACATCGATCCGGCAGTCGGCGCAGAAGAATGGCCATCCGGTACCCAGGTATGAAAAGGAAAAATGGCAGTGAAAACTCCGAAGCCAATAAACAACAACGGAAATGCGATGAGTTGGGTCTTAATAGGGATGTCTAGCTGGGATAATTTCATCAGGTCGAAAGTTTGCACCGAGTTGGATGAAAAATAAATACCGAGCATGCCCACTAACACCAGTGCCGAACCTCCCATTAGCAGAAGCGCCAATTTATTTGCGCTGTATTCTTTTCTTCCACTACCCCATATGCCGATCAATAAGTATTTAGGTATGACAGAAATTTCCAGGAAGAAAAAGAGAACAAACAAATCAAGGGAAATAAAAAAGCCATAGGCGCCGAGGCTAAGGAGAATAAGCAGGAAAAAAAATTCTTTAGTCATTTTCTCCACTTTCCATGACACCAGGACTCCTGACAGTACAACAAAGGCTGTGAGCAAGATCATAGACACGGAGATTCCATCAACACCTATATAGAATTGTATATTCCAATCGGGAAACCAGCGATACTGCTGCTCGAAGATCATTTGAGCCGTGTTGCCAGTGGCCCTTTCCTCACCATATTCATATAGTAGAAGGAAAGCGAGAATCAGTTGAACGCAAGCCCCTGCCAACGCTATCCATTTTGCAGACGCGGGTCGTCGAACCAATAGCACGAGTATTGATGTGATGGCGGGAACAGCGATAAGAAATAAAAGGTTCATTCAACTATTCTATTTCCATAAATAAATAAACAATAAAGCCAATCCCACCACTCCTACCAAAAAATAAATAGCATATTGCTGCACTTTGCCTGATTGTACTTTCCTTATTTTTTCTGAGACTACCTGCGTAGTCAACCCGGTAAGATTGATGAGTCCATCAACTATGTTTTTGTCGAACCAGGCAGCCGGTCGCGCGATCAAATTAAACACGACCTTTTTAGTCAGGAACATATAGAGTTCGTCTATGTAAAACTTGTGATAAGCCGATTTATAAAATCCCCTTAATGACGAAATGATTATTTGTGGCTTCTGATTCTCTTTCCGATACAGCCACCACGCTCCAAGAATTCCGGCGATCCCAATTGCTACCGGCAGAATGGAAAATTGAATATCTAAATGGCCAGGTAATACTGAACCATCCGTGGTAACGAAATTTCCGAAAGGAATGAATCCGACCGACGCAGCGCCTATCGCTAGCAATACAAGAGGCATGGTCATTGCCACACCGCCCTCCCGGCGACGTTGGTGGCCAACTTCATGAGATGGATTAGATGTATAAAAGATTTCTTTGTTCCAGAATACAGAAAAATATAGACGGAACATATAAAATGCAGTCAGCCCCGAAGTGATCAAAGCAGTCCAGTAGATGACCCGGTTATTTTGATACGCGGCAAGAAGAATTTCTTCTTTGCTGAAAAAGCCGGCAAATGGAGGCATGCCTGCAATGGCGAGGCAAGCGACTAAAAAAGTGATGTGGGTGAGGGGCAGGACTCTTCTCAATCCTCCCATGTCTTTCATTTCATTGCTATGGACATAATGTATGACGACACCAGCTCCCAGGAATAACAGCGCCTTGAAAAAAGCGTGCGTAAATAGATGAAACATGGAAGCAGTATATCCCAATCCTGCCTCAGCGCCATAATTGGACACTCCCAATGCAAACATCATGAACCCGATCTGCGACATGGTGGAGTATGCCAGTATCCTCTTGATATCAGTTTGAGTGCATGCGATGATCGCGGCAATCACTGCAGAGATGGCTCCTACGTATGTAACGAGGTCCAACGCTTCGGGTGCAGAAATGGAAAATATAGGAAAGAGCCTAGCTACAAGGTATACTCCGGCCACAACCATCGTTGCGGCATGTATCAATGCACTTACCGGCGTTGGACCTTCCATCGCATCAGGCAACCAAATGTGCAAAGGGAACATCGCGCTTTTACCAGCTCCGCCAATAAATACTAACATCGAACCCCATGCCAACGCGGACATGCCCAGAAATGAACTCTCTACGGCTGTTTTTAGTTCGGCGGACTCGGGTGATGTCAATCGCTGCAGCATTTCATTGAAGTCCAATGTGCCTGAATAATATGAAAGAACCAGAATGCCTATCAGGAAACCCAGGTCTGCAAAACGAGTTACGATAAATGCCTTTTTGCATGCCGCCACAGCGCTGGGCCGGTCGTAGTAGAAACCAATTAGAAGAAAAGAAGATACCCCGACTCCTTCCCAGAAAATATATATCTGGAAGATATTCGAAGAAAGCACTAGTCCCAGCATGGAGAATGTGAAGAGCGATAAAAAAGAATAATAGGTAGAAATTCTTTTTTCTCCCTTCATGTAGGCAAGGCTGTAGATATGAACCATTAATGAAACGAAACTCACTACAACAATCATCATCACGGAGATCGGGTCCAGCAGGATGCCCATATTGATAGAAATTCCGTTGGAGCCGGTTTCGGAGGCAGACTTAAATTCAAGCCATTTATAATCGACCGGCACCAATTTTTGATAGACGTCGTTTACTTTTCCATAATCGAAGAAATAGCCATAGGCAGTATAAATAGATAGAATGGCGGTTATCAATAACAGGATTGTACCAAGCGCACCCGCGGCATTGCCGGGCAGTTTCCTGCCAAACAGGCCCAATAATAAAAAACCCGCCAGGGGTAGCAAGGGGATCAGCGTTATGATGGTGGTATCCGGCATGAATTAATATTTTAATTCCTGCGTGTTCTCGACATCTATCGATTGATGACTTCGATAAAGATTTATGATTATGGCAATGGCTACGGCTGCTTCAGCGGCTGCAATGGCAATAATAAATAAGGTAAAAAACAACCCATCCAGACGGTTTGGCCAGAGATATTTGTTGAATGCAATGAAGTTCAGGTTCACACTGTTCAGGATCAGTTCGATACTCATTAACATGGTGATCAGGTTCCGCCTTGTAAAAAAGCCATAAACCCCGATAAAAAAAAGTGCAGCGCTAATAAATAAGATTTGGTATAGACCGGGTT
Organism: uncultured Sphingobacteriales bacterium; assembly: GCA_963791295.1. GTDB lineage: Bacteria > Bacteroidota > Bacteroidia > Chitinophagales > Chitinophagaceae > CAWBRY01. The sequence goes on along the minus strand of CAWBRY010000004.1, from coordinate 815,390 downwards.
CCATAGTGAATATTATCCTTATTTTAATTTATTAGGCGGGTTAGCAGCAGCAACAGGTCGCATCGCAATCACAATACATCCGACCAGGGCAGCCAACAACAGGATGCTGATCACTTCAAAAGGAAGTGCATATCCTCCATCATTCACGCTCAACATTTTCTTGCCTATATTCAAGACCGTTGCGGGTGAAGTTTCTCCAGGCGACTCATAAAACGTATGTTGATATACTTGTAAAAGCGTCAGCGCAAATCCGCAAAAGGCAGCTAACGCCGAAAATATTTTTCTATCCAATTTTTGTTTCGGTAGTTCCTCGCCCGCCTGCTGAGTAAGGAATATGGAAAAAATAATCAGAACGACGATGCCACCTACATATACGACGATCTGCACGGCCGCAATGAATTCATATTGAAGCCAGAAATAAAGGCCGGCAACACCAATCAGTGAAAAAAGAAGGTAAATGGCAGCACGAAAGATCATCCGTGTTGTCACAGCCAAATATCCGCTCACCAGCGTAAGGGCAGCCAATAGATAAAATATGATGGTAGATCCCTTCATCACTCAATTCCCTCTTTGATTTTTGAGCCGGGATTGTTTAAGATCTTGGTCAATTTGCTTCTATCAAAAACGCTGTGTTCAAATGTCTGCGCCATCTTGATCGCATCGGTCGGACACGCAATGATGCAGAGATTGCACAGCGTACATAGTTCCAGGTGATAGACAAACGTGTCAAGGGCCTTTTTCTTTTTTCCTTCCGGCGAAACGTCGAATTTGGTGATGATCTTTATTGTAGCATTGGGACAAGCGAGTTCACAGGCGGTACATCCGGTACATCGATGCTCATTGTGTTCATCATGGGGCATCACCACCTCTCCCTTGAATCGCTCCGGTAAGTGAAGTTCATCTCGATTATCAGGATACTGTTGTGTAATGATCTCTTTATGATGAGTAAAGTAATAGCCTGTCCGACGCATGCCCCTCAGTAAGGATTTAACCGCGCTAAATACGTCTTTGATATATTTTACAATGAACAAGGCTATGTTATAGTTTTAGAAATGCCATTTCAATATCACCATCAGATTTATCAATAATAAGTTAACCATACTGATCGGCAATAAATATTTCCATTCCAGATTCAATAACTGATCGATTCGCAGGCGCGGGAATGTCCATCTAAACCACATGATGACGAATATCAGGAAAAAGGTCTTGCCAAAAAACCAAATACTCGAAGGAATATAATCCATGACGTGATTAAACCCTTGCCAATTCCCAATGTGTAAGGGCATCCATCCACCCAGGAACAGAGTGGCTCCGATCGCACAAACAATAAATACATTCACGTACTCGGCAAGGAAGAAAAGAGCAAACTTCATTCCTGAATACTCCGTATGAAAACCTGCAGTTAATTCCGACTCTGCCTCGGCCAGATCGAAAGGAGCGCGATTTGTTTCTGCCGTAACAGCAATAATAAAAATGACAAAGGAAATAAGTACGGGAATATGCCCTTTGAAAATCCACCATCCGTCAGCCTGTGCCTGGATGATCTCGGAAACTCGTAAGCTGCCGGTCAGCACGACGATCGATATGATTGAAAGACCTGCCGAGAGTTCATAGCTTACGATCTGCGCACCACTCCGCAGTGCTCCCATCAGTGAATACTTGTTATTGCTCGCCCAACCCGCCATTAAAATGCTGATTATGGATATAGATGAAACGGCCGAGACATATAATACACCAATATTCAAATCCCATAGTTGAAAATCCTTTGCAAAGGCAATGGGTGCCATTAACAGCATGGCGATGATAATAGCGATGAATGGAGCCAGGTTAAACAGTAATTTATCCGCGCCGTTGGGTGTCAGGCCTTCTTTTACCAATAATTTTACAGTATCCGCCAATGATTGAAACATGCCTTTCGGTCCAACGCGGTTGGGTCCAAGACGAATCTGCATCCATGCCGACACTTTGCGTTCCATCAATACAAGCACCAGTCCCAACAAAGCAAACAGGCTGATCACACAGACCCCTACAATCAACATTTCCATGATCAATGCTACTGTCGGGTTAAATGTCGTATGTAACCAGGCGTCAATCTGCTGTGAAATATGGCTAATGCTCCATTCCATCCAGTCTATCGTTTTATTATCCCAACTCGGCCTTTATTTATTATTCATACACATCAACTATCTGTCGATGTCAGGTATCACCAGGTCGAGAGTGCCCATCGTTGCGATCAGGTCACCTATCTTTTCACCTCTCACCATATGATCCAATGCAGAGAGGTTGGAGAATCCAGGGGAACGAAACTTAATACGGTATGGCGTTGTTCCTCCCTCGCTGACGATATAAACTCCAAATTCGCCCCGGGCCGTTTCAACCCTTGAATAAAATTCTCCTTTGGGCAGTTTCAGGACCGCCTTTGTCTTTGCCTGAAAATCTCCTTCTGGAATGCCATCAATGAGTTGTTCGATGATCCGAATGGATTGGCGCATTTCCCGGATCCGCACCATGTACCTGGCGAGGCAATCTCCATCGGTTTCAATGATCTCATCAAATTCAACTTTATCATAAACCTCGTAGGGATATAGTTTACGAATGTCACATCCAACACCGCTTCCCCTGGCAGTAGGTCCGGTACAACCGTATGAGATGGCATCTTCCTTCGAAAGATGGCCAACACCCTTCATTCGATTTTGAAATATGATATTACCTGTTACCAATTCATCATACTCATCCACCTTAGATTTGAATTGGATAATGAAATCCTTTACCCTGCGCTGAAAATCAGGATGCAATTCAGCCATCACTCCGCCGGGAACGATATAATTCATCGTGAGCCGGGCTCCGCAGGTTTCTTCCATGATGTCATTGATCGTTTCCCGTTCACGAAATGCATGGAAGAACGGAGTAAATGCACCCAGGTCCATAGCCATGGCGCCCCACCACAATTCATGCGAAGCAATGCGGGTCAGCTCATCCATCAGTACGCGGATCACCTGGGCACGCGGAGGCACTTCTACCTGCAAGCCTTTTTCAACGCACAAGGCGCAACCATGATTATTTATGTGTGAAGAAAGATAGTCCATCCGGCTGGTGACATAAATGAATTGCCGGTAGCTCAGACTCTCACACATTTTTTCTATTGAACGGTGAATAAATCCAAGATGTGGTTCACATTTTTTAATCGTCTCACCATGAAGCGTGATTACCAGGTGCAATACGCCATGTGTAGATGGATGCTGTGGTCCTATATTGATGACCAGGTCACCAACGTCATCCGGGTTGCCGGGAAGCTTTGAAGCATCACTAATTATTTCTGTCTGTCTGTACATCAGAGTCTGATCATATTTACCGGGTCTTCAAAATCTTTTCTCATCGGGTTCTTACCCTCCCAACCATCTGGCAGGATAAGCAGCCTCAGGTCAGGATGATTTAAAAATTTTACTCCAAACATTTCATACGTCTCACGTTCGTGGTATTCAGCTGTTCTCCAAATATGACTGACCGTTTCAATTTCAGGAATGTTCCTGTCCAGCTTTGATTTTACGACGAGGCTATGGCGATAAACGGTCGATGTAAGATGATACACCATTGTGAGATGCGTCTTCCAGTCGATACAAGTAAGACAAAAAAGAAAATCGAAGTAAAGTGGTTCAGAATTCCGAAGCATTTGAGCAAGAGATAACCAGTCCTGCGGAGCGATATTAATATTCAGCCATTCATTAGCGGAAGGTTCGGCTGCTTCTTCCCATGTTATAACCGGGAATAATTCTCCAATCTTTATTTTTAATTCGTCACTGGTCATTCAATAGTTATCAGATTTTTGCCTATAAATTGATGTCACGAATTTTTAATTTGTTCTCTCGTTAACCCGCTCTTGATCTTATCCTGCAAGGTGATCAGGGCATGCAACAAGGCCTCCGGCCTGGGAGGGCAACCTGGTATGTAGACATCGACCGGAATAATGTGATCGGCGCCCTTCACCACGGAATAAGTATTATAAAAAAAAGGACCTCCGCTGATTGCGCAGGCGCCCATAGCAATCACATATTTGGGATCGGCCATCTGATCATAAAGCCTTTTTAGTGCAGGGCCCATCTTATTCACTATCGTTCCTGCAATGATGATCACGTCTGCCTGCCTTGGTGTGGCACGCGCGACTTCAAAACCGAAACGCGAGAAATCATATTTAGCGGAGGCCACTGCCATCATCTCAATACCGCAACAACTGGTAGCAAAGGTGAGCGGCCATAGAGAATTTGAGCGCGCCCAGTTAATGATGTCGTCCAACTTGCTAAGAACAATACCGCCACCAGGAATCTCCTCCACCTTGCCTGGAAAGTTTTCGTTGGTACCCGCTATTTTATTTGCATCATTCATAAGTTTCAATCATAAGGTATCTGGCCTTATTTCCACTTTAGTGCTCCTTTCTTATGAGCATATAAGAATCCAATAAAGAGGATGAAAAAGAAAATGGAAATTTCGATCAGGGCTGCCCATCCTGAAGTTTTTGCGGCTACGGCCCATGGATAAAGGAAAACCAACTCGACATCAAAAATCAGGAAGACGAGGGCGAACAAATAGTATCCGACATTCAATTGTGTCCAGGTCCTGCCTTGCGTAGGAATTCCGCATTCATAAGGCTCTCCTTTTTGAGCATTCTTACTTCCCTTCAATACAAATTTTGAAACCAATATGGCTATCCCGGAAAAAGCAATCGCCGAGAGGATAAGAACGATCATGGATGAGGCACCCATAGAAAAATCTCCGTTATTTAGGCTAGATAATTATCGTTCAAGTTAGCGAAAAAATGATGAATAAGCCTTTGACAAGCTATCCACTAGCCATAGATCTCCTGATGAATGGACTTGGAATCGTAGCCCATCTCCAGGATCCTTTTTTTCGCCTCATCGATCATTCCTTTCCACCCGCACAAAAAGAAATTAGCCGGTTTCCTTTCCATACAAAGGAGTTCATATATCGGATGGACATAACCCGTGTTGCCATGCCAGTGTTCCCTGGATAATGTAGGCAGATAATGAAAACCTGGTATTTCCTGTTGCAGGTCGGTGAGCTCTTGATAATACAGTAACGTGCTCCTGGTGCGGCAGCCAAAAATCAGATAAATATTATGGTGGGGAATATTGTGATTGCGTATATGATGTACCATGCTTCTGAACGGGGCGACGCCAGTGCCCGTGCAAATCATGAAAACGTCTTTTTCCAATTCATTCTTTATTATAAAAACGCCCTGGGCGCCGCGAAAGGTGAGTTCACTTCCTATGTTAACCTCATTAAAGAGGTAAGGAGTGCCGGCTCCTCTTTTGTCCAGGACGATGACGAGTTCGAATACATTGGTACCGTCGGGCCAGGAGGCAATTGAATAGCTACGCCATCTCTTGTTGGGCTTTTCATGGATGGGCAGGTCGAGCGTCACGAACTGCCCGGGGATAAAGTCAAACGACGTCAGTTCCGGAACTTCGATCCAAAACCTTTTGGTATCGCTGGTCTCGTCCTCTATCCGAATTACTTTTCCTGTTCGCCAGGGTTGAAGGGCCATTTACTTGTTATAATTGGTGCAGCCTATTGAAATTCCTCTCGGTTAGCATAAAATTAGGAAACCCGGTAAAATAAAGGCGGTACCAAATTGATACCGCCTTTTCGCTTAATGGCAAGCAAACGAATACTGACGTTTCAGTAAGCAAACCGGAACTTATCGTCAGCATCGATAAATATAGAAATTTTTGGAGACCTGCAATAGTATCCGCCCTATTATTTTTTTGCCGATGGCATTGTGTGATCTGTTTACCAGAAAAATGTTTAACGGAAAGTTTATCTTTACACTGCTGATGAGTGTCAAGGATTTGCTGAAGCATTACCAGGATACACCCCGCCTTTTTCAATTGGCGGACAGGATCTCTATTCCCCAATCCGAAGAACCTGGCTTCAAACCTCAAAGAATTTTTCTCAAAAACCTTCATGGCAGCTCTTCCCAATTTGTGGTTGCAGCTACTTTCCTACATCCTGCCTGCACCAACATAAATCATCTCATAGTTCTAAATGATGCTGAAGAGGCAGCCTATTTTCATAACACACTGGAAAGCCTCACCAGTGCGCTGGATATTTTTTACTTCCCTTCTTCTTTTAAAAGCAAGAAAAACTACCAGGCACTGAATTCCTCTCACGTGATGTTAAGGACAGAGACATTGACAAGACTTGCGGCCGCTCCCATTCCTTCGACAGACGAGAGCATCGAGATCAGGCCGGAGGTGAGAAGAAAGATATTGGTCACCTACCCGGAGGCGTTATTCGAAAAAGTTGTCTTGCCTGCTACGCTGTCAAAGAATATCGTCTATATAAAAAGTGGTGATTCACTGGACCTCCCCAATTTGCTTCTCAAACTTTCGGGATATGGTTTTGAAAAGACAGATTTTGTGTATGAGCCCGGCCAATTCGCTATCCGCGGTGGAATATTGGATATCTATTCATTTGGCAATGAAAAGCCCTACCGGATCGAATTATACGGCAACGAAGTGGATTCTATTCGAATCGTAGATCCGGAAACACAGCTCAGTGAAAGGAAATTATTGCAGGTAACTATCATTCCTAACGTGGATATTCAATTTGATGACCAGGAGAGAACCTCACTGCTCGATTTCCTTCCTCCCAATACAGTGGTGTGGATGGAAGATCCTGACTTTTGTATCCAGAAGCTGAAGGATTGCGAGGAAGATCTACAATCGTATTTAAAAAAAGCAAATGAACTAAAGGAACTGGAGAATAATTCCCGGCCTTCGAACTCCAGGCAAAAAGCACTTAAAGATGAAGAAGATCAAATAGTAAAAAAGAACGTGAAATCCGGGGATTTCCTGACCTCGGATGAATTTGCATACAAGGTCTTTCTTCGCCACGTTATTGAGTTTGGACAACGGCCGCCGGCGGCAGTTTCATCGAAAAATAATCTCTTATATGAGATCGAGTTTCATACCAGGGAGCAACCTGTCTTTAACCGTCAATTCAACCTTTTAATCGAAGATCTGACGAAGTGGACCGCCAACCGTTTCCAATTGTATTTATTCGCCGAAAACCCAAAACAACTCGAGCGCCTTTATATCATCTTCCAGGACCTCAAAGCTCCTATCAGCTTTATACCTGTCGTTTCTTCCATTCATGAAGGGTTTATCGATGAGGACCTAAAGATCGTTTGCTATACTGACCACCAGATATTCCAACGCTACCATAAGTATAGGATCAAGCAAGCTTACAATAAGAATAAAGCGATAACGCTGAGAACGCTTAGGGAATTGCAACCGGGAGACTTTATCACTCATATCGATCACGGCGTCGGTGTGTACAGTGGCTTGCAAAAATTAGAGGTCAATGGAAAATGGCAGGAAGCGGTACGCTTGATCTATAAAGACAGTGATATCTTATATGTAAACATCAATTCACTACACAAGATCGCCAAGTATACAGGAAAGGAGGGAAGCATACCCCGGATAAATAAACTTGGGAGCGACGTTTGGAACCGCCTGAAGGAAAAGACTAAATCGCGGGTAAAAGAAATTGCCTTTGACCTGATAAAACTATATGCCCAACGCAAATCCCAGCAGGGCTTCAAACATCAGCCCGATAATTATATGCAAACGGAGTTGGAAGCATCGTTCATTTATGAGGATACCCCGGACCAGAGCAAAGCAGTCGTCGATGTAAAAAAGGATATGGAATCAACCTCGCCCATGGACCGGCTAATCTGTGGCGACGTCGGATTTGGAAAGACAGAAGTAGCCATCCGCGCGGCATTTAAAACCTGTCTCGATGGTAAGCAAGCGGCGGTATTGGTCCCAACGACTATTCTGGCCTTTCAACACTTTCAGACATTCAGTGAGCGACTGAAAGATTTTCCTGTAACCGTTGACTATATCAATCGATTCAAGTCTGACAAACAGAAAAAAGAAACGCAGAAGAAACTGGAAGAGGGAAAGATTGACATTCTTATCGGCACTCATGCTATCCTGGGCAAGGGGATTAAATTTAAAGATCTTGGACTATTGATCGTAGATGAGGAACAAAAATTTGGAGTAGGCCACAAAGAAAAGATCAAAGCGCTTCGAACTACTGTTGACTGCCTCACTCTCACGGCGACGCCTATCCCAAGAACCTTGCAATTCAGTCTGATGGGCGCCAGGGACCTAAGTATTATCAATACACCACCTCCAAACCGGCAGCCTATTCAAACCGAGGTGCAGGTTTATAATGAAGATTTTATCCGGGACGCTATCTATTATGAAGCAGAGAGAGGAGGTCAGGTGTTTTTTATTTATAACCGGATAAGTGGGTTAGCGGAAATGAGCACCATTATCCAGGCCCTATGTCCCGACCTGAGTATCGGTTATGCGCATGGGCAGATGGAGGGTCATGAACTGGAACAACGGATACTTGACTTTATCAACAAAAGATATGATGTACTTGTCTGCACCAATATTGTGGAGAGTGGCGTAGATATTCCCAATGTCAACACGATCATTGTAAACAATGCGCATCAGTTCGGACTGAGTGATCTGCATCAACTACGTGGCCGCGTGGGACGCAGTAACAGGAAGGCATTTTGTTATTTACTGGCTCCTCCCATGAGCATCTTGCCGGATGATTCCAGAAAGAGGTTGCAAACCCTGGAGCAGCATAGTGACCTGGGCAGTGGATTTCAGATAGCGATGAGGGACCTGGACATCAGGGGTGCGGGGAATTTACTGGGTGGAGAACAAAGCGGCTTTATGGCTGAGATCGGATTTGAAATGTATCAAAAGATATTGGATGAAGCGATCCGTGAATTGAAACGATCCGATTTCAAAGATCTATTTAAGGACGAAATTGCCCGGCAGGATGATTTTGTGAGGGATTGCATGATCGATACCGACCTTGAAATACTCATTCCTGATGAATACGTGGAAAGCATCACGGAAAGACTTTCACTGTACACGAGACTGGATAGTTGCGAAACGGAGGAAGACCTGGAAAATATGAAGCAGGAACTCATTGATCGCTTTGGTCCCCTGCCTCAACAGGTAGAAGACCTATTTACTACTGTGCGTTGCCGCAAACTTGCTGTAGACCTGGGTTTTGAAAAGATGTCATTGAAGGATGATATCCTTCGCTGCTATTTCATCAATCGGCCGGATTCTCCTTATTTTGAATCAGCGACATTTCAACAAATACTGTCGTACCTGCAAACACAAACAAATATTGCACGATTGAAGCAAGTAGGTAAACTGTTCATGCTGGTAATTTCTCCGATGAAAAGCATGGAAGAAATACATCAGTTCCTGCTAAGTCTGCACATCTATTGTTTTGATAAGCGCCGAGTAGCCGTATAATTGCTTTGTAGTCAGACCCCAATGACTCGTGGATTTGGCTTTTCTCGGGTTTTTGTTTTACTTTTAATCCATATTCAGAATCACTATGAAGCCAAATCCAATTCCCGTGATAGCTGCCTGGTTACTATTTTCTGTACCATTAGCTGCACAACAGGATTCCGCATTTAGAATACTCCTCAAAAGCGGTGCGATAGTTCCTGAAAAAAATATTACGAAGGAAAAGCTGGAGCAATTTGACCGGATAGCATTTCGCAGTGCCGGAAAAACATTTGCTGTCATCCAATTTGAAAAGATCCCTACAGCAGAAGAGAAACTGCAGTTGAAGCAATCTGGCATCGAACTATTGGATTATATTCCTAACAATGCTTATACATCTACGATTACAGGAGGTTTGAACAGAGAGCTGCTGCTTCGCTTAAAAGCCAGAGCTGTAGTGGACCTTACTCCGCGACAGAAGATGCAACCTCAGATGGCGGAGGGAAAATTTCCATCATGGTCGGTAAAGATTGCAGGTACCGTGGATGTTTGGATCAGTTATCCGAAATCCTACGACTATGAAACGGTGAGACAGGAATTGAGGAACAGGAATTTTGACATTATCTCCATTGATTATAGAGAATATTCTGTTCTTGCCTTGCGAGTGTCTACACGCCGTTTGGATGAGCTTGCTTCCCTTCCTTTTATTGAATATGTCGAGCCGGCACCTCACGAAGCACAGCCTTTGAATAATATCAGTACGGCTAACTCCAGAGCACATGTGCTCAATTCGTCATTGACGGGCGGCAGAAACCTGCGAGGTAGTGGCGTGGTAATGGGTATTGGCGATGATTCAGATCCGCTCCGCCATATTGATTTCACGGGCCGCCTTATCAATCGTGCGCCCCTTGCAGGTGGTACGCATGGCGTTCATGTCGAAGGTGTTGCTGCCGGAGGAGGAATCAATTTTGAATTATTTACCGGCGCAGCCCCAAAAGTCACTGTCATTGCCCAGGCTTATTCCGGTCTCATACTCAATGCTGTATCCTATGTGCAGGATTATGGCATGGTTGTGACCAATAATTCTTATGGTAATGTAATCGACGACTGTTCAACATTCGGCACCTATACGTTGACGTCAAGAATTCTCGACCTGCAAGCCTTCAGTTTACCCCGATTGCAACACATATATGCTACCGGAAATAGCGGGATATTTAATTGTGCTCCTTATCCCAATAGCTTTGGAACTGTACTGGGAGATTTTCAATCAGCTAAGAATATAGTCGACGTAGGAAATACTTCTTCAGTGGGCGTTATCGATGTCTTCTCCAGTCGTGGTCCCGTAAGAGATGGTCGCATTAAACCTGAGATCATGGCCCAGGGAGTGAATGTGGGTTCAACCTGGCCCACCAATAGTTATGCCTTTCAATCCGGCACAAGTATGTCTTCTCCCGCAGTCGCTGGCGGGGTGGCATTATTGATTGAAAGTTATCGCATCTCCCATGGCGGTGTCTCGCCAAAGAACGGATTGATGAAAGCGGTCTTGTGTAATGGAGCCACCGACATTGGAAACAGAGGACCTGACTACAGCAATGGTTTCGGTTGGTTGAACCTTTTACGTTCGATAAAGATGCTCGAGAATAATAGTTATGTCAATGACTCTCTTGCCAATGGAAACATACATACTTATAACCTGGTCATTCCTGCCAACATCGGACAGCTGAAAGTGATGCTGTATTGGAACGATCCCGCTGCTGCCGTGCTCGCCGCTCATACTCTGGTGAATGATCTGGACCTGGATATTGTTGATCCTGCTATGCAACCCAAACTACCTTATGTGTTGGATACGTTGCCAGCTAATGTCAACGCTGCCGCGAACACGGGAGTGGATCATATAAATAATATCGAACAGATTGTTATCAATAATCCGGTGGCGGGAAATTATGCGATCAATGTGAGAGGGACAACCGTGACTCAAAACCCCCGCCAGGAATACTTCCTTGTTTATGATACCATTCCAGTATCGACGACGTTGGTTTACCCGATTGGCGGAGAACGGTTAAACCAGGGATTGTCAACCTATATCAGTTGGGATTCTTATGGCGACTCGATCCACACTTTTTCAATTGATTATTCTATTGATGGCGGCAGCAACTGGCTGCCGATAAATGGCAACGTCGCAGCCAATGTCAGGCAATTAGCATGGACTGTGCCGGCGGTTCAGACAGAGCGCGCCAAAATAAGAGTGACGCAGAATGTAACCGGGATAAGCAGCACCAGTGAGGCTTTTATAATTATTGATCTTCCTACTCTTTCTCTCGCAACGATTCAATGTGAAGGCTATTTCGGGCTTAAATGGACAAAGGTTACCGGCGCCACTGATTATGAAGTAATGATGCTGAAAGGAGATGAAATGGTTTCTATGGGTACGACTACTGATAGCAATTTCGTGATCAGTGGATTGTCAAAAGATACTGTCTATTGGGCTGCTGTACGCGCCAGGCTCCTTGGTGTGCCAGGGCGGAGATCTGCGGCTTTGTCTCGCCAACCAAATAGCGGCAGCTGTAGTGGAATCATTTCTGACAATGATATAAAGGTGGATTCGATCCTTTCTCCCGCTTCTTCCGGAAGGCAATTTACTTCCACTGCATTGTCTGCAACCACGCCGCTCACGGTTCGCATCAAGAACCTCGATGATGCCGTAACGACCCAGAACATCGATATAAGTTATTCAATCAATGGGGCCACACCCGTCGTAGAGACGCTCATTAACCCGGCGATTGCAGCCGGAGCAACTTTTTCCCATACATTCAGTCCAACGATTAACCTATCGGTTGTTGGGAGTTATTCAATAAAGATCGGAGTGTCGCAAGGAGGAGATCCAGAAGTAAGGAATGATACGTTGGTGAAAGTATTTAAGCAGTTGGATAATGCGCCAATAACGGGGTTAACAACTCCTTTTGTTGATGACCTGGAGACTGCGGTTTCGCAAACCGTCACCAGCAGGCAGCGAGGCCTCGAGGGATTGGATAGATATGATTTTGTGACATCGGGTGTGTTTGGCCGATTGAGAACTTTTGTGAACTCAGGTATCGCCTATTCAGGAAGCAAGGCTATTACATTGGATGCAGATCGATTTGTTGGGGGAAATACAGATTCATTGACAGGTACTTTTAATCTTGCTACTTACAACGTTGCTTCCGATGATATAAGGTTTGACTTTCGTTATAAAAATCATGGACAGGAACCAAACAACGCCAATAAAGTTTGGATCCGCGGTAATGATCAGCAACCCTGGATACTGGTTTATGATTTGTTTGCTAACCAGGGTGATGTAGATGGGACATACAAACTCATCACGGGTATTGAATTAGCGGATTCACTTCAGGCACACGGACAAAATTATTCCAGCAGCTTCCAGGTGAGATGGGGGCAATGGGGCAGGATACTGGCGGCAGACAATTACGGCGGTGCGGGCTATAGTTTTGATGATATCCGATTATACAGCGTCACTGATGACATTCAAATGGTGAGCATCGATGCTCCTATAGTTGCGAGTTGCGACCTGAGCGCCACTACCCAGGTTGACGTAACGGTGCGCAATAGTGCAAATTCTACAATCAGCGGAATACCGATTGTATTGGAAGTGGATGGGGTAGTGATCACGACCGAAACGCTTCCTGATATCCCTGCTAACACCAGTATTTCATACACATTTACTCCGGGAACGGCTAATCTTTCAGCGCTCGGTAGCCATACGGTGAAGGTTTGGGTAGATCTTCCTTCAGATTCTCATCGGGAAAATGATTCGGCCATAGTCACGCTCACCAATTCACCGGTGATTGCAGTGAGTTCGCTCAATCCGTATCTCCAGGACTTTGAAGCGGATAATGGCTTGTGGTATGCGCAGGGTTATCATAGTTCCTGGGAATATGGAACGCCTGCTTCAGTTAAAATATCGAGGGCGGCCAGTGGAAGCAAGGCGTGGAAAACGAGTGTGACCGGTAATTACAATAGTCTCGAACTCTCCTATCTCTATTCTCCTTGCTTTGATATCTCTGCGTTGACTGCGCCGACATTGAGCCTTAGCCTCGCGCTAGATCTGGAAGATTGTGGTGGCGGACTTTGCGACGGAGCATATGTGGAATATTCCGAAGATGGAATTGTATGGAACCGCCTTGGAGCTAACGGCCAGGGAACAAATTGGTACAACAAGAATTATCCGGGTGACAATTTATGGAGCATAGAAAACTATCATCGTTGGCATGTGGCTACTATTCCTCTTCCAAACACGGGAATCTCGCGCTTGCGACTTCGTATTGTAGTTATATCTGATATCTCTGTAAACCGGGATGGTATCGGTATTGATGATATTCATATTTATAACAATCCGAACGGAATATATGATGGTGTAACCATGGTCTCACCTGTTTCCGCGAACATTGCAGGTGGATCCAACTGGGTCGATTTCACATCGGGAGGTAAACTAGTGGCTTCTGTCAAATCTCCTACGGATGCGATGGGAAGTACACAAGTTCAGGCATACATAAACACGGGAGCTGTCCGCGTCAAAAACAATCAATACTATCACCACCGAAACATCACCATTAAGCCTTCTGTCACAACCCTGACCGATTCAGCACTAGTCCGCTTCTATTTTCTGGATACGGAGACCGAGGCGTTGATCAATGCTACGGGATGCGGCACTTGCAGCAAGCCTTCCATGGCTTATGAATTGGGTGTTTCAAAATACAATAACTCCAATGATTTATTAGAGGATGGAGATATCGCTAATAATAGTGGAGGCAACTGGCTATTCACCGTTCCTGCCAACGCGGTGAAGGTTCCTTTTGATAAAGGGTATTATGTTGAATTTAAAGTGAAGGACTTTTCGGAGTTCTGGTTAAACAATGGAGGTTTTACCAACGACCAGTCGCTGCCCGTTCAATTAGTTAGTTTCACAGCCCGGAAAGACAACGATCACGATGTGTTGACGGAATGGGTAGTGGCATCCGAGTATAATGTGAACCGGTATGAAGTGGAGTTGGCCAGGGGAAATGAGGGTTATCAAAGAAATCAATTCGTAAAGATCGGTGAAGTGTTTAGTCGCGGGAATTCAACTCAGCAACAACTTTATAATTTCACGGATTACGAAGATAATAAGGCCGGGGTCCGTTTCTACCGGTTAAAGATAGTCGACAACGACGGCAGCTTCCGTTATTCAGCCGTAAGGCCTGTCGTATTCAATGACGAGCTTACGTGGCAGATCTATCCCAATCCATCCAAAGGAAACTTTAACCTGGTCTTCCAGGTAAATGACGGAGAATTAATAACCGTGAAGGTTTATGGTATCAATGGCAAACTGGTCAGACAATATCATAGGAAAGCCAATGGCTTCGTAGAAAAGTTAGCGATTGACCTTGAGGGACCCGGATTTGCTTCCGGGCTGTACATGGTTGAAGCCGTTGCAGGAGAAAAGAAGCAACAATTCAAGGTGATTAAAGAATAGATGGATACTCGCGATTGAGGTTGGGGCAATAAAAACCCCGGTCACTGATACAGCAACCGGGCTATTATAAATTGATTGGCTTACCAGCCTTGTTTGGCAATCCCAGCTTTAATAGCTGCAAGTGCCTTTTCGGCATTTACGAGGGTAGTCAGCTTGTTTCCTTTGCCATCATCCCCCTGAACCATATACGCACCCTTGGCAGTCTTCTTAATAACAGCGTTCAGGATAGGAACACCCTTTTCTTTGGTTTTAACGTTGTAAGCGGTAAGTTGAACGTCAGACATGGTATTGTTTTTTGGGGTTAGTAATACCTGAAATTACTGCTTCTACTGCTTTTGAAACGTGAAAATTTGCTAACAAAACGAAAAAACCCCGTTTAGTGTAGCTCTAGAGTGTTGATTGTAAATAGTTTATGAATCTGAGGGGAAATCAGTATTTCTACTTAAAAACCGATTGAAATGGGCTAAATATCCAGTTTAGCGTATTTGGCGTGGCTTTCGATAAACTCCCGTCTTGGAGCTACTTCATCACCCATTAACATGCTAAAAACGCGGTCGCTTTCAGCGGCGCTTTCGATAGTCACCCGTTTCAGCGTCCGTGAAGCGGGATTCATGGTAGTATCCCAAAGCTGATCCGCATTCATTTCGCCAAGGCCTTTATAACGCTGAACGTTGACAGAGTCATCTTTCCCTGCACCGATTTTCGCGATCAGTGTTTTTCTCTGTTCCTCAGTCCATGCATAAGCCTGTTCCTTTCCTTTCTTAACCTGGTAAAGGGGAGGCTGCGCGATGTATACATAACCTTGTTCCACGAGTTCGGTCATATAACGGAAAATAAACGTAAGTATCAACGTAGCGATATGGCTTCCGTCCACATCAGCATCGGTCATGATGATCAGCTTATGATATCGAAGCTTGTTTATATTTAAGGCCTTCGGGTCTTCGGCTGTACCTACTGTGACGCCGAGAGCCGTGTACATGTTGCGGATCTCTTCATTTTCATAGATCTTATGTTCCATCGCCTTCTCCACATTGAGGATCTTGCCTCTCAACGGTAGAATGGCCTGGAAACTCCGGTCTCTGCCTTGTTTGGCTGTTCCACCGGCAGAATCACCTTCCACCAGAAATAGTTCACAACGCTCAGGATCTCTGTCTGAGCAATCGGCCAGCTTGCCCGGTAGGCCGCCACCTGTCAATACTGATTTACGTTGGACTAACTCTCTTGCTTTGCGGGCGGCAGCTCTTGCCTGAGCAGCAAGAATGACTTTTGAAACAATGTTCTTGGCTTCTCTGGGATTTTCCTCGAGATACGCTTCCAAGACTTTGGAGACGGTAGAATCAACCACACCCATCACCTCATTATTGCCCAGCTTGGTTTTGGTCTGCCCTTCAAATTGAGGCTCGTGAACCTTCACGGAAATGATTGCGCTTAGTCCTTCACGAAAGTCGTCACCTTCTATTTCCACTTTTGCCTTTTCAAACAGACCTTGTTTATCGCCATAACTCTTAAACACCCTGGTCAATGCACGACGAAATCCAGATACATGCGTACCTCCTTCGATCGTGTTGATATTATTTACGTAGGAATAAATGTGTTCGCTATAGCTATCGTTATACGTCAGCGCCACTTCAACAATCGTTTCGGTATGTTCGTCGCGGCCTTCTACAAAAATTACTTTGGGGATGAGTGCATTACGGCCCGCGGTATTGTCCATCATTTCTACGAATTCCACGATACCGCCTTCACTATAAAAAACCTTAGTATAAATAGTACCATCTTCTTCTTTTTCTCTCAGGTCATGGAGGGCGATCCGGACACCGCGATTGAGGTAAGCCAATTCACGTAGCCGGCTTTCCAAAATATCTTTATTATAAACAAGGGTAATAAAAATCGAATCGTCGGGCCAGAAGTGGACACGCGTACCGGTCTTATCACTGGGACCAATATCCCGCACAGGATATTGAGGAACCCCTATTTTATATTCCTGTTCGAATATTTTTCCGTCACGGTTCACCGTTACATGTAGATCCTTGCTAAGGGCATTCACGCAACTTACACCGACACCATGCAATCCTCCCGAGACCTTATAAGACCCCTTATCAAACTTACCACCGGAGTGAAGCACTGTCATCACAACTTCCAGTGCAGATTTTTTTTCTTTAGTATTAATGCCTGTAGGAATTCCGCGGCCATCATCTTCTACTGAGATAGAATTGTCTTCATGAATAGTGACCTGAATATTTTTACAGTATCCTGCCAGTGCCTCGTCAATGGAATTATCCACGACTTCATATACCAGGTGATGCAAACCTTTCACGCCGATATCACCAATATACATAGCCGGCCGCTTACGCACTGCCTCTAAACCTTCTAAAACCTGGATACTGTCTGCGCTATAATTTGCTGAAATGAGGGCTGCTTTTTCTTTGGCTTCTACGTTCATAAAAAAGGTAAATCCTTTCCTTAAATGGGGGGAATTTTAATATCTACAAATGTACGAAAATAGAGGCCTCAAACGGCATTTTAAAGGAAATAAAAGCGTTTTATTATACATTCTTTTTGACAAAGAGATAACAAAAAAAACGTTGAAAAACGAGTTAATTTTTCACGATCAATTCGGGGATTTTCGTAGGTGTTTTTGCAGCAGATTATCGAATCGGAATCGAACTATTTTTGGATAATTTGCGCTACGAGGTCTGCTTCGGTGCAAATTTTGTTGCCCACATAGACCGTCCCTTTCATTTCGCAGATGCCCCGGCGAATAGGTGCAGACAGTTCCATTTTGAGTAAAAGAGTATCTCCGGGCCGCACCATTTGTTTGAATTTGCAATTGTCGATCTTCAGGAAATAGGTGTCGTATTTCTTATCCTCACCACTTAGATTGATGGCTAAAATACCTCCGCATTGAGCCAGTGCCTCCACCTGCAAAACCCCTGGCATCACAGGGTTGCCGGGAAAATGACCGGCAAAAAACCACTCATTGAAGGTGACATTTTTTATTCCGACAATATGCGTATCGCTTAGCTCAATGATCTTATCTACCATCAGGAAAGGATATCGATGCGGCAGCCTTTTTTCAATATACTGTTGATCGTAGATGGGAGGAAGGTTGGGATTATAAAAGGGAACCTCTTTTTTATGTCTTCTCGTCCGGATGTATTGTTTGATCTTTTTTGCCAGTTCGACATTCGTACTATGGCCCGGACGATTCGCAATAATCCGTCCTTTTATCGGATAGCCAATCAGTGCGAGATCGCCAATAATATCTAATAATTTATGGCGGGCAGGTTCATTAGGAAATCGCAACACCAGGTTATTCAAGTAGCCCTCGCTCTTCACTTCTATGCGATCATTCTTAAAGATCTTCTTCATTCTTTCCATCTCTTTCTCATCAATGGGTTTATCAACGATGACGATCGCATTGTTCACGTCGCCCCCTTTGATCAGATTATTATCCAGTAGCATTTCCAGTTCGTGGAGAAAACAAAAAGTTCGGCAGGGTGCAATCTCCTGTTTGAAATCGCGGATATGTTTGAGGCCTGCATGTTGAGTTCCCAATACAGGCGAATTAAAATCAATCAAAGTAGTAATTTGATATTCCGCTGCAGGCATTACTACCATTTCCACTCTTTTTGCTTCATCGTAGTGGTAAATATTTTCGGAGAAGCTGTACCAAACCTTTGCCGCTTCCTGCTCTTGCACACCGGCTTCTTCAATCAATTCAACAAAGGGCTGCGAACTTCCATCCATGATCGGGATCTCCGGACCATTTACCTCGATCAGGCAATTATCCACGCCCATCCCTACAAGGGCAGCCAATACGTGTTCGACAGTACTAACTGAGGCGCCATTACTTTCCAATGTTGTTCCCCGGCTAACATCGGTCACTAAATCGCAATCCGCCTTAATGATTGGTTGATGAGGCAGGTCCGTACGCTGGAACTGGAAACCAAAGCCCGGATTGGCAGGACGTAGAGTGAGATCGGCCATAACACCTGTATGTAATCCGGTACCCGAAATTGTAACTGCTGATCCGATGGTGTGCTGCTTATCCGAGTTAAAATCCGAGCTCATATCTCCGGCAATATAGGTCTTATTTTGTGGCAGGGAAATCATGCGGGCAAAGATAGTATTTGAGTTCTAAATTAGTCCTCAGGTCACCTTCATTTTGGCTTTATTTCACCAAATTACATATAGATTATGCGCCCCGGATTTGAGTGTTTTTGAATGGGCGGAAACTCAGGATTTTGCGACGGCAGATCGGCTCTGAAAAGATCGCCTTATCGATCCACATCGCCGACCCTTTCCGCTAACAATTGTTTGACCAGGGTCTCCAATTCCTGTATCCTTTTTTCCATTTCCGGAAGGTTGCGAGTGACCACCTGGCTACGAAGCGCCTGGCTATATTCAAATGCTGGCGTGCCAGTAACAGCAGAATTAGGATTCTTCAGCGTTTTGCTTACGCCGGATTGGCCATTAATTTTTGATCCGTCTGCAATTTGAATGTGACCCGCCAATCCAGCCTGCCCACCGATGATAACGCCTTTGCCGATTTTAGTACTACCACTGATACCGGCTTGAGCAGCGATCATAGTATTTTGCCCTACCTCGACATTATGCGCTATTTGCACGAGATTATCCAGTTTAACACCTGAACGAATAACGGTAGATCCGATAGTTGCCCTGTCGATCGTTGTGTTAGCGCCAATCTCCACATTATCTTCAATCACCACGTCGCCGAGCTGCGGTATTTTCATTGCAGGTGCGCCATCCGATTGTGGAACGAAGCCAAAACCGTCACTGCCAATCACTACTCCGGCATGCAGGATCACCTTGTTACCAATCTTGCAATCATGATAAATTTTTACGCCCGGATGGATCATGCAATCTTCTCCAACCGTTACATTATCTCCCAGAAATGCATTCGGAAATACCTTGCTGTTACGCCCAAGTTTTACATGCTCCCCGAGGTAGGCAAATGCGCCGATGAAAACATTTTCTCCGCAAACGGCCGTCTTGGCAACATAGCATGGTTCCTGTCTGCCCTTAAGCTGTTGGGTCAGCATTTCCTGGTACCGTGTGAGAAGGCTTGCAAAGGAAGCATAGGCATCGGGAACGCGGATCAATGTCGCAGTCACCGGTTGCTTGAGAGCGTAAGTTTCATTTACTATAATAATGGAAGCTTTCGTGCTATATAAAAACTCTTCGTATTTGGCATTGGCGAAAAAAGTGAGTTCGCCTTGTTTTGCCTCTTCGATCTTACCAATGGAATTAATTACAGCCTGGGGATCTCCCTCAATTTTTCCCTGGATCAAGGAAGCTATTTGTGCCGCTGAAAACGTCATTTGGTGGAGTGGTTTGAGTAGCAATTATCTCCATTGGCAAATGTAATATTTTTTGACGGTGCGACTCAGGTGCTGATGTATCAGCGCATTGTCAACCTTTGAGATGTCTTTCACCGTTCCATCTTTGAATAATATGTTAATTCGCTCATCACCTGAATCGTAGGTGGTGTTGCTCGTTTCACCGCTAAATACAAAATACGCTGCCTGGTCTGCTGTAATGGATAATTTCCTGCATATTTCGCCTTTCATTTCATCTATTAATGTTTCATCGAAAGGTTCCGCTTGAAGTTTTACCTTATATAATTTCCTTTCAATTAGAGAACGGCTAAGAGTCGCTAATATTTTGTCTGAATGATGACTCCAGTTTTTTATCGTTGTCATGACGTCGTTATCATCTAACTCGCAAAAAATTTCCAAATGTTTCTCGATATTCACTCCACTATCTGCATTTTGGAGAAAGAAATCCAGGGCCTCGGTAGCGGCGGCAACCTTCTCACCTTTCGATAGGAGCTCCTTAGCCCGCCGTATGATATTTACCAACATCATTTCGGCGCTCAATACTGTCTTATGCAAGTAGACCTGCCAATACATCAACCTACGCGCTACCAGGAATTTTTCAATGGAATAAATTGCCTTTTCTTCTACCATCAGGTTGCCTTCATGCACGGTCAGCATCTTGATGATGCGGTCGTAACCAATGACGCCCTCTGCTACGCCGGTGAAGAAACTATCCCTGATCAAGTAGTCCATGCGGTCCACATCCAACTGACCAGAGACCAGCTGGTAAAGAAAAAGCTTGGAATAACTATTTGTGAAAATGTCTATCGCTGTCTGCAATTGTCCGCCAAATTCCTGGTTCATTTTCCGCATCAGGAAAAGGGAAATGGCCTCGTGATGAACATTTCTTACAAGCACATTTTCCAAAGCATGCGAAAAAGGGCCATGCCCCAGATCATGCAACAGGATAGCAATGCGTGCACCCAACTCTTCATCAGGCGTAATTTCAACACCCTTATTTTTTAATTCTTGCAATGCATTGCACATGAGGTGATAGGCACCCAGCGAATGATGTAACCTGGAATGAACGGCGCCCGGATAAACCAGGTAAGCAAAAGCCATTTGATGAATATTGCGCAACCGTTGATACACCGGATGAGAAATGATCTGCAAAATCAGCGGATCATCGATGGTAATAAAACCATAGACGGGGTCATTGATGATCTTGCGGATCGCAGGCATGTTGTTGTGTTTTTGTTAAAGGATAGGCAGGGAGGACTTATGTCAATTCTTTGGAGTCGCAAAATTACAATAGCAGCGTTTAAAAAGCTACTTTTAGTCCGGATAGTCTTCTTAAAACTTCTAAATAATAAATTCCAATGTCCCTGGCAAAAATAATATGGGTGGATGATGAGATCGAAAGCCTGCAATCACAAAAAATCTTTTTGGAAAATAAGGGATACGAAGTCCAAACCTTTACGAATGGATTTGATGCAATTGACTATGTTAAAGAAAATCCGGTCGATGTCGTGCTGATTGACGAAACGATGCCCGGGATCACTGGGCTGGAAACACTGGCGAAGATCAAAGAAGTGAATCAATCACTTCCCGTGGTGCTGATCACTAAAAATGAGACGGAAAACCTGATGGATGATGCCATCGGCAGCCAGATCAGCGATTACCTCATTAAACCAGTCAATCCCAACCAGGTGTGGTTGAGCCTGAAAAAAATCATTGACAACAAAAGGCTGGTGGCAGAAAAAACCACGACGGCTTATCAGGAGCAGTTCCGCAATCTATTCATGGCGCTCAATAGCAGTCCTGATTACAATGAGTGGATGGATATTTATAAGAAGCTGGTGTATTGGGAACTGGAAATGAAAAAGAGCGATAGCCCGGAAATGCAGGAAGTGTTGCAAAGCCAAAAAGGAGAGGCAAACACCGAATTTTTCAAATTCATCAGCCGTAACTATTCTTCGTGGGTCAATCCACGCAGCGTCGATGGGCCGGTAATGAGTCATACTCTACTTAAGTTCAAAGTCCTTCCTCACCTGGAAAAAGGAACGCCTTTATTTTTTGTGCTGATCGACAATTTAAGATTTGACCAGTGGAAAGCCATTCAACCGATCTTTTCCGAGAGTTTTCGCATATTGGAAGAGGATAGTTTCTATAGCATTCTTCCAACGGCAACGCAATATTGCCGCAACGCAATTTTCGCCGGTTTGTTACCGGTAGATATTGAAAAACAATTTCCTGTCCAATGGAAAAACGACGATGAAGAAGGAGGAAAGAACTTACACGAAGAAGAATTCTTTCGAGCCCACTTAAAAAAGCTAGGTAAGGACAATCTTAAAGTTTCTTATACCAAGGTCGTAAACAACCAGGCTGGCCTTGAGCTGGTGAATAATATCCATAACCTGCTCAACAATGATCTGAATGTGATCGTCTACAACTTTGTAGATATGCTAAGCCATGCCCGTACAGAGATGGAAGTGTTGAAGGAATTAGCAGGCGATGAAATCAGTTATCGCAGCATTACCGCATCCTGGTTTGAACATTCGCCGCTGCACCAGGCACTGAAAAAGGTTGCAGAGAAGAATATCAAGATCGTATTGGCAACGGATCATGGAAGTGTGAGGGTAAAGACACCATATAAAGTAGTGGGAGATAAGCAAACCACTACAAATCTTCGCTATAAGCATGGACGCAATCTTAATTATGAACCCAGGGAAGTGCTGGCCTTTCGTGATCCGCGCGAAGCGGGCCTGCCGGTGCCCACTATCAATTCATCATTTATTTTTGCCAAGGAGGATAGTTTTCTTTGTTATCCGAACAATTACAATCATTACGTCAACTATTATCGGAACACGTTTCAGCATGGCGGAGTGAGCCTGGAAGAGATGATCGTACCGGTGATCAAGATGCAGAGTAAGTAAATTTCTTTTTTCTGTGCCCTGGTGCGTGTCTCACGCACCAGCAACCAAAGTTCATTTCTCAAATCCATCAAAATTGAAACTGCATCCTAATTGCAAATAAAGACTAGTGTGAACAATTATATGCTGGCGCGTGAGACACGCGCCATGGCACTTTTACGAATGCCACATAAAGATTCAAAAAATTTCAATCTATCTTTGCCTCTATGAAATACACGCAGGCAACGCTCGATAAATTAGAATCTATTGCTGAAGAAGCCGGATACATACTCCGTTATGAAAGAGGTACTTTTCAAAGTGGGTATTGTATCCTGGAAGAAAAAAAAGTAGTGGTATTAAATAAATTCCTGCCCACGGAAGGCCGTATCAATATTCTTCTGGACCTGCTCCCCCAACTGGATATAAATACAGACCTGCTCAACGATGAATCTAAAAAACTTTACCTCGACGTGATCAGCCGCATAGAAGCCCAACAAAATAAAGACTGATGCTGAATGTCTTATCCTCCTTTAAAAATAACTTTTCTTGGCAGTGGAACCAGCAGTGGCGTACCGATGATCGGATGTGATTGCGAAGTTTGTACGTCAACCGATAAAAAAGATAAGCGTCTCCGATCCAGCATTCTCGTACAGTCAGAGCAGACTACTTTAGTCGTTGATACCGGCCCTGATTTTCGATATCAAATGCTTCGAAATAATGTCAAGCGCCTCGATGCAGTCCTGTTCACTCATCCCCACAAAGATCATTTGGCAGGTCTCGACGATGTAAAGGCTTTTAATTTTTTGACCAGGAAGGCAATGAAAGTTTATGCCGATTCATTGACCGAAGAAGCGCTGCGCAGGGATTTTCACTATGCCTTTTCCGAGTTCAAGTATCCCGGCGTGCCTGAGTTGGTGTTGAATACCATTACGCTCGAGCCATTCATTGTGGGCGACATCCCCGTTACACCCGTCCTGGTCTGGCATTTAAAGATGCCTGTGCTGGGTTTCCGGTTTGGAAAGTTTACCTATATCACGGACGCAAACCGGATTGACGATTCCGAAAGAGGAAAAATTAAAGGTAGCGAGGTGGTTGTACTGAATGCGCTTCGCAAGAGTAAACATATTGCTCACTTTAACTTAGATGAAGCAATTGATATGGTGAAACAACTGGGTGTACCCACAGCCTACTTTACTCATATCTCGCACCAACTCGGTCGCCACGCCGACATAGAAGCCGAATTACCGCCCGGCATGCACCTGGCCTACGATGGGCTGGTGCTGGAGTTTGGATGATCTGATTTCCTCCTACAATTTTCATTCGCACTGGATACAGTAAATTTGCACTATGGATTTTCAACCCGCTGAAATAACTGAACAAGTCGCGCATACAGCAGCCTCCTTTGCACAACAACATATCAAGCCCCATGTAATGGAATGGGATGAAACTCAGGAATTTCCCCTGTCCGTTTTTAAAGAGCTCGGCAAATTGGGAATGATGGGTGTGTTGATCCCTGAAAAGTATGGCGGCGCCGGACTATCCTATTTTGAATATAAGACAGTGATCGAAGAGATCGCTAAGGTGTGCGGCTCCATCGGGTTGAGCGTTGCTGCACACAATTCACTTTGTTCCGGACACATATTGAATTTTGGGAATGAAGAACAGAAGCAACATTATCTTCCCAAGTTGGCCACAGCTGAATGGTTGGGTGCATGGGGATTGACAGAACCAAATACCGGCAGTGATGCAGGTAATATGAAATGCACCGCTGTCAAAGATGGCGACCACTGGATCATCAATGGCACGAAGAGCTGGATCACTCATGGCAAAAGCAGTGATGTCGCCGTCGTGATCTGCCGCACTGGCGAACCCAGGACCAGGGATAATTCTACATCATTTATTGTAGAGAGAGGAACTCCGGGCTTTACGGCAGGTAAGAAAGAAAATAAGTTAGGGATGCGCGCCAGCGAAACTGCAGAGATGATCTTTGATAATTGTCGCATTCCCGATTCCAGTCGAATGGGAAATGTAGGCGCAGGATTTAAACAAGCCATGAAAGTGCTGGATGGTGGAAGGATATCTATCGCTTCGCTTTCGTTGGGGATTGCCAAGGGCGCATACGAAGCGGCTTTAAAATATTCACAGGAACGCCATCAATTCGATCAACCTATTTCAAACTTCCAGGGCATCTCTTTCAAACTGGCCGACATGGCAACAGAGATTGAAGCTGCAGACCTTCTTACACTCCAGGCTTGTGATCTTAAGAACAGAAATGAAGATGTGACGAAGATGGCAGCTATGGCAAAATATTATGCCAGTGAAATCGCGGTGAAGACAGCCAATGATGCGGTGCAGATATTTGGAGGATATGGATACACGAAAGATTTTCCCGTGGAGAAATTTTATCGCGACGCAAAGTTGTGTACCATTGGTGAGGGAACATCAGAAATACAGAAGCTTGTCATTAGCCGGGAAGTGCTGAAAGATTGATGGTGAATCTTATATAATTCTATCGCAATTCCTGCATCTCGACCAATCTCCGGTAAAATCCATTTTGATTCATTAGTTGTTCGTGAGTTCCGCGTTCTACAATTTTTCCTTTTTGAAGTACGATGATCTCATTTGCATGGCGGATGGTTGATAGCCGGTGTGCGATGACGAGACTGGTTCGATTTTGCATCATATTGTTGATCGCATCCTGCACCAGGCGTTCACTCTCGGTGTCCAATGAAGAAGTAGCCTCATCCAATATTAATATCGGAGGATTCTTAACGACAGCGCGGGCAATTGTTAATCGCTGACGCTCTCCCCCGCTCAGTTTCGATCCACGGTCGCCGATATTTGTGTTGTAACCTTCGTCCTTTTGTTCAATAAAATGGTGAGCATTGGCCACCTTCGCGGCTTCGGTGATCTCCTGGTCACTCGCATCCTCTTTTCCTAGCTTGATATTGTTGGCGATGGAATCATTGAAAAGAATAGGTTCCTGTGTGACGATGCTCATCAATGTCCGTATAGAATGAAGAGAATAATCCCTGATGTTTATTCCATCTATCAATACTTCACCCCCGGTAACATCATGAAACCGGGGCACCAGGTCGGCCAGGGTAGATTTGCCGGCGCCTGAGGAGCCGACCAGTGCAATCGTCTTTCCTTTTTCGATGATCAGGTTGATCTTGTCGAGTATGATTGCCTCATCATAAGAAAAAGTGACATTCCTGAATTCGATCCTGTCGTTGAATGAAGTGATCTTTATTCCATTCGGATTATCATCCACCGTTACTGGTGTCTTTAATACCTCTTCAACGCGGGCTATCGCAGCC
This sequence comes from uncultured Sphingobacteriales bacterium, assembly GCA_963791295.1. Taxonomy (GTDB): domain Bacteria; phylum Bacteroidota; class Bacteroidia; order Chitinophagales; family Chitinophagaceae; genus CAWBRY01. Next base: position 788,957 of record CAWBRY010000004.1, on the reverse strand, counting down.
GAACCTTTTTGCATATTGCTGAATGAGGTGGAGAGAGTTTTCACCGGGTTAATAATATTATAGAACAACGCGAGGTAGGCCAGAAAGACGGAAGGGTCCAGTGCAATTTCTTTTTTCAATACCAGCTGTCCGCCAAACCAAAGTATTCCGCAGAATACCAGCACACCCATGAACTCCGAAAGAGGCGACGCCAGGTCCCTTCGATAGCCGATATGATTCTTTGCGTTAAGCAATTCCCGGTTGATAGCGAAAAACCTTGTCTTTAATAGATTTTCTACGTTAAAGGCTTTGATCACTCTCAAGCCGCTCAGTGTTTCATCCAATGCGGAGACCGATTCGCCATGTTTAACGGCCACCTCACCCGATTGCTTTTTAAGAGAGCGGGTGATCCGTCCAATCACGAATCCGATCACTGGAATAGATAACAAAATAAAAAAAGTAAGCTGTGGGCTAATGTAGAACAGGACTGTAAAATTGATGATGATCGTCAACGGATCTCTCACCCAACCTTCCAGCGTGCCCACCACCGAGCTTTCGATTTCATTCACATCATTGGTGATCCGGCTGATCAGGTCTCCTTTTCTTTTTTCTGTAAAATATCCGATTGGTAAATGAAGGATCTTATTGTATAGGTCCAACCGAAGGGCATTGACGATCTTATTCTTCAGCGGATTCAGAATATAGTAGGAGAGGTAAAGGAATAAATTCTTCAGGAGAATAGATACAATAATGATAATACAAATCAGCCCCAATATCCCCAGCACACCACTGAAAATCCCGGTCGAATCGCGTTGCTGTATAATGATCTCCTTCATGATCCTTATAAAAGCATTGTCATCCTGGCTTGCCATTGCGCCCGGGTCCTGCTTGAAGATCAGGTCGAAAAATGGAGCAAGCATACCCAGGGAAACCACTGAAAAAACGATCGAAAGGATAGTGAAGAGGAAATATAGCAGAATGGATCCTTTGTAATGACTCAGGTACTTAAAGATCCTTACATATTTTTTCATCGACTTCAGTGAATGCTTAAACGGCTCAAAGTAACTAATTTTACAGCCTTACCCAAACCCCCAATATGGAAGAAGGAAAAAGACAGAAGCAAATAGCGGGTCTGATACAGGAGGAATTAAATGAGATCTTTCAGCGCCTTAGTTTAAATATGATGGATGGGGGCATGGTTTCCATTTCATCTGTAAAGATCACTCCCGATCTCCTGGAAGCCAGAATCTATCTCAGTTTTTTCCAGATCAAAGATCCTGTTGCCGCTCTTCGGAAAATTGAGGATCGCGCCTGGGAAGTGAAGAAAGAACTGACGCAACGAGTGAGACAACAATTGCGTAGTATGCCCGTACTGAAATTCTTTAAAGACGATACATTGGATCACGTTTTTAAGATGGAGGAACTGTTCCGAAAAATAAAAACGGATCCGGATACTCCCGCATCTTCATAACAAAAGAAAGATGAATACAAAGTCAATGATTCCTGCCCGCGGCGGCTCTTTCTTTTTTGCATGGCGCTATTTCAGAGCAAAGAAATCTACCAATGCTATTAATATTATTGCATGGATAAGTATTACGGCGATCATTATCGGAACGGCTGCTCTGATACTGGTATTAAGTGTGTTCAATGGATTTGAAGGCCTGGTAAAATCGCTTTATTCTTCATTTTATACGGACCTGAAAGTTTCTCCGGTGTCAGGAAAGATGATGACTGTGACTGCTGAGCAATTGCAAAAGATGAAAGGTATTCCGGGTATCAGGAACTATTCACTGGTGGTGGAGGAAAAAGCCCTTTTGCAGAACGGAGATTACCAATCCGTTGTTTATGTGAAAGGCGTTGATGAGAACTATCGATATGTCACGGGTGTGGCCGACCATTTGATCAATGGACAATATGATCTGGGCAATGAAGAAATTCCAAAGTTGGTCCTTGGCGCCGGAGTTGAAGGAGCGTTGGGCATACAGGCAGACAGGAACATTTTTACTTTGAAGATTTATCTTCCGAGAAAAAGCAATAGCGACCAGATCAACTTGCTGGAGGATATCAGTAATGATACCATTCGGAGTTCAGCGGCCTTTTTGATCCAGCAGGACTTCGACAATAAATATGGTATCACCAATATCGAATTTGTAAAACGAGCACTGAAGTGGGGTAAAGATGAATATGGTGGTATTGAAATTGCCTTGTCGGATCCATCACAAGCTGACGATATAAAAAAATCCATTAAAGGCATTTTCGGGGAGGGCTATCTTGTTCAGAATAAATATGAACAGAATCAAAGCCTGTATTCCATCATGAATGTGGAACGGTGGGTGATCTATGGAGTGCTCTGCCTGATACTTGTCGTTGCTGCTTTCAATATGATCGGTGCACTCACCATGCTCGTGCTGGAGAAGCAAAAGGACATCAGTGTACTATATGCGCTTGGAAGCAATCGCAGCTTCATACAGAAAATTTTTCTTAATGAAGGATTGTTATTGGCGTTGATCGGTGGAAGTATCGGGATGGTTCTCGCCTTGTTGATCGCCTGGCTGCAAATCAATTTTCATTTGATACCGTTGCAAGGAGGCTCATTCCTGATCGATTATTTCCCGGTCAGGTTGCGGCTCATGGATTTTGCACTTGTTGGATTCACCGTTTTTGTTATTGCATTGATCGCTTCCTGGCTGCCCTCTCGAAAAGCGGCTTTGCAAGAGTTTTCTTTGCGCAGCGAATAGGAATGGTGAGTGGTGAGTGGTGAGTGGTGAGGGTTGGATAAAAGATCCTAGTTCCTAGATACTAGTATCTAGTTTGACAGATAATGGTTGGCGCTCACCGCTCACCGCTCACGTTTAATAGTCTCCCAGCGTCTCGGGCAATTGGGCCAGCGCTTTAGCAAGTTGTTCATCGTTGGGTGCCACACCATGCCAGTTATGATCATTTTCCATAAAGTCGACTCCTCTGCCCATGATGGTATGCATCATTATAGCGATCGGTTTGCCCTGGCCGCTCAGCGCTTTCGCAGCTTTAAGTGTTTCCACTACCTGGTCAATATCGTTTCCATTCATTTCTAGTGTGATCCAGCCAAAGGCTTCAAACTTCCGTCGCAGATCTCCATGATCCATAACATGTTCGGTGGTGCCATCTATTTGCTGATGATTCCAGTCGACGGTGGAGATCAGGTTATCTACTTTATGATGGACTGCAAACATGATTGCTTCCCAAACCTGGCCCTCGTCCAATTCGCCGTCTCCATGCAGGGAAAAGACCAGGTTCTTTTCCCCATTTAATTTCTTAGCGAGAGCGGCTCCGATGGCCACACTCATACCCTGACCAAGCGATCCGGATGCGACCCTTACGCCAGGCAAATGTTCGTGGGTAGCCGGATGACCCTGCAACCTTGAATTGATCTTTCGAAATGTTGCCAACTCCTTGATATCAAAATATCCGGAACGGGCGAGCGTAGAATAGAATACAGGGGAAATATGTCCATTCGAAAGAAAGAATACGTCCTCCTTCGTACCATCCATATTAAAGGATGGGTTATGTTCCATGATCTTAAAGTACAAAGCCGTGAAAAAATCGGTGCATCCCAATGATCCCCCCGGATGTCCACTATTCGCACCATGTACCATTCTTACAATATCCCTACGTATTTGTGCTGCTATTGTTTTGAGGTTCGCCATAAAAAATTGGTTCTTTTTAAACTTTTCGTAACTTCAAGCTTCTAACCAAATTGCATTGCAAAAGTGCAATCTTTTTGGATACAAAAATCCAAGCAGAAATAATCTAACTGCTAAAACATTCAATTCATTCTGTGTTTTATTTGAAGCAATGTTTACCGTATCTAAAAAACACGAATGAAATTAGAAACTAATCGGCGAAAGCTTATTTTTGCACCACTAAAACCCGCTGAATGCTCGATGTCTTATTGACCGCCTCTGTTTCTTTCATCATAACCTTTCTCACAATACCTGTCATTTTACAGATCGCTGAGCAAAAGAAACTTTATGATATCCCTGACGAAAGAAAAGTACACACGAGGCCGGTGACTTCTTTGGGTGGTGTCGGCATTTTTGGTGGGTTTCTACTGGCCTGTTTATTGTCCATACAAGGGAACCTGACTCCGGAATTCCAATACTTCTTTGCAGCAGCAGTTATCATCTTCTTCCTTGGCCTCCGCGATGATTTAATGGTGTTATCAGCCAGTAAGAAATTTATTGGCCAGGTAATCGCAGCATCGATACTCATTCACCTCGGAGGTATTCGGTTAGAAAGCATGCACGGCCTTTTCGGTTTTCAGGAAGTACCCGAGGCATTTGGACTCGCTCTATCCTACCTGACCATCATTGTCGTGATCAATTCATTCAACCTCATCGATGGTATCGATGGATTGGCCGCCAGCCTGGGAATACTCAGCATGCTGATATTTGGAACTTACTTTTTTGCTATTCAGCACCAGGCTTATGCCTTGTTGGCCTATTCCATGGCCGGCAGCCTGGTAGCCTTTATGATCTTCAATCACCATCCTGCCAAAATATTCATGGGAGATTCGGGTTCGTTGATGATTGGATTGGTCAATTCTATCCTGGTGATCAAATTTATCAATGTTGCCAATGAGCCCTTCATCGAATTGCCGCTTGAGTCGGCCGTGGCAGTGGGCTTTGCCGTTCTCATTGTTCCTCTGCTCGATACCTTAAGAGTATTTAGTATTCGCATTATCAATGGCCGCTCACCTTTTACGCCCGACCGAAACCATGTCCATCACCTGTTGCTTGAAAGAGGCTTTGGACATAAGACTGTCACCGTGATCTGTGTGGCCATTAATATTGGTTTTGTACTTCTCGCTTATTTCGGCCGCTCCCTGGGACCAACCTATCTTCTGTTATTCATGTTGATCGTATCTTTTATCGGATTAAGCCTTTTATATTATCGCCGCGCCAGTCGCCGAATGGTCATTGCCAAGCATATCAACGAAGCGCCTGAATTAAAAACCACTTCTAAGGTGGTGACGTTGAAGCAAGAGACTGCTGCAGCCGAACAGAAATAACCAAACGACATATATGGTCAAAATGCTAGTCTATGCTTGAAGATATAAATGCCATCATAGCTACTGCTGAAGATCACATGAAGAAGGCCATTGGCTTCCTGGAAACCGAGTTGGTAAAAATAAGAGCGGGGAAAGCAAATCCTCAAATGCTCGATGGTATCCTCGTGGATTATTATGGTTCGCCCATGCCTATTAATCAGATTGCGAATGTCAGCCTGATGGATGCCCGTACGCTGAGCATCCAGCCCTGGGAGAAGAACATGTTACAACCTATCGAAAGAGCGATCATTGCTGCTAACATAGGCATCAATCCGCAAAACGACGGAAATATTGTACGGTTGTTCATGCCTGCACTCACCGAAGAAAGAAGGAAGGAACTTGTAAAAAAATGCCAGTCGGAAGGCGAACATTCCAAGGTAGCTGTTCGCAACATCCGTAGAGATGCTATCGAACATATCAAAAAACTTCAAAAAAACGGCTTGAGTGAGGATGCCTCCAAGGATGCAGAGGCAGATGTGCAGCAGGTAACAGATCGCTATATCACGGCGATCGATAAGCACCTTGGGTCTAAGGAGAAGGAGATCATGGCGGTGTGATGGTGAGAACCCACCCCTGAGTCGTTTTTATTTACACTCTCTCCGATAGTCGCCCCTCCAAGGAGGGGATGTTTGCAAACCAAGGAGGGGATGTTTAGAAACCTAACTTTTCCTATAGGGATTCGCAAGAAACACTCCAACGAGTATTATTCCCAAACAAATTATTTCCAGTAGAGTAATCTTTTCTCCAAACACGAAGCCCCAAAACAAGGCGACGAAGGGAACACCATAAGTAACCAGGGAAGCAAAGAGTCCACTTGCTCTTTGTACCAACGTGTAAAATAGGGCGGTCGCAATAGCGCTTCCAACGATCCCTAAAGCAGCCGAAGCGGTGATTGCCCAACGTACATGGACATCCGAAAAGTCAAGTTGCAAAAAATCCTGCTGCCAGAGTACGATGGCTGTTGGTAGAATCAGGCAAGACAAAGACACGGTGGCCAGGGCAATAGGATTCACTCCTTTGAGATAGTGGCTGACCATATTTACATTGATCCCATAAAAGATAGTGCTCAAGACGATCAGCAGCGCGTATGTTATATGATCAAGATAAATATTTTTTTGTGTGACCGTTAGCAGCACGAGGCCCCCAAAGCCAATCAGCACGCCAATGATCTTTTGAGTGCTGAAGCGATCCCTGAAGAACACGATGCCGATCAGCACGACGCAGATAGGGGTAAGCGAATTAAGGATCCCCGCCAGGGAGCTGTCAATCTTTTGGGCGATCGCGATAGCGAATAAAAAAGCCGGTAATAGGTTGCCGAATATACCTGCCAGGATCACAATAATAATTTTATTTTTCGGTATCCGGCGTATGTGAAAAATAGCAAAAGGCAGGAACACCAATCCCGCCAAAAACGTGCGTATGGACGCAATCTGATAAGCCGTCAATTGTTGCGTACTATATTGCATGAGGATAAACGAACTGCCCCATATAAAACATAAGAGAACAAAGATGGCCCAGCTAATTATCCGGTTATTCATAAAAATTAAAGCGGCAAAGGTCTTAAAACGAGTTCACATGATCCTTTTTTTTATATTGTGACTTCATCAATTTTGAAAACACGGCTATGAGCAATATACAGTTGAAGAATATCGATACCAGGGCTCCGAAAGAACTTGACAAAAAAGAAATCAAAGAAATGACCAATACTCTGTTGAATGAACTCGACGATCTTCAAAACCTGCTCTACGCTGAAGGGAAGCATGCGCTGGTGGTAGTGATCCAGGGTATGGACGGGAGCGGCAAGGATGGAGTTATCCGCAATGTATTTGGCCACCTGAATCCGCAAGGCGTTACCGTGCATTCTTTTAAGGTGCCGACACCGGAAGAAATGTCGCATGATTTTCTTTGGAGGGTTCATCAACAGGCGCCCGCAAAAGGAATGATCCAGATATTCAACCGTTCTCATTACGAAGATATATTAGTGACAAGGGTCCACAAATGGTGCGATGATGAAACAGCCAAAAAAAGAATGAAGGCGATCAATGATTTTGAAGAACTACTTAGTGAGCATAATCATACGCATTGGCTGAAGTTTTACCTTCACATATCGCCGGAAGAGCAGCAGGAGCGGCTTCAGGAACGGATGAAGGATCCCGCTAAAATGTGGAAATACAATGAAAAGGATTTTGAGGAAGCCAAGCTCTGGAACGACTATCGTAAAATGTATGAAGAAGCCTTTGAGAATTGCAATCGTATTCCCTGGACGATCGTGCCGGCTGATCAAAACTGGTATAAAGAATATGTTATCACCACCGAGCTGCACAGCTTGTTGAAGGGACTCGATATGCAATACCCGGGTCTTAAGAAGTAAAACTCCTACCTTGAGGTGGTTATCCTTCACCAAAAACTTTTATTTATGGGAATGCTCAAAGAATTCAAAGAATTTGCCATGAAAGGCAATATCATCGACCTGGCTGTCGCCGTAGTAATTGGCGCCGCTTTTGGTAAGATCGTGGATTCGCTTGTGGGAGATATCATCATGCCTATCCTGGGTATGATCATGGGCGATCCTAATTTTTTTGTTACCTGGACAGCAGGAGGCATACCAATCGGACGGTTCATACAAGCCGTGTTCAATTTCGTGATCATAGCCTTTGTATTATTCCTCGTCATCAAGGCGATCAATTCAACAAAGAAAAAAGTCGAACCACCTGTAGCGGTAACACCCGAAGACATATTATTGCTACGAGAGATCCGCGACGCATTGAAGAAATAAGCTACGTTAGCTTAACTTTGTCTTTAAATCCGCAATAACCGTGAATAATACATCCTACCAGATCAAGTTGCCTCAATTCGAAGGACCATTTGATCTGTTATTGTTCTTTATTGAAAGAGATGAACTGGATATTTACAATATTCCCATCACTTCCATCATTAATGATTTCCTGGAATATATTCATAAATGCGGTGAACTGAATATTGAACTGAGCAGTGAATTCATCCTGTTTATTTCCACGCTGATGCGGATTAAGGCGCGCATGTTGCTTCCTCGTAAAGAACTGGACGCCGAAGGCAATGAGGTAGATCCACGGCAGGAACTCATCAATAAGATCCTGGAATATAAAAGATTCAAAGAAGCATCGGCGCAAATGGCTGAAATGGAAGCGCTGCGCATGCTGATGGTTAAAAGAGGAAACATTCAACGCGAACTGGCAGAGATTGGAGAAGAGGAGGGAGAAGGCACAGAAATACAAAATATTACGCTGTTCCGATTGATGAAAGCCTTTGAAAGGGCTATGCATAAATATACTGAACGTAGCAATCGCCCTGTCCATACGGTGGTTCAGTACAATTATACGATGGAGGGGAGCCGTGACCAGATGCTCACTCTTGCGCGGGAAGAAGGGTCCATATCGTTTGAAAAAATATTCCAGGATTGCGAAAACCGGGTGCATGCCATTTTTTTATTTCTTTCCCTGCTCGAATTGGTCCAGCAAAAATTCCTGAAGATCATCATTGGAGAAGGCAAGAACAATTTCGTTATTGAGTACAACGATCCCGAGAACCGGCTCGTTGAAATGGAAGACCAGAATCAATCTTAATCATCACTAAAAAAATACATTTATGAAAAGATCGGGTACGGCTAATTGGAAAGGTTCCGGTAAGGAAGGCAAAGGGATTGTTAGTACGCAGAGCGGAGTATTAAACAAAAATCCATATTCATACACTAGCCGCTTTGAAAATGGGACTGGAACGAATCCCGAAGAGTTAATAGCCGCGGCGCACGCGGGCTGCTTTTCTATGAAACTGAGTTTTGTCTTAGGAGCGGCAGGCTTCACCCCGGAAAACATCGATACTACCTGTACGATTACACTTGGCGATGGGGCAATCACGGAGAGTCACTTAAATGTAACGGCGACAGTTCCTGGCATTGATGAGGCAAAATTTAAGGCTTGTGCGGAAGAAGCCAAGGCGAATTGCCCGGTGAGCAAATCATTGAATACAAACATTACGATAGAAGCCTCGTTGGCCTGAAACATGAAAGCTTCTAATTTTAAAATATCCACAATATCATCGGCCTTTTCGAAGCATCAATAATTTTTTTTAACTGCAATAAAAATCCTGGCGCCACCATCGGGCAACCCCTGCTATTGCAGATGGGAAGGAGATCACTCTCTTTTTCAGGTACGCCATCGTATCCATGCAGGACAATATTCCTTTGAAATGCATTGCTGTTCGAAGAATCCAGTCCATATAATTTATAAGCCGTTCCGAAGCTACCCACATATTTCCCACCAATACGATAGCGGCCCAAAGAGCTGCACCCACTATTTACGGTGTTTGAAAATTCAGGGTAATCCTGGAAACCTTTATCACAACTACCATGTGCCAATAAGCCGCATGATAAAATAGAATCCTTCCTGAGATCGTAGATGAACATCCTGTATTGGCCGGAAGAGATACTCATATCGACGAGAATACCTATCTCTCTATTGTATTTGTTGGCTGTAGCAAACTTTTTTAGTGACGCGCCTATGTCTTTTAACCTGGTATCAGTGACAGGTTTGCTCTGAGAAGGAGCCAAATATGCCAGGCAATAGAAAACCAACCCCAATAGGGGAATCGTAAATAAGGGTGACCGCAATTTGGTTGGGTGTTATGTAAGGAATGAGACACTCAACCAGGAGATTTCCATAAAATTAATCCACCCCAAAAGCAAAGATCAACGAACCACCGGTAGCCATGTCCTTCATGTCCATCATAGTAAAAGCGTACTCTCCTTTGGGCAAAGTCTTGTCTATAATAAACTCCCAGTAGCCTTCCCTTATTTTCTTAAGACTAAAGGTGTATTTATCGCTTGATTTTATCTTCTTGCTTCCAAATCCCATTCCCGGAGTTTTCATGCTTATTATCTTTCTCTTATCCTTACCCGTTTCAACCTTGTACAGCGTGATGGTATTCGAAGGATCATTAAAACTGTTGATTCCTTCCATCATGGATGCATCTACGCCATTGGCTTTCAGCATGGAATCCCTCGCTGCCGTAGAAGTGGTAGTTGAAGCAGAGGCACCTGTTGAATAAACAAAGGAAAGCTTACTGCCTCCGTGAATGCGAACAGACGATTTGTCTCCATCTATCGAATAACTACTTTCTGAACCGCCCATGCCTCCCATCTTTGCTTTATTGTCCATCTTGGAAGAAGACTTTTCCAGCCTAATGGCAGTCGGCACAGTATCCTTATTCAGGAAATACACTTCTTTAGCGAATTCGGGTTCGGGGTAAACCTGTGCAAATGCTGCACCCGCAACACCCATCATCATCAGCGAAAAAAACATCCTTTTCATATTTAAATTCTTTTTGATGGTTGAAAATCAAATTAAATTAGTTGTCATCTCCCTTGTCTTTCTTCTTGTTCTTAGCTCCTCCAAATCTCCAGCCCGCATAGATCTGCACCACATTATTCTTTACATCCACTTTAGGGACAAACGAGGGCTCCTGACCAGGCTCCGGAGCTTTATACAGATTGCCGAGACTGATATTGAAGCGGGCACCTATCAACAATCCCATGACGGGATGAATCTCCACGCCACCACCATATCCGTAGTCAAACCGATTATAAAGGTCCATTATTTTATCAACACTAGGATTGCCTGTGGTTTGTGCGCTGCTATCTACTTTTGCGTTGAGAAGATAAGCCATATGTCCGCCCACCAGGATCGAAAAATATTTTGTGATATTGATGGACATCATTTGCGGTAGCATTATATAATCCAGGTTGACATTTCCTGTGTTTGTTCCTGATTTATAGTTGTATCCCTGCCGAGAATAGATAAGCTCTGTTTGCGAACCTAAAACTTTGGAACCAGCCGCCAGGAGTAAGCCAATATGAAATCCGGAACGACTATCATTATTAATGGAAGAAGTTTTCGTCACGTTCGCGAAATTCAGACCTCCCCTTATACCAATTTGGCCAAACACAGCAGCCGGAAGGATCAAAAGAAGCGAAAACACAAGCTTTTTCATATTTTTTATTTTATGTGGTGATTTGATTTCGTTACAATTTGAATTGCAAAAAGGATACGGATTAATCACTGCTTTTCCAATCAATGCCAAAAGCAAAGACGGTAAATTCTTTCAACTCCATATTCTTGACCCAGACAAATCCATATTCCCCGGCTTCCAATTGATCAGGTAGCTGGATCATATAATTGTCTTTGGATAACATCTTTACACTGAAATTCATGAGCTTGCCTTTGCCTTCATCCTTGTTATTCAATAGTCCTTCCTTCGCCGTAACAGTAACTTCTCTTTTCTGATCGCCCGGTACAAACTCGTATAGTTTAACATAGGAGGTCAGGTCGATAACATCTCCGCTTGTCTTAATGAAAAAGACAATTTCCTTTTTGGCGACGAATCGTATTTTGGAAGACGGCGCATCCATGGTGAGGAATTGCTTTGCACCTTTCAAACCCAGGGTTTTCTTCTTGGTAACCATCAGGGCATTGGCATTCTCCAATTTGATGAGTCGGTTACCATCTTTATCAAAGTAATAAGGTTGGTTAATAAACTCCGGCGTGGGCAACACAATTTCCTGCGGAACCGGCTTCGCTACTGGTTTTTTTGGCTTCGTAACATGCTTTACGATGATGGTGTCATACTTATCTCCCTTCTTAACCGTATTCACCTGGCTGTAACCGGGCAGATGCAAACAAAGAATAATAATGAAGGAGAGAATTCCAAATGATAATTTCTTTTTCATGTATTATTTTTTTTGATTCATTCGTATAATTTAAAAATAGAGTGATTTAATATCCGGCTCCTCACCCGAAACAGGGATTCTGATCTCTTCAATTAAAATCACCGGAAAAGGGGTGATATGCTTTTACTGTATTTATTGTCTCGTCAGCGGGTCTTCATTGTAACTCATTCGCAACATTGGGGGCGCTGGGTTTCCTTTGTCATAGTCTGCTCCCAGGAAAGCAAATTTTACTTTCCTTCCGTCATTATAGTTAAATAATATGGAGTAATTTTTTACCTCGTAAGTGCCTGAACCCGGATTAAATCCTTCGTTAGTGCAGGAATTATTGTCATGACCCAGGATCCGCACCACTCCCTGATCGTGGAATTGTCCGTCGGACGTAAAGGTGATGGTCGGATAGATATCGTACGATTTACTCATCGTATAAGTGCCGTTAAACCTTGCGCCATCAACAGAATTTAATTTAAAAAATGTCCAATCAGTTTGGTTTTTGGTGACTATGAGTTTATCTCCTGCGGTTCTGAATGGGATACTAGCAAATGGCATGTTCAACATGCCGGCACCATTAGTCCATGTGTATGTTCCCCAATTACGCGGATATAGTTCCGGCGGTATCCGGCTTTTCAAACCTTCCAGTCCTTCAGTGGGAAATTTGGGACCAAAATAGACTTGCCCATTGTTGAAGAAGACGGGAGTAAATACCTCCAACTTCACTCCGGTAGCTGCTCCAGTTCCCTGAATGGTGCCCTGCCATACGCCAACAATCCCATTTCCCTTTGCCGATCCGTCTTTCAAGGCTCGCTCATTAAAGTCCGAAAACTGTATCGAGTATAAAAAATCTTCAATGCTGTTGCGATAGCGGATCTTGTCTGACGCAAAGTATCTCGATACTCCTCCGCAATATTTCCTTGATTCATAGATAGCGATTCGTTCAAATCGGGAATTGATTTTAATGACAAATAGTTCAAGTGCCAATTCTGCACCACTGGCATCCTTTACTGCACCCTTACCCCGGATATATTCCCATCCACGAAATGATTTCTGGGGGGCGTTCTTTCCATACTTTCCGCCGGCCTGGTACATGTTCGTTGCGTTGTACATAGTAGTGGCGTCGTCAAAACTCTGCGCCAGCGCTTGTTCCAGCGTTCCCACTGCATTTAATGGTTGCATGATATGGATAACCATGTGTTCCCCCGATGGCAGGTCAACTGGTTTGAATACCACGCCGTCTGAGAATTTCTGCTCATTCCATCCGGTTGGTGCTTCATAAGCCAAAGCACCAAATTTCCCGGCTGCACTGATCGTTGGATTGCTAACTGTATTTGTATTGTTGTTGTTTGTTGAAATGGATGCTGATTTATCCAATTCCATTGTATTGAAGAGCTCATCGATTTGAGCTATGTAGGCTTGATCGTTGAGTGAAGTCCTGATGCTTAAACTCTTTCCATAGCCACTGGCGACCGTCAGCATAATATATAGATCGACTCCATCCTGCTTTACCGGCGCCGACGCAGTTACTACTGTCCAACCTTCCGGTGTGATTTGTGTTTCTGACTTTGGATTGGCTTCGGCATTGAAAGGTGTTGCGACTAATTCCTTCCAGTCTCTTTTAAAATCTTTTTGAGGATTTCCCGTACTCGCGGTGCTGGCATAAATGGCAATGACACAAAAGCTGCCGGTGGATGTATTCGCATTTGTAAAATTGACAACGCCTACATTGGTTTCCTTTTTCCAATCCCTGGGAGCAGTGTAAGTGACAATATCAAATGTCTCTGTTTGGGAGATAGCGGGAGTGCTGAGTGATAAGAGTAATAATATCCTTATCACGTTAGGTATTTTTTTGGACATAGCAGTGATGATGAATTAGATGAAAATAACACCAAATGTAGTTGGACCTGGAGCAGGAATATATCCCCTGAAAGAGTGATTCTAGCTGGCTCCTGAGAAATCACCCGAAACCGGGATTTTGAATGGATTGTTTGATTTTGTGATGAAGATTGTCAACCTTTACTCCAACCCCATCGCAGCTATCAGATTAAACGAATTGGCAATGTTACTTAAAAGAAAACAGTTCATGAGGTTTGCTATTGCAGCAAACTTTATCTTACTGCCAATCTTCGTTGTTTCCCAAACAAGGACAATCGATAGTTTAATAGGACTACTTCAAAATGCCAGGCACGATACCACGAGAATGAATTTGAATTATGCAATTTCAAGTCAACTATCGGTCTATGATCTGGACAAGTCAGCCAGCTATTTGGAAGCAGGATATGCATTTGCAAAATCAAGCAATGATCGATACCGCATCGCCTATTATTTTCTAGGCAAGGGTCACCTTCTGTTCGACCAGGCCAAATATGCTGAGGCTAAAGTTCACCTGGATTCTGCCTCGGTGTTATTCGATGCCTTGATCAATTCTGGCGAAAAAGATCCCGTCAAGATCGCCACCTATCGGTTCGGTAAAACCGATTGCCTGAGAAGTAAAGGATTGGTGGTGGCAAAACTTTATCATTTTCATGAATCAATAGAATACTACCTGGAAGGCATAGCCGGTATTGAAAATATGGAGGGAACAAGCAAGAATGTTTATTTGGCTAATCTATATGCAGACATTGCAAGTGACTACTATGAACTGGACCAATTTGAAAATGCTTTAAAGTATGACAAGATGGGCTTGCTCTACGTAAATCAGCAGCCCGAGACTATCGGTTCCTATATTATCGCCCATTTATTTGTTGCAGACGATTTCAGCGGTCTATCACAGTTTGATTCATCATCGGCTTACCTGGAAAAAGTAAGACCGCTGGTCATGCAATTAGACAGGCCAAATCTGAATGTGCGCTTTTATTATATCCAGGGCGGCATTTACCGGAAAAAGAAAGATTGGTCAAATGCATTGACAAATTTTCAAAAGGCACAGGAAGCGGCAATAAAAATGAAAGACGATTTCCAGGTGGTTAATAGCCAGGAAGGGATAGCGGCCTGTTACCTGAATCTCGGTAACCTCGCTAAAGCAAGAGAGCTTGCACTGATCGTCTTAAAAGAATCAGCGAGGATGAATGTGCCATTGGCAAAGGTTCAAGCGCTCCAACTGTTGACTGAAATAGAAGAAAAATCAGGCAATATCAAAGAGGCTTACGAATACCAAAAATTGTGGGTGGATGCCAACGACAGTACAAAAAAAGAAAAAGTGGAAAGACAGATGAGGGAGTCCGAAGCAAACTATCAAAATGAAAGAAATGAAAGAGAAATACTTGAACTGCAGAAAAGCAATGCTCTGAAGTCTTTATCACTCCAGAAAAAATCAACCTTCAATTATTTTCTCATCGGCTCTTTATCCGCCTTGTTGATCACGGGATTCCTGGGATACCGCAATCTCCGCAACCGCCAGCAGTTGTCCAAGCAACAAGATGAATTGCAACAGCAGCGGATCCGTGAGCTGGAAAAAGACCGCCAACTCATTGCGGTCGATTCCATGTTGAAGGGACAGGAAGAAGAACGCAGCCGCCTGGCGAAAGACCTGCACGACGGACTGGGAGGATTATTATCAGGAGTAAAATTTTCATTAAGCAATATGAAAGACAATTTAATTGTAACACCCGATAACATGGCCGTCTTTGAGCGGTCTTTGGATATGCTGGACACATCTATTAAGGAACTCCGGCGCGTGGCTCACAATATGATGCCGGAAATGCTCACCAAATTCGGATTAGATGAAGCATTGAAGGAATACTGCAGCACGGTCAATTCGACCAAACTGCTCACGGTAAAATACCAATCCTTTGGAATCGAGAACCGCCTGGACAAAGCCGTTGAAATCATCATCTACCGGATCATTCAGGAGTTGGTAAATAATATTATGAAACACGCTGTCGCGTCAGAAGCATTTATTCAATTGATCCGGGAAAACAACCGGTTGAATGTTGTTGTTGAAGACAATGGCAAGGGATTGGACCTCATCAAATTGGAAAAAAGCAAGGGAGCGGGTTGGGTAAATATTCGGTCACGCGTGGAATATTTGAAGGGACAAGTGGATGTACATTCAGATCCGGGAAAAGGCACATTGGTAAATATGGAGTTTAATATATAACTATGATTCGCGTTTTTATTGTAGATGATCATCCCGTTGTGATTGAAGGGATCCATTCATTATTGCAAAACGAAAAAGACATGGCATGGGTGGGACAGGCGATGAACGCCCAGTCCTGCCTGGGCTTTTTTGTAAATAATATGGCCGACGTGGTGCTGATGGATATCAGCATGCCCGGCATGGACGGCGTTGAATTGTGCGCCGTAATGAAAGAAAAATATCCGGGCATATTTATTTTGGGATTGAGCACTTTTAATCAAGGTCTATACATCAAGAAAATGATGGAGAACGGAGCCTCCGGTTATATTCTTAAGAATTCATCCAAGGAAGAACTCATTAAAGCCATTCATGCCGTGTATGGAGGCGGTATCTATTTTAGTGGCGAAGTGGGACAGGCATTGGATGAGTACCAGCGATCCTCGCGCACAGAGTTGCCCTTGCTGACGCCCCGCGAAAAGGAAGTATTGGAATTGATTGCCGAAGGATACACGAATCCACAGATCGCAGAAAAAATTTTCTTAAGCCAGTTTACTATCGATAGCCACAGAAAAAATCTCCTGGCAAAACTGAATGTAAAAAATACAGCCAGCCTGATCCGGCTGGCAGTTGAGAAGAAATTGATTTAGGGATTATTCAGTTTATTCCTGCAACTTAAGTCCATTCTTCGCGGCATATTCTCGCTGTGCCTGCTGCAACCTGGAAAGCCAGGTAGTTTCCTCTTTGGTGCTTTCCATCATCGCTTGTACGCTGGTGTGGACCTGATCGTCAGGAGTGTCCTTATTTATTTTTCTGAATGGTTCGCACCCGTCGACGATCATCTTTTTTTCAAACTTTAAAAAATCCAGCATGGCCGATTTGAGGTTTTCAGAGCCACTCACATTTTCTGTCGCCGTCAATTCTTCTATCTTATTGTCTATATAACCTTTCAAGTCCTCGTAAATGACGATGGTCTTCGAAAAATCATGGGTTGCGACAGCTGTTTTTAATTCGACGCCAAGCTTCTCGCCCCGGAACTGTAATTCTTTGGTAATCGCTGCCAGCTTTTGGTTAAAATCAAGTGCGTTCTTTTTTCCAACGCCCATACAGCCGGCAAAGAAGATGACGATTGCCAGCGATAAAAAAAATTTTCTATATAAAGGAGACAGGGCCAATAAACTTATTGTACCAATCGGTTGGTGATCTGGATATGATCTTTCATCATCTTTTTGACGGCGTCTGCGATACCCTCTGCATCAAAGCCGCATTCCCGCTGCAGTTCTTTAAGATTGCCATGTTCTATTATTTTATCAGGAATGCCGAGGATGACGACCTCATTCTTGTATCCATGTTGAGCCATGAACTCCAATATGGCAGACCCAAATCCTCCCTCAATCGCTCCATCTTCGACCGTGATCAGTTTTTCATATCGCTGGCAGGCCTCATGCAGCAACGCTTCATCGAGAGGTTTGGCAAAGCGCATATCATAGTGTCCTGGATTCAATCCGTCATTTTTCAAATCGCGGATGGCAGCCGCAGCAAAATTACCAGGGTGGCCAAATGAAAGAATGGCAATTGTTTGCCCATCCCTGAGTTTCCTTCCGCTTCCGATCCGTATCTCTTTCATTTCTGTGCGCCATTCGGGCATCACTCCTTCTCCTCTTGGATAGCGTATGGTAAATGGTGATTGCGTCGATTCAAGTTGTGCGGTGTACATCAGGTTGCGCAATTCGCTTTCATTCATCGGGGCGCTAACGATCATGTTGGGAATGCATCGCATATAAGGTATGTCATAACAACCATGGTGTGTTGGTCCATCTTCACCCACCAGGCCGGCACGGTCCAGGCAAAAGATCACGGGTAAATTCTGAATGGCGACATCATGCACTACCTGGTCATAAGCCCTTTGCATAAACGAAGAATAGACGTTACAGAACACTTTCATTCCCTGTGTGGCCATGCCTGCGCTCAGCGTTACAGAGTGCTGTTCGCAGATGCCCACATCAAAAGCTCGCGTCGGCATCTTTTCCATCATATACTTCAGCGAAGAACCAGAGGGCATAGCCGGTGTAATTCCAAATATCTTTTCATTTTTTTCCGCCAGTTCAATGATCGTATGACCGAATACGTCCTGGTATTTTGGCGGCTGTGCCGTTTCATATTTCTTTTTATAGATCTCGCCAGTTACTTTATCAAACAATCCGGGGGCATGCCATTTGGTTTGATCTTCTTCGGCAAGTGCATATCCCTTTCCTTTCTTGGTTATAATATGGAGGATCTTCGGACCGGGTATTTCACGAAGGTCTTTTAACGTATCTACCAGTTTGGCCACGTTGTGTCCGTCAATGGGACCAAAATATCTAAGCTTTAACGCTTCAAATAGATTGGCGCTGCTACTTAACATCCCTTTGAGTCCGTCGGCCAGTTTATGTGCCATTGCCCTGGTAAAATTCTTTCCCACGGGCAATTTTCCCAAAAGCTTCCAGGCATCATCCTTCACCTTATTGTAAGTGGGAGATGTAGTGATATCTGTCAGGTATTCTTTTAGTGCGCCGACATTGGGATCGATTCCCATGCAATTATCATTTAAAATGATGAGCAGGTCCGTATCTGCGACACCGGCATGGTTCATCGCTTCGAAAGCGATTCCGGCTGCCATCGCTCCGTCCCCAATCACTGCTACCACCTTTTTTTGCGTCTCGCCCTTGTACTTTGCAGCCATCGCCATTCCTAGTGCGGCCGAAATGGAAGTGGAAGAATGTCCTACACCAAAAGTGTCGTACTCGCTCTCGCTACGCTTTGGAAATCCGCTAAGTCCCTTGTATTTTCTGTTGGTAATGAAGTTGTCCCTGCGGCCGGTCAGAATTTTGTGACCGTAGGCCTGGTGACCGACGTCCCAGACCAATTGGTCGTAGGGAGTGTTGTATATATAATGGAGTGCGGTGGTCAGTTCAACAACACCCAGGCTGGCTCCAAAATGACCTCCATGAACGCTAACTACATCGATGATGTATTGCCGGAGCTCATCGCAAACCTGGTGAAGCTTTTCCCGCGGTAGTTTTTTGAGGTCGGACGGTGAATTAATGAGCTGTAAAAGGGGTCCCGGTGTGACTTGCATGCTTTTTTGTTAGGGAGTGTAAAATTAATCTTTTCCGTTCAGCCTTTATAGGTTAAAATTGTTTAACGGTTTGGTTGTCCTAAAGTTGTGTAAAATCAATGTTTTCGGTTTAGAAGCTTCGCAGATCGCACCCATTTGTAGAAAGTATCTGCCACTGGTATATTTAGCGGGCAGGCCGCTGAGGGGAAAGGCTAAATTTGTAACATATGCGTTTTGGCACATCCAGGTATTGGCTTTTCCAGGTAATTGGATGGGGAAGCTTTGCCCTTATCAATACCTTCTTCGCATTTTCCTTTGACCGGCTTACTACCACTTTTTTCGAAAGGCTGGGAATTTTCCTCGTCCTGGGTATCATCTTTTCGCATATCATGCGAATCATCATCAACCGGTTGGGCCTGCTTCAAAAGAGTCTGAATCTTCAATTGCTGCAGTTTTTTATTATCACTTCCTGCCTCGCACTGGTAGTATCTTATGTCAGCATTGAGACGTTGATATGGCTCAACCTTTTAAAGACCGAGGAATCGGAACTGCTGCAAAGGGCAGGAGTTAGCTATTGGTTTAGTAAACTTTTATTGATCCTTAGCAGTGCCTTTTCTTATTTCCTTTTGTTTTTTATCTGGAACCTCATCTATTTTGTTTATCACTATGTTGGCAAGAGCCGGAAGCAACAATTGGATACATTGAGGCTTGAATCAATGGTGAAAGAGCTCGAGCTGCAAACGATCAAGGCGCATATCAATCCTCATTTCATTTTTAATTCACTCAATAGTATCAGAGCGCTGGTAGTAGAAGATCCTGAAAGAGCACGGAAGGCCATCACCGAACTAAGCAATATATTGCGCAGTAGTATGAAAGTAGAAAAAGTGGAGACGGTAACATTTGAAAAGGAACTGGATATCGTAAAAGATTACCTGGCATTGGAGAATATGCGCTTTGAGGACCGGCTACATATTGAATATGATATAGATGAAGATACATTGGACCAGCCCGTGCCTCCAATGATGCTGCAAACGTTGGTGGAGAATGCCATTAAGCACGGGATCAGCAAGCAGGTAAATGGCGGGATGGTAAAAATTATTTCTGAGTTTACGGATCATTATCATGAACTGGCGGTGCAGAATACAGGCCAATTGAATGGCTATGTGAATGGTGAATCTACTCCCGGTGATGCGGGGGGCCGCGGATTTGGGCTCTTTAGCACGACCAACCGTTTAAACTTATTGTATGGTGACAAAGCCCTCTTTGAAATAAAGCAATTGAATGGAACATTGGTTGAAGCCAAAGTGATGATACCCATTAAGTCAAAACTCTTGAAACATGAAAGCGATTATAATTGATGACGAACGTTTGGCCAGGGCGGAGCTGAAGAAATTGTTGCAGGAATTCCCGGAGGTTGAAATTGTAGATGAGGCTGCAAACGCCGAAGAGGGGATCGCTAAGATTGAAAGCCAACATCCTGATCTGATATTCCTCGATATACAGATGCCCGGAAAAACAGGATTTGATATGCTGTCTCAATTGGAAAGAACCCCTCAGGTGATATTTACAACAGCCTATGATGAGTTTGCGCTGAAGGCTTTCGAAGTAAATGCATTAGACTACTTGCTAAAGCCTGTCGAACCCAAGCGACTGGCAGACGCTATCCAGAAACTTCATTTTGTTGAAACCAAAGAACCCAGATCGGAAATATTAAATACAAACAACAGCATACTCACGGAGAATGACCAGGTATTTGTAAAAGACGGAGAGCGGTGCTGGTTTGTCAAGCTTAGCGATATCCGTTTGTTTGAAAGCGTTGGCAACTACGCTAAGGTGTTTTTTGCAAATAATAAACCGCTGATCTTAAAATCTCTCAACGCCCTGGAAGAACGCCTGGATGAAAAAACTTTTTTCCGCGCCAACCGTAAACATATTGTCAACCTTCGGCTGATCGATAAAATAGAACCTTACTTCAATGGCGGCTTGCTGCTAGAATTGAAAGGCGGTGAGAAAGTCGAAGTTAGCCGCCGCCAGACAGTAAAATTTAAGGAAATGATGAGTCTATAGATTCAATTCCTCCTTCTTCCGATATCAAGCCATAAAATTGATCCATGAAAAAATTGTATTTGCTGAGTTTATTGACAACAATAAGTTCATTCTTATTTGCTCAGGGAACCGATGCTGTCATCAATGTAAAGGAGGTCACCCGGATTGAAAATATTTTGGCTTCTGATGAAATGGCCGGGCGCGGCGCGTTGATGCCGGAAATAGAAAAGGCGGCGAATTTCATTGCGAATGAATTCAAGTCGATCGGGTTGAAAACGCTGGGAAAGCTGCCGGGATATCTGCAAGAATTTTCCATGGTCCAACCCAAAATGATCAGCGTCTCCGCAACCCTCGACGGGAAGGTGTTGGATCCTAAAAATATAATCGTATTTACTTCGCAAACGGAACTTAAGTTCGACCAGTCATCGGGTTATGAGGTGACGGTTATCGAAGCCGGGGACAATTTTTTCGGGAAAGCAATGCCTCTTCTGCAGGCTGCCAGGAATAGACTGGTAATGATTGACGCGAGCTACGGCAGCGAGTTCCCGGTGTTGAATTCAGTAAAACAATCTTTTTTTAAATCGGATAAAAATATTGTTTTTATCCTGGGTGGAGGTGCCCCTGCCAATTTTGTTATTGAAGCAAAGCATCAATTCGATGAACAAAAGTTATCGAATGTGGTCGGCATCCTGCCAGGCAAAACCAAACCCGACGAGTTTGTGATCTTTTCCGCTCACTATGATCATTTAGGAATTACAGAGCCGGTGAACGGTGATTCAGTATATAACGGCGCCAATGATGATGCAAGCGGCGTGACTGCGGTGATCACACTGGCAAAGTATTTTAAAGAACTGGGAAACAATGCAAGGACTTTGGTATTTGCTGCATTCACTGCAGAAGAAGTAGGTGGTTTTGGTTCCCGTTATTTTTCAAAGCAACTGGAGCCTTCAAAAGTCGTGGCCATGTTCAATATCGAAATGATCGGCACCCAAAGTAAATGGGGAAAGAACTCGGCTTATATTACCGGCTATGAAAAATCGGATATGGGATCTATTCTTCAGCAGGACCTGGAAGGATCGGATTTTACTTTTCATCCGGATCCTTACCCGGATCAAAATTTATTTTATCGTTCAGACAATGCCACCCTGGCCCGGTTGGGAGTTCCGGCACATACGATTTCAACGGGCAAGATGGATGCAGAAGCCAATTACCACCAGTTGAATGATGAAGTAAAAACACTGGACCTGGAAAATATGACCATGATCATTAAATCCCTCGCCATTAGTTCGCGGAGCATTATTTCGGGTGATAAAACACCCTCAAGGGTGAATACGACTGAGTTGAAATAATTGAAGGCTAAAACCTCAAAATGGTGTGGCCCTGATGCGTGTCTCACGCACCAGCTTTAAAATTGTTTTACGGGAACTGAATGTATAGCAGCAGCCATCTCCTTGATCAGCGAAGAATCTTTTTCAATAGCATTGCCAACAACGATCACGTCGGCTCCGGCCTTGCAATTCAAATAAGCTTTTTCAGCGTTTGGAATACCTCCACCAATGATCAATGGTACCTCAATATGATCGGCGACAATCCTGATCATGCTTTCAGTGATAGGGCGTTTGGCGCCGCTGCCGGCATCCATGTAGACTAATTTCATACCCAACATCTCACCGGCCATAGCCGTGCACATGGCAATTTCGTTTTTGTCGGCGGGAATCGGAATGGCGTTGCTGATATAAGAAACTGTGGTTGGTGCGCCGCCGTCGATGACAATATATCCTGTGGGCATGATTTCCAACCCGCTCTGCTTTACGAAGGGTGCAGATACTACATGCTGTCCGATCAGTAATTCAGGGTTGCGACCGGATATAAGCGACAGGTATAATAAGGCATCTGCAAATTTGCTCACCTGCGAAGGAGTGCCAGGGAAAAGAATCACAGGGATGTCGCAGTTCTGCTTGATGTGCTGTACGCACTCATCCAGGTGGTTGGAGATGACCAGGCTGCCGCCGACGAGCAGGTAATCGACCTTAGCCTGAATGGAGAGGTCTATGAACTCATCGAGCACAATGGTATTATCCGTAGAGTTTCGGAGGGATACTTTATCCGGATCTATCAGTACGGCAAATGATTTTTTGCCTAGTTTTTTCTTCTCGGATAATGAATGGTAAATGGTAGACTTCATCCAAATCGGTTAGTATTTGCAAAAATGCAAAATTTTTCGGGGATTTCATGGCTAAAGCCTTTATAATATTATATGGATCGATTTTAAAAAAGCACCAGGGATTTTTGACAGCCTTCAAAAGGGATGAGGATTATTTTTCTTACGGGGCGTATAGACGAAAATTATCAATCACTTTCCTGAAAGCGATTTTTTCGATTTTATGCATTAATTATAAACCTTTTGGGGAAAGGGTTTGAAGCAACCGTATATAATAAATACCTGCGAAATCAACATTCCTATCCGAATAAATAGTAAAAACCCTTGTCCATTTTGCCTTTGGAAAAAATAATTAACGCATTGAATTATTTGTAGTGTTCCAGCGCATATTTTCCAAATTTATTTTATACAGTAAATTCATTAACGATGTGCAGAAATGACATGAGTCAGCATAGGCTTGCGCTAGCGGATTTTTATTGTTTATTATCCACATTATGTTGATATCTCAGGTTATGTATTTCAGTTGGTTAAAAATATTTTCGTTCTCTGCGTTAACAATTACTTAACCCGGAAAATTCTTTATTTTATGTCAAACAAAAGGCAAACTTCCGCCGAGGGCGGTTTGCGGTTTTTCCGTCGCTTTACCCGTGATGACGTGAACGTGTTCGATCTCTTCGAATATGATTATCGTAGCTCCATCATTCGTAATCCAACTGGTGAAATTGTATTTGAAATGACCAATGTGGAAGTACCACGACATTGGAGCCAGATCGCGACGGACATCCTCGCGCAAAAATATTTTCGTAAAGCGGGAGTACCACAACCAGATGGTAGCCTCGGCCGGGAAACCTCTGCTAAACAAGTTGCGCATCGCCTCGCCAATTGTTGGAAGGTTTGGGGCCAAAAGTACCAATACTTTGCAACGAACAAGGACGCTCAGGTCTTTTACGACGAGTTGGTATATAGCATCCTCAACCAGATGTGCGTGCCGAATTCGCCACAATGGTTTAATACCGGGTTGTACGAAAGCTATGGCATCAAGGGAAAACCTCAGGGCCATTATTTTGTAGATGCCGCTGATGGTCAACTGAAGCTATCAACCTCTGCTTATGAAAGGCCCCAACCTCACGCTTGTTTTATATTAAATGTGACAGATGATCTTGTCAATAAAGGTGGGATCATGGACCTATGGGTGCGCGAAGCCAGGATATTTAAATATGGGTCGGGAGTTGGCGCCAACTTCTCCAATCTTCGTGGAGAAGGTGAAAGATTGAGTGGAGGAGGAACTTCGAGCGGATTGATGAGCTTCCTGAAGATCGGTGACCGGGCAGCCGGTGCTATTAAAAGTGGAGGAACCACACGACGTGCGGCAAAGATGGTTTGCCTCGACCTGGATCATCCGGAGATCGTTGAATTCATTAACTGGAAGGTGGAGGAAGAAAAAAAAGTGGGCGCGTTGATTGCTGCCGGCTATCCTTCCGGTTATGAAGATGAAGCATACAAGACGGTCAGTGGACAGAACTCAAATAATTCAGTACGCGTTCCCAATTCATTCTTCGACAAATTGAAGAACGATGAGGATTGGGAATTGAAGGGTCGTATGGATGGACGAGTGATGAAGACAGTTGCCCGCAAGAGAATTATGGAACCAGATCTCCTATGCGGCGTGGCGCTGTGCCGATCCGGGCACGCAATACAATACGACCATTAACGAATGGCATACCTGTCCAAAAGGCGGAGAGATCAGGGCTTCCAACCCTTGTTCGGAATATATGTTCCTGGATAACACGGCATGCAACCTGGCATCGGCCAACCTCATGAAATTTTATGATGCCGAAAAAGATCATTTTGATGTACAAGGATATGAATATAACTGTCGCCTTTGGACAGTCGTGTTGGAGATATCTGTATTAATGGCTCAGTTCCCATCGGAGGAAGTAGCTCAATTGAGCTATGAATATAGAACGCTCGGCCTGGGCTACGCTAATCTCGGCACACTACTCATGGTTAGCGGAATTCCTTACGACAGTGAGGAGGCAAGGGCGATTGCGGGTGCACTCACGGCGATCATGACGGGAACAGCATATAAGACCTCGGCAGAAATGGCTGCCGTATTGGGAACATTTCCACGCTATGAGGATAATAAAGAACACATGATGAGGGTAATGCGCAACCACCGACTAGCTGCTTATGATGCGGACGAATATGAAGGACTTAGCTTGAAGCCTCAAGGTATAAAGGCACAGTATTGCCCCGACTATTTATTGAAAGCCGCTTGCAAGGCATGGGATGATGCAGTAGAAATGGGAGAGAAGTATGGTTATCGTAATGCCCAGGCTACGGTGATCGCTCCGACAGGTACGATCGGCCTGGTAATGGATTGCGATACAACAGGCGTGGAACCGGATTTCGCTTTGGTGAAATTTAAGAAATTATCCGGCGGCGGTTATTTCAAGATCATTAATCAATCCGTACCCAATGCCTTGAGAAACCTGGGATATTCCGAAAAAGAAACGGATGCGATCATTAAGTATGCTGCCGGCACTGGCACATTTGCCGGGGCGCCTTTTATCAATCATCAAACATTGAGTGAAAAGGGATTTATAGCAGATGAGATCAAGCGCCTGGATGCTGCTGCCGGAACTGCTTTTGAAGTCGGATTCATTTTTAACAAGTTCACTCTCGGCGAAGAATGCCTGCAACGCCTTGGATTCACGCCGGAGCTATACAACAATTTTGAATGGAGCCTTTTGGAAGCGCTTGGGTTCAGTGACGAACAGATCGAAGCAGTAAATGATTATGTATGCGGAACGATGATGATTGAAGGAGCGCCTTTGCTCAAAGAAGAGCATCTGCCGGTCTTTGATTGTGCTAACCGTTGCGGACAGAAAGGTCAGCGCTATATTCATGCACATGGGCATATCCGTATGATGGCTGCGACTCAACCATTCATCAGTGGAGCCATTTCCAAGACCATCAATTTACCTCACGAAACGAAAGTAGAGGACATCGCGGATTCATATTTTCTTAGCTGGGAATTGGGGTTGAAGGCATGTGCGCTTTACAGGGATGGTTCCAAACTCTCGCAGCCACTCAGCAACAAATCAGACAAAAAGAAGAAAGATGAGAATCTAATCATTGAGAATAAAAAATTACCTGTGGATTCTGCACTGTCAGGCTTGGATAGCAACATCGTTGATATGAGCAAGCTCACAGTGGAAGAACTTTTGGAGGAGGTTCAAAAAAGAGTGCAATCATCGCCGGACACCAAATTAAAAAGAAAGTTGGCCAGCATTGTAGAGCGCCGGTCCCTGCCCGCTAAGCGCCGGGGCTTTACACAGAAGGCAAAGATCAATGGCCAGGCTATTTTCCTCCGCACCGGCGAATACGGTGATGGCACCCTGGGAGAAATATTCATAGATATGGCAAAAGAGGGTGCGACGATGAGAAGCATGATGAACTGTTTTGCCATATCTATTTCGATCGGGTTGCAGTATGGAGTGCCTTTGGAAGAATTCGTCGACAAATTTGCTTTCACCAAGTTTGATCCCTCTGGTTTTGTCGAGCATCCGAATATTAAGTCAACTACTTCCATTGTCGATTTCATCTTCCGTGTACTGGGATATGAATACCTGGGCCGTACCGATCTGGTTCATGTGGTAGACAAGCCAGAGGTAATGAATACGGGTGCCGATGATTGGGAGGATATTCCTTCCAACCTGGAGTATGCCAGTGATCCGGAACTTTCGAACGTGCGGGTGACCTTACCAACCCAGGGGACTGTTCCAATGTCATCGAAGGGAACCCGCGCTGTGTCGGGGATGGCAAAAACGGAAACAGGATCTGATGCTATGAATACAGCCGCAAAGAATATGCAAAGTGATGCACCTGCATGCAATGTATGTGGACATATCATGATGCGCAGCGGCACTTGTTATAAATGTTTGAATTGCGGCAACCAGGGAGGTTGCAGTTAACTGTCCTCTTCCTACCAATCTCAGCCCGATCAGCCCGAGGTCAATGTATCGGGATCTTGAGGACGACCCAAACCTAGTTTGGATTGAAAAACCAGATAAAGAGAGTACCCATTAATTCCATCCCGGCTTTCCAGCCGGGATTTTTTTATTGGTGCGTGTCTCACGCACCATGCCAATATCACCTGCAAAAACCCTGCGTAAGACCCGCACCAGGACTTATTCTCAGGTAAAAAAAGTTAAACTAAGCCAGTAATAATTCGACAAATAGTCGGGGGTATTTCACTAGTGTTTATCTAGCAATTTGGGAAGGCTATTCTGTATATTAGAGTACCAAAATTCTTACTATGAAAACTAAAATCGCTTTTATTCTGATCCTTGCATTGATCCTATTACAAAGTTGCAGCCGGAGCTTCACACCCTTCCAGGCGGCCAATCATCCCAACGGCAGAAGATGCGGAGTGATCAGATAACAACATCTCACTCCTGACCAAATACATTGTTCACGGCTCCTTCGAGCATCGGAAATTTGTCGATTACAAATTTCTTGATTGTTTCTATGGACAATTTTGCCTGCTCATCTGTAAGGCCTGCTTCAGCCTTTAGTTTTTCGATCAGCTCTTTCATAAAAATCATTTTGATGGGTTGGTGAAAAAAGAAAGGTTCCATTTGGAACCTCTTACATATAATATAATCTAAAGATCGTTTAGGCTACTTTCAGCAGGCTCAGCTTGCTCTTGTCAAACTTCCGCTTTGCATACTCCATATCCAGCGTGAAATGAGTTTCTTTGGAAGACGGCATTTCAAACATGGCATCCGTCAGGATACTTTCGCAAATACTTCTCAATCCGCGGGCTCCCAATTTATATTCCATGGCTTTTTCAACCATGAAGTTCAGCACCTCTTCATCAATAACGAGATGGATGCCCTCCAGTTCGAATAGCTTTCTGTATTGTTTGACGAGGGCATTCTTGGGTTCTGTAAGAATGGCTCTCAGCGTTTCTGCGTTTAACGGATCCAAATGCGTGACCACCGGCAGCCTACCCAACAATTCAGGTATCAGTCCAAATGATTTAAGGTCCTGCGGGTTGATATATCGCAAAAGATTTTTCTTCATAGATTCCTGCTGCTCCTTATCTACATTAAAACCGATCGTATTCGTTTGGACACGTCTTGCAATGATCTTTTCAATTCCGTCGAATGCGCCGCCGCAAATGAATAGTATGTTTTGAGTGTTGATCTTAATCAGCTTTTGCTCGGGATGTTTGCGTCCGCCCTGGGGTGGAACCAATACATCCGTTCCTTCCAGTAGCTTCAACATGCCTTGCTGAACGCCCTCACCACTCACATCACGGGTAATAGATGGGTTATCGCCTTTGCGCGCGATCTTATCGATTTCATCAATATATACGATTCCTCTTTCCGCAGCAGTCACGTCGTAATTGCAAACCTGCAGTAGACGGGTCAAAATGCTTTCCACGTCTTCACCAACGTAACCTGCTTCTGTAAAGACGGTGGCATCCACAATGGTAAATGGCACGTTGAGCATGCGGGCGATGCTCTTGGCGAGTAAAGTCTTGCCAGTGCCGGTCTCACCAACCATGACGATGTTGCTTTTTTCTATTTCAACATCTGACCCCGAAGATGTTTCTGATGATTTTTGCTGAAGCCGTTTGTAGTGATTGTAGACGGCCACTGCCAACACCTTTTTAGCTTCTTCCTGGCCAATGACATATTCATCCAGGAATTTCTTTACCTCCATTGGTTTCTTAACCGTGAGTTTGAAGGAGGAAGTGGTTTTGTCGTCCCTTACAACCAATTCCTGTTCGATGATCTCGCGGGCATGCTCAACACAGTTTTCGCAAATGTGTCCCTCCTGACCGGCAATAAGGATCTTAACCTCATCGCGGCTCCGTCCGCAAAATGAACAGTGTAAAGGATTTTTCGCCATTATTTGTTTGTAATATAACGATTTAGGAACAATTTCGTAACAACAAAAATAAAATTCCCGGTATTATCGCCCCATTTTTTTTACCCGGGGTGGAACTTCGTACGAGTCAGTGGTATGTAATTATGCTGATAAACAATTAACAGTCAGCTGGTTATATTTTTTCTACGATGGCATCAACGATACCATATTGCAAGGGCATCTTTGGCATCCATCCAGTAATCCCGGTCAAAATCCTTCATGATCTGTTGCACCGTCTTTCCACAATTTTCGGCCAGAATTCTTGCACCGATCTCTTTAACGCGTTGTGCTTGTTTAGCCTGAATTTCAAGGTCGGCACTCACTCCCTGTATATGTCCGCCGATGGATGGTTGGTGGATCATTACTTCGCCGTGCGGGTAAATAAATCGTTTGCCTTTTGCCCCGCCACTTAACAGGATACTGCCCATGGACGCAGCCAATCCCATACAAATTGTAGATACCGGGCTTTTGATCATTCTCATGGTATCATAAATGACCATTCCGCTGGTCACAACACCACCCGGACTATTGATATAGAATTTGATCTCCTGGCCGGGTTTATCAGCATCCAGCAATAATAGCTTGCTCACCACATCCTTCGCGCTCTTATCATGGACTACGCCCCAGAGATGAACGCTTCGAGTCTCAAAGAAATATTTTTCCAATTTCTTTTTAAGCATCATCAGATCCGACTTCGGCGGCTCTTCTCTGTCGTCATCATCGTCATCGTCGTTTGTCCAGCCCTTCCGGAGCGGCGAATCATATAGAAAATTCCTGGGATCCATGTTATCGTTCGTTTTTCGTTTAGAATATCTAAAGCTTTTCGGAATATAATTAATCTTTCCTCTGTTTTCTGGCGTTGGTCAGCAAGACTTCATCCACCAATCCGTATTCTTTGGATTCTGCAGCCGTCATCCAGTGGTCGCGATCAAAATCCTTTTCAATTTCCTTTACTCCTTTGCCGGAATGGTTGCTGATCACTTCGTATAGTTCATTCTTCAATTTGCGGATCTCCGCTACGGTGATTTCTATGTCACTGGCCTGGCCACCGATAGCTCCACTTGGTTGATGCATCATTACGCGAGCATGTTTCAAAGCAGCCCGCTTGCCCTTGGTGCCGGCAGCCAGTAGCACACAGGCCATGGAGGCAGCCACACCAATACAAATGGTGGCTACATCAGGAGTTACATATTGCATGGTGTCATAAACGCCCAAACCGGAATAAACGCTTCCACCCGGACTATTGACATACATATTTATATCTCTTGTACGGTCGGTGGAGTCAAGAAAGAGTAATTGGGCAGTGACTATATTCGCAACCTCGTCATTGATGGGATATCCAAGGAAGATTATACGGTCCATCATCAAACGACTATACACATCCATCACAGCTACATTCATCGGCCTTTCTTCAATGATATTGGGAGTAAGCCCGGTAACCAGGTGAGAGGCATAACCATGAAGTGTATTGCTGGAGAGGCCGCGGTGTTTAACGGCGTATTTTTCAAATTCCGAATTAAAACTCATAGGTGAATAATTGAATTGTTGAAAGTATCAACTTAGACATTTCTGGATATCAAATATCCGTCCAAATGCCGTATTTGCAAAATCAGTGACAAGTTGGCGGTACGGAGCAAAATTAATGATGGTGATGTTGATGCTCTTCAACCATCTTTTTGAAATCATCCGCACTAATATCTTTTTCGGTCGGGCTCACCTGCGTTTCCGCCCAATCAAATATCCTTTGCGTTTGGATGCGGGTATATGCATCTTCAACGAACTTCCGGTCCTTCATCATTTTTTCTACATAATCTTTCACCCACGGTTGTTCTTCGTCGAAATTCGCAGCACCCATATAACTGAAGAGCTGTTGCTTTGCAAAATCCCTTATTTCCTCAGGCCTTACCTGGATAGAATTTTCCCTGACAATTTTATCTGTAATCAATGTCCACTTTAGCTGATGAAGGAATGCGGGAAATTCTTTTTCTACTTCTTCATCTGTCTTATCTACAGGAGCCTTCGACGATTCATTCTCGTTCCTCGATCCCTGAGTTTTCACCCATTTCTTTAAAAAACCTTCGGGAAAATTTATTTCAGTATCACCGATCAATTCGTGATAGAGTTGATCATGTATCTGGTTCCTGGCCTGATTATCCCAATAGGCCTGGATCTCATCCCTGATCTTGTTTCGAAGATCATCTGTTGTTTTTATTTCCTGGCCGGGATAGAGTTGCTCAAAAAGTTCTTCATTCAATTCCCTTTTCTCCAGTAAGCCAATCTTAGTGATATGAATATTAAAATATCTTTGAGCAGGGTCGACATTGTCTTCTGTCTTTATTCCCAGATCACTGATGATCCATTCCCTTTCTTTGTCTTCAAAAGCAGTCGATAAATCTATAAAAAGCACATCGCCGGCTTTTTTCCCCATAAGGTTGGGACGGAATGATTCTGAAAAATATTTTACCAACACGGAATTATCCTTGCGGATGCCGCCTTCTATCTCGTTGCCGTCTTTGTCGGCTTCGACGAATGTCAGGTTGACGACATTTTCTTCTGTTGCAACAGTTTCTTCATCTTTCATATTGCCGTAGCGGTTTTGAATCCGGCTTAGTTCGGCATCGATCATTTCATCGGTGACTTCAACTTTATAACGTATAGTTTTTGTAAGAGCCCAATCCGGAAGTTTGAAATCCGGTTTCATCCCGACTTCAAAATGAAATGTATAATCCGCCGGGTTATTTACATCCAGTTGACGGATGTCCATTTCCATCGGCAATGGCTGTGCAAAGATCTCCAGTTTGTCTGTTTCGAGATAGTTCACGAGTTCACGATCGACTGATTTCAAGACTTCATCGGTGAACAGGGACGTGCCGTACATCTTTTTGATGAGGCCGGCCGGTACCTGGCCCTTTCGAAACCCGGGTATGTTAGCTTTCTTGCTATAGTCCTTTAATAACTTTTCAAAGGAAGGCAGGTAATCCGCTTTTTCCAGTTTTAGAGTAAGCTTATCATGTAAGAGGCCAATATTTTCCTTGGTCACTGTTGCCATATCTTATACATTGATGGTTGACGTTGACTTAAAAAGAAGTGCGGGTGGAGGGACTCGAACCCCCATGCCTCACGGCGCCAGATCCTAAGTCTGGTACGTCTACCAATTTCGCCACACCCGCTACTAACTAAAATTGAGATGGTTTTAATCCTATTCAATTTTGGGCTGCAAATCTAGGGCATTTTTACCGAGCGGAACCTGCAATTACGGTTTTACTAACAAGTAACGCAGAATAAATTCAGTAAATTCGTAGATAATGGAAACGCTTGCGCAATTCCCTAAATATAATCTCAATGAAGAGCAGGAAAAGAAGGTCATCCTGCGGGAATACCGTTCCTTGTTGAGGGCGCTCAAGTCCAAATTAAAGCCCGGTGACAAGGACCTTATCCGAACTGCTTTTGAAATGTCTGCCGAAGCTCACAAGACCATGCGCCGCAAGAGCGGAGAGCCCTACGTTTTACATCCCCTGGCAGTTGCAAAGATTTGTACGGAAGAAATCGGCCTCGGTGTCCGCTCGACGATCTGTGCCTTATTGCACGATACGGTAGAAGATACGGACATTTCGCAGGAAGATATTGAACGGGAATTCGGGAATGAGATCGCAAGGATCGTCGATGGATTGACCAAGATATCCAATGTAATAGATGTGAACGCTTCTCAACAGGCTGAGAACTTCAAAAAGATATTGTTGACCCTCACCGATGACCCCCGGGTGATCCTGATCAAATTAGCTGACCGCTTGCATAATATGAGAACGCTCGACAGCATGAAGCGGGAAAAGCAATTGAAGATATCCTCGGAAACTGTTTACGTATATGCGCCCCTTGCTCACCGCATGGGCCTATATAATATTAAGACGGAAATGGAAGACCTGGCTATGAAATATATGGAGCCGGACATTTATAAGGAGATCGCCAAGAAACTTTCGGAAACAAAGAGGGAAAGGACCAAGTACATTAATGAGTTTGTAAGGCCAATCAAAGAAAAACTGGAGAAGGACCATCTAAGCGCTGAAATCTATGGGCGCCCCAAGAGCATCCATTCCATTTCGAACAAGATGAAAAAAAAGGGAGTGGCGTTTGAGGAAGTATACGATCTGTTTGCGATCCGTGTGATCCTCGATTCCCTACCCGACAAGGAAAAGGAAGATTGCTGGAAGGTTTATTCCATGATCACTGATGAATATACACCATCGCCTGAACGGCTAAGAGATTGGCTCAGCAACCCGAAGAGTAACGGATACGAAGCTCTGCATACGACAGTGATGGGCCCCCAAGGCAGATGGGTAGAAGTGCAAATTCGCACGAAGAGAATGAATGAGATCGCTGAAAAAGGTTTGGCCGCACACTGGAAGTATAAGGAAGGAGCAGCCGATGAAAGCCGCTTTGATAAATGGTTTCAGCAGATCAGGGAAGTCATCAGCAGCCAGGAAACCGATAGCATTGATTTCTTGCAGGACTTTAAGACCAGCTTCCTGGCAGAAGAGATATATGTTTATACGCCCAAAGGTGATGTGAAGATGTTGCCCGTTGGTTCTACTGCACTTGATTTTGCATTTTCCATACACAGTGCAATCGGCGTAAAAACAATTGGCGCCAAGGTCAACCACAAACTCGTCCCCATCAGTCATAAACTACATAGTGGCGACCAGGTAGAGATCATTACGAGTAATAAGCAAAAGCCATCCGAAGATTGGTTGGGCTTCGTGGTGACAGCGAAAGCAAGAGGCCGGATCAAAGATGCACTGAAAGAAGAAAAAAGAAAAGTAGCGGATGAAGGTAAGTACACCCTGCAACGCAAGGTGGAAGGTATTGGCGCGTCGTTGACGCAACATAATATTGACGAATTAGTACAATGGTATAAGCTTACTTCTCACCTGGATCTTTTTTACCAGATATCCGTAAAAAACATCGATCTAAAAGATCTAAAAGAATTCAAAGTGATCGGTGATCGGATCGAAGCGCCGCGGCCGGTAAAACTGCATACTGAAAAGCCGGAGTTCGATGCCCATCAGCAGGCGTTGGGAAAAAAGGACAAGGAGCTGATCATCTTTGGAGAAAGTGGAGACAAAATCGTATATAACCTTGCCAACTGCTGCAAACCCATTCCCGGGGACGACGTTTTTGGCTTTGTCACTACCGGCAAGGGGTTGACGATCCACCGGACCAATTGTCCGAATGCAGCCAGGTTAATGGCTAACTATGGGCATCGCGTTGTAAAGACCAAATGGGCTCGCAATAAGGAGATTTCCTTCCTTACGGGCTTGAAGATCGTTGGAATGGATGACGTGGGAGTTGTTAACAAGATCACCAATCTAATTTCAGGAGAACTGAAAATCAATATCGCCGCCCTCACTATCGAGGCCAAGGAAGGCCTGTTTGAGGGCAATATCCGCTTATTTGTCCATGACCGGGAAGAATTGGAAATCCTGGTTCAGCGCCTAAAGGATCTCCCTGGTATCGAATCTGTTGAAAGATATGATACTGAGGACATTCCGTAAAGCAGCATTACTATACTTTTCCTTGTCTAAGGGGCGAACCGATAATCAAAAAAAAGAGTGATTTCTTACTTTTTAATAAAAACATTTCTAACTTTCCGCCCACCCCCACACTTTTATTAATCCCACTCTTTGAGGATACCCTATATCTTCCATGTAAGTATTGCTAAACATTCATATTAAATCAAAGCATTATGAAATCTAAACCAAGTAAAATTGTTACGCTGCTGTTGACTATGCTTTTGCCGGGGTTGCTATTGGCACAAACTGTTGTCAGCGGCCGTGTAATAGACGGAGGCACCAGTACTCCACTCTCTGGAGCCACGGTCTCCGAAAGAGGGAAAAGAAACAGTACTCAAACAGACCAGGATGGTAAATTCTCACTCACTGTCGCCAGTTCTGCAGCGCAGCTATTGGTAAGCTATGTGGGATATGTGAACCAGACTGTGAATGCCGGTACGGATATGACCGTCACATTGGCTGTGGATAATACAAGAATGAGCGAAGTGGTAGTGACCGGTCTGGCCACTTCGGTAAAAAGGACCAATTTGGCCAATGCCGTTGCATCTGTTAACGCGAAAGAACTGGTCGGCACAACAGAGCAGGCAACGCTGGATGGAGCTTTATACGGCAAATTTCCCGGGGCAAATATCTCAGCTAATTCCGGAGCTCCGGGCGGAGGTATTTCGATGAAACTAAGAGGGATTACTTCACTTGTCGCCAATTCACAGCCTCTTTTCATCGTCGATGGAGTATATTTTGATAATTCGTCAATCCGGGCCGGATTAAATCCTGTTTCCAAAGCCGCAGGACAGGGAAGTACGGCTTACCAGGACGATCCATCTAACCGACTTGCTGACCTTGACCCCCAGGATATAGATAGGGTTGAAATCTTAAAAGGTGCTTCTGCCGCCGCTATTTATGGATCAAAAGCTGCAGGCGGAGTGGTTATTATCACAACCAAACGTGGAAAATCTGGTAAACCAAGAATAGAGCTGTCGCATGCTATCGGAATGCAAGTACAATTGCGCAAACTCGGCAGTCGTAGCTGGGACGATGCTAAAGTACTTGATGCGTATGGTCAGAATGCATTGGATTATTTTATTGCTAATAATAGAAAAATCTATGATTATGAAGAAGAATTATACGGTGAAAAAGGATTGATGAACAATAGCCGGGTTTCTATCAGTGGAGGAAGTGATAAGACTACCTATTTTGCTGGATATACAAGAAAAGAGGATGAGGGAATCATGAAAAGAACGGGATACAACAAATCTTCATTTCGCCTGAACCTCACACAAAAAGTGGGCGATTTTCTGGATCTGGCCTTAAACATGAATTACATTGAGTCAGAATCAAATCGCGGTTTTTTTAATAACGACAATACGGGTGCTACTATTGGTATTAGTTATGGTGGGACTCCATGGTTTCAAGATTTGCATCCTGATGCCAATGGCAATTACCCAGCCAGTCCCTTCGGGTATAATTTTCTTCAGACCCGCGATTTAGTTACCAACCGAGAGAATATAAAAAGAGTATTAACAGGCGGTTCGGCGACATGGAAAGTATTTAAGAATGACAGAAATGACTTTAGGATCATTGCAAGAGCCGGGATTGATAATTATACATTAAATACGAATGCGATATTCCCTCAGGTATTGCAATTTGAAAGCAACGGTAATGGTACCAATGGCGCCTCTATTTATGGAACTACTATTGCACGTAACACGAATTATAACCTGGTCGGTGTTCACGAATTTACTCCAAATGACAAAATGAGTTTTCGGACGCAGTTAGGACTGACAGAAGAAAAGGTGAACTTAAATAATGTTATCAATACTGCGACTCAATTGGTTGGAACACAGACAAACCTGGCTCAGGCTGCGTCTATACAAGCAGAACAGGCTATTACCTTGCAAAGAGATTGGGGGATATTTGTGCAGGAAGAATTTAACTACAATGACATTGTCATAGCCACATTGGGCGTACGTGGCGATAAGTCATCAAGGAATGGTGATCCCGATCACCTATATTATTATCCCAAAGCATCGTTGGCACTTAATATTCACGAAATGTCTTTCTGGAATCCGGGCACTATAAGCCAGTTAAAAGTAAGAGGAGCCTATGGCCGTTCCGGAAATTTTGCTCCTTTTGGGGCCATTTATACCCCCCTACCTGCAGTTATTTATAATGGAGCTGTAGGATCGCTTATTACCCTTACTCGTGGTAACGAATCTCTCAATCCCGAGACACAACAGGAATTTGAATTGGGACTTGACATGGGCGTTTTGAAAAATAAGATTAACCTGGAATTTACTTATTACCGAAAGAATGTAAAAGATTTGCTGCTGAACGTTGAGGTTCCCAGCAGTTCTGGTTTTAGTTTGTCCTGGGCCAATGTAGCTACCATCGTTAATAATGGATTTGAGATCGGTTTGAATGTTAATCCCATCAGCACTAAAGATTTCAAATGGACATCCCAGACAAATTTCTGGACTAATGACGCCGAAGTAACTCAATTGGGAGTGCCTGCTTTTAATGTCGGGGCATTTGGCGCCAGCTTAGGAACATATCGGATTCAACAGGGTAAGAGCCCTACGCAGATTGTGGGTATTGCAGGTCCAAATGATAAAGAAATTGATCCGAGTTCCGGTCTGGCAGTTTACGGAGACGCTGAACCCGATTTTCAAATGTCCATGGCCCACAATCTTAGCTATAAGAATTGGGAATTTTCTGTGTTGATGCATTGGAAGCAAGGAGGGAAGATTGTAAATCTTTCAGCTCTGCTATCCGATTTTTCCCAAAATACACCGGATTTCGATGAGATAACGCTTGATCCCAGTCACACATTGACAAATGGAAACTACCGCCTTGCGAATTTCGGGACGTCGGCTGCACCTTTTGTTGAAGATGGAAGTTATTTCCGTGTGAGGGAAATAGGATTAGCATATCGTTTACCAAAGGCCTGGTTTAAGAACGTTGCTGATATAAAGGTGGGACTTTCAGGACGAAACCTGATTAATGCTTTCAAGTACAGCAGTTACGATCCTGAAGTAAGCAATTTTGGAACGAACGCCATTTCGAGCAATGTGGAAGTAGACCCATTCCCATCGTCTAAGAGTTACAACTTTGAAATAACTGTCAACTTCTAAATAGGACAAAAATATTTTTCATCTGAAATACGATTTTTATGAGATCTAATTATCAAATTATAAAAAGGGTAGCATTGGGTACGACAATGATATCATTGTTGCTTTTTGCATCCTGCAAAATTGATCCGGTAGCAGATCCTAATAACCCAGGAGTCGTTCCAATTTCCCAAAATCCAACTCCGGGTGATATACAAAGTGTGGTAACTGGTACCGAATCCGCCATGCGTGACCAACAGGGTTTCTATTGGGATGATGTTGGTGTAATCGGGCGTGAATTTTACCGCATTTCTAAGTCTGATCCAAGGCTTTCTGCTGACTTGCTTGGGAAAGGCAGTGCAGAGCTGGATAATAATACATTTTATATAACCAATCCCTACGCCGGAAGATACCGGGCCATCAAGAATGCCAATATACTGATCGAGGGACTGACCAATACTACCTCCGCCGCCATCAGCCCTTTAGATAAGACCCTGGGAATCGCTTATGCAAAGACTATCAAGGCACATGAATTATTGATGGTCTACAACCTGGTTTACAGCAATGGTATTCGCGTCGATGTGTCGAATCCTGATGCACTTGGACCCTTTCTAAGCCCGGCAGCATCGCTTGATGCGATCATAAGCTTGTTAAATGAAGCTTATGCCGATCTGAGTGCCAATCCAACTGAGACATTTTTGTTCCATTCTTCCATTTTCGGCGATGAGGCTGGCGTTTTTGCACAATTCAATAGAGCCCTGGCTGCCCGTTGCGCGGTTTACAAACAAGATTGGGCTGGAGCGCTTACCGCATTGACGAATTCATTCTTTAATCTCGCTGGAGATTTAGATGCAGGAGCCTACTATAAGTATTCTACTGCCGGTGGTGACCAATTAAATCCGATGTACCTTCCTCGAAATGGGAATTCAGAAGTGAGAATTGCAGAACCACATTTTATCACCGAAGCGGAGTCGACCAGTGATACACGATTAAGCAAGGTGGCCTTGCGCAATGCTAGCTTTCAATTTGATGACCTGACAGGGACTTATGACGTCTTCTTATATACGTCAAATATAGATCCGATTGCTATTATCCGCAACGAAGAATTAATATTGATTTACGCAGAAGCAAACATTCAATTAGGTGGAGTCGGGAATCTCGCTGATGCTGTGACGGCACTTAACGTAGTGAGGACCGCAGCTGGTCTCCCTATCTATGCCGGACTAGTTACGCAGGCCGCATTGCTCACGGAAATGCTAAATCAGAGACGATATTCTCTTTACGGAGAAGGGCATCGTTGGGTAGACATGCGTCGCTACAATCTCTTAGGCACATTGCCTCTAGCCAGGGCGGGAGACGATGTATGGCCTGAATTTCCGCATCCAGCCGAAGAGAATTTCTAAAAAATTCATCAACCTCCCCAATCGGGGAGGTTTTTTTTGGAAGGTGCGCGACAGTAAGTAGTGTATCCTTAACCCATCCAGCTTGAACTTTTAAACCCTTATTTTTGCGGGCTTGTTCAAGAATCTTACTATTTAATATGGTTGATGTAATACTTGGCCTCCAATGGGGCGATGAAGGAAAAGGAAAAATCGTTGATTACTTCGCAAAGAACTATGACATCATAGCTCGCTTCCAGGGCGGACCTAATGCAGGCCACACGTTATACGTAAATGATAAAAAGGTAGTCCTTCACCAAATTCCCTCCGGCGTATTTCATCCTAATGTGCTTAACCTGATTGGTAATGGAGTGGTGCTTGATCCCGTTACCTTGAAGCGTGAAGTAGAACTTGTATCGTCTTTCGGCGTTGACCTGAAAAAGAGCCTCTTCATTTCTGAAAGGGCTCATCTTATCCTGCCAACTCACCGGGCATTGGATAAGGCTGCTGAAATATCAAAGGGCATTCAAAAGATCGGTTCAACGTTAAAAGGCATTGGACCGACCTACATGGATAAGACAGGGCGCAATGGATTAAGGGTGGGGGACCTGAAGGATAAAAATTTTACCACT
This sequence comes from uncultured Sphingobacteriales bacterium, assembly GCA_963791295.1. Classification (GTDB taxonomy): domain Bacteria; phylum Bacteroidota; class Bacteroidia; order Chitinophagales; family Chitinophagaceae; genus CAWBRY01. Next base: position 749,131 of record CAWBRY010000004.1, on the reverse strand, counting down.
GCGTATATCCATCTTCGATTAAAACACCAACGTCTGTTAGATAACTATGGGTTTAATGAAGATATCATTGCCTGGGAGGAAGAATTCTTTGAAGCACTTGAATTCTTAAAGCAACTGAATATCGTCAATGGCGAGTATTTCCTGAATAATCACATCCATGCAGGTAAGAGAGTTCTGGCAGAAGGCGCACAGGGCAGTATGTTAGATATAGATTTTGGTACATTTCCCTTCGTCACTTCATCCAGTACCATTTCGGCCGGTGTCTGCAGTGGTCTGGGAATAGCCCCTCAATTGATAAGAGATGTGATTGGCGTTACTAAAGCTTATTGTACACGGGTAGGTGGCGGGCCGTTTCCTACCGAACTCGACGACGAAATAGGAGAAGAACTAAGGAAAATAGGAAATGAATTCGGGGCGACTACCGGCAGGCCTCGCCGTTGTGGCTGGATTGACCTGGTGGCACTTCAGTTTGCCTGTATGATCAATGGGGTCACCAAGATAGTCATGACCAAAGCAGATGTGCTGGATTCATTCAAAGAACTTCAGATATGTACTGCTTATAAGCTTAATGGAATTGAAACGCGGGAAATACCCTTCCAGATGGAGAGGCAGAAACCCGAACCTGTTTATAAATCATTTACTGGCTGGAATACAACTACCTGTGGCATGGACCTATATGCCAACCTGCCTGAAACCATGAAGACTTATGTCAATTATATTAATGAATTCCTGGGAGTATCGATTCATTATATATCGAACGGACCTGGGAGAGACCAGATCATTAAGGTTGCATAAACAAGTATCTTGCACTCATCACCGTGAAACAAGCCTGATTTGTAATGTTTAATTTTTATAATGAGAAATCGGAATAAAAATTTGGAGGTTTAAAAACTTCGCTGAAATTTTACATTCACAATCCTGCTAGACTATGACATCAAAACCCGACAAGGAAAAAAAATCCGTCCGGAGCACAAACTCCGATCCCGGTAAAGAATCGGCCAGGAAAGCCGCAGTCAAACCTAAGAAAGAACCTGATCCGGATGCGGACGAGGATGAGGATCTCAACGAAGATGAAGTGGATGATACTTCCGAACTCAAGAAAACTGGAAAGGTTGCAGTCGCTACCAAGAAAGGAAAGGGTGGTGATGAGGATGACGATGAAGAAGATGAAACCGATGAAAAGCCAGACGATTGGGAGAAGCCGGAAGAAGAAGAAAATTGGGATCCCGACTTTGAAGAGTTTGATGTTCCCAAGTCAAAAGGAAAAAAAGCCGTCGGTGGTAAGAAAGCAGCAGAAGAAGAGGATGATTTTAAGATCGACGACGAATTCAGGGATATGTTTAAAGAAGATAGCTTCGATGATGAAGAGGAAGAAGATTACTAATTGATCTTAGCGCATTGAACAATACGATCTCTTCGCAGGCCAAATACGACATTACCGATTTCGAATTGATCAAAGAAAAAGTATTGAACTGGATACGACGGTTCAATACTTTTTGTTTTTTGGATAATCACCAATATCAGATTAGCCCTCACAGCATGGAATGCCTGGCGGGAGCGGGAATAAAAAAGAGTATTCGGAGCAATAGCGAAAACACTCTTGACGAATTAACGCAATTCCTGGAAGATTTCGGTACATCGAAGGATCGTTGGCTATTCGGGCATTTCGCTTATGACTTGCGGAATGACCCAAAACGGAGTGTCTCAGTACATCCTGACCATATTCAATTTGCCGACCTGTTTTTCTTTGAGCCCGAGGTCATCATTCGTTTGAATGAAAAGGAACTGATCATCCATGCAGACCATCCTGAAAAAATTTATAAAGCCATTCAATCGATGGAGTCGGCAAGGATGGAAACTCGTGTTTCTTCTAATTCCGCAGGTATTCGCAACAGGATATCCAAAGAAGAATACATCTCGATTATCGAACAATTAAAGCAACACATTCTTTATGGTGATTGCTATGAGATCAATTTCTGCCAGGAGTTTTTCATGGAGCAGGTCCATCTCGACCCTTTGATGATTTATAACAAACTGGGTGAGCATTCACCGAATCCATTTTCCGCACTGTACAGGGTAGATGATCAATGGCTGATCTGCGCCAGCCCGGAAAGATTTTTAAGAAAGCAAGGAGACCGGATCATGTCTCAACCCATCAAAGGAACATCCAGGCGCATTGAAGGGAACGAAGCAAAAGATGAATTGAGTAAAGAACATCTGCGCCAAAGCGTCAAGGACCGTTCAGAAAATGTGATGGTGGTGGACCTTGTGCGCAATGATCTCGCAAAGATTTGTAAGCAAGCGACCGTCACTGTTGATGAGCTCTATGGAGTTTATTCTTTTCCTCAGGTTCACCAAATGATCTCTACGGTTAGCGGAACGCTGCAGGATAATATTTCTTTTGCCGATATTATCCGGGCCACTTTTCCGATGGGTTCGATGACGGGAGCTCCAAAGAAAAGAGTAATGGAATTGATTGAGCAATATGAGAAGACCCGGCGGGGAATTTTTTCGGGAGCCGTCGGCTATATTTCTCCTAATGATGATTTTGATTTCAACGTGGTCATCAGAAGCATCATGTATAATGCAGCATCGGAATATCTATCTTTTCAAGCGGGTTCAGGGATTACTTTTTACAGCGATCCGGAAAATGAATGGGAAGAATGCATGCTGAAGGCGGAGGCGATTAGGAAGGTCTTGGGCTTTGAGTTGTGAGTTGTGAGTGATGAGTTGTGAGTGATTCTTTTCCCTACTCATAATTCACTACTCACCACTCACCCTTGCATTCGGCGGATTCAACAATAACTGAATTGATTCGTAAAGGATCTCATACCTTTTGGCATTGAAGATGCTCATCTTGTCTTCCGGAAGCTTCAATTCATAAACACCCGAACTAGCCAGTTGCTGATCGAGATCGGGGTTCAAGCGGCTGAAGGCAGCCAGATCTATTCCTACATATTTTATGATGATCATGGAATTAAATCTTCCGCTGATCGTTTTTGATTTAATTTCTACAGTATCCTCCAATGCAATGGGCGAAGGAGCGTTTTTCAAAACCTGGTTCCGGGCCTCATCCTTAGTATAAGTAGTGATTCCACCCTGGCCCTCCATGATATAGTGCGTGGCAATGAATTTTTTGACATGATTCTTTGATTCGACCGGAAGATAGTTTTGTAAGGTCCAGAAATCAGCGCTGCCGCTTTTCTTAATGGCATAGTTCACATTTCCGGGTCCACCATTGTAAGCTGCGATCACCAATAGCCAATCGCCATACAATGAAAACAGGTAGGTGAGATAACGACAAGCAGCATGTGTGCTCTTGAAGTAATCGGTGCGTTCGTCGTAGGCATTATTTACTCTCAGTCCATAGTTCTTTGCTGTTTCGGGCATAAACTGCCAGGGACCGACAGCCCCGGCCCAGGATCTGACATTGGATTTCAAATGGGATTCAATGACCGCAAGGTATTTAAGTTCTTTGGGCAACCCGTGTTGTGAAAGGATCCCGTCCATCATATCGAAATAGGGTCTACCCCAACCCTTCATGTCCTCCATCGTCTTTCCAAACCTATCCATGTAGTCCTGAACGAAGCTGATGGCCATGGGATTCATTTCCTCTATGTTAACGCCATTGGCCAGCGTGGAAGTGATAAACAAATCATGAAATCCGTGCTTGGGATCACTGGTGGGCAGTGGAAGTGAGTCCCTTTTGATCAGGGCATCCGATCCCATTAGCTTTTGGTCAATGGCTTTTTGCTGTCCCTCCGCTTTAGCAGTAGACAACATAACCAGAGAGCAAATACCCGGAAGTAAGATATTTCGTATTCTGATCACCGTTATTTCTAAGTGTCCGGACCGTCGAAGTTTTTGCGAACAATCCAATTTTTGAAACGGGAATTTATAAAAAATCCGCGTTCGAGCCGATTAAATTTTAGTACGTTGCTTTTCAGGCATTAAAGGTCGATGAATTTTCCCCAAATCCAACGACACCTTTAATAATGATAATTCCTCAAAGCGGTTTGCCATTACTTGTATTCCAAAGGGCATACCATTACTGTGTTGAAAAAGGGGAAGCGAAATTGCGGGTACTCCAGTTAAGTTGGCCATCACAGTATAAATATCAGCCAGGTACATAGCGATAGGATCATTCATTTTTTCACCCGCTTTAAAAGCAGTTGCCGGAGAGCAGGGCAGTAAAATAAAGTCAGCTTGGCTAAAAATCTCATTGGTTTTATCCCTCAACAACGTCCTTACTTTTTGAGCCCTCGTAAAATAGGCATCATAGTATCCCGCACTGAGAACAAAGGTGCCGAGCATGATCCTCCTCTTCACTTCTTTTCCAAAACCTTTGGACCTCGTTTCTTTATAAAAATCTGTCAACTCGGAGTGACCCCCGTTGCTACGGTATCCATACTTCACACCATCATACCTGGAAAGATTGGAGGATGCTTCGGCGGTTGTGAGAACATAATAGGCCGGAACGATATAGTCGAGTAATTCGAATCCGACTTTCTTCACATCATGGCCTGCTGCAGTCAAATCCTGAATTAAGTTTTTAATGGAAGCGGCAATTTCCGGATCGAGGCTGGGATGATTCAAGGCCTCATCGAAATATGCAAACCTGTATTTCTTACTAGGGCCTGAAAGGCTGGAGAAGGAAGGCACTTTTTTTGTCGATGCAGTGCTATCATAATCGTCTGGCCCCGCCATCACCTCCAGCATTTTGGCAACATCAGGAATTGTGTTGCCGAAGATGCCTATCTGGTCGAATGAAGATGCATAAGCAATCAACCCATACCTGGAAATTCTACCATAAGTTGGCTTCAATCCGATGACTCCGCAAAAATCAGCAGGTTGCCGAACAGAACCACCCGTATCACTTCCAAGTGCAACCATGCACAGGCCAGCCCTTACTGCTGCTGCAGAACCGCCGGATGAACCTCCCGTTACTTTCGTTTCATCAATAGGATTCAACACCCTGCCATAGCTGGAATTCTCATTGGTGGAACCCATGGCAAATTCATCACAATTCAATCTTCCAATCACAATAGCTCCTGCATCCAGTATCCTTTCTACTGCAGTTGCTGAATAGATCGCTCGAAATCCTTTGAGAATTTCTGATGAAGCCGATAGTTGATGATCCTTGTAGGAAATGACATCCTTCAATCCGACTATAACTCCATGAAGTGAAGCGAGAGGGTTATTCTTTCTGTCTGCATCCAATTGCCTTGCCTTTTGCAAGGCTTCTTCAGCAAACACTTCAATAAAGGCATTAAGATTTTGTCGCTCCCTTATCTGTTGGAGGTAATGTTCTACCACATCCAAACAGGTCATCGTTCCTTCCTGCAATTGGGCATGGTATTGCTCAATGGAAGAAAACTCAAACAAAAGCCAGTGCTTTTTCGATGAATAAAAGGGTTAAAGAAGGAAAGCGTCTATTAATGTTGCGGACTCTTATCGCTGGTGCTTTCTTCAATTTCTCTTTTCACATTGGTCTTGGCATCGTTAAATTCACGGACACCCTTGCCCAATCCACGCATCAGCTCGGGGATTTTTTTACCACCAAATAATAGTAAAACTATAACCAGGATAATAATAATCTCATTGGTCCCCAGCACACCCAAAAAAGTAGGTTGTATCATAATTAGAAAGTTAGTTACCAAAGATACTAAGTAACCGCAAAAACAGGTAATTATAATTTATGGCAGGCACTAAAAACCCGCCGGGGGCGGGCAAGTACGTGAATTCTATTCGGCAGTTTCCGTCGACATGCGCTTTTCACGTATTCTGGCGCTCTTTCCACTTCTCTTGCGCTGGTAGAAAAGCTTGGCTCTGCGAACGTGGCCTGTCTTGTTGATTGCGATGGAATCAATATTGGGAGAATAAAAGGGAAATATTCTTTCTACGCCGACTCCGTCAGAAATCTTCCGGACGGTAAAGCTGGCAGTATGGCCTGAACCCTGTTTCTTGATCACATCGCCCTTAAATGACTGAATTCTTTCTTTGTTACCCTCAATGATCTTGTAGTTTACGGTAATGTTGTCTCCCGGCTTGAAAGCGGGAAATTCCTTTTTGCCAGTCAGTTGTTCGTGGACGTAGTCAATGGCGTTCATGGCTCCAAATTTTAGCGAACGCAAAGGTAGGTGTAAAAATGGTCAAAATCAAGAATCCCGGATCTATCTTGCCACGTTCACAGCTCTCTTTTCCCGTATTACAGTCACCTTTATCTGCCCGGGAAAGGTCATTTCAGTCTGTATTTTTTGGGCTATTTCAAAGGAGAGCTTTTCAGAATCCTGGTCGGTTACCTTGTCGGCTTCCACGATCACCCTTAATTCCCTTCCGGCCTGGATGGCATAGGCTTTTTCGACACCTGTATATGCCATCGCCAGGTTTTCCAGGTCTTTGATCCTTTTGAGGTATTGCTGCATGATCTCCCTTCGGGCGCCGGGCCTCGCTCCGCTGATTGCATCACATGCCTGCACGATCGGAGAGATCACATATTGCATTTCCATTTCATCGTGATGAGCGCCTATGGCATTGACCACTGCCGGATTTTCGCCATATTTTTCGGCGAGTTTGGCGCCAAGAAGTGCGTGACTTAATTCAGTCTCTTCGTCCGGAACTTTTCCAATATCGTGCAGCAGGCCGGCCCGTTTAGCCAGCTTAGCATTCAATCCTAGTTCAGAGGCCATGATGCCGCAGAGATTGGCAGTCTCCCGGCTATGCATCAATAAATTTTGTCCATATGAAGAGCGGAAGCGCATGCGGCCCACCATTCTAACCAATTCTTTATGCAGCCCGTGGATTCCCATTTCAATCACCGTTCTTTCTCCAATCTCCAACACCTGTTCTTCAATTTGTTTCTTGGTCTTTTCTACTACCTCTTCAATACGGGCTGGGTGAATGCGGCCATCCGTAACAAGACGTTGAAGACTAAGCCGGGCAATTTCGCGCCGGAGAGGATCGAATGAAGATAGGATGATCGCTTCAGGAGTATCATCTACGATCAAATCTACGCCGGTAGCGGCTTCAATAGCACGAATGTTACGTCCTTCACGTCCGATGATTTGGCCCTTTATTTCGTCACTTTCAAGATTGAAGACAGTGATTGAATTTTCAATGGCCTGTTCCGCTGCTGTCCTCTGTATGGTTTGAATGATGATCTTTCTGGCTTCTTTATTAGCCTTTTGCTTTGCGTCATCAATAATTTCCTGCTGCATGCCGATGGCTTGAGTGTGGGCTTCACTTTTCAGACTTTCTATCAACTGGGCTTTGGCTTCTTCAGCAGAGAGTGCAGAAATTTTTTCAAGGCGGCGAATATGTTCTTCCTGGTGTTTTTCTAATTCTGTTCTCTTAATATTAACCAGCTCGATTTGCCGGGTAAGGTTATCCTTGATGATCTCGTTATCCTTTACTTGCTTGTCGAGGCTGCCTTCTTTTTGACTGATCGATTGTTCTTTTTGCCTCATCCGGTTTTCCGTCTCCTGAATTTTTCGCGTACGCTCGTTCACCTCTTTTTCATGAGTAAGGCGCAGTTGAACAAACCGTTCTTTGGCCTCCAGTTCTTTTTCTTTACGGATGGTTTCTGCTCTTAGCTCGGCTTCCCTGAGGATGGTTTGCGATTGTAATTCAGCTTCTTCAACTTTTTGGCGGGTGTTTTTGGCGAAAATGACCTTACCCGCTATGAGGCCAATAATAAATGCACCTGCGCCAATTATGATGAATATGATATTGGTATCCATGAAAGAGTTTGTTTAATTGGTCCATAATGTTATTTCTTAATAACAAATTCATTGATATTTCCCCGTGCCGGCGTTTGGAGTGAGTTTCGGCCAGGACTTGCCGAAGATACAAAAGAGCAGGTAATAGAGGAAATTATGAGCGTTTATTCCCTTGATATTGAAGGAAAAGTGAGTTGAAGACGCTTGTTAGATGCACACACATCTATCCATTTTAATTTATGGTTCCAACCATCCTGGTTGTGACTCTTACTGAGCGCCTACCAGTTGGTTATCAAGCAGCTTCTCAATAAATTCTAGCCTCTCAGTTATAACTTCTTTCTCCATATTATTACTACCTCCGGCGTCTTGCTCAGTGGCATACCATATAAGCACCATGGCTACATAGTCCTGCATATCCTTGCCGGCAAACTCGGTCTTGAACTCGACAATCTTATCGTTGATGGTCTTGAGGGCTTTTCGAACCACTTCTTCATCGGCCGGAGCGATTTTGATCCGGTAATTTCTGTCGCCAATGAGCGCCGAAATAGGAATTAATTGTTCCATGTCTTGCAAAGTTGAAAAATTGTTAATATCTTGTTTCTCCCATACTACTACGGAAGCATCCACTCCTGTAAAAATCTGCCAGCCAGTTTCCTGTCAAAAACGTTTTAAACCTATAAAACGTTCGCTATGTTAATCAAAGTCAGGTCATCAGTATTCATTGACACCTTGCAGTTCGAATTAACGGCTCCTAAAGGCAATTGCCTTAGAGGCGTTTTGAAAGACGACCAGGGCAGTGTCTGCAGCACCATTGAAAAAGACATTGCTACCGACTGGGAACGTGTTACCTGGACTGGATTGAATGATCTTCCTTACGGCAGGTACACACTCGAGCTTTCGCACGGCGAGGATCATATGAAAATGAACCTGGTAAAAAGAGTTTGAACTAATCGCTCAGTGATGCGATGCACCTGTCAATTTCTTTAAGATAGGAGTCGATCCTTTTTGCCATCTCCTTCTTATCTCCGTCTTTCATTTCTCCAGCTCCCAATTGAAGTACATTCACCTGCTGTTTCAGTACATCAATGTTTCTATACTGAGTTTCTGTTACCTGTTTGGATCTGGCTAGATCCTCTTTTAGTCGCCCATTCTCTCTTTGTAAAACAGAATATTGTTTCAGCAGTTGCTGAAGCTTATCCTGGATTCTTTTTAAATGTTGTTCTGTTGAGTTCAATGTGGTTAGCTATTTAAGGGTATTCATTCAACTGCATTATTTCCTGATCTCTGCTTTCAAATCTTGTTCCAGGGTCGTAGTTATCGTTTTCATCCATCCTTCAATCTCTTTATCCGTCAGCGTTTTCTCATTGTCCAGGAATATAAAATTGATGGCCATGGACTTTTTGCCGACTCCCAGCTTTTCACTTTCGAATATATCAAAGAGTTTCACAGACTGTAGTTTATTCAACCTTATCTTTTGCACAGTTTGTTCCACTTTTTCGTAGGAAAGCTCTCGATCTACTACAATTGCCAGATCTCTTTGTACAGCAGGATACCTCGGTATATCCCGGATTGATTCTTTTTTTGCCGCCGCCCTTTCCACAAGTTGACTCCAGTGAAAATCGGCGAATAGCACTGGTTGCTTAATATCAAAACGATTCAGCAATTGCTTTTTTACATTTCCTGAGAAAACTACTATTTCGTTATTCAATCTCACCTGAAGCCCTTTTTCCAATTTAGCATCTTGCACCGGTTCAAATTTATCCATTTGAAGACCCAGCAACTGAAACAGGCTACTAATCACTCCCTTTAAAAAATAATAGTCGACTGGAACTGGCTTACTGCGCCAGCTATCTTCCCCGGAATCGCCGGTGATATATATACAAAGGTGCTCCTGTTCGAAAAACTTTCCCGGCCCTGAAGTCTTATAAGTCCTTCCCATTTCAAAAAACTGAAGCCTGTTGTTCTTACGGTTAAGGTTGTGCGCAATAGCTTCCAAACCCGTTTCGAGCATCGATGGGCGCATGCAGTTCAGTTCGACACTAAGGTTATTAAGCAGGGTGACTGTTGAAGCAAGCTCTTCTTTATCAAAAAAAGCAGAGTTAGTGATGGAGTTGGTCATGATTTCATTGAAACCAAGGCCCACCAGATATTGGCTCACTTTTTCCGTGTAGGCGTCCACTTCATGATTTTTTTCCAGCGAGGGGGTAATCGTGATTGCCTGGGGAATCTCCACACTGTCTAAACCATCGATGCGTAAAACCTCTTCGACGATGTCTGCCGGCAGACTAATGTCTGGTTTATGATAGGGCACTAAAACCTGCAATTCCTGGCTGTCAGCTTTTGCGATTTCGAATCCCAGATGTGTGAGAATATTTTGCGCTGCCTGGGGTTCATATTCTTTTCCGCTAAGCTTTTTCAGGTATTTATAAGTGAGGGTTACCCTTGTTTTTTGTTTTGGATTTGGATAAATGTCTATGATCTCCGAGGCGATCTGGCCCCCGCAGATTTCTTTAATCAATAGTGCTGTCCTTTTCAGAACGTGAATGGTGGCTGAGATATCTGTACCTTTTTCAAATCGCGAAGCCGCATCTGTTTTCAATCCATGGCGGGAAGAGGTTTTTCGAATGAAGACCGGATCGAAACAAGCTGCTTCCAGGAATATATTCCTGGTGCCTGAGCTAACGCCACTATGCAAGCCGCCATAAACGCCAGCGATGCACATACCCTCCGATTCGTCACATATCATGAGGTCATCTGCATGCAGTTTTCGTTCCTTTTCGTCAAGTGTTATGAATTTGGTTCCTTCCGGCAGATTCTTCACCACTATTTTCTTGCCTTTGATCGCGTCGGCATCAAATGCGTGAAGCGGTTGGCCAGTTTCATGTTGAATGAAGTTGGTGATATCTACAATATTATTAATAGGGCGCAGGCCAATAGCCTTTAATTTTTGCTGAAGCCAATTTGGGGATTCTTTGATCGATATTCCCGCAATGCTAATCCCGCTGTAGCGCGGACAGGCACCTGTATTTTCTACACTCACTTCAATAGTCAATGAACGATTGTCTATTTTAAACTCGCTGCTATTCGGTAGGATGGGTTGATATTCCTTTTGATCATGATAACTAAGGTAGGCGCATACATCGCGAGCCACTCCCCAATGGCTCATGGCTTCCATGCGATTGGGGGTGAGGCCGATTTCATAAATCCAGTCTTCGTATGGGTGGTAATAATCAGCAAGAGCCATTCCCACAGTCACATCATCCGGCAAGACAATAATTCCGGCATGGGAGCTGCCGAGCCCGATCTCATCTTCGGCGCAGATCATTCCATAGCTTTCCTTGTTTCTTATGGTAGCCACTTTCATGGTGAGTGGATCTCCGGTGGTAGGATAAATGGTAGTTCCTGGCGTAGCCACAACTACTTTTTGACCGGTTGCCACATTTGGCGCTCCGCAGACTATTTGTAAAAGGTCTTTTCCTCCAATATCTACTTTGGTAAGAGTAAGCTTGTCGGCATTAGGATGTTTTTCAGTACTCACCACTTTGCCAATCACGAGGTCCTTCAAACCACCTTTTACTTCTTCATAAGAATAAAAACTTTCCACTTCCAAACCAATGGAAGTTAATATCCGGCTCAATCGTTCAGGGTCGACAATGGAAGAATTCCTCTCGGATCCACCAGGCAGGTATTCACTCAGCCATTTATAGGAGATCGTCATATCGCAAAGATAAGTGTCGGGCAAGTATGTTATTTTTACCGACACAAAATCAATGAGCATGTCAAATAATTTATTGAATGGAAAAAAGGGGATCATTTTCGGGGCGCTGGATGAAAAATCGATTGCATGGAAGACGGCGATAAAATGCCATGAGCAAGGAGCCGCATTGGTTCTAAGCAATGCGCCCGTTGCTTTGAGGATGGGAGAGATCAATAAGTTGGCAGAGCAGGTGAATGCACCGGTGATGGGCGCCGATGTAACGAGCATGGATGACCTAAAAAAATTGTTTGAAGGATCGATGAAGCACTTCGAAGGCAAGATCGATTTCATACTTCATTCAATCGGCATGAGTTTGAATGTGAGAAAGGGGAAGCATTATACGGAAATGAATTACGAATGGAATCAAAAGACGTTGGATATTTCTGCTATGAGTCTGCATCGCGTGTTGCGAACAGCCTGGGACCTGGATGCCCTCAATCAATGGGGGAGTGTAGTTGCATTAACCTATATCGCCGCGCAACGCGTGTTCCCGGACTATAATGAAATGGCCGACGCGAAAGCCCTGTTGGAGAGCGTAGCCAGAAGTTTCGGTTATCATTATGCGATCCGCAATAAAGTGAGGGTGAATACAGTTTCGCAATCTCCCACCCGCACCACTGCCGGCAGCGGGGTAAAAGGTTTTGATGGCTTTATTAGTTACGCTGAAAAAATGAGTCCGCTGGGAAATGCAACAGGCGATGATTGTGCGAATTATTGTGTCACTCTTTTTTCCGATCTAACGCGTTATGTTACGATGCAAAACCTGTTTCATGATGGCGGATTTAGTTTTACAGGAGTGACTTCAGATGTGATTACGGAGATGGAGCGGGGGTTTGCCGAAGTGAAATAAAGGGTTATTTCTTTACCGGGCTAGTACTCATCTTCATTGAAAAGAAAATCTTCTTGTGTGGGATAATCCGGCCAAATATCCTCGATGGTTTCATATACATCGCCCTCATCTTCCAGTTCCTGAAGGTTTTCTACTACTTCAATTGGAGCACCGGACCGTATGGAATAATCTATCAGCTCATCCTTAGTGGCCGGCCATGGCGCTTCTTCAAGGTAGGAAGCTAATTCTAAGGTCCAGAACATTTTTCTTTCCGTTTTTAATTTTGAATAGGGATACGCCCTTCCAATTTTTCCGCAAATGTAGTTGTATTAACGAATTTTCCAAATCTATAGTTGCTAAAGGGAAATCAAGGGTTTTCTTAAAACATACCCCTTAAATACGGTTTTTGATTATGGAACCGATTTACAGATATTTGATTTACTAAACCCCCGATTGGCTGCATGTTAAGTGGAAAAAATATCTATAAGAGTTACGGCCCGGTTGAGGTACTTAAGGGGGTCAGTATGGAGGTCAAGAAAGGGGAGGTAGCATCCATTGTCGGCCCTTCAGGTTCGGGGAAATCTACGCTTCTGCATATCCTTGGAACGCTGGACCGTGCTGACAAAGGGGAAGTCACCATGAACGGCACCTTGCTGAATTCGCTCTCCGGGAAGAAATTAGCTGCCTTTCGGAACAAGAGCATCGGCTTTGTGTTTCAGTTTCACCATTTATTACCTGAATTTACGGCCTGGGAAAATGTATGTATTCCCGGCTGGCTTTCCGGCCGCAGGAAAAATGAGGTGATTGAGAAAGCGAACGAGTTGTTGCAAATGTTGGGACTTGGCCACCGCCTGGAAAATAAGCCCAATGAAATGTCGGGAGGTGAACAACAAAGGGTGGCTGTTGCAAGAGCATTGATCAATAATCCGGACATCGTGATGGCAGATGAGCCAACCGGAAATCTGGATAGTGCCAACTCAAATGAATTACATCAGCTATTCATAGACCTTCGCAATAAATTTAACCAGACTTTTCTGATCGTTACTCACAATGAAGAATTAGCAAAACTCAGCGACCGCATTCTATATATGAAGGATGGAAAGATTGTATGATGCGGGCACTTAGATTCTCGGTATCCAGGGGATTTCCTTCACTTTCAATTTTTGTCCGGTGAAACGTGCAAGTACAAAAAGGTAGTCACTCAGACGATTGAGATATTTTATTACAAGGGGTTCAACAAATAATTGTTCTTCCTGCAAGGCCACGCAAAGGCGCTCTGCCCTGCGACATACACAGCGGCCAATGTGAATAAAGGAAACGGTGGGATGTCCGCCGGGAATGATAAAGGATTTCATCACCGGTAGTTTCTCATTCATCTTGTCAATTTGACCTTCCAGCAATGAAATATCATTTTCATTTAAGTCGGGGATCTTTAATTTTACTTCCTTGTCAGGATCGCAGGCTAATGAAGAGCCAATTGTAAAAAGCCGGTCCTGGATCTCTTTGAGCAGTTTGGCCGTTTTCTTACTTTGAAGTTGGTCGGCAATCAAACCTATCCAGGAATTTAATTCATCAACCGTTCCATATGACTCGATGCGCAGATGAGATTTAGGGACTTTGGTTCCCCCGATCAACGACGTAGATCCTTTATCTCCAGTTTTCGTATATATTTTTAAAGTCATAGCTATCCGCGCAATGGCGTAACAGAAGGTTGCTTGCGTTTATCTGTTTCTATCATTCCATCGCGCAGACGAATGATCCTGTAAGCGTGATTGGCGATATCTTCTTCGTGAGTGACCAATACAACCGTATTTCCCCTGGAATGGATCTCACCGAAAATCTCCATGATCTCATGAGAAGTTTTGGTATCCAGGTTTCCGGTTGGCTCGTCGGCCAGGATAATCGATGGGTTGTTTACCAGGGCTCGCGCAATAGCCACGCGTTGACTTTGGCCGCCGGACAATTCATTTGGTTTGTGATGACTGCGATCGGAGAGACTAACCATTTCCATTACATGCATCGCCTTATCCTTCCTCTGTTTTCGGCTCATGCCTGCATACACCAATGGCAGCGCAACATTTTCGAGGGCTGTCAGTCTGGGCAGCAGATTGAATTGCTGAAAAACAAAGCCAATTTCTTTATTTCGGATCTCAGCCAGGTCATTGTCTTCCATTTTACTTACGTCCTGGTTATTCAAAATATAGCGGCCGGCAGACGGTGTATCCAGGCAACCGAGTATATTCATTAGCGTACTCTTGCCCGAACCCGAAGGGCCCATGAGCGCGACATATTCGTTCTTGGCAATATCCAGGGATATACCTTTTAATACAGGAAGTTCATTCCTTCCCATGAAGTAGCTCTTTTGAATATTTTCAAGATGGATCATCGAGCTCATTGGCAAAAATAAACTTCAGGTAAATTAATACGGGATTGGCTATTGGGGGTTCTTAATTACTTTCGGCACCTTAAAATATTGTTCGTCGTGCGATGGCGCATTGAGCATTGCTTCTTCCCTGCTGACAGATCCGCTTATCACATCGTCGCGCAACACATTTACTTCCTCACTCACAAATAAAAGTGGTTCTACACCGTCCAGGTCCAATTCATTCAGTTTCTCGGCAAATTCGATCATCTTTTGAAGATCGTTCTTGATCTGTTCCTTTTCCGATTCGGGAAATTGAAGCCTGGCCAGGTGAGCCAGCTTTTCAAACATTGCATCATTTACTTCCATGTTGCAAAGATAATGTCTCCAAAAATGGTGATTTGAAATTCCTCGAGTTATATATCTTCGTCGCAATGAATCAGAAGAAAGAAATAGTGATGAGTGGAATAAGGCCAACAGGCTTCCTGCACCTGGGAAATTATTTCGGGGCAGTGAAAAACTGGGTCAATATGCAAAGTGAATACGAATGTTTTTTCTGCGTGGTGGATTGGCATAGCCTTACTACGCATCCTGATACAAAGGAATTAAAGGGCAATGTGCTTCGACTCCTTTCCGAACTATTGGCTTCCGGCCTCGATCCTGAAAAGTCAGTGATTTATGTACAGAGCCAAATTCCGGAAACCACCGAGTTGTATCTCTACCTCAATATGATGGCCTACAAAGGCGAGTTGGAGAAAACTACGGCATTCAAAGAAAAAGTTCGTAATCAACCCGACAATGTAAATGCCGGTCTGCTGACTTATCCTGTTTTGCAGGCAGCCGATATCTTACTCCATCGTGCAGTCAAGGTTCCGGTAGGCAAAGACCAGGAACAGCATCTTGAAATGACAAGAAATTTTGCTCAGCGGTTCAATCAGCGGTATGGCAATGTCTTTCCCGAACCAATTGCTTTCAATTATGGTGGTGAGTTGACCAAGATCCTTGGTCTTGATGGGACGGGCAAGATGAGCAAGAGTGTAAATCAAATGTCAACCGTTTACCTGGCCGACGACGACGATTTGATCCGTAAAAAAATAATGCGTGCTAAAACCGATAGCGGTCCTACAGTAGCCAATGCACGCAAACCAGACTATATCGAGAATCTGTTCACCCTAATGAAAATTGTCAGCAATCCGGATACACTGAAAAAATTTGAGGATGATTATAATGAGCCATCCAGGATACGTTACGGAGACATGAAAAAGCAACTTGCAGATGATATGGTTAACTATATTACGCCCATAAGGGCAAGGGCTCAGATGATCCAGCGTGATGAAAACTACCTGAACCAGGCTATGGAGAAAGGTGCTGAAAAAGCCAGGGCAAGCGGAAAGGCCACTATCGAATTGGTCAGGCAGACCATGGCACTTAATTATTTCTGAGGCCGGATAGTTGGTATTGGAAATTAAATTACTTTTAAAATATTCCTATTTTCAACTCCCAATCGATTAAAGACAGTGGGTTATTACAGACCCGATTCAAAAAATGGCGAAGAGCAAGAAACCTAAACATATTGCAGTAGCAGGTAATATTGGCGCCGGCAAGACTACGTTGACAGAAATGTTGAGTAAGCATTATAAATGGATACCCAATTTTGAAGATGTAGATCACAATCCATACCTGATGGATTTTTATGAGGATATGCCCAGGTGGAGTTTCAATCTCCAGATCTTTTTTCTCAATAGCCGCCTTCGGCAGTTGGTGGAAATTCAAAAAGGCACGGAGACGGTTATCCAGGATCGCACGATATACGAAGATGCTAACATCTTTGCGCCGAACTTACATGAGATGGGATTAATGAGTAAGCGCGATTTTGACAATTATTTCCATTTTTTCCAAACGTTGAAATCCCTGGTCCAGCCTCCGGACCTGCTGATCTATCTAAACGCATCGGTTCCTACTCTCGTCGGACAAATTCAAAAAAGAGGAAGGGAATATGAAGAAAACATACGCCTTGACTATTTAAAACGCCTCAACGAATTCTACAATAAGTGGATCGATAACTATAAAGAAGGGCCTTTGCTGATTATCGATGTCGACAAGAATAAATTTGCCGAGAATCATGAACACTTTGGCGAGATCATCCATAAGGTAGATGGTCAGCTGTATGGTCTGTTTTAGCGACGGTCATATCCTCTCTCATGTCAAACCAGGTTTCAACCAATACAACTTCTCCTTCTGGTGAGTATCTTATCAATTTGGATGTCCTTCGTCTGCTGACATTTATTGTGGTGTTTTTTAATCATGTCCTGCCGCAGAGTGGTGCTCCGGTATATAATCGTGCTCTTTATCATCTCAAAGTAATCAGTCCTCTCGGACTCGATTTTTTCTCGGTGCTGTCGAGTTTCCTGATCACTATGGTCATTTTAAAGGAATATTCCAGGACGGGTGGGTTTGTGCTTTGGAAATTTTATGTCCGGCGGATCCTGCGCATTTGGCCGCTTTATTTCGGAGTGGTGTTGTCATCTTACCTTATTCATTATATTCTCGTTCGATATTTCCCCGGTTCAATCGATAGCCAAACACAATTGCCTTCCATCACCAGCTTTATTTTCTTTTACCAGAACTATGATCTCATCAAAAACCAGCCTACCTATTATTATTTTCTGATCTTTTTATGGTTTATTTCAGTTGAAGAACAATTTTACCTCGTCTGGGGATTGGTGATGCGATATTTGCGACCATACATGGTGTGGATAGCCTGCCTGCTTTTCATCAGCGTGGTTGTTTCCGAATTGTTTTTTAATGCCAACTATCATTTTTACGATTCAAGAAGGTATGTGCCGGATTATAGCCTGGGAGCGCTTTCAGCATATATATGTTTTTTTAGAAAGCCTTTGTTCCAGTCGATGGTTCGGATCAGGAAGGCATGGCTGGTGATCATCTATGGATTGATCGCTTCCTATTTCTGCTGTTATCCGTTTCTTCAGTCGGTCCCCTTCACGAATAAGATCATTTTCATATCCAATTCAGTTATCTTCTCGTTTATCATCATCGAACAGTGTTATGCTCAACATTCATTTTTCAAGGTTGGGAAATTCCGGTGGCTCAATTATGTGGGTAAGCTCAATTACGGCTTATATGTTTGGCATGGCGTGGTATTGACATTGATGAACATTGTCATTGCCAGGTACTATTTAAATCAGTCTGTTTTTGTTGCTTATTTCTTAATTCCTGTGATTGCATTGGGAACCACGGCAGCCATCGCGATCCTAAGTTTTGAATTCTTTGAGAAGAAATTTTTATTGCTCAAGAAGAAGTTTTATTGATCACCTCAGTGATAATTTGCAAATTCATCGAGTGATCCCAGGAGCTTATCGATCTTTGTCAGCCATTCAGCCTGCTTGTCTTTTTTGCGGCTGTAATCCGTTTCATTGTCATACTGATTCTGAAAAATTTCCTTTTCTTTCTGAACATCGTTGTAGATTTTTTGCAGGTCTTTGCGGTAAGAATTCTTATTGAACATGTAATCGCCCATTCTTTTATTTAGTTGACGCGCAAAGATCTCCGTGATATCGAAATGTCCCTGTTCATGGCTTAAGATATAATCGGTTTTGTATAAACCCCAGGACCGATTCCTGGAGAAACTGCATTCAATTTTATAGGTCACCTTGTCATCGATGAAATTATATTGAATTCCCAGGTAAGAGGTGGTGGTAGCCGCTGCATCGGAGAGCGGGTCGGGGCTTGCCTGGTAATCACTCCAGGTCAGGCGCCTTGACGAGCTCCAGCGAATGAGGTCATCCCCGCTATCCTGGGCAAAAAAGTGAAGCGAGGAAACTGAACACAATAACAATAGGAGGAATCGGGGTCCTTGCATGATCAACATTGAACGGAAAGATGATAATAAAATTTTATGCGTTGTAAAGCCTTCCGTTAAATTAAATTAAAAGATCGGCGGTTTGAGGTATGCCATTGAGGAATAGAGCTATATCCGGGGAGCGGCGGATAGTATTTCTTCGCTTACACCGGCAGCATATTTTTCAAAATTCTTTATAAACAAAGAAGCCAGGCATTTAGTCCGCTCGTCATAAGCTGTTTTATCGCCCCAGGTATTTCGGGGATTCAAAATTTCGGATGGTACATCCGGGCAGGCCTGGGGAACAGAAACGCCGAAAACCGGATGGTCTTCAAATTTCATGTCATTCAATTTTCCTTCCAATGCCGCAGTGATCATTGACCTTGTATATTTCAGTTTCATACGGCTCCCGATGCCATAGGGTCCGCCCGTCCAACCAGTATTTACCATCCACACATTTACATTATGCACTTGCATTTTTTCGCCGAGCATGTGTGCATATTTGGCCGGATGCAAGGGTAGAAAAGGTGCACCGAAGCACGCACTGAAAGTGGGTTTAGGTTCAGTCACTCCTGCTTCAGTCCCCGCAACTTTTGCAGTGTAACCGGAGATGAATTGATACATGGCCTGTCCCGGAGTTAGCTTCGAAATAGGAGGTAGCACTCCAAAAGCATCGCAGGTGAGAAAGAAAATGTTTTTTGGTAAGCCACCTATCGATGGCTTTACTGCGTTGCTGATAAAATTCAATGGATAGGAGACCCTTGTATTCTCAGTAATAGACGCATCGTCAAAATTGATCTCGCGCGTACCGGGGAAAAAACAAATGTTTTCTACCAATGCTCCCGGACGTATGGCGTTAAATATTTCAGGTTCCTTGTCCTGCGAAAGGTTGATTGTTTTGGCGTAGCAACCGCCTTCAAAATTGAATATGCTGTCGGCAGTCCAACCATGTTCATCATCTCCGATCAATTGTCGTTGCGGGTCCGCGCTTAATGTAGTCTTGCCTGTTCCGCTCAAACCGAAAAAAATGGCTGTGTCACCATCGGCCCCGATATTAGCGCTGCAGTGCATGCTCAATACATTCTGTTCCTGGGGCAGTATATAATTAAGAATAGAAAAAATCCCTTTCTTGATTTCTCCAGTATAACCGGTGCCCGCAATCAATATCATTTTATGCTTAAATGAGACTATAGCCGCATTGTGTTGGCGGATCCCACATTCCTTTGCATTCAGTTTTAAACCTGGTACGACAATAACATGCCAATCCGGTTTGAAATTTTCCAGTTCCTTTTCGGATGGCCGAAGGAACATATTATAGGCAAAGAGATTGTTCGAAGGTTTTTCGTTTACTAAACGAATTCGGAGCCGGTAGCGTGGATCGGCGCAGGCGAAACAATCCCGCACCCAGATCTCTGGCAACTTTTCTAACCAGGCAGATACTTCTTTAAAGATGACATCGAAGTAGCGAGGTTCGATGGGAATATTGAAATCATTCCAATCAACTGTATTCTGGGTGATTTCGTCCCTGACAATGAATTTATCCTTGGGAGATCTTCCTGTGAACTCCCCTGTGCGGATCACTAAAGCCTCCGTATCGTTCAAAACTCCTTCGCCCCTGCGAATGGTATCGTAGATCAGCTGCTCGGGGGTGGATTGATAATGAATTGTTTCTGAGTTCCTTAGACCTAAATAAAATAAATTGCTATTTCGGGTCGCAATCGTTGGCACCGACATAAGGCGGAAGATTTGTTAGGCTCACAAAGGTAATACACAAACTCTGGTTTATACAAACAAGTGTTAGTAGTACACATTGAAAACGCCCTAATCCAAGGGCTAACTTGTTGGCATTCATTCACCGGATGGATTAGGTTTTGAATTTTCTCCAATACTCGAGGCTGTTTTTGAAAAAAATCAAATTTTTTAGGATTTTTCTCCCGTTTTGTGAAGAAAAGCTCCGGCACTCACAGGCTGTTTATCTTTAGGCATCAATCGCCATCAATGAAACACTATCCTCTAAACCCCGAACTGTTTACTAAAAACCGCGATCGCTTCAAACGCCAAATGGAGCGCAATTCAATTGCCATCTTCGTTAGCAACGATGAAGTTCCTGTCAACGGAGATGCTATTTATCCATTTAAACAGAATACGGATCTCTTTTGGTTGAGTGGCATTGACCAGGAAGACAGTCTGGTGATCCTTTTTCCGGATAACCCGGATCCAAAATTCAGAGAAGTATTGGTATTGGTCCGCCCCAATGAGCTGAAAGAAAAGTGGGATGGCAAGCGATTGCGGATAAATGAAGCTCAGAACATCAGCGGTATTAAAACTATTGGTTGGCTGGATAGTTTGGATGGATTGCTACAACCCTGGATACACCTCGCAGACACGATTTATCTGGACACGAATGAAAACGATCGGAAAGCCAGCCTGGTAAGAACAAGAGATTATCGATTTGTCGATGAACTTAAGGCACGTTATCCCTTACACCAATATCAGCGAGCAGCAAAGATCATGAAAGACCTGCGTGCCATCAAGACGGAGATGGAGGTAGGTGTGATTCAAAAAGCGATTGATATTACAGAGGTAGCCTTTCGCCGGCTACTGACTTTTATTAAGCCTGGAGTAATGGAATATGAAATAGAAGCGGAGATATTTCACTCGTTCCTGTCTCAACGGTCACATGGGCCAGCGTATGGATCCATCATTGCCAGTGGCGACCGAGCAAGAACACTACATTATGTCCGCAATAACGAAGAATGCAAAGCAGGGGAACTCATTCTTATGGACTTCGGTGCTGAATATGGTGGATATTGTGCAGACCTGACGAGGACCGTCCCTGTAAGCGGAAAATTTACCCGTAGACAGAAATCTGTTTATAATGCCTGTCTGTACTTACATGATTATGCAAAAAGTATTTTGAAACCGGGAATTTCCATTGTGGCGTATACGGATAAGGTGGGAGAGGTAGCGACCCAGCAATTCATGAAGCTCGGTTTGCTGAAGAAATCAGATATAAAAAATGAAGATGCGGATAATAGAGCCTACAGGAAGTATCTCTATCACGGTATTTCGCACCATCTCGGCCTGGATGTGCACGACCTGGGGACGAGAACAGAATCGATCAAAGCCGGGATGGTATTTACAGTAGAACCCGGAATTTATATCGAAGAAGAACAAATGGGTGTACGCATTGAAAATAATTTATGGATTACGCGGAATGGGAGTAAGGACTTAATGAAAAATATTCCTATTACTGTGGAAGAAATCGAGGGGCTGATGAAGAAGTAGGCAGAGATTTCTATATTCATGGGTCATTTCTACATTCATCTATTATCCTTTATTCATATTATGAAACAAATCCCGAATCTCTTCACCCTTCTCAACCTGATCTTCGGTTGCCTGGCGGTTGTCTTCATTCTTCAGACGGGCCAGTCCCTGATGTTCATTGAACGGGAAGGTTATACCAGTTGGGAATTGCCCGAAAAAATTACATGGGGTTCACTTTTCATATTTGGTGCTGCGATCGTTGATTTCCTGGATGGCTTTATTGCAAGACTTTTCAAGGCCGAATCAGATATGGGTAAGCAACTCGATTCCCTCGCAGACGTGGTGAGTTTTGGAGTTGCGCCGGGACTGATAATGTATCAATTATTGAGATTAAGTCTTGCCCGGGAGGAAGGGGGGTTGGAAATGAGTATTGCCTGGTTATTACCAGCATTTATTATACCCTGCGCTGCTGCCTGGCGACTGGCTAAATTCAATCTGGACAACACCCAACAATATTATTTTAAGGGAGTGCCCACACCGGCTATCGGCCTGGTGATTGCTTGTTTGCCGATGATCATTTTTTATCAGCAAATGAATGCGCAGGATCTCTTGCTGAATAAATGGATATTATATGGAAGCATCCTGTTGTTTGCTTATTTATTGGTGAGTGATTGGCCGATGATGAGCTTGAAATTTTCAAGGTCTTCCACAGCCAAAAATCTTCCCAGGTACATCCTGATCGCGATCGCTCTGGCGGCGGCATTTCTATTGAAGTGGGTGGCTGCCCCGTTCATTCTCCTTGCTTATGTTCTTGTATCTTTGATCTTCAAAAATAAAATTGTATGACCTATACCGTCGAGATAAAAGTTATGCCATTGAAGGAATTATTGGACCCACAGGGGAAGGCGGTACTCAGTGGTTTACAAAACCTGGGACTGGAGGGGGTCGATGATGTACGAATCGGAAAGAATGTTACACTTCAGATTAATGCAGGTTCACCGGATGAGGCAAGGAAAATTGCGGAAGAAGCGAGTAAGAAACTGCTTGCTAATCCGGTCATGGAATACTTTGAAATGAATGTTGATTAGTTTCAGTTAAAACTGAAGCAAAGTCTGTCAACTTATAAATTTTTCAACCTCTCAACGTTGCTTTATTTAGTCCCCACGCCTATTGGTAATCTAAAGGATATAACTCTCCGGGCTCTCGATGTTCTAAAAGAGGTCGACTTAATACTTGCGGAAGACACACGAACGACGACGAAGCTGCTGAATCATTATCAAATCAACCGTCCAATTTCCCCTTATCATCAACACAATGAACATCGCGTGTTACAACATCTCGTCAATCAGTTGCTCGAAGGAAAAAATATGGCTGTCCTTACGGATGCCGGCACGCCCGGCATTTCTGATCCCGCGTTCTTGTTAGTGAGAGAATGTATCAAATTAGGAATAAAGGTAGAATCGTTGCCTGGCCCAACAGCTTTTGTGCCGGCACTGATCAATAGTGGAATTCCATCCAACCGATTTTGTTTTGAGGGTTTTCTGCCCTTGAAAAAAGGAAGGCAAACTTTATTGAAACAATTGGCAACTGAAGAAAGGACGCTCATCTTTTACGAGTCACCCATTCGATTGGTTAAAACGTTGGCCGAGTTTATCCTCCATTTTGGCGAGAATCGCCTCTGTAGTGTGAGCCGGGAACTAACCAAATTATTTGAAGAAAATAAAAGAGGGACATTGAAAGAAGTGCATGATTACTTCAATGGAAAGACGGTGAAGGGAGAAATCGTGATCATCGTATCGGGAAAATAATGCCCCGCTTTTTTACGCTCATCTGTGAGCCAATCATCAACTTTGTTTTTCCCGTAACAGTTGATTGCCGAAATTTACTGTTCTAATTTTCATATTGAAAAATGATCAAGTGTTTACTTACTGGCTTGTGTCTTTCAGGCATTTTAGTATTGCAGGCTCAGCCGGATCGGTGGCAGCAGCGGGTAAAATATACGATGGACATTGACATGAATGTTCAGACCAACCGGTTTACCGGCAAGCAAAAGCTGGAATATTGGAATAATTCTCCGGATACGCTGGACAAGATTTTTTACCATTTATATTTCAATGCTTTTCAGCCCAACAGCATGATGGACAACCGCAGTCGTCGACAAGGATCGGTTGTGCTAAGAACAGATGTGGGCGGAAATAAAATCCGGGATTGGGATTCGCGCGTTGAGGACCGCATATTGAATTTAAAGCCTGATGAAATAGGTTATCAAAAAATTATTTCTCTGAAGTTGAATGGCCGGCCGCAGCAGTTTACCATGTTGGAAACGATTTTGGAAGTGAAGCTGGATAAACCCATTTTACCCAGGTCAAGAGTCGTGTTAGATATGGATTTCGAGGCGCAGGTTCCTTTGCAGATCCGGAGAAGTGGTAGGGACAATCCCAACACCAAAGTGCGTTATTCCATGAGCCAATGGTATCCCAAGCTTTGTGAATATGATTATGAAGGTTGGCATGCGACTCCTTATGTAGCAAGGGAATTTTATGGTGTGTGGGGTGACTTTGAGGTAAACATTACCATTGATAGCAAGTATATCCTTGGCGGCACTGGTTACTTGCAAAATGGAAATCAAATTGGATACGGCTATGAAAATCCGGGCACAAAGGTTACGCGTCCGCCGGGAGGGAAGCTTACCTGGAAATTTCTTGCACCCCGCGTTCATGATTTCATGTGGGCTGCGGATCCCGATTATATCCATGTTTCCAGGAAACTAAGAGATAGTCTGGTATTCCATGTATTGTATAAGCCCACCACCGCCCCGGCCAAAGTGTGGGAAGAATTGCTGGATAAAGTAGAAAAAGACCTCCCTTATATCGAAAAGACTTTCGGTCCCTACTCATATAAGCAATTTTCGTTTGTGCATGGCGGTGATGGCGCTATGGAATACCCGATGTCGACGTTATTGATGAGTCCCAGCTCAGCCTTTCATGAATTGATGCACAACTGGTATTATGGCGTATTGGCTAACAACGAGTCCCTTTATGCATGGATGGATGAGGGCTTTGCGTCTTATGCCGAACACCGATTGGTCGCTGCCATGTCGGGTTCGCGAGCTTTTCCTTTTGACGATACATATGCGGGCTATGTATCGATAGCCAAGTCCGGGTGGGAAGAACCGATGAGTACCCACGCAGATCATTTCAATACCAACGTTGCGTATTATAACGCGGCCTATGCCAAGGGCGAGATTTTTCTCGAGCAGCTTGGATATATTACCGGCGCGGCTATCCGTGACAGGATCCTGCTTGAATACTACCGGCTCTGGCGCTTCAAACATCCCAATGCAATGGATTTTATCAAACTGGCAGAAAGGGAAAGCGGGATCAAGCTGGATTGGTATAAGGAATACTGGATCAACACTACCCGAACGATCGACTACAACATCGACAGCTTGTGGGAGGACTCGGGAAAAACAAAAATCCGCTTGAGCCGCACGGGATTGATGCCGATGCCGATCGACCTTCAATTGACATTTAAGGACAACACCCGGGAAATGCACTACATTCCGCTCGACCTGATGTATGGTGAAAAGCCAATTGAAGATTCATCGATTCCACGAAAAACCTATGAGGCCTGGAAATGGACCAACCGAACTTTTGTAGTCGAAACTACTCGTCGCCTAACTGACATAGTCGTTGTAGAAATTGACCCGTCTCAGCGCATGGCGGATGTGGAGAGGAAGAATAATAGGTTGGAGTTGAAGTGGTAAGCCCTAGATGCTAGATGCTGGATGCTAGATGGCAGGCTTACAACCTAACTCCGTCCATACAAAATGTTCAGCGCCGAAACGCGGTTGTTGACATGCAACTTCTCATAAATATGATATACATGTTTTCGGATGGTCTCGTGGGAAAGGAAAAGCATTCCGGCAATTTCCTTGTACATCAAACCCTTCGAAAGTAATTCGAGAATTTCTTTTTCCCTTTTTGTCAACCTGTCTATTTCCTTTCCCTTTTGCGAGCCACCCCTCTTGTGAAAATCACTTACCACCTTTCGGGCAATCTGGCTGCTCATAGGAGCACCCCCAGCATGTAGTTCCCGGATAGCGTCCAACATCCTCAAAGGCTCGGTCTTCTTTAATATATAACCGTGCGCACCGGCGCTGAGTGCTTCAAAGATCTTTTCACTTTCTTCATAGACTGTACACATCATGAAATTAGTTTCTGGCGCCAACGGTTTTAGTGTCCTTACACAATCAATCCCATTTTCTTCACTACCCAGATTTATGTCCATCAATACCACGTCAGGCTGCAATGAAGGTATTTGGCTAATTGCTTCCTCTGCCGTGGAAATCTTACCAATGCAGGTGTATCCTGGCGACATCTGCATGATTTCTTCCATTGAATTGCGGAATTCTTTATTGTCGTCTACTATGCAAACTGAGATGTCATTCATTTGGTAAAGATGAGGGTCCAGGAGGGCCAAAACAATACCACGAAGATGGGATTTTACTAAGCGGGTATATATAGAAGATACTTTTCTTTAAAGTAGTCTTCAGAAAATAATCCTGATAAGGAAATCTTAATAGGCATTGTTCCGCTCGACTTTATCTCCGCATCGAGCTGACCACCTTTCATCGAAATAAGTCCCGGCCCCCAGGATTCACTACCTGGCTGCCTTGCCTTTGCATACATGATTTCCTCCGTCTTTTTCTTCAATACGGGTCTGCTCCATTGCCATAATTCTTTTAGCGATGCTACCGCTCTCGATATCGTAAAGTCATAACCGCCATTTCTTTTCAAATCTTCCACCCGGGAAACCTCCGTGGTAATATTATTTAATCCGATTGCCTCCACTATTGCGTCCACAACTTTAATCTTTTTAGCAATACTGTCCACAAGGTGAAACCTCAGTTCGGGAAAGAAAATAGCGAGAGGGATGCCAGGAAAACCACCGCCAGTACCAATATCCAGCATCCGCGTGCCCGCTTCAAATGAAAAGGCTGCGGCAATGCTCAGGGAATGAAGTATATGTTTTTCATACAAACCATCGACATCTTTTCTGGAAATGACATTTATTTTTTCATTCCACTCCATATATAATGGACCTAATTTTTCAAAGCGCATGATCTGCTCTGCACTCAGATCGGGAAAATATTTTAAGATGATTTCCATGATGGTTCTTACTACAAACGGTGTAAAAGAAACAACAAGAGCACAAGGGAAGCCGCAACCATTAATTCCAATTTCTCTTTGGTTTGCGCCATAAAGTTGGAGCGAAAATAAAATAATAAAAAAACATCCAGAGGTCCAGGAAAATGAACCAGGGCCATAGATCGCTTTCGCCCATCTTTTTCATGCTCTTATAAAAGATAAACGCCTGGACTAGCAGCCTGACACCGTAGATCATGAGAGCCAGCTTCCAATTAAAAAAAATCAATGTGCAGAATAGAAGGGGATAGAAAACAAATTGTGAAAGTGAATAGAGCCCGAGTAAGAACTTATGCTTAGGCTTATAGTATTTCGCAGTCGTATAATGCCGGGTCTTTTGCCGCCACCATGCATTCCAAGTGGTCTTTGGCACTGAGCGAGTAATGGCATCCGGGTCAATAACTACCGCCGTATTGGAGCGTGTTGCTACCTTATTAATAAAGAGATCGTCGTCCCCGCTGGGAATATGATTGATAAAGGCAAACCCCTTGTTTCGCAAAAACAAACTTTTCTTATAGGAAAGATTTCTGCCTACACCCATGTAAGGTATTCCAGCCAACGCATAAGAGAGATACTGAAGGGCTGTATGAAAGGTCTCGAACCGGATCAATTTATTAAGAACCCCTTTGCGTTTGTGGTAGGCCCCATACCCAAGCACGATCTCGATATCATCATTATATCCATCCTGCATTTTTTCAATCCAATGCTCACTCGATGGAACGCAATCGGCATCGGTCAATAAGAGGACTTCATGTTTCGCTTCTCGGATACCGATGGACAGTGGATATTTTTTTCCGGAAATGAGTTTCGCTTCCTGCGTCAGCTCGATTACATTCAACGACTTAAATGTATTCTTCAATTCCTGCAGGATGTATTTGGAATCGTCTAGCGAATTATCATTTACCACCACCACCTCACTTGTGGTGGAATAGGATTGGACTAACACACCAGGAAGATTCCGTGCCAGATTCTCGTCCTCATCCCTTGCACAAATAACCACGGAGACCGGATGTTGCTGTGTATGTATCTTTTTCTTTTTTCTAAAAAAGGCAAGTCGACTGAAAAACCAGCCATAATAAATGACCTGCAGAATGGTGGTCGCCATGAAAGCATAGTAGCAGATCTCTGCCCAGTGGGTGGGTGGCATGGATGCGAAGATAAACGAGAAATAAGAATATCGAACTGTAAAAAACTCAGACAGCTAAAGGAAATCCTCATTCTCGTTACCTATTCCTGAATTTTTCATTTCTCTATTCTCCATTTAACTTGCAGCAATCATGGCCGCACTGGAATTTCACCTCGAAGAAAATGATGCCGACTCGAAAGCGCGGGCAGGCACGATAACGACTGATCATGGTAAAATATCCACTCCCGTATTCATGCCGGTGGGCACTGCCGGGACAGTAAAGGCAGTTACGCAGCATCAACTAATTCATGATATAAAGGCAGAGATCATTCTCGGAAACACATACCATTTATACCTGCGTCCGGGATTGGAGGTACTAGAGCAAGCTGGCGGCCTGCATCGATTTATGAACTGGGAACATCCGATACTTACCGATAGTGGAGGTTACCAGGTTTTTTCACTTTCCGGCACGAGAAAAATACTGGAAGAAGGAGTTACTTTTCAAAGCCATATTGATGGATCAAAACATTTGTTCAGGCCGGAAAACGTAATCGATATTCAGCGTCAAATCGGCGGCGACATCATGATGGCTTTTGACGAATGCCCGCCCGGTTCCAGTGAATATTCCTATGCGCGGCAATCATTGGCTTTGACACACGGTTGGCTCGATCGTTGTTTTCAGCAATTCCATTCCACTTCCTCGCTGTATGGCTATACTCAAAACCTTTTTCCCATTGTTCAGGGCGGCACTTTTAAGGATCTTAGAAAGCAATCCTGCGAATACATTGCGGAAAAAAATGCGGCCGGCAATGCGATTGGTGGATTGAGTGTGGGTGAACCCGAAGAGATCATGTATGAGATTTGCGATTGGTGCTGTGATCTGTTGCCAAAAGACAAACCCCGCTACCTGATGGGCGTGGGCACTCCCTGGAATATTCTGGAATGTATCAGCCGTGGAGTTGATATGTTTGAT
This sequence comes from uncultured Sphingobacteriales bacterium, assembly GCA_963791295.1. GTDB lineage: Bacteria > Bacteroidota > Bacteroidia > Chitinophagales > Chitinophagaceae > CAWBRY01. The sequence continues at coordinate 720,033 of CAWBRY010000004.1, read as the reverse complement.
TGCGTTATGCCAACTCGGAACGGCAGGAATGCGATGTTGTTTACTTCACAGGGAATTATCAATATTGACAATAAGAAATGGGAAAAAGATTTTAGTCCACTGGATGAAGGAGTGAATACCGAGGTGAGCAATTATTACAGCAAAGCCTATCTTCGGCACCTGATGAAATCAAAAGAATTTTTAGGATTGACTATAGCAAGCGTGCACAACCTGGCTTTTTACATTGACCTGGTCAGGCAGGCCCGGGAGCACATCGTGAAGGGAGATTTTAATTCGTGGAAGAATGAACAGGTGGATAGATTGAAAACAAGACTTTAGCAAGTTTTAAATTTTAAAATATATACCATGGGATTTGACCAATATCACGAACCAGCGGAAGAGTTATCGCAGGCAACCCGGACCTTTGCGCGCATGCTAACCTCATTGACCGAGGAGGCGGAAGCCATTGGTTGGTATGAGCAGCGCATATCCCTGGAAAAGGATAAAGTCGCAAAAAAAATCATGGAAAAGGCACAGGAAGAAGAATTCATTCACTTTTCCATGGATTTGGAATTCCTCTTACGAACGAAAAGTAAATGGAGAACAATCATGAAGAACGTGTTGTTCAAGCCAGGTGACATTGTCAAGAACAGTGAAAAGGCGGAAGAGGCAGTAGAAGAATGATCCTAGCTTTGGACCCTTCTTCTAATTTCCTTTTTGTCCTTCATATCCTTGTCCTTACACTCTTCTTCATCCAGTGTAACTTTAACTGACTGTTGCTTGCCATCGCGTTTGATCGTCAGCGTTACAACATTTCCTTTTTTATATTTGGAAAGGTAGTATTTGAGCTCTTCCATCGTCGCAAATTCATAGTTGTCCATTTTCAGTATCACATCGCCTACGCGAAGGCCCGCATCTTCGGCGGGTGAATCTTTCGTAAAACTGGTTATCAATATTGCATAGTCATCCCACATGGACTCGCCATATAAACCAATTCTTGCACGCGATTCTTTTTTATCAGTACCAAATCCCCCTTTGTCGTATTTCAAAAACTCGGGATATTTCGAGATCGGCACTTTTACGCTTCTTTTTTCATTGTCGCGGATATAAAAAACCTCTACCTGCGTTCCGGGTTCATATTCATCCAGCGTTTCTACCAATTCGTCGAAATCATCAATCCTGGTTGAATTGATTGCAGTAATGATATCACCCCGTTTGAGTCCGGCACTTTCGGCACCATATCCTTTATAAATGCCATTTACAACCAACCCTCGCGAATAGCCTTTCATTGTGTCAATATCAACACCCAGGAAACTGCGGTGAGCATCCTTCAAAAAAAACATGGCAGCGGCACAGACAACTGCGAGCGAGAAGAGGTTTCTATTTTTCATAAATCTCGTTTTGATTTTTGAATGAAGACTTTATGCTGATGCCGAAGTAGTCAAAGAAACATGCCACTTTGCAAGTCGTTGATCAACAAGATGTAAATTAGAAAACCAACTACGAAAATGTTCGTTTGCGAACAATGGAGTGTTCGATTTTGATACAGGAGTGGAGGTTACCGGAGTCGAACCGGTGACCTTTTGCATGCCATGCAAACGCTCTAGCCAGCTGAGCTAAACCCCCCTGCTACTCTCCCCAAATAGTATCCTTTCCATCCAACCATGATTTGACCAAATCCGTGGTGACTGACTTGGGCCTTTCCAATGGAAAACCCAGAGCCCTGTCCCAACACAGACTTGATAAAACCCCAAGTGCCCGGCTGACGGCAAATAGCACCGTATAATATTCATATTCCATCATCCCATAGTGCACCAATAATGCTCCACTGTGTGCATCTACATTTGGCCAGGGATTTTTAACCTTGCCCATCGACTTCAAAATGGGAGGAACTACTTCATAAATATTCCAAACAGTATTTACCAACGGATCGTCGGGCATATGTTTTTTCCCAAATTCCATCTGAGCCTCAAACCGCGGATCGGTTTTCCTCAATACCGCATGTCCATAACCCGGGACTACTTTTCCTTCACTCAGCGTTTTCTTCACATATTCGGCTATCTGCTCCTTTGTAGGCGATTGTTCCTTTAAATCCTCCCGCATTTCAAAGATCCATTTGATCACCTCCTGATTCGCCAATCCATGCAAGGGTCCCGCCAGGCCGTTCATCCCTGAAGCATAACTCAGGTAAGGATCGCTCAATGCGGAACCAACCAGGTGCGTGGCGTGAGCGGATACATTGCCTCCTTCGTGATCAGCATGAATGGTCATATACAAGCGCATCAATTCTTTGAAACTCTCATCTTCAAACCCCATCATGTGAGCAAAGTTTCCTGCCCAATCCAATAATCCATTAGGTTGAATGTGATCTCCATATTTGTATTTCCGGCGATAGATATAAGCAGCGACACGAGGAAGGCGGGCGATCAGATCCATCGAATCATCAAACACCGTTTCCCAATAATCTTTCTTATTCATGCCCGCGGCATACTTTTTCGAGAACTGGCTTTCGGTTTGCAAAGCCATAACCGCAACTACGAATTGCGTCATCGGATGCGTACTTAAAGGCAATGCTTCTATTGTATGGAATACATGCGTCGGCACATGACTGCGTCGTTGCCAGACAGAACTAATATGGTGTACATCATCCTCGGATGGTAATTCTCCAACCAACATCAGATAAAACAATCCCTCCGGTAAAGGCTCTGAACCATCCGGAGCCTTAGCCAATTTTTCCCTCAATTCAGGAATGGAATAGCCGCGAAAACGGATTCCTTCCTGCGCGTCCAGCAAAGAAGTTTCTGTAACAAGGCCAGTCATTCCGCGCATTCCCATATACACCTGGGAGAGCTGAACTTCCCCAATAACTTTGTTACCATGCACTTTCAACATCTCCTTGATTTCACTAGCAACCTGATCCGCCTTGGCTTTAAACCTTTCTTTTACAATTCCCATGTTAAATGGATTTTTACCCGGTCGTTTCGGGAAAACGAAAAAAACTTGAATGCTATAAAGTTATGGAAAGCCGCCAGTACAGCAAAAATTAGCCAACTATTTGGGTGTCTCACGATAAAGCCAATATGCGACAGCAGCAAATACAATATTCGGTAGCCACGCCGCCAATAGCGGAGGGAAATCTGCCTTGATGGCAAACACGGTAGAGAACCGGTCGGACATGATAAACAATGCTGCAATCGCGATTCCCAGCGCGAGATGTACGCCGCTGCCGCCCCGGTTTTTTCGGCTGGCTATCACCGCTCCGATCATGGTAAGTAGAAGCACAGCCGCTGGTGTCGCACTTCTCCTGTAACGTTCTACCTTCAACGTATTTAATCCTTCCGTGCCTCGCAATTCTTCTTGCTTGATAAACCGGATCAGGTCAGGAGTGCTAAGCTTATCCTTTAAATAGTCATCCTTTCTGAGTTCACTGGGTTGCAAATTGATCGAAACAAAAAGGGAATCATATAACTTGATACTTTCTCCTATCGAATCCACTGTCCGTTCCACCGCCTGCAACACCTGCCATTTTTTCTTAGCGGCGTTCCACCGAATTGTTTCGGATCGAAGATTGTAAACGACTTTGTTGTTCTTAATGCGCTCCATAAAAAAGCCACGTGCTGATTTTGTACTTGTATCATATTCACGAATCCCGGCAAATGTATTCGTATCGGTGCGCATGTAAAAACAACTATAGCAATTGCTATACAGTCGATTCTTGGTCGGGTCATTCTTATCTATATAATTGCTTTGAAAATTACTTCTAATAATATTGGCTTTAGGTATCCAATAACGATTACCCAACCACAAAGTGATGGCTAACAAAATGCCACCAATTAAGTAAGGACGAAGTAAACGATTATAGCTGGTGCCGCTGGCAAGGATGGCAATGATCTCCGAACGAATAGCCATGCGACTGGTAAAAAATATTACCGCAATAAAAACGAATAATGGAAATAGCAAACTCCAAATGAAGGGAACAAATCCAAGATAATAACGGGTGATGAGCTGACTGGTAGTAAGACCCGCCTTCACAAAATCATCGGTTTTCTCACTGGTATCTACTGCCACCGCAATGGCTGTAAACAATAAGAGGCAGAAGAAAAATGTAAAAAGGAATTTCTTTAATATATACCAGTCAATCAGACGCATCTGACTGCAAAGGAACAGATTTTTTCCTCCATGTCGCCGGAAAGCCCTGTGTGCACCTCATCTCTAATCACAAAATCAACTCTTTTTCCTGCTGCCCGCCAGCAACACAACAACCCCGGCTACCACAGCAATGCCTCCCGCGTAGTTCGGCCAGGCTATTGTCTTCTTTTCCTTTTTGTTAATTTCTACAGGACCCACATCCAAAACTTTCTTTTCTTTAGTAAAACTGACATTACCAAAAATTAGCATCAGGATGCCGGCAACGATAAGGATAACACCAAGTACTTTCATAATAAGTTGATTAATTACCCTCCAGTTGTCAATATCATGCCAAATTATTTCGAACGTCTATCTCAAAAAACAAGAAGGCACAAAGTCTGGCATTAATAATATGCTTCCTTTGTGCCTTCGGTTAAGAAAAAGATCTAAAAATTAAGGCGTACTTACCAACTTAAAAACTTTGCCGGTAGATCCAGATGGTCCCAGGTTGGTGGTTAGTGTCAAATAAATCTCGCCTGCATTATCCTGACCGAACCCTTTTAAATAATAACCAAGATCATTGGGATGACTTACTAAATTGATCTCATCATAAAGCCAATTGGATTGCCCTTGAGGAGTGGCAAGGAATAATTCTCCATCTGGTGCCATGCCGGTCTGTCCAAAGGACCCAAATATGTACTTGCCAATTAGACCGGGTATAGCCGTCCCACGATAAACATTTCCACCAATCACTGTCAATGCGCGTCCGCCGGCCGGATTCGCTGAATTATCAACTACTACTACCGGATCGATAAAGGGCTTGCCCAATATATCGGCAGTCGGACATGTAGTAAACGCTGTATCATTATTTGCTGCATTAAAACAAATAATTCCTTCCTTCACATTCCATCCATAGTTGTTACCCTTGGTGACAAGATTAATCTCTTCATATAAGGCTTGTCCCGCATCTCCAACATATAATTCGTGATTTCCACCCATATCAAAAGACATCCGGAATGGATTTCTAAAACCATAAGCATATATTTCGTCCATACCCGTACCGGCGACAAATGGATTATCTGCAGGAATATCATAAGGAACGGATGTGTTGTTGACATCGATCCTTAATATGTCGCCAAAAAGATTGTTTTCGATGTCTTGTCCGTTCCCACCCGCATTATCAGCATACCAATCGTCTACATGGCCCGGCGCCACGTCATCCGCCGCTCCTCCGTCACCAATAGCAATATATAGATATCCATCAGGTCCAAAGGCGATCGTTCCACCATTGTGGTTGCTTTGCGGATCGTCCATTTCCAGGATCGTTCTTTCGGAACTCAATTCAGCCAGGTTCTCATTCATCGAGCTCGTAGTAAACTCGGCAATACGGCTAAGATTATTCCAGGTTTCGCCGACCGCAGGTCCGCCACCACGGGGAGGTAGTTGATAGTAAACGAAAAAACGATGGTTGGTTGAATACTGTGGATGAAATGCGAGTCCAAGTAAACCCCGTTCATCGTAGCCCGGCGTTAATGGCACGATCGCTGAGCTCAGGTCCAGGAAAGGATTAGGCAACTTATTGCCCGTCGAATCGATGATCCAAACCTTGCCAACCTGATCGATCACGAATAACCTTTTGGTATTGTCGGGCGCAGCAACTACACCGATGGGCGAGACAAAATTGTCTGCTACCAGCTGCAGGTCTAAGCGAGTGTTGCCCATATCTGGTGTATCGTCATCCTTGTCGCAGCCAATTGTTGATAGAACTAGTGTGAATAAAAAAGCGCATGTTAGTAGACGTAAGTTCGCCGGAAGAGTTCCATACTTAGAACGATTAATTGTTTTCATGTCATGAAGTTTTTGAAACATTGAATATTTACTAGCATCAATACACCAATACAGCAGCAGTTTCTGGCGATTTATTGTTGGGTGGAGAATGGGATTGGAATCAATATCGAATCGTAAAAAGTTAACGGTTGGTTGCTAATTTTATTTTTAAAAAAAATCAGGAGAGTTCCCCATGTTGCGGGGAAAAAACACCACAAGTTGTAGTGATATGGAAGAGGGTGCTCTAAAGCACCCTCGGTCTGAAACTCCAAAAAAAACCACTAAAAAGTTGACGTTTTATCAGATAGGATTGATGATCAGGATTGAGGATATAATTTTAAGATTGGTCGGTTGCTTCATTCGATATGATCTTAATTAGAATAACCGGTGGTTGACGTCTCATCTAATCGGATCAAAAACGGGGGCGTTTAATTGGCGTACGGTCGGATTGGTTAAAAAGGTTGCTCCGGAATTTTTACTCTTTGAAAAAGTATTCATGGAATCTCGTCGGATATACAGCACAAGGTAATACTGCGGTATTAAAATAGAATTAAAATGAGGTTAAATGTTCTTAATGTCGGGAGCAAATATTAGGTATAGTAAGGGTAAAAACCGTGCCTGTTTCGGGGTTGGATTCAACATTTAAGGCGCCATTGTGCAGGGCCCATATTCTTTTTGAAAGTGTAAGACCCAAACCCGAGCCGGGTTTGACCTGTGCCGATTGGGTTCTAAAGAATGGCTGGAATATGCTTTTCATATCTGATTCATCGATTACGTCTCCTTGATTTTTAACCTTTACGGTAATGGCTAAATCGTCAAATTGAGCAGAGATAGTGGATTTAAGATCGTCGGAGTATTTGCATCCGTTCTCAATAATATTCTTCAATGCTATATAAAGTAGATTTCCATTTCCAAAAACAGTTAACAACTTTTCGTCTTCAGGAAATACTTTTAACTCCAGAACAGTCCGGAACCCTTCGTTTTGGCGCTGCACATCTGACAACACTTTAAAAAGGATTTCGTCCAAACGGACTTCTGCCAGGTCAATTCCACCCTTAGAGCCTGTTTTAGCTATATCCAGGAGACTACGCGTGAGCTGTTGCAGTTCCCGGATATCTTCATACATGCTCGCCATAACCTCTTTGTATTCCGCTGAACTCCTGTCTTTTTGCAGCGCTACCTCAAGCTGACTGGAAACCGAGGTCAGCGGAGTCGACAATTCATGGGAGGCATTGGAAATAAAACGTCTTTGGATGGTAAAGGCTTCTTCCAACCGGTCGAGCAGACCATTGAAAGTTTGCGCCAGCCTGGTTAATTCGTCGCCGGCCTCGTTTATTTTTATTCGAAGGGACAGATTGTTGGAAGAGATGAGATTTACTTCCCTGGTAATGATCGATATGGGCCGGATAAGTCGTCTTGCAAAGATCAGACCCGCCACAAAAGCCAGGACCACTGCCGCGATCATGGCAATCAATAGAATTCTTTCTAATTGTTGAAGGAATTCACGCCCTTCTATATCCGAGGCTCCCACCGCTATTATGAAATTCGCATCACGGTCTGTATGATAAATAGCGATCGCATTCTTGTCATTATAGTCAAAAAAATATTCCTTGTTTGCCTTTGTCCGATCGATGATCTGGCGGGTGAGATACAAAGAATCACCGGGTTGATTTGAATACATGTATTCGTGGGCGTCGTTGGAACCTACAATGGTAATGCTTTTGTAGTACAATGACGCGACCGTAGATGTATCCATGCCACGTAGAATGGGATATGGATTGTCTTTGAAGGATACATAGACCTGGGCAGTACTTAATGCTCGGTTTCTTATTCTTGTCCTAAAAGTCTTCTGCCTTTCTTTAACGCTAAAAATATAGATGGAAAAACTTACTATTGTGAGGATCACCGTGACCAGGGCGGCGAATAACAAGGCTATTTTGTACCGTATGCTCATAGCTTATTTCTCTTTCATCATGTAGCCCATACCTACTTGAGTATGGATCAGCTTTAATTCAAAATCTTTGTCTATTTTTTTTCGAAGAAAATTTACATATACATCGATCACATTGGTTTTTGTGTCGAAATTCAGATCCCACACTCTTTCAGAAATATCTGCCCTGGAAAGTACCCGGTTCCTGTTGCGCATGAAGTATTCGAGCAGTTGAAATTCTTTTGCCGTCAGGTGTATCGGAGTTCCACCTCTCGTTACTTCTTTACTTTCCAGGTCCAATTCCAGGTCGGCAATCCTTAAAATATTTCCTGTCGGAAACACCTGTTTCATTGTACGCTTCAATAAGACTCTGATGCGTGCAAGCAATTCCTTAAATTCAAATGGCTTTACCAAATAATCGTCGGCCCCCTTATCAAAACCCTCAATCTTATCCTCCGTGGTGTTAAGTGCCGTTAGAATAATAATCGGAATATCCTGGTTGCGGCTCCGAATGATCCGACACATCTCATAGCCGTTAATTATCGGCACGTTGATATCAAGAATAACTAAATTGAACTTTCCGGCATCGAACAGCCGAAGGCCGACGCTGCCATCATAGGCAGTTTCAACGTGATAGTCGAGTTCTGTTAACCCTTTAGCAAGCGTGTCGGCGATCTTTTTTTCATCTTCGATTATCAATATTTTGATTTCTTCCATTCCTGCTCTGGCTTACCGGGTTTATGTAGGACCAACAAAATTACCTGAAACACTCCATCTGCAAGATCATCGGCAGATTTTAATTACTTTTTAATCTGGGAAATTGGTATCGCTTCCCTCCTTACATTTGTTTCATGAAAAAAATTGCCATCATTTCTGTTTTAATTACCACGACCATTTTAAGCGTGGCTCAGGACTATGTTCCGTCGACTGAAAATCAGGCTGCTCGCAAAGCATTTCAGGATATGAAGTTGGGAATGTTTATTCATTGGGGAGCTTCCAGTGTACTAGGAGCCGGTGAATGGGTGATGAACAATCGCAACATCGGCGTGAAAGAATATACCCGCCTCATCAATGTATTTAACCCCCAAAATTTCGATGCTAAGAAATGGGTGGCAGCAGCCAAATCCGGCGGCATGAAATACATCACTTTTATAACCCGCCACCATGATGGGTTTAGTAATTGGGATACAAAGCAGTCCGATTGGAAAATTACCAACACCCCGTACGGCAAGGACGCTTTGAAACAACTTGCAGATGAATGCCATAAGGAAGGGATAAAATTATTCTGCTATTATTCTTTGCTGGATTGGTATCGCAGCGATTATCAATACGAGACAGGCAAGACAGGAAAAGGAACAGGAAGAACACAGAAAAGTGATTGGGAGAGTTATGTTCGTTTCATGAAAGCACAGTTAACTGAAATTTTGTCAAACTACGGCGAGATCTCGGGCATTTGGTTCGATGGTCATTGGGACCAGCTGGATAACGATCATGACAAAAGCCTGCAGGCGAAGGTGAACTGGCACTATGATGAAATATATACACTGATTCATTCCCTTCAGCCGGCCTGCCTCATATCCAATAATCATCACCTGACACCAATTCCTGGTGAAGATTTTCAGGCATTCGAAAAAGATCTGCCGGGCGGCAATACGACTGGTTTCGGCGGAGCTGCTGTGTCTCAATTGCCATTGGAAACTTGCGAGACAATGAACGATTCATGGGGATTTAATATTACAGACAGGAAATATAAATCGGTGAAGGACCTGGTAGATTATATCGTTAAGGCGGCCGCTCACAATGCTAATTTTTTATTGAATGTAGGGCCGATGCCAGATGGCACCATTCAACCCGAATTCACGGATACGCTGAAGGCAGTAGGCACTTGGATGAGCAAATACGGTGAAAGCATCTATGGCACAAGGGGCGGACTAGTAAAAGAGCAGGAATGGGGAATGGTAACTGGTAAGGATAAGACCTGGTATGCTCATGTCCTTAATAAACCATCGACTCCATATATATTCATACCGGAGATGAAAAATAAAGTCGTTAAATGCAACTTGTATAAGGATAAATTATCATTGAAGTTTAAGCAAGAAGCGGAGGGAGTGTTTATTTATACGACCGGCTTGACTTTCGATCCGATCGATACCATTATCGAAATCCAAATACAATAAGCCTTTAATGATCAAGGCACAATGAACTTTTCAGTCTTCTTCCATCCACTCCCCGCAAAATTCATCCAATATATACCTGCAGGCAATGTAGGGATGGTAACGGTCATATAATCGGCCTTACCACCCGGTTCCTGTACAAATACTTGTTGGCCATTTCCAGAATAAACGGTGATCCGGTCAACTGGCCGTTGGGACACTACATTTACCACATTACCCTGAATGGTAGTAGGATAAATTTTTACGGGAGAAGCAATGTCTTCTAATTGAATACTCCGGGAATAGTAAAATCTACCATCAGCATCTTCCACCCTCACGCGATAAGCCAGCGGTTCGATGAGAGAAATCGGATGACGGAGTTGATAAGTTCCATTGGTTGCCATCGCCTCTCCGGCTGACTGAAAATTGATCATGTCGGTGCTGTATTCGACAGTGAATCTTCTTGCTGCCTGATCAGCTACAGTCGACCATCTTACTTCGTTGTAACCGTTATTAAGAGTGACGGTAAAACTGCTGATCATGGAAGGCGTAAAATATTGTTTGGCAATGGCTGGTCTTGTAACGTCTTTATCAGCAATCACCCATTGCTGCGCGTATGACACAGTTCCAAACAATAATGCGGTTGCGGAAATGATGCCCTTGATGGTGTGTTGAATTCTATACCTCATAACCTAACATTTATACTAAACCGGAAAACAAAAGGGGTGCCGATTTGCAGAAAACGGGAAAAGTGCCAAAGTCACGGAAAAGTAAAAAATCGGAAATGGGAATAGTCCTTTTCGATTCGAGACGCCTTTATAGTATACACAATTTAAACTCCGCATATGCGACCAGACTATCCTCAAAAAATATTTAGGGATAAGCGAAGTGCTTATTCCCTTCTTATGCAAACCCTTGCCGAGGATTCATTTACCTACAAAGTGTGGAAGATTTTCCTTGTCATCCTGTAGGATTGACCCCGGGGGCACCCATGTTTCTCATGTACCCGTTGCCTGCCTGCTTACCGCAGAAGGTCGCGGTTCACAGAAGGGATTGTTTCTACTTTCCCTTCTTTTTAAAATCCTGATCCAAACGCGCACATTCAAAAAGTTTTCTCATAAGTCAAACATTAAGGTTTACGGAGGAGGTTTCTACCTCCTCCTTTTAAATATCCTGCAACAAGAATCGCGCAAATCCATGAAGCAACATTTATTCAAGATTGAACCCGAGCAATTCCTGACCATTATTTGCAAAGGGCGTGTGCTGGAAATTAATATGGAGGACCTGACCCATGTCAGCACCTATGGCACGGAAACCATCGTGTATACGCCGAGCCACAACTATCGGACAGTGCATAGCCTCCAGGAAATTCTTAACGCCCTTCCAGCCAGCCGTTTTTTCAGGATCCATCGCTCTCATGTCATTTCACTGAAGTGCATGTCGGGCGTTAGCAAGAACAGAATACGAGTAGGGGATTACTATTTACCTATATCTAAATATTATAAGCTAAGACTCTGCAATCGATTGGAGATATTACTGAATGAAAGGTGTGTGTTTTGTGCATTAAGCAGGGTTTAGAGTGTATGAGGTATCAACCATCACTCCCCGCGTCAGCGTCTGATAAACGACGCAATATCGTTCGGTAAGCTTTTCAAGACTCTGCATTTGTTCGGTGGTTGCATCGCTGTCTATTATGAAGTTCAGCCGGATGGCTTTGAATCCTACTGGTACCTCTTTTGAAACACCAAGTGTTCCCCGGAAATCCAGATCGCCCTCGGCCTTTATAACTGCATCTTTTATTTCGACACCAATAGCTGTCGAGACCGCGCGTAGGGTCACTCCGGCACAGGCCACCAATGCCTCCAATAATAAATCACCGGAACAAAGCAGCATTCCATCTCCGCCGGTAGCGGGATGAAGTCCGGCTTCTACGATAGCACGTCCGGTTTCAACCTTACAACTGATCCCTTCACTTATTTTTCCCTGAGCCTTCAATGTAATAATCGCAGATTCAGGTGCCTGCCGGTATTTCTCTTTCAGTGGAGCCTGCAGATTTCTCAATTCTTCTGAATTCATACAAATAGTTTCATCAAAATTAGTTTCTGAGTTCGATGTTTCTTTGACAATGGGGTAAAAAAATAAAAATTTCAACAAAGAGAATATCTTTATCCAATGACCAGAACGCTGATCATATTATTGGCATTGATATGCTTCATTGCAGCTTGCAGGGACAATTCGAAAAAAGAAGGCAATTCCGTTGAGAAAAATGAACCTCAGCAGGGCACTTATGGATACGATCGCAGTTTCCTGGAAAAACAAGGGGTCAGCATAGTTGAATTAATCAACCAGGATAGTAGCGCAAGAGTATTATTATCGGCTACCTGGCAAGGCCGCGTTATGACTTCAACTGCAATGGGTGACAGCGGCAAGAGCTTCGGATGGCTTAACTATGATTTGTTACAGGCACGAGACAAGAAAAAACAATTCAATCCCATTGGCGGCGAAGAGCGGTTCTGGATAGGACCCGAAGGCGGACAGTATTCGTTTTATTTTAATAAAGGCGATTCCTTTGATATCAGTCACTGGCAAGTACCGGCCATCATAGATACAACAGCCTACGATTTGGTAAAATCAGATCAATCACAGGCCATATTTTCTGCGAAAGCGCAACTGAGCAACTATAGCGGCGCCACATTTGATTTTGACATCGAAAGGAAAATCAATCTTTTGGATAAAAATGAGTTGGGCCAGCAACTGGGCACGAATCTCGGTACTGACCTTCATTGCGTGGCATACCAAACGACTAACACTATTACAAATACAGGCGAAAATGATTGGCAGAAACAAAAAGGTTTAATATCTATCTGGCTCCTCGGCATGTTTTCTCCATCCCCACAGACTACAGTCATCATTCCATTTCATCCTCTCCCCAATGCCCGCGACCTAATCACCAATAACTATTTTGGAACTGTTCCACCAGAACGGCTGGAAATAAAAGACAGTGTATTATTTTTCACCTGTGATGGAAAGTACCGCAGCAAAATTGGCTTATCGCCTCTCGTTGCAAAACCAGTGGCCGCCAGCTATGATTTTGCCAGCAACACACTTACCCTGGTGTTGCCGGAGATCCACAAAGATGCCGCCTATGTTAATTCGAAATGGGAGATCCAACAACAGCCTTACCGGGGTGACGTGATCAATTCATATAACGATGGCCCATTGGCAGATGGAACGCAAATGGGACCATTCTACGAAATCGAATCCTCTTCACCTGCTTTGGAGTTGAGAAAAGGGAAGACCGGTTCCTATGTGCAAACTACCTGTCACTTGCAAGGCGCATATCCCTCTATGAAAACCATTGCAAGACAATTGCTGGGTGTTGACCTGGATAGTATAAAGAAATGACCTCCTAATTAAGGATGATGCAACTATATAAAACGACAAAAGGAATTGTTTTGAAAAATGAGACTCGCTCATTTCTTTTGCAACGTGATTTTAATGAACTAATAAACCGCGACGAACTTTTCGCTTACCTGGCACAGTTAGTTAAGCAGGAAAAGAATATTTCAAAAGAAGAGAGTGATGAACTAATTAATGATTGTATCCAGGCTCCCATTCAAAATCAGGAAGTCTGGGCGGCAGGAGTGACCTATCTAAGGAGCCGTGATGCCAGGATGGAAGAATCTGCAGGATCAGGGGGAGCAGACTGCTATCAGAAGGTCTACGAAGCTGAAAGACCCGAATTATTTTTTAAATCCCTTTCACATCGCGTTGCCGGCCCAGGGCAACAGGTCTATATCCGAAAAGATTCTACCTGGAATGTTCCAGAGCCCGAGCTGACGCTATACATCAATTCGTCAGGCAGAATCCAGGCATATACGATAGGAAATGATATGAGTTCACGGAGTATTGAAGGTGAAAATCCGCTTTACCTTCCCCAGGCAAAGGTGTATGAAAGAAGTGCGGCATTGGGTCCATGTTTGTTTGTCACCCATTCTCCGATCGACCAGGAAACGCAGATACGAATGGTCATTCATCGTGGAAATGAAAAGATGTTTGAAGATTCTACACCCCTTAGCAGAATGAAGCGATCGTTACCAGAGTTGGCATCATGGTTATTCAAGGCCTGTGATTTTACCGATGGATGTTTTCTAATGACAGGAACCTGCCTGGTGCCTCCAAATGATTTCACCCTGGCAGAAAATGATGTGGTCGATATTTATATCGACGGAATAGGCAGGTTGACGAATACTGTAGCCAGCAGATAAGACGGCAAGCCCATTTATCCATCACGCAAAACCAATCATATGCATAAATCACTAGTTGCATTAGTCGCATTGATCTTATCGTGCAAATTAACCGGTCAACAAACCTTCAACGGCCTCGGCACCGATATGGGAAATATTTATCGGCTATCCGATGCCAAAAGCCGTTCAATTAGCCCGGAGAATTTTAAAGGTGAAAAAGGAAAAGGCGGAATGGCTACCGAAGGCACGGGTTCCAATGCTTCAAGAGATCTGGGTAAAGGCTGGAAAGTTAGTCCTTCGGTAGCGATTAAAGCAGGCACCACATTTACCGTGGCGGAAATCGATGGGCCCGGATGTATTCAACATATTTGGATGACGCCGACCGGAAATTGGCGCTATTCTATTATTCGATTTTATTGGGATGGAGAATCATCTCCATCTGTCGAGGTACCTGTAGGTGATTTCTTCGGAATGGGCTGGGGCAAATATGCGCCCTTGCGTTCTCTCGCTGTTTGTGTAAATCCCGGAAGTGCATTTAATTGCTATTGGCCAATGCCTTTCCGAAAAAAATGCCGGATTACAATGGAAAATATCGATGAGAAGGATATGGTCTTATACTACCAGGTCGATTATACTTTGACGGAGGTCCCCACCGATGCTGCCTATTTTCATGCTCAATTCAGGAGAACAAATCCATTGCCCTACAAACAAGATTATGTTCTCGTGGATAGTATTAAAGGGAAGGGTCAATATGTCGGAACCTATTTGGCCTGGGGTGTTCATAATAATGGATGGTGGGGCGAAGGAGAAATTAAATTCTTTATGGATGGTGATTCGGAATTTCCCACGATCTGCGGCACCGGGACCGAAGATTATTTCTGCGGATCGTATGATTTTGATACACGGAAAAAGAATGCAGCCGGTGTGGAGGAAGTTGACTATACTGAATTTCTGAGTCCATACTCCGGCTTCTGCCAGGTGATAAGAGGAGATGGTCATTATAATATTTCACAACGCTTCGGTTTATATCGTTGGCATATTCCGGATCCAATAAGGTTTGAGAAAAATCTGAAAGTAACTATACAGGCATTGGGCTGGCGGAACGGAGGGCGATATCTGCCATTGCAGGATGATATAGCCTCTGTTGTGTTTTGGTACCAGGCTGAACCGCATGGTTCATTTCCAATTCTGCCGGCAAAAGATAAATTGGAGATTAATTAGTGAGTTGTGAGTGGTGAATTGTGAGTGTTCTTTGATGCCCTGTGCGTGTCTCACGCACCAGAAAACTTGAGTGTTTTACTTTTCACCATAAAAATACTCTACGTTGCGTAATAGCAAAAATTCACGGCCTTGAATGCATCCAATATAATAGTCGTTGGGAGTTCAAATACCGACATGGTAATAAAGACTTCCCGCTTGCCCCAACCGGGTGAAACAATCCTAGGTGGAAATTTTTTTATGAATGCCGGTGGAAAAGGTGCAAACCAGGCAGTGGCCGCAGCCAGGCTGGGGGGTCACGTTACTTTTTTCGCAAGGCTTGGTAACGATATTTTTGGAGAGGAAGCAAAGGCACTGTTCAGAAAAGAAAATATTGAGACTTCATTTATATTAACTGATGAAAAATATCCTTCGGGCATTGCTCTCATAACAGTCGATGATAAAGGAGAGAATTGTATTGTAGTAGCGCCAGGTGCGAACAATGAAATAAAGCCGTCTCATCTGCAGAAGCACTTGCAATTTATTAAAAAGGCTTCCATCATTCTTTTGCAGTTGGAAATACCAATAGAAACGGTTCATTATGCCGCAAGCGTAGCAAGGGATTCGCGGATAAAATTAATACTGAATCCTGCTCCTGCCTCGGCGCTAAGCGATGAATTGCTCGGATGTATTAATATCATTACTCCCAATCAAAAGGAAGCCGAAATGCTCACCGGTATAAAAGTAACCGATCAGCATTCCGGAGAAGAAGCAGCTAAAGACCTTCATCAAAAAGGCGTCGAAACAGTGATCATTACCATGGGTTCCAGAGGCGCACTCTTGTTTCACGAACATGCTTTCACCTTGGTGCAGGCGCCTCGTGTAAAGGCAATCGACACGACCGCTGCAGGCGATGTTTTTAATGGAGCCCTCGCGGTAGCCATCTCCGAAGAGGTCCCCATGTTGCAGGCAGTTGAATTCGCCTGCCGTGCGGCGGCAATTTCTGTGACAAGATTAGGTGCGCAGGCCTCGGCCCCGGATCGCCAGGAATTGGTAGCTTTCGAATTCTAGAAATTGTTTATGTAAATCAGGGCATCATGAAAAAAAATATTCTATTCTTCGCTCTGAGTTTTATGTTCATATCAATATCAGCTCAAAAAAATATTGTGTTCACAAAGGACCAATTGAAAGATAAGATCATGGGAGGATGGGCCGGTCAAACGATCGGAGTAACTTTCGGTGGTCCATACGAATTTCAATTCAATGGCACATTTATCGGAGATTATCAACCGTTGAAATGGTATGATGGATATTTGAAAAATACCATGCTGAATAATCCCGGTTTGTATGATGATCTCTATATGGACCTCACGTTTGTGGATGTATTTGAAAAATACGGCCTGGATGCCCCTGTCGATTCCTTTGCAAACGCTTTTGCCCATGCCGGGTTATATGTTATGGCATGCAAACCAGGCGGCGCGATATAATCTATTGCATGGGATCAAATCTCCTCAAGCGGGTCACTGGAAAAATAATCCGCATGCTGATTGTATCGATTACCAGATCGAATCAGATTTTGCAGGATTGATGAGTCCGGGAATGCCCAATGCCGCCTCCGCCATCAGTGATAAGATCGGGCATATCATGAATTATGGGGATGGCTGGTATGGAGGGGTATATATCGGTGCCATGTATTCGCTGGCATTTACTTCCAACGATTTGAACTATATCATGAATGAAGCACTGAAAACAATTCCGCCACAAAGTGAATTTCATAAATGCATTCGCGATGTCATTCTTAACCACAAAAAATATCCGAACGGACTGGAAACAGACATGGCTGGAAGTACAAAGAAAATGGGCCGATGATATTGGGTGCCCGGAAGGAGTCTTTGTTCCTTTCAATATCGACGCAAAAGTGAATGCAGCCTATGTAGTGATCGGTCTATTGTATGGGAAAGGTGATTTTACCAGGACATTAGAGATCACCACGCGTTGCGGACAGGATGCCGATTGCAATCCTTCGTCGGCCGGAGGAATTCTGGGAACGATTCTCGGGTATAATAAGATCCCTGACTACTGGAAGATGGGACTAAAAGAAGCTGAGTCCATTGATTTCAAGTACACCACGATGAGTCTTGATGATGTGTATAGTGTTGGTCTGAAGCATGCTTTACAGATGATTGAAAGCAACGGAGGACAAATCATGGGTAACGCGATTACCATAAAAACTCAGAAAATTAATACTGTCAGGTTTGAAAAAAGTTTTACTGGTTTATATCCCATAGCTAAAATCGACTCTCGCTGGTCGGATAATAAAGATGAAATAATATTTGATTTTGAAGGTACCGGATTCGCACTGAGAGGAGAGGCTGGCAGGTGGAATAGCCCTTCTTCTTACATTTATAATACGGAACTATGGATCGATGGTAAACTAATCGAATCGCCAATGCTCCCTGCAAGCTATACAACGAGGCGATATGAACTGTGCTGGAAATACGATCTTCCAAACGGGCACCACGAAGTCAGGCTAAAAATTCTAAATCCAACCAAAGAAAATGAGATTGAATTGGGTCCGGTTATTATATATTCTGATAAGCCGGTCAATGGTCTTTTGAGCAATGAAGAGGCAGCGAATCGGAAATAAAAATCAAAAATTTACTGATGTTTATCATTCACAATTATTCCCTGGCCGTCCTATTTTGCCTGATCACCATGCTTTGCTGGGGTTCATGGGCCAATACTCAAAAACTGGCTGAGAAAACCTGGAGGTTTGAACTATTTTATTGGGATTATGTAATCGGCATCTTGTTGTTCTCCCTGATCAGTGCATTTACATTAGGAAGTATGGGAGATGAAGGAAGAAGTTTTATTGATGACCTTAACCAGGCCGATAAAGCAAATATGGGTAGCGCCTTTTTAGGTGGGATCATTTTTAATGCTGCCAACATATTGTTGGGAGCGGCCATAGCTATTGCCGGGATGTCGGTTGCATTTCCGATAGGTATCGGATTGGCATTGGTGCTGGGTGTAATTGTAAATTATCTCGGAACGAATAAAGGAGATCCTTTGTTGCTTTTTATTGGTGTAGGTCTTGTTGCCTTTGCCATCATCATTAATGCTATCGCTTATAAGAAAGCGAGCGCCGGCAGTGCTAAAGTCTCTATCTAAAGGCATTCTTGTATCATTGCTGGCGGGTATATTGATGTCCTTTTTTTATCGATTTATTGCCTCCGCCATGGACCTTGAGAATTTCGAGAATCCTGCTGCCGGTAAAATGACTCCCTACTCAGCGGTGTTCATTTTTTCATTAGGCATATTGGTGAGCAATTTTCTTTTTAATACGATGCTCATGAGAAGGCCATTGCAAGGTGCACCCACAAATTATGCTGCTTATTTTAAAGGAAAATTTTCAACTCACTGCGTGGGAATATTGGGGGGACTGATTTGGGGAATAGGCAATTCATTCAACCTGATTGCTGCGGGCAAGGCAAGCCCTGCCATTTCATATGGCCTGGGCCAGGGCGCAACGTTGGTCGCTGCATTATGGGGAGTGTTTATATGGAAAGAATTCAAGAATGCACCACAAGGGACCAATAAATTAATAGCCGCCATGTTTTTGTTTTTTGTGCTTGGATTGAGTTGCCTAATTTATGCGGGAAGTTGAATGGTGACTGGTGACTTGTGAGTGGCGACGTGGTAGTTTGATACTACATAATTAATAATCAATGGTAAGTAATACAATAATAAATAATCAATACACCCAGAAATGCATCGCAGACAATTTGTTCACCAATCCTTCCTAACAGGCGCTTCGCTAGTTCTGGCCAGCAACAGTCGATCTACTCCAGTAGGTAGGCCCGCCGAAAAACCTTTTAATCTCGACTATGCGTTTTCATGACGGAATGTTTAAGAACAGCGGTGGGACTGACTTTACCGATCAGATCAAATTCGCCTATGACATGGGATTTCGATCCATTGAGGATAATGGATTTATGGATAGGTCCATTGATCAACAAAAAAAAATCGGGGATACCTTGGCGAAGCTCGGCATGCGTATGGGTGTATTCGTGGTCAATTTCGATCATTGGCCTGTCAAGACTTCTCTCTGTTCGGGTTCGAAGGAATGGCGGGAAAAATTCTGGAATGCCTGCAAGGAAGCCGTTGAATCTGCAAAGCGATGCAACGCTACATGGATGACTGTTGTGCCAGGCAACTACGACCGGAACCTGCCCATCGACTATCAAACCGCCAATGTCGATCGAGGCATTAAGGCCCGCCTGCGATATTTTTGAACCGCACAAATTGATCATGGTGCTGGAAGCCCTTAGCGATACACCGGAGCTATTCCTTCGGCACTCGGATCAGACCTATGCGATTTGCAAAGCAGTGAAAAGCCCTTCATGTAAATTTCTCTTCGACATGTATCACATGCAACGCAACGAAGGGAACATCATCAAGAATCTTGATGCGGCCTGGGAAGAGATTGCTTATTTGCAGATAGGCGATAATCCAGGGCGCAATGAGCCGGGGACGGGAGAAATGAACTATCGAAATATCTTCCATCATATATATGACAAAGGCTATAAGGGTATTTTAGGGATGGAACACGGCAACTCCCGTCCGGGTAAGGAAGGCGAGCAATTATTGATGAAGGCCTACCGGGACAGTGATAATTTCCTGTCCTGATGCGAAAGAAGGCAATCATATATGACCTGGATAATACCATTTATTCGGTGCTTTCCATCGCAAATGAATTATTTGCCCCTCTATTCAAACTTTTAAGAGAAGAAGGCATAAATCAGGAAGAATTCCAGGCGATCGAGTGGGATGTGATGCGCAAACCATTCCAATATGTTGCCGCCAGGCATAAGTTTGAACCGGAACTGATAAGGAAAGCGATGGAACTCTTCAAAGGACTAAAATATACCGGCGACATAAACTACTTTGCCGACTATCCAGTCATTAAAACATTGCCTGGCAAAAGGTTCCTGGTGACAATGGGTTTTTTGGACTTGCAGTGGAGCAAGATTAGGGGAATGGGGATAGAAAAGGATTTTGAGGAGGTATTTATTATCGACCCAGGCATTTCTAACAAAACAAAGAAGGATATTTTTTCAGAGATAATGGTCAAATATGATTTCAATCCTTCGGAGATGCTGGTAGTTGGCGACGACCTCGAATCGGAGATAAAGGCAGCTCGTGAATTAGGCGTTGATGCAGTATTATATGATAAAAATAATTTGTATGACAGGAGCGCTTCAAAATATAAAATTGGCGATTTCGCTGAATTAGCTCTTCTTGACCTCTAGTCAAAATATCATCAGATCATTAGAATCGGTATAGTATGTTGAAAAATTGAGTTGGCTGATACCTAACTCTATCGTTATTTTATAGTATGGAACCAAGATATGCCACCCTGAAGACAATTTACGAGATCGTAAAAAATGAAGCTAACCCCACCACGTACAATTGTACGCCTACCCAGGTCATTCTTCGTCAAACGCAACCATGGGATAGCATCATGGAACAATTGGATGAATTGGAAGCAGAAGAGCTGATCACCATTCACAAGCCCGGCAAAGCCATTTGCATTACAACAAAGGGATTGGAAAAAATACAATCACCCGAGCTCTTGATTGTTACCTAACCTTATAAGGATACCGAAATTTCGTTGCCAATCAATCCCTTTTATTTCCGATCTTCAAACGGATAATTCTAAAACTGCCATATGAGGTCGTCCAATAAGTATTTGGTTCCATTTATCTTGGTCATCAGCTTATTTTTTCTTTGGGCATTCCTTCACAATATGAATCCAATCCTCATCCCTCACCTGAAGAAGGCTTGCCAACTGAGCGATCTGCAAAGTGCGTTCATTGATTCGTCTGTCTACCTGGGATATTTCAGCATGGCCATTCCCGCAGGTTGGTTCATGCATAAATATGGATACAAAAAGGCGATCATGTTCGGATTGTTACTGTTTGCTATCGGCTTCTTTCTGTTCATTCCTTCGGCCAATGCACGTGACTATTCATTTTTCCTCATTGCCTTATTTATCAGTGCTGCCGGCGCCACATTCCTGGAAACGGTGGCAAACCCGTATGTGACCAAGCTGGGCGACGAAAATTCCGCAACGGTGAGGATCAATTTCGCACAATCCTTTAATGGCGTCGGCGCTGTATTGGCGCCCATCATCGGCGGCAAAGTGATCTTGTCAGGAATCGAACATTCAAAGGAAGAACTCAATCAAATGGATCCGGCTGCGCTGAATATTTATCTTAACCAGGAAGCAGCAACAGTAAAAACACCTTACCTGATTTTCGGAATAGTAGTCCTGGTCGTGCTGATCCTTTTTTATGTGACCCGGATCCCTGAAATAAAAGAGAAAGATGAAAAGGCATCGGGAAGCTTTTCATTAAGAGTATTCAGACATGCCCACCTTAGCTGGGCTGTACTCGCACAATTCTTTTATGTCGGTGCACAGGTTTGCGTCGGTAGTTTTTTTGTCCGGTTCTCGCGATATGTGAATGATATTCCAGAAAAAGATGCCGCGAAACTTTGGGGATATATTGCGATGGCAGGATTCATGGCAGGTCGGTTTTCAGGCACCTACTTCATGCGTTATATGAAGCCCGCGAGGTTGCTTGGACTTTATGCTTTGATCAATATCATACTGATCACCATTGCCATCTTAGCCAAAGGAAGCGTCGCTGTATATGCTATCATGGCTGTGCCATTCTTCATGTCGATCATGTTCCCTACTATTTTTGCCATGGGCATCAGCGGCCTGGGTGAGGAAACCAAAATTGCATCATCATTTATAGTGATGGCTATTGCGGGGGGAGCCGTCTTTCCGTTGCTCATGGGCAGGATCTCCGATGCAACAGGCGGGAATATTCAATTGGCTTATATTGTTCCAATAATTTGTTTTGCGTTCATTGCTTTTTTTGCGTTTAAATTCAGAAACCTGTTTACCAGCACCGGCACAACGCATTCATGATGAAAAAATATTGCCTCACCCTCGATCTGAAAAAAGATGCGTCTTTAATTGCCGAATATGAAGCATATCATCGGCAGGTCTGGCCAGAGATAGTAGACAGTATCCGGGCAGCCGGCATAGAACAAATGGAAATCTATCGCTGGGACAACCGGTTGTTCATGATCATGGAAGTAACCGATGAATTCAGTTTTGAAAAAAAGGGAAAGGCGGATGCAAGCAACGATAGGGTGCAGGAATGGGAAAAATTGATGTGGAATTACCAGCAAGCGCTGCCTGGTTCAAAGCCTGGTGAGAAATGGATTCTCATGGATAAAATATTTTCGCTGATCGAATAAGAGTCGATGTTTAGTTTATTAAATAAAACCGCATTAATAACGGGCGCGGCTAGTGGCATTGGCCATGCCGTCGCACTGGTGTTTGCAAAGCAGGGCTGCACGGTACATTTGCTGGACCTGGATGAAAAAGGTTTAAACGATTTAACAAGGGAAATAGGATCAACCCCTGCAAAGGCGTTCGCACATAAAATGGATGTCACGGACCAATCTGCGATTAAGACCCTCTTTAATACACTGCAGGGAGTTAACATTTTAGTCAATTCTGCCGGCATATCCAATATTGGAACAGCAGAGACCACGAGCGAGGAAGACTTTGACAGGATTTATAAGGTCAATGTGAAAGGAACTTATAACTGCCTTCATGCTGCCATCCCATTCATGAAAAAAAATAAGTATGGCGTGATCCTCAACCTGGCTTCCGTCGCCGGTTTGGTTGGATTGCCAGAAAGATTTGCATACAGCATGAGTAAGGGCGCAATCCTGGCAATGACCTTATCGGTGGCGAAAGATTATATCCATGACGGCATTCGTTGCAATTCAGTATCTCCTGCAAGAGTTCACACTCCCTTTGTAGATGATTTTCTCAAGAAAAATTATCCGGGCAGGGAAGAAGAGATTTATGAAAAATTGGCAAAGACTCAACCCATAGGTCGAATGGCACGACCGGAAGAGATCGCCAATTTTATCCTGTATCTCTGTTCGGACGAAGCGTCTTTTATTACGGGTTGTGATTATCCTATAGATGGAGGATTTACCAGGTTGAATAATTAGCCCCCTAAGTCAAAAAATTGTACATTAAATTATGAAACTGATTAGATACGGAGAAGTTGGGAAAGAAAAGCCCGGCATTTGTGTTGATGGCATGAACTATGATGTATCCGGTTTCATCAAGGATTACGATGAAGCATTTTTTGCCAATGGCGGCATTCCGCACCTAAGCTGGATGGCATCGGAACACAAGAACATGCTGCCCAAGATTCCGGCCGATACGCGCCTGGGATCTCCTATCGCCAGGCCTTCAAAGATTATTTGTATTGGTTTAAATTATGTTGATCATGCAAAGGAAAGCGGCGGGACGACACCTGTTGAACCTGTGATATTTATTAAAGCAACTACGCCATGAATGGTCCCTTCGATGATGTTGTCATTCCCAAAAATTCTGTGAAGACAGATTGGGAAGTAGAACTGGCTGTTGTCATCGGCAAGAAGGCAACCTATGTTGAAATTGAAAATGCGATGGACTATGTAGCCGGCTATTGCCTACACAATGATATTAGTGAAAGAGAATTTCAATTGGAAAGAGGTGGCACATGGGATAAAGGCAAAGGGTGTGACAGCTTTGCACCGCTTGGTCCCTGGTTAGTGACGACCGATGAAATTTCAGACAGCGGAAATCTCAATCTTTGGCTGAAGCTAAATGGTAAGATGATGCAACAAGGCACTACGGCAAACATGGTGTTCAATGTTCCGTTCCTGGTTTCCTATGTCAGCCAGTTTATGACGCTATTGCCAGGCGATTTATTTCTACGGGGACACCGGCAGGCGTAGGACTTGGTCTCAAACCACCATTATATTTGAAACCTGGCGATATCATGGAATTGGGTATCGATGGACTAGGTGAATCCAAACAAAAATGTGTGGCTTATGCAGGTTGATTCACATGTTCATTTCTGGAAGTATGAAAAGGTGAAAGACAGTCTGGATCACCGATAACATGAAAATTCTAAAGCAGGATTATTTACCCCAAACCATCGCATCCACGCTTAAACAGAAATGGGGTCGATGGCTGTATAGCTGTCCAGGCCAGCCAGGCCGAACTGGAAACTCTTTTCCTCACAGAATTGGCGAAGACGCATGATATCATTAAAGGAGTAGTCGGATGGGTGGATCTTCAAAATGAAAATATAAAAGAACGGTTAGATTATTTTTCCCAGTTTCCTATTATCAAAGGATGGCGACACGTTGCACAGATCGGAGCCAGATGATTTTTTATTGGGAAAAAATTTTCAGCGCGGCATTCAGGCACTTGCAATCCTACAACTATACCTATGATATTCTGATCTATCCTCGCCAGTTGAAAGCCGCATTAGAATTTGTCTCTCATTTCCCCGAAAATAAATTTGTTATTGATCATTGCGCCAAACCAGAGATTGCGGGCAAAAAAATGGATGATTGGAAAGCCTTTAATGCAGGAAATTGCGAGTCATCCCAATGTTTATTGCAAATTATCCGGACTGTTTACTGAAGCAAAATGGAAACAATGGAGCCCGGCTGATTTCTATCCTTATCTAGATGTCGTGTTTGAAGCCTTTGGCACCGATCGGTTGATGTTTGGTAGTGACTGGCCGGTGATCCTGCTTTCTGGCATCTATGTGCAATGGAAAAGCCTGATCGAAAAATATATGGAAAATCATGTACAGCGAGGATAGAGAGAAAGTTTTTGGTGATAATGCAGTCGACTTTTACGGTTTGAAATTAATAGGATATGGATCTTCAATTGAAAAATAAAGTGATCATTGTGAGCGGAGGTGCCAAGGGTATTGGAGAAGGAATTGTCAAGGCACTGGCAGCGGAAGGCGCGATCCCGGTGATCATCGGAAGAAATGAAGATGATAATCTGAAAACGGTGAAGCAGTGGAAGCATGGGAGGACAGGCTGTCCAGGTCGTAGCAGAATTGACCAAGCCGGAAGAATGTGAAAAAGCAGTTAAAGAAGTCATCAATAAATTTAATCGTATCGACGGATTGGTAAATAATGCCGGTGTAAATGATGGTGTGGGACTGGAACATGGGAACTATGAAAAATTCATGGCGTCGCTGCATAAAAACCTGGTTCATTATTATCTCCTCGCTCATTTTGCATTACCGGAATTAAAAAAAACCAAGGGTGCGATCGTCAATATCACTTCTAAAACTGCAGAAACAGGACAGGGCAATACTTCCGCATATGCTGCAGCCAATGGCGGACGCAATGCACTCACCAGGGAATGGGCTGTGGAATTATTGAAATATGGCATAAGGGTAAATGCGGTAGTTGTAGCAGAATGTTTTACACCGCTATATGAAAAATGGATAGCAACCCTTCCCGATCCGAAGGCTAAGCTTAAAGAGATAGAATCCAAGATCCCCCTTGGGAATCAGCATGACCACTGCAGAAGAGATTGCAAACACTACCGTGTTTTTCTTGTCTCCCTGCTCCAGTCATACTACGGGACAGTTGATCCACGTCGATGGCGGCTATGTCCACCTGGACCGGGCCCTGGCTAATGCTTAATGACCAAGTGGTGATCTTATCAAAAGAAAATATAACGAACATTTCTCCATCGACTGGAGTTATTCTGCCGGATTGAAAGAATTATTCGGACCTTCCGGAAAGAGTTTTGCAATTCGGTACCGGTGTTTTACTAAGAGGACTTGTCGACTATTTTGTAGATCGCGCCAATCGGCAGGGCTTGTTTAACGGAAGAGTGGTTATGGTAAAATCAACTTCACTTGGCAACACGACTGCTTTCGAAAAACAAGACAATCTTTTTACTCTATGTATACGTGGGAACGAAGCAGGAGTGAAAGTAGAAGAAACGATGGTGATTTCTTCGATCAGCCGGGTGCTTTCAGCAAATAACGAATGGCAGAAGGTATTGGAATGCGCTCATCAACCCGAGATCCAGGTCATCGTTTCCAATACGACCGAAGTGGGAATTGTATTAACCGACGATAATATTCAGCAATCGCCACCTCCATCTTTTCCGGGAAAATTATTGGCATTTTTATTTGAAAGGTATAAGGCCTTTAATGGGGACAAGAGCAGGGGATTGGTGATCATTCCTACAGAGTTACTGCCTAACAATGGTGAGACATTGCGCAATATCATCATTGAATTGGCCGGGATGAATAAATTAGACCATGCTTTTATTTCATGGCTGGCAGAAGCAAATCATTTTTGCAATTCCCTTGTTGATCGCATCGTCCCTGGCAAGTTGTCCGGAGATGACCACCGTAGCATTGAAAAGAGATTAGGTTATGAAGATGAACTAATGATCATGGCTGAAAGCTTTCGGCTTTGGGCCATTGAATCGGCTGATAGGAAGGTGAGCGAAATACTTTCATTTAGTGAAGCGGATGAAGGCGTAGTAATAGCCGATAGCATTGAAAAATTCCGGGAACTAAAGTTGCGGCTATTAAATGGAACGCATACATTCAGTTGTGGCCTGGCTTTTCTTGCCGGATTTGAATTGACAAGAGACGGGATGGGCGATCGTGAGTTGTCCTTTTATATTCAAAACCTGGCCAAACATGAAATAGCCGAAGCCATGGCGGATCAAAATATTTCCTACGAAGAAGCGATTGGCTATGTGAATACGGTATTGGACCGTTTCCGTAATCCATATATGGAGCACCGATGGCTGAATATCACGTTACAGTATTCTTCAAAAATGAAAATGAGGAATATTCCCTTGCTTAAAAAACATTATAGCAAGACTAACCAGCCCCCTGAGCTCATGGCGCTGGGTTTCGCGGCTTTCCTATTGTTCATGAAATGTGATAGAAATGAAAAGGGACAATACACAGGGCACGCTAACCTGGCAGATTATGTCGTACAGGATGATCACGCTGCTTACTTTGCTGACAAATGGAAACAGTATGATCAGCCCGCCATGGTTGAAGCCATTTTATCTGATAAGGAATTTTGGGGACTCGATCTTGCACAGCTAAATGGATTTTCGGACCGGGTGGCCACAAATCTGCAATCCCTGATGCATAATGGAGCAATGGCAACACTCCGTTCACTATATTTAGAAAAGACGTTGGCATGATGAATCACCTATCATACAAACATACACATGAAGCAATTGGTATTGAAGGTGCATCCAAAAGATAATGTTCTGGTAGCCTTGCAAAATCTTACCAACGGCCAGTCCGTTGCATTCAACGGTGAGAAGTATACGCTACCTGAAGCGGTTCCGGCAAAGCATAAATTCTTCATGTACGATATGAATGCCGGAGATGCAGTGATTATGTATGGTGTTCTTGTTGGGAAGAGCACAAATGCCTATACCAAGAGGAAGAAAGATGACGACAGAAAATTGCAAGCATGCAGCAGAACCTTATGCCTATCGGGGCTTCCACATTTAAATGGAATGCGCCTGACGTTTCAAAATTCAAAGAACGGACGTTTCATGGATATCATCGTAGTGACGGACGGGTAGGCACTGCAAATTACTGGTTATTCATCCCTACCGTTTTTTGCGAAAACCGTAACCTGGATGTTATCAGGGAAGCGCTGCACAATGAATTGGGCTATGCGGTCACCGATAAATATAAATCTTACACCAGGGAGTTGGTTGAGGCTTCAAAAAGGGAGATGATATTTCTAATATAGAATTCGCTCACGGCCGTTGGCGGAAAAGACAGCAATAAGGGTTTGCTGTTCCCAAATGTAGATGGGATCAAATTCCTGAATCACCAGGGAGGATGCGGAGGCATCCGCCAGGATCTGCTATCCTCGGTAAATTATTAGCTGCCTATGCCGATCATCCGAATGTTGGCGGAGTTACCGTATTGAGTCTGGGCTGTCAGCATTTGCAGGTAGCAGGATTTTCAAAATGATCTAAAGAACCAAAATCCCAGATTTTGATAAACCACTCTATATTTTTGAACAGCAACAATCACAAAGTGAAGAACAATTGATCGCGAATGCCATTCGCAAACATTTCTCGGTTTGATCGAAATAAATAAATTGGAAAGAAAACCGGCCAGGCGCCGATAAATTATGCATCGGTGTGAAATGTGGTGGCAGCGATGGCTTTAGTGGTATTTCGGCAAATCCTGCAGTTGGCTATTGTGCGGACCTGGTGGTCGCTCTGGGCGGGAAAATATTGCTAGCTGAATTTCCTGAGCTCTGCGGTGTCGAACAGGAATTGGTTGACCGATCTGTCGATGAGTCTACCGCTAAAAATTCATTCATCTGATGAAGAGTTATGAAGAAACGGCAAACAAGATCCGGTTCGGGGTTTGACATGAATCCTTCTCCGGGGAATATCAAAGATGGATTGATCACTGATGCCATCAAATCGGCAGGGGCAGCAAAAAAAGGAGGCACATCGCCGGTGGTCGATGTATTGGATTATACGGAGAAAGCGACGAAACCGGGGCTCAGCCTGGTATGCACGCCGGGCAATGATGTGGAAGCAACCACGGGAAAGGCAGCATCTGGAGCTACACTGATATTATTTACAACCGGCCTGGGTACACCTACCGGCAATCCTGTTTGTCCAACCATTAAGATTTCGACCAATACTTCGCTTGACAAAAAGAATGAGTGATATCATTGATATTGATACCGGTGCATCATTGAAGGTGAAAAGACAATCGAAGCAGATGGGTGAGGAAATCCTTGATTATTGTTTCAAAGCGGCGAGTGGAGAAGTAATCCCGAAAGCCGTACAATTAAACCAGGATGATTTTATTCCCTGGAAAAGAGGAGTGTCTTTATGAAAGTGAATTCCTGGATGAAAATTTTTTACTGGAAACAAATACTGCCGAAGCGGTTATACCATGAATTCGCGAAGGACATGCCGATTATCGATTTTCACAGTCATCTTGACTCCTGATCAAATTGCAGCCGACGATGCCCAATTTGCAAATATTAACGCAAGCCTGGCTAAATGGAGACCATTATAAATGGAGAGCCATGCGCATCGAATGGCGTTGATGAAGAATTATTGTACCGGGAAAAAGATCCGATTGGGAAAAATTTGAGCAATGGGCCCAAACAGTTCCTTATACTCTGAGGAATCCTTTATATCACTGGACCCATCTGGAACTCCAACGTTATTTTGATGTCCATGAGGTATTGAATCCGGTTCAGCGCCAAAACAATTTATGATGATTGCAATGAAATGCTGGCAAATCGCCTGAATTTTCTGTCGTAAGCCTGCTGCGACAAGATGAATGTCAGGTTGGTTTGCACCACCGATGACCCGGTCGATTCATTGGAGCATCATTAACGATTAAAGAAGAGTGCATTTGAAATTACCGCATCCTTCCTGCCTTTCGGCCCGACTGCCGCGATGAATGTGGCGTGATCCTGTGAAAGTTCTAACGTATACCTGAAAGAAACTTGGAAGCGCGTCCGGGATATCACATTACGGATCTTATAATGATTTTCTCGATGCATTGAAAAACCGTCATGATTATTTTGCATCCAATGGGTTGTATTATTTCCGATCATGGGCTGGAAAAAATTGATGCCGATGATTTTACGGGATGCAGAGATCAATGCGATGTTTCAATAAAGTCCATGGCGGGTAAGGAATTAGGATGAGGCCGAGCAAGCGCAAATTCAGATCAGCCATGTTGCTTCAATTTGCAGCTTGGGATTGTGAAAAAGGATGGGTACAACAATTTCATCTGGGTGCCATGCGAAACAATAATACGCGGATGATGAAAACGCTGGGACCGGATACGGGTTGGGATTCTATTGGTGATTTTGCACAGGCAGCGGCCATTGGCTAAAGTTTCTGGATAGCATTGGATAGTGACAATAAATTGACAAAGACCATTCTTTATAATCTCGATCCTTCCTACAATGAGATCATGGCGACGATGGCCGGAAATTTCAATGATGGTTCTTTCGCGGGCAAGGTCCAGTGGGGTGCGCGCCTGGTGGTTTCTCGATCAAAAAGATGGAATGACAAAACAAATCAATACCTTGTCGAATATGGGATTATTGAGTCGTTTTGTGGGCATGCTCACCGATTCAAGAAGTTTTCTCTCTTTTCCCAGGCATGAATATTTCCGGACGCATACTTTGCAATATTATTTGGCGATGAAATGGAAAATGGAGAGTTACCCAATGATGTAGAATGGATTGGGAAAATAGTAAAGGATATTTGTTTTCGTAATGCGCAAAAATTTTTTGCGGCATCATAATGAAAAAGGTCTTTTGCTTCGGAGAATTATTACTCAGAATGAATCCCTCACTGAATGGTGAATGGATCAAAAGATCATTCGATGCCGGTTTACATCGGAGGAGCGGAATTGAATGTCGCCAGGGCTTTGGCAAATTGGAATGTTGCCGTAAAATATTGCACGGCCTTCCGAATAATTATTTATCAGCAAGAAATCGTTGAATACCTCAGTAATGAAACGAATAGATACTTCCGCCATTCATTATTCAGGAAACCGCATCGGTATTTATTATTTGCCACAAGGATCTGATCTGAAAAGCACTGGCGTGATCTATGATAGAACGTTGTCATCCTTTGCAGAGCTGTCGCCCGGATTCATTCATTGGGAGGAAGTATTTAAAGACTGTGACTGGTTTCACTTCAGCGCCATCAGCCCGTCTTTAAATAAGAATGCGGCCGCAGTATGTAAGGAGGCCTTTATTATGCTGCACAAAAAAAAATGACCATATCCATTGACTTGAATTTTCGTCCCAGCCTCTGGCAATTTGATAAAAAGCCCATACAGGTGATGCCAGAGCTTGTGAATTATTGCCACGTGGTCATGGGAAATCTTTGGGCGGCAGAATCCTTGCTGGGCCTACCTATCGACCCTGCCATCCATACAAAGAAAAGTAAAACAGCCTATGTAGATCATGCAAAGCAAACATCAGCACGCATTTTTGATAAATTTCCGGTTTGCAAAACGGTTGCTAATACTTTTCGTTTCGATGAAGGAGATGGGATCAGATATTATGCTACATTAGATGATCATGGTGGGCAATATATTTCCCCGGAATTTTCCATAGATAAGGTAATCGACAAAGTAGGTAGCGGAGATTGCTTTATGGCAGGATTGATTTACGGAATAAATCAACAATTATCACAACAGGAAATAATTAACTACGCAGCGGCGGCTGCCGTAGGGAAGATCCAGGAGCCGGGTGATGCGACCGTGCAAACGATTGAATCGATCAAACGAATTTTAAGCCGGGCATGACAAATATCAAAAAACTCAGGAAGCAAATCAGAAATCAGGGTTTTATTCCCTTGTTTTACAACGCAAGTTTGGAGGAGAGCCGCGCAGTGGTCAGTGCATTGTATGATGCAGGCATACGCATTGTTGAATACACCAATCGCGGCGAGAATGCAATTTCCAATTTCAGGAAGCTTATCAAAGTCAGAGATAAGGAATGGCCGGCATTGTTGTTGGCGGCGGGTACGATCAAATCGGTGAAAGATGCAAAAGCCTATTGCAAGGCGGGCGCGGATTTTATTATCTGCCCGGGTGTAGTTAGAGGAGTTGCAAAAAGGGTGGAGGAAGCTGGCTTATTATGGATACCGGGTTGCCTGACAACTACAGAGATCATCATGGCAGAGCAATGCGGGGCCAGACTTGTTAAGATTTTTCCCGGCGACCTACTCGGATCAGCTTATATAAAATCGATCAAAGAAATATTTCCTGATCTTGAATTCATGCCAACGGGCGGAATAGATATCACTAAAGAAAAACTTGCTCCCTGGTTTCGTGCAGGCGTCGCTGCTGTTGGTGCAGGAACTAAATTATTAACCAAGGATATTATGGCAAATAAGGATTATGAACGAATCACTGCCCTCGCTAAAGAATTGATGGAAACGATACATTCTATAAAAACTCCGGTTTGAATCAAATAACCATTGGAAGATACCGGTGGACCATCTGTTCGATGGTTTTTTTTGCCACTACGATTAACTATCTGGATAGAGCGGTGATCAGTTTGCTCAAATCCGATCTTACCAAAGAATTTCACTGGACAGAAACGGATTATTCCAATATTGTCATCTGTTTCCAGGTCGCTTATGCGATTGGTTTATTAGGGGCCGGCTATTTCATTGACAAGTTGGGTACGAGGATTGGTTATGGAATTGTCACTTTTGCGTGGAGTTTGGCGGCAATGGCACATGCACTGGCAAGAGGAACGGTTGGCTTTGGAGCGGCACGTGCAGCATTGGGTCTTACTGAAGCGGGTAATTTCCCAGCAGCGATAAAGACAATTGCAGAATGGTTTCCAAAAAAAGAAAGATCGTTTGCCACCGGATTATTTAATTCAGGCACCAATATCGGCGCTATCATTGCGCCGCTGATCGTACCATGGATCGCGAGCGAACTTGGTTGGCAATGGGCATTTATCATCACCGGTTCGATTGGATTTATATGGTTGATCGTGTGGTTTGCCATGTATGAGATTCCCGCCAGGCATTCACGTTTATCGAAAACTGAATTTGACTATATCCATACGATATCGATGAGCCAGAAAACAGTATTGGCAGCTTGCGGAAAAAGTTTCCTGGTTCCGGTTGTTGGGTTACAGGCAAACCTGGGCCTTTGTTCTTGGAAAATTTTTGACTGATCCGGTCTGGTGGTTCTATCTATTTTGGTTGCCTGCTTTTCTCAAGGAACAATATCAACTGGAAGGAACCGATGTGGCTTTTCCCGTAGCACTGGTTTATACGATGGCTGTGTTTGGAAGTGTGGGCGGCGGATATTTGCCCATGTATCTGATCAATCGAGAATTGGCCGGTGTTCAGAGCGAGGAAAACTTCCATGCTTATCTATGCATTTTGTGTTGTGCCGGTGGTCTTTGCGCAATGGTTGGGATCCTTTAATATGTGGTTTGCTGTGTTGATCATTGGATTTGCAACATCCGCACATCAGGCATGGAGCGCCAACATTTTTACGACGGTATCGGATATGTTTCCAAAGAAGACCGTTGCTTCAGTGACGGGAATTGGCGGAATGGCCGGAGCTGTCGGAGGAATATTGATCGCCCGGTTGGCAGGAAAGACTTTTCGATCATTATAAGGCATTGGGAAATATTGAGACCGGCTATTATATTTGTTCATCGTTTGTGGATTGGCTTACTGGTGCGTGGTTGATCATTCATTTCCTGGTGCCGAGGATGAAGCCAATTGATGTTTGTGATTTAACTTTGTAACACATGGGCGTGTTAAGACAAATATCAGAATATCTCTATCTCAGGAAGAAAGATCCCAACAGGCCCAAATCAAAATGGATTGGATACATGCACGGGATCAACCGGATCAGCATGTTGATTTTTATTCTTTGCCTGATCATTCTGGCGAGTCAAATCGTGACTATCTTAAGACATTGAGTGATCTGATAGATGCAGCCGTGGCAGAGGCATTGCCCATCTGCGCAAGCAGATCCTTTAGTGCCTTGTAATCTGCTTTAATTGAGCGATCCTCTTTTCATTTTGAAGAAGATCTTCCAATTCTTGCGAAGATTTTCAACAGTAAATTCATCCTGGATCAATTCATTAACTACCAACCTGTTCATGATCAGGTTCACCAATGAAATGAATTTTACCTTGACAAGTCTCTTGCCTATTTGATAAGAAATAAATGATCCTTTATAACAAACCACTTCCGGCACGCCGAACAATGCCGTTTCCAGTGTGGCAGTTCCCGAAGTAACAAGCGCGGCTTTTGATTCGAGAAGCAGATCATATGTTTGTCTTTACGATAGTTTACGCCGGGATAAGGAGAGAGCATTTCTTCATAAAATTCATCTTCAATGGAGGGTGCTGCCGGCCATCACAAATTGATAATCCGGAAATATTTTACTCATCTGCAACATCACAGGTAATTTTTTTGCGATCTCCTGCTTCCTGCTTCCGGGTAAGCAGCCCGATGATTTCCCGGTTGTCGGAATTGTTTTTCTCTCGATGACCGATCTTCTTTCCAGGCTTCGTTTGTACCTTCAATCACCTCGACCAGGGGATGGCCTACGTATTCGACGTCCCAATCCCACTCTTTACTTAAAATATTCCTTTTCAAATGGAAGGATCACCATCATTTTGTCAATATCTCATTTCCTTTACCCGGTTCTCCTTCCATGCCCACACCTGTGGACTTATATAAAAGATAATTTTGGAACCCGATTTTGAATTGAGGTTCTGCCGTTTTGCCCAATTGGCGATGCGGAGGTTGAAGCCCGGATAATCGATCAGTATCAGTGCATCTGGCTTGATATTGAAGAATATCTTCTTTGCAAAACTTCAGATTGCGAAATATGGTCCGGATGATTTAGCAAACTTCGTGAAACCCATGAAAGCCAATTCGCGGTAATGTCTGACCAACGCGTCGCCTGCCTGCTTCATTTTATCGCCACCCCATCAACGGAATTCTGAAGCAGGTTCAAGCCGCATTAACTCCTTAATCAGATTGCTTCCATGGAGATCCCCGGATGCTTCGCCTGCGATTATGTAATATTTCATGTCTAATTGTTAAGAATCTGTCAAATTACGCAGTTAGGATTGACCTATCGATACCGTATATGAGAGTCATAAAGAAATATGCCTTTAGCAGTATTGATCGCGATGTGTATTGATATAAATGGTAAACAAGTACCACATTGGCCAGCAGTGAAAGGGATCCAATGGAAGTAAGCAGTCGGTTGGTATTGATGAACAGATCAAAATATTCGCCGAAAGTAAGATCCCTGAATTCCGGCTTGATGAATTTAATGACGATCAAGCCCGAGCAGGGGGCCAATCAGTCCTAGCACAAGTCCGAACTTCAAATTATCTCTTTTAAAGATCATAGCTGCCAGGATTTTTCAAGCTGGCTTTTCAAACCTAGTTTGTCAGATCGAATTGCACCGGCACGACGCTCACATAATTATTATCCAACGCCCATACGTCGGTGTCCTTGCCTTTATCGAAATTCACAAACTCACCGGTGAGCCAATAATATATTCGGCCGTGTGGATCCTTGCGTTCGATAAAATCCTCAATGTATTTCGCATAAGCCTGGCGGCAGATCTTTAATCCTTTTAAAAGGTCGACGGGCACAGCGGGACATTTACATTCAGCACCATGTGCTTGTCGAGGTTCGTCTTCAGCATTTTTTCCACGATGAGCCTGGCATATTTACGGGCGCCGGTAAAATCAGCTTCGATGCTATAGTCGAGCAGTGAAAATCCTACGGAAGGAATGCTTTCAATGGCTGCTTCCACTGCTGCAGACATGGTTCCCGAATAAATTACATTGATGCTATGGTTGGCACCGTGATTGATGCCGCTGAGACAGAGGTCGGGTTTGCGATGGAGCACTTTGTCGACGGCCAAGCTTCACGCAATCAACGGGAGTACCGGTACAGGAATAGGTTTCGACTCACCTTCGGAATGGATTTTATGCAAGCGCAGGGATGGCCGATAGTAATGGCATGGCCCATGCCGGATTGAGGTTTGTCAGGAGCAACGACTATGATCTTTCCCAGGTCTTTTACTGCCCAACCAGGTTTTGGATTCCTGGTGCCGATACTCCATCATCATTGGTGATGAGAATGACAGGCTTTTCTTTAACCGAAGGAGCGCTGGTTTTTTTGGTTTTTTTTACTGTGTTTTTCAAAGGTTGGGTTGATTTTTTTTTAGTCATATGCGGCACAAAAATATGATTTTTCGGTCAGTGCATTAGAGAAACTAATGGCAAGAAAATTCTCTAACTCTCCTTTGGGAGATTCGGGCGCTTAGAATTCTTCCCCTTAAATTTTTGGAAATGACAAATAAATTAGTATTTTGCAGCTAAATAAATTAGCTGCATTATGTCAATTTCGAATCAAAATCTAAAATATCTACGAAAGCTGCGGGGCTGGACCCAGGAAGAATTTGCCCAAAAGATCCGAATCAAGCGTTCCTTGCTTGGGGCATATGAAGAAGGCAGGGCCGAGCCCCGGATCGATGTACTGGAAGTAGTTTGTGACATTTTCAAATTGACCCTCGATGATATTTTGAGAAAGGATCTCAGTGATACAAAAAGTAATTACCTGGCGAAAAGGCGGGCCATGAAATTGGTGAGTGGCCGTGCCGGATATTCCTTTTGTCCCGGTTAAAGCCGCGGCCGGCTATTTAGCCGGATATGCCGATCCGGAGTTTGTCGATGAACTGAATACCTTTACTTTGCCCATGCTATGCTGGTGGAAATTACCGGGCATTTCGAAATCATTGGTGATTCCATGTTACCGACGCCCAGTGGGTCGGTGATTGTGGGAGAGAAAGTGGATAATCTTGAAGATGTAAAAAATAATGCAGCCTGTGTGGTGGTGTCGCGCAATGAAGGTATTGTATATAAAAGAGTTCAGAAAAATAAGCGGGCAAAGAATAAGACTCACTCTGGCCAGTGATAATCCTTCTTTCCATCCTTATACCGTGAATGCGGAGAGATCATTGAGCTTTGGCAGGCGCAGATCGTGATTTCAAAGGCAAATGCGCAGCAACGGTGGGATATGAACCAACTGACCAAATATTCGTCTTCGGCGATCTCGCAGGAACAATTGACATATTTACACTTCAAAAAGGTGATACTTAACAGCAAATAGGATCGTATTTGACCCAGCCTTCAGGACTAAGTAATATCTCTTAAAACAGAATGAATTAGTGTTGAATATGTTCAGTTATAAATGTAAACCATTATTTTAAGCAGCGCTCTTCTGTCCCTCAATGCAGACGTATATATTTGCGCTGAGCAAAGACCGCAAATGGGAAAAAAACGCTTATATTCTTACCCTTGATCTTGTATTAGCGCGCAATTATTTGCACTCCAGGTAAAAACGGCGCTCGCCGTTCAAACTCACACCAGGCCCCAAAATCGATGGAGATTTAATGATGCTGCTTGGGAATCTATTCCGGGCTTTACCGGGTTTATTCAAAATTTTCCCACTTATCGGCAGCCTTGCTCACAGGCAAACAGAAGTAAAAGTTGCATACGATAATTCAGCCATTTATGTGGCAGCTTATATGCATGATGATCCCAAGTTGATCCGCAAGCAAATCACTCCCGTGATGGGGAACAGCAAAACGACGTGGATTATTTTTCAATTTTCCTGGATACTTACGATGATCATCAGAATGGTTTTCAATTTCTCGTCACGACGGCCAATGTGCAAACGGACGCCCGGCTTGGACCCAATCTCGCACTTGGACTTTGGTAGTTATGGTGACAGAACCTGGGACGCAGTTTGGGAAAGCAAAGTGGCTATTGTAAGGCGGATGGCTGGACGGTAGAAATGCGCATACCATATATATCTTTGCGCTTTGCAAAGAAGGACTTTCAGAATTGGGGACTTCAATTATTGCGTTCCATCCGCCGAAATAATGAGACCAGTTTCTGGAACCCCGTTGATCCAAAGTCAGTGGGTTTGTGAATCAGTTCGGGATTCTATGGCCTGGAAGAATCTACAGACCACCTTTGCGGTTAAGTTTCTCACCCTATGTATCTACTGGGTATAGAAGATTCGCCGCATTAGACAATGAATATCTGGATGAATGGTTGCGGAATGGAGGTATGGATGTAAAATATGGTATCAATGAAAGTTTCACGCTGGATGCGACTCTGATCCCGGATTTTGGTCAGGTGATCTCGGATAATGTGGTCAATAACCTCACTCCTTACGAGATAAAATTTCAGGAGAACCGGCCCTTCTTTACGGAAGGAACTGAACTATTTAATAAGGCCAATTTATTTTATTCGAGAAGGGTTGGCACTACGCCGACGAGATATTTTGCAGATCAGGGATTCAGCCATCATCGATCCTAATATCGAGATCATCAAAAATCCGGCGCTCACACAATTATATAATGCGATTAAATTTTCCGGCACGAACAAGAAGAAATTGGGCATTGGTTTTTTTAATGCCGTCACGGCGCCGATGCATGCAGTTATCCGCGATCGGATCACGCAAGTGGAAACCAAGATAGAAACAGAGCCGTTGGCCAACTACAATATCATCGTGTTGGATCAGGCATTCAGGGGGCAATCCTATCTGACATCACCAATACCAATGTCATGCGAAGTGGAAATGGGAGGGATGCCAATGTTGCCGGCACTTGATCTGGCCCTATATGATAAGAAGAATTCACATGCGTTGAATGCGACTTTTCGTTACAGTAAGATTTGGGAAATAGAACCTTATGATGGATTTAATGCAGGACTTAAATTCGCTAAGTGAGTGGCAATTGGCAATATTATTTACAGGGTAATGTGGAGTCGGATCGATATGATCCGAATGACCTGAGCATCTTGCCGCACCCAATGAAATTACTTACAGAGCCGATCTCATCTATCGTCAATTCCATCCGACAAAGAATTTTATTACGTATAGCTATGGGTTGACTACAAGGGTGCTGTATTTGTTAAACCATATGCCTATAGTCAGTAGATATTAATCCAACGTCTTTCATGGTGTTCAAGAATTTCTGGGATGTCACTTTGAACGGTTATGTTACGCCAGGCAGCGGAACATAATTATTTTGAATTGAGAACGCCGGGAAAATATCTCAGCTTCCGACCAACTATATTTTTGACATGGTGGGGAGTACGGATAGCCGCAAGAAATGGTTTGTCAGCTTTGGAGGGATCTATGCGGTCGCGCCAAAATATGACAATACTCTATTATGGCGGCCTATTGGGCCTGCGCTACCGGTTCAACAATAAGTTCAGTCTTGATCTTGGGGCCACTTCCACCGCCGAAAAAATCAGTTGGGTTATGCATTCCGGAGGGAGTTGAACAATGATCCGATCGTGGGCTGCGGGATAATCGATCATTTGAAACGATCTTATCCGGAATTTATAATTTCACTTCGCGCTTAAATCTCACATTGAGAGTCAGGCATTATTGGAATAAAGTGGATTATTCCAGTTTCCATGATGTAGATGATAATGGATATTTGATTCACCGCCATTTTATCAATGGGACAGGATGAAAATTTCAATGTGTTTAACCTGGATGCATTTCTTACCTGGGATTTCCGGTTAGGAAGCAGCCTGGTAGTTGGCTATAAGAATTGGTTGGGAGATGATGAGCAGGTGCTTGTCGTGGGAAAGAACAATTACCTGCATAATCTGGGCGAAGTCTTCGATCTTAGGCATGGGAATGAATTGACGGTACGGTTTATCTAT
The DNA here is from genome assembly GCA_963791295.1 of uncultured Sphingobacteriales bacterium. Classification (GTDB taxonomy): domain Bacteria; phylum Bacteroidota; class Bacteroidia; order Chitinophagales; family Chitinophagaceae; genus CAWBRY01. The sequence continues at coordinate 680,335 of CAWBRY010000004.1, read as the reverse complement.
TTCCTGGATTATAATCAGCTAAGAAAACACAGGTAGTATAAGAACTTACCCCTCCTACGGAAGGGCGAATTTAGCGATTGATTTCAAGTTAGACTAGATCGGGTGGGTCACTTTCTTAGCCACTGCACCATCAACTTATCCTCCACGATCGCAAATACCTTTTCTCCTTTCTTGGGTTCACTTTGTAGGTTCCGTGAAGCGGCTGAATGCAGGTAAAATCGAATATTCTTTTGCAAAATAAAAACATGGAAAACGTAAAGATTGTTTGGCCTTTTCCTTTCAAGGTGATTCCGGGATGAACATGACCGGTAAAAGCATACAATTTACTTCTTCGTCCGTCAATTTTTTCATGGCTTTCAGATCATGGAGGAAGATAAATTTACCAATGGCCAGTTTCCAACTACTGAACTGTATATCGCCTTCGTCATACCAATAATCAGAGAGCACATCATGGTTACCTTTCACTAGGTCGATTTGCAGTAATGAAAAATCCTTTCGCCATTTCAGGAAGAGGTCTAATTCTTTGTTGGCTTCGCTATGGGTGAAATCGCCAACGATGATCAGTCGTTCGGCTTTGAAGAGATATAGTTGCGCGATCAGTCGTTGCAGATCGGCTTTGTAAATGCTTTGGGGAACGGCGATGCCGGATTTCCTGAAATGGCCGCTTTTGCCGAGGTGGACATCCGCAACGATCAATGTATTTTCTTCCTCCCAGAATAAGGCCCGTTCAGCAGTGACCCAAAATGATTGCCGGATGGTATGAAGTAAAGGCGTCTGCATGCAGGTAGAAGAATAGTTATTAAATAAAGTTAAGCATTTCTTTGCATTTTGCGGACGCGGTCTTCTAATTTTTCAGAAGAAAGATCTTCACGCATGCTATCCACTTTTAATGGGAAGGAGAATGGCGTGAGTCTGTGGGAAATGTGAGCACAATTTTAGAAACCTGGATTCTTTCCAGCATATCGCGAAGGCGGGTTTCCTCCATTTGTTGGTCGAGGACTTCCTGGAAGGCCTGTCGCATCAGCAGGTTGTCGGGTTCATATTCATGAAATACATTAAAAAGCAGGGAGGCCGATGCCTGGAGGTGCCTTGCCTTTTTTTGTTCGCCGGGAAAGCCGGGAAATATCAATCCGCCGATCACGGCGATATCCCGGAATTTTCTTCGCGCCATCTCGGAGCTGTTCACGCTTCGTTGAATATCGTTCAGCAGGTCATCGGGGGAAAAAGTTCATATACATTCGAATCATCCACCGGTATTGGCTGATCGCTCAACAATTCAAAGCCATAGTCGTTCATTGCAAATGAAAAGCTGATAGGCCGGATCCGGCTGATCCGGTAAGCGAGGATCGCTGCCATGGCTTCATGTACGAGGCGGCCTTCAAAGGGATAGACAAATAAATGAAATCCATCCTTGGTTTCTATTTGTTCGATCAGCAATTCATTTTCTTTTGGGAATTGGAAAGTTGTTGTTGGAGGTCAAAGAGAGGCCGCGAGAATTTCCAGTTCTCCATCGACCTGATTTTCGGAAGCTGGCATCATTCCGGATGATGCCTCATTAAATGTTTTCCGCAACATTTTGCCAAGATTCGCGCTCAGCGGCATACGGCCTCCATTCCAGCTGGGAACGATCGATTTTTTTGAATTACTTTTTCTGACGAAGGCCGTCATTTCTTTGATCATCACGAACTCGAGGTTTCTTCCGGCCAATGTAAATACATCACCGGGATCGAGGCGGGAGATAAAATATTCCTCGATCATGCCGATCCACCCACCGCTGATGAATTTCACTTTGAGCATCGTATCGCTGACGATCGTACCGATATGCATGCGATGTCGCATGGCTACTCTGCTTTTGATCGATTTTATTACAGCCATTTTCAACTTCGATCTTTTTTGAATTCGTCATATTGCTGAAGGGCAATGCCGCCTTCCGTTATGAATTGAAGAAGTTGTTCCCATTCATCTCGCGCAGATCCTGGTAGCGAATAGGTCGAGGTCACTTCTTCAAATACTTCTTCCGGAATAAATCCATCGGAAATGGCCAAGGTTCCCAACCATTGCAGCAGCACATCATAGCAAAGCACCATGGGTTGGCGGCTTTCGATGATCTGGAGGCCATTGCTTTTTTTAATGCGGCTGCTTCCACGAGTTCCAGGGAATGGGTGGGCAAGAAATAGATCTTGCTGGTGGCATCGGGACTATGGCCGCTTCTGCCGGCTCTTTGCAGGAATCGCGCAACACCTTTTGGCGATCCCACCTGTATAACGGTCTCGACCGGCCGAAAATCCACGCCGAGGTCGAGGCTGGCTGTACAAACGACTGCTTTTAGTTTTCCTTCATGAAGGGCTTCTTCGATCCAGGTGCGGAGTTCGCGGTCGATCGAGCCGTGGTGGAGGGCGATGGCTCCTGCCAGTTCGGGGCATATGTCGAGTAGGCATTGGTACCAGGTCTCGCTCATGCCACGGGTATTGATAAAGATGAGGGTGGTCTTGCTTTCGAGGATGATGGGGATGAGTTTATGGGCGAGTTTGATGCCCAGGTGGCCGGCCCAGGGGTATTTTTCAATTTCATCGGGAAGATGGATTCAATCTCGATTTTCTTGTTCATTTTCGCCCGAACTATGATCCGGTCGATCACTTGCCATTCATTTTTGATGATCGATGTTTTAAGTGCTTAACAATACATCCTGCTTCTTCCAGGTTGCCGATGGTAGCGCTGATGCCCCAGAGTTTTGGAGTGGGGTGGTCAGTGGTGAGTCGTGAGTTGTGAGTGGTGAGTGGTGAGTGGTCGAGTCGTGACTGGTGAGTGGTGAGTGAGAGTGAAGGTCTTTCAAGAATGATACAATTCTGCTAACGGCGAGCTCCACCTGCACTCCTCTCTTGGTTCCCAGCAATTCATGCCATTCATCGACGGCTATGATTTTTAGGGAGTGAAAAAGTTCATGAACCTTTTTGTGCGATGAGGAGGTGCAGGCTTTCAGGTGTGGTGAGCAGCACTTCCGGCATTTGCCTTTTTTGTCTTTGTCTTTCCGCGGCTTCTGTATCGCCGTTTCGAATGCCAACTTTCCAGCTCATGCCGAATTCGCTGATCACTTCTTCCATTGCCCGGCCAAGGTCTTTGGCGAGGGCGCGCAGTGGAGTGATCCATAGTAATTGAAGTCCGTTTTTTTTTTGTTTCTTATAATTCTGGGGATGTTGGTTGATGAAGTCGATGATGGCGCCTAGGAATACCGAGAACGTTTTGCCGCAACCTGTAGGGGCATTCACCAGACCACTTTCACCATTGGGAATGTGTTGCCATGTTTGTTCCTGGAATAAGAAGGGATTAAGATCTTTTGACGCAAACCAATTCCGCACGATCCCATGTCCAAAAGTCATCCTGAAAAATAGCAAATTCCCCTCCTACGGAGAGGCTTGTGATGACTTCAACTTTCGGAAACTTCCCCTCCGACGGAGGGGCGAATAGCGGAGTAGTTCAAGCTAGAAGAAATTGGGGTGGGTTCAACATATAGTCAAAGTGTTTTCAAATATTCCATCACTGCCTTTCTCTCATGATCACTCAAGTGGTCCCCGAAATAATGCCCATAATTTCCATACCCTGGGATGCGCGTATTATAAGTCTTCCGCCGCCGGGTTTGGATAAGGTCTTATATTTCCATCCCAGCTTCTGGTAATCATAATCATTCTTATTGAAATTCCTTTTCCAATAGCGTGGCCGCACTTCACTATTCAAAACACCTTCAATGTTCGGTACCGATCCATTGTGAAAATAAGGCGCGGTAATCCAAACCCCATCCAGCGGCGGAGGAACATATCCGGCCTGCGGCAATATATATGCGGCCGGTTCGGAGGTGGCAAACCAGCTCTTATTGAACCAGTCTGAGTACCCTGTATATAAGGAGTAATATTTCCACATCAGGGAATCCGTGCCAATCATTTTTGCAGGGACAAGGCGATTGGGGTAGAATTCATTTTCGCCATATGTCCCATGACAGGTGGAGCAGGTCTTTTCAAAGATCATTTTTCCCTGAGACGCCAGATCCTGGTCAATGGGCAGCGGATATTTCGGTGGTTCAAGGCTCACCATATAGGCCCAAACATCTTTTATATTGTTATATATCTCTCTCGCTTCGGTTGAATCATCGAAACTCAGAATGGTAGGGCTCATGAGATGTTTCAGAAAACTTCCCTGTTCCATTGCATTAATGGTGAAGGCCTTCTTTTTTTTAGACAGCCAAAGTGCGGGTGCATCCACCGGGACAACAATAGGAGGTAGGTAAAAATAGGAGGTATCTGGTCGGAAGACGAGGGTCTGCGGATCACGATGTGCGGCCATGACTTCGGCGATCTGGTGTGCAGGAGTGGGTCCCTGCATTTCAGTACGATGGTTGGTGCCAGCACATAAGCGCGTTCGAAGGTTTTTTTGGTAGCCTCCCTTTCATCAGAATTTTTGCCATATTTCATTTTGATAATGGCGTCGGCCAATCGCAGGTAGCGAAGGGTATTGTCCTGGAAATTGCTATAGCTATTTCCGAGACCGATGATCAATTCATCATTGAATTGCTGAGCGTGGCAATGCAGGCAACCGGGGCTGGCAACCAAATTGCCTTTTTCATTCTTGTATAAGACAAAATTATTCAGTGAATACTTATTGAATCCGGCGATGGCCGAGAGTTTTGAATCCCTGAGCCTTTCAATGTATTTATAAAGTCCGGCCGGAATGCCGTTACGAAATGCATCGCCACCTAATAGATACTCAAGTCCTTTTTTAGGATCACCCGATTCGGTGGGAGGAGGGGCGATGATAAGTAAAGAATCTTTGTTGGAATTAATTGGCAGATTTATCTAATTCCACCATCGCTTTTCTCGCCGACTTATTCACCCAACAGGAATAGAAAACGAATATTGCCCCTACGGATAATATTGTCAAGATTTTATTCAATAATTAGCTGGAATTTTTCAACCACAAATTATTTGCGGGTAAAAATACTTCAAGTTGTATAGTTGTCGTGGGGGAATCATTAGTCACACAATAGATGCTTTTGCTTCGTTTTTTCAATTCTTGAGGAGCAAACTGGAAAAAAAATGATATTTCCCATCAGGCGAATTCTTTGTCTATTGATTATTAACTATCTATCAAACCTTAGGAAATCTACGTATCGCTTGCACATATCAAAAAAAAATATGTAGTTTAGTGTTTCCTTCCGAACCCTCTTAACTCAAGGCATCAAGCCGAACTGTCCTGCCTCCTTCCGAAAAGCGCTAAAATTAATTACTATTTCATTTTCTCATTTCTGATTGTGAGCCATTAGGGCTGCAAACATCCACGAAACGCCATCCAAACAACTTCAGTTCCGGGAAAAATCACGCGATAAAATATTTTATCACTCAACCGAACAACTATGATCAGAAGCTTTGCGTGGCTGATGAGAAAAAGGAATGCCTTGCTCAGAAACAGCAGATTTACGAAAAGAATGAATGGTCTGAAAAACGGCCGATGTAATCTGCACTCAATTTATTATGGCAAAGGCGTCAAACAAAAGTCGCACTCCTTGGTCTTTGTACCCGCGAGGCCAAATATGAAATCAGCATTTCGAACAATTGTTATCTCAACGATCATACTTCTATGTTTCGTAGTCAGTCCAAAAAAGTCAGTGGCCCAAACTTGGTTTAATCCTAGTTGGGGATTTCGAAAAAGTCATGCAATAACCGGATCGGCAGGTGCTGGAACAAATTATCCAGATTAGGATACTTGTTCACAAGGGAGCAGGAACTGATGCGGGTGATGACGTATTCCTGGGCACTGGAGTAAAGGATGATTTTGGAGATGTAAGATTTACCGGCAAATGACGGAACAACATTACTCAGCTACTGGCTGGAGACAGGTAGCTTAGTCAGCGCTTCACAAGCAGCTTTTTGGGTAGAAGTTTCGGCTGATTTGTCGAGCTACTCAAACGATTCACATCTATTACGGAAATAGCAGCGCAACCACTACCAGTGATGGTTTAAGCACTTTTTTATTCTTCGATGATTTTACAGCGGCAAGTCTGGATCCCAAATGGACCAGGAGAGGTGGTAATGCTCCAACCTTTTCAGGTGGAATAATGACGGTCGTTTCGAACAGTGTCGATCCTTCAAAGATTGTTGCAACCGGCGGTCCGAGTACTGATAATAATGCAATAGGCGCACGTTTCAGAGTGACAGCAGGTACCGATGTGGATGAACGTATCGGTGTGGGAGTCAGAACTGTTAATGCAGTTCCCCCATTGGGATACAATTATGTCTTCCACAATTTTGCTTCTTCAACCTTAAACGAAACCAAGTTTCTTAATGATGCTGTCTTGTATTCTCCAACTAATTACGGCACCGGGGCTCTTAACACATTTTACATTTTTGAATGTTTCACCAATGGAACTAACCTCTACGGTCGAACAAATTATGGCACATTGAATTCCGTAACCTTGGCATCCATGGGAACTGCTCGAAGTGCTAATCCTTACTCGATAAATATCGGCTCTAAGGCGACGACAACTAACTGGGATTGGGTATTTATTAGAAAATGCATTCCCGCCGAACCGGCGCATGGTACTTGGGGAGCACAACAAATTGTACCTCCTGCAATTACGAGTTTCACTCCGGGCAACGGATGTGCAAACACAACTTCTGTAACGATTACCGGAACAAATTTCACTGGTGCAACGGTGGTAAAATTTGGCGTTACCAACGCTCTATCTTTCACCGTCAACTCTGCTACAACAATTACTGCAATACCTGCAGGCGGAACAACAGGCGTGCTTTCTGTTACTACAGCGGGCGGTACAGTTACTAGTTCAGGTACATTCACAGTGAATCCAGTACCCGTCTCTTCTGTTACCAACCAGTCCGATATAAGCTGTTTTAATGGAAGCAACGGTTCTATTACTATTAATGCGACTCCGGCGGCCAATTATATATATTCTGTGAATAATGGTGGCAGCTGGACGTCGACTCCAACTGCGCCTCCGGTTACCATTAGCGGATTATCGGCTGCTGGCAATCCATTTCGAATTAGGGTGCAAAATCCGGCAACTGGATGTATTTCAAAATAAGCGATTAAAAAGCTACGACAAGGCCACAAAGGAAATCTTAGAATACACAGAGATCCTTAAGTGGCAATAGTGTCGGAATTAAGAAGTTTGTATTTAATTGTTATCCAGTTAAAAACCTATTACTTATCACTACGACTAACCTACTTCTTACCTCTTACTTCTCACTTCTCACCCATAAAAAACTCTCTCTTGAAAATCTCCAAAAACAAATCTATCTTAGTAGTTCTTCTCCCGCATATTATCCCGCGAAACACCAAATTTCACAAATCCATTTTCTGAAAAAATCAGGAATCAAAATCATATTGTCATTAAACTAACTATTATGAAAAGTGGATTTAGAAAATGGATTATTCTTTCCAATATTCCTGTTTGGGGTATTCGGGATGCAAAAACGCCAGCGCAAAAATTGATATTCTTACCAATCATGCCAGAGGCGATCAGAAGTTCTGAAAATTTTTGGAAGCAACATTGGACATATCCGGTTAAAAAAAATTAGAATCATTTAACAGGCCAGTAAAATGAAGGCGAAACAACATCAAACGTTGAATACGACAACCAGGAATTGGTTCTCTTTTCAGAGTTTAACCTGCTTTTTGCGATATAATGCTTTTTTCAAAAAAGGATTTCGATCACTTCCGTTAATTACACTACCTGTAATAATTCTTATCGTGAGTTCCTCGGAAACATTTGCCCAGGCCTGGTACAACTCGAACTGGGGTTATCGAAAAGCGATAACTATTGACAAAACAAAAGTTCCTTCCAATCAGGCAAATTTTCCGGTGCTGATCAATATTACTGGCGACGTTAATCTGACTGCACATGCACAAAGTAGTGGAAATGATATATTATTTACCTCGAGTGACGGCACTACCAAGATTCCATATCAACGTGAGGTTTACACGAGTGCGACTGGAGCATTGCTAGCCTGGGTGAATGTTCCTCTGGTGAGCTCAAGTGTCAACACAGTAATTTACCTGTATTACGGTTACGCTTTGGCCAGCGACCAGCAACAGGCAACCAGCGTTTGGGATGCTAATTATAGGTTGGTTTACCATCTCGGCGATGCTGGTTCTCCAGCCGATGATGCCACTTCAAACAATAATAATGGAACGGCATCAGCGGGTGTCACCTTTGGGGTAACCGGCCAGGTCGGCAGAGCCACTTCATACGGGGCAGCTTCGCGGAATATTTCGGCAGGTGCTGCGTTAGGTGTCACATCGACCAGCAATTTTACGTATGAAGTATGGATAAACGTTTCCTCATTTAGTAACAATACCAATATGACTTCAGCCAATGGATCTTATTGGATTGACAGGACATCAGCCGTGACCCCACTCGTTTCATTGATACCCGCAGGAGGAAGATATGGATGGCAGGTAAGAGATGATAATGGTAATAATTTGGGAGGACCTAATGTTGGTAATATTGCTACCGGTACATGGCAACATGTTGCTCTTGTTCGCGATGTTGCTGGTAACGTGCTAAGACAGTATCTAAATGGAGTCCAGCAAACAACATTCGCATTCAGTGGAAGTCTTCCGCTCACTCCACCAATTCCGCGATTGGGAAGTCATGCAACATTTGGTTCGCCGGCTTTTCTTAATGGATCGTTAGACGAATTTCGGGTTTCAAATACGAACAGGAGTGCTGATTGGCTATTGACTGAATTTAACAACCAAGGTTCCCCTGGAACATTTTATTTCGTAGGTTCCGAAACGCCGGCACCTCCATCAGTAACAAGCTTTACACCGGGTAGCGGTTGTGCAACCACTGTATCGGTGGTGATTACAGGAACGAATTTTTCTGGAGCAACGGCGGTAAAATTTGGTGGTACGGATGCATTCTCCTTCGTTGTTAATTCGGCTAGTCAAATAACGGCGACACCGGCGGCAGGTACTACCGGAACAATTTCAATAACCGGTCCAACGGGAACAGGTACCAGTAGTTCAACTTTTACCGTGAATGCACTGCCCATTGCATCAGTAGTGAGTCAAAGCAACGTAAACTGCTTTGATGGGAATGACGGTACTATCACTATCAATGTATCGCCCAATAACGTGGCCTATTATTATTCTGTAAATAATGGAGCGACCTGGACAACTGATACTCACCTGCCCCCATATCCATACGGAGGGTTGTCTGTTGCAGGTAACCCCTTCCGGATTAGGGTTAAAGATGGAAATGATTGTGTATCAAAATAGGCGTCTTCGTACCTCTCAAGAAAAAAATGATTAGTAAAACTACTATTCCCCTTAAAATGTGGATTAAAAACCGATTAAAAAGGGGATTTACGAAGACCTAAATTGGCCGCGGGCTTGGTGATATCAAAAAACACGATTATTTTAGCATTTCCTTCGGTACCCTATTTAACACGTAACATTACTACCGAAAGCAATCCAGCCTTCCTTCAGAAAATCACTCCAATATTTTTTTAACATTTTCTGCTTGAGTGCATAGCACTCTGGACTGCTAATAATCCTCGAAACACCGCTTTAAAAAGCAAATCCATTTTCTATTTTCTGAAAAAATCAGGATGATGAATCCTTTTTGTGTTCACGAACCGAACCAGTATGAGAAATATTTTTACGTTGCTTGTAAAAAAGTGGGTTTCTTTTCCCCTGACAGTTACTGAAACAGTGATCGGTGTCTGCTGTACGACAATTTGTACCGTTCACCATATATATACATATAAAAATGATCTCGCGCGTACGGGGTCATTTTCTTTTTTGCCAATCATTCCAAATTCTGTGAATGGTTGTGAAACCTTTTTTGGACGAAGAAAGAATTAATAATGCGAATACCCGATGGAAGTGAATACTGAAATAATGAATATGAAAACTAAGAAAACAGGAAGGAAAACATTGCCGGGATTATTTAATGGCAAAATAGTTCCCTTAATCTTCCTGTTGATCACTATGCAATTTTTTAATGAAAAAACAAATGCTCAAGTGCTAGGTGTATTTCAATTTACAGGAACGCAGAATTCTGGCTGTCCAACTGGCACGGTGGCTTCCCAGCCGGCCAATGCATCTTTTGGGACAGGGAATGCATTTACATCTGCGAACGTCAATTGTTCGTCAGGAGGAGCGGCCGACACTTATCGTAGTTCTGGTTGGAATACGGGTGGGACAATTGATTTAACGGAATATCATCAATTTACTATTACTCCGAACGCGGGATATACATTAACACTCACCAATTTTTCCTTTTTTAACCAGGTCACAGATCAAATGAATTGGTTTGTGCGTTCGAGTGTAAATAATTTTGCAACCAATATCGGAAGTGGTACTGCAACCACCACCGCTCAAACTTCTTCCTTTGCGCTTCCAGGTTCTTATACTGGCCTGGGTGCAACAACTTTCCGAATTTATATAACAAATTCTGGTGGTTCAACTGATGTGTTGAGAATCGACAATGTTCAGTTGAATGGCACAGTCGTCCTTACATGTGTTCCTCCATCTGCACCGACGGTATCAAGCCCGGTTGAATATTGCTTAAACGCAACTCCTGCAGTCTTAACAGCCAGCGGTTCAAATAAATTATGGTACACAACACCGACAGGCGGGACGGGATCTTCAACTGCACCTACACCTGTGACAACAGCGCCCGGCACATTTCCTTTTTATGTGTCTCAATCGGTAGTTGTAGGATGTGAAAGCGCCAGGTCAACCATTAATGTAATTGTACATGGATTGCCAGTTGCCTCGGTTGATGATCAATCCGATGTTAATTGCTATGCCGGCACGGATGGAACTATAACCGTTAAGGCGCTTGGAGGAACATTGCCAGTTTCCTATTCGTTTTCCGTGAATAACGGAACGAACTGGCAGGCAGCCAACATTGGTGGTGATAAAAGCAAATTTTCAACTCTGATTGCTAATACGGCTTATAGGATCAGAGTAAAAGATAATAACACTGGATGCTTATCAAAATAAGAAGTTTAATTAGGTGTTACGAATGCGATTATAAGAACGAATTATTAAACCCGAGAGCAAGACCATGAAAACTTTATTTCGAATTTCTAAGAGACTAAACTTAGTGATGGTTCTAACATTAACAGCCATATTTATTAATCACAAGAGTCACGGACAAACTGCCGCTTCTGGTACTTGGGCATTGACTTCCAATGCCAATGCTGTCTCTGTGGGTAATGTATCTGCTGGTCCTCAAACTGACACGCGGAGCGTTTCTTATGGCTCTACTGGTGTTTCATCCACTAGCTGGAATTCAAATGACCAGGACGCCAATGATTGGTATCAATTCACTATTTCGCCTACGGCAGGCAACAACCTGACTGTAACAACGATAACCATGTCAAATAGTGTTAACCTCGCATCAACTGCAACTGCCTTAATACAATATTCCTTCAGCAGTTCATTTACCTCTCCCCAGAATGTGGGGTCTAGTTATTCGGTTAATACAACTGAGGCGTCACACGGCAGTACATCGCTTTCAATCTCGGTCACGAAGGCCAGACTTTATATGTAAGGGTCTACGCATGGGATGCATCTTCTAGTTTTACTTCCTTCAGAGCGCGTAATGTGGTTATTTCAGGAACAACCAGTTCCTTCATGCACTGTTCCAACTGGTGTCAGTACCTCGGTAAATCCCAATCCGGTTTGTCCAGGAGCTAATTTGAATTTAGTAGGAAATGCGACAGGAGCTACTTCATGGAGCTGGACTGGTCCGAACGGCTTCACTTCAAATCTTCAAAATCCAACTATAACTGGTATAACCGCAGCTGGAGCGGGAGTTTATCATTTAACAGCAAGTAATACTTGTGGTTCGGCCGCAGTGGTTAATACAGCTTCTGTTACGGTGAGAGCACAACCCGTTGCAGAAGTCCAGGGACACCAAGATATAAACTGTTATGCAGGAAGTAATGGAACTATAACGGTTTTGGCAAGTGGCGGTACCGGTCCATATAAATATGCGGCTTCAACGGACGGGATCAATTTTAATTGGATCACTCCAGTTCCAGCGTCAACCAATCCTTATGCTATTGGAAGCGGATCAGAAGGTGGGTTGATTGCGAATCAAGCTTACCGGATAAAAGTAAAAGACAGTAACGATTGTATTTCAAAATAGACACGTTGATTATTACAAGATATGATGGAATCAAATTCAGAAATTAAACGGAGAGAGAACATGAAAACGAAAACATTTCAACCGCGAGTAAAGATGGTAGATAACAATACCTCTTTAGGTTCCATCATGTCCGGGACGATCGATCCCGCATCACAAGAACGAATGAATAAACGTATGCATAATCTATACAATAATAATATATCAGGCATTAACAGCCTGAGTCCTTATCAAAAGAAGGTCACATTGCCTGTCGCCCTTGAGTTTGAAAATAGTGAAATAGCAAAGGGGATTACTCACATTAATAAGCGTTCTATTATGAAAACATTTGTACGTAAATCAGGTGTATTAGCGATTGGGATTTTGATCGCGACCTTGTTCTTTACTCAAAAAAGCTTCGGGCAACCGGGTACAATGGGAAGATGGGAGATGTGCGGATTAACTGGAACGACCACCGGTTCCGTGAATCCAGCTGGCGTCAATGCTAACGTAACTTTTTCAGTTTTATCGCGGGGAAGTGTAACGGCTGCTAGCGCCACAAATGGATATAATTCTAGGGGATGGTCGACTTCAACTACTTTAAGCATTGCTAATGCTGATTATTACGAGTTTACAATAACCCCAAGTCCCGGATATAAAATGTCCTTAAGCTCAATAAAAGTGCGTGATGCGGTCTCGACGGTAGCTTCCTCATTTGATGCCTATCTGCGTTTTAGTGACGATGGGTATGCTAGCAACGTGGTTGCTTCTATGGCAACCTGTGGTAGCACATACAAATAGAACGCTCACCGTAAGCGGTGTAGCTGCACTACAAAATCGTTCTACCCGCCGTTACATTTCGAATTTATGGCAGTGACGCAGATAATGGAACTACCACCACTTACGGCTTATTCTGTCAAGGCACTGCAGCCGGAAATTTTAGAGGTGTTGACATTGACGGGACAGTTGCACAAATGGCGTATGCTAGCCAATTTATCTCAATGGATCTTACCAATGGCGGAACCAGGCCAGCTACGACCTGGTGTGCGGGAAACGCGAAATGTAACCGGTTGACAGTCTAAGAATGTCGGAGTCAGCTACATGGGTTGATGGAGGAACCCCAGATGTAAATATTGGTATTAAATGGAATACTCAGATGTGTCGGGGTCACGACTCCTGATAGCTGGACCGACTACCATGTCCGGACGGATGCAGGTAATTTGGCCCCAGGAGCAACAAGAACCTATACACTTACAATTACGGCATCGAACGCTAATATCACTCCAGCATTTAATTACACAACTCCTCTTTCAGCAGGTACGAACAATTTAACTTTCGACGTTGTTAAGGAGGGATGATTGTTGGTTTGGAAATAATACGGGGGCTGCAGACGGGCACGTCGGTTGCTGGTAACACAGTATTTACTTCTGCCCCTATAACCATAGTCGCAATTCCTGGCAGCTCCTACGGCAGTTACAGCAACGCCTCCTGCAATTTGCGTTGGTGCATCTTCAAATCTTAATGCAACTTCTGCCGGGAACACCATACGATGGTATACTCGTTTCCTCAGGATGGATCAAATATTGGAACCAGTGCGAGCGGCGTGCAAACTTTTCAGTCACTCCTTCCACGACAACAACTTATTATGCTGAGGCACTCAACGGATCGGGATGCGTAAGTTCAACTCGTACTGCAGTAACTGTTACAGTAAATGCGGTACCGGCAGCACCCACATCGGTTACAGCAACACCATCTACGATTTGCCAGGGAACTTCGACCAATCTTAACGCAACTTCAGCAGGAAATACAATAAGATGGTATACTGTTTCTACCGGTGGATCGAATATTGGAACCAGTGCGAGCGGAGCGAACTTTTCAATTAGTCCTTCCACAACTACAACATATTATGCCGAATCATTTAGCGGAAGCTGCCCAAGTGCGACCCGAACACCCGTAACAGTTACAGTGAATCCAGCTCCGGCTGCTCCTACTTCAGTTACAGCAACACCTTCTGGAATTTGCGTAGGTTCAAGCTTCGAATCTAAATGCAACTTCGGCAGGTAACACGATACAATGGTATACTGTTTCTATCGGGGGTCAAATATTGGAACTAGTGCCAGTGGAGCGAATTTTCCAGTCACTCCTTCTAGTGACAACAACTTATTATGCTGAAGCACTTAATGGCTTGGGATGCGTAAGCCTTACGCGGACACCGGTGACTGTCACAGTTACTGCTTTTCCAGCCCCTCCCACGTCCGTTACTGCTACACCATCATCTATTTGTATTGGTTCGTCATCGAATCTAAGTGCTGTATCTGCAGGGAATACAATACATTGGTACGATGCAGCCACAGGTGGGACTGATCTGGGTACAAGTGCAAGCGGAGCAAACTTTTCAGTTAGTCCTTCTACAACAACAACATATTATGCCGAAGGAGTTACCTCTGGCGGTTGTGTTAGTACAGGACGTACTCCAGTAACAGTAACTGTAAATGCATTGCCATCTGTACCTACCTCAGTTACTGCAACATTATCTACAATATGTGTTGGAACTTCCTCCAATTTAAATGCAACTTCATCAGGGAACACCATTAGATGGTATACTGTCCCTAGCGGAGGTTCAAATATTGGAACAAGTGCTAGCGGAGCCAATTTTTCAGTTAGCCCTTCTACCACAACAACATATTACGCAGAATCATTTAGCGGAGCCGGCTGTGCAAGCAGTACCCGTGCATCCGTGGTGGTTACTGTAAACGCGTTGCCAACAGTTAGCATCACAGGCGCCACTACTATTTGTATTGGTGGCACAACGACTTTATCTCCCACTATCCGGTGGTACCTGGGTTGCCACGCCGGCTGGCAGGGCCTCAGTAACAAGTGCTGGGGTAGTAACTGGATTAACCTGGTCGGAACAGTCACATTTACATTTACCAGTACTGCCACGGGTTGTAGTAACACAACCGCAGCCGTGACAGTTGATCCGGATTGTCAGTTCGTCACTCTTACGCAGCCTGATGAATTGACAGCTGATATCACCGGCAACGCTCCAGTAAGTATTTGCTCGGGATTTTCAACCAACCTCACCGTTAATTCAATTATAGGTGGTACACCTCCTTATGTTATTAATGGTGTTCCTGTTGGCGCTGGTCCTTATACGGTTACGGTTACCCCACCTTCGACTACAACTTATAGTCCGTCTAATAATGGCAATATTGAAATTACAGATTCGAAAGGATGTACTGTTAAGCTTGTAGGATCTGTAACCGTTACAATAGACCCAGGTCCGACAGTAAGCTTTACTGGCCTGGCTGCAACTTATTGTTTGAATTCACCAGCTGCGACTACATTAACTGGTAATCACTCTCCGCAGGGACAGATCACAGGTCCGGGAATAACGAACAACGATGATGGTACCTACACCTTTAATCCTGCAACAGCAGGAGTGGGTACTCATACTATCAACTATTCTTATACGGATCTGAGTACATTCTGTACGAGTGTCTATCCGCAACAAGTTATAGTATACGCCATACCAACCGGCACATTGAGTGCCGCCGAAACATCCGGCGTCGCTTCCAATGATAATACCATTTGTTCTGGGGACAATGTGCTCTTTACTGCCACAGGAGGATATTCGAATTATCGCTTCCTGATAAATGGAATAGAAGACCAAAATGGCGGTTCAAATACTTTTAGTAAATCATTTACAACTAACAAGACCATTACAGTAGAAGTAACCAATTCAGATGGTTGCGTTGTGACATTTGGCGCAGTAGCCATTGTTGTTAAATGCATTACCAACCGGCAGTCTTGTAGCTACTGAAACATCGGGCAATGTTGCAAATGATAATATTATATGCGATCAGGGCACAGTGATATTCACTGCAACTCCTGGATTTGTGAACTATCAGTTTAAGAAAAACGGATCGACCATTGTTCAAGATGATGCCTCGAATGTTTATACAACAAACGATCTTAATAGTGGTGATATCATTTCCGTTATTGCCACGAACGAATCTAATTGTTCTGCCCCCTTGGGTTCTGTTAAATAACAGAAAATCCATTGCCTGCCTGTTCAATTACAGGTGCGGCTTCAGTTGTGCCTAATTCTTCTGATTTAGAGTCCGATGAACCGTCTACGTATTCTGCTCCTTCCGGTATGGTTAGCTATTTGTGGACTATCACTGGAAATGCTACTATTCCTGATCCTTCTACTGGTCAAAGTGTGATTGTAGCAACCGACGGAAGTTGTGGCGGATCGTTTACGTTAACATTGACTATTGTTGATCTAAACGGATGTAGTTCAACCTGCACGAAGACGGTGACTGTAGCAGATACAGAAGATCCGATATTGGTAGCAGGTACTATTGAAAGTTGTTACCATACGATTGAGGAGGCTTTGCAGGCGGCAATAGACGCGACAACAGCCACCGATAACGCTCCTGGTTTCGATGCTCAAAATCTTATCTGCAAGCAGCGATCCAGAAGAAGGTGGTTGTATAACAACGATTACTGTCGTGGGACTTGATAATTGTGTAAATTTTGGTACGGTAATTTATACGACGAGGGTGGATAATACGCCGACCCGGTTTGACGGCTACGCCTTATGCGGGTAAAGTCGAACAAATTCCTGTAAAGTAAATGCCGATGCGTCTGTTCCCGCATTTACTGAAGCGCATGCCTTGGAAGGATTTACTGACAATTGCGATTGGGCATTAACTGCCGTCTGACTGGAACAAATGTACCAGGAACGGATTGCAATTGGACAGTAACATATACTTACACAGTAAGTGATGGATGTGGTAATTCACTTTCTAATCAGACTTATTCTCATACAGGAAAGGATCTGACACCACCTTCAATCACCACTGTTGCATCAAGCACTACGGTAGAGTGTGACGGATCAGGCAATGCAGCAGAATTGGCAGCATGGTTGACAAATCATGGGGGAGCCGTTGCGTCAGACGCATGTAATAGTGTAACCTGGAGCAACAACTTCACGGCTCTCAGCGATGATTGCGGAGCCACAGGAAGTGCAACAGTAATCTTTACTGCAACGGATGCATGCGGCAATACAAGTGCAACGACGGCAACCTTTACGATAGAAGATACTCAAGGACCATCCATCACTACTCCGGCATCAGACGAGACCGTAGAGTGTGACGGAGCCGGCAATACAGCAGCATTGAATGCATGGCTTGCCAACAATGGTGGAGCAGTAGCTTCTGATGTATGCAGTGGCGCGGTGACCTGGAGCAACAACTTCACGGCTCTCAGCGATGATTGCGGAGCCACAGGAAGTGCAACAGTAATCTTTACTGCAACGGATGCATGCGGCAATACAAGTGCAACGACGGCAACCTTTACGATAGAAGATACTCAAGGGCCATCCATCACTACTCCGGCATCAGACGAGACCGTAGAGTGTGACGGAGCCGGCAATACAGCAGCATTGAATGCATGGCTTGCCAACAATGGTGGAGCAGTAGCTTCTGATGTATGCAGTGGCGCGGTGACCTGGAGCAATAACTTCACGGCTCTCAGCGATGATTGCGGAGCCACAGGAAGTGCAACAGTAACCTTTACTGCAACAGATGCATGCGGTAATATTTCAAGCAACAACAACGGCAACCTTTACGATAGAAGATACTCAAGGGCCATCCATCACTACTCCGGCATCAGATGAGACGGTAGAGTGTGACGGCGCTGGAAACACAGCGCATTGAGTGCATGGCTTGCCAACAATGGTGGAGCAGTAGCTATCTGATGTATGCAGTGGCGCGTGACCTGGAGCAATAACTTCACGGCTCTCAGCGATGATTGCGGAGCAACGGGAATTGCAACAGTAACCTTTACTGCAACGGATGCATGTGGCAATATTTCAACACAACAACGGCAACGTTTACGATAGAAGATACTCAAGGTCCGACTATCTCTACCGATGCATCAGATGAGACGGTAGAATGTGACGGAGCCGGAAATGCAGCAGCATTAAGTGCATGGCTTGCCAACAATGGTGGAGCAGTAGCTTCTGATGTATGCAGTGGTACAGTGACCTGGAGCAATAACTTCACGGCTTTCAGCGATGATTGCGGAGCCACAGGAAGTCAACAGTGATCTTTACTGCAACGGATGCATGCGGCAATGCAAGTTAACGACAGCAACGTTTACCATAGAAGATACTCAAGGGTCCGGTATATTTGCTACCGATGCATCAGATAGCACGGTAGAGTGTGACGGCGCTGGAAACGCAGCAGCATTGAGTGCATGGCTTGCCAACAATGGTGGAGCAGTAGCTTCTGATGTATGCAGTGGCGCGGTGACCTGGAGCAACAACTTCACGGCTCTCAGCGATGATTGCGGAGCCACAGGAAGTGCAACAGTGATCTTTACTGCAACGGATGCATGCGGCAATACAAGTGCAACAACAGCAACGTTTACCATAGAAGATACACAAGGGCCGACGATTCACGTACAGATGCATCAGAACAGACGGTAGAGTGTGACGGCGCAGGAAACGCAGCGCATTGAATGCATGGCTTGCCAGCAATGGCGGAGCAGTAGCCACGATGTATGCAGTGGCGCGGTGACCTGGAGCAACAACTTCACGGCTCTCAGCGATGATTGCGGAGCGACAGGAAGTAGCAACAGTGATCTTTACTGCAACGGATGCACTGCGGTAATGCAAGTCATACGACAGCGACCTTTACGATAGAGGATACAACGGCACCGACCATCGATACCAGGCATCAAACAGACGGTAGAGTGTGACGGAGCCGGAAACACAGCGCATTGAATGCATGGTTGCCAACAACGGCGGAGCAGTGCAGCTACCGATGTATGCAGGGTACGTAACCTGGAGCACATAACTTCACAGGCTCTAAGCGATGATTGCGGAGCGACAGGAAGTGCAACAGTGACCTTTACAGCAACGGATGCACTGCGGTAATGCAAAATCAACGACAGCGACATTCACGATAGAAGATACACAGGCACCGATCCATCGATACCAGGCATCAGAACAGCACGGTAGAGTGTGACGGCGCAGGAAACACAGCGCATTGAATGCATGGTTGCCAACAACGGTGGAGCAGCAGCAACTGATGTATGCTGAGGCGTAACCTGGAGCAATAACTTCACGGCATTGAGCGATGATTGCGGCGCAACAGGACAGTCAACAGTAATGTTTACTGCAACAGATGCATGCGGCAAATTCAAGTCAACGACAGCGACATTCACGATAGAAGATACACAAGGCCCGACGATCTCTACCGATGCATCAAACAGCACGGTAGAGTGTGACGGAGCCGGCAACACAGCAGCATTGAATGCATGGTTAGCAAACAATGGCGGAGCAGTGCATCAGATGTATGCGGTGGTACAGTGACCTGGAGCAATAACTTCACTGCATTCAGCGATGATTGCGGAGCGACAGGAAGTCAACAGTGATCTTTACGGCAACGGATGCACTGCGGTAATACAAGCACCACAACAGCGACCTTTACGATAGAAGATACACACGGTCCTCCATCCATCGATACGCAGGCATCGAACAGCACGGTAGAGTGTGACGGAGCAGGCAACACAGCAGCAGTTGAATGCATGGCTTAGCCAACAATGGCGGAGCGGTGGCATCCGATGTATGCAGTGGTACGTGACCTGGAGCCATAACTTCACTGGATTAAGCGATGATTGCGGAGCGACAGGAAGCCACAGTGATCTTTACAGCAACGGATGCACTGCGGAAATACAAGCCCATAACAGCGACCTTTACGATAGAAGATACACACGGCCCGACATCCATGTACGGAGGCATCAAACAGCACGGTAGAGTGTGACGGAGCAGGCAACACAGCAGCAGTTGAATGCATGGTTAGCCAGCAATGGCGGAGCAGTGGCCACTGATGTATGCAGTGGTCGTGACCTGGAGCAATAACTTCACGGCTCTCAGCGATGATTGCGGAGCAACGGGAAGTGCAACAGTGATGTTTACTGCAACGGATGCATGCGGAAATACAAGCACCACAACGGCAACCTTTACGATAGAAGATACAACCGCCTCCATCCATCGATACGGAGGCATCAAACAGCACGGTAGAGTGTGACGGAGCGGGCAATACAGCTGCATTGAATGCATGGCTTAGCCAACAATGGCGGAGCAGTGGCTTCGCGATGTATGCAGCGGTACAGTGACCTGGAGCAATAACTTCACTGCTCTCAGCGATGATTGCGGAGCGACAGGAAGTGCAACAGTGACCTTTACTGCAACGGATGCACTGTGGTAATATTTCAGCAACAACAACAGCGACGTTTACGATAGAAGATACACACCCCTCCATCCATCGATACGGAGGCATCAAACAGCACGGTAGAGTGTGACGGAGCCGGAAACACAGCAGCATTGAATGCATGGTTGCCAACAATGGCGGAGCAGTAGCAAGCGATGTATGCAGAGGACGTGACCTGGAGCAATAACTTCACTGCATCTCAGCGATGATTGCGGAGCGACAGGACAGTGCAACAGTGATCTTTACTGCAACGGATGCACTGTGGAAATCACAAGTACAGACCACAGCGACGTTTACAATAGAAGATACTACAAGGCACCGACGATTTATACGGAGGCATCCAACAGCACGGTAGAGTGTGACGGAGCCGGCAACACAGCGCAATTGCATGCATGGCTTGCCAACAATGGCGGAGCAGTGGCATCTGATGTATGCAGTGGTACAGTGACCTGGAGCAATAACTTCACTGCATCTGAGCGATGATTGCGGAGCAACGGGAAGTGCAACAGTGATGTTTACGGCAACGGATGCACTGCGGAAATCACAAGTCAACCACAACGGCAACCTTTACGATAGAAGATACACACAGCCTCCATCCATCGATACGCAGGCATCGAACAGCACGGTAGAATGTGACGGAGCAGGAACACAGCGCATTGAATAGCATGGTTGCCACAATGGCGGAGCAGTGGCATCCGATGTATGCAGTGGTCGGTAACCTGGAGCAATAACTTCACGGCTTAAGCGATGATTGCGGAGCGACAGGATCAGCCACAGTAATCTTTACTGCAACGGATGCCTGTGGAAATACAAGCACTACAACAGCAACCTTTACGATAGAAGACACAACCGCTCCGACCATCGATACGCAGGCATCAAACAGCACGGTAGAGTGTGACGGAGCCGGCAATACAGCAGCAATTGAATGCATGGCTTAGCCAACAACGGCGGAGCAGCAGCCATCTGATGTATGCAGTGGTCAGTGACCTGGAGCAATAACTTCACTGCATTAAGCGATGATTGCGGAGCAACAGGAACAGCAACAGTGACATTTACTGCAACGGATGACTGTGGAAATACAAGTACTACAACAGCAACCTTTACTATAGAAGATACACACAGCATCCGACGATCGATACCGAGGCATCGAACAGCACGGTAGAGTGTGACGGAGCCGGAAATACAGCAGCACTTAATGCATGGTTTGCAATCAATGGCGGAGCAGCAGCAACCGATGTATGCAGCGGTCGTGACCTGGAGCAATAACTTCACTGCATTAAGCGATGATTGCGGAGCAACAGGAACAGCAACAGTGACCTTTACAGCAACGGATGCATGCGGTAATACATCAGCAACTACAGCGACCTTCACGATAGAAGATACACAGATCCGACTATTGTACTGGCATCAGACAGACAGTAGAGTGTGACGGAGCAGGAAACACAGCAGCATTGAATGCATGGCTTGACACAATGGCGGAGCAGCAGCATCTGATGTATGCAGTGGTACAGTAACCTGGAGTAATAACTTCACTGCATTTAGCGATGATTGCGGAGCAACCGGATCAGCGACAGTAACGTTTACTGCAACGGATGCATGTGGAAACACAAGTACACTACAGCTACGTTCACCATAGAAGATACAACAGATCCGACTATTGATACTCCTGCATCGGATATGACAGTAGAGTGTGATGGCGCAGGTAATGCAGCTGCATTGAATGACTGGTTACCACTAATGGAGGAGCAGCAGCATCCGACATGTGCGTGGTATCAATCACCTTCAGTAATGACTTTACTGCCTTAAGCGATGATTGTGGAGCAACCGGATCAGCAACAGTAACTTTTACTGCAACTGACGAATGTGGAAACACAAACGTAACTTCAGCTACCTTCACCATAGAAGATACAACCCCTCCAGCAATTGTTGAACTGGCAGGAGACCTTGACGCAACGCTGGAATGCAGTGACGCAACAGGAATAGCACAGGCATTGGCTTTAGCGCCTACGGCGACTGAAACATGCAGTTCTGCAACGATTCATGTATTAAGCGACGATATAACTCCAGGTACATGCGTAAGCAACTATGTGCGGACACGTACATGGAACTTTACGGATGTTTGTGGTAACACGAGTCCGACATTTACACAGACCATTACAGTAAGTGATAATACAGCACCGACATTCACACGTCCTGCAGATATCGAAATCTTTACTGACGCGAATTGTGGATATGATGCATCGGTTGGTGTAACAGGTGATGTATCAAATGAATTAGATAATTGTTCTACAGGATTGCAAGCAACCTTTACGGATGTTACAGTCGATGGCCCTTGTGCAGGTAGACATGTAATCACCCGTACATGGCACTTGGTAGACAACTGCGGTAACGCGGCAGCTGACCAGGTACAAACCATTACGGTAACGGACAATATCAAACCGACAATAACAGCTGGTACGATTCCGTTCTGCTTCGGGTCTTCAGGTACAGCGGTTGATGCCGTTGAGGCAGCGACGATATATTCTGACAATTGCACAAGTCATGAATACCTGGAAGGAAGTTTAGTTACAGAAACATCTGGACCCGCATGTAATAGGGTAATCAAAGTAACGGTGACGGATGAATGTGGTAACAGCAATTCTGTAACCTATAATGTGAGAATAGATGCGGCTCCGCCGACAATAACAGGTACATTACCGATAGCCAATATCGAAGGATGTGGTGTAGCGGACGCTCCGGCTGCTGCGACATCAGTACTCGCATTGGAAGGTATGGGATTAGCTATCAGCGATGGCTGTACTGCCGATGCGTTATTGACAGTTTCAAGTGCGGATGTTGTGGGAAGTTACAACATGCCCTATTGTAATAACGAGAACCTATCGATAACTGATCAGTGCGGATTTAGTAGCATTGCCGTACAGACTATTAATATCGATGATAATACAGCACCGACGTTCACACGTCCGGCCGATGCAGAAGTATTCACGAATGCAAGTTGTGGCTACGATGCTTCGATAGCCGTAACAGGAGATGTCGACGATGAAGGGGACAATTGCTCAACAGGTCTTCAGGCAACCTTTACAGATGTAACAGTTGATGGCCCATGTGAAGGTTCACATATCATCACCCGTACATGGCATCTGGTGGACAACTGCGGCAACCCGGCAGCCGATCAGGTACAGACCATTACGGTAACCGATAACACAGCGCCGACGTTCACACGTCCGGCAGATGCAGAAGTATTCACGAATGCAAGCTGTGGTTACGATGCATCTCCGGCAGCAGCAGGAGATGTAGAAGATGAAGCAGACAATTGCTCAACAGGCCTTCAGGCGACGTTTACGGATGTAACAGTTGATGGTCCATGTGAAGGTTCACACATCATCACCCGTACATGGCATCTGGTAGACGATTGTGGTAACCCAGCAGCCGATCAGATCCAGACTATTACGGTAACGGATAATACAGCACCGACGTTCACGCGTCCGGCCGATATGGAAGTATTCACGAATGCAAGCTGCGGTTACGATGCTTCGATAGCAGTAACAGGAGATGTAGACGATGAGGCAGACAATTGCTCAACAGGCCTTCAGGCAACGTTTACGGATGTAACAGTGGATGGTCCATGTGAAGGTTCCATATCATCACCCGTACATGGCATCTGGTAGATAACTGTGGTAACCCAGCAGCCGACCAGGTACAGACCATTACAGTAACCGATAATACAATACCGACGTTCACGCGTCCGGCAGATATAACGATCTTTACTGCAGCGGATTGTACTATAATTCACTCCGGCAGCAACAGGTGATGTAACCGATGAAGCAGACAATTGCTCAACGGGCCTGCAGGCAACCTTTACAGATGTAACAGTAGCAGGTCCATGCGCAGGATCATTATCATCACACGTACATGGCATTTGGTAGACTGATTGCAGGCAATGCAGCAGCCGATCAGGTACAGACCATTACGGTAACAGATAATACAGCCCCGACCTTCACAGTACCGGCAGATGTTGACGATTCATACAGCAGCGGATGTGGATACGATGCATCTGCCAGCAGCAACAGGTGATGTAACCGATGAAGCTGACAATTGCATCAACTGCGCCTTGCAGGCTACGTATACGGATGTAACAGTAGCAGGACCATGCGCAGGATCATCACGTATCACACGTACATGGCATTGGTAGATAATTGCAGGTAATGCGACCAGCTCGATCAGATACAGATCATTACGGTAACGGATAATACAGCACCGACGTTCACGGTCCGGCAGATATTGAGATTCATACTGCAGCGATTGGTATACGATGCATCGCTAGCAGCTAACGGGAGATGTAGACCGATGAAGCAGACAATTGTGATCAACGGGCCTTCAGCTACGTATTACAGATGTAACGGTAGCAGGAGCATGTGCAGGTTCATTCATGATCACACGTACATGGTCACTTGACTGATTGTTCAGGCAATGCGGCAGCCGACTCAGGTACAGACCATTACAGTAACGGATAATACACTACCGACCTTCACGGTACCGGCAGATGTAGAGATCTTCAGTGCAGCGGATTGTAGCTATAATTCAAATCCAGTCAGCTAACGGGAGATGTAAACGATGAAGCAGACAATTGCGATCACACAGGGCCTTGGATGCAACGTATTACGGATGTAACGGTAGCAGGAGCATGTGCAGGATCACTTACGATCACTCGTACCTGGCATTGACGATTGTTCAGGCAATGCTGCAGCCACTCACGACCAGACCATCACGGTAACAGATAATACAGCACCGACCTTCACAGTACCGGCAGATGTGACGTATTCATACAGCATGCGGATTGTTCATACAATGCATCTCCAGCAGCACAGGTGATGTAAACGATGAAGCTGACAATTGCGATCATACTGCAGGCCTTGCATGCTACCTTTCGGATGTAACGGTAGCAGGTGCATGTGCAGGATCATTCACGATCACTCGTACATGGCATTTGGAAGATTGTTCAGGTAATGCAGCAGCAGATCAGATACAGATCATTACGGTAACGGATAATACGCACCGACCTTCACGGTACCGGCAGATGTTACGATTCATACAGCAGCGATTGTGATACGATGCACGCCAGCAGCTAACGGGAGATGTAAGCGATGAAGCTGACAATTGTGATCACACTGCAGCCCTGGATGCAACCTATCAGATGTAACAGTAGCAGGAGCATGCGCAGGATCATTCACGATCACACGTACATGGCATCTGATAGATTGTTGCAGGCAATGCTGCAGCTGACCAGACACAGACCATCACAGTAACATGATAATACGGCTCCGACATTCACAGTCCGGCAGATATTGAAGATTCATACGGCATGCGGATTGTTCATACAATGCATTCCCAGCAGCTACGGGTGATGTAAGCGATGAAGCCGACAATTGCGTCAACGGCACCCTCGATGCAACGTATTACAGATGTAACGGTAGATGGGCCATGCGCAGGTTCATTCATAATCACGCGTACATGGCATCTGGTCGACTGATTGTTCGGCAACCCGGCAGCTGACCAGATCAGATCATTACCATAACAGATAATATAGCTCCGTCTCTGACTGGCACTTTACCAGGTGGATTCGTTGGTAACGTTTGTATGGCCAATGCACCAGGTGCAGCAACAGAAGCAGTAGTAGCCGCACAATACACGGATAACTGCAGCACTGTAACTGCTACCTTGTTGACATCAGATGTCTCCGGTACTAATTGTGGTTGGACAGCAACCTACACGTATGAGATCAAGGATGCATGTGGTAACATAACTGCTCCAAATGCAGTGGTAACCTATACCGGTGCCGATACAGAACCACCAGTGCTGAGTGAATTGCCTGCAGATGTAACAGTGAGCTGCGCCAACGTGCCACTGCTACAGACCATCACAGCAACGGATAATTGCGCTGGTGCAGTAGCGGTATCATTAGTGCCGACAACGACCAAGGGTAGCAACCCTGCAACGTCAACATTCTATAACTATACGATAACTCGTACCTGGAGCGCTACGGACGGTTGTTCTAACACAGCAACTCATACGCAGACGATCACTGTTCAGGATATCCTGGCTCCGGTGATTACGCACGGGACGATAGCTTCTTGCTATCACACTGCCGGCGATGCCATTAATGCAGTGATTGCGGTAACGAGCGCTCTCGACAATTGCGCATCGGCTGGCAACGTATCAAGGACCATTGTGCTCTCTGGTACAGATTGCAACACAATAATTACAGTTACTTATAAAGATCCTTCCAATAATAGCAGCTCATTTGAGTACACTACAAGGATCGACAATACGCCTCCAACACCGCCGGCAGCACCGGCAGCAGCTAGCTATGCTTGCGTAGATGATGTACTTGGCGCTGAAACACTAAGCGTGGAAGATGAATGCGGAGGAACCATCATCGGTGTAGTTTCAGAGACCAACAACGGTGGTGCAGGATGTCAGAGTGATCCTTTGACCATCACGCGTATATGGACATTCACCGATGCATGCGGAAACAGCAGCTCAGTCAGCCAGCTGATCACGGTAATTGACAATGTAGCACCAGTGGTGACCGCTCCGGCAAATCTGGGTATTGCTTGCAATGCTCCTAACGACCCAACAAATACAGGCACGGCAACGGCCACTGACAATTGCAATGGAACAGTAACGATAGCTCACAGCGATGTAGTCGGAGCAATTGATGGCGACCATTATGTCATTACGCGTACATGGACAGCTACAGACGCCTGCAACAACAGCGCAAGCGCCACACAGCTGATCACCGTGACAGATAATGAAGGTCCGCAGATTACAAGTTGTCCGCTTTCAATAACAGCCACTACAGAAGGTGGAATTGATTGCAGCAAGACAGTGGGCTTAGAACCAGTTACCGTAACCGACGAATGTGGTACGGTTCACCTGGTGAGCGTGAAAGTAGATGGAAACGACATCGGCGCAACAGCCTTACCGGTCAATCATATATTCCCTGTAGGTACAAGCCATGTGATCTACACATACGCCGATAACTTTGGAAATGAGAATACATGTCAGTTTGATGTGACGGTAACAGATGAAACAGATCCAATCATTACCAGCACTCCGGCTGCACAGGTATTCTGTCAGAATCCAGGTAATACTTATGTGATACCTGCCCTGGCCGCAACGGACAATTGTGATCCTCTTCATCCGATAACCATAACATACACCGTAACTGGTAACACAACAGTGACCAACGGAACAGGCAATGATGCCAGTGGAGTGTTCAATCCGGGTGTATCTGTCATCCATTGGACAGTAACGGATGCAAACAGCAACACGGCAACCGCCTCAACGACGGTTACGGTGAATCAGCCAATCGTTACAGCCACCGCAGGACCAAACGGATCTATAACACCAGCGGATGCAACGACAGTGGTTTGCGGTGAGAATATTACATATACAATTACAGCAGACGACTGCTATCACATTGCTGACGTCAAGGTTGACGGAGTATCAGTAGGTGCAGTCGGAACGTACACGATCAATAATGTGATCGTTCCGCATACGATCGAGGCCACCTTCGAAAGCAACGGTAGCTATGATATAGTTGCCACTGCCACTACGGGTGGTGCGATCAGTCCTTTAGGAACAAGCAGCGTGCCTTGCGGTACTGATGCGACTTACACAATAACCGCTGATGACTGCTACAGCATTGCTGACGTACTCGTGGATGGAGTATCAGTAGGAGCAGTAGGCACTTATACGTTCAGTGATGTAAGCGAAGCGCATACGATACATGCGATATTCACGCTCAACGGACCTTATACGATATCAGCATCTGCTGGTCTAAATGGTTCAGTAACTCCGGCAGATGCCAGCACGGTAGCCTGTGGAGATGACCTGACCTATACGATCGCAGCCGATGCTTGCTACCACATTGAAGATGTGTTAGTGGACGAGGTATCTGTAGGCCCTGTTAGCAGCTATACATTCAGTGATGTGCACGGTAACCATACGATCAGTGCAACCTTTGCGATCAATGGACCATACACGATCACGGACACTCACGTGGGTAATGGATCTGTAACAGGTAGCGGAACTAATGTGACCTGCGGAACGGATGTCACCTATACCATCACACCGGATGATTGTTACCATATTGTCGACGTATTAGTAGATGGTAACTCAGTAGGTGATGGTGGCAGTTACACGTTCAACAACGTGACTGACAATCACACTATCCATGTGGTCTTTGCGATCAATACATATGACATCACGGCAACTGCAGGTTCGGGCGGATCTATTGCACCAAATGGTGTAACGCCAGTAGACTGCCACGCCAGCCAGGCTTATACAATTACAGCTGACGCGAACTACCATATCCTCGATGTAACAGTGGATGGTAATTCAGAGGGAGCAATTGGAACCTACACATTCACGGATGTGACGGCAACCCATACGATCCATGCAACGTTCGAAGCGAATACGTTCACGATCAATGCCAGCTCAGGTGGAAACGGAACCATATCGCCAGATGGTGAAACGGTCGTGGCGTTAAACGGAAGCCAGGCTTATACAATTACTCCAGCTCCATGTTACCATATTGACGAGGTAACAATAGATGGAGTACCATCAGGACCGCTTAGCAGTCATACATTCACCAACGTGACAGCTAATCATACGATCAGCGTAACCTTCGCTCTGAATGCGGTGATCCCGGCAATCATTACGCCGTCTGGATCGACTTCATTCTGCACAGGTGAATCAGTTACACTGACAGCTTCAGCAGGTGACACATGGCTGTGGAGCAACGGAGAGACGACTCAGTCTATCATCGTTAATGGAAGCGGAACTTATAGCGTAACGATAACCACTGATGGTTGTCCATCTAGCTCCGCTCCAACAGAGACGACGGTAAATCCGCTGCCAATCGCGACAATTTCGGCAGATGGTCCAACTACCTTCTGTGAAGGTGGATCAGTAACCCTGACCGCATCAGCAGGTGCATCATGGATCTGGAGCAATGGAGAAGAAACCCAGTCGATTATTGTAACGACGGGAGGATCATATACAGTAACAGTAACCAATGCTGAAGGTTGTTCTGCAACTTCATCACCAACAGTGGTGACAGTAAATAACAATCCAGCAGCTATCATAACACCTGATGGACCGACGACGTTCTGCCCAGGTGGATCAGTGAACTTAACTGCATCAGCTGGAACATCCTGGTTGTGGAGCAATGGTGCAACAACTCAATCAATCAATGTAACAGCCGATGGAACATTTAGTGTCACTGTTACAAATGCAGAGGGATGTTCTGCAACATCGTCACCAACAGTGGTTACAGTAAATAGCAATCCAACAGCTACGATAGATGCAGATGGCCCGACCACATTCTGTACGGGCGGATCAGTAACATTGACTGCATCAAGCGGAGCATCGTGGTTGTGGAGCAATGGGGCAACGACCCAATCAATCACTGTTTCAACAGGTGGTTCATATAGTGTAACAGTCACGAATGGCCCAGGCTGTTCAGCAACTTCATCACCAACAGTGGTGACAGTTAACAGTCTGCCGTTAGCAACGATTACACCGAGCGGTCCAACTACGTTCTGTACTGGAGGATCAGTCACCCTGACTGCATCAGCAGGTGCCTCTTGGTTGTGGAGCAATGGTGCAACGACACAGGCAATCACAGTGACTGCAGGCGATTCATATAGCGTGACAGTAACTAATGCAGAAGGTTGTTCAGCAACATCAGCACCAACAGTCGTAACCGTCAATTCATTACCGACGGCAACGATCTCTGCTGGTGGTCCAACTACATTCTGTAGCGGTGGATCAGTCACCCTGACTGCATCAGCAGGTGCATCATGGTTGTGGAGCAATGGTGCTACGACCCAGGCAATAACAGTAACGACAGGAGGATCATATAGCGTGACCGTAACCAATGCAGAAGGTTGTTCAGCAACATCTGCACCAACCGCGGTAACCGTTAATCCTTTACCAACGGCAACGATTACGCCGAGTGGGCCGACTACATTCTGTACTGGAGGATCAGTAACCCTGACTGCTTCAGCAGGTGCATCATGGTTGTGGAGCAACGGTGCTACGACCCAGGCAATAACAGTGAACGCCAACGGATCATTTAGTGTAACGGTAACGAGTGCAGAAGGTTGTTCAGCTACTTCAGCGCCGACAGTCGTGACAGTAGGATCAGCAACGGCAACGATATCTGCTGGTGGTCCGACTACATTCTGTAGCGGAGGCTCAGTAGTGTTGACTGCATCAGCCGGTTCATCATGGTTGTGGAGCAATGGTGCTACGACCCAGGCAATAACAGTAACAACAAGTGGATCATATTCGGTAACAGTAACAGTTGGTTCATGTTCAGGAACCTCAGCCCCGACAGTAGTTACCGTCAACCCATTACCGACGGCGACGATTAGTGCGGGTGGTCCGACTACATTCTGTACAGGTGGATCAGTGGTGTTGACTGCTTCAGCAGGTACATCATGGTTGTGGAGCAATGGAGCAACAACTCAGGCAATAACAGTAAATACAGGTGGATCATATAGCGTGACCGTAACAAGTGCTGCAGGTTGTTCAGCAACATCTGCACCGACAGTGGTTACCGTGAATCCGAATGTGAGTGCGGGCATTGTGAGCGGAACGACACCACTTTGTATTGGCCAGACTGCGACTTACACGACCACCGGTACAGGCGGAAGCTGGAGCAGTACAAATCCAGCAGTAGCTAGTGTCAATGCAACATCAGGATTGGTAACTGCATTAACTGCAGGAACAACGAATATCACTTATACAGTGAGCAGCGGATGTGGAAGCCCAGTTTCAGCGGCTAAGCTACTGACCGTGTCACCGAATGTAAGTGCAGGTATTGTGAGCGGAACGACACCACTCTGTATTGGTCAGACAGCGACTTACACGACCACCGGTACAGGCGGAAGCTGGAGCAGTACAAATCCAGCTGTAGCTAGTGTCAATGCAACATCAGGATTGGTAACTGCATTAACTGCAGGAACGACGAATATCACTTATACAGTGAGCAGCGGATGTGGAAGCCCAGTTTCAGCGGCTAAACTACTGACCGTGTCTCCAAATGTAAGTGCAGGCGTTGTGAGCGGAACCTCACCACTTTGCGTAGGGGCAACCGCAACTTATACAACGACCGGCGCAGGCGGAACGTGGAGCAGTTCAAATCCGGCTGTGGCTAGTGTCAATGCAACATCAGGATTGGTAACTGCATTAACTGCAGGAACAACGAATATCACCTATACAGTTAGCAGCGGATGCGGAAGTCCTGTATCAGCGATCAAAGCACTGACAGTATCTGCGTCTCCAACTCCAGGAACGGTGAATGGAACTACGCCATTGTGTATTGGAGCAACAGCTACATACACAAAGACAGGTACAACAGGCGGAACCTGGACTAGTACGAATACCGCAGTAGCAACTGTAAATGCATCGACGGGCTTAGTGACTGCATTAACTGCAGGAACAACGAATATCACATATACGGTCACCAACTGTAGTGGTACTCCGGTATCAGCATTCAAGACGCTGACAGTGTCTCCGAATGTAAGTGCAGGGGTTGTGAGTGGAACCTCACCACTTTGTGTAGGGGCAACGGCAACTTACACGACCACCGGAACAGGTGGAAGCTGGAGCAGTTCAAATCCGGCTGTGGCTAGTGTCAATGCAACGTCAGGATTGGTAACTGCATTAACTGTAGGAACAACCAATATCACCTATACAGTGAGCAGCGGATGCGGCAGTCCTGCATCAGCGATCAAAGCACTGACAGTGGCTGCGTCTCCAACTCCTGGAACGGTGAATGGAACGACCCCATTATGTATTGGAGCAACAGCTACATACACTAAGACAGGTACGACAGGCGGAACATGGACTAGTACGAATACCGCAGTAGCCACTGTAAATGCATCGACGGGCTTAGTGACAGCATTAACTGCTGGAACGACGAATATCACATATACAGTCACCAACTGTAGCGGTACGCCGGTATCAGCATTCAAGACGCTGACAGTATCTCCGAATGTGAATCCGGGAACTGTGAACGGAACCTCACCGCTATGTGTGGGTGCAACTGCAACGTATACTAAGACTGGTGCTACAGGCGGAACATGGAGCAGTACGAATACAGCAGTAGCTAGCGTCAATGCAACATCAGGATTGGTGACTGCATTGAGTGCCGGAACTACGAACATCACATATACGCTTACCACGGGATGTGGTGCTCCGATAGCAGCGTTCAAAACACTTACAGTAACGACGGCTCCGACTCCGGGAACAGTCAATGGAACAACACCATTGTGTATTGGAGCAACAGCTACATACACGAAGACTGGTACGGCAGGCGGAACCTGGACTAGTACGAATACTGCGGTAGCATCTGTAAATGCATCGACGGGCTTAGTGACTGCATTAACTGCAGGAACAACGAATATCACATATACAGTCACCAACTGTAGTGGTACTCCGGTATCAGCATTCAAGACGCTGACAGTGTCTCCGAATGTGAATCCGGGAACTGTGAACGGAACCTCACCGCTATGTGTGGGTGCAACTGCAACGTATACTAAGACCGGTGCTACAGGCGGAACATGGAGCAGTACGAATACAGCAGTAGCTAGCGTCAATGCAACATCAGGATTAGTGACTGCATTATCTGCAGGAACAACGAACATCACATACACGCTCACCACAGGATGTGGTGCTCCAATAGCAGCGTTCAAAACACTTACAGTAACGACGGCTCCGACTCCGGGAACAGTCAATGGAACAACACCATTGTGTATTGGAGCAACAGCTACATACACAAAGACTGGTACGGCAGGCGGAACATGGACTAGTACGAATACTGCTGTGGCCTCAGTAAATGCATCGACGGGCTTAGTGACAGCATTAACTGCCGGAACGACGAATATCACATATACAGTCACCAACTGTAGTGGTACTCCGATATCAGCATTCAAAACGCTGACAGTATCTCCGAATGTGAGTCCGGGAACTGTGAACGGAACCTCTCCACTATGTGTAGGTGCAACGGCTACCTATACTAAGACTGGCGCTGCAGGAGGAACATGGACCAGCACAAACACAGCTGTAGCCAGCGTCAATGCAACATCAGGATTGGTGACTGCATTGAGTGCCGGAACAACGAACATCACGTATACGCTCACCACAGGATGCGGCGCTCCGGTATCTGCGTTCAAGACGCTAACGGTAAATGCAGCTCCAACGGTGGCAGCGATTGGTGGTGGTGCAGCTACAGTTTGTACAGGTGGTACGACCCCTGCCTTTACCGATGCGACACCTGGAGGAACCTGGTCAATAGCGAACGGAACAGGTTCTGCCACAATTGCTCCAACGGGCGTAGTAACTGGAGTAAGCGCAGGAACAGTAACAGTTAGGTACACGGTAACCAGTTGTGGTAGCACAACAGTCACCAGAGCGCTGACGGTTGTTGCCGGACCACGGTTCACAACCATTGCCTACAATGGCACTCCTTATTGCAGAACTTCGTTAGTTGCCCAGGTTACTCGTGGCGGTACAAGCGGAGGGCAATCAGGCGGTACTTATTCTTATACCAATTCTTCGGGACAACAGAGCGGGTTATTCTTCTCTACGTCATCAGGATTGATAGTACCATGGTTGAGCTCTAACGGTACCTACACAGTTAGGTATACTTACGGAAGTGGTACATGCACGGCGGTAGCAACGACGACGGTGACAATCATGACTTGTAGCGGCGCTCGTTTGACTCAGAGACGTACAGAGACCGATCCGCATATGCAAGGCTTTAATGCGAAGATTGAAGTATCTACCTATCCGAATCCGTCTGAGAACTTCTTCAACCTAAAAGTGAAGACAGTTCGCAGCGAACCTGTCGTGATCAAAGTATTTGAAATGTCAGGTAAGCTGGTTCAGACGATCAAAGGCGCTCCATACGAGACGTTCCGCTTCGGCGACCACCTGGTAACCGGAATGTATTTTGTCGAAGTATGGCAGGGTTCAGAAAAGGTAATGTCGAAAGTTGTTAAACAGTAATTTTTTCCATAAACCAAAACCCAAGACCATCGCGCAAGCGGTGGTCTTTTTTTTAGATGCTACGCAATCCCCTCCGAGGAGGGGCAAGTATAGGAATAATGTCTCGTCCTGAAAAAAGTTGACTACAAAGTCAACAAATATGGGACAGATAAAGATTATCTTAAAGATCCAGCACCGCCTTCTCCTGAGGTTTAGTAACATTGCCTTCAAAAAACAAGGTTGTTTTAGAGTTTGAATCGAGGGCTATTTACCATAAGGCCAATTGCAACGTAAGTATGGGTTGGTGGGCAACAGTACGGTGCTAAAATGGTGCCGCAGGTACGGTAATTTTGTTTATCCTGCATCAAAACACTAGCTGGTCGGCCGATGAAAGATCCTCAAAAGCAACGTATCAAAGATCTTGAAAAGAAGTTAAAAGACGCAGAGCTCAAGCTAAAAGTTTACGACAAGTTCATTGAAATCACCAATCGTGAATTTGATACGAACATTTTAAAAAAAATCGAAGCCGAGTTGTCCAAGAGTTGCGTCAGCACAACAAATAAGTGATTGCTTAGCTGTGTGTCCGCCAGCTTGGCTATAGTAAACAAGCTTATTATAAATCGAAAAGTAATCAAAAACATAAAACTTGTCATCATTCCGTGGCAAAACAAAAAGTGTTAGCCATCCGCAAGCAAATACCTCGCTTAGGTGTAAGTAAGCTATATTATCTGTTGGCTAAAGATTTTCAAAGCCAACACATTCCAATTGGTCGAGACCACTTGTTTAGGATTCTGCGCCATGAACACCTGTTGATAATAAAGAAAAAAAAATATACGAAAACCACCCATTCCCAAC
This sequence comes from uncultured Sphingobacteriales bacterium, assembly GCA_963791295.1. Taxonomy (GTDB): domain Bacteria; phylum Bacteroidota; class Bacteroidia; order Chitinophagales; family Chitinophagaceae; genus CAWBRY01. The sequence goes on along the minus strand of CAWBRY010000004.1, from coordinate 644,977 downwards.
ACTGGATGCAGAAGTACCCTAACCTAATAAAAGGTTTGCAAATGATAAAACCAGAGCAATTATGGGTTGCTGATATTACTTAGTAGTAATCTTAAAAGAGGTTCTTGTTATTTACACCTTATCACCGACGCTTATTCTAAAATGATTATGGGATACCACGTAAGCGAAACCCTGTTAGCAGCCAGCTACCATTAAAGCTCTTAAAATGGCATTAAAAAATAGAAAATATACCACTGCCTTATTCCATCACTCTGATAGAGGACTACAATACTGTAGCTCTGCGTACATCGATGTTCTTAATAACATAAGTATCGACATCAGTATGACCCAGGACGGGAACCCTTACGACAATGCTATAGCTGAACGAATCAATGGCATACTAAAAGATGAATTTGAGCTCGATGACGCTTTTGATAACCTCCAACAGCTGAAACTCGAAGTACAATCGAGCTTTACGCTTTACAACAACAAAAGACCTCATCAAAGTAACTCTATGCTAATACCCAGACAAATGCACGAACAAAACAAATTGAAGCCGAAGGCCTGGCACAAAAAAATCGCAAGAACTATTAAAGGTTCTTGCGGATTTTTACCTTCCCTTCAAATTAATAAACCAGTCAACCTTTTTTAGGACGAGAAAATTGCAAATTTAATCGACTTGGGGTGGGTCCGAACTAGAGGCTAGTTCATTACTTTAATCGTCCCATCCAACCACTTAAGAAAATAAACTTTCTTATTCTCGAAGTAATCCAATGTAGTCGTTTGTTTATTGATCACGGGTTGAATATCAAAATCTGTAAAGACCCGGAATTCTTTATTGCCCAGATTGGAAGCAATATCCTTTCCATATTTCTGAAGTAAATGAGCATACTTCCATGTTACCTCATAACCACGGAACACCATATCCGTGGGGCGTGCAAACATTTTAAAATTAAAATAAGCAGAGATGGAATTGCTAACCTTGTCTACTTTTGAATTATAAAACGGCGTTCCGTAAGTGATCTCAATCCCTTTATATTCAGGCTTGCTGAAGTCTTTGATCACATCCCATGTAGGCATTCCCATCACGCTTACCTGGTAACTGGGACGCAGAGATGCTAGTTGCGAAGTGAGACGCCTTCCAAAATTTTCATCCAGGCTACCGGAAATACACAAGGTCTGCGTATTGCTATCCAATTCTTGTTGCAGTTGATCAATAGTAAAACTATCTATAAGGTCGATGTACTTAAGTTTCAGTGAGACCGATGCCGTATTCTTACCAAAATCATCAAAATAACTTTTGATGCGATCTTCCAGTTGACCTTTTTTCCGGAACACGATGAGCTTGTTCAATGCATAATACTTCTGGATATGTTTATAGATGCCTTCACATTGGGTTTTCAAGGTCGAATTCAGGATCACAAAAAAAGGATTGCCGGTAACTCCTCCATCATTGGGCAGGTTCGCATTGATGACAGGAATATTTCTTCGAAAGCCGGCATCGGCAAAAAGCTGCAATTCATTGCCGCTACAGTGGGTAATGATCATGTCCACACTGTCGAGTATGGGATCATTTAATTGATCGGATAGTGTTGTTTTGGTGGAACGCGTATCATATATGAATAGTTCCAATGGAACCTTTTCTGCTTCGAGAGAATCTATAGCAAGTTGCGCGCCTTCATAAAACTCGAGTCCCGGGTTGATAAATTTGGGGAAAACATTTTTCCCGTAGCGGTAAACCGTATCACCAATAAACGCTGAGTCCAGGTAAAGAGGAGCAAAGATCGCAATGCGGTGACGGGAAACTATGGTATCATTTTGTGCATAGCTACTATGCAGACAAAACACCAATAACACAATCGACAAAAAAAAACTTTTGGTTTTTGCCTGGATACGAATCTTAAAAGACGTCTTAATAGTTAGGAAATTCATTTATCAGATATCAAATTTTCAATAATCAATAATCAGTAACCAGTAATCAAAATTCTCACTCCCACTCAATCGTTGCAGGAGGCTTGCTGCTAATATCATACACTACGCGGTTGATGCCTCTTACATTATTAATGATCTCATTTGAGACATTAGCCAGGAATGTATAAGGCAAATGTGCCCAATCCGCTGTCATTCCATCCACACTCGTAACCGCTCTGAGCGCTACTGTAAATTCATAGGTCCTCTCATCACCCATAACGCCTACAGTTTTTACCGGTAACAAGATTGCCCCGGCCTGCCATACCGTTGCATAGAGGTCATGATCTTTTAAAGCTTTTACATAAATGTGATCGGCTTCCTGCAGGAGTTGTACTTTTTCCTCCGTGATTTCTCCCAAGAATGCGGATAGCCAAGCCCAGGCCCGGGAAAGGGATGCCGCTCAATCAGCTCTGCCGGAATGCCCAACTCCCTGCCCACTTTTCTGACTTCGTCTTTGAAAAGAAAACGAAGAGGCTCTACCAGGTCCAGGTGCAAATGGTCGGGTAAACCACCAACATTATGGTGCGATTTGATCGTCATCGATGGACCGTGGACAGAGACGCTTTCAATAACATCGGGATAGATGGTTCCCTGTCCAAGGAACCCTACTGGATCGTCTGTAGACATTCGAACAACCTTCAATGCCTCTTCCTGGAATACATCGATGAAGCAGCTACCGATTGCTTTCCTTTTTCCTTCGGGATCTGTTATTCCTGATAACGCCTTATAGAAATATTGTTTAGCATCGACTCCTTTTACATTTAATCCGAGTTGAGCATAAGTCTTTAAAACATTTTCAAATTCATCTTTCCTCAACACTCCGTTATCGACGAATATGCCATGCAAACGATCTCCGATCGCCCGGTGTATCAGAGTCGCCGCAACCGTAGAATCAACGCCACCACTTAAAGCCATCAACACTTTTCGCTTGCCGATTTGCTTTTTCAAGGCCTCGACGGTATCCGTGATAAAATGGGCGGGAGTCCAATCCTGGTGGCAGCCGCAGATGTTCACCAGGAAATTATGCAAGACTTTTTTTCCTTCGGTAGAATGATATACTTCCGGATGGAATTGAACTCCATATAAGGGGAAGTCGGGCGACATAACATGAGCAGCAGGACTTCCATTTCCATTCTTCACAGGCAATTTCTTAAATGCAGCAATAGGAATAGTTTCCGTAGTGGCTAATAATTCAAAACCTGCAGGCAAGGTTAGAATGGTATCGGCGTGGCTCATCCACACCTGGCTTTTTGAAGAGACGTCATTCAACAGAACATCATTGGTTGATCTTTGCAATAAAGCTCTTCCATATTCACGTTTATTACTTTTTTCTACCGTGCCGCCGAATCGTTTGGCTGTTAACTGAGCTCCATAGCAAACACCCAGCACAGGTACTTTAGTAATTAGCTCCTGGATGTTGACGTCGGGCGCATTTTCTTCGTTCACCGAAAACGGCGAGCCAGAAAGAATGATGCCTTTTAATTCAGGGTCAAAATGGATGGGACGAGAGTAGGGGATAATTTCGCAATACACCCTGGCCTCTCTTACGGCGCGGGCGATCAATTGGGTATACTGGGAACCGAAATCTAGAATAAGGATTTTTTCCGTCATGCCCGCGAAGGTAAATACTAGTTGCTAGATGTTGATCTGACGATGCTAGACATTTGGTTCTGAAACCTTTGTGTTTTACACAACGAAAGAAAGATCGTCTTTGACGAGGAAACTTGTAACCTAAAGCACAAAATGGTGGTCATATCCAAAAGATTGTCATATTTGCATCGCCCCAAAACTTTAATTATGAAACCGATCCTGATCATATCGATTGCCTTTGTCATCCTTCTTACTTCCTGTCACTATTTTGGTGGAGAGCGGGTTCATGGCAACGGACATATTAAGACAGAAAGCCGAACGGCCGGACATTTTGTAGCTGTAGATGTTAGCGGTAGCATTGACGTCTTTATCAAACAGGATTCCGTGCGCAGTATACGTATTGAAGCAGATGAAAATCTACTTGAATTTATTACTGTGGACACCGATGGAGAAAAATTATTTATTCACGAAAGGGATGGATATAATCTCGATCCGACCAGGGATATCAAAGTATATGTTAGTTCACCGTTATTTAAGCACCTGGAGGCATCCGGCGCCTGCGATATAATCAGCGAAAACCAGATCAATGCGTCGGAAAATCTCGGTATAGGAATGAGCGGCTCCTGCGGAGTACAGATCGATGTGAGGGCACCAAAAGTCGATGCTGATCTTTCCGGAGCTTGTAAAATTGAATTAAAAGGGCAAACAAAAGAATTCAGGGTGGAAGGCTCGGGAAGTACGGATATCATTTGCAAGGATCTCCTGGCCGAAGATGTTTCGGTTGGTATTTCGGGTGCTGGCGAGGCGGAGGTATTTGCCAGTGTCAAGCTGAATGTACAAGTCAGCGGTTCAGGTGATGTAAGATATAGAGGGAATGCCGCCGTAACGCAGGATGTCAGCGGCGCGGGCACCGTTAAAAAAATGGATTAAACCTCCCTAAAGATTAACATACCTCACGCGAATATTAATGTTTCTATTCCTTCCCTTATCATCCGTACAGGAGATTTTCACCGGTCCTTCTTCAGCTATAAAAAATTGTTTTTCTCCCGCATTGCAACTCTTGTAAAATTTGTTATTGATATACCAATACACTCTACCCACATCATTTGCCGTTTTACAGATCAATTGCAAAGGTTCAGGATCCTTCTTATTTATCAGGTATTCAGTGCCGTTAGTGGGAGAAACGATCACCGGTGCATTGCCCATAAATATTACCGTGCACTCCGGATTGTGCGGAGGTATCTTTTGGTAAGAAATCCCATTTTCATCGAACCATGACTGCATCTCGGGCTCGATCAATTTGTACCATTTCTTTTTATAGCCGCTTTGCGGAGCGCAATTTCTGCAGTAGGATATTTTTTCATCCGGGCTCACCATGATTTCCTCGCGGTTATCGCAAACCTTAGTAGATGAGATCAATGGAATAAAATAATCAGAAACCAGGTTAGTGCAGTGATCGGAGGGAACCTTTCCCGTTTCGCTGCAAACCTTCCGGAGATCACAATCAGCAGGCTGCGTAAACCATTCTTCATCGCTATCATAGTCGATACTATTAAATATCTTGAACAATAAAGGCGTTGCAATATTGGCTCCGCTAAGGTCTACTGCGCCCACACCTGAAAAATTCCCTGCCCACACCGCTACGGTATAGTTTTTATTGTAGCCGATACTCCAGGCATCCCTGCGGCCGTAGCTGGTGCCTGTTTTCCAGGCGATCTTGGGCATTCGCTCTGTGGCTGTCCAGTTTAATGGAAAATCAGGTCGGTTGATTCTGGATAAAATATCATTGATCATATAGTTAGCCGCCGGACTGATCACATTTATTTTATGAACTATGGTATCGCGTTGCAGATAAGCTGGTGGAATGTAGTTTCCGTCGTTGGCGAATACTGAAAACAACCCTGCCAACTCTTCCAGCGTCGTGCCACATCCTCCAAGGATCATTGATAATCCAAGTTTGCGCTGGTCTTTTTGTATCTGTTTAAAACGGCAGGTAGATAATTTTCGAATTAGCTTTTCATACCCGAGCATCTTAAGACTCTTGATGGCCGGAATATTCAACGAATGCTCGAGTGCATATTCTATTGTTACATAGCCATTGAATTTTTTGTCGAAATTTTCAGGCGCATAACCTTCATAGTTGACTGCTACGTCGGTCATCACGGTCTTCGGCGTCAATAGTCCCTCATCAAAACACATAGCATACAGTAATGGCTTCAATGTACTACCGGGCTGGCGCACTGCCTGAACTCCATTTACCTGGCCGCCGTCCGCTGTATCATAAAAACCCGATGATCCTACGTAAGTAATTACCTGGTGAGTTTTGTTATCGATGATGATGGCGTCTGCGTTCTTTATGTTTTTTAAACGCGTTGTCCGCACATAGTCTTCTACTAACTTTTCTGTTTTTAATTGAGTATTCAGGTCAATATTGGTCTCGATCAGCGAAGCTACTTCCTGTTTCTTCAGTTTGTATGCAAGGTGCGGGATATAGTGAGGCACGGTCCCCCTGGTAGCGGTGAGCGGCTCGGCCAATGCGTCCTCAATTTCTTTTTCTGTAAATACCTTATTCTTTGCAAATTTTTTGAGCCATCTGTTCCTTTCCTTTACGATCAAATCATTGTTCTTTCCGATGACTAAGGAAGAAGGCCGGTTGGGAATGATGCTTAAAGCAGTGATCTCGGCTAAAGACAAATGATCCGGGTTTTTCGAAAAGTATAATTGTGAAGCAGATTTTACTCCTTCGATATTGCCGCCATAAGGTACCAGGTTGAGATAGAATTGCAGTATCTCACTTTTTGAATATTTCCATTCCAATTGAAAGGCTCGGAACATCTCTCTCATCTTACTCCAGATATTCCTTTTGCCCGGTTCGAGAGCTCTTGCCACTTGCATCGTGATGGTGCTTGCGCCCGATGTCCGTCGCATGCGAAATACGTTTTTGAAAATGGCACGCACCACTGCCAATGGATTCACGCCTGGATGTGAGTAGAAATATTTATCTTCTTTGTTAATGATCGTCTTGCGCAGCAGGGGAGAAATTTCTGCCAGTTCCGTTTTCATGCGCCACTTTTGATCTTTGGTGAGAAATGCATTGATCACTTCTCCTTTGTTGTCGGTGATGACTGTTGTGTACTCGATCTTATCGGGCAATGGAAAGATCCAATTCAGCAGTATAAAAGAAAGAAACAGTCCGAGCAGTATGATCCCTGTGCGCTTTAGGAATTTGAGTACATTTTTCTTAGTAAGGCGGAGTTTCATATTGACCAATATAATAAAAGGATGTTATACTCCTGCCTCTTAACAAATATTTACCTACCGAAATTTGAACAACCTATTTTGCATATCTAATTTAGAATTCTAATTCTTTTCTTTTATGGAGCTCAGTGATTCGTCCCGACCCACGCGGGACATTCCTCCCTAGCTTTTCTCAATCTTTACTGATTATTATTTTTCAACATAGCAGGTGAACTGTTGCTGTGTAAAAAGAAGCTGAGATCAAGTTTTTTGGTTCACCCGATTTTCTTTACCTTATTCCTTCTTAATATTTACCATTTAACCTGACTACATATGCGTATCAAGTCCTTCCTTGTTCCGATTCTTTTCGGAACTATTTTTTTGCCCTCATGTAAACGGAATTCTATCCTCCTGGATTTCACCAATGCCAAAGGTGAAGTGCCGCAAATGGGCAACCTGTTGTTTCGCTTTAATACGTCCCTGGTGAAAGATTCCATGTTAAATGCATGGGATTCCACCGAGTATATTTCTTTTGAACCAAATATTGCCGGCAGATTTCGTTGGGAAAGCCCTGACCAACTGGTTTTCTCTCCTTCCCAACCGCTGATGCCCGCAACCAGCTACACAGCCAAGGTCAAATCGTCAGTGCTTAAATTCAGCAAGTTTAACTCAGTAAAAGGCGCCGATAAAATAAACTTTCATACTCCCGATCTTACGCTCGATAATTCACAGTTTATATGGACTCAGACTAATGAAAGCAGCACAACAGCCGTTCCCCAAATTGACCTGTTTTTTAACTACAGAGTAAATCCCGCCAACCTTAAAGAAAGATTGAATGTAGAAGTTGACGGGGCCAAATCGGATGTGAGCATGATCACCATGTCGCCCGACAATAAGATCTCCTTTCGGGTAAATGGCATAAAACTGGAGGATAAAGATCATGAAGCAAAGGTCTCCATCGAAAAAGGACTCAAACCGGAGAGCGGTAACAATACAACCACTGATCCCATAGCCACTTCCATTTCTATTTCTTCTCCATTTGTTTTAAACATTCAAAACCTGGAATCTCAGCATGATGGCAGCGAAGGAACAGTGATGGTCAGCACCAGCCAGCAATTAACAGGTGAAAATTTGAAGGGACTTATCAAATTCGATCCGGCAGTAGACTATACCATTGAAACAAATGAAAATGGCATCACCCTTCGCAGTGATAAGTTTGATGTAGAGAAAAGTTATGTATTGAATATTTCCAAAGGCCTTAGAGGTAAGATAGGTGGAGTTTTAAAAGAAGATTATAACGGTAGTGTCGCTTTTGGAGAGCTCGAAGCCAATATTCGATTCAACAACAGCAAGGGCATTTATCTCTCCCGAAAAGGTGGAAAAAATATTGAAGTGCAGATCACCAATGTTCCTACAGTGAAACTCGTCATTTCAAAAATATATGAAAGCAACCTGCTGATGGCGCAACGATATGATTATTATCCGCAGGAAAGCAAGGCCACTAATGTAAGTTATGAGGAAGGCGATGGAGATTACTATGGATATTCAGAAGAAAGCAATAATGCGGTTTTGGGCGATGTGATCTATGAAAAAGAGATCGACACCCGCACATTACCTAAAAGCAGCGCAGGCAGGCTCCTTAATTTTTCACAGTTTGAAGACAGATTGCCTGAATTCAAAGGTGTTTATCACATCATGATCCGCTCGACTAAGGACTATTGGGTTAAGGATAGCCGCTACATTTCCCTTTCTGATTTAGGATTGATCGCTAAAGAAGGCCAGGACAAAATATATGTCTTCGCTAACTCACTAAAGACGGCAGGGGCGGTTGATGGCGTAAATATTTCTATTTATGCCGCCAACAACCAATTGATAAGCACCGGATCTACTGACAAGGAAGGTGTGGCCGAACTTACTTACAGGAAAAATGATTTTGGTGGCTTCAAGCCCGCCATGGTTATAGCCAAGACCGCTGACGATTTCAATTATCTTCCTCTCTCCAATACGAAGGTGAATATATCCAGGTTTGAGGTGGGCGGTAAAAGAACCAATCCAAGTGGATTGGATGCGTTTGTGTATGCAGAGCGGGATATTTATCGTCCAGGCGAGAAAATAAATTTTGCCGTCGTTATTCGGGATCGCCAATGGAAGAACCCTGGTGAGATCCCATTAAAGATGAAATTCCTTATGCCGAACGGAAAGGAATTGAAATCTTTCCGGAAAACTCTCAACGATGAGGGTTCTATCGACGGTAATATCGACATATCCACTTCCGCTATCACCGGCAGCTATACACTGGAGGTATATACTTCAAATGATGTGTTGCTTGCGTCAAAAAATTTCTCGGTGGAAGAATTCGTTCCCGATCGCATTCGCGTGAATGCCAAACTTGATAAAGCCTTCTTAAAGCCGGGAGAGTCTGCCAATTTATCGATCAATGCCATGAACTTTTTTGGTCCACCGGCCTCAGGACGTAACTATGAAACCGAGATCCAGGTGAAGCAAAAATATTTTTCACCAGACAACACTGGAGGATTATGATTTCAGCCTGGCGAATCAAAAGACTTTCTTTGATAAAGTGGTGAAGGAAGGCAAGACAGATGCAGAAGGAAATGCAGTGTTACAATATGAAGTACCATCGGTCTATGCAAATATGGGCGCACTTCAAACAAATTTTTATACTACTGTATTTGATGAGACCGGAAGACCAGTGAGCCGCGCAACATCCGTCGATGTATACACTCAGGATATATTTTTTGGAATAAAAAAAGACTGGTTCTACTACTATTCCCTGAATCAACCGGTAAGATTTTCACTGGCAGCCGCCAATAAAGATGGGAAGGTGGTTGTGGCATCAGCAAGAGTCCAGGTTATCAAGCATGAATATAGAACCGTCCTGGCCAAAAGTGGAAGCTATTTCCGATATGAATCGCAGACCCAGGATAAGCTGATGATAGAAAACCAGGTTTCAGTAGGTAACAACAGTTCCTATTCTTATACACCCAGATCACCGGGAGATTATGAGTTAAGAGTCTATTCGCCGGGTGGCAACAGCTATGTCAGTCGAAGTTTTTATAGTTATGGAAGTTGGGGTGGCGACAATAATTCGTTTGAAGTAAATAATGAAGGCAACATAGAAATAGTATTGGATAAAAAGTCATTTTTTGCTGGTGAATCTGTAAAGGCTTTATTCAAATCTCCTTTCAGCGGTCGGATGTTGGTGACTATGGAAACGGATCACGTCATATCCTATCAGTATGTTGAAGTAAGTAATCGAACAGCGACTCTCGATCTGAAGCTAAGCGGAGAACACGTTCCAAATGTATACATCACTGCCACCTTGATCAAACCGCACGATGTGTCGGATATTCCCTTGACAGTCGCACACGGTTTTCAGAATGTCCAGGTAGAAGAAAAGAGCCGAAGAATTCCTGTTCAGATCCTGGCGCAAAAGTCGGTTCGGTCACGTACACACCAGAAAGTAACTGTAAAGGCCAGTGCTGGAAGTTATGTCACGCTTTCCGCAGTTGACAACGGTGTGTTGCAGGTCAGTGACTTTAAGACTCCTGATCCCTATGATTATTTCTATCAGAAAAAAGCACTACAGGTAACTGCCTACGACCTCTATCCCTTGTTATTCGCAGAGGTGAGAGCGCGACTCAGTAGCACGGGCGGTGATGCAGAGCTAGGATTGGAGAAGAGACTCAACCCAATGCCTGCAAAAAGGGTCAAATTGGTGAGCTATTGGAGCGGTCTCAGCAAGGCAAATGGCAATGGAGAGGCGCAATTCGAATTCGATATCCCCCAATTCAGTGGTGAATTGCGATTAATGGCCGTCTCGTACAAGGGTCAGAGTTTTGGAGCTGCAGATAATACAATGACTGTCGCCGACCCAATAGTGATCAGCACAGCGCTGCCAAGATTTTTAAGTCCGGGAGATACTGTAAATGTTCCCGTGACGATGACGAATACGACTGATAAGGCAATATCCGCCTCAACAAATCTAGTTGTAGAAGGTCCTCTTAAAGTAATTGGAACTAATAGTCAGTCTGTTTCACTGAACAATAAAAGCGAAGGGATAACCATATTTAAAGTTGTCGCAGATCCGGTTATTAATGTAGCAAAAGTTACCGTGACGGTGACTGCGATGGGAGAAAAATTCACCGACGTGACAGATATCTCTGTGCGGCCACCATCAACACTTCAAAAAATGAGCGGAAGTGGATCGATCGCTGGCGGCGGCTCGCAAAAAATAACCATAGGCATGGGCGATTTTATTCCCAGCAGTACGGATTATCAATTAGTAGTTAGCCGGTCTCCTGCACTGGAATTGGGCGAACAGTTAAGATGGTTGGTACAATATCCGTATGGATGCACAGAGCAAACGGTGTCGTCGGCATTTCCTCAACTATATTATGGAGATCTGGCAGACCTGATGCAATTGAATGCTTCCGGCAGCCAGGTGGCTAAGCAAAATAAGATCAACGCCAACACCAATATTATCGAGGCAATTCGCAAAATAAAAATGCGCCAATTATATAATGGCGCAGTTACCCTTTGGGACGGTGAAGGCAAGGAAGATTGGTGGACAACGATTTATTCAGCGCATTTTCTGTTAGAGGCAAAGAAAGCAGGTTTTGATGTTGATAATAGTTTATTGGAAACGATGTTGAATTATATCAATAATCGGTTGAAAAGCCGAATGACAATCACCTACTATTACAACCGTACCGAAAATCGAAAAATAGCGCCGAAAGAAGTTACATATGGGTTGTACGTCTTAACATTGGCTGGTCGGACGAATGTTCCGGCAATGAATTATTACAAGGCAAATCCATCGATTCTTGCTTTGGATAGCCGTTACATGTTGTCAGCTGCCTATGCATTGGCCGGCGACAAGAAATCATTCATGGAAATTTTGCCTTCTGCATTTGCGGGTGAGGAATCGGTTGCACAGACAGGCGGTAGCTATTACTCTGATCTGCGAGACGAGGCCATTGCGTTGAATTCGTTGATTGATGTTGATCCCGGAAACGCACAGATTCCGACCATGGCCAGGCACGTGAGTGATAAGCTTAAGAACCGGCATTGGCTCAGTACACAGGAAAGAGCGTTTGCATTCCTTGCGCTGGGTAAGTTGGCCAGAACTGCCAATCAATCTGATGTAAGCGCTGAAATACAATCCGCTGAATCCTCCGGATCCATGAAGACTATTGCTAAAGTGGATGGAGGCCAATGGCGAGGCGACAAAGTTGCATTGAAATCAACGAACATTAATATTGTAACTCACGGCACCGGCAGATTGTATTATTACTGGCAATCTGAAGGCATCAGCTCTACGGGGGCCTACAAAGAAGAGGATAGTTATTTGAAAATAAGGAAGCGGTACTATAACCGGTTCGGCACTCCTATTACTGGAAACTCATTTAAACAAAATGAACTGGTGATCATTGCACTGACCTTGGAAAGGTCCTTTTCCACTCCCATAGAAAATGTGGTGATCACTGATCTGCTGCCAGCCGGATTTGAAATTGAAAATCCCAGAACAAAAGAAATTCCGGGGATGGACTGGATCAAGGACGCATCTACTCCAACTGCTTTGGATGTACGAGACGATCGCATCCACTTCTTTGTTGATGCAGAGAGTAATAAGCAAGTTTATTATTATGCCGTTCGCGCAGTATCACCGGGCAATTTTAAGATGGGACCAGTCAGTGCTGATGCCATGTACAATGGTGAATATCATTCCTACAATGGAGCAGGCATTATCAGGGTTGTCCAATAATGAAAATGATTTAATGGAAGGAGCATGCCGGGTCTTAGGCGCCCGGCATGCGAGTTTTTATTCCTTTATTTGTTTTTCCATTGTAATGACCGGAATATTCGACCTGTAAGAAAGAAGATTATTTGTTATTCGATTCCATAATCCCGGTAAGCGATATTCCTTCACGGGATTGACGACGATTAGATCGGCATTGATCTTTTTGGAGAATTCCAATGTACTCTGGGCCAGGTTCTTTCCTTCCATCAGGAAACATTGAACGGGTACCGTGGAAAGACTTTGCAAAATTTCCAGTGCATTGGATATGATGGAATTTGAAGTATCTGCTTTTTCACGAAGTGATACTAAATAGACTGTTGACTTAAATGCTCTAGCCAATATAGTTGCCAGCCGGATGCGGCGAAGCGGAATATCGCTATGCACAGGTAATACTATTTTTTTGAAGTGGCATACTAATCCGCTCGAACGGACAGCTAAGACCGGAAGAAAACTTTTTCTTGCCAACCTGCTGATAGCGATCGAAGAAACAAGGCGATGAAGCAAATTGAACTTAGATAAGCCCACTACTACCAGGTCCATCTCCTGTTGCTGAATGTATTGCGCCAGTTGTTGTCGCGGGTTGCCCTCCAGGATGCTGATTTCAATGGTACCGTTACCGCAGAGCTGGCCTTTATAGGTTGCTTTGAGGTGCTCCAGTTTCTGCCTGCAAAGAAAAAGATCAGCGCCTGACTCATAGGGCGTGAAGAACGTTCGATCCACCGGAATGAATGGAATTAGTCGCTTGTGCAGGACATAAACCAGGTGGATATTGCAGTTAAAACTGTTGGAAAGCTCAATGGCTTTGGCAATGGCCCACTTATTTCTGCTAGTGAAATTGACGGGGACCAGGATATTGTAAAATCTGTCGGGCATAAACAATGGTTTAAGGGTTTATTGATCGTTGGATTGGTTTCTCAATCAGCCATTTCTAATATGGATTCAAATTTCTTTTCTTTAATAGAGCGGTACGCCATCTTCTTTAATAGCTCGTCGTTGCTGCAAAAAGCGACACCTTTCCCCGCATGGCCCACCATACATCTATCTTCAGGTCCGTCGCCTACTACAATACAATTTTTAAGAAGCACACTATATTTTTCGCACGCATATTGCAGCGCATTTGTCTTACAAAATGAGTGACCGCATATGCTTTCCGGTGAACCAAAAAAATAAGAGGGCAGGTTTACTTCTCCCGTCACTTTCCCGCCAGAAAATTCCAATTGTTGTGCCAGAGAGAAATCGGCGCCGATATTTTGTTTCACATAATTTGTCACCAAAGTGTAACTATTGCTAATAATGCCTGTAATGTATTTCTTCAGCTTGAATTCACTGATCACCTGCCGGATGTCTTCTACGATGGCCATACCGGCTGCGACGTTCAATAAGTCATCCATCGTTTTGTTTTTCAACAGGATCCCGATCCGCTTTGTCAATATGATTGGGTCCTTTTCACTAAAACGGAGATCCTCCAGTTGTGCATTGAATCCAAACCGATGCGCGCACTCGTCAATGAACCGACTCTTAAATATGGTCTGGTCCATATCAAAGACGATCATTTTATGGTAACCGGAGAGTTGTTCTTTAAGCACTTTGTTCATCTCGCGGTTAATTGTTTCCAGAGAAACGACGTCTTCCTCAGAAAGATCGACGGTCATTTGTCCATGTGTCTTGTTAATGATTGCGGTTGATACTTCTTTGCTCATTTTGCCTAAAGCCTCCCAGGGCTTGCTCTTGTTTTCAATATATCCGATGTGTACTTCTTTCATTCGTGCTTTCATTAAATACATGTCAATCAGTATCCCGATATCCACACCATAGTCATTGACAAATTCTATTTTTTTAAAATAGCTTTTTTTGCCTGCGATCATTCCACTGAGTGGCTGTGAAAACTGGGTCAGTCCTGGAAACAGAATATGAAGCAAAGGTTTTGCGACTAATTCTGTAACCCGCCCGGCATTGCGTGCAAAAGCCCCTTTCACAAAGTCGGCTTCATTATTCAATAAGGGAGAAGAAAGCTTTTCAATCGTTCCTTCAGGATAGGGATCAATATCGGCGTCCAGGAAGATGATCAGCTCGTTGGCTGATTCACGAACTCCTTCCTTCATCGATGTGCCCTTCCCTCTGGATTCACTGATGACCACCCTTGCACCTGCCTCTCTTGCAATCGACGCCGTATTATCATCTGACCGGTCATCCACTACAATTACTTCCGACACTATGGGGTGAGACAAACAAAACCTGACCACGGATCCGATGGTCTTTTCTTCGTTCAATGCAGAGATGATGACAGTGATCATAATGGCTTGTTTTTTCTTTTCACTGAAATAAGATCCGGTGGTCGGATGATCACTTCATGTTCCGGTAAACCCCTGCTGTATATTCAAAAACCAAACCGGAACAGATAAGAAGGTCGAGTTTTTTTTACAAAATGGTTAACAGATTACAAGAAAAATAGCAAATGGAGTTCGGTCTGAGGGCATTTACGAAGGGAAAGGTTCATAAATGGAGTACACGGATTGGCTGGGGTAAAAAAAAAGTCTGATCACGCAATGCGCAATCAGACATGGAAAACCCGTATACGAATGTTATTCGTTCTTAATAGTCGTTGCTGTAGCCGCCGCTGCCACCACGATCGCGGTTGTATCCTCCACCGCCACCGCCTTTGTTATAACCGCCGCCGCCGCCGCCGCCACCTTTCTTGTAACCGCCGCCGCCGCCTCCGCCGCCAAAGCTTCTCTTTTTGAATCCTCCACCGCCACCGCCTTCAGGTTTCGGGCGACTTTCATTCACAACAATGTTGCGACCGTCTACTTCTGAACCATTGAGAGCTGTGATAGCAGCCTGTGCCTCTGCGTCATTAGCCATTTCTACAAAGCCAAAGCCTTTGCTACGGTTAGTGAATTTGTCGTTCACAATTTTTGCTGAGATCACTTCACCATGCGAAGCGAAAAGGTTGGACAAGTCCTGGTCTTTCAGGTTCCAACTTAGGTTTCCTACGTAAATGTTCATTTTAAAGAAATTTTTTTAATACAAAAAAGTCCCAACAGTAGACAGTAACCGGTGAACATTTAAAGAAATCCCAAAACGTTCAGGACTTGTGAAACTGTAGAGTACACGAAATCAATACAAAATAACGGAATTTTCCCTGACAAATTGCCAAATTATTCTTTATCGGTTATTAGGGGAATCCAGTTCAGCCGCAAAGGTTTGATTTCTAATTTTTAGACAGGCAATTTGTCAAAATCGAAGAGGCTGCTCCCTTACCAGGAACAACCTCTATTTATTTATCGCCAAAATTCGTTCTAAGTTATTCAGCAGCAACCTCAAACTCTACTTCTGCGGATTGGCCATTCCCAAACTCGATCACGGCTTTATAAGTGCCCAGCTCCTTTACCTCGTCAGCGATTTGGATCTTCTTGCGGTCAATTTCAAAGCCCTTTTGCTCGCGAATGGCGCGACTTATTTGAAGGGTAGTAACGCTTCCGAAGATTTTGCCGCTGGTACCGGTCTTCGCCCCTAAACGCAAAGGAGATTCTTTCAACTTATCAATTACCAGGTTAATGTCCGCCAACATCTTTTCTTCTTTTTTCTTCACCTGCTTCATTCTTTCTTCCAGTTGCATTTTGTTGCTATGACTATTTTCAACGGCAAGTTGGCGGGGCAGCAGATAATTGCGGGCATAGCCATTCTTAACTTTGACTACTTCGTTGACTGCACCAAGATTGTCAACATCCTGAATTAATATTACTTCCATGATAAGTTTTATTTCAAGAGATCAGTTACATATGGTAGTAAGGCCATTTGACGCGCCTTTTTTACCGCGTCGGAAACCTTGCGTTGATACTTAAGGCTGTTTCCTGACAAACGACGGGGCAACAATTTCCCTTGCTCGTTCAAAAATTTCTTGAGGAATTCAATGTCCTTATAATCGATATACCGGATTCCGTATTTTTTAAAGCGGCAGAACTTCTTGACACGTTTGTCGCTTTTAATGGCGGTGAGGTACTTAATTTCATTCTTTGCCATAATTATGCCTCCACTAATTTTTCGGTCCCTGTTTTCACGCCGGTTCTCTTCTTGGCATTGTACTCGACGGCGTATTTATCGAGCTTCGTGCAAATGTGACGGAGGACGCTTTCATCCCGCAGAAGTTGGACCTTCAATTTTTCATGAAAATCGGAATTGACTATAAATTCCATTACCCAATAGAGGCCAGTTGTTTTTTTCTGAATGGGGTAGGCCAGTGATTTCAATCCCCATGGATTTTCAGATACGACTGTTCCTCCGGTTTCTTTAACGAGGGCCGCGTATTTTTTTTGCTCCGCTTTGAATTCTTCATCACTCAAAACCGGAGTGAAAATCACCATTAACTCGTAATTGTTCATTTACAATTTTTTTGATTAATAATTCGTTGATCCCAATGGACATCCCTTTAAAATAAAGAGAAGAATCTGCCGAATAACAGATTTGGGGTCGCAAAGATAAGGGTTTGAGCCCACAATAAAAACTGAATGAGGGCTTGGTTTTTCGAGAACGAGGTTGTGAAATTGTCTTGTAAATATTTGAATTTCAGCTAGATACGAAGCATAGAAACAATAGTCAGAAATTCCAGAGACCATTTCCAAATCATACTACTCTCTTCTCCAGTATACACCCTTCCAGCCAATCTAATTTTCGATGGCGGAATATTTCGTGAAAACCATTGGCTAAAAATAGTGCGCGGTGTTGTGGGTTTACGTAAGCAATCCAGATATTCCGCGGAAAGAGTTGTAAGCTGGCCTGAATATTATGCATCACTTTTTCCATGATGACTTGGTCAAATGGATTGAATAAGAAGATTACGGATACATCGCCAGGGATTTCATAAGAAGATGCTTCCTGTTGCATGACACGAAAGCTGCAATCTGGAAATTTTTTCTTTAACAGGATCACATTCGCATTTGCTTTTGAACAGAGTTGTTCGGAGAAATCGATGCCCGTAATTTTCGTAAAGCCATAATATGCTGCGATGGCGAGAGTTCTTCCGGCGCCACATCCGATGTCAAGAAATACTGAGTTGTGTGGTAATTTTTTGACTTCCGACATGACCTTCTCCAACATGTAATAATTAGTCGGCATGTAAAACGTAGCATGACTGACATCGACACCCTTTGCTTTTAGCTTTTTAAGTTCATCGTGTCCGGTACTGCGAATACCGTATTTTTTTTCACCCCTGATCTCATGACGGAGAATAAATATTGAAATTGAAAGATTCCAACGCTCAATTAAAAAGAAGAAGTAGCGTATGTAAGTCAACCACCTCACTGCTGCGAAATTCGGAAGTCGATCATTCGAAGCTGCAGGGACTGTTCTCCATTCCATTCATTAATGTCAATCTTGAAAACAATATCCAGTGGCTGCTTCGATTGAATCAAGGGGAATTTGTCGGCCATACCAAACCCAATGCCAGTGAGGATTACATTGTCCTGCCGTAAAGAAAATCGCAGATGTTGTTCTTTCAGGATTTTTGAATAGCCGGTATCCATTACTTTTTTTGCGACGAAGACAGGACTCGTATTTTCAGGCCCAAATGGTTCCATCTGTTGAAGGATATCATAGAAAGGTCGCCTGATATCTTTAAAGGAGATCTCTGCATCGATGACTAATTCTGGTATCAAAAGGTCGGGATTGATGGTTGAAGCAACCACTTCTTCAAACCTTTGGCGTAATAAATCTACCTGTTCAACCTGCAGTGTCATTCCCGCAGCGGCAAAGTGTCCTCCATAACCCAACAAATGTTCTTTGCAGGCGTGAATTGCTTCGTATAGATTGAAGCCCGCTATGGATCGGGCGCTTCCTGCAACCAGGTCGCCGGATTTCGTCAATACGATGGTGGGGCGATAAAAATGTTCAATCAATCGGGAAGCGACTATGCCCACCACACCTTTATGCCAGTGAGGTTGAAATACCAGCGTCGACTTCCTGTTTTGCCACTCTGCATTGCTATTGATAATTGCCAATGCCTCTTCTGTAATTTGGCCATCGGCTTCCTTGCGGTCTGTGTTATCGCTATGCAACATCTCAGCATATTGAAGCGATTCTTCATAGGTGTCAGAAACAAACATCAGCACCGCCTTTCTCGCATCATCCATTCTACCGGCGGCATTCACTCTGGGCGCGATCATAAAAACCAGGTTATGGATATGAAGGCCATCTTCCAATTTACTCAAGTAAGCTAATGCACGGATCCCGTTGTTCGGAGATTCGTTGGCTTTTTTCAAACCGTGAAATGCAATGATGCGATTCTCCCCCGTGATCGGAACGATATCGGCGGCGATGGCAGTCGCTACCAGGTCCAGGTAGGTGAAAGCCTCTTCTGGAGGCAACTTCATTCTTTCACAAAGTGCTGAAATTAACTTAAAGCCTACACCACAACCGCAGAGTTCCTTGTAGGGATAGGGGCAATCATTTTGTTTTGGATTTAGGATGGCGATGGCGTCAGGTAATTCAGGGTCGGGCAGGTGATGGTCGCAGACAATAAAATCAATGTCAAGTCCACGCGCATAGCGGATCAATTCTATTGACTTGATTCCGCAATCCAGGGCTATGATCAATGTAAATCCATTTTCTTTTGCAAAGTCAATGCCGGCCTTGCTGATTCCATATCCTTCCCGGTAACGATGTGGAATATAGAAATCGATTAAGGAATGAGTTTTTTTCAGGAATTTATAAACGCTGGCGACAGCTGTAGTTCCATCGACATCATAATCGCCGAAGATCAGGATCTTTTCTTCTCGGCTTATTGCTTTTACAATTCTATCCACGGCTTTGTCCATGTCTTTCATTAACCACGGATCATGCAGGTCCGATAATGAAGGACGAAAGAAATTTCTTGCCTGCTCGAATGTTTCAATCCCGCGATGTACTAAGATGGTGCAAAGAGTAGGATGTATTCTCAGTGATTGTTGGAGAGATATTACCTTGTCCTGGTCAGCTTCTAATATGGTCCATCTTTTTTGCATTTCTTTTTATCGAAACACACAGAATGAAGTTCCGAGATCAATATTTCCTTTCCGTAACAAAGAGAACCAGATCTTCTAATCCATTCCGAATTGGATTTTCCGGAAACTCATGAAGGATGCTCAAAGCTTCCTGTTTATATGCATTCATTTTGTTACGTGCGTATTCAATGCCTCCGGTTTCTTCTACTTTTTTAATCACCCACTTCACCTTTTCCTTGTCTTCATTCCTGTTTTTAACTATATAAATTATTTGTCTGCGCGTTTCTCTGTCCACTCTATTCAATGTGTAAATCAGTGGAAGCGTCAGCTTTTTTTCCTTGATATCATTGCCCGTTGGTTTACCAACATTTTCACTCGCATAGTCGAAAAGGTCGTCCTTTATTTGGAAAGCCATACCGGTTTTTTCACCGAATAAGCGCATTTTTTCGGTGATAAATTCATCTTTGCTGGTCGACCAGGCACCGGCCGCGCAAGCGGAAGCCAATAACGAAGCCGTCTTATTACAAATGATCTCGTAATAAATCTCTTCTTTCAGGTTCAATGACCGCGCCTTCTCAAGCTGGAGCAATTCTCCTTCGCTCATTTTTCGAACTGCATCTGAGATGATGTGAAGCAGTGGGTAGTCGTTGTTGACAAGCGAAAGCAGCAGGCCCTTGGCAAATAAATAGTCGCCGATCAAGACATTAGCCTTAGCCTTCCACAACGCATAAGTGGAGAAAAAACCCCTTCTTTCCATGGAGTTATCCACTACGTCATCATGCACCAGGGTGGCGGTATGAAGCAATTCAACCATGGAAGCTGCCCGGTAGGCTGAATCATTCATTTCACCACAAAGCTTTGCCGAAAGCAATACAAACATTGGCCGAAGCTGCTTCCCTTTCCTCTTTACAATGTATCTCATTATTCGATCGAGAAGGGGTGCCTGGCTCCGAACTGCTTCCTTGAATTTGGATTCAAAGATTTTAAGCTCATTTTGGATTAATTCAACGGGGAGTCGCATGATTAGAATCCGGGCAATTTACGGCGCAAAAAAATAATGGAAAGATTATAGTTCCAACAGCGATTTTTAGCCACAACTAATTGAGAAATAATAGGAACTACAGTAAATATTTTTGACAAAAATTTGGTAATTGTGCGTCAAGTCATATTTTTGCGTTTTATTAGGACATTGTTAAAATCTTAATCCTTAGTTATGGCAAGCAAAAAGTACGCAGTATTAGCAATCATTCTATGTCTTTTGGCGTCCCAAGGTTTCTCACAAAGAGTGGGAGCCAGTTATGACGTGAAAGATTCTTCTCTCGTTCCGTCGAAAAGGATGCCTCAGCATACCGAATTTTTAAATGGTCAGTATAACTTTCCAGCTAAACCACGTAACCAATGGGAAATTGGGATTAAAGCAGGTCTGTTTAATGTAAGTGGAGATATTCCTTCTGCATTGGCCTTTCCTAGTTTTGGTGTTCATGTGAGAAAGGCTTTCGGATACATTTTCTCCATGCGCCTTGAGTACATGTATGGCACGGGAAAGGGAAGGACATTTAATGAGGCTGAAAATTTTGGACTGAATTCGGCATGGTCGCACCCCGGAGGAAATGGATATTCTGCGCCATTCCGCCAGAATGATGGTACGATCGTTTCGTATTTGACCAATTTTGGAGAACCCGATCAACCCGTTGAAGTCGTTTACTACAACTATAAGACAAAGACCCAGGACCTTTCAATCCAGGGTGTCGTAACTCTCAATAACATTCGTTTTCACAAAGCAAAGACCGGATTTAACTTTTATGGTTTTGCAGGTATAGGTGGAACTGTTTACGAGACAAAAGTAAACACGCTGGATGCTTCGGGTAATAAGTATGATTTCGCGTCTTTTGTCACTACGAGTGGCAGCTATAAGAATCGCAAAGACACTTATGAGCAGCTGAAGGATAATATGGATAAGACTTATGAAACTCCGGCTGAAAATCAAGGCGTGCGTCGTCCAAAACTTTTTGGTAACACTTTTAAACCATCCGGTAGTGTTGGCGTGGGCGTTGCCTTTAAGCTTAGCAATCGTGTGAACCTGGCAATTGAAGATCGTCAAACATTTATCAAAGATGACCTATTGGATGGCCAGCGTTGGCAAGAACACGCCTGGGGCGATGCTGCATTAACCCGCGACTTTGACTCATATAATTTCGCCAGTCTTGGATTGAATATAAATCTGGGTGGTAAATCAGTTGAACCACTGTGGTGGCTCAATCCATTGGATTATGCATATAGCGAGATCCGCAACCCACGCCTGATGCGTTTGCCGAAGCCTGTTCTTCCTGATGCGATGGCGATGGTGTAACTGATCAATTCGATCAGGAACAAACACCTCAGGGATGTCCGGTTGATAGCCATGGTATCACAGTGATACAGATGGTGATGGAGTACCTGATTGCAAAGATAAAGAACTTATCACTCCAACATATTGCCAACCTGTCGATGCTGATGGTGTCGGTAAATGTCCTGTTCCATGTCCGGATTCAACTTGTCCGGGTTGGGGTAGAAGAATGGATGATTGTTCTACTACGCTGGGTTCATTGCCAAGCATTTCCTTCAGAGCTGGTTCAAATTCACTTAGTGATGATGCGAAAGCTGTTCTGGCTTCAGTTGCCGGCAGACTTCGCAATAGTCCTGAGTGCAAAATTGTTGTTATCGGTTACTGTTCTTCAAATAAGAAAGAACAACAATTAAGCTGGGATCATGTAAATGCTGTTATCAATTACCTCGTCGAAAAAGAAGGTATTAGCGCGGATCGCTTCATCTTTAACTATGGCCAGGAAGGCGGAGATTGCAATACGGTTGATCTGCGTGCTGCCGCTGCCGGTGAAGATGGACCAAACAATGTTCCGGCTCCTCACCCGAACCTTCGTAAGAAATAAATTTGTATTACTCATTTGATGAATAAAAACCCTCCCTCATCCGGAGGGTTTTTTTGTTGTCCGGAAACGGATAGCCCTCAGTCCTCTTTATCAAAACCTTAACTGCCTGGGGTTTGGAGCCTGATATTTTTTGAGTAAGATTTGCCAGTATCTATTAACTTTGCACACCCTATACAGCGCATGGTAAAGTCTTTGATTAAATATTCCTGGATCTGGATTGCATTTATTTTGTTGAGCAGTTGCGGCAAGGCATGAATAAATTATTGAAAAACCCTGACCCGGAATATAAGCTACGGATGGCTGAACAGTACTTTGTAAAGAAGAAGTATAGCAAGGCGCAGACCTTGTACGAAGATTCATGCCTTATTTCAAGACCCACAAAGAGTTTGAGGATATTTATTTCAAGTATGCCTATTGTGCCTATTATCAGCGGGATTATATGAATGCTGAAAATCTTTTTAAGACATTTTTGGAGATCTTTCCGAACAGTGCAAGTGCCGAAGAAATGGATTACATGAGAGCATATTCATTTTACAAGCAATCCCCAAAGGCGGAGTTAGATCAGACCAATACTATTAAGGCAATGGGAATGATGCAGACGTTTATTAACACGCATCCCGGATCGGCCCGAATCAAGGAAGCAAATGATATTATCGATATAGGCAGAAATAAATTGGAGATCAAAGAATTTAAAGGAGCGCAGCTCTATTATGATCTGGGTCAATTCAGAGCAGCCGGGGTTTCTTTTACTACTTTACTGAATGGATTTCCGGAGTCTCAAAAGGCCGATGAATATAAGCTGATGATCATTAAATCTTATTATCGGTATGCTGAATTGAGTGTGGAGGATAAGAAAATGCAACGATTTGACTGATGTGATCAATGAATGCAATGAATTTGTGGACCGGTTTCCGGACAGCAAGCTAAGGAAGGAAGCAGAAGAATATTTAATTTTATCTCAAACCAATATTAAAAATCTAAATAATGAGCAAATTAAGACGTCAGCTTAGCGCGGGCATCACCAATAATGTGGAGACACGCAACCTGGATGAAATAAAGAAAAAGACCGGCAATGTTTACGAATCCATAGCGATTGTAGGCAAGAGAGCCAATCAAATTAATATTTCATTGAAGGAAGAGCTTCACAATAAACTGGAGGAATTTGCCAGTCATACCGATAGCCTGGAGGAGATCCATGAAAATAAGGAGCAGATTGAAATCTCACGCGCCTATGAAAGGATGCCAAATCCGGCATTGCTTGCAACGCAGGAATTTTGGACGACAAAGTCTACTTCAGGAGAGGAGAAGATGAATTATTTAGTTAATATTAAGTTCTTCAATAACTCTATAAGCGATTCGGTGACGGGTCGCTTTTTTATTCCAGGTCCTGCAGTGAATTATGTCCTTTTATAAGTAAATGGTATTTTTGATACGTCATGCCGAAGGGTAAGAAAATATTATTGGGAATTACAGGAAGCATTGCTGCGTATAAATCCGCCTACCTGGTAAGATTATTTATCAAAGCAGGGGCCGAGGTAAAGGTGATTCATCACTCCGTCGGCTAAAGATTTTGTTTCGCCACTTACTCTTAGCACCCTTAGCCGAAATCCCGTGTTGGTAGATCTCTTCGACGAGCAAGCCTGGGCCAATCACGTAATGTTGGGACGGTGGGCCGATGTCATGATCATCGCTCCGGCCAGTTGTAATACCTATTGCCAAGATGGCCACCGGCCAATGCGATAATCTCTTGCTGGCTACCTATTTGTCTGCTACCTGTCCGGTCGTGGTGGCGCCTGCAATGGATGAAGATATGTGGAAGCATCCTTCCACCGAAGCGAACCTCAGAATGCTTGAATCCTACGGTAATCGGATCATTCCCGTAAATACCGGCGATTTGGCCAGCGGCTTGAGCGGAGAAGGAAGGATGGCGGAACCTGAGGAAATACATCATTACATCAAAACCAATTTTTTTTTGACCGGGCCACTCTCAGGTAAGAAGGCGATGGTGACGGCAGGACCTACATACGAATCAATAGACCCGGTTCGTTTTATCGGTAATCATTCCACGGGGAAGATGGGTCTGGCTATCGCAAAAGAATTGCATGATCGGGGAGCGGACACAACATTGATCCTTGGGCCCACATCGGTTGATTTTTCTGCCAATGGATTAGGCGTGGTAAGGGTTACATCTGCTGATGACATGTATAAGGCAAGTAGCCAGGCCTTTGCTGATGCGGATATCGCCGTTATGGCTGCAGCGGTTGCAGATTATTCACCCGTATCGCGCGCAAAGGAAAAAATAAAGAAGACCGAGGAAAAAATGGTCGTGGAGCTTGCCAAAACAAAAGATATTTTAAAAAGTCTGGGTGAAAAGAAAAAGGCTGGTCAGGTATTGGTGGGATTTGCATTGGAAACAAACAATGAGAAACAGAATGCCCTGGATAAATTGAAAAACAAGAATGCTGACATGATCGTTTTGAATTCATTAAATGATGAGGGGGCTGGTTTTGGATCAGAAACAAACAAGGTTACCATATTTGATAAGGGAGGCCAGGAGTTCAATTATTCTGTAAAATCCAAGGCCGAAGTGGCAAGGGATATCGTTGACACAATAATCCGTCTTTATTATGCTTAAAAAATCATTGATCGCATTTGTATTTATTTTCTTCGCGGTAATTTCAAAAGGCCAGGAGATTCAGGCACATCTGACTGTGTTGGCCAATAAGATCAGTACACAGGTAGACAAGAAGATATTTCAGACCCTGGAGACATCTTTATCGAACTTCTTAAATACGAGGCGATGGACCAACGATGTGTTTCAACCCAATGAAAAAATTCAGTGCAACTTTCTATTAAATGTTGACCAGGACCTGGGGAATAATGTGTTCAGGGGTAAGCTAACGGTGCAGGCTGCTCGCCCTGTTTTCAATACGACATACGATTCTCCCATGATCAATTTTATAGATGCCGATGTTACTTTTCGTTATGCAGAATTTCAACCTGTGGAATTCAATGAGAACCGTGTCCAGGGCAACGATCCGGTAATAGCCAACCTACCGGCGGTGTTTGCATTTTACGTGAACCTGATCCTTGGGTTTGACTATGATTCCTTTTCTCTGCGTGGCGGCGATCTTTACTTTCAAAAAGCATGGACAATTGTAAACAATGCACCTGAAGGAAGGGAAATCACGGGGTGGAAATCATTCGAAAGTTTAAGGAATCGATATTGGCTGGCTGAAAACCTGAACAACAATCGTTATGCCCTGATGCACAATATACTTTATTCATACTACCGGTCTGGGATGGACGTCTTTTTTGAAAATGAAGAGGAAGGAAGGACCGGGATCATGAATAGTATCAATTTCCTGAGTACGCTCAATAGCGAAAATCCCAATTCCATGATCATGCAATTCTTTTTCCAGGGAAAAAGCACGGAATTAGTAAGAGTGTTCAGCCGTGCCACTGCCGACCAAAAGGTAAGGGCTCGCGATTTATTAACGAAGCTTGATATTACAAATGCTGCGGCCTATAAGGAATTAAAATGAAAGCGGCTATACGGATAATTTATATTTTGCTGCTTGTTGCCGCCTGCAAGAACAGCAAGAGCGTTTCCCCTGATATATTGCCTCAGTCAAAAATGAAGGAAGTCCTTTGGGATATTGCTCGGGCTGATCTCTTAGTCGCCAACTATATGGTTAAAAAGGATTCCACCATCAATACGAAAGAGGAAAGTATCAAACTATACCAACAAATTTTTCGAATCCACCATATTACTAAAGAGGAATTTGAAAAAAGTTTTAGTTATTACAAATCTCATCCTCTCTTATACAGATCTCTGCTGGATTCTGTCAGCGCCCATTCCACTGTTGGGTCTAGTCAATTAGCGATCCCCACGAATATTAACGATACTTCCCGGTCATCGACCTCCCGGCGTGATTCTTTGCTGAAGGAAAGGATGAAGCGAAAGCTTATCAAGCGTCCAGAATAAAATCGATAAGTTCAACTTCCCTAATTTTACTGCGTATTCAAATTTTCGATCATGAATAAGATATTTGCCGGAGCCACTGAAGCCATATTCGACATTGAGGAAGGAGCTGTATTGATGTTAGGTGGTTTCGGGTTATGCGGTATTCCAGAAAATTGTATCGATGCGTTGGTTAAGAAAGGTGTAAAGAATCTCACTTGTATTTCTAATAATGCGGGAGTAGACGATTTTGGAATTGGAAAGATGTTAAGACAAAGGCAGGTAAGAAAAATGATCTCATCCTATGTTGGAGAAAATGCAGAGTTTGAACGTCAGTTGCTGAGTGGTGAACTGGAAGTGGAATTGATACCTCAGGGTACTTTGGCTACGCGTTGCCTGGCTTCGGGCTATGGTATGCCGGCTATCTTTACGCCGGCTGGTGTAGGGACAGAAATCGCAGTGGGCAAGGAATTGAGAAATTTTCATGGTAAAGAATATTTGCTGGAACATGCCTTTGATGCAGACTTTGCGCTGGTCAAAGCATGGAAAGGAGACGAGCAAGGCAACCTGATTTACAGGGAAACGGCGCGCAATTTTAATCCCTTGATGGCTATGGCGGGAAAGGTCACGATTGCTGAGGTCGAAGAACTGGTACCCGCTGGGTCGCTGGACCCGGATTTCATCCATACACCAGGAATTTATGTGCACCGGATATTTAAGGGAATGAAATATGAAAAAAGAATAGAGCAAAGGACGGTAAGAAAACGCGCGGCAGTCTAAATAGCTCAGAAGGTCATTGGTGAAAAAATCATATAATTAAGAGGTATGGCTCTTACGAAAGAACAGATAGCGCAGCGGATCGCGAGAGAATTAAAGGATGGGTACTATGTTAATTTGGGTATTGGTATTCCAACGCTGGTAGCTAACTATATACCGGAGGGTATAAATGTTGTGTTGCAAAGTGAGAATGGGTTGCTGGGCATGGGACCTTTTCCAATTGAAGGGGAGGAGGATCCTGATTTGATCAATGCAGGAAAACAGACTATAACTACCATTGCCGGTTCTGCATTTTTTGACTCGGCCATGAGTTTTGGTATGATCCGAGCAGGAAAAGTGGATCTTACCGTGCTTGGCGCCATGGAAGTGAGTGATGGGGGGGACATTGCCAATTGGAAAATTCCCGGCAAGATGGTAAAAGGGATGGGGGGCGCTATGGACCTGGTGGCCAGTGCAAAAAATATTATCGTTGCCATGATGCATACCAATCCGAAGGGAGAATCGAAGCTTCTTCCGGCGTGCAGTTTGCCCTTAACCGGAGTAGGTTGTGTTAAGAAGATCGTTTCGGACCTGGCTGTATTAGACATCACCGCCGATGGTTTTTATCTATTGGAAAGAGCACCCGGCGTGAGTGTGGAAGAAATAATGGCAAAGACGGCGGGAAGACTGGTCGTTAGTAAAGAAATTCGGGAAATGCAATTTTAGTAAGCGGCGCAATCGTTTCTATTCAATC
This sequence comes from uncultured Sphingobacteriales bacterium, assembly GCA_963791295.1. GTDB lineage: Bacteria > Bacteroidota > Bacteroidia > Chitinophagales > Chitinophagaceae > CAWBRY01. The sequence continues at coordinate 617,001 of CAWBRY010000004.1, read as the reverse complement.
AGGTTGTTCTTTACTGCGAAGAAGACAAGTCCTGCTGTATTCTTGCTTCCAAAGCGTTCCATCAATCTATCCTTGATTGCTTCTACGGTACGGGGACTGATTTCCATTTTCTGGGCGATCTCTGCTGCCGTAAATTCCATGCAAATAAAGCGGAGAACGTCTCTTTCCTTATCGCTTAACGTGATTTCCTTAGTGAGTGACGGGACGACTTTTTGTCGTGCGTGCGATTTTTTTAGCAGGATGCGGTTCACAAAATTGTTGAGGTAATAGCCTTTTTCGAAGACCTCCATGATGGCCCTGCGAATTTCCTGGGGTTCCGAATTTTTCAGAAGGTAGCCATTGGCGCCGTTCTCCATCAGGTGATAGACAAAACGCTCATCTTCATACATACTAAGCACGAGCACCTTTACTTTGGGGTATTGTTTGCTAACGACCTTCGTGGTTTCGATGCCATCCTTACCCGGCATGCGCAGGTCCATGAGGACTACGTCTGGGTCCGATGCGGGCAAGCCAGTAATCAATTCATCACCGTTTTCTGCTTCCTGAACAAACTTGATATTAGTGAATGGGCGTAAGGACAGAATCACTCCTTTGCGGAATATCTTATGATCGTCAGCAATAGCTACCTTAATGATTCCCATAGATCAGATATGGAGATAAAAGTAAAGATTATTTCGCAGACCGTTCGTGCAATGGTCCCTGTAGCGGTTAAACCTTCACTCAATAACAGTTATTATTCTGGAAATAGATGTTAGGAATGAATTTGAAAAGGCGCATTAATTATAAGGTTCGTCTTTTGGCAACTCAATGGTGACTTTATAATAGGTTTGAGAAATGTCTTTTTCGAAAATGATCACGCCCTGTACCACTCGTAAACGGCTGCTGATGTTCTTCAAGCCCAGTCCTACGTTACTTTTATTTAGTTTGTCGAAATCGGCTTGCACTATGCCGCGGCCGTCGTGATGAATGCGCAAGTAGAACTTGTCTGCGTGTACATTTTGTGTCAGGTGAATAAAGCTGGCGCTACTGTGTTTTAGTATGTTATTGATTAATTCCTGCACTACGCGAAAAACGATGAGTTCTTTTTCTCCTTTGAGGCGATCTTTATACTCATGAAAGCGGCTGCTGGCATTAATCGCTCCGGAGCCGCTGATCTTTTGAAACAGGTCGTTGATTGCTGATTCAAGGCCAAAGTTCTTTAAGGTGGGTGGCATGAGGCTATGGCTGATATTTCGCACCAATTGAATGGTATCGTCAATGATCTGTCTTGCCTGGAATATGGATTGGAGTTGGGTAGCCTTATCCTGGTTTACCAGGTTTTCGTTGAGATAAAGTCGTGCGGTGGCAAGCAGGGGACCCGCATCGTCGTGGAGGTCAGCGGCTAGACGTTGACGTTCTTCTTCCTGTAATTTTATGGACGCATTAAGCAGGATTTTTTGTTGTTCCTGCTCCATTTGAGTGAGTTTGTTTTGGAAGCGAATCACGCGGCGTTGATGCATGATAATAAAGACGACCAGGCTGATAGTCAGCACCAACATACCCAGCGTACCCAGGAAAAGTACGGTGGAGACAGTTGAATCTTTGGCTTGCAGGAAGAACATAATGGGCGCTGTGATTGCTGATTAAATCATGTCCAAATAGGGGACAGATGTTTTTTGTTTAGGATTTTCATATTGGGTATCGAGAATAGATTAGAATAGCAATTGCAAAAAGAATGTTTTTGATTATTTCCGCAACGTAGGTTAAGTTTCCAAAAGTATTCACCTCTTCGTTATTAAGATGATCTATTAATATATAGAAAAAGAAGGACCCACCCAAATAGATCAATATGCCCACAGAAATCCAAAAGCAATAGTTGTTGTATATGAAAATTGTACTTGGAGGCTTTTGAAAATTCATAGAAGAAAATGAAAATATATATACGAAAATCAAAATAGTTTCAATTCCAATCGGAACACTATCTAGCTCTTTTAGCTTTGTAGAACTTAAAACGAATGATTAATTGAAATGCCAGAAACAAAATCGAGGCGATTGCTATTGCCCACTTTACCCTTTTGGTCCGGATATTAATCCAAAAAATAAACGCAAAGAATATATATTCAAAAGAAGTATAGAAGGTCTGAAAGTATTTTCGGATATTCTTCGGAATTTCGCTGATGGCCAACTAAGAGTAAGACAGATTACGACCCCGTAAACAGCGAGGGTGATGGGCACAATTTCTCTTCTTATTATGTCTTATAAAAAGATAAAAAAGGGGGATAATCAGGTAAGTAAAGGATACGATATAATAAAAAAAGTTTTCTATTCTTTGGATTTTGTCCAAAAATAGAAAAACTTTTATAAAGATTTAGAATCTTTCAGCTTAAAGCTTTACTTAGCTCAGCCCAATCAGAGTGTCCCAACGTGTCATTTGCCAAGCTCCGCATGTTTCACATTCTTTTTCATAACTCGTAGCGTTTTATACCTTTTTTCAAATCGATTTGCAGGGTAAATGTTGACAGAATTGGTATGGAATTCTATGGGACTAAAAACTGGCATAAACTCTTAGATTTGCCTGAAGATGTTGTCCATAAAGACTTTCCGCATATTTTTCGTAGTAATCTTACCTGTCAAAAACTAGTATATTTTCTCGTATAAATGCGTATATTTACTATCGTAATAATAGTAACTCTACCTCGGAAAATCACGATAAAACGAAGGGTTATTAACAGATGTGGATAACTGCCTTAGAGGCGTATTAGCAGAACACAAAAATCTGCTTAAGTGCGATGGAGGAAATGCTGGAGAAAAAGAAAGTTGATTGACATTGGATTTGCTTGACGGCTTTCAAAGGAATTAGAAGTTAAATTCAGGACGGTTTCTAAGGACATTGGATGTTTTTTGAGGGGCTCGTCCTAGTCAATCAACTTGAAACAAAAATATGCCCCCATGTACCCGCAGACAATAGCATTATTGCGTCATGTTAGGCATTCGGGATTTACTGATCGACACGTATAGTTACCGGCTTTTATTGAAAATTGGTTTTTCTTATTATGGGGATTTTACGATATGAGTTGTTGACAATTAAATCCAATCCGCGATTTGAAATTTGTTCCTTGCTATAGATATTGGTTGTTATAAAGTTCGTATGAATGAAATCATCATATGTTCTAAGCTCCATATGCTATGTAAGGCCACGATAAAAGAATTTACTGATATTTAAAAATGAGTATTTTTACTTACATCTTCACCCTGAGTGATGTTAAAACCAGTATTTCATGACTACCCAGATAATTAAAGTGGCTATTGCGGATGATCATAAGATCTTCCGGGATGGGATCCGGATGGCCCTTCGCGAAAAAGAATATCTCAAAATTCTCTGGGAGGCCGATGATGGCAGGGATCTGATGCACAAGCTTCAGCTGAAATTACCAGATGTCATTTTGATGGATATTCGCATGCCGGAAGTGGATGGTATCAACGCGATCAGTCTTATCCGTAAGGAATATGAAGCGCTCAAGATCATTGTGCTCACGATGTATGACGACCAGGAAATGATCACCAAAATGATGGAAATGGGCGCCAATGCCTATTTAACCAAGACTACCGACCCTGAAGAGATTTACCAGGCCATCCTGACTTGCATGAATGATGATTTTTATTTTAACGAGTTGGTTAATAAGGCAGTCCTTCTCAAACTCCAGCATAAAAAATCTGTCCGCCAGTTTTATCCTAACCCTGTAAAGCTCTCCGAAAAGGAGATCAAGATACTAAGACTCATTTCAGAAGACAAAACGACTGAAGAAATTTCCAAGGAAGTTTTTCTTAGCCCTCGCACCATCGAAACCATACGTCAGAATATGAAGCAGAAAGTTGGCGCCAAGACCATCGCCGGTCTCGTCATGTACGCGATGCGAAATAAGATGTTGGAATAATTTTGCCAGATTTACTCCTGATAGTATCCCTATTTCCCTGAAATTCAAACTCCTTGTTTTAAATGGAAAATCTCAATGATACCTACTTTGACGGTTATTATAAGGAACTATGGCGAGAAATTATTCCTGGGGAATTGACCAATAGGGAGGTAGACTTCATGCTTCCCTACTTTCATTTACAACCTGGCAGCAAGGTACTGGATTTGATGTGCGGATATGGCCGGCATGCACTTGCCCTCGCCAGGAAGGGCATGGCTGTCACTGCGGTAGATAACCTTGACGACTATATAAATGAAGTACGTGAAGTGGCAGAAAGGGAGCAGCTTGCACTAAAAGCAATAAAGGCGGATGTAATGAAGTACAGAGGAGATGATCAATTTGACCTTATATTATGTATGGGTAACAGCCTGAATTTTTTCAATGCAGAGCAGTCCCAGGAACTTCTTTCACATATTTCTTCTTTATTGAAGACCGGAGCTCATTTATTCATAAACACTTGGTCCCTAGCGGAAATTGCGATTCGTCAATTTAAAGAAAAGACCTGGAGTGCCATTGGCGATAAGAAGTTCATTGTCGAAAGCCAATTTCTTTTTCACCCGACAAGAATCGAATCTGAACATTTGATCCTCTCACCAGATGGTCGTTCAGAAACCAAGAAAGGTATCGACTACATTTTCTCGCTTGCCGAATTGGAAGTAATGTTCAGCAAAGCGGGGCTTAATTTGGTGGAGGTTTACAGTATACCTGGTAAGAAGAAATTTACTGTAGGTGAGCCACGGGCCTATATAATAGTGCAAAAGGTGTAAGTTGGTCACGGACTCAATATTAATTCAATTTCAAAATAAGATTGAATGAGCAAATTCTTTATTCTATTATTATTGGTCATACAGGTGGTCAGTTGTAAAACCAAACAGGAAACCAGGGAAGGAAGTGCGGATCAGAATTTTCAGACGTTGTCCGACCAATTCCTGCAAGAATGGTTCGAATGGCGTCCGGCAATGGCGGTCGGATTGGGACTTCATGAGTATGATGGAAAAATGACCGATTTCAGTAAGTCATCTCTCGATAAACAGCTCAAGCAGTTGCGGGATTTCGAACTAAAGCTAAACGCTGTCGACACAACCGCACTCAGTCAAAAGGTCTTTTTGGATTACCGTATTGTATATGCTGCCATCCAGAGCGAGATCTTTGATTTTGTTGATATGGAAAGCTATACCAAGAATCCGATGTCGTATGCTGGGGCGGTAGACTTAAACTTATATATAAAGCGGAACTATGCTCCCCTGGAAACGCGACTCAAGCATATCATTGCCATCGAAAATCAAATTCCGGCTATGTTTGAGGCAGGGAAGAAAAATCTGGTGGACTCTTTGCCGAAGCCCTACATAGAAACAGCTATAGAAATATCCAAGGGATCAGTCGACTATCTCAAGGGAGAATTGGCGGAGGCAGTAAAGGGTGTGAGCGATGACTCGTTGAAGGCGAACTTTAAAGCATCAAATGAAAAGGCGATTAATGCTATCAATGATTTTGTTGCCTGGCTGTCAAGAGAAAAGTTGCCACGCGCCATCAATCAATATGCAATAGGTCGGGATAATTATCAGAAAATGCTGTTATATAGTGAGGAGATTGATATCACGCCGGAAAAGATTCTTGAAATTGGCCTGGCAGAGTTAAATCGAGAGCAAGAGATTTTTAATAGTGCCGCGAGGACCATCAATCCATCAAAAAAACCCATAGACGTTTACCGTGAAATGCAGAAAGAACATCCAATCGCAGATAGCCTTATCCCTGAAGCGAGGAAGCACCTCGAAGCCATCAGGCAGTTTCTTATTGATAAGAATATCGTCAGTATTCCTTCTGAAGCCCGGGTTAAGGTAGAGGAAACACCGCAGTATGCCCGATCCACTTCAACTGCATCCATGGATGCCCCTGGCCCTTTTGAAAAGAATGCCCAGGAGGCCTATTATTATATCACACCGGTTGAACATAAATGGACTAATAAACAAAAAGAGGATTGGCTGGGTCAATTCGATTATTATACTACTGATAATATCACCATACATGAGGCTTATCCCGGTCATTATTTGCAGGGGTTGCACTTGAATGCTTCTTCTGCAACAAAAATTGAGAAGATATTCGGTAGTTATGCTTTTGTGGAAGGCTGGGCGCATTATTGCGAAAAAATGATGATAGACGAAGGCTATGGAAATGAGGGCGATCCGATAAAGGCGGCCAAGTATCGACTCGCCCAATCAGGAGATGCGTTGCTGCGGATCTGCCGCTTATGTGTATCCATTAAAATGCATTGCCAGGGCATGTCGATTGAAGATGGAACAAAATTTTTTATGGAAAATTGGCACCAGGGTGAAAAGCCTTCCTACCAGGAAGCGCTGAGAGGCAGTTTTGACCCAGGTTATCTTTTTTATACCGTCGGAAAATTGCAAATTCTCAAATTGCGGGAAGACTATAAAAAACAAGAAGGATCGAATTACTCGCTAAAGAAATTTAACGACCTGGTCTTAGACAATGGAATGCCATCCATTCGCCTCCTGAGAGAATTGTTATTGAAAGACAAAAGCAAATGGGATGAAACATTGCAAGAATGATGACTCTCTCGTCCATCCTTTGCTAAATAGAGAATAGGTCAAAATGTAACTAAGCCGTGCCGGATTGCATACATGGCAAGACCTACCCTGCTACGAATTGTGAGTTTTTGGAATAGGCTGTCCCGGAGGTTATCAACTGCTCTGGGATTAAGGCTCATTTTTTGAGCAATCTCTTTATATGTCATTTCTGTGCAAGCCAGTTGGAGGAAGCGAATATCCGTATCACTGAGCATGGATTTTTCCAATGAAATTCCATGGCCTTCCGATTGTTTGCGGAATAGATTAACAAGCTTTCCTGTTGCACTGTGGGAGTAGTAAAACCCGGAATGGACGACGGATTGTATAGCGAATCGAAGTTCATCCGGGTGTATGTCTTTTTTCAGAAAGCCTTTTACACCTGCCTTAAGGAGACGAATCAGGGCGAGCTCGGAATCGTACATGGTAAGCATGAGTACGTGTATATCCGGATAATTTTGCTGAAGCCATTTTGCGCATTCTATCCCATCCATTTGTGGCATGTTCAGATCCAATAAGACCACATCGGGAAGAACACCTCTTTGCAATTGCTCGATCAATTCATGTCCATTGCTGGCTTGTATTATGACAGCGGAATCTTCTGAATTATTAATCAGGGAAGCTAGTGCACTTCGCAACAGGACGTGATCGTCTGCCAAAGCCACTTTTATTTTCTTAAGGGGAGTATTCATGTTGTTAGTATGGAATGGAGATTTTTATGGTTGTGCCAAGCCCCTGACCGCTGTCAATGCTACACTGGCCATTCAACAATTCTGCTCTCTTCTGCATATTGCGTAATCCTGCGGTTGGGTTGGCAGATATTTTTTCGTGCTTAACAGGCTTCAAGAATCCGATGCCGTCGTCCGTGAGTGTGATAGCTACCGAGTCTTTATCAAAGTGCAAATGCAAAGTGATACTCTTTGCCTGTGAATGCTTGAGGATATTGTTGAATGCTTCCTGCACAATTCTAAATATGAAGAGTTCCTTTTGCGCTTCCATGAATACGGGGTTCCCGCTTACTTCAAATTGGATATAGAACCAATTCAATTTTCTGAGTTTTTCCGTCTCCCGTGCCAGCGCACTGATTAGTCCCTGTTCTGAAATGATATCGGAATTCATACTGCGCGATATGTCGGTAAGGTCTGTGATAGCTTTGCTTAGATAGTCGACGCAGATCATTACTTGTTCTTTTGACCTTTCTTTTTCCAAAAAGTCCAGGGTATTCAAATTGAGTTTGGCCAGGGTGAGTGAGAGGTTAATATTGTCATGGATATCAAGAGCAATTGCCTGAAATGTTTGTTCCTGGATTTCAAGTTGCGTTTTTAAAAGAGTTTTCTCATAGTCATGTTTAATATTTTCCAGTGTTTTTTGATAATAGATTTGCTTTTTTTGATAAAGAAATAGAATACCAATAATAAATACTGATAGCAATAGTAATATGATTGTTATGGTTACTACGGCTAATATCATATCTGACTTTTTTCACACAAAGATCCCTTTGCGAATAATATCATAATTATAATATATCCAGCATAGTCGAATAATTGCATTTCATAAATCTTATCAAAATATTTATATGCTAAATAGTATGGCAATATGCACACGAAAAGAAACAAGATACCTGTAGCGACCCAAAACGATGATTCTTTACTTAATTTAAGAATTGGAGGATTTTGTAGCAATTCATAGAAAAAATATAGGCAGAAAAGTATCAATGGAATTGATTCGATTGTTGTGGTTATTGAAACTCTTTCTGAAAATTTTTCGAAGTAATACCAATTAAAAATTGCCGCTATTTCAAAAGGTATACCGGAAATAGAATTATTCGCTTTGATCAATTTCAGCTCTCATTTTACCGCAATAAGATGACATAGAATTGGATATTCAATGAGTATTAAAACATATGCCGAAATATTAAGTAACTGCTCCGTTGAAAATTTCGCCTGCTTGGAACATATATAAGAAACTAATTGTTAATTGTAATAGAATTAGACAATATATATATTATAATTTTGATTAAAGTATGACTGTACTTAAATTTTAGTTTTTGCTTGACAATAATAGCTAGACATAAAATTCCCACTATAAAAAGAAGAACAGCATTTAAGCATTCTTGGAGTTGCTATTATTTGCCAGAAATGATTCATTTGATTTGCGAAAATTCAATTTGCCCTAGAATCTTCCACTTCAAATTAAACCTACAATCTCGATAAGACTAAAGGAAAAAAACTAATTAAAATCAGAAAAAAACTACACCTCATTCGATCCTAAAATTGGATCATGCTCTTACCTTTCATTAAGGTTTTTCACCTATTTGCAAAGGATGAGTGTGGCGTTTTATAATCGGGCAGGGTTATGATTGAATTCATACCCTGCTTTTTTTATTAGCGCGACGTCGATATCAGACAATATATCAAACGAAAAATTGACGTTGTTTTTTTGACATATTTTTTTGGAGATCGATTCGATGTTTGTTGAGGTAAATACATTTAAACTTGGCGATTATCCTTTGGAATTGGAAACCTTGACAGGATAAATTTGATGATCATTGGCCAGTGACCGGGAATGCCGAAAACCGGAACGAAGAGTAGGTATCATCTTTATAATTCTGTCATCATGAAAAAGTATAAGTTTCTCCTTGTTCACATCGCTTTCCTCATCACTATGGGCGCGATCGCGCAGGTTAATGAAAAGGATGGGCCATCAAAAACAATTTCTGTCGTGCAATTGAAAAGTCCTGGAATATCTCTAACGGTTCAGGACGCATTTAATAGCTTGGTATTAAATGAAGCTGCCGTAAAAAGCGTAACCGGAATTCCATCCTTTAAAAAATCTGACTTTGACTTTACCAATTTATATAGGAGTGAGAAGAAGGGAGAAATCGAGATCGGCTACTCAGTGGCCTATACAGGCGTTGCAACAAAAGACAAATATGCCTTTGCAGTTTTTATAAAAGAAAAGACACTTCTTCGACCGATGTTGATCAGGGCGAGTCCGGATCGGTCATACCTTATATATTATGATCTAACCGACGGAATAACTGCCGAGGTAGTAAAAGGTAGCAGTACCTATACTTATTCGTCCAGACCGGTTAATCTCGGCAACAACATAGCTTCCCGAGGTGGATGTGGACAGGCAGTGATGAACTGTATCACCGATGCATATTCAAATCACGGGTGGACCTCCTTCTGGGTAACTATACAAAGCATCTTTCTGCCTTCGACGGGTGTAGCGATAGCCATTGGGTGCATAGCTAAAAATTGTTTGAAGTAAAAAGTAATGGGATCATGATTTTTCGAAACCTCGTGGCCTTTTATCTTCTCATTGTTTTGCCTTTGATGGGTTGGATAATACTTGTAAGGGATCAGAGAATTAATCAATCTCTTTTTGTGAGTGGGCTGGCGATCTATGTATTCTTTTATCATCCACTGATTAGCGGCCTTAGATTATTGAGTGCGTATAAGATCACGAAGTCGCAATTTTTGTTAAACTTCATTCCATTCTGGAATTTGAAGTATTTCAAATTCTTATATTTCAACAAGTAACTATTCTTCAATTTATCCTGGCCTTTTAATCACGTGCCCATCGTCTGGATCAAATCTCCACAGCAAATTTCATCATCCTATGAAAGTGATTTATTGTATAGCGTGTTGGATGGTTTCATCCATGGCCTTCAGCCAACCTGAGGATACTTCCGCCAACATTTTTATGGGCAAATCAGGAAGAAGACCTGAAATACTATCCGGAGGATTCATCGATATTGTTCAAAACGGGCAGATGAATACCTCCGCTCGGCTCTTTCGCCTCTTTATTGGCGAACCTGGAAAGTTTCAATTGCCTATTGCCGTGTACTCAGGTGTATCTGCCAACCATTTTTCCGATAACCTCGGATCTGAAGGCATTTTGCTGGCATTGATCAACCCCGGCAATGGTGTTTTTAACATGACCATGGATGGAAATGTAAACCTGGTGGGAAACAAACAAAAGCTCACCGGATTGCAGATGCAGTACCAAATGGGCCTTCGGGCGCTCAGCGTGTTCAATGAAAGCCGTTTTACAAACTATACTTTTTTCAATACTGTCAGTGGGATAGGCCTTACTTTTCTTACTGGCGCCTGGGAAAGAAATAAAACAAATAATGTAGGCACATTTTGGCTAAATCTAAGAGCACTATATTCGAAAAGCGACCTTTCTATCTTGAAGCAATTTTTTAATGTACCCCTATCTGCAGATCTGTTTGGCTATTCGGTTGGTCTCGGTATTGAGATCTCGCAGGCATTAAATGTAAAAGTATTTTATTTTCATTACCTGGTTAATGAATCGGTGCCTGCATTTACACAACCATTCGTGCAACTTACATTCAACTATTCAGTCCGGTAAAAAAAAGCCCCGGCTTGCTAAAGGCCGGGGTAAACATTACAATTATGAAAAAGGGAAAAGATTTTGCCTGCATTTCTTCATAGGAACAGGCTTAACGGTTTTTGGTTTTTGCGATTCTCAGTTAGGCATTGGATATTCAAAACGGGGCGGTCAAATTGGGCCCGGATTGGAAATAGAAAGTTGAGTGGCCGGAGATTTTCGCAGGTTTTTCACAGGTATGGAATATTTTTTCTGGACGGTATTTTGGACATTGGATGAGAAGGATAGCGAATTTGTCCGTTTCAATCAACTTTCTGATGCAAATATATGTTCGCACATAAGCGACAACAAGAGAACAACTGCCCGATTTCATCTCTATGGTATTTACGACGTGCATAGTAAATTAACGAAGTAAGCATTCGTAACATTTCGACGACATCTACGATTCAGGTACTTTCCACAAGTATAAAATCACGTACTTTCACTATAGTATATAATGCAGGAATTTTCCATCTTGCACCGTAAATAATTACATATCCTAAACATTTTTACTAATACAATAATCCATGAAAAATTCCGACCCTAACACTATTATCAAGGTTGCTATCGCCGATGACCACGCACTTTTCCGGACCGGCGTCAAGACCACTCTCCAAGGCCGCAAGGATATTCAAATGGTAGCTGAAGCCGAAAATGGCATGCAGCTCATGAACCTTCTCCGACATATTCAGCCTGATGTGGTTCTCCTGGACATAGAAATGCCCATCATGGATGGCCTCACTACGCTGCCTGAGATCAAAAAACTCTACCCGAATATCAAAGTGATCATGCTGTCGTTCCATAATGACCATTCCGTAATCTCCAAGATGATGGAGATCGGCGCGAACTCATACCTGGCGAAAGAATCAGGGGCAGAAATGATCTACGAAGCCATTCGCGGTGTTTACCAGAACGACTTCTTCTTTAATGAAATGACGAATAAAGCCCTCCTCAGCGGCCTCCGTACTAAAAGGACTCACGAGTCTTCCATGCCGATGGATGTGCAACTGACGGAAAAAGAAATAACTATTCTTAAGCTCATGTGCGAAGAAAAAAGCACTAAAGAAATAGCAGATATTGTAGACCTCAGCCCACGTACCGTAGAAGCGATTAGGGATAAGTTGAAAACCAAAACCGGTACTAAATCCATGGCTGGCCTTGTTATGTACGCAGTAAAGGCTGGTCTGGTAGAACAACCCTAATTACCCCTTACTTTCTCCCAGGCAACCGGGGAGAACTTACAAGCCCACATTATATCAAGCCGTCACGGTTAATTCCTGACGGCTTTTTTATTTACTTTGAGCGCGCATGAACCAGATCAACCTCAATGGGAAGTTCCTGAACGCCGACGAAACCGTATTGCTTGCCTCCAACCGGGGCTATCGCTACGGTGACGGCATTTTCGAAACTATGAAAGTGATTAACCATCGAATTCAACTTCAGGTTTTTCATTTTGAACGACTGCTTGCAAGCCTTTCCCTTCTGAAAATAGTTCCACCAAATCATTTTAGTACGGACAAATTAATGAGCGAAATCCTTGCCCTGTGCGAAAAAAATAATTGTGAAGAATTGGGTAGAATAAGACTCTCGGTGTCTTCCGGAAACGGCGGCCTCTATGATTCGGCCAGGGAAATGCAATACCTGATCGAGGCATGGCCACTCGATGAGGCGGCTAACAGACTTAATGAGAATGGCCTGGCCATCGGAGTTTTTCGTGATTCCAAAAAGTCGACTGATCAATTTTCCAATTTGAAATCCGCCAATTTTCTTCCGTATACAATGGCTGCGGTCTTTGCAAAAGAAAATAAGCTTAACGACTGTCTTGTATTAAATCAGACCGGCCAAATTGCCGATAGTACCATAGCCAACCTGTTCATCATACGGGGACACCAGATCACTACACCACCATTGAGCGAAGGTTGCGTTAACGGGGTGATGCGGAGATTTCTGATGGAAAATCTAAAATCCTGGGGCTATCCCGTTATCGAAGCCTCTGTTTCAATCGACGACTTACTCCGTGCCGAGGAGATGTTCCTGACAAATGCCATCAACGGTATCCGATGGGTCAAGGCGTTTGAGGAGAAATCGTATTCAAATTTGAAAATATCTGATATCTATCACCACTTAATGAAAACCATTTCCTGAATACGTTGTTTCTATCTTGCTTATTCTACTCTTTTTGAAACCTATCATCAACATTTTCTGGTTTCGTCGTGATCTGCGGCTGCAGGATAATGCCGGCTTATATCACGCGCTGACGGCTGGAAATCCTGTCCTGCCAGTGTTCATCTTTGACAAAAACATCCTCGACGAAATCGAGGACCGTGCCGACCGTAGAGTCGAGTTCGTTCATGAAGCCCTCGGGGAAATGCAGACTGAACTACTCAAGGCGAATTCCTCACTCGACGTGCGATATGGGTTTCCGTCGGAGGTCTTCAAAACCCTTCAACAGGACTACCATATTGGAAAGGTTTTTACAAATCATGACTATGAGCCGTATGCAAAAAATAGGGATTTCGAGATCGGTAAACTTCTAGATGATATGGGAATTTCTTTTCATACCTACAAGGATCAGGTAATTTTCGAAAAAGGGGATATACTAAATGGTAACGGAAATCCCTATGCGGTATTTACGCCGTATTCCCGACGATGGAAAGAATTGAAGAAAGATACTCAACTAAAACCCTATCTAACTAACAAAAATTTCTCAAATTTTTATCACCAGGCACCAAGGCCAATCCCTTCGCTGTCCTCGATGGAATTTTTTCATTCACCAAAACCCATAGAACCTGGATTTCCCGCCAAAGATTGGCAAGCCAATACAATTCTTCGTTATAAGGAGCAGCGGGATTATCCCTCCCTGGAAGGTACATCCCGCCTAAGCGTTCATCTCCGCTTTGGTACCATCAGTATTCGTCAGCTAGTAAGAGAGGCAGGGGCAATCAGCGAAACTTTTCTAAATGAGCTCATCTGGCGGGAATTTTACCAAATGATCCTTTGGCATTTTCCGAAGGTTGTCAGCAACGCATTCAAGCCCGAATATGATAAAATTCCCTGGAGACATGATGAAAAAGAATTTGAGGCGTGGTGTCAGGGCCGCACCGGATATCCAATCGTGGATGCAGGAATGCGCGAACTCAATGCCACCGGATATATGCACAACCGGGTTCGGATGATCGTCGCCTCCTTTCTCACGAAGCACTTGCTCATGGACTGGCGGCTCGGGGAGGCCTATTTTGCTAAAAAACTGCTCGACTTTGAACTCGCATCTAACAATGGAGGCTGGCAATGGGCGGCAGGATCTGGTTGCGACGCTGCGCCCTATTTCCGGATATTCAATCCCTCAATTCAGGCAAAGAAATTCGATCCTCATCTGAAATATATCAGGAAATGGGTTACTGACCTGGATCAGATTACTTACCCGCTGCCAATTGTCGATCATGAATTTGGCAGAAAGAGGTGCCTCGAAGTGTATGCACGGGCCTTAAAGAAATAAAGGAGATGATTCAGATGTAAATCGTTGCCGGTTTATTGCACTAAACGTAGTTCCCAATTCAATAACCGCTTCTCTGCCTTCCTTGCCAAGATCCAATGAGAACTCATTTACATATAAATCGATATGCTGGCGCATCACATCTTCACTCATCGATTGAGAATGCTGCTTTACATAACCAGTGATAAGAGGGTATGTTGAAAAAGAATAATCCAGGCTCTTTCGGATTAATTGGTCAACTTTCAAACATATTTGCTTATCGAAAGAATTTTTCATCACAATCCCTCCCAGTGGAATGGGCTTTCCTGTTTCTTGTTCCCAATATTCCCCCAGATCGATTACTTTATGAAGTCCTTTTTTTGCATACGTGAAACGATTTTCATGAATGATGGCTCCCAAATCAACTTTTTCATTGCATACTGCATCTTCAATTTCGGAAAACAACATGGGAATTCTGTCTTTGGCCTCGGGAAATGCAAAGCTCAACAATAAATTAGCAGTCGTATGGATACCTGGTATAGCAATAGTGGAGCTGGAAACGGTTTTTCTCATGTCTTCCTGGCTCTGTTCAGAAATCGGTTTTTTGGATACTAGCAGAGGACCTACACCCTTACCCAACGCACTGCCTGAATTCAATAAAACATATTTGTCTTGCGTTTGAAAAAAGGTAGCGAAGCTTAATTTGGTGATGTCTAACCTGCCTCCCATCGCCCATTCATTCAATGTTTCCACGTCTTCCAGGTGAGTTTCGAATTCAAGCCCTTCCGTATCTATCTTCTTGTTGACAAGGGCATCAAAAATGAAGGTATCATTTGGACAGGGGCTGAAGCCTAAAGTAAGTTTCATAATTAACGGTCACTTAATAATTCCAATAAGCGATTTAATTGGATGTTCAGATTCAGGATCGCTTCCTTCATCTTCCAATTCTTTTTATTTCTTTCTCCTATATAATTAGATATGCCTCGAACCTGGAGGAATGGGATTTTTTCCATCAGGCATACATAATGCAAGGCAGCTCCTTCCATACTTTCCGTAGCGGCTTCAAATTTTTCTTTGTAAAATTGAATTGATTGCCGCGAAGTGGAGATCTGATTTACCGAAATCCCGGTAACAGCAGTCATTTTGCTTGCCTTAGATAATTTGTTGCCGGGATTGACTAACCAACCTTTTTTGTAAGGAAATCGATTGGAGGAAGCCAGTCCCATGTCGAAGACAGAATTCAACTTCTTGTTTTCCACAACTCCCAGGTCAGCAATGGTGTCCCTTTTAATCAATACAACAGTGCCAACCGCCAATTGTTTATCAAAGGAGCCAGCAACCCCGGCCTGTATGACCATGCCGGGCCGTTTCAATTGAAGTTGTTTTGTAATGGCCCAGGTGGATGCTGTCAAACCGATGCCGGTGATCAGCACATCCACCGTTAGCGGATCCGGCATTCCGTTTCGACCGTTCCGGTAATTATCGAGGAAAGGTTTAATCTCGTTAATAGTGGCAGCTACAATTAAACAATTCATACCTGACTTAAAAGACAATATCGATATTAAAGCATTGCAAAGATATTGATTCACGAATGAGGGCCGGATTCCCTAAGAGCATTGGAAGGACGTTCCCTGATAGTGAACCAGTGAATTAGGTTAACTTTGCTGCCCCACAATCCGAAGTCATGGTTTATCTGACAAGAGTTGAACATTTTAATGCTGCGCATCGTTTATCTAACCCCGGCTGGAGTTATGAAAAGAATGAGGCTGTGTTTGGAAAATGCGCCAACGAAAACTGGCATGGCCATAATTATGAGTTATTTGTAACAGTAAAAGGGGTGCCCGATGAAGGAACAGGATTCGTTTATGATGTTCAAAAGCTGGGCATGCTGATCAGGGAACACGTAACGGAAAAAGTGGATCATCGTAATCTAAACGTCGATGTCGACTTCATGAAGGATACGATGGCCAGCACGGAAAACCTGGCCATTGCGATCTGGAAAATTCTGAAAACGCATTTGCCGATTGGTGTTTCTCTGCACTGCATTAAATTGTATGAAACACCCCGCATCTTTGTAGAATACTTTGGAGAATAAGAAAAAGAATAAAATGAATAACAAGGTTGCCGTCTACCGGCGAGAGCATTTTAATGCGGCTCACCGCCTTTTCAATCCGAAATGGGATGATGCTAAAAACAACGAAGTTTTTGGAAAATGTGCATTGCCGAATTATCACGGACATAATTATGAACTGGAAGTGAAAGTGGTGGGAAAGCCAAATAAGAAGACAGGATATGTGATGGATTTGAAAGAGCTATCCGACATGGTCAGGAAAGAAATACTAGGCCGTTTTGATCATAAGAACCTCAATCTGGACACGAAAGAATTCAAGGATCTAAACCCCACTGCTGAAAATATAGCCATCGTAATTTATGATCTGCTTCGACCCCAGATTGACAAGAAATTTAAGATCCAGATCAGGTTGTACGAAACGCCTAGAAATTTTGTAGAATATCCGGCGAGTTGAAAAGTAATTGACTTAATATTAAAACGATCATTCGAATATGTCATACAAGAAAGTAGAGCAATATGATGAAAAAACGACCTCGGGTTTGATGGACAGCTACCGGGAGGTATTAGGGCTGCTTGGGGAAAAGCCAACCCGGGAAGGGCTTCAAAAGACTCCGGAGCGTTTAGCACGCGCGATGCAATATATGACCCAGGGCTATCAGCTCGATGCGCATGCGATCCTTGACTCGGCTAAATTTCATGAACCCGTCAGTGAGATGATCCTCGTAAAAGGCATTGAAGTATATAGCATGTGCGAACATCATATGCTTCCTTTTTTTGGAAAGGCTCATATTGCGTATATCCCGAATGGTTGGATTACCGGCTTAAGCAAGATTGCTCGTGTGGTGGATGTATATGCCCGTCGCCTCCAGGTTCAGGAGCGGCTAACTGTCGAGATCATGAATGCAATTAAAGAAACACTCAATCCGTTGGGAGTGGCCGTGGTCATAGAAGCCAAACATCTTTGTATGATGATGCGGGGTGTGCAAAAACAGAATTCAGTTACTACCACGTCTGCATTTGATGGGGAATTTCAAAAGGATTCTACCCGAAGCGAATTCATGAAGCTCATTTCATCTGATCTCAGTTAATTTGAGTATCAAATCCATTATTTTTGCGCCCTAAACCTGATGAATGAAGCATGCTTTCATATTTCCGGGACAGGGTTCGCAATTCAGTGGAATGGGGAAGGAGCACTACGATAAGAGTGTTTTTGCCAAAAAGCTGTTTGAGCAAGCCAACGAACTCCTGGGGTTTCGTATATCGGATATCATGTTTCATGGCACCGAAGATGACCTTAAGCAGACCAATGTAACTCAACCCGCCGTCTTTTTACATTCCATAATTGCATATAAGAGCATCGAGCAAACGACTCCGGATATGGTCGCCGGTCATTCATTGGGAGAATTTTCTGCACTGGTGGCAAATGGCACTCTTAGTTTTGACGACGCCCTGAAATTAGTTTCCATCCGCGCCCAAGCCATGCAAAAAGCATGTGAAATGAATCCATCAACAATGGCTGCAATCATTGGATTGTCGGATGAGAAAACAGAAGAGATTTGTGCCATGGTCCAGAAAGATAGTGGCGAGGTAGTAGTAGCTGCCAACTACAATTGTCCTGGTCAATTAGTGATCAGCGGATCTCTCAAGGCTATTGATATCGCATGCTGGAAAATGAGAGAAGCCGGAGCTAAGCGGGCTTTGGTACTGCCAGTAGGAGGAGCCTTCCATTCTCCACTCATGGAACCCGCAAAGAAAGAGCTGCAGGCCGCTATCGAATCCACCGATTTTCACACACCCAAATGTGCTGTATACCAGAATGTCGCTGCCAAAGCCATCATGGGTAAGGATGAGATAAAACAAAACCTTATAGATCAGCTGACCAGTCCGGTACGGTGGACACAAAGCGTGGAGGCGATGATCGCCGATGGAGCATCCCGGTTTACGGAATCAGGACCGGGAAAGGTATTGCAGGGATTGATCTCTAAGATCAATAAGCAGATGGAAGTGGAAGGGGTCAGCTAACGGAGAACATCAACCGATTATTTATCCCGCTCTTTTCATACATAGATATGGCAATTCAACCATTCTCCGTCAAATCCAGCATTGTATTTTTTATAGAAATTGATGGCGGGCTCATTCCAGTCCAGCACCTGCCAGATAATGCGGTTCCATTTTTTTTCTTTCGCTTCTTCTATCAGCCTTTCAAATAATAACTTTCCCAGTCCCTGACCTCTCATTTCTTTGGTAACAAGAATGTCTTCCAAATACATCGCCTGTCCTTTCCAGGTGGAATATCGAATATAGTATAATGCAAAGCCCTGTATGATGCCGTCGACCTCTGCAACAAAGGTCCACCATACGGGCGCTTCTCCGAACCCACTATCTCTGAAATGGTCCAGCGTAACTGTCACCTGTTCCGGCGCCTTTTCGTAGTCGGCCAATTCTTCGATCAGCTCTAACAATCTTGGACAATCTTCAGCAACTGCGCGACGAATCTTTATTTCCATATTCATTAATTCATTTTATAGCCAGGACCTTTGACAAATCTGCCTGGCATCTGACCGGTATGCTCTCCGTCCTTGATAACCTGAATACCATTTACAAATACATCAACGACGCCGGTGGAATATTGATGAGGTTTATCAAAGGTGGCATGGTCTGTAACCTTGTTGAGGTCGAAAACGACGATATCGGCATAGTTGCCGACTTTCAACTCGCCCCTTTTTTGAATTTTCAAATGTGTTGCAGGAAGCTTGGAAAGTTTCTGAATAGCGATTGGCAAAGGAATCAACTTTTCATCCCTGCTGTATTTGCCAATCACTCTTGCAAAATTTCCGTAGGCACGGGGATGCGCATTCGATTTCAGGAAAACACCCTCCGGCGTGTAAGAAGCTTCATCACTTCCAAAACTTACCCATGGCAAAGCGACCTGTTTCTTTATGTTATCTTCATTCATTAAGAAATAGGCAACGCCTACACGGGTACTGTCCTGAACAATAAGATCCATAGCTGTCTCTTCAACCGGAGTGCCCCGGATCATTGCTACTTCAGCTAATGTCTTACCCGTGTATTTCTTTAATGAATCCTGTTTAAAGCTAAGCATCAGAACATGTTCGGCACCCCCTGCTCCGTAATACAGATTTTCCCACTGGGTCGCATCTGTATTCATAGCTGCTTTCATTTGTTTCCTGACTATAGGATCCTGCAGCCGCTGCCAGAGTTTTCCAAATCCGCCGTCCTGGAGAGATGGAGGAAAGGCCGAAGTCATTCCAGTTGCTCCGGCTACATAAGTATACATATCCGCCGTAATGTCCAGACCTTCCTTCCTGGCTGTTTCCACTCTTTTAATAACACTGTCCATCTTATCCCAGTTATTTTTTCCCGCTGCCTTTAAATGAAAAATTTCTGCGGGAATTCCGGCTTTTTTGGAAATAGTAATGAGCTCTTCCACTGCTTCTAATAATTTATTGCCTTCACTACGCATATGGCTGGTATAGGTTCCTCCATATTTGGCAGCTTCTTCTGATAGGGAAATCAATTCATCTGTTGTAGCAAAAAAATCGGGTGGATATATCAACGCATTCGTTACACCCAGGGCTCCTTCTTTCATGGCTTCACGAACGAGCAGTTTCATACTATCCAGTTGAGCTGCATTAGGCGCCTTATTATCTTCACCAATCACGTACTGGCGAACGATGCCTGTACCGACAAAAGAGGCTATGTTGCAGGAAATTCCTTTCTTTTCCACGAAATCCATGTATTCTCCCAGCGTATTCCATTCTATTTTATATTTAATATCGCCCTGGTTTCCTTCCAATTGTTTTTTCATTCTTGGATTTAAGGGACCCATACTGAATTCCCCAAATATTTCGGTGGTCACGCCCTGGCGCAAATCACTTTGGCTACGTCCATCTTGAATAAGCGCTTCTTCCGAATGTCCCATCATATTGATAAAGCCTGGCGCAACGGCCATTCCTTTGGCATCGATGCTCTCCTTTGCAGATTTCCCCGAAAGATCGCCGATAAACGCAATGGTATCATTCTTGATCCCGATATCTCCGGAATATGGGTTACCTCCATTACCATCGTAAATCATTCCATTGTGAATGATCTTGTCGTAAGTTTCGTGTTGAAACTTACAGGAGAATAGGAAGATAGCGGCTGCATAAAGAGTTAATTTTCTCATGTGTCAAAAAATTATTGAATGCATATTTATGTTGTTGTAAAATTTAGTCAGGATAGCGCTTGTTCCAGGTCATTGATGATATCGGGTAAATTTTCGATCCCTACATTCATGCGAATCAATCCATCAGTGATTCCGTACTTGATCCTTTCTTCCGCGGGCACGCTATAGTGAGTCATTGATGCAGGATGGGATAGCAGAGTATCGCAAGTGCCCAATGAAACAGTGCGGACACACATTTTCAATTTGTTCATGAAATCGATTCCTCCCTGCAATCCTTTCTTCAATTCAAAACTTAGCATAGCTCCGGGATAACGCATTTGCTTAATGGCGACGTGGTGATCGGGATGAGAACTCAGGCCGGTGTAATTGACCCGCGATATAGCTTTATGCTTTTCGAGGTATTTTGCTACTTCAATAGCATTCTGGCAATGGCGGTCCATTCTTAATTCCAGGGTCTTCATTCCCTGGATCAGCAAGAAGGCATCAAATGGATTCGCATTGCCACCGAGCAAGCGGTGTGTCTTGGTCATGCTGGTCTTCATCAGCTCAATATCGCTGCTCAATAAAATTCCTCCAATCGCCGTGCCATGTCCATTAAGAAACTTTGTAGTTGAGTGAATTACAAAATCGACTCCATATCGAAATGGCTGCTGTAGATAAGGTGTAGCAAAAGTATTGTCGCAGGCGACAAGAAGTTTGTATTGCCTTGCCAGCTTTGTCAACTCTTCCAGATCGACGCATTGAATAGTGGGATTAGCAGGTGTTTCCAGATACATCATTCGAATGCGAGGATTGGCCTTTAGCATTTCTTCAGCCTTTGAAAGGTCGCGAAGATCAGTGATGATGGAATTAATGCCGAGGTTAGGAAGAAGTTTTGTCACCAACTCATCCGTGCCGCCATATAGTGAAAAATGGGTGATGACCTGATCTCCCGGTCTCAATGTTCCCAATATCATTGTGGAAATGGCAGCCATGCCTGATGCATGTAGAATTCCTTTCACCTGAATTGGCTGACCGCTAGAATCCGCAACGCCAAATGTTTCCAGCGCCGAAATCTTTTCTTCTGCTTCCGTCATGGTCGGGTTGCCCCAGCGGCTATATATGTATCCTTCTTCTTCGCCTGAAAAACGGCGCATTCCCTGTTCGGCATTGTCGAATACAAATGTGCTACTGGCATAGATCGGAACCAGGTGCGCATACATTGGATCCTGCTTATGCCCTCCATGTACGGCTATTGAGCCCCATCCCGAGATACCCGGATGAGAAAGTGGAAAACTTTTGTCCATTTCGAAATGTTTAGTCACGATATTTATCGGAATGAGGGATAGAATTTGGATTCCAAATGTATATGAAAATTACCCTGGTTGTTGATCTAAAATTCCACCTGAAACTGCATGAAGGAAATTTTGAACTTATTGGCCGCTTACAATGTTTGGGCAACTCAAAGAATAACCGATTTTATTCTTTCTTTACCTGAAGAAAAGCAAATGGCTGAACTCCCAAGCAGTTTCACCAGCCTTTATAAAACAATGTTGCATATGTGGGATGCCGAAAGTATTTGGTGGCAAAGAATGAAATTGAATGAACGGATCACTCGTCCCAGCGAAATATTCCAGGGCGATACCAGAGAACTTGTAAACAGTTTAGTTCAGCAATCCAAGCAATGGGAAGAATGGGTAAGTAACGCGTCTGAATTATCCTTAACCCACGTCTTTCAATATTATACTACCAAAAGAGAACTATTCAAGCAACCCATCTTCCAAATGTTGACCCACGTCTTTAATCACGGCACCTATCATCGGGGCCAATTGATCAATATGCTTCGACAATTGGGAGCGGACAAGCTCCCTGTCACCGATTTGATTGTTTTTTCGAGAAGCAAGCGGTCGACAGAATCAAAAGCGAGGATAAACTAAAAGCCAGGGGTTTCCTAATTCATAAAAAAATCATTTTATATGAAAAGGATATACTTCGGAATTCTATTCCTCTTGATCTGCATTTTAGCAAGCGCTAAATCAAACAGGCGTGACACGGTTCCTGATCTAGTGGCTTATGGCAAATTTGATTTTGTACCGGGCGAGAAGATAATTGTCTTCGAAGACTTTGCCAATGATGCTTTAGGAGACTTTCCAGACAGCTGGAATACCAACTCAACCGGTGAGCTATTTAATATCGAAGGATATCCTGACAAGTGGCTTATGCTTCAGAAAGATGGAGTCTTCTTGCCAGAATTGATTACTGCTTTACCGGAAAATTTTACTCTGGAATTTGATTTGATTTGCAATAAAGAGTTTAATTTCTATTCTGCACCTTTTTTTATGGACATTGCAGCTTTGAAAACTCAAAAAAATTTTACGGATTGGAAACAATTCATGACAGCCAACAGGAATGGAATGGAAATACTTTTTCATCCAACCAATGCAGATGCCAGCTCAGGGTCAACGGAGTATAATGTTTACGAAAATGGAGCATCCATCTTAAAAAACCAAGGCTATACGCGACAATTTCATGCAGTTTCCAAAAATCATGTCAAGGTCTCCGTGTGGCGTCAAAAACAAAGGGTTCGTGTTTATATGAATGAAGAAAAGGTGTGGGACGTGCCTAAAGCTTTGAATGCAACGACCAAATACAATTCAATTGTTTTCGCACTCGGAAGCTCCCGCAATGCAGTCGACCGGTATTATCTGGGCAATATAAAGTTGGCAGTAGGTGCGCCGGACACAAGAAATAAACTCGTGATGGAAGGTAAATTCATAACAAGAGGAATTTTGTTTGGTGTTGCGAGTGATCAAATAAAGCCTGAATCCTATGGAGTGCTCAAAGATATTGCGGGAGTGTTGAATGAGAATGCTCAATTGAAAGTTAAGATTGTCGGCCATACTGATTCTGACGGGGACGATCAAATGAATATGGAATTATCAAAACGCCGGGCAGAAGCAGTAAAGGCTACGTTGGTCCGGGACTTCAACATTGATGCTTCCAGAATGGAAACAGATGGAAAAGGAGAAACTCAACCGGTCGATAAGAATTTAACCGCTGAGGGAAAGGCGAATAACCGACGGGTTGAATTTATCAAGATCTGAGACGGTCTTCAATTTTGATCTGGTTGTCCAGACAAATACAAATATTTACCTTGGACGACTAAACCAACTGCATGCACCGTCTCCATCCCGCCGACTATCTTGTATTCCTGGTGTATTTTATTATTGTGGCCCTTTACGGATATTATGTTTACCAAAGAAAAAAAGGCGCAACCACAGACTCCAAGGATTTTTTCCTGGCAGAAGGCTCTCTTACTTGGTGGGCTATCGGCGCGTCGTTAATCGCCTCTAATATTTCCGCAGAACATTTTATAGGTATGTCGGGTTCGGGTTTTGCCCTGGGTATAGCCATATCCAGTTATGAATGGATGGCCAGCGCCACATTGATCATTGTTGCCATCTTCTTTATTCCATTATACCTCCGGAACAAGATATATACCATGCCTCAATTTCTTTCCAAACGGTATAATGACAAGGTAAGCACCATCATGGCTGTATTCTGGTTACTGGTATATGTATTCGTCAACCTTACTTCCATTATCTACCTGGGTGGATTGGCGATCGGGTCTATTTCCGGTATCTCTTTCGGTTGGTGCATGTTTGGACTGGGCTTATTTGCCATCATCGTAACCCTGGGCGGAATGAAAGTGATAGGTTACACCGATGTGATACAGGTGGCCGTTTTGGTTTTAGGAGGACTAGTTACGACCTACCTTGCCCTTACTCTTGTTGCAGAGCATTTCGGATTCGGAAAAAATATTTTGAAAGGATTTAGTGTGATCCTGGACAAAGCTCCTTCGCATTTTCACATGATCTTCGATAAATCGAATCCTTATTACATGGACCTTCCCGGTCTTTCCGTCGTCATCGGTGGAATGTGGATCAATAATCTCAATTATTGGGGTTGTAATCAATACATCACTCAGCGGGCACTGGGCGCAGATCTCAATACGGCCCGAAAAGGAATTTTATTCGCTGCATTCTTAAAATTATTAGTGCCGCTGATTGTTGTCATTCCCGGCATTACCATGTTTGTCTTGCATCAAAATGGAGTTTTTCAACAAGAAATGATGGGCGTAAATGGCATGGTTAAACCAGACCAGGCTTATCCAACATTGATGAACTTATTACCGGCAGGCCTGAAAGGATTGGCCTTCGCTGCTCTCACCGCCGCGATCGTTGCGTCGCTGGCAGGAAAAGCCAATAGTATTTCCACCATTTTTGCTCTGGATTTTTATAAAAAATATTTCAATAAGGATGCGACCGAAAAGCAAATCGTAAGGGTAGGAAGGTGGACCGTGGTAGTGGCCATGTTGATCGCGAGCCTGGTGGCACCTGCACTAAGGACATTGGACCAGGCATATCAATTTGTTCAGGAATATGTAGGTTTTATTTCTCCCGGTGTTTTATCTATTTTTCTTTTAGGTTTCTTTTGGAAACGAACTACTGCCAATGCTGCCTTGGCTGCTGCTTTACTAACTATTCCGGTTTCGACGGTCATGAAATTCCTGCCAGGCTGGACCAATGGCGCCTTTCCTGATTTTCCTTTTATGGATCGCATGACCATCGTGTTTGGATTGTTAGTCCTCCTGGTTATCGTAATGAGCCTCGCTGATAAGAAAAGCAAGGATCAACCCAGGAAATTGGTGATCGATCCGAGCATGTTCAAATGTTCGCCCGGATTTCTTGTTGGTTCTGTGATTGTCGTGGGTATTTTAGTTGCTCTTTACACCGTATTTTGGTAATTATACGATGCTATTTTTTTCCAATTACGGCTTAAAAACGGTAAATTTAAATCTATAAAAGCGCTTGCCATGAACACAAAACCTGAATTCTCCCGCGAAGAAATGAATCCTCTGACCAGCATGGACCACTGGGAAGACGATCTATTGGTACGTTATCCTGAAGAGGATGCACCAGGGAAAGCGAAAGAAGAATATCGCAACTATGATAATCCAGTCAGAGATACCGTCAGGGAGTTTTATCGACTTAACCATCAATACCAGACCTATGAATTTGTAACTCAGAAGCGCGATGATTTTTTAAAATTCAATCGCAAAGAGATGAAAGTTTGGGCTGCCATGGACTTTCTTAATACGCTTGTGGATGACTCTGACCCGGACATCGAACTGGACCAATTACAGCACCTTCTTCAAACTGCTGAAGCGATCCGTGCGGATGGTCACCCGGATTGGTTTGTACTTACTGGCTTTATACATGATATGGGCAAAGTATTGTGTCTCTTTGGCGAACCTCAATGGGCTGTCGTTGGAGATACGTTCCCTGTCGGATGTCAGTTCTCCGAAAGGGTTGTTTACCCAGAATATTTTAAGAATAATCCCGACTCAGAGGATAGCCGCTACAATACAAAGTATGGTATATATGAACACGGTTGCGGATTGAAAAATGTTCATTTATCATGGGGGCATGATGAATATTTATACCAAATGACCAAAGATTATTTACCGGAACCGGCTCTGTATATGATCCGCTATCACTCTTTTTATGCACAACATCGGGAGAATGCGTATGATCATCTAATGGATGACCATGACCGCGAAATGTTTGAATGGGTAAGGAAATTCAATCCTTACGATCTCTATTCAAAAAGTCCGAAGCCGCCCGTGGTTGCTGAATTAAGACCTTACTACGAGGGACTCATTGCGAAGTATTTGCCCGAAAAGATCAGGATGTAGCGATCGGAACATTATTCCATTCCCATTTTTCTCAGCAACTCCTTAAACATTTCTTCATTTCTGAGAGGATCGAATAATTTATCGACTTTGATGCTGATCAAGCTATAATCATAGAGGCGATAAGCCAGGTTGAGATATTCCATTGCTTTTTGTTTTTCACCCATCCACGCATAGATGATGCCGATGTGAAACGCATGGTCAGTGGATGATATAGCCTGAAGTGAATCTATTAGTTTTTTTGCTTCTTTAATTTTACCGGTCCTTGCATATGCAATGCCTTGCAGCGTAGGATCATAAAACGACCTTCCAATCATCAATAGAGAATCAAATTCGTTTTTCAGGAAATAATACCAACGCTTCATCCCTCTTTCAAGCCCTTGACCCATGGGGCCGCCATGTTCATTGACAAAGGCCAGCAACTTTTCTGCATTGCGAGAATACCTGTAATAATTCATCCATCCTCCATTCATGATCCCGGAAAGCGGATCTAATTGCTTTGCTTTGATAAGATTAATCTCCGCCTCTTTGAGCTGATTCAACTCCATCAAGGCAAATGCAAGAAATACATAAGCGTCGGCATTGTTCGGATTCAACTCAATGGATTTATTCAATTCTTTTATAGAGAGCGCTGGATTTAATGTTATCGTCTTGAGAATGTCGCCGAGTACCATGTGAGTCTCCGAAAGTTCAGGGCCATAATCAACAGCAGTTAGCGCCGCATCAAGAGACTTTCGGATATAATACGGTATATCAGTAGGAGTTCGTGTCGGCATATGTGAATAAACATACGCCAGTTCGGCCCAGGCAAGGGCGAAAGTGGAATCTTTAGCTAAGGCGTCCAGCAATAGTTTTTCTCGTTCCACTAACGGCATTTGCTTTGATCTTAAATAGTCATCATAAGCTTCCATATTTCCAGTTGCCTTCATTTGAATTCTCTTACCTTCTTCGTCGGTCAACTTAGCATTTAATTGACTCGCGATGCGCTGGGCAACTTCAGTCTGGATGGCAAATACTTCGCTGGCATTTCTATCAAATTGTTCGGCCCAAATATGCCGGTCGCTGTTTGCGTCGATAAGTTGCGCATTGATCCGCACATTCGTTCCCTCCTTGCGCACGCTGCCTTCCAGAATTGCCGCTACATTTAGCTCCTGGGCGATTTCGCGGATATTCTTGGTCGTGTTCTTATACTGCATGATGGAGGTGCGGGAGATCACTTTGAGATCAGCGATTTTTGAAAGTTGCGTGATAATATCTTCTGTGATCCCATCGCTGAAATACTGCTGCAACGTATCATTACCGATATTTTCAAACGGAAGTACTGCAATTGATTTTTCCTTGCCGGTAAATCCCAGCCGCTTTTTGACTAGCGCTGGTATAAACAGCAGGGAAGAGGCCAATAACAAGACTCCAAGAGTGATGATGATCCATTTAGTGCGGGGAGAAATGCGTTTGTGAGACTCGAATTTTTTCAACCTTCCCGTCATCTCATTTTTATCGGGCACGGTCAATCCATCATTTGTAAGTGCAAATACTTCCATGGGGTCGTCGACATTCTTGAGTGCAAAATGTCCAAGAGGAATGGTTTTAAATTCCGGATGGTTTCTGATCTTTTCAAAGATCTCTCTTGAAAACAGAACGGAACCTGCCTGACCCAAAGATTGGATCCGCGAAGCCAGGTTCACGCCATCTCCCATTACTTTCCCGTCGTCAAATAGACACTTCCCCGATATGCAAACCAATTCGAAGAGGTACGTGGAGATCCTTGCGCAAATCTTCCTGTATTTTTAATGCACAGTGTAATGCACCCGTAACGCTGGAAAAAACACATAAACTGCCATCACCGAAGTACTCAATGACATCACCTGCATGCTCAGCAACGTTTTTTTCAACAACGCTTCTATGCCTTTTGACGAGGGCCACTGCTTTTTGTTCATCCATTTGCATCGTAGCAGTATAACCGACGATGTCGGTGAAAAGAATAGCTGCAAGGTGCCGGTTCTGTAACATGAAAAGATGGTGGAGTATGATATGAAGTTAAGTCTAATTTAAAATTATATAGCTAAAGTCTGAACGGACCAGATAAGCAGGAGCTGGCAATGATAAAAATAAAAAAGCACTGATCCTCGATCAGTGCAATTCGTTAACGAAGAACAGAGATGTCAGAGTTTAAACTGAGCTCCTATGAATAATTGGTAGTCACCCGAACCGCCTGCGCCAACGGTATAAACTCCCGTAAGTTTTGTTACATTCTTATCTGGTACATTTTGTTTTATTGAATGGGCTACGACAACCGGCACATAAACATAGACAGTGGTCTTCTTCATCTTATATAAAATTCCTGGTTCAACTGACAGTGTGTACCCAGCCCTTCGAACGCCTTTGCTTCCACCAACTAGATCGTGCACAGGTGCTCCCTCATCTCTTAAGCCTAATGAGAAAGCCCACTTGGCCAGATTATAATAGGCGCCGACCCTCATAGAATAAACATCGGGCACGCTCATTTCCCCTCCATCGGTTCTTATTGCTGTGAGCGAAACAGGACGTCCACCCAGGGAAGCAGGTACGCCATTCTGCTCTCTTGGATTAATGAGATAATACAAATTGCCATAGAGGCTGAAACTACGATTGATAACATAGTAACCATTCAGTTCGGTGGTAATGCCAGTTCCACCATCGCCGAGTTGTATGGAAGGATTCACATAACCCAATACTCTTGTGGTGTCATTCCAGTGGAAATAATCCTGGTATCGATAATCTCCCGTTGGAAGCTTGATACCCAATCCCACCTGGATATTTCCTTTGTTCGAAACACTAGGACCCAACAGCCATTTGTACGCTGTAATTCGGAGATCGCCAATACCAAAAGTTCGTGTTGTGAAGCGGGCAGTGTTGAGCCCTCCATGTTCTACGCTGGTGGTCCGGGAATTGGAAGATATTGGTATGCTGAAGTCCAGTGACCAACCATTATTCAGCAAACGGGTTATGCTGATGTCCATGGTGTATGAGCGAATAACATTTTGATTTGGCTTCGGCGTGTGTAGATCCTGGTCTTCCTTAAAATCCCGGTACGCCTTAAAAATGCGATTGTTGACATTGATTTGCCACGGTGCCGTCGAAAAAGAATTATCGGTAAGATTATATTGACCAAAACCGGAAATGTTCCGCACAACAATACAACCCTGTGACGAGGCAAAGCCGAAAGCTAGTACCATGGCCATCGACAAGAGTATCAATTTTTTCATATCAATAGTTTTTTGGTGATCCAATTTACGAAATCTAGGAAAGGAAAATAGAACTATTATGAAAGGTTTATTAACTATCTGGAAGGTCGTACGATCATTAATTGCCCCAATTCACCAGGGTGGCGCCCCAGGTGAAACCGCCGCCGAACGCAGCAAGCACAAGTTTGTCGTCCTTCTTTAGTTGCTGTTGCCATTCCCACAGGCATAGTGGGATAGTCGCTGCAGTCGTGTTTCCATATTTTTCGATATTGATCATCACCTTTTCCTTGGATAAGCCCATCCGGTTTGCGGTGGCATCAATGATCCGCAGGTTGGCCTGATGCGGCACCAACCAGGCAATATCATCGCCTGTGAGATTGTTTTTTTCAAGCAATTCTGCACTGATATCCGCCATTCCTTTAACAGCAAATTTGAACACGGGCTGACCTTCCTGGTAGATGAAATGTTCTTTGGCGGTCACTGTCTCAATGGATGCAGGCCTTAAAGAACCGCCCGCCTTCATGTGGAGGAAATGACAACCGCTGCCATCACTTCTTAAGATGCTATCAAGCACACCATAACCCTTGTTATTTGGTTCCAATAATACCGCTCCGGCACCGTCTCCAAAAATGATGCATGTAGCTCTGTCGCTGTAATCTACAATAGCGCTCATTTTATCGGCGCCCACTACAACCACTTTGGTATAACGGCCGCTTTCAATCAGGGTAGCTCCTACAGTGAGAGCATATAAAAATCCGGAGCAGGCTGCGGAGACATCAAAACCCCAGGCATTTTTTGCTCCTATCTTATCGCAAACAATATTTGCTGTTGCAGGAAAAAGCATATCGGCAGTAACCGTTGCAATGATCATGCAATCGATTTCCATCGGATCAATACCTCGATTCTCACACAACTCTTTCACCGCCGGAGCAACCATGTCGGAGGTTGCTAATCCTTCTCCTTTCAGAATACGTCTTTCTTTCACACCGGTTCGCGTACGAATCCATTCATCATTGGTGTCCACCATTTTTTCCAAATCAAAATTTGTCAACTTATCTTCTGGTACATATCCTCCAACGGCTGTAATTGCGGCGGTGATCTTTTTGCTCATCTTTAAAATTTTAAAACGGCCAAAGATACGTGGGATTAAAAGTACCGTGAGATAAAAAAATAAGTAAAGTATCATTACTTTCGCAGCCATGATAGCCTACCTGAAAGGATTGTTTGTTCATAAGAGTCCTGCCATGGTTCATGTAGATGTCAATGGCGTTGGCTACGAAGTGCAGATAAGCCTCAACACTTATTCCAAAATTCAACACCTGGACGGTGGCATTCTTTTTACGAGCTTACTCATCCGGGAGGATGCCCACACACTCTATGGCTTTTTTGACATAGGTGAAAAAGAAATGTTCCTTCATCTGCTGAGCGTCTCGGGTATCGGCGCCTCGACTGCCAGAGTGATGCTTTCTTACATGAAACCTAACGAACTTACCCTCGCGATCATAAAGGGCGAAACGCACATCCTCGAAGCAGTCAAAGGCATTGGCAAAAAGACCGCCGAAAGGATCATTGTGGAGCTCAGGGATAAACTCTCCAAGCAGCCTTGGGAATCAAATATTTCGCCGCTGAAAAACAATACTTTGCAAAGGGACGCGTTAAATGCTCTGACGGCTTTGGGTATCAACCGGATAGCTGCGGATCAGGCCATCCAAAAGACCCTGTCGGCAGAACCTGGACTCAACGTCGAAGAACTGATCAAGAAAGCCCTTCGCACCCTCTGATTCTGCATTCCAGTAAACTGATTGATGGAGAGAACCTTGTACTTAAAGACTGCCCATATTTTCCGTACAGTGGTAGCCATTACCATCGTGTTTGCATATGCCTTGCAGACTAAGGCAGGTTTTTCCCCTACGCATTTTTCTCACATTGATTTTTTTAGCGATACCACCCGTTATCCTCTCGTCGATCGTAGAGCGGATAGCTACAGCGATCCGAACCGCAACACATTTGATCTACGCGACACTGCCTTCATTAAAAAGAATGTTGAATACGATCCCGAAACGAAGCAATATTACATTGTCGAAAAAATAGGCAGCCACTATTACCGAACTCCAGTGGCATTTTCAATGGAGGATTTCATCCGCCTCCAGGGAAAAAAGGATGAAGAAGATTATTTTAAGAAGAGAGCCAGCATGCTCTCTAACATGAATCGCCGACTCTTCAAACCAAAATTCAAAGTATCCAATGATTGGTTCAACCGGATTGTTGGCACTGGTAAGATAGAGATCAAGCCATCAGGTTATGTCGACCTGCTCGCCGGTTACCAGGGCCAGAATATCAAGAACCCCACATTGCCCGAACGGGCCAGAAGAAACGGAGGATTTGATTTTAACATGAACTCGCAGTTACAAGTCGATGGTAACATTGGCGACAAGCTCAAATTACCGATCAACTATAATACACTTGCCAATTTTGATTTTGAGAACCAACTGAAGTTAGACTATCATGGTAAGGATGATGAAATACTAAAATCATTCCAGGCCGGTAACGTGAACTTCACCTCCAAGAGTACATTGATCCCCGGTGCACAATCCCTCTTTGGATTAAAAACGCAACTGCAATTCGGTAAATTATTTATCTCCACCGTGCTGGCGAATCAACGTTCTCAAAGACAATCACTCGGTTTGCAGGGCGGCACCACCACGCAAAGTTTTTCTATCAAAGCTGATGAGTATGAGGAAAATCGCCACTTCCTCTTAGCACAATATTTCCGGAATAATTACAACACAGCGATGAGACAATTGCCGGTTGTGAATTCGCAGATCCAGGTGCTAAAGATTGAAGTGTGGGTGACAAACCGCAATGGCGCGACTACAGACACAAGAGATATCGTTGGACTAATGGACCTGGGAGAAAGCTCGCCTTTTGGCCCCTGGGGCGGTTCTCCTGACCCAAAGCCTTCCAACAATTCGAATAGTTTGTATTCCACGATCCTCGCGAACCCGAATAGCCGTAATTCCTCGCTCGTTCAAAGTGTTCTCACAGGAATGGGACTCGCGCCGGTGCAGGATTTTGAAAAGACATTTGCACGGAAATTACAGCCCAACGATTACGTTTTTAACCCCCAGATCGGATTTCTCTCCTTGAACCAGCCACTTCAACCGGATGAAGTATTAGGAGTCGCATATCAATTCACTTTCAACGGCCGGGTTTACCAGGTCGGTGAATTCTCACAGGATGTTCCGCCGGATACTACCGGTACATCGCAACGAGTCTTGTTCTTGAAATTATTAAAAGCCACTTCTCAACGGACTAATCTTCCCATTTGGGATTTGATGATGAAGAACGTTTATGCGGTAGGCTTCGGTCAATTGGAGCGCGAAGATTTCAAATTAGACATGGTTTATGAAGAACCGAGCCTGGGTGAAAAAAGATATTTACCCCCCGCCGAAGTAATCAGCAACTTCCAGGGGCAGCCGATCATCTCTCTCGTCAACCTTGACCGCTTGAATAGTCAAAATGACCCTCAACCAGATGGAGTCTTTGACTTCGTGGAGGGATTTACTGTCATCTCCTCACAAAGCAGAATTGTCTTTCCCGTATTGGAACCGTTTGGACATGATCTCGATTATATCTACGCCACACAAGCGTCGCGGGATAAGTTTTTATATTATCCTTTGTATGATACGATCAAAGCGATCGCGCAGACCTATGCAAACCTGAATCGCTTTAAAATGATTGGCCGATCTAAATCATCGACCGGCAACAGCGACTATCAACTTGGTTATAATATTCCGCGCGGTAGTGTTATTGTGAGCGCGGGAGGGCAAACGCTTCAGGAAAATGTCGACTACGAAATAAATTATGATCTCGGAACACTTCGTGTCACCAACCAGGCGATCATAAATTCAGGTATCCCGGTAAATGTGCAATATGAAAACCAGGCAGCCTTTGGCTTGCAACAAAAGAATTATCTCGGATTGCGATTGGATTACCTGGCAAATAAGAATTTAACCCTTGGTGGAACTATTGTCCGACTGGGCGAGAGACCGTTTTTTATAAAGCAATCTTATGGTGAAGACCCCGTGAAAAATACAATGTATGGACTGGATGTAGACTATCGCAATAATCTTCCCCGCCTCACCAAATGGCTGGATAAATTACCATTCTATTCTACCAAGACCATGTCCTCCATTACGGCTTATGCCGAGGCAGCAGTACTGGATCCCGGCCACGCTAAACAAATAGGAAAGGGAAACAAGGGCCAGATATATATTGATGATTTTGAAGGGACGCGTTCCTCCATCGATCTTCGCTTTCCATTGGTGAGTTGGACGCTCGCTTCCGTACCTCAGGGCAATGGATTGTTTCCGGAGTCGGCATTAAACAATGATCTTGCCAGCGGATACAATCGTGCTAAAATAGCCTGGTATAATATCGAGGCTGTTTTGCAGGAACCAAAGAACCCGAACAATCCATTGAAAGATGCGCTGGATGAATTATCCAGGCCGGAGACGCGGCAGGTTTTTCAAAATGAGATCTTTCCCAAGAGGAGCACCCAATTTGGTGAAGGATTGCTGACCACTTTTGACCTGGCCTATTACCCCAAAGACAAGGGTCCCTATAATTATGAATCCAGGAACACCAGGATAGATGCCAATGGAAGATTAACTAACCCGAGGCAGGCCTGGGGCGGGTTGATGCGTAACATCGATCAGACGGATTTCGAGACTGGTAATATTGAATACATTGAATTCTGGTTGCAGGATCCCTTTGTTACCAATACCGCTAATCCAACGGGTGGCCAGCTATATTTTGACCTGGGCAATATTTCTGAAGATGTATTGAGAGATGGCAAACGAATGTATGAGAACGGACTGCCGACTCCCACCATCAACTCTCCTGTCGACAGCTCCAGCGTTTGGGGTAAGGTGCCGGCAAATCCACTGCAGGTAACAAATGCGTTCAGCAATGATGAGAATGACCGCATATTCCAGGATGTTGGTTTTGATGGCCTGAGGGATGATGAAGAGTTAGGAAAGTTTTCAAACTATCTCAATAACCTTCAAATCACTTCACCGGGCGCTTATCAACGTGCTCTCGCCGACCCCTCCGCTGATGATTTCAGACCGTATAGAGATGAAAGTTATGATCAGCAAAATGCGGGCATATTGAGAAGGTATAAGGATATTAATAATCCCAGTGGCAATTCGCCGGTGAGCGAAAACAACTCTCAATTTGTAAATGCATTTACTCAGTATCCGGATGCGGAAGAATTAAACCGTGATAACACACTCAATGAAGTTGAAGAATATTTCCAATATAGAGTAGATATCCAGCCAAACATGGTTGTGGGCACAAATTTTATTACGGATAAAAGGATCGTGGATGTGACACTGGCCAATCATACGACCCGTTCGGAAACATGGTATTTATTTCGTATCCCCGTCGCCGATTACGAGCAAAAAGTGGGAAATATCCCCGACTTCAAATCAATCCGTTTCATCCGCATGTTTGCGACCAATTTCGAAGATTCATTGGTCATGCGCTTTGGGAAGTTGGAATTGATACGCAACCAATGGCGAAAATTCAGGAATGAGATTGATACCACCGGTATGTATGTCAATCTGCCTGTACCCGATCCAACCACCGTGAACGTGTTAGCGGTGAACGTGGAAGAGAATGATAAACGCCAGCCTATTCAATATGCCATCCCTCCGGGTATCGAAAGACAGCAGCAACTTAGCAACAACAATGTTTCATTGTTCCTCAATGAGCAGTCTTTGAGTATGCAGGTTTGCGGACTTCCGCAAAATAATGCGAGGGGCGTTTTCAAAACCATGAACCTGGATATGAGGCAATATGGAAAACTGCTGATGTTTATTCACGCCGAGTCCGTTCAGGGAGCACAACCGTTGCAGGACAATGACCTGAATGCTGTGATCCGCATCGGGAGCGACTTCTCGGGCAACTACTATGAAGTAAAAATTCCATTGAAGATCACACCCTTTGGCGCCACTGATTCGCTGATCATCTGGCCGGGTGCCAATAACCTCGATCTGGACCTCGCCGACCTGACGCGATTAAAATCACGACGAAATAAATTGGGCATTGCCCCATCTCAATACTATAGTGAAACACTGGCAGATGGACGATCATTTGCTATTATCGGTAATCCTAATCTGGGAGAGGTAAGAGGAATGTTGTTGGCTGTCGAAAATGAAGCCATAGAGGCTGCGTGTACCGAAGTATGGTTTAATGAACTACGGTTCTCACAATTAGATGAAAAGGGAGGATGGGCGGCGGTAGGTCGTGTTGATGTGCGATTGGCGGACCTGGGAACCCTGAATATTTCGGGGACTGCCCGCAGCCATGGATTTGGCACACTGGAACAAAGAGTAAACGACCGAAGCAGGGAGGACGTTTATTCTATCGATGTTTCCGCCAATATAGAAGCAGGCAAATTATTACCAAAGCAACTCGGACTTCAAATTCCTGTATTTGCCGGCATCAGCAGAACGCATAGTTCTCCCGAATACGATCCTTATGATCTGGATATTAAATTAAAAGACAAGATCAGGGAGGCAGAACCGGTGAAGAGGGATTCAATAAGAGGCGACGCACAGGATGTGACGACGATCAAGACCGTCAACTTTACCAACGTTCGAAAGATCAAGACCGATAATAAGCGACCTAAGATCTGGAGCCTCACCAACTTCGATTTCAATTACTCGTATATAGAGACAGAAAAATATAACCCGCTAATTGAAAAGGACGAGGTGCGGCGAACGCGGGCGGCTCTTGGTTACACCTATGCTCCACAACCGAAAAATGTTGAGCCTTTTAAAAAACTCATTAAATCAAAATCGCCGTGGTTGGCCCTGATCAAAGACTTCAATTTCAATTACGCGCCCGCCCAAATATCTTTTAAGGCCGATGTATTCCGTCAATTTGGAGCTATTCGCCCGCGAAATGTGGGTGGTGGACCATTCAAGGTGCCGGAAACCTATGATAAATATTTTACGTTTGATCGCTATTATATCTTGCAATGGAATCTCACGCGATCTATCTCCATTGATTTCAATGCAATCAATAATGCGAGAATTGATGAGCCGGCAGGCCGCATCGATACAAAGGAAAAGAAGGATAGTATTCGCAAGAATTTCTTTAAAGGTGGACGGAATACCAACTACCACCAGGAACTAACGCTGACGTATAATGTACCCACTCAAAAAATCCCATTCCTTAATTGGACAACGCTACGTGCTAGCTACAACACGAAGTACAATTGGCTGGCAGCTTCTTTGCTCGCCAGGACATCGGAAATAAACCTGGGTAATACTTTGTCGAATACCCAAACAAGAACTATCAACAGCGAACTGAAATTCGAAGAACTCTACAATAAATGGAAATTTTTGAGGGCGGTATACACCAACAATCCGCGTGTGCCCAGCGGCGGTAGGAACCCGAAGATCGATACATTAAATAAAAAGCCAACCAATCCGAAGGCCGACACCAGCAGTATCGCCAAGAAAAAACGGATAAGAGATCCCAACCGTCTCCCGGAAATTGGATCCGTACCCAAATTCTTCCTGAAGCTGGCCACTGCATTAAAGCGTGTAGGCATTCAATACACCGAAGATTTTGGTACTACGCTACCCGGGTATCTGGATAGCACCCAATTCGTCGGACATAATTTCCGCAGTGGGGAACCTGGGTTTGGATATATATTCGGTTACCAACCCGATACCAGTTGGATCAACCGATTTGGTGCCAAAGGATTGTTATCTCACGACACTCTGCTATCAGCGATGATCCAGCAGCGTTATAATCAGCGACTTAATGTGACCGCGCAGGTAAGTCCATTCCGTGACTTTACGATAGATATTAACCTTGACAAAACATTCGATAAGCAATACTCAGAATTATATAAGGACACCAGTGCTTTCGACAATGTCGGACTCACGAGGCTCAATCCTTATGCTTTAGGAAGTTTCAGCGTGAGCTATATATCTTATCAGACTTTATTTAAGAAATTTGATCCCAATGTCGTGTCCGAAACTTTCAAGCAGTTCGAGGATAACCGGCTGATCTTGTCAAGTAAGCTGAAAGGTAGTAATCCATATGCAACGTTTAATCCCACTGGCCCGGATGGATATGTTCAGGGATATGGACGCTATTCACAGGATGTGGTGATACCGGCATTTATTGCTGCCTATACGAATAAGAATCCTTTGGATGTCAAGCTGGCGAAAAATAATAATCCCAATATCCGGTCAAATCCTTTTTCCGGAATATTACCTAAGCCCAACTGGAGTATAACATACAATGGGTTGTCGAGATTGAAAGGTTTGGACAAGATATTCACCAGTGTGACCATCCGCCATGGATATCACAGTACATTTAGCATGAATAGTTTTAACACGGCTCTTCTCTATGCCGACCCGTTACGACTGAGCTTCCCAAGTTTTACAGACCCATTGACGGGTAACTATATTCCTTATTTCCTGGTGCCCAATGTCACCATCCAGGAGGCTTTCGACCCGCTGATTGAGATCGACATGACATTTACAAATCAATTGACAACCCGGTTTGAATTTAAGAAGAACCGAATCCTCAGTCTAAGCTTGATTGACTACCAGCTTGCTGAAAGTAGGTCAACAGAAGTGACCTTTGGATTTAATTGGAGGAAAAAGGGTATTCCGATTATCAAGAATATCCCAATTGGTAAGAAAGGAATGAAGTTGGACAATGACGTGACCTTCAGGTTCGATTTCAGCCTGAGGGATGACGCCACGGCCAATAGCAAGCTGGATCAGGGCACGTCATTTGGGACCTCGGGCCAAAAGGTTATCCGGATAGCACCGTCGATAGACTATGTCCTGAACAATCGAGTAAGCCTCAAATTCTACTTCGAACAAAACAGGAGCATACCTAAGATCAGTAATGCCTTCCCCATCACGAACACTCGGGCGGGTTTGCAGGTGAGAGTTTCGTTGGCGCAGTAGGTGAGTAGTGAGTGGCGATTGGGTGAGTTGTGAGTTGTGAGTGGTGAGTTGTGATTGTGAGTGGTGAGTGGTGAGTGGTGAAAGAGTTGTGAATGGTGAGTGGTGAGTGGTGAGTGGTGAGAGAAATGTGCCCTGGTGCGTGTCTCACGCACCAGACCGACAATGCGAACCATCACAAATTTATGCTGGCGCGTGAGACAGCGCCACGGCAGAATCTACCTTCACATCCCCCTTCTAACTAAAAAAGGTTCCGCGGACGCGAAACCTTTAATGTCATCTGAGCTAGTATTATTAAAAAGTTTATCTGGAAGCAGAATCAGCGGTAGCCTTTGTCCTTTTAAACAACATAACATAACCACATAAGCCTTCTTTCTTTTCCTTATTTACCTGCACTGGTTTCATCATGTGGAACTCAGTGAATTGAGGAACGTATGAATAAGAAATAATATTTCCATCTACATCACCCCATTTTTTCTGGCGGAAGATCACCTGGCTCTTCATTCCAATCATACATTCTTACCTCATATAGCTTAGAAGAAATTTCACCGATAAAAACAAACTGGTACCAACTACCCTGGTTGAGTGGAACTACCACCGGCATCTCGTATTCGCTTTCCATGCTGATGGAAGCTTCCTTCAATAAAATATAACCATCGTTGGAGTAAACACCTTTTAAACTATCAACTTCTTTTTTGATGTAATCGTTGCTACAAGATTGTAAACGAATAACTTCCTGTGAAAAACAGAAGGTGGAGGTAAGCGCCAAAAATGCTATAAAGAAGGTCGGCTTTTTCATAATTGAGTCTTTATATGGTGCATGGTAAGACTTCATAAAGTTAAACTTCAAATCCCTGGTTTCTAAATTTTAAACGTAATACTTTTGGCTTTTGGTATATTTTCTTCGGGAATCTACGTCAAAAAAGCCGCATGTTGAAGGAAGATTACTAAAAAGATCGGGCTAATAAATCGAATTTTTTCACCCGGTTTGATCCCTATTGAAATAGATGGCATCCGCTTGTTGCATACAGGTCAACGTTAGATCATTGATGCAAACATGCGCCGGTAAGGTGGCGCAATAATAAATGACGTCGGCCACATCATCCGCGGTGAGTGGTTTGAGACCATCATAGATCTTTTTGGCAGTAGTTGAATCTCCTTTAAATCGAACGAGGGAGAATTCTGTTTCGGCTGCCCCGGGATGAATAGCAGTGACTTTGATGTTGTGCCTTAGGAGGTCAATTCGCATTGCATGATTGATCGCATCGACCGCATATTTGGTCGCACAATACACATTTCCCTTTTCATATACTTCTTTCCCCGCCACCGAACCCATGTTAATGATGTGACCTGAAATGCCTGATGAGATAAACCGTTGAGCCATCAGTTTGGAAACAGCCTTGGCCACATAAAGGAGGCCTTTGATGTTGGTATCGATCATGATATTCCAGTCATTCAAGTCCGCTTCTTCAAAATAATC
The DNA here is from genome assembly GCA_963791295.1 of uncultured Sphingobacteriales bacterium. Lineage (GTDB taxonomy): Bacteria > Bacteroidota > Bacteroidia > Chitinophagales > Chitinophagaceae > CAWBRY01. The sequence goes on along the minus strand of CAWBRY010000004.1, from coordinate 576,893 downwards.
ACGACCCAATGCCAGGCCAGCATTATTGATCAAAATATCAATGGCCTGCCATTCCACCGGAAATTCTCCACAGATTGCCTGACATCATTTTCATCGCGAACATCAAACGGCAATTGATAAACTGCGACATTATATTTTCCTTCCAGCGTTCTTGCCAAATCTTCCAACCGGTCGGTCCTTCTTCCATTCAGAATAAGATCATAACCGTGGCTCGCAAACCTGGTAGCACAGGCCTCTCCAAAACCTGAAGTGGCGCCGGTGATAAAAACAATCTTTGACATAACTGGAACTTAAGAGTTAACCAAAGGTCACTCATTTATCGAATTAACGGTTGCCGTGCCCTTTAGGAAAAATGGCCGGTCAATATAGTCAGACGCACTAACCATCCATACAAACGTATCCGTATTCTGGGGTTTTCCTCCAATCATTCCATCCCAACCGCGGCCATTTTCGGTAGTAGTAAATACCAATTGACCCCAACGGTTATAAACGCTGAAGTAGTTGATGCGTTTAATACCTACTGCAATGGGACGCAGCAGATCATTTCTGCCGTCATTATTAGGTGTGAAAGCAGTTGGTACAAAAACATAAGGATTTGTTTTGAACACTTTCACTTTTACAGATGCTGAATCTTCGCAGCCGGCCTCATCTGAAACAATCAATTTATAAATAACACTATCGATTTCGGAGGTATAGATACCGATGGGATCAGCGATGGTTGTACTGTTAAGGCCAATGCCAGGACTCCATAAATAGCCGACCCCTCCACTGCCATGAAACTGAAGTGGTTGATCTACAACAACGCTTGTATCACGACCTGCAAAAGCTCTCACTCTCGGTAGGACTGTAACGACCACCGAGTCCAAACCGGGTTTTGGGCATCCCTTATTATCCAAAGACGACAATACATAGGTGGTCGTTCTTGGCGGATTTGAAAATGGATTCAGGCTGTTTGGATTATCCAAATAGGATGGCGGAATCCAACTGAAAGAAATTCCATCGTGCGATCCATGCAACTGCGCAGTCGTGTTATAACATATCACTGTATCGTTACCGGCATTTGCAATGGGATAGGGAACTGTCGTTACCGTTAGCTCATCAGTCGCAGAGCAACTGCCGATCCGGCCCGTGATCTGATAGGTGGTCGTACTGTTGGTAATTGCTGTTGGATTCAAAAGTGCCGGGTTATCGAGATTAGCAGCTGGAGTCCAATTAAATAGCAGGCCATCGGAAATAGCCCCCAGTTGAATGGCATCTCCCTGGCAAATAGTTGTGTCGTTGTTGGCAATCAGGGTTACAAAACTCACGACGCGTACTCTTACCGAGTCTCGATTCAGGCACCCGTTGTCATTGAGGTCTACAAAGTATGTTGTTGTTGTACTTGGATTGACAGTGGGAGTAGCCGTTCCTGGATTAATAATGTTAGTTAATGGTGACCAGCTAAATACCCCGGTACCGCTTGCGTTGAGCTGCAACACGTCGGGTGTGCAGATCAATGTGTCGCGGAAAGCCAGGGTGATGGGTGGTTTGTCAAAAACATCCACTGTTTTTTGCACTGTATCCTTACATCCTTTGCTGTTAGTTACAATGAAAGTGACTGTTTTTGGTCCGGGGACCGAGTATGTCCAGTGTGGATTCTGTTGATTCGATACATCTATGCTGGAGGTTGCATCACCAAAATCCCAACTCCATGTATCAACCACTCCATAAGCAGTGTTGGTGACATCAGTAAAACTAAACGGGTTTGTAAAACATCCACCAGCGGCGTTGAAACCAGGAAAGAATCCTGGAAAGACTTTCACTATGGAGGTGGTCGAGTCAGAACATTGCTGATTACGATTAGTAACTAATTTAATCAAATACGATCCGGTGTCTGGATAAGTAAAAACAGGAGCTGCCAAACTAGAAGTGTCCGTAGTGGAACCGACCACGCCAAAATCCCAAAAAAAGGAATTGATCAATGGACTGCGATTCAAATTTTCGAAACCCATTGTGAATCCATCGCAGGTGATATATTGTGGTTCAAGTACAGCCCTCGCTATATTGCAATCCCCAATTTTTATTTGCAGGTCCTTTCGCTGCGTGGCAATGACAAAGCCATTCCGATGTTCATACACGCAAACGGTAACGACATAAATACCGGAATTCGGCGCCACACCGGTCAAAAGCCCGGAAATAGGGTCAATGGATATCCGGTTTCCCAGCGGCGCAGCTCCGGAGAACGGGAGTTGATAAGGCACGGGTGCATAGGGGGGACCAGCGGGAGGGATGGGGCTTGCATCCCCTGTAGAACCACCAACATAAGCATTGCAAAATGAGTAGGTCAGTGGATCGCCATCATCATCTATTGCTGCAAAACTATATCTGAATGCGTTGTTGGCACATACAATTACTGTATCAGGGCCGATGAACCGGGCGCTATTATTTTCCGGCGCAGATGGTAAAACAGATATTCCCGGAATCTCAGCGCTATAAGTTGTTCCCACACTATTGGAACTGGAAAGGTTGTTGATTCCAGCAATTCGGCAACACCGTTGATAAGCAACGATATAGCCATTTGGAGAGCCGGGCATAGGCGGTAAATCGAACTCGTAATATCCAACCTGGTAACATACTAGCGGAGGATTGGTGATACAAGGACTGGGTGAACCCAGATTTAGTGTTTCAATACGACGCAGCGATACGAGAGAATCAAATAATAAGACTCCGGTTGCTTTGTCAAAAATGCCAATGGAAGCGGTTTGATCCAGCTGTGCACTCCCTGGAGGTGCATAGCAATCCCGGTATAATTTTAAAGTGACATGGTATAGATAATTCGCACCTGATCGTCCTTTGTAAGTATAAAACATTTCGCCACCGGTAATATGGTTGGCAAAAGAGGAAGTGAGAAGTAAAAAAACGGATGATATTAAGAGTAAGAAGCGTTTCATTGATCGGATTGTCGAGAACTGAATTTTCTCCAGAGTTTTTTGGCCATCCCGGAGGTCTGAATATACGATTTTCCAGGGAGACGACCGCTAGCCCTGACCAGGAGGCCGTTCTGCCTTAATGACTTGCAATCGATGTATCGGGTTTAAGACAGCAATAAAAAAAACCCCTCCGCCACGAAGGCGCGAGGGGTAGGTATAAACCCGGAGCATTTATCTTAAATAGGTTAGCGAACGATTGAAAATTTAGTCGATACGCCGGCATTTTCTCCATCGGTCATTTGCAATACGTAAATACCCGGCTGTAAACGCTCAAGATTGTTAAAAGCAATGCTGTTGTTTCCTGCAGCAACCTTGTTCTGTTGTTTCAATACAACCTTTCCTGTCATATCCAATACTCTGAAATCAACGAGAGCGCCTGACCGCAGAAAATCTTACGGTAGCCACTGCGATTGCTGATTATCGGGTTGGGGCTTGATCGATATCCCATTGAGGCTTTTTGCTCTTTGCGGATGAGGATTACATTGCTGTATTTGAAATCCCCGTTTATGTCTACCATCTTCAAGCGATAGTAAAATACATTGCCTAAAGCAGATGAAAGGTCATCGGTATGAGTGTATTGAATCGTGCTTCCACCATATTTAGCCTGCTTATTAGCGACTGACTTGAAAATCGGAACCATTGGTACTTCTCTCCACCTCGAAATGATCGAAATCGACCTGGTTCGCTGTTTCCCAATTGAGTAGGGTCGCATTGTCTTTATATGCGCCGGAAAAACTGAAAGCGTAACCGGTAAACCGATGTTGGGACAGAATGCAAGCAGGGTGGAGCGTGCGGCTGAATGCCATTGCCGGAAAGATCTGAACTTCCCAATCCCGCTGGCAATCCTGCAATGGTGGATTGTGCAAACACACCATTATAAGGAGAACCAATCGTATACAATTGAACAGTCCAATGAGAACATTATAAGTCGTTGCACCGAAAGGAATCTGAAATCCGGTGATCTGAATTTTATTATGATTGGTCCCATCGGGATAAGTAGCTGTCTGAAACTAGCATGCGTTCCATTTGCATTTGCCAAAAGTCCTGCTGCAAATAAATTAGATTCAATCGTAGCCAGGGATTGAGTAAAACGGAAGCGATGTTTTGGATCCGAAATATCAATGTATAAGTAAGTCCTGACCTGGCAGCGCCGGAACTATTGGTTACTGTAATATTCACCGGAACGGTGGGTTGGCTATTGTTCAAATTGGTAGGACAGAATTGGCCAGGAATTGATTGCAATTGCAACAATATGACCTATCCGGAAACTGCAATTACAACCATCCGCCGCAGTATAAGCTGGCCCTGAGCCGGTATTTGTTGAAGACTGGGGTGCAGCTAAATTCAATTTCAAGAACTGCCCGCCCGAACGATATCCGTAAATGTTCCATCTTCTGTAAAAAACAGGGCAGCAACATACTCATTATTTGGATGAGGATACTGACCCGTTGTATTGTTACCTGAAGCACCTAATCTTGTAAGCGCTCCTGTTAAACTAATTTGATACAGCCTGTATGAATTTGCTGTGGTAGATGAACTCGAACCATACGAAACACCATACATTACGCCTGTGACAGGATTAATGGCAATGTCAACGATCTTACCGCTGGCGTCGGTGGGTGGAATATTGTCACCCGTTCCGCTAAGGTCGCCCAGATAAGTTGCCGTCCTGGTTGTGTTACTGCTATTCGTCGCCAGGTTGGTCAATGGCAGACTGAACAAGTTGTTTTGATTGTCGATAAAATAATAAACGCCGTTTGCACTAAAGCAACCTGCATAAACGTCAGTGTTCAACGGATTAGCAGCACTGGAAGAATTCACCACGCCAATATTGTTGACGTTAGATGCACCCTTACCAACTCGGATCAGTTGAACCGACCCGCCACCTGTTCCTGCGCTGCCGTCGCTGCTTTCATATCTCAATCCATACATATACCCATCAAATGGGTTAAGGCCAATAGCATTGTATGCATGCGTGGCAGGATTACTGGCAAAGGAAGTAGGGGTGACGATTCCGCCTGGAAAAGATAAAGTTTCCAAAGCGGTGGCGTTATTGGTTTGTGTACCGGCGCCGTGACTCACAATGAACTGGCCATCGCAATTGATGGGCTGGTTCGTTTGTGCGTGGGCTGTATTGAATACAGCCATAAGTAAAAGTATAGGAATAGCTTTCCTAAGTAGGGTAAAAGTTTTCATGCTCTGAGGTTTTATGTTAAAAAATCAATAGATCCTGAATCCGTGGGTTTCGGAGGAGTTGGGTACGGCGATTAACAGGATCGAGACTCAGAGGCTTCTGAACAAGGAAAAATGGAAATAAAATTGTTGATTGAAGTTTTCCGGAAGGAATTTGAGGATAGGTGCGAAGGTGTAAAACTAATACCGGCAATTAGAATTTGCAAGCGTTTGTTGAATTTTATTTGCATGCATTGAAACAAGAATCGTATAATTACTTATAACTTATAACTTAAAACTTATAAAACTTATAACCTATAGACCACAACTGAATACGAACGCTTGAATCAACTCACCTGATTTTTCAGCCTCCTCCAACATTCCCATGTGCGCAGATTCACGAAGGATATGTATATATGAATGATTCGGGAAATGACATTGCTGAAGACCATCCTGAAGTGGAATGACCTGGTCGTCCTGTCCCATGATGAATAAAATCGGGATGCTTGCTTCCTTCAAAAACCGGGTGCGGTCGGGCCTTTGGATCATAGCTTCATAGTACGCAATCAGTGCATCAGCTTTAAAATGACGGCCTTTTTCTACCAACTCTGCCACTGATTCTGGCCGTTCATTCCTGGTCTTTTCAGTGAAAAGGTTCGGGAGCATGGTTTTCAAAAATTCAAATGCGCCCTTTTCCTTCATGGTTGCAATTCCTTTCTTCCGGTTAGCTTTCTTTTCTTCATTGTCTGCGAATGCTGTGGAGTGGAATAGCCCGAATGATTTCAAGTATTGTGGATATTTATCCGCGAACGCCAGGCCGATATAACCACCCATGCTATGTCCAATCAGGGAGATTTGATCGAATTTCTCTTTGCCTGGAAATTCGCTATCAATAATAAATTTTACCAACTCAGCCATTCCCTCCATGCTCATGTCTTCGATCATTTCGGAATCTCCACTGCCAGGAAGGTCAGGAATGATCACCAGGAAATTTTTTTCCAGTAGAGCAACCTGATTTTTCCAAATATCACCGGTCTCTCCAAATCCATGAAGCAGCATTACGGGATGACCATTACCGAGTCGTTGATAATGGATCTTTTTGTTTTGATATAGGATATCCTTCTTCATCTTTCATTCATTGGTTCCTATCATCCGTTGATCCTCTATGAATAGATAGGAGTTCTTTGTTAGAGAATTTTTTCATTGACCAAAGGACAACGATCCAGACGATCAGTCCTATACTAATTAATGTCATTGCTTTTGACAAGAGCTCACCGTGCTTCACAAAAAATGTTTTCCTTGTAATCTCACTGACGGGGACGGGCAGTTTAATTGCTCCGGTCTGGTCCCATCCTCGCGGATCGTGAATTACTCCACCCGGATCAATAAAGCAACTGATACCTGTATTGGCGCAGCGCGCAACCCAGGTCCTTGTTTCAATCGCTCTCAACCTGGCGTAATTCATGTGCTGCTTATGCCCTGGTGTATTTTTCCACCAGCCATCATTGGTGATGATGCAAATCAGGTTGGCTCCATTGCGAAAATATTCCGCCATGAACCCACCATAAATGCTTTCATAACAAATCGCAGGCGCAATTTTATAACCTTGAGGAGTTGCCAAGACGGTCCGTTCATTTTGTTTAGCGTAACCAGCTGTTGTGCCGCCAAATTTCTCAAACCATTTGTCAATAAACTTAAGAAACCACGGCAGCGTCTCCACGCCCGGAACAAGCATTGATTTATGATAAAATCCCAACGTGCCCGAGCTATCGAGTAAGACAGATCCATTGTATGAATCAAAATAATATCCGTCAACGCCCATGGGTCTTGCTGTGGACGTTTGTTTTTCTTTGAATGTGCGATAGCTTTCAATTCCGGTAAAGAGTGACAGCTTAGGATGTCGCCGAAGAAATCCCCAAAGCGGGTTAAGGAAAAAATTTTCTTTCAACCTTTCTTCATCAATTCCATTTTCAAGATAGATCGCTGTTTCCGGCCATAAGACTAATGCTGTATGACTATCCGTTTCCTGCTCACTCAAGTGAATAAGTTTGTGCAGCTGTGCTTCCAGGCTTCCCGTGGAAATTTTTTCATATGGATCAATGTTGGGTTGAACAATGACCACATTTGATTCAGATGCCGCATTGATCTTTGGAACGAATAGGCGGGAAAGCAATATGGGAACGATTAATAAGAAAATGGCGACCACGATGTATTTATATGTTTTCGACGACCGGGTAATGACATTCTTCCTGAGGTGAAGAAAAAGAAGAATATTAATCGCCATTACCCACAGACTGCCGCCACTGCTGCCGGTAAATTCATACCATTGTATCCATTGCGGTTGCGTTGCAAAAACATTTCCCAAAGTAAGCCAGGGCCAACTCAATCCCCAATCCTGCAGATGAACATATTCAAAGCACATCCAGAAGCTGACCAATGCAACATAGCCTATTTTTTCACCCCGCCATTTCTTGACGATCTTATATCCCAACCACGGAAAACACATGAGCAAACTATTGGCCAGGAAAGCAGCCAGGGCGCCCGGCTCCGATGCATTCCATATCCACCAGGTAGTAGCCACATTCCAGGTGAGCATGGTAACATAAGTAAGACCGAAAAACTTTTTCCTGCTTTGTATTTTGTCTTCAAGCCATAATAAAGGTATCCATGCAACAAAAATCAAAAGAGTGAAAGGAGATACAGGCCAGGCGGCCCAAAGAAGTAAACCGCCTCCGATGGCAATCAATAAATTCCTGAAGCGATTCATTCAATAGTATTGAACAAAGTTATTATTACCTGAAACATCCAGTATCTAGTATCAAGCATCTGGCATCTAGGATCATCTCCTACTATAATTCGGAGCTTCCTTGGTAATCTCTATATCATGAGCATGACTTTCTCTCATGCCGGCATGTGTGATCTTAACGAAACTGGCTTTTTGTAATTCAGCAATATCTTTTGCACCGCAATATCCCATGCCGGCGCGCAGGCCTCCTGTAAATTGATAGACCACCTCCTTCAGAAAACCTTTATAGTCAACACGGCCTTCAATGCCTTCAGGTACGAATTTTTTTACCTCGTCTTCTACATCCTGAAAATAACGGTCACTACTACCCGTAGCCATGGCGCCCAATGAACCCATGCCCCGGTATTCTTTGAACTTTCGGCCTTCATAGATGATGGTCTCGCCGGGACTTTCCTCTGTTCCGGCAAAGATGCTTCCCATCATTACGCAGTTGGCCCCGGCTGCCAATGCCTTCACCATGTCACCGGTATAACGGATACCCCCATCCGCAATCAACGGAATATTTTTCTCCTTTAATACAGAAGCAGTTTCCATGATCGCGGTGAGTTGAGGAACTCCGGCGCCGGCAACAATGCGTGTTGTGCAAATAGAACCCGGACCAATTCCCACTTTTACCGCATCGGCACCCGCTTCGGCCAATGCCCTGGCACCCGCCGCAGTACCTACATTACCGGCAATCACCTGAATTCCCTTAAAATTTTTCTTAAGGCCTTTCAATGCGGCAATGACACCTTTGCTATGACCATGAGCGCTGTCCAATGCAATTATATCAACTCCCACTGTTTGCAAAGCGGCCACACGGTCCAGCAGATCCTGCGTAATGCCTACCCCCGCGCCAACTAATAACCTTCCGAACGTATCCTTTAAAGCATTCGGATGGCTTTTCAATTTTAGTATGTCACTATAGGTAAATAATCCCGTTAAGCGTCCCTGCTTATTGACAATAGGCAGTTTTTCAACTTTCGTTTTCTTGAATAATTGTTCCGCTTTTTTTAAGTCGGTTCCTTCGGGTGCAGTGTATAAATTTTCCTTCGTCATCACTTCACTCACCTTACGTTTGGGATCATCTTCAAACCGAAGGTCACGATTGGTAAGAATGCCAACCAGCTTTCCTGTTTTGTCAACAATGGGAATACCGCCAATCTTATTTTCGCGCATCAAGCGCAATGCATCGCCGATGGTAGCGTTGGCTTGAAGAGTTACAGGGTCAAGTATCAAACCGCTTTCGCTACGTTTTACTTTTCTTACCTGCTCGGCCTGCCGTTCAATCGTCATGTTCTTATGAAGAATACCGAGTCCTCCTTCGCGCGCGAGCGCCATGGCCAGCGTTGCTTCGGTCACCGTGTCCATTGCCGCAGAGATAAGAGGAACATTTAGCCCGATTTCTTTCGTCAGCCTGGTCTTGATATCAACGTCTCGCGGCAATACCTGGCTGTAGCCCGGCATCAGCAGCACGTCATCAAAAGTGAGACCTTCACCGAAAAAATTTATGGATTTGTCTGGAGGGAGAGAAATATTTCTTGTTGCCATGTGCAAAGATAGGACAGACATAGAATATGCGCCAAATGAAATTTATGACGAATGCATACCATGCTACCGAATGAGCATCGTCGTTCCTTTTTGGAAAACCCTTTGGCCGGTGTCACTATTCGTATAACTTAAGAACCAAACATAGATGCCGGAAGGTTGCAGAAGGCCGTTTATTTTACCATTCCATTTTTCCAACCAATTGTGAGTTGCAAAGACTAATTGTCCCCAACGGTTATATACTTTGAATTCCAGCTTATCTGCTTTCAATGCATTGTGAGGAGAAAGAAAATCGTTCAGTCCGTCGTCGTTAGGTGTAAACGCAGTTGGAACAGCAATGAAACAATTATTAAGAACGCGCAACGTCTTGCGCGTACTATCCTTGCAATTGAGAGTTGTATTGGTCACTACCAGTTGAATAGAGTAATATGCATCCCGCGGAGTATAGGGAAAATAATATGGGCTGGGGCTTCTGGCCGTGGAACTGGACATCACATCATATTTCCATGACCAGTAATCCACCTGGCCACTGCTGGAGTCAGTTACCAAAAATGGATCTTCAGGACAGATCACGTTGGGCATTTCAAATGCAGCCCTTACCTCATTGTCGAATTCCAGCACTTCCACGGTTGAATCGCTGCATATTCCATTGCTTACAATTAATTGCACGGTATCCCTGCTCGTTGAAGGAAAATGAATGATCGCAGTGGGAGTATTCAGCGACAGGTTACTATTGAATTTCCAATTCCAATTGTTTACACCATGTGCTCCATCATGTGAAAATGTGAGTGTGTTTTGTCTGCAGCCCAACTCTGTAATCGTTGAAAAGAATGCGGAGACAGTATCTACCGTATTAAACGGCAGTGATTGTGGAAGCGTCTGCTGACCGCATTCATCGATTACAGTGTTTCCATCAAGACCGGTCTTGAGAGTCAATATATAATTTCCCTGTGTATATAATGGAGCGGTGAGGGAAATCCCAATGGTACTACTCAAACCATCCACGCAATTAACACCTGTGGCTCCCGAAACGGCAACAGCTGTTGGGCCACTAATCATAAAATCACTTCCATCTGCAGCAATGGAGCTGCAGTCAATATTTTTTCCAAAATAGATATTTAGGATGGCCGGAGCACAACCCGGCTGGCCGATACTATCAATAGGTGTTGGTTGAGGATTTTGATAATGAAACGAAATTTCTTCGCCTTGTGGAATGCTGAGGCCGCAATTATCCAGCAAGGTGTTTCCATCGGAACCATTATTAATGATCAATTGATAATCGCCGGGAGGAACTGGATTTGCCAGGGTTATTGTTAATTCATCAAAGTCGAAGCCTTGTGAGCATTGGGTAACCGCAGCAGAAACCACGGTGGTCACCGCAGGTGAAATGCTAAATTCCGATCCCGCCAGAGTAAGCGATCTGCAGATTATTCTCTTATTGAACTTTACTACGAGCTGCTTTCCGTCGCAGTTTGCCAATGCACTAAAAAAGTGTGGAATCGCCGGATCAGTGATCACTGCAGTCCCTCCATCGAATTCTAAGGAATATCCACTTTGGGAATCGGAGAAATGACTGATCATTAAAATATAGTTATGCCCTGCTATCAGGGTGGGCCAGATTGTGAAGGTGGGTACGTTGTCTGCGGGTATTGATGCACAGGAAATAGTTGGAGAACCACTCGCCGAAGCGCCAGTCAATCCGAATGTTCCCGCCCAATTGCCAGTAATCACCAGGGAATTTTCGGTGAAAACATCGTTGGGATTATGGCCGGTGATGTCATAAAGTTGCCAATCATAATCCTCATTGATTGCATTGGGCGTAATCGTAAAGCCCAGCGTTCCGCTTTGATAGCAGGTGAATTTGTACCAAAAAGGATTTTTATTCTGATAATTTGCTCCTGTATTCGGTGAACACCCAGGTACAAATAAGTCGTTGGTTGCACATATAGGTACGGTGGATTGATTGAATGTAGTGATACCGCAAACAGGGAAGGCGGTGGTGGGAGTCTGCCCAAGTGCCGTACAGGGTTGACCCAGGGCTGCCGTCCCGCACAGAATTGATAAGATAAAAACAAGAATGTCCTTACGTAAATATGCCATTTGAGCGTGAATGATACCAAAAAGGGGCCTGGCCAATGGATAGACAACAAGACGATTGGATACGTTGCCTGGGAGCTATTCTTAGGCCAGTCTGTACAGTTTACCGGGTAAAGATAATACTACATTTTCCAGTTCCAGGTTGAGGATGGCGGCTGCAACCGAGCTGGTACTAAGGCCACTTTTAAAATTTATTTCATCTATATGCACAGGGTCATTTACATGAAGGATATTTATTACTGCTTTCTCATTTTCCGATAGCTCTATGAATAGTTGTTTTTGATGTGCGATCCGTGTTGACTGCTGGTCCCAATTCATTAAATCGACCAACTCCGAAGCATCAGTGAGCAACACCGCTTTATTATTCCGGATAAGATTGTTACAACCGGCGCTTTTGATGTCGGTAGCTCTGCCGGGAACTGCAAATACGTCTCTGTTATAACCATTGGCTAATTCAGCAGTGATCATGCTTCCTCCTTTCAAACCCGTTTCTATCACAATCGTCGCGTCGCTCATTCCTGCTACAATCCGGTTGCGAATAGGAAAATTATGTTTGTCTGGCTTAGTGCCGCTCAGAAATTCAGTTAAGAGGCCTCCTTCCTGACTGATCATGTCTTTAGCAAGGCGGCGATGTTCCAATGGATAAAGTTGATCAAGTCCATGTGCAAGTACGCCGACCGTCGGCAATGTATTCTTCATCGCCGATCTATGTGCGATCGCGTCGATACCATAAGCCAAACCACTAACGATAGTGACATTGTAAGTTGCTAAATCGTTGACTAACTTTTCAACAAATTGTTTTCCATATTCTGTATGATTTCTTGTTCCAATAACAGCTAGAATTCTTGAAGCATTCAGATCTGTTACTCCGCGGAAATATAGAAGGATGGGTGAATCATTGCAATGAAGCAGTCGTTTCGGATAGTCGTCGTGGGTGATGAAAAGAGTCCTGATTTTATGTTTCTCAATAAATGCTATTTCTTGTTCTACTCTTGCAAAATCTGAAAATTCTTTGATGGATGCTGCACGAATAAGACCAATGCCTTCTATTTTTTCCAAGGTGTTCTTTGTTAATTTAAAGATATCATCGACCTGATAATGTTGTAACAAGGCTTTCGCCTGAACTGTGCCGATATGAGGAATAAGGGTGAGAGCTATCTGGTATAGAAGGTCCGAATTCATCGACGAACAACTTCCGTCAAATATAAAATTTGATACACGTATTTTTTATACCCATATCAGGTAGAAGCAAATCAATTTTCTGCCAATAAATTTTTTTCAGTAAAATTTTGTCTATGCGAATTTCAACTCGGCAAACGGTGTCATTGAAAAATCATTGACTCAGTACTTTCATTTCTGTCCGCCTGTTCAAGGCTTTGCCTTCCTCCGTTTTATTGTCGGCAGTAGGTTTGGTTTCCCCATATCCTTTGGCGGTCAGCCGCGTGACGGAGATGTTCTTTCCTACTAAATAAGTCACCACCGCCTTCGCGCGGTTATTGGAGAGCGTTATATTGTCGGCCGGCTTTCCGACATTATCCGTATGGCCGCCTATTTCTATTTTTAATTTTGGATTTTCATTCAGTAGCTGGACCAGCTTGTCCAATTCGACTTGGGATTCGGGTTTGAGCTCAAATTTATTGATATCGAAGAAAATATTTTTTAAGATGACGATGGCATTGGCTTCAATGGGCTGCAATGGAATATTTTTTTCATACACTGAATCAGCAGGACTGTTGCTCATCAAAAAATTGTCGGAATAGAATAAGTAGCCCTGGCGGTTTACATTAAATGCATAGTCCTTGCCGACAGGCAAGGTGATCAGGTAATTTCCCATTTCATCGGTTTGCACTTTGGTCATCAACTCCCGCGTTGCCAGATCAATTAGTTCAACAGATGAGGGAAGACCCTTGGTTGTTTTTTTGTCAAATACCTGGCCTTTTACCCATCCCGTTTTGATAGGGGCGAATATCTTCCCTCAACTCAAAACTATAAATATCCAATCCGCCCCGCGTATCACTGCGATCACTCGAATAATAAGCAGTTTTTCCATTGGCAGTAATGAATATGGTGCCTTCATCGCCAATGGTATTAATGGGATATCCGAGGTTCACCGGTTTACTCCATTCTCCGCCTGGCCCTTTTTTGGTATAAAAAAGATCATTGTCGCCATAGCCAGGTAAACCATCAGAAGTAAAATACATTGTTTGATTATCTGCGTGCATAAATGGCGACGCTTCATTAGCCATAGTGTTGATAGTGGGGCCCAGGTTTTCGGGTTCGCCCCATTTCCCATTGGGTTGAAGATGCGAAACATAAATGTCGGTGCCACCAATGCCACCCAACCTCCGACTGCTGAAATAAAGATCTCTCTTATCCGGTGAAAGACATGGTTGCGAATCCCATTGATCGGAGTTCACGCGCCCACCGACGTTGAAAGCCTCGCTCCATCCCTGCGGTGTGGAATAAGAAATATAGATATCACATCCGCCAAATCCTCCAGGGCGGTCGCATCCGGTAAAGACCAACCACTGTCCGTCCTGCGAAATATTTTGGGCGCCTTCATTCTGTTCAGTATTGACATTTCCTTGCATCGGTCTTGCGACATCCCACAATCCCAATTTTTGAGCGCTATAATAAAAATCTTCATTAAAATTTTTTATTCTTCGCGTGAATACCAACTCCTTTCCATCGATGGTCAATGATGGAAAATATTCCGATTCGGTCGTGTTGACACCATCCCCGACATTTTGTGGAGAAAACACATAGGATCGGTTTGCATTTGTTTTCGCATAATCCACGGCAAATTCATAACATCGCTTTCGATAGTTTACAGCTTTTAAGCTGTTGGAATTTTTAGGAGGTTTTTTAGCCAGAAGATCATCGATGGCCAATAATGCTTTTTCAAATTCGCCAATACCTGCCAGGTTGATCGAATAGGGGAGCTTATAATCGATGGTATAATTGGAATCCATGGCAAATGCCTTTTCATAATTCTCCACACTGCTTTTATAATTTTTTATTTGGCCATAGATCCCAGCCAGCGAAAGATAAGCGTCTACATATCGCTTATCCATTTCCAGGCTCTGCTTGCAAAAATGCAACAGCATTGGCATAGCTCCCGTCCTCAATTCTTTCCATTGCAAGATTATAAAGGGTAACGGCTTTCTTATTTATTTTGGAAGGATCGTAAGGTTGAGCTGAGGAAGATAGAGGATTACCCAGCATGATCATTAAGAGGGTATAAAATAAGATATTTAAGAATTGCCGCATTCTCATGGTATTATCTCTTTCGCATGACGAAACTAATTCAAAAATAGTTTGTCGGAGAGCTAGAAATTGTTAATAGATTTCTTCTGAAGTGAATGCATTGGTCTTAATGGTTACGGCACATGGATATATTTATGGATCTGCATGGAACAACTCCCATTGTGGATGAGCCTTGATATAATCAATGATTAAAGGAGTCATTTCCGAAGACTTGTCCCATTCGGGTTGCAGGAACAATTTGCAATGTGATGAAACCATGTTTGCATATTTTTCTGCCCATTCAAAATCGAAACTGTTAAAGACAACAACTTTTAATTCATTGGCCATGGGAAGGATCTCGGGCAAAGGCGCTTTAAATTTTTTTGGGACAGGCAGATCCAATCCCATTTGCCACTTAATGGATAGGCGCCGGAAGTTTCAATATTTGTTTTCAAGCCAGCCTCATGTAATTCCTGAGTTAGCTTGTCCAGATTATGCATCAATGGCTCACCACCGGTAACCACCACAATTTCTGCCGGTGTTTTTCTTACACTTGAAACAGATCTTCAACCTTTATCAATGGATGATCCTTTCTCCCAGCTTTCTTTTACATCGCACCATACGCAACCGATATCACAACCACCGAGCCGGATAAAATAAGCTGCGCTTCCCTGGTGAAAGCCTTCTCCCTGGAGGTGTAGAAATGCTCCATTACGGGAAGGACATGGTAGATCATCTTTTCCTAGCATGTCAATCACTCAATCAAAATTCTTCATCTTGCATGAACGGTATGTATTCTTCATCAATGCTGCGATCGTCATGGGACCAACTCCGCCAGGCACGGGAGTTATGTAAGAACATTTTGGCGCAACGGCATCATAGTCGACATCTCCTTTTAACCGGAATCCGCTTTTCTTGGTTGCATCCGGCACTCGGGTTATTCCAACATCAATAACGATTACGCCATCTTTCACCATATCTGCTGTTACAAATTCAGGTTGTCCCAGAGCTGCTACAATGATATCTGCCTGCAGGCAAATTTCCTTCATATTCTTTGTGTGCGAATGACAAATGGTTACGGTACAATTTCCGGGATTGGTATTACTGCTTAATAATATGCTCATAGGACGGCCAACAATATTGCTTCGGCCAAGCACTACGGCATACTTTCCATTGGTATCGATTTTATAATGTTCCAGCAATAGACATTATGCCATGAGGAGTAGCGGGAATAAATGTAGGCAGGCCCTGGATCAATTTGCCGGCGCTTATCGGATGAAATCCGTCTACGTCTTTATCGGCATCGATCGTATTGATCACCTGGTCATCTGAAATATGGTCAGGCAATGGCAGTTGCACGAGGATGCCATCCACTTCGGGATCGGTATTTAATTCACCAATTGCATTCAACAACTTCATTTCAGTGACAGATTCTTCAAATCGAATCAGGGTTGACCTGAATCCAACCTCTTCGCATGCCTTTACCTTGGCGGATACATAGGTTTCACTGGCGCCATTGCTGCCCACCAGGATCGCAGCCAGGTGCGGAATTTTTTTTCCTTCTGCTGCCAATTGCGCCACTTCAATCTTCAATTCGTCTTTTATGGCCTGCGCGGCCTTTTTACCATCTAAAATTTGCATGGCGTAAAGGTAGTATCCACCAGCGAAGATTAGCTATTACATACCTTATATACCACTCTAATTATTTTGGTGAGCTGAGTCCGGCTATTACCTTTCGATCGAATTAGGCAACCCATGAAAAACGGTGCTTTTTCGATTATCCTTATCATATTAATTAGCTCGCTTTGCAACAGCCAGACACTTCGCCGCCCGGCGGCAACTAATTATATTGGACTGGGTGCATATAGTATTCATCATGCAGACATATTTTCTTTTACACTGAACCCATCCTCGCTGGCTCAACTAAAAAATCCTTCAGCCGGAGTTTATGCGGAACGAAGGTTTATGATCAGCGAACTAAATAATTATATCGCGGCATTCGCCTTGCCAACAAAGTCGGGAAATTTTGGAATGAAGACTTACTATTTTGGATTCAATGAATACAATGAAACATTGCTGGGACTGGTGTATAGTAGAAGCCTCGGCAATAAATTGGATATAGGCGCTTCTTTTAATTATCACTTGATACGAATCGCCGGCTACGGCTCATCCGCCGCAATCAATTTTGAACTCGGAACTGTTTTACACTTAACGGAGAATCTTCATGCGGGGTTAGTTATAGAGAATCCAGCCGGTGGAAAATTTGGCCTGGAACAAAAGGAAAAATTGCCCTTACTATATACCATTGGAATCGGATATGATGCTTCACCGAAATTTCTTCTCACCACCACGATAGAAAAGGAGGAGGATCGCACTGTAAATGTCAATGCCGGGTTTCAATATAAGTTCATTCCTCAGTTGCTGGCGAGAGCAGGCATTTCGACAGCCACATCCTCTGTTTGGATGGGCCTGGGACTCAGCATGCGTGCGTTGCGAGTAGATATAACAATACATTATCATCCTCGGTTGGGGCTAACACCCGGTTTGTCGTTATTAATATCGCGCTCTCAGCGGAAAGACTAAATATTATATGGATTGAAAAGCCACCCGACCATATTGATAGTTTTCTGTTTGCTATTTCTTACTACCGCGGATACATTGGTCGGACAGGATATCCATCCAATCACTGAACAGCAATTGGAGAACCTTGCTGATCTGGAGCAGATGGAAACCGAAGACGATTCTTATTTGCTTGAATTGGAACAGTTCAGAAAAAACCCGATCAATTTAAATACAGCAGGTGCAGAGGAGCTCAAACAATTGAGATTTATTACCGAACTGCAAATTGAAAATCTTATTACTTATCGCACGCTTCTGGGAAAGTTGATTCACATTTATGAATTGCAGGCAGTTCCGTCATGGGACCTGAACACCATTCGCAGGTTGTTGCCCTATATTACGATTTCATCCCCTCTAGTCCTTGCATCACAGGCAAAACTAAGATTGAAAGGAGGGGACCATACTTTGCTCCTGCGCGTTTCCCAAACCTTGGAACGATCTGCCGGCTTTGATAAATCTGCCCAGGGAACAACTTACCTGGGCAGCCCCCAACGCATCTTGTTCAGGTATCGATATACTTATAAAAACCTTTTACAATTTGGGATTACGGGCGATAAAGATGCCGGAGAACAATTCTTTAGAGGATCTCAACAAAAAGGATTTGACTTTTATTCGTTTCATTTCTTTGCGAGAAAACTTGGAATTATCCAGTCGCTCGCAATCGGCGATTTTACCATCAACTTTGGGCAGGGTCTAACGCAATGGCAGGCGCTGGCTTTTAAGAAGGGCGCCGATGCATTAAATATTAAGAGGCAATCAGCAGCTTTACTTCCCTACACCTCTTCCGGCGAATTCAACTTTAACCGGGGTGCAGCTATCACGATTAAAAAACAGAAGTTCGAGGCAACGGCTTTCTTGTCCGTTCGCAAGCTGAGTGCAAACTTTGTAGCTGATACTGTCAATAATGAGGATTTTGTTTCATCTTTTCTCAATTCAGGCTACCATCGAACGCCGAATGAAAACGCGGACAGGAACGATTTAACCCAAACGAGTTTTGGAGCAAACGCTGCATACCGAACTAAACGCTTACATTTTGGAATCAATGGTATTTACTATCATTTTTCTATTCCCGTGCAAAAGAGGAATGAGCCATACAATCTATTTGCCATCAGTGGAAGTCGATGGAGTAATTTCAGTATTGACTACAGCTACACCTATAGGAATGTTCATTTTTTTGGCGAAGCAGCCGTAGATAAGAATTTCAATAAGGCATTTATAAATGGTCTGTTATGGAGTGTGGACCCGCGCATCGACCTTTCGATGGTTCAGCGAACGATCAGCAAGGCGTACCAATCGATCAATGGCAATGCATTTACTGAAAACACTTATCCAACCAATGAAATGGGTTTCTATTTGGGCGCCACTATCCGTCTATCTGGGGCGTGGCGCCTCGATGCATATGGTGACATGTATAAATTTCCATGGCTTAAATATTTGGTAGATGCACCCAGTCACGGCATGGATTTCCTGGTCCAGCTTTCCTATAATCCAAATAAACAACTGGAGATATATACCAAGTTCAGAAATGAAACGAAGCAAGCGAATGAAGGTGCCGAACCGGCAGATACATCAAGAACAAATGCCCTGGTCAGCATACCGCGGCAAAGCTGGAGGGTGCACATAAGTTATAAATTGAATGCAGTCATAACACTTCGGAACCGCGTGGAGATGCTTTGGTATGATCGCCGTGGAAAGGGCAAGGAAACCGGCTTCCTTAGTTTCCTGGATCTTATCTATAAGCCCATGAAAAGCGCCTTTTCCGGTGCGTTGAGGTGGCAATATTTTGAAACCGATGGCTACAATTCACGACTCTATGCCTATGAAAATGATGTATTATATAGCTATTCCATCCCCGCATTTTTTGATAAAGGTCATCGGTACTATGTTAGCTTGAACTATGATCTCACAAAAAAAGTTTCTTTCTGGTTTCGTTTTGCGCAAACGATCTATCGGGGCAAGGAGAGCATCGGGACTGGAGCTGAAGAGATTGAAGGGAATAAAAGAAGTGAAATAAAAATACAGGTTCGATGGATCTTATAAAGCATTTTTATTAGACATACACGTTGTGTAGTCAAATGAATGAATTCAGCTGCCTATTTGTATCGGGCTGGACAAAAGGTTTTTACTACTTTTGAAAACTAATTTAAACTCAGATTTATGGCCGATCAGCAAAATGTTCCCAACCAACTTAACATAGAGATCTCAGAAGAAGTAGCAGAAGGTTCTTATGCCAATCTTGCAATCATTACACATTCGCATGCAGAGTTCGTCATTGATTTTGTAAATGTGATGCCGGGAACTCCAAAAAGCAAAGTAAAGTCCAGGATTATATTGACACCGCAGCACGCAAAGCGATTCATGAAGGCCATCAACGAAAACATCGGCAAGTACGAAGCTGCGAATGGACTAATAAAAGATCTGGAAGAAATACAATTACCTCTCAATTTCGGCGGCCCGACAGCACAAGCGTGAGTGCTAGTATCTAGCATCTAGTAACATTCCCTCATCCGCGAAGCTATAATAGCCTTCATCACTCACGATGATATGATCCAGGACTCGAATATCTATGAACCGCGCGGCCTGCGTGATCTTTGCCGTCAGCTCTTCATCGGCGCGACTCGGCTTAAAGTTCCCGGAAGGATGGTTATGGCAAAGGATGATACTCACCGCATCTTCCTCGAGTGCTTTTTTTAATATGACTCTGGGGTCGGCGACGGTACCCGTTATCCCGCCTTCGCTCACGATTTCAAAATGATTTAGCTTGTTAGCGCGGTTTAGGTAAAGGACCGCAAAAACTTCATGGCGGTAGTCCTTCAGGCGTGCCTGAAGATAGCCGGCCACAGCTCCGCTGGAAACAACCATTTGTTTTTGGATTGCCATGGCGGCCTGCCTCCTTCTCCCAAGCTCCAGGGCGGCAACAATGGTTACCGCTTTTGCCGCCCCAATTCCCTTGATTTTCATTAACTCCTTGATAGACAATTTGCCCAGCATATTCAGGTTGTCTTTGCCCAGCCGGAGCACCTCTTTTGCCAGTTCGACAGCGGTCTTTTGCCTGTTTCCGTTTTGGATCAGGATGGCCAGCAACTCAGAGTGGCTAAGGTTTTCAGGGCCATTTAATAGTAGTTTTTCTCGGGGCCTATCGTCTTTTGCCCATTCTTTGATTGAGTAATTCTTCTCTTGCATTTTAACAAATTAGCTAATACTTTTATCCCTGACAATACCACTTTAGTGCAAACGTCCACGTATTGAATTTCCGCCCTTTTTGAAAACTTAAAAAAATCTCGTACGTATGAAAACTAAGAGTTTTACCACTATGGGTGCTATGCATCCCGTACTTTTCTTCGCTAGTGTTTACATTGTCGCCTTATTGTTTTCCATCTTTATCTGCTCATCGCTCTTCTATAGTTGCAATAGCAGCAGCACAACTATGAAACTTGCAAAGAAGGAGAAAGCACCAGTTGAAAAACAGGCTACTTCGACAGGCGTTACTACAGCCGTAGTTATCAGATAAGACATGCTGACCAGCTGAATTTTTTTTGCGTCCGAGATAGCTGAATCAGTATCTTCACGGCCCAAAAAGAAATGCTTTTGGAGCATATTTCAGCCATGCAATCAGCCAAAATATTTGCAGGAACAGGTTCACAGCTGTTGGCCGAACAAATTTGTAAACGATTCCGTACCAACCTTGGAAGAGTTAATATCCAACGTTTTAGCGACGGTGAAATTTCTCCGATTTTCCTGGAAAGCGTCCGGGGTGATTATGTTTTTTTGGTGCAAAGCACTTTTGCACCGGCAGAAAACTTAATGGAGCTCCTGCTCATGATCGATGCCGTCAGAAGAGCCTCCGCAGACAAAGTAATTGCAGTTATCCCTTATTATGGTTATGCCCGGCAGGATCGTAAGGACAGTCCCCGGGTAGCGATAGGCAGTAAACTGGTAGCCAATATGTTAGTTGCTGCCGGTGCCGACCGAATCGTTACCATGGACCTTCACGCACCCCAGATCCAGGGCTACTTTGACATTCCTGTTGATCACCTCGATAGCCATGCCGTTTTTATCCCTTATATCGCAAATCTGAAGCTGGAAAATCTTACCTTTGCGGCCCCCGATGTGGGAGCAACCAACCGCATCAGGGAGATCGCCAACTATTTCAATGCGGAAATGGTGATCTGCGACAAACATCGCAAGAGGGCAAATGAAATTGCCAGCATGGTAGTGATAGGAGATGTGCAGGGAAAAGATATTGTCATCATCGACGACATCTGTGATACCGGAGGAACTCTTGCAAAAAGCGCATCTCTTTTAAAAGAAAAAGGTGCCCGCACAGTAAGGGCTTTGATCACTCACCCGGTGCTCAGCGGCAAGGCATATGAAAATATCGAAAACAGTGTGTTGGAGGAACTCATCGTATGTGATACGATACCGATGAAAAAGGAGAGTCCGAAAATTAGAGTGATCTCAGTCGCCGAGCTTTTTGCAGTAGCGATGCGCAACGCATTTGAAAATAAGAGCATCACCAGTCTCTTTATTCATTCTCAGCAAAGAGACAAATAGCAGCCTTAGTAAAAAAGCAAAAAAATATAAAACAAAATGAAAACAATTACAATCGAAGGACAACTGAGGACCGAATTTGGCAAAGCAGCCACCCGCCAGCTTCGCTCTCAGGAACTCGTGCCCGGTGTAATTTATGGGGGTGCAGAGGAGATCAATTTCAAAGCTCCTGTTGCGGCTTTCAAAACACTTATTTATACACCACATTTCCAGCAGGCAGAAATAAAACTGGAAGGCAAAAGTTATCAATGCATATTGAAAGATCTGCAATTTGATAAAGTGGATGATTCATTGATCCACGTAGATATGTTGGAACTGGTGGAAGACAAAAAAGTGATAGCCACCATTCCATTGCATTTTACCGGAACTTCCAAAGGTGTTAAGGATGGGGGTAAGCTGACTATTAAGATGAAATCACTAAAAGTAAAAACCTATCCCAAATACCTCAAGGAACAAATTGAAGTCAATGTCGATGACCTGGAATTGAATGGCAATATCCGCGTGGAAGACGTAAAGGTGGAACATTATGAGATACTGAACTCACCACGTATACCCGTCGCTTCTGTAGCATTGACCAGACAATTGAAACAGGAAGAGGCTGTCGCTGCCGATGCCACTGCCGCCGCTGCTCCCGCTGCAGCCGGCGCTACTGCTGGTGCTCCCGCCGCTGCTGCCCCTGCACCTGCAGGCGGAAAGAAGGAAAAGAAATAAACGCGCTATTATTATATAAGACCCGTATCCCCGATATGGGTTTTTTTCATTTTATGGATAGGACGAACCATTATTTTTGACAAATGAAATTTCTGATTGTTGGCTTGGGAAACGACGGTACCGAGTATGCACATACACGACATAATATTGGGTTTGATGTCGTGAATGCATTTGTACGTCGACACGAAGGCCAATTTAAAAATGATCGTCTGGCTTATGCGTCCGAAATAAAATGGAAGGGAAAAATATTTGTTTGCATTTGCCCCACTACTTTCATGAACCTAAGCGGAAAGGCCGTGAAATACTGGATGGACAAAGAGAAAGTCCCATTGGAAAATGTGCTGGTGATCCTGGATGATGTTGCTCTTCCTTTGAACAAGCTTCGGCTTCGGCCGGGAGGGAGCCATGCCGGGCATAATGGCCTCAAAAGTGTCGAGGAGTCTCTCGGTTCCCGGGATTATGCAAGACTTCGATTTGGAATAGGAAACAATTATCCCCGCGGCTACCAAAGTGATTATGTCCTTGGCAAGTGGAGAAAAGAAGAAGAACCCCTGGTAAGACTTAAAATTGAAAAGGCCGTAGAAGTGATTGAATCCATTGCAACTCAAGGTATTGCTTTGACAATGAACCAGATAAATAATCAGGAGTTTTCGTATGATAAATCAGATTGATTACTTATTTTAGTGCCTCTAACCCATCCCGCAATTTTTTGGGATAAGAATCCAATAGACATAATGAGCACCTGAATATATGGGATAAACAGCCTTAGCGCATTGTATCCGGTGTATTTATTAAAAACACTCGCCGATTATGAAAATTTTTTGTGTTGGTCGCAATTATGCAGCGCATGCCGCCGAATTGGATAATGAGATTCCTGATGAACCGGTGATCTTTATGAAGCCCAAAAGCGCTATGTTACAACCACATACGCCATTCTACTATCCCGAGTTCACCAACGAATTACATTATGAATGCGAGTTAGTCTTGCGCATATGCAAAAATGGAAAATACATCCAGGATAAGTTCGCCTCTAAGTATTATGATGCAGTAACTGCGGGCATCGACTTTACCGCCCGGGATATCCAGGATGAACTGAAATCCAAGGGATTACCCTGGGAAAAGGCAAAAGCCTGGGACAATTCCGCTGTGATAGGTAAATGGCTGCCGCTGCCAGGCATTAAGAATAAGAAGGACATCAACTTCTGCCTGTACAAGAATAAGGAGCTGGTCCAACAGAGCAATTCATCGCTAATGATCCACAACTTCGACAAGATCGTTGCCTATATCTCCAATTTCTTTTCCGTCAATATCGGCGATGTGATCTTTACCGGAACACCTGAGGGCGTTGGTGAAGTGGTGGTGGGCGATGAACTGGAAGCATTTATTGAGGACGATAGCATGTTTACTATGGAGGTCAAATAATCCCCCGACCATTTTCTTTGGACAAATCTTCGCGTTTTTTCATCACGCTTTGTTTCGTCATTGTAATTATGCTGCAATGAATTTCATCAGCTATATAAACAAGGCCGCATTCCCCATGTTGACTTAATTTTGCTCCCAACTTGCCCAGCCTAAATGATTGATATAAATATATTGCTCAAGGCCTATCGTCTTATGAGCCAGGCCAAAGTAATGGCCGAAACCTATGAAGCCAATCGGGGCATTTGCAAGTATGTCCATTCTACATCCAGAGGCCATGAGGCAATTCAGTTAGCCACCGCCTTCCAATTGCAACCACAAGATTTCATCAGTCCTTATTATCGTGACGAGAGCATTTTATTGGGATTGGAATTTTCACCCTATGAATTAATGCTGCAGTTGCTGGCAAAAAAAGAAGACCCATTCACAGGCGGTCGCGAATACTATTCACATCCGAGCTTTTATGGGCCTGGTAAGCCAACGATGATACATCAAAGCAGCGCCACCGGCATGCAGGCTATTCCAACTACCGGTATCGCTCAGGGTATAAAGTACCTGGAACACACTAAGATGAGCAAAGAAGAAACAACTGCGCCTATTGTTGTTTGCTCTTTGGGAGATGCCAGCATCACAGAAGGAGAGGTGAGCGAGGCGTTCCAATTTGCAGTGTTAAAACAGTTGCCAATTATTTACCTGGTGCAGGACAATCATTGGGGCATCAGCGTCACTGCCGAAGAAGCCAGGGCGATGAATGCATTTGAGTTTGCTGCCGGATTTAAAGGCATGCATCGCATACAGGTGGATGGGAGTGATTTCGAGGCATCTTATTCAGTGATGAAAGAAGTATGCGACTATGTGCGCCGCGAAAGAAGACCTTACCTGGTGCATGCGCAGGTCCCATTATTAAGTCACCATACCAGCGGTGTAAGAAAAGAATTTTATAGAACGCAAGAGGATTGGGAGAAACATCTCATGCATGATCCCACTCCAAAATTGAGGAAGAAGTTATTAGAAAGAGGAGTTGAGGCAACGGTAATTGAACAAATTGAAACCGAATCCATACAGTTGATCGCTGCAGAGTTCGACAAAGCTAAAGCAGCACCGGAACCATTGGCATCGATGATCGAGGAGCATGTTTTTGCGCCTACTTCCGTAACTGAGGAGAAAGGAGACAGGAATCCTGCCGGTGCTCAAAAAGTTAATATGGTGGATGCTGCATTGTATGCTATCCGCGAAATAATGGAAGATCATCACGAAGCATTATTATATGGTCAGGATGTAGGGAAGAGGCTGGGTGGAGTATTCCGCGAGACTGCCACGCTTGCACAACAGTTTGGTGACGATCGGGTGTTTAACACGGCGATACAGGAGGCATATATCATTGGCTCCACCGTTGGCATGTGTGCCGTAGGTCTTAGACCCATTGTTGAAGTTCAGTTTGGTGATTATGTGTATCCTGGGTTCAATCAACTCGTAACCGAAGTTTCAAAGAGTTGTTACCTGAGCTGCGGTAAATTTCCATTACCAATTGTAATCCGTGTGCCGGTGGGTGCTTATGGCGGAGGCGGACCGTATCACAGTGCGTGTGTAGAAACGGCTATGCTTTCAATCAAAGGCATCAAGATTGCTTATCCATCCAACGCCGCCGATATGAAGGGATTGATGAAAGCGGCTTATTATGATCCCAACCCTGTGATCATGCTGGAACATAAAGGAGTGTACTGGAGTAAAGTGCCCGGCACCGAGGATGCAAAGAGGGCAGAACCTTCTAAAGACTATATAGTTCCACTGGGAAAGGGAGAAATTGTATTGAAGGCAGATCAAATATTTATTGACAACGGCGAAAGCTGTGTGATCATTACCTATGGCATGGGAGTATATTGGGCAAAGGCTGCCGCCAAAAAATTCAATAAACAAGTGGAGGTGGTTGACCTGCGAAGCCTGATGCCACTGGATGAAGAATTAATCTTTGACCGGGTGAAGTTACATGGCAAATGCCTGGTGCTTACCGAGGAGCAACAACTTAATTCGTTTGCTGAGGCGCTTGCGGGAAGGATATCTAAAAATTGTTTTCAGTCACTGGATGCACCTGTAGAAGTGCTGGGAGCGTTGAACCTGCCTGCCGTTCCTATGAATATTGTCCTTGAGGACGCTATGCTTCCTAATGCCGAAAAAGTTGCAGCAGTGATTGGTAGATTGCTTAGTCAATAAAAAGGTTTCAAATAAATACCCGGTTACCATAACTGTAGTTCTCACGAAATTCTTTCGGAGTACAACCTTTCTTCTTCTTGAAAATGCGATTGAAATTGGATATGTTATTAAACCCACATTTGTAAGCCACTTCGGAGACCGATTGGGTTGTATCGATCAGCATTCTTGAGGCATGGCCCAATCGCATTTCAATAAGGCTCTCGATGAAAGTAATTCCAGTTCTCTTCTTAAAGAAGCGGCTGAATGAAACATCGGTCATGTTTACCAGGCGTGCCACTTCCTTCAACGTCGTAGATTTATCAAAGTTTTGGTTCATGTATTCAAAAGCCTTTTCGATGCGGCGGCTGTTGGATGAAAGTTCAATATTATTGAACGTTGCATCCGAAAGAATTTGCATGTTGCGGGAAATCGACAGGTCGTGCAGAATGGAAATCAACTCCATAACAGAATCAAATCCCTGCTTTTGATTGAGCAGCATTAGGCGGGGCGTGATCTGCTGGATGGTTTGTTTGGAAAACAGGATTCCGCGCGAAGATTTTTCCAGCATATTGCGAATGAAGCTTAGCTGGTTTCTGCGAAGAAATTTTTCGTCAAAAAGATCTTTATGAAATTGAATGGTGATCTCTTTGATCTCCTTGCTCGTGCTTTTATAGGTCTGCCAGACATGCGGCAGGTTGGAGCCAACCAAGACCAGTTCCAGATCATCAATCGTTCCAATATGATCTCCGATCACTCTCCGGGCCCCCTTCCCATTCATGATAAAATTCAATTCTAACTCTTCATGATAGTGTAAGGGGAAATCAAACTCCGATTTTATCCTGGTGATAATGGTAAAACAATCGTTTTGGGTCAGGGTAGTTATTTCGCGCAAAATCTTATCTCTCACGGTTCTGATTTTAATAGTATCTTGATAAATTGTATCCCAAAACTAAAAGAAAAAAGTAATTTTTGGATAAACATACTAACAACATGTACAAACCATCTGCATCACGGTATGAAAAGATGAAATATAATCGCTGCGGTAAAAGCGGAATATTATTGCCTGCCATTTCTTTGGGCCTTTGGCACAACTTCGGTTCTGTCGATAATTTCAAGAACGGCCAGGACATCCTTCGCAGGGCATTCGATAGGGGCGTGACTCATTTTGATCTCGCTAATAATTATGGTCCGGAGCCAGGAACAGCTGAAGAAAATTTTGGAAAGATCCTGAAGAAAAATTTTTCCGGTAACCTTAGGGATGAATTGATTATATCTTCAAAGGCCGGCTTTTTAATGTGGGCCGGTCCCTATGGCGAATGGGGATCCAGGAAATATTTGTTATCCAGCCTGGACCAGAGTTTAAAGCGGATGAAACTGGATTATGTAGATATTTTCTATTCTCATCGCCCCGATCCAAATACGCCTGTTGAAGAAACGATGAGCGCTCTTGATATGGCCGTCCGGAGTGGCAAAGCTCTGTATGCGGGAATATCCAACTATGATGCTGACCAGGCGAAAAAAGCCATCGCCATATTGAAGCAATTAGGAACTCCCTGCCTGATCCATCAGCCGAAATATTCCATGTTTGTTCGCTGGGTGGAGGATGGGCTATTGAATGTTTTGGAAGAAACCGGCGTCGGATGTATTCCTTACTCTCCATTGGCCCAGGGAATGTTGACTGATAAATACCTGACCGGCATACCTAAGGATTCAAGGGCCGCGAAATCCCATGGATTTTTGCAGAAAAAAGAAATTACGAAAGAAAAGATTGAGCAAATCAAGAAATTGAATGCGATTGCCCGAACGAGAAATCAATCTCTTGCGCAAATGGCTCTAGCCTGGCTATTGAAGGACCAACGCATTACCTCGGTATTGATTGGAGCGAGCTCGGTGAAGCAACTGAATGATAACCTCAATAGCCTGAAGAATCTTGAATTTTCACCGACTGAACTGGTAGACATTGAGACGATCTTAAAAGAATGATTGATCAAGTCGTTCTTCATCGGATTTAGGCGACAGGGCTTACTTCTTTCCTGTCGCTGCCCAAAGAATTCCTGCATACAAGTGATCAAGGAAAGCTTTGTCGGAATATATCGCCGGAAGATGTCCCAGCGCCGTATAAAACGCACGACCTCCATCATAATTATGATACCAGGAAACCGGATGTAGCTTTCCCATCCCTTCTCCCTTCTTTTCGCCCCATTGTACCTTCGCATTATACGTGGTTTCATCGACTGCCAGGATATAACTTAGGTCCGATACATTCTGCGGTCCAAATTCATACCATTCATCTGTCCACAACTTCCCATCCGCAAATCCCTGCAAGCCCGGGAATTGATTATCCAACACCTGCAATTTCGCAGTCTGGATTACGGGATGAATGCGAAACATACGCCCGACCAATTTAGTATACCATTCCCAATCATATTCGGTATCGGAAGCGCTGTGAATGCCGACAAATCCCTTTCCGGATTGTATGAATTTCTCAAATGCCTTCTGCTGCTCTGCGTTGAAGATATCACCCGTGGTATTCAGCAATATGACTACCTGGAATTGTTCAAGGAATTTATCATTGAAACTATTGGGATCTTCAAACACAACTAGGTCGAAGAAATTTCGGGTGGCCAGCTCTTTCATAGCGATCACTCCCCAATGTAAGGATTCATGATGCCATCCATTCGTGGTCGTCACTAACAGTGCTTTGAATTGTTTTTGAGCCATCACTTCCCTGCACACTACAAGCTGCAGGGCGAAAAGAATTAACAGATACCTGATCTTTTTCATAAAATTTGAATTGGCTGAATAAATAATTAGGATGCCAGGTCAACGGAATCATATACTATGACCTTTTTCCATAAGTGTTTACAATCCTCAACAAATTTGAGGTGGATGGGATCTGTTTGATAGCTGGCCTGGTCTTCTCCGTTGGCAAAGAGCACAAACCAGGAAACGGCATATGTATTCTCTATCACCTCGCGGTTGGTATCGGCAGGCTGTCCGATATGAAATTCTTTTATCTTCTGCACTTTGGAAAGTTTGTTCAGCCCTTCCACCAATTTATTTCTGTCTGCCTTGCTTGCCGGATCATTGAGCCAGAAATAGACATGGTGAATGAAAATGTTTTCCATTTTTTTATTTTGGATTAATGAAGCGGAGGCAAATATAGCTGTTCCGGCGATGGCTGTTTTACCTGCCGCACCCAGGAAGGCCCGGCGCGTCGTGTTGCTCATACTAAAGGGGTTTATTTATAAAATCTTCCTATCAAAGGATTTTCTACAATACTTTTTTTCATCTCGGCAGGATCTATCCTTCCCTCTTTTCCATAAACAACTTTGCCTCCCGGTTCCACCAACATCGTATAAGGCAAAGCTCCCTGCCATTTAGGATCGATCAAATCGATAAGCTTGTATCGATCATCCACACTAAACAAATAGTTTTTATTGGAGGCTTGTTTGCTTTTCAAGAATTTCAACACTTTTTCCTTTGCCGAAGGATCATCGGCACTGATGCTAATAAACTCGAAATCCCTGCCCCGGTACATGCGGTTGATTGATATAAAATCAGGGAATTCAATCACACAAGGCCCACACCAGGTAGCCCATACGTTGATCAATCGAAGTTTATCAGAATTATTTTGGACAATTTCCTTTATTCCATTTTCATCCGCCATTTCCAGGTCGACAGGTTCGTGGGCCCAGGTTTCCTTGTATTCAGATGTCCATTTACTCTTGCTGGCCCATTTAACGGAGCATCCAAACACTTTCGTCGTTTTGGTAGTGACTTCTTTGTTAGCCAACAGTTCATCCAGCGCCTGACGGGTATCCAAATGATTGGGAGTTTTGGAAGGTTTCTCTACGTCGTCTATCCGTCCCTGGTATCTGAGTATTCTTTCTTTGTCAAAAATAAAAACGTGAGGAGTCGCTATCGGTCCATAGGCATTCGCCACCGATTGCGTTTTGCCATCATACAGGTAAGGAAAATTATATTTTTTTTGTTTGGCACGAAGCTTCATTTCTTCGAAAGTATCGCTCATATCGGAGTATCCTAATTCGTCCAAACGGACCGATCGGGGATCATTCGGAGAAATGGCCACTACGGAAACTCCCTTAGCAGTATAGTCACTGGTTAGTTGAATGATCCGATCTTCATAAGCCTGGGCTGTAGGACAATGATTGCAAGTAAATACGATAAGTAATAAGCTGGATTTATTAAATGAAGCGAGTGAGTATGTTTTTCCGTCAGCTCCCGGAAGCTTAAAATCAGGCGCACGGCTTCCGATAGGCAGGGTAGGATGGTCCTCGTTAGTCGTGACGGGCAAATGAGAAAGAGGGAAAAGCATGGACAGAAGAAGGATTGAAAAAGAAATGCCCGCAACCTTCATGAATAAAAAATTTTCGAAAAGGTACAATTTTGGTATCTTAAATCAGGAAAATTGATTGCGCAAGCCAGGTCTTAGACGAACCAATTCCTCCTTTCTTTATTAAACATTTCATTTATGAAAACCCGTCGTGATTTTTTAATTGAAACCGGGGCTATTGCTATCGGATCACTAATCCTTCCTTCCAGCTTTTCCACCATCCCGGAGAAGGCAAGAAATATCGGAGTTCAGCTATACACATTTCGAAGAGAGATGTCAGCGAATCCAGCCGGTACATTAAAGCAAATAGCCTCATTAGGCATTAAACAGATCGAATCGGCATCCAGTGAGAAAGGAAATTACTACGGCTTAAAACCGAAGGAAATAAAAAAGATCTGCTCAGACCTCGGCATGACTTTGCGTAGCGGGCATGTTCAGATCAACGAGAAGTGGCAGCAATCTCTTGAGGAAGCCACGGAAGCTGGGCAGGAGTACGTGATATGCTCCAGCATGCCCGCGAGAGGAGATACAGTGGACAACTATAAAAAGGCAGCTGAGTTTTTTAATAAGAGCGGAGAGGATTGCAAAAAACTACGCTTGCGGTTAGGCTATCACAATCATGATTATGAGTTTAAAGAGGAAAACGGACAGACGCTATACGATGTGTTATTGAAAAATACAGAACCGGGCCTTGTACAGATGGAAATGGATCTCGGTTGGGTGATTGCCGCCGGCAAAAACCCATTGGATTATTTTAAAAGCTATCCGGGCCGCTTCCCGCTCTGGCATTTAAAGGATATGGATTTAGATAGAAAGCGCAGCACTGAATTTGGTAAGGGAAGTTTGCAAATCGGCCAGATCATGAAACGCCGCGCACAGGCCGGAATGAAATACTTTTTTGTGGAGCAGGAGGAATACGAAAGCAGTCCATTCGAAAGTATGAAAGAAAACATGGATTATCTTGGTGCATTAAATTTTTGATCCTGATAATTTTATATGAATAGAAGGACCGCTATCCGCAGTGTCGTCATCATTTCTGCCGGGGCCGGAATTCTGCCCTCCTGCCTTCACCGGGATAAGAAGCCCTCGATCGCGCTTAGAAATATTTCCGTTAGCGCTTCAGACGAAGATATGTTGGCTGAATTGGCAGAGTCTATCATTCCGAAAACAACTTCATTCATCGGTGCCAGGGATCTAAGAACACAGGAATTTATACTGTTGATGGTTGACGATTGTACTTCTCCGGAGGACCAGAAACTATTTTCGGGGGGATTGAAAAGCTTTGAAGATGCTTGTGAGAAGAAATGGAATCATTCATTTATTAAATGTTCACCCTCGGAGCGCAGGGAATGGCTGCAAGCGGTGGAAAAACGGCAGGGTATACCCGAAGATGCTTTGAAGTTTTATGAAATGGTGAAAGGCCTTACCGTTCAGAATTTTACTACTTCAAAAGAATACCTGGAAGGTATAAAAAAATATAAGATGGCCCCGGGACCCATATTCAAGGGTTGCGTTCCGGTGTGAGCGGATCTTTACCATATATTACATTGAGTTATGGGAGTTAACAATAATTCTTTCGATGCCATAGTCATTGGCAGTGGCATGAGTGGTGGTTGGTCTGCCAAGGAACTTTGCGAAAAGGGATTGAAAACATTGCTTTTGGAAAGAGGCCGGGACGTTAAACATATTAAAGACTATCCAACCACCAGCATGTTGCCATGGGAATTCAAGCATCGCGGCCAGATTCCCTATGAGGTTGCAAAAGAGAATCCGGTCGTAGCGCGTTGCTATGCGTTTAGGGAAGATGCCATGCACTTTTTTGTCAAGGATAAAGAACATCCCTATTCCCAGGAGAAACCATTTGATTGGATCAGAGGTTATCAGGTGGGAGGAAAGAGTATCATGTGGGCAAGGCAAACCCAGCGGTGGAGTGATTTTGATTTTGAAGGTCCCGCGCGCGATGGTTTTGCAGTAGATTGGCCAATACGATACAAGGATTTGGCCCCATGGTATAGTTATGTAGAAAAATTTGCAGGCATTAGTGGCAATAAGGATGGTTTGGACGTGTTGCCGGACGGGGAATTTTTACCGGCATGGGAGTTGACCTGTGTTGAGAATCATTTCAAGGACACGGTTTCAAAAAATTATAAGGACCGTCATGTTGTTTATGCGCGATGTGCGCACGTTACCAAACCTGAACCTATCCATCTGGAGCAGGGGCGTGGCCAATGCCAGGCAAGGAATTTATGCCAGCGGGGCTGCCCCTTCGGAGGATATTTCAACGCCAATTCCACTACTATTCCCTGGGCAATAAAAACAGGGAATTTAACCCTGCGTCCCAATGCCGTGGTTCATTCAATTATTTATGATGAAACGAAAAGCAAAGCTATCGGAGTGAATATCATCGATGCTCACACGAAAGAAACAACGGAATATTTTGCGCCGATCATCTTCATCAATGCTGGAGCGATAAATACCAACCTGATCTTATTGAATTCCATTTCCAAACGTTTTCCCAATGGATTGGGAAATGATAGTGGCTTGCTGGGAAAATATTTTGCATTTCACAACTACCGGGCAAGGATAACCGCCAAATATGAGGGGATGCTGGATTTCAAGACGGAGGGAGGAAGGCCCACCGGCGCATATATACCCAGATTCCGAAATGTAAGGAAGCAGGAGACCGATTTCCTTCGGGGATATGCTGCTACTTTGAATGCCAACCGTAGTAGCAGGAATGGAAATGCGGGTGAATTATTTGGCCAGGAACTAAAGGACAAACTCATGGAGGTTTCGGCTCCCCTGGGATCCTGGTATGTTGGTTCGCAATGCATGGGAGAAACCATTCCAAAAGAGTCCAACTATATAACCCTGGACAAGGATAAGAAAGATGAATGGGGCATACCGCTGATCAACTTCAATGTTGCCTACGACGACAATGATGAAAAAATGATAAAGGATTTTATGGAACAGTTTACAGAAATGTACACGCGTGCAGGGTTCACTGATATTAAAACTTCCGACAGTCACCAGGCTCCGGGACTCGATATCCACGAAATGGGTGGAGTACGAATGGGCAAAGACCCCAAGACTTCTTTGTTGAATGGATGGAACCAAATGCATGATTGTAAAAATGTATTTGTTGCCGACGGTGCATGCATGACATCGACTTCAACCCAGAATCCATCCCTCACTTATATGGCGATAGCGGCGAGAGCAGCTAATCATGCGGTTGATCTCCTGAAAAAAAATGAATTGTGAATACCAAAACAATTGACTTATGAAATTTCACTGCCTTGCACTAACTCTTTTCCTGTGCACTTCGATCATCGCACAGCAAAATCCAATCGGCGTATTTCAAAACCATGGAGATATTGGAAATCCGAAGATCAAAGGTTCGACTGCCTACGATGAGACGATTCAATCTTATCAATTGAAAGCTGCAGGATACAATGTCTGGTTCAACCGGGATGAATTTCATTATGTATATAGTAAGATGAAGGGTGACTTTATCTTAACAGCCAATGTGAAACTGTTGGGCCAGGGCAAGGAGAATCACCGTAAGATTGGGTGGATGGTGCGGGCCTCCGATCAGGACAATGCCGCACATATATCTGCAGTGGTCCATGGCGACGGATTGACAAGTTTGCAATGGCGTCGCCTCCAGGGAGCCTATATGCGCGATCCGCAAGATCAATTAGTCTCGATAAAACAGAATCCGCAGATCATTCAATTGGAAAGGCAGGGTAAAGTGTTTATAATGCGTATTGCAAATCCTGGAGAACCGCTTCAGGAAATCGGAAGGACCGACATGATCGATATGCCTGATGAAGCGTTGGCCGGGTTATTTGTTTGTAGTCACAATGCAGATGTGCAGGAAGAAGGTATGGCCTGGAATGTGAGGATGGAACGTACAGTAGCGGATGATTTTAACGGATATGGCGACAGCGTCCTGTCCAGCCGGATGGAGATCATGAATGTTTTTGACGGGCAAAGAAAAATAATTTATGAAGACTCCGGTCGGTTTGAAGCTCCTAACTGGATGCCTGACGGAAAAAGACTATTGTTTAACCAGGGAGGATCGATCTATACCGTTTCTATTGATGGAGGTAACCGCGAAAAACTAAACACGGGCAATCTCAATCGTAATAACAACGATCACGTTATCTCATTCGATGGCAAAATGCTCGCCATTAGTCATCATCGAGATTCAATGCCTGGCGGAGGTTCTACAATTTATTACCTGCCTCTCACAGGAGGAGAGCCCAAGATGGTTACCGACAGCACGCCTTCTTATTTGCATGGATGGAGTCCGAACGGCAAGGAGGTTGTATACACAGCGCAACGGGTGAGCAATAGTCCTGCCTACAATATTTACAAAAAACCAATCGCCGGCGGGCCGGAAGTGCAGTTGACGTTTAATAAATCGGGACTTGCCGACGGTCCTGAGTATTCGCCCGATGGGAAATATATTTATTTTAATTCAACAATTACCGGGACAATGCAGATTTGGAGAATGAAGCCCGACGGTAGCGGACATGAACAAATTACTTTCGATGAACATAACAACTGGTTCGCACACATTTCACCGGATGGCAAATGGATGACGATGCTCTCATTTCCTACAAACGTTGCTCCTGGTAATCATCCATTCTATAAAAGGGTGATGATTCGTTTGATGCCCGTATCAGGTGGCGCGCCAAAAGTCATTGCCTATTTATATGGAGGGCAGGGAACGATCAATACTCCCTCATGGAGTCCCGATAGTAAACGAATATCATTCGTGAGCAATAGTGGCCGACTCGATAAATAAGTTCATTCAACGAACAAAGTATTAGGTTGTGTGGCTATCCAATTTCCTTGCTTCTGAATATCGCGGATTGATGAGGTTTGGAATGTTTCCCGTTTTATAATATTCAATGATGTTGACAGCTGCTTGCCTTGACATTTCGTTCCTGGCTTCAATAGTAGCAGAGCCAATATGAGGTAATATGGCTACGTTTTCCATCGCAAGAAGGGGATGATCTGATCTCATTGGTTCGGGATCTGTTACGTCGAGGCCTGCACCCATGATCTTACCCGATATCAATGCTTCGACCAAATCTTTTTCACTATGAACAGGACCGCGCGCGGTATTAATAAATATGGCTGTGTGTTTCATCTGTTCAAAAGCATTTCTGTTAAATACGCCTTTCGTTTCTTCATTTAAAGCGCAGTGAACTGAAAGGACATCGCTTGACTTCAACAGTTCGGTGAAAGAAACTCTGCGCGCACCAAATAATTTTTCGGCTGCAGCGTTTGGTTTCCTATTGCAATAAATTATTTCCATGTCATAGGCGCCTTTGCATTTCCTGGCCATCTCACTGCCAATGTTGCCGAGTCCAAAAACGCCGAGGGTCTTATGTCTTAGCTCTATACCAAGATGAGCTTTTGGCTTGAAATGTTTCCATTCTCCATCGAGAATGGTTTTGTGCATGTAAAACATTTTTCGGGCGACGGCAATCATTAAACCGAATGCGATATCTGCTGTAGCCTCGCTCATTGCTTTTGGTGCATTGCCGACGGGAATACCAAGTCGCGTAGCTTCCGCTATATCAATGTTATCATATCCGGCAGAGAACTGGGAGATCAGGTCGAGATGCTTGCATTCTCTAAGCATTTGATTGTTCAGTGTGTCAGTACTCAGCGAAATCAATGCATTGGCATTCTTTATTTCCCGGACCATTTCCTCTGCAGACATAGGTCGGTCGTGCGGCCATACAGATACATCGAAGCCTTCTTGGATCAGAAGGTCAATGCCGGATGACGGAATCTCCCGGGTAATGAATACTTTAACTTTTGGGGGCATACAATCGTTGGCATTCTAAAGTTATAAGTTTTAACGGATCTGGAATCCAGTATTCAGTATCTACTGTCTAGTATCGCCTTTCACCGATTTCTTTTCCTTCTCCTGTACCGTCTTCGACCCGGTTTCGATGGCTACTTCCTTTACTGTAACTGCATAATCATTTGGATGAATCGCAGCTCCATACTCAATGGCATAGGCTTTTGTGAACTCGGCTCCGAAATATAAGATCAGTGAAGAGTAGTAGACCCATAGCAAGAGCACGATGAAAGCCGCTGCGGGGCCATACGTACTGCCTGCGGAACTCTGACTGATATACAATGAAATAAGAGATTTTCCGATCATGAATAGAACGGCCGTAGCGATAGCGCCGGCAATGATATCCTTCCACCTGATCTTTGCATCGGGCAATATCTTGAATATTACTCCAAATATGAGGGTAGCAAAAAACAAGGTCAACAATTGGTTGATCACATAGAAAATAACAACCGCCGTTTGCGGATAGGCATCACTCATCCATTTACTGAATCCATCAATCAATGTTGTTAGGCCCAGGGAAACCAATAAGAGAAAGCCCAAGCTGACAATGATAGAAAAAGAAAGAAACCGGTTTTGCAACATTTTGAGCCAGCCTTTGCGTGGTTTTGGCTTTAAGCCCCAGATCATGTTGATTGAATCTTGAATTTCTCCAAAAACCGCAGTAGCCCCGAAAAGTAGCGTGACTATTCCTATTATCATGGCTAATGAGCCTTTGTCTCGAATGGCCGCCTGTTTGATGACGTCTTGTATCGTGATGGCTGTATCATGACCAAGAAAATCTTCCAATTGTGCATACACTTTACCGGTTACGGCAGCCTCTCCAAAAAATATACTGCATAAACTAATGATTACGATGAGCAATGGAGCCAGCGAAAAAATGGTAGTATATGCGAGCGAACCACTTAGCTTGGTTACTTTATCTTTGGAGAAACCCTTGATCGATTCCCTGAGTAACTTACCTAATGCCTTGATTGAAAATTTTTTTTTCATGACTGTGCCACGGCAAATTTCGGACCCAGAAAAACGATTTGAAGTGAACCTCGAAAAGCTTGCGAGGTTTGGAATTTATAAAAAAGGGCTTTGGTGTTAGCCAAAACCCTCGATCTCTTTTCTTATTTCCCTTCGCCGGTATTATCCGGATCAGGTTAACTGGGTATATTCTCAGGTTAATAATCTTTCAACCACCCCATTAGAAAAGATTTCCAAATTTAAAAGCCAAAAACAAGCCAATCATTGGCTTTTTAGAGTTAAATGTTTTTATGCTGACTATTTTGTTTCTTCAGTTTCAGCCAGCCAATTCACTTTTTTCTCTGCCAGGTCTGAATATAAAATGTCTGTATCCTTTTCTTCCTGCAAGTTTCTTTCGAGCAAATGAGTTATCTGCTCAAATCCGAGCGTGGTTGCCAATTGGACAAGACCGCCATACGTAGCGATTTCGTAATGTTCTATTTTTTGTCCCCCAATAATCAGGGCTGCATCTCGCGTACTGGTACCGGCTTGAGTTTTCGAGATCGCCTTCTGCACCTCACTAAAGAGTGCGACGATGGCTTCACATTTTTCTGATTTGGCTTCCACGCCCAACAACTCAAAGATATTTTCGAGTCGATTTACCTGCTTTTCTGTTTCTGATATATGATCGGCGATAACTGACTCTAATTCTTCGGA
The DNA here is from genome assembly GCA_963791295.1 of uncultured Sphingobacteriales bacterium. Taxonomy (GTDB): domain Bacteria; phylum Bacteroidota; class Bacteroidia; order Chitinophagales; family Chitinophagaceae; genus CAWBRY01. The sequence goes on along the minus strand of CAWBRY010000004.1, from coordinate 538,680 downwards.
CGTAGCTGCGTCTCGAATTTGGGGAAGAAAACGCGCCATATATTTCTCAGCCCAATAAATGTCCTCCAATTCCTGTATGAAGAAACTATTTAAGGCTGACTCTCCGTGGGTTTTTTGAATTTCTTCCATAAAGCGTTGGTTTAGCATTTTCGAACTGCTTCATACAGCCAAAATATTATGCCAGTCATTCTCAAGGGCGAATAAGATTTTACTAAAAAAATCCCTTCGAAATTGGTGTTACTGAAATTGAGGAATTATTTGCACACTATTGTATATATCTCGTATCTGGCATCTGGTATCTAGCAATCTAGAAAAAGGGCCAATTTTTGTATCGATGTCATTAAAGAACGACCATGAAAACCCTATTTCAATCCGCGATGATTATTGACGACGATGTGGACCTCAGTCAACTTCTGGCGGGTATATTAGAAAAAAGAAAATTTCACGTATGGCGGGCCCATTCATTGAAAGAAGCGGCGAACTACCTGGACTATTTGAAGCCGTCTGTCATCTTTTTAGATAATAGTTTCCCGGAGGGTTTGGGTGTCAATTTCATTAGGACCATTAAGACCGTTGATGATGAAATAAAGATTGTTATGATCACCGGCGACTCCTCTCATTGGGTCAGGGAAAAAGCCGCCAGGGAAGGTATCAGCTATTTTTTGAAAAAGCCATTCAATAAGAAAGTAATAGATGTAGTACTGGATGATCTGCAACAGGTGGAAGAATCACCAAATACGTGAATTCGCTTGTACTAAGCCATCGCCACAGAAGATTCGCTCATTGGCAATAATACTTTTATATGATGTTCCTCGCGGTCATTGGTCAGCAGGATAGCACTATCGGCCATTTGAACATTGTCCATTTCTATTATTAATTCTCCATTGCCGGAGTGTTCCTGTAAAAGTGCAATGTTATAAGTAGTGTCGTGGTACCGGTAACGAATAGTTACCGACTTCCATTCAGGAGGCAGACAGGGCTTAAATGAGAGTTTTTCGCCCCTGCGCGTAAGGCCAAGAAATGATCCAATGATCAACTGATACATCCAACCCGCAGAACCTGTATACCATGTCCATCCTCCACGGCCTGTAAATTCGGAGATTGCATATACATCCGCGGCGATTACATAGGGTTCTACCTTATAGGTCGCTATCTCTTCAGGACCATCACCGTGATGCACGGGGTTGATCATCTTCAACAATTCCCAGGTGCGCTTACGATCTTTCAACCCTGCAAAGGCCATCACCAGCCAAATGGCCGCATGCGTATATTGGCCACCGTTCTCTCTTACTCCGGGAACATACCCCTTTATATATCCTGGATTCATATCCGATTTGTCGAAAGGTGGATCAAAGAGCTGGATGAGCGAATTGTTCCTTCTCACCAACCGTTTGTCGGCTGACTCCATCGCCTTCCTGGAATAGTTGGGATCTCCGCCACCAGATAATACCGACCAACTCTGGACGATGGAATCAATTTTACATTCCGGGTTGACGGAGGAGCCTAACGGTGTCCCATCATCGAAATAAGCACGACGGTACCATTCACCATCCCAGGCATGCAGACCGATGTTTTTTCTGAGTTGCTCAGCCTGTGTTTTACAGCGTTCTGCAAAGGGTTGATCGTTTTGAAGATTCGCCAATTCACCAAAATTCATTAGAATATCATACAGGAAGAATGCAAGCCATACACTCTCTCCTTTTCCATGAATTCCGACCCGGTCCATCCCGTCATTCCAGTCGCCCGACCCAATGAAAGGTAAGCCATGAGCGCCTAGTTCCAGACCATGTTCAATGGCCTTGACACAATGGATATATAAATTGGCTGATTGATCAGAGCGTATCGGAAGATCGTAATACGATTCTTCATCTACATACAACTGCCGTCCTTCAAGGAAGGGAATCACTTCATCTAATATGCCGGTATCTCCGGCGGTGATAATATACCTGGTCGCAACATAGGGTAGCCAAAGGAAGTCATCCGAACACCTTGTACGGACTCCGCGACCGACGGGAGGGTGCCACCAATGCTGAACATCTCCCTCTTTGAACTGACGTGATGCGCATAAGAGTATTTGCGCACGGACCAGGCCCGGCTCCGTATGAATGAGAGATAATACATCCTGCAGCTGATCTCGAAATCCAAATGCGCCACCTGATTGATAGAATCCGCTTCTCGCCCATAAACGACAGGCAAGAGTTTGATAGTTAAGCCATCCATTAGTAATAATATTCAAAGATTGGTCTGGCGTTTCTATTTGGATTGCTCCTAAACTCTTTTGCCAGTATCTTTTTACTTTTTCTAAAACCGAGTAAGCTATAGTTCTTCCGCGAAACTGTCGGACCAGATTGCTCGCATCCTGCATATCTCTTCCACTACCTAACCGGAATATTACCTCATGGTCTTCCCCATCTGCAATATCAAAGTCCACTTGAATAACGGCACATGCATCCAGTGCAGGCCCCGTCTTGCCTGATAGCTTTTCCCTGCTCATGGCATCGGGACTTCGCAGCGTTCCGTTTCTACCAATAAATTCAGCGCGGTCGGTTGTAATAGATTTTGCCGTTTCATCCACATCGAAGAACCCAACACGATTGGCAAATTCTGCATTGTAAGGATTTCTTGCCAGGATGGCTCCAGTATTAATATCCAATTCTGTAACAATATGCATGTTTGTCTTCTGGCGAATATCTCCCAATACCCATTCAACATAGCCGGTGGCTGACAGACGGCGAATTCTTCCCGATGCATTGTGAACTTTTAGTATAGCGAATTTTATCGATGCATAGAGATCAACAAAGACAGACAGCTCTGACGTAATACCATCCTCACTATGTTCGAATACACTATAGCCAAATCCATGACGCGTAACATAAGTTCCTTTGCCACGTGTGGGAAGAGGTACCGGTGACCAATAACGCCCGCTTTCTTCGTCTCTCAAATAATAAGTCTCTCCTCCCGTATCGGTTACCGGGTCATTGCTCCACGGTGTTAAGCGGAATTCATGAGCATTATCAATCCATGTATAGGATTGGCCGCTTTCCGAGATAACAGTTCCAAAATTCGGATTGGCAATTACGTTGACCCATGGAGCCGGTGTGATCTGTCCCGGTGAAGTGATAATGATATATTCTTTTCCATCTGCTGAAAAACCTCCCAATCCATTAAAGAATTTGAGGTCGAGGTCAGGTGTCAACGAGGTCTCTACAGTTGGGTAGAATTTAGCAGGTGTGAAACCTGCGGCCATCGTTTTCAATCTGGAACGCCGGCTGATCTGACCTTCTAAATTGCCCCATTTATCGGCGATGATGATGCGGGCGACCGTTTGGAACAGGATCCTATCCTCGTTGGAAATCTGATCGGCCGATCGAATGAAGATGCCTCCCGGCCTGTCCTGGATGTCAGCGACAATTCCCGGCGAGATCAAAGCGAGCAGATCATTTTGTAAGGTCTGACGATATCCACCACGGTCTTCATTCCAAATAACCAGGTCTACCACTAAGCCTTTCAATCGCCAGTAAGCATGAGCCTGTACCAGTTGTTTCACCAATTCGATATTCGCGCTGTCTTCTATTTGTAACAGTACTATCGGCAAATCACCCGAAACGGAGTAGCTCCATAAGCCCGATTGTCCGCGGTTATTTTTTATAATAACACCGGGATCTGCACGAAGCGCAGAATTTGCATAGATCACTGAACTCGCTATTCGCCCATACAGTTGGGCATCACTTTCGGTGGCATTGATCTGTCGTAATACTACCTGACTATGCGTCCATGCCAATTCAAATGCACGATTGATCATATGTAGGTCCTGGTATTTCTCAATCAATCCTTCGCAGACCTCACGTGTATGACCAATGCCATAGATCATGTCTATAACTGCAGATTCCTGTGGACTTAAGCTAATGCGATATTGAATTGAAACGATAGGATCCAATACAGATCCCTGGCTACCCGTCAAGCCATTTGATTTCATCGCCTGTGGATCAGAAATGATATTGCCGCGACCAATGAACTGATCCCTGTTTGTTTCATAAGTAATATCCTGCACTTCTGCTTCATGCACCTTCATCAGATGAAACATCCAGGGTGGCTGTTCACCTTGGGAACGTGGACGTCGAGTGCATAATATGGCATGACGTTGTTGAATGACCTCGGTTTGAACAAACAGATTGCTGAATGCAGGGTGAATGGCATCGGCACTCGCTGATGTGAGAACCACCTCTGCATACGATGTGATCTCGATGATCCTGCGTTTGCGGGAACGGTTCGTAATGTGTATTCTTCTCATTTCAACATCATCCTCTGGCGACACAACTATTTCAGTATGGGTCTCAATGTTGTTGTCGCGACGGCGGAATTCAGCTCGCCCCTGTGAAAAGATGACTTCATAAGTTTCTGCCAGTCGCAATGAAGGTTGATGTCCTGCCGACCAGAAGAGATTACTTTCCAGGTCCCTTATATAACAGAAACTACCCCAATTGTCACATGTGCTGTCTTCACGCCAACGTGTAATTGCAAAACCTTTCCATCGACTATACCCACCGCCCGAGTTCGATACCATCACATGATAATTTCCATTTGACAATAACTGAACCTCTGGCACCGGCGTGTTTGCAGTAGTGATCACTCTCATTTGCATATCGTCGTGGGTGAGGCCTACATCGGAGGTATCAATAGTTGGCGTATAGAAGGAAGCCATCTGAGGAATTCTTTCCTGCAGAAGGAGCAGCGTCGCCTGGAATTGTATTTCTTCTGAGAACCGTTTTTGCATCGGCTGATCGAGGAGTTGATAGGCAAGCGAAAGAAGACTCATTCCTTCATGATGGGCCATATAAGAACGGATAATCACATTCGATTGTCCGCGAGGCAGACGGGAAGGTGTATAATCAATCGCCTCATAGAAACCATATCTTCCTTCAAAACCTTTCTTCGACATCTCCTCCAGGTTGTCGACTGCTTCCGCAGGCGCTACCATGAGTGCCATCACCGATGCATAAGGTGCAGTGACCAGGTCGTCGCCCAATCCACGTTTGAATCCTAAGCCCGGTACTCCAAATGCCCGATATTGATAGTTTAGTTGTGCATCCACCAGGTTATAACCAGATTCGGAGATCCCCCAGGGTAGTCCATGTTTGTTGCCATATTCTATTTGACGCTGCACGCACATCTTATTGGTTTGATCCAGCAACGTGTTTTCATACGTCGGCATCACAATGAGAGGCATCAGGTATTCAAACATAGATCCACTCCAGGAAAGAAGAACCGGCGAGATACTCGGATTTGTTAGCTGGCGTCCTAATGCAAACCAACTTTCCTGCGGAATTTTTCCTTGCGCAATCGCGACAAATACCGCCAGCCGGGCTTCAGAGCCTAACAGGTCATAATAACTTGCATCCTTCCGGTGTTCTTCTACATTATATCCAATGGTGAGAAGATTTTTTGTTTTGTCAAACAGGAATTCATATTCCATATTGGCAAACCCCATACATTGTTGTGCAAGCCTTTCCATGATCAATATTCTTTCTTTCGCGCGACGGCCTGCTTCTGTTATGTATTTTCGAAAAATATCCAACCACTCATTTTCAGAATAAGTATTGTCCTCTGCATAACTCTGGTTGATCCTGGGTATTAAATTTTTTTCTATCCTGGATAGTTGTTCAAATGTCGGTACCTCATTCACTATCGCCGAAAGTTCAGCGAATTTGGAAGGCGTTTCAGGCAGGTAAAGCCATGGGGCCATAGTCATGAGCTCATCCTGTGCACTGCTGCTTTGGATAGCAAGCGCTCTTGACCACCAAAAAATTTCACTTTCCGGATCACGGTCTACTGTTTGCAGAATTCTGGCCGCCTGGTCTGTAATCTTTTCAATAAAACGTCGAACGGATTCAAGATTGGTCACCGGTAAATCACATGCTTCATTTATATCTTTTTGACATGCTTCTAATAATTCAGCATCTTTCATTTTGTCAGCCAGCACATTCGCTGTGGTCTGCAATCCTACAAATAGCTTTGGACTTGCTATTCTTTGATTCTTCATTGACAGAAGGCCTTGCTTCAAAGTCAATAAGTGACCGGCGAGGTTTCCGCTATCAACGGTGGAAATATATCTGGTTGGTAGCGGGATCAGGGTGTGGGTATCATACCAATTATAAAAATGATTTTTAAATCGCTCGAGCTGTTGCATCGTACTCAACGTATTCGTAGTACGGTCAATGAATTGAGATACGGATATATATCCAAAGTCATTAGCTGCGAGATTGGCCAGCAATGAGATCCCAATATTTGTCGGAGATGTGCGATGCGCGACTCTCCTGACGGGCGTTTCCTGGAAATTGTCCGGCGGCAGCCAATTATCATCCTGGCCAACGAAATTTTCAAAGAAGGCCCATGTTTTCCTTGCCAGTTTATTTAAATAAATATTTTGTTGAGTTGTAAGCGGCGCTTTGGGCTTTTTGAGAGGAAGACTTATCAGCCACGCTATACCGGGAGAAACGATCCACAAACCCAGCAAGGGGACAGCCAATACAAGTGAAATGGGTGAATATATGGTTAGGTATACAAATATGGCAAGAGCGATAAAAGGACCTATCCACATCGATAAATACGTCTTCAGTAGTGTGCGGTCATTGTTCTTGCTCTGGCTGGCCGGGTCCCATTCAAGGAGTTTCTTATGAGAAATAAACATCCGCCAATTGGTACGGATGATCGCATCCAAATTCATATAAGCTTCATAAGGCAAGCATATCAATGTGAAAAGGTGCTGCGCAAAATTATTGGTCGCTGATTGGATGGAACTGGTAATGTGATGGATCCACAGTACATTTTTTGGTTTCTTGGAGATGTCACGGATAAAAATGATTACCGAAGTCAGCATGATAATGCCAATAACTGAAATCATCCAGAACCAGGGAGAAACCGAGATCACCCAGCCGAACAATAAAAGTAACGTAAGAGCCGGAGGTACGAGGCTGCGGCGCAGGTTGTCAAAGATTTTCCAACGCGACAAAGTAGAGAGAGGATTTTTTTGCGTGCGTTTACCTGCTCCCGGAACACGCGGGAATAGCCATCTTCCAATCTGCCAGTCGCCACGGATCCAACGATGGCGTCGTTTCATATCGACCTGGTAGTTGGAAGGATATTCCTCATACAACTGGGCGTCGGTAATCAATCCCGAACGCGCATAGCATCCTTCCAGCAGATCATGGCTCAGTATTCGATTCTCAGGGAACCTTCCATTCAATGATTTTTCAAATGTATCTATCTCATAAATTCCTTTGCCTATAAAAGATCCTTCCTGGAAAAGGTCCTGGTAAACATCGGAGACAGCGCGCGTGTATGGATCTATGCCCGGCTCATTGCCATGCATTTTTGCATAAAGGGAACTCTTCGCTCCCGGTAAACTCATTGCGATCCTTGGTTGCAGAATGGTGTATCCTTTAGTGACCCTCCGCTTCTTTTCATCATAGTAAGGTTGATTGAGCGGATGTGAGATGGTAGCGATGATCTTTTTGGCAGCATCCCTCGGCAGCTGTGTATCCGTGTCCAGCGTAATGATATACTGGGCGGTAGAAAAAACATCTTCCTCACCCACGATCAGCAGGAAATTCTCCTTCGACTGACCGCGCAAGAGCGCATTCATTTCACTTAATTTTCCTCTCTTGCGTTCATATCCCATCCATATCTTATCTGCTGCATTCCATTTCCTGGGGCGATGGAAAAGAAAAAACGTATCGTTTTTCTCCCGGTTATACTTTCTATTGAGTTCGGTAATGCGCTCCCTCGCTAATTGTAACAACGGTTCATCTTCGGGCAACGTCTCGGCGTCGGCATCACGAAAATCTGTGAGGAAAGCGAAACGCAGGTTATCGTCACGATTGGCAAGAAATCTTACCTCCATCGTTTCAATTAGACTTTCCAATTCAGAAGCGCTGCTCAGCAAAGTTGGGCAAACGACCAACGTATGTGATTCAGAAGGAATGCCTAGCGTATAGTCCATCCTCGGCAAGAAATCTGGAACTACTAGCAACGTACAGACCCAATTGACAAAGGTGATCGCTAGTTGGCTGGCTGCAATAACGGATAGAATTCCAATCGCAATCAACCATCCGGTCCGTAAGTTTTCGGAATAAGCCTTGACAAAGAATGCACCGGCGATGATAAGAGTAATTAAAATACTTGAACCCGTATATAATAATAAAGGCATCCTTGCTGCCTTTTTCCTGAACCTGTCAACGAGCGGAGATCGCATCTTAGCTATCTTTTCCAATTGTGCTAGTCCCTCATTAATGAGATAGTACCCTACATGCATTTTCCGATCATCCCCTTTATTCTGTCTAATGCTGTCCTTGGAAAGTTGAAGGGCGAGCCCAGCTACCTCTTGCTCAGTCAGATCACTCTGCTTTGAAATTTTTTCAACTACATGGCGATAATAGTCACGGGTATGGAAATCCATGTTTGGATAGCAACCGCTAATGTCTTCTCTCAGTGTTTGCTCAACGATACTTGTCTTCTCTACAAATTCGCCCCAATCTGTACTATTAAGAAAACGAAGGCTGCTGATACTATTGCTCATGGAAACCTGGTCGGCAGCCTGCTTCTGATTTTCCAAATGGACCAAGCCATTGCTTGTCTGGCCGGTTTCGGATAATCGTTGCTCAATCCACGTTAATGGAAGAGCCAGCGAAGGACCCTTACCCAACAAACGCCTGGTAAGCTCTGCAACAAATGAGCTGACCATCGGAGGTTCTGACCGGGCCATATCTGCAATGACGACGATGAGATTCTTTGGATCCTTCTCAGCCATCTCCGTCATTTGATCAGCCCAGTAATCGGCGAGGTTCTTGTAAATTCCATCAACAGCGATTTGCGCCGATAGTCGCCGCAGGTTTTCAATCAATGCCAGTCGCAGCATGATTGGCACAGCCCACAATTCGCCTAACTTAAGATCGCTTGCCGTCATATAGGCCGTTACAAAACTGTAAAGACTTTTCAGATCGACTCTACCATCGCTATGCGAGATGATTTCAAGTGCAATGTCATATACGCGTGGCAGCCCTTTTGACGGACCCTTTGCAAGTCGTGGCAATGCTTCGCTATAACCTTTGGGCAAATGTTTTTTTCCTGTATAAATGTGTTCTTCGATCAGATAGAAATTGTCAAGCAACCATTCACCGGCGGGAGAGATGCGGCTATTTTTTTTTGCGGACTCTGTTAATAGGTTATGGACTTCCAGCAATACTTCTTCGTTGTCTGCTAATCGCTTTAATAGTTGTTCAGGTCGCCGTCCCATCAGAAGCACATGTCTTCCTGCCAACGTTTTTGCATATTGTTCCATTTGTTCTGTGCTGAACAATTCGGAGCGAAGAGGCGCCTTTTCATTGGCGTACTTGCCGACGAGATTATCTCCCAGGAACGAAATCCGGAAATGCGACAATAGATCCTGGAGTGGATTGTTCTTCACGATGGCAGGAAATTAATTTTGAAAATGTTCAGGCTGGATGACGCGAAGCAAGAATGGATAGTCAATTGATTTTGGATTTTAAGAAAATCGAGTCCAAGCATACGGTTTACGAATTTGAAATACAATGGTTGAAAGCTTCTAAAAGCAAGGCAATCACATTATTTGGGAGCGGATTGGAGTTACGAAGTTAAGCTATGAATGTTAAAGAAGAAAGAGGCTAGGTCTCTCTAAATGATGAAAAAATTCCCCATCTCCTCAGCTTTTAGTCCCCACGACGCCCTGTATAAATTGCGGCATGAATTTTTCAATAATCAACTCATAATTGCTAAACAAGAATTCGTCGACTTTTTGGAAACGGGTACAAATTATTTTAGAACTTAAAACTTATAATTATGCTACGTTGGACAGTTGTATTTCTTGTAATTGCCCTCATTGCTGCCTTTTTAGGATTCGGTGGTATAGCGGCAGGCGCTGCCTCCATTGCGAGGATCTTGTTCTTCATTTTTATCATATTATTTGTTTTATCCCTCCTGTTTGGGCGGCGAGCAAGTTCTGACATCTAGAAAGGGACAATTTACATATTAGGGGCTAACCGGCGATTCTATCGCCGGTTTTTTTACCTTTAGCATGTAATCAAATTTTAGTTCACCAACACATAACATATGAGAGCAATCTGGAGCGGCGCCATCGGCTTTGGGCTGGTTAATATACCTGTCAAAATTTATAGTGCTGTCCAGGAAAGCAGCCTCGACCTGGACATGTTGGACAAGAAGGATCACGCTAATATTAAGTTCCAACGGATAAATGCCAATACGGGAAAGGAAGTTCCCTGGGCAAACATTGAAAGGGGTTATAAAATAGACGACCGCTACGTTGTGCTCACAGAAGAAGATTTTGCCAAGGCAAGCCCGGAAAAGACAAAAACAATCGCTATCGAAGAGTTCGTAGATATAGATAAGATAGATAGTATTTATTATGAAACTCCTTACTATCTGGCACCGGAGAAATCGGGAGCACGCGCATATACACTACTGCGGGATGCATTAAAGAAGACGGGCAAAGTAGGACTGGGAACTTATGTCCTTCGCAACAGGGAAAGCCTCGCGCTCATCAAGCCACAGGGTGAGATACTTTTATTGAATAAGATCAGGTTCCAGGAAGAGATAAGAGATTCCAGTGAAATTGAAGTCCCTTCCGGCCAGCATAAGCCCGCCGAGCTAAAAATGGCCACGCAGCTCATTGAACAATTATCCACTGATTTTGACATTGCCAAATACAAAGACACGTATACTGATAAATTAATGAAGCTCATTAACGCAAAAGCAAAGGGCAAGAAAATACCTACTTCACCACTCAGGGTGGTTCATTCCCGCACCCGCGACCTCATGTCTCAACTGAAGGCAAGCCTTGGCAGCGCTAAACAAAAAGCATCTTGATGGCACTGAGTCTGTATAATAAGAAGAGAAATTTCAAGAACACCCCTGAGCCTAAGGGAAGCAAAAGCCCTACTAAATCATTTCGTTTCGTGATCCAACGTCATGATGCGAGCCGCCTCCATTACGATTTCCGGCTGGAATTAGGAGGTGTGCTAAAAAGCTGGGCCGTTCCTAAGGGGCCTTCTATGAATCCGGAGGATAAACGACTTGCCGTAATGGTAGAGGACCATCCCGTAAGTTATTTCGGCTTTGAAGGAGTGATTCCCAAAGGAAATTATGGCGCCGGTACAGTAGACCGTTGGGATCAGGGCGTTTTTATTCCGGTGAACCAGGAAGTTGAACCCATTTCTGAACGCGCAGCCTTGCAGGCATTAAATGCGGGAGAATTGAAATTTGTGTTACAAGGAGAAAAGCTGGAAGGTGGATTTGTGCTGGTAAGGATGAAGGATACTAATAATTGGCTGCTAATTAAGCATAAGGATGAGTATGCCGTCAACAAGAAATATGACAGTGAGACCTATGCGAAAAAAAAGACTTCTGCAAAGAAGCGAAAATGAATTCTTGGGGTAAAATCAGTAAGTATGAAAAACGGGAAACCTGCTCTCTCCAATTTGCAAAAGCTATACTGGCCTGATGAAAAATTAACCAAGGGCGACCTCATTAATTACTACGAAAAGATCGCTCCATATATATTACCTTATCTCAAGAACCGCCCGCTTTCCTTAAAACGCAATCCCAACGGAATCAAGGATGCCGGATTTTATCATAAGGACGCCGGTGATATCGCACCCGGGTGGATGAAGACGGCGGATATTCATGCACCATCGGCCTCCAAAATCATTCATTACCTGGTATGTAATGACCTTCGAAGCCTAAAGTTTATCGCCAACCTGGGCTGTATCGAGATGAATCCCTGGAATTCGACTACGGCCAGGCTGGATAATCCAGACTACCTGGTCATCGACATTGATCCTTCTGATAGGAATACTTTTGACGAAGTGATCGAGGTAGCCCAGGTGTTGAAAAACCTGCTTGACCTAGCAGGAATCGATGGGTATTGCAAGACTTCCGGAGCCAGCGGATTGCATGTGTATATTCCTTGCAATAAAAGATACGGCTATGATGAGATCAGGGATTTTGCGAGGATACTGGCCACCCAGGTAAATGAGCAACTGCCTTCAACCACCACCCTGGAGCGGTCATTGGCCAAACGCAAGAAAAATCATATTTACGTGGACTATCTGCAAAATAGTCGTGGACAGACATTGGCATCAGCGTATAGTGCCAGGCCCAAGCCGGGCGCTACCGTTTCTACTCCCCTGGACTGGAAAGAAGTAAAGAAAGGACTTCACCCTTCTCAATTCACTATAAAGACCATCCATAAAAGGTTAGAGAAAAAGGGAGATTTATTTAAGCCCGTATTGGGAAAGGGATTCAATATGGCCACTGTTTTGAGAAAACTCGAAAAACATTAAAATGCCTGGTCATCAGTTTAGATTGACCAGAACCAGCAGATCTCTCATTGTTTGAGCACAAAATTCACATACTTCACCGCAGAATTGAATATCGTCGTTGTAATCAAATTTTTCGCACTCCTGCTGGCACTCACGGCAATTTAGTATACAGGTGAGAGCAGCGTCATTGATAATATCCGAGTTATTGATGATGCCACATACAACTGCAAAGCATGAATTTGCGCACGAGCGGCATTTTTGAATAAGCGCTTCCTTGGGTATCCGTTTTTCTGTTTCGGAGTGGATGCATGATTCGCAAAACATCCAGGTCTTCATGCACGCTTTAATGTAATTGTCTGTTTGTTGAATGACCATCTTATCCAATTTTTTTAGTTATTTCTTCCACGCGCTTCATAAACTTTGTCACATTCGGATCCGCATACGGACCGTATGCATCTGTCAATGTTCCCTGGGTTCCGTCGCTGGTTTTTATGGCGTAGAGGATTGCGTTATCTGCAGGATCACTCGCACCTTCAAAACGGAAAAAGTTAACCACTTCGACTTCCTCCGGTTTGTAGTTTTTTTCAGTCCGGAGAGAAACCAAAGCATTTTCACTAGCCTGGAAATGTTCCGTGAATCCTTGCAAAACAAGTTTGTTAATACTTGTCGAAAGACTGGTCATATCCGCTGTTTTTCCGCTTTTTATCATAAGAAATAGTCGTTGCTTAGTTTAAAAAAAGGGCCAAGCAGCTGTTCGTTGCTGCCTGGCCTAAGAATTCTTTAGTTATGCAGGTTGAGCATCGCGCATGCGTTTTATTTTATCATGCGATGCCTTTAAACTCGTTTTTTGACTCATGATCATTTTTCTCAATCCAGGAGGAATATCGGCATCACTGGATAAAGCCTCGTCGTATGCTTTTTGCGCTGCATCCTCTCCATATTCGCAAGATGCTAAAATTTCTTTTCTGCTATTACCAGTAAAAGTTGCTTTCAGGTCCATCCACACACGATAGATCTTTCCTTTTAAAGTAGTCCCTTCTGCGGGATCCCCTGCTGTAGCCTGGGACACATATTTGCTCAACTCATTGACATAGCCGCGGCTCTCCATAGCCAGGTCGTCGAAGAGAGCACGTAAATCCGCATCCTTAGTTTCTGTTTCTTTGGCAGCTCTTTCATAGCCAGCCACGCGATCATTGTTGATCTGAATTAAATCATTCAACACCTCAGGAATTTGTTCATTTTTCATGCTGCTGATATTTAGATGATTAAAATAGGAGTTAAGTTTTTATTATTAATAAATGCGAATTCTTTTGACAATTCTATTCTAGAAGAATTAAAAATCATACCACAATCTTTAAAGTGGATTTCTTTTTACAAATGCATTTTCGCCAGACCGGGACATAGTAAATTCACGTTGTGGCTTTTATCTAGAGGATAACTCCCTATATGCGTTACCGGGATTTAGGGAAAGTGAGGAGGCAATGTGGAAAATCTTGCACGATTTGGAAGGCGAAAAGACCAGAACATCTTAACAGTAAATTGGTATTTGATTTGAAATATACCAGAAAAGAACTTTATGAAAACCAATACAGACCTCCAGCTTATTCGGGAGAAGATATATCAAATCCGTAGCGCCCTGATGTATAGTATGAGCAATGACCTGGTCAAAATCTCCAATAACATTGTGAGCGTATTGCGAGTGGATGATGAAGGACAGCTTTGGTTTCTTTGTAAGAAACCTCACTACCCTGTTGAACAATGCGAAACCAGTTTTCCTGTCCGCCTCGTTTTTTATCGCAAGGGAATTTCCTTCTACCTCGAAGTAAGTGGCAAGGCAACCATTGTAAAGGAAGAAAATGACCTTTTGGAATCATTACAAAGTGATTCCAGGACTGAAAAGCCAGTGCTTGTTAAAATGACTGTGCAAAACCTGGAGATCACCGAATCAGGAGAAAGGCGAAAAAACCGATTCGACCTGATCCTTGACCATACATATAAATGGCTATCCCACACTATTGCTTTTACCCGCCACGAAAAATCTGTGCTGGAGAAATTGCCGCATTTGAACTAGCGTGGTTCATCTATTGAAGGAAAAGATATCCGCATCGGCATTCGTCTTCCCCAATAATAGATCACAGATGATATCTGCGGCGACCATGCTGAAAATAATTCCATTTCCTCCAAACCCCAATGCAAAATAAGTATTGGGCCTTTCAGATATACCTCCGATAAAAGGTAAGCCATCCTTTGTCGAGGCGAAATTACCGGCCCACTTGAAATCGGCTTTGAAGCGCAGTGAAGGATATAATTTGGCAAATGAATTTTCCAGATCTCGTGCCTTTGCCGAAAGGAGACGATCCCTTCTGACAGGATCAGTAAACGGTACATCTTTTCCGCCTACAAGGATCCGGTTATCTTTAGTCGTTCTAATATAGAGATACGGCGTAGCTGTTTCCCAAATCATGGCATTCTTATACCAAAACTTGCTTTGATTAAAAGGTTCGCTAACGATGGCATAAGTGGAATCCAGGTCCTGTACTTTTTTTGGGATATAGCGCTGGGATTCATACCCTGCAGCAATAATCAAGTACCTGCAGGTTATTTTATGGCGGGCTGAAGTCTCTAATTGGACCTTCTTTCTGGAATAGCTAATCCTGGTTATTTCCGTATGATCAAATACTTGGGCGCCCATTGAAACGGATTTTGCGAGCAATTGATGGGTTAATTCATAAGCATCCGTTTCTGCCCCATCCTTTGCTAATATGCCAGCCTGTTTTTTAAAATGAAATTTTTCCCGGATGTCTTTTTCGTCCAGCCAATCAACGGCCAAACCTGCCTTTTTCCTGCTTGCATATTCCTTTTGAAGATCTTTAATGTGCTTCTTAAAAGAGGCAAATTGTAAACTTGGTTTATTGCGGAATGAATGAGGTCCGCGAAGTTGTCCGCAAATTGATTCAAGTCTTCCAATAGCGTTTCGGCACAATTGATAGCTTCTTACGGCTCTTTTTTCACCGATCAGTTCAATCAATTCGTGAAGGGGTGTATCTATTTCGTATTGCAATAAAGATGTGGAGGCCGCTGTGCTTCCCATTCCCGCATGCCTTCTATCGACCACAATTACTTTGAATCCAGCTTTAGTTAAACCCCAGGCCACCAGTGCGCCACTAATGCCGGCACCCATAACGACGACTTCTGTCTTGACATTTTTGCCGAGTGAAGGATAACTGTTGATTATTCCTCGCCTCAGCAGCCAATAAGGAAAACTAGAACGGAGGTCCATTTTATAATAAAGAATTGGAATAAGTCAAAATACCAGCCAAAGGCGGGATTGTGAATCTTCGGGCGGATTTTCCCCAAACGTGGACTAACTGCGCAAGAGCAGCCATTTGAATTACTGGCATAATTATTTCTAAAGGTTAAATATGAAATTAAGCAACATACGCATCATTTTGTTTAGCGGCGCGGTCGTGTTCTTTCTAGGTTGGATAGTGGGCTTTTTTCTGCTTGGGGCAGGCATGATGATCCATACGCTGGTGGCGATGGCCATGATCTTTTGCATACAGGGTATCATAGTTACGCCCAGGAAACCCGCAGAAGCACCCAAAATAAACGCATAGCAATCTTATTATTTTTCATAACAGCGTTTTCACCGAGAGTACCGAAGGCTTTGTCACTGGCAAAGCCTTTAAATTTTTAGGACCGAAAAGTTCGTAAGAATAAAACGTGAAAGCGCTTGGCCGTGCAAATATCTCCACACATCCTCCATGCCCTTGGCATATTCCTTGTCTTTGGTTTTGAATGACACCATAACCTTACTTAAATTAGTCATCATGAAAAAAGGAAAATTAATATTAGCAATTCTCGCAATAGTTGTTGGATTGTTCGCTTTTACCATGCCCTGGTCAGGTTCTTTGAAAGGAACCGTTACACCATCGAATGGAGCGTTGAAAGTCTGGGTCATATCCGCAACGGACACAGTAAGCGGAACGATTACAAACGGAACATTTGACCTGAGAAATGTAAAACCCGGCACTTACAAACTAGTGGTCGAAGCAACTCCGCCATATAAGAACGTTACAAAAGAATCAATCACGGTGAAAGATGGGGAGATCACTGATGTAGGTGAAATCAGGCTCGAACAGTAAATTATAGTTGTCAGTCTATAAAATGTGTAGGTATCGTGACAAAGAGGATGAGACTTTTATTGTTACCGGCAATCGGCTTCCTGCTCTTTATTGTTGGAACCATGGTCCCCTTGTACTTGGCCGAGTTTCGTTTTGCGCTGCTGGCCTGTGGTGTCACGATGACTTTGGTTTTTTACTTTATCACGCTGACAGATACCATTAAAGCATTTTTACAGGATCCCGCAGTCAATACTTTTTGGCTGGTAACGATAATTTGCGTCCCCGTTATTGGCAACGTTATTTATGTGATCATAACGGAGATGGGTAACCGGTGGCAGCAACCACATGGAGTGTGGTGAGGCTAGTATTTTGAATTTGTGATCTTTGGTTATACTTATTACTTATAACCTATAACTTAGAACTTACTTACTATAGCTTACGCGCCAGATCGCATTTCCACCGTCATCCGCAACCAATAATGATCCATCAGGTAGCACTGCAACACCTACCGGTCTCCCGTAAACCTCATTCTTATCTTCATTAGCAATAAACCCGGTCAGAAAATCCTGCGGCTTACCACTGGGGGATCCGTTATTGAAAGGAACAAATACGACCTTATAACCTGAAAAGACCGAACGGTTCCAGGAACCGTGTTGACCTACAAATGCACCGCCCTGGTAACTAGCCGGAAAGGCATTTTTGGTATAGAATGCCAGACCCAATGATGCAGTGTGCGGCCCAAGTGCGACATCCGGCTTGATCGATTTTTTTACCATATCCTCTGCCTTACCTTTCAGCCTGGGGTCTTCTGTCTGTCCGTAATATGCATAAGGCCAACCATAAAATCCTCCTTCCTTTACGCCGGCTAAATAATCAGGAGGTACATCATCGCCCAATTCATCTCTTTCATTAACGGCAGTCCAAAGAACTCCTGTTCCCGGCGCCCAGTCCATACCGACGGGGTTTCTTAAACCACTGGCGTATATTTTTTCATTGGTGCCATCAGGACTAACTTCTATTATCATAGCTCTTCTAACTTCCTTGTCCATTCCATCTTCTGCCACATTGCTTGCAGAGCCTATCGCTATATAAATTTTGTTACCGGCCTTATTGGCGACAATATTTCTTGTCCAGTGTCGGGGACCAGGCGGAAGTGATACGATTGTCTTTCCTGGTGCATTGATCGACGTCGCACCAGGCTTATAAGGAAATTCGACAAGAGCTCCCGTATTCGCAACATAAAATTTATCATGCAGTATCAACATTCCAAAAGGCATATCGAGGCCTTTCAGGAATATGGTCCCATTTTCTGCTGTGCCGTCCTTATTCGTATCTCTGAAAAGCAGGATATTGTTCGCACTATTTTCTTTGTCGGCCTGTGCGACGAATACGTCCCCATTATCTGCTACATAGATCCACCGTGGATGCTGCAATCCCTGCGCGTATTTATTCACTTTAAATCCGTCGGGAGCTGCCGGCATTTGCCCTTCCTTCCACCCGATTACCTTACTTTGTTTTGAAGCCGATTTTGTAGCAAATGGAGCCGGCAGGGTGTCATTATCTTTTACTACTTTGTTTTCGGCTTTTTCGGTGGAATCGGCCTTTGCCTTTTCTTCGGTAGTTGTCGTGTTGCTGTTGCACGCAGCTATTAAAACCGCAATAAATAACCAATTGATCCGCTTCATATAAAATTGTTTTTAAGATGCTGATTGTCTTCTTCCAGCTCCTTCAAATATTGGGCCGAGCCGAATGGGTTATCCTACTCAGCCATTGATGATCTCCCCTCCATTGGGGTGCAGGAATTGCCCGGTCATATAGATGGAATCTTCAGAAGCAAGGAATAGATAACAGGGAGCAATTTCCCTGGGCTCCCCGGCTCTTTTCATCGGTACATCGCTGCCGTGTTTAGCTGTTTTTTGAGGTTTGAAACTGGAAGGGATCAATGGTGTCCAAACGGGTCCGGGAGCCACGCCATTCACACGAATATTTTTCTTAGATAGGTTGGCAGATAAACTTCTCGTAAAAGAAACGATTGCGCCTTTAGTAGATGCATAGTCCATCAGGCTGGCACTGCCGCGGTAGGCAGTCACGGAAGACGTATTAATAATGCAACTCCCCTTTTTAAGATAGGGTATGGCAGCCTGGGTAACCCAATAGTAAGAAAAGATATTGGTTGCAAAGGTTTTTAATAAATGCCGCGTGGTGATCTCTTCAATTTTCTTTGCTTCATATTGTACGGCTGCATTGTTTACAAGGATATGAAGACGACCAAATTCACTTATTGTTGCTTTCACAGCCCGGTAGCAATTCTTTTCAACGGACAGATCTCCTCTGATCAATAAACAGCTCCTGCCATATTTCTCTTCGATGATCCTTTTTGTTTCCCTTGCATCCCTGGTTTCACTCAGGTAGGAAATAGCAATATCGGCTCCTTCTTTCGCAAATAAAATAGCTACTGCTTTTCCAATACCGCTGTCTCCTCCGGTGATGAGAGCAATTTTGTTTTTCAATTTTCCCTGTCCCTTTTTTTCTGGATAGTCGGAATCAGGCTCCGGAACCATTTTAGATTCTTCTCCGGGTTTGCCCTGTTTCTGTGGAGGGCGTAACATTTTTTTTGATGCTCCTTTTTGCATTTATTTTTTTTATATGGATGAAATTTTTGTACCAATAATTTTTTGATGAAACCTAATTTTTATCCTTTACCTGTATTTCTGTATAAACTGGCACTCTCTTTTCATAGGGTTTGCCTGTAATATGAGAGACTTACACAAACTTTCCCACCGGATAGTAAGAGCGATGGATAAGGATCACCGGCAAGCAGCGGAGACTGTTAATCTGATTTATGTAAATGGAACTGTGGAAGGTATTCACCGGCTGAAGAAAGGGATCGGGTATTCTTATTCATACAAAGGCAAGGCAATAAAAGACCAGAAAGAATTGCTTCGAATAAAGAAACTGGCTATACCTCCCTCCTGGTCAGAGGTTTGGATCTGCCCCAACCCTTCTGGCCATATACAGGCTACCGGACTCGATTTAAACGGCCGCAAACAATACCGCTATCACAGCAACTGGAATATGGTTCGGCACGAAACGAAATTCCATAGGCTTCTCGACTTTGGAAAAGCGCTTCCCTTGCTGAGAAAAAAAATACAAAAAGATATTACGAGCAATAAATTGAGTGCAGAGAAAGTCATTGCTACCACCATTCGCCTCATGGAGCAAACCTGCATCCGCATCGGCAACAATGGATATGAAAAACTATATGGTTCTTATGGATTGACCACATTAAAGGATAAGCATGTGCAGATTCATCAGAACAAGGCTGTTTTTTGTTTCACAGGTAAGAAAGGGATTGAACACCGGATCACCTTAAAGAATAAGAAATTGGCTTCTATCATAAAGCAATGCCGGGATATTCCGGGCAAGGAGCTCTTTCAATATTATGCTGAAGATGGATCCAGGAGGTCCATCGATTCAGGAATGGTCAATAGCTACATTAAGGCGGCGGCGGAGGGAGAATTTTCTGCGAAGGATTTTCGTACATGGGCCGGCTCCCTGCATGCATTGGAATGCTTTTGTGCAAGGGTCAAGTCTGATGATCCCAAGGCGATCAAAGAAAACGTCATTTCTGTGCTAGATCAAGTAAGCGTGAAATTGGGAAACACACGAACGATCTGCAAAAAATACTATATACATCCATCTTTGATCCGCTGGTACGAAGAAGACAAATTGGCCAGCCTTGCGATCTCTGCTAATGGAGCGCCAGACAAGCTGAGATGGGGACTGTCGAAGAATGAAAAGATCCTGATGAAATTGTTAAGACGGTTTCAATCCGAAACTGAAAAATAAAAAAGCTGTTCTCAAAAAAGAACAGCTTTTTCTTAACTAATAACTGCCCTTTTTTATTTAATTATTTTTTGGACTGCTTTGAATGAATCCAGGTGCATTTGTAGTTTGGGCAGTGTATTATTCGCAAAGGTGCGTACTTTATCGTCTTTGACATCGTCGTTGGCTTTTTTGAAAAGATCGATAGCATTCTCATGATCTTTCACCATTTGAGCCACATAGGCTTTGTCAAATTCTTTCCCTTTTTTGGAGGTCAGGTCGTCATAGGTCTTCTGCATATCATCGCCGACGGTGGCGGGCAGATTTACATTCAGCTGGGTAGCCAGGGCCTTCACTTGTTCATTGGCTGCGCCATGATCCATGACCATCATGTTACCCATGTCTTTTACTTTTTTGTTTGTAGATTTCTGAGTTGCTAACTCACCCATCTTCACTTCAGCCATACCGGCATTCGCTGCTTTTACCAAAAAATCAGATGAAGCCTGATCTACCTGGTACGCACCTGTGCTATCAGCCATTTCTTTTCTCGCTTCATTTGTTGAATCAGCCGACTGAACACTATCCTTTGGTTCATTATTGCAGGCCAATAGAAGAAATGGTAAAGCATAAAACATCCTTGTTCTCTTTTTCATAAAAAGGTTTTAGTGAATAGTTTAATTGCATTCATTCCCTACGAAACTTTGTGCCATTTCGGCCCGGATCTATTTGTTGGGGTCAAACACCCTAAAAAGGGTAAATAATTCCCCGAATGCGCGTTAGTTATTTCTTGCAGTTGCAATAGAGTGACCGAAGAGATAGTAAAAAAGCCGCAACTTAAACGCAAAAATACTTCGGCTATAAGAAGAGGAACAGCTCGGCTTTCTGGCATAAAGTTTTCATTTATAAGACTTCATCTAAGGAAAGCCAGAGCTGAGCAGGAGGCAAGGATGCGGATTCAATTAATATCGGAGCGATGAGGAAGGTTTTATTTGTCGTAGCTATTTACACTCTTATAGTAAACCAATGCTACAAGAACACACAGGCGGATCGGCATCACGAACAAGGTGAGGAAAGTATTGTAGATTCTCGGATTATGTCAGCAGGCTCGTACCGGCCTGAACTTTCACAGGGAAATAGTTATATGCATACCGGCTTCGACTTGAATAATTACACTGAAAGTTTAGCGAATACAGAGCAAATAGATGTAATAAAAAAAGAAGTTGCCCCGAGCTCTCCTCTATTCTTGAAATAATAATAGGAAGGTCACCCAGGAAAATCAGCAAGGATTTATTTTCGTAATGATGATTTGCAAGCTGTCGTAAATTTGCGCCGCATGAACTTATTGCAAAAAGTTAAGAATACATTTTCCCAGCATTCCAACGGCCACGAGAAGGGGAACGTACAAAGCGAACCGAATCGTGGGAATGATTTCTACTATCAGCAATTGTTAGAGGGACTTCCCGCAGCTTTTTATACCTGTGATGCAAATGGACACATCCTATTATTCAATAAGGCAGCAGTCGAACTTTGGGGACGTGAACCAGAAATTGGCAAGGACATGTGGTGTGGGTCATGGAAAATTTATCAGCCCGACGGAATTACTCCCCTGCCACCTGACCAATGTCCTATGGCTATTGCCCTGAAAGAAGGCCGCTCCGTGATTGGTGAGGAAATAGTCATTGAACGCCCGGATGGACTTCGTCGCCATGTGCAGCCCAATCCCGTACCCATATTCGATAGCCAAGGTAATGTTACGGGTGCTGTAAACATGCTGGTGGATATTACTGACCGAATAATAAGTGAACAAAAAGCTTCTACCCTGGCAGCTATCGTGGAATCATCCAGTGATGCGATCATTAGTAAAACGTTGAATGGCATCGTAACGAGTTGGAATAAGACAGCTGAAAAATTATTTGGATATAAAGCCGACGAAATGATTGGGCAGCCCATTACCCGACTTATTCCTCCAGACAGGTTGAATGAGGAGACAAGCATCCTTGAGCGGTTGAAGAAAGGTGAAGTAGTGGATCACTTTGAAACGAAAAGAGTGACCAAGAACAAGGAAGTTCGGGATATTTCATTAACTATTTCGCCTATTAAGGATAGCAAAGGAAGAATCGTGGGTGCATCAAAGATAGCCAGGGATATCACCGAGAAGAAAGAAACAGAACAGAACCTGCAAAAAAGCGAGGAAAGATTGAGGATGGCAGGTCAATCGGCAAAGCTGGGTGTGTGGGAATATCATCCTTTGACAAAGAAGTTAATTTGGTCTGATGAATGCCGGATGATGTATAACATTCCTGCCGGTATACCTCCGACGAATGAATTTGTCGCTTCGCACCTTTACCCGTCAGATAAAGAATATGTTGACGGGGAAATAGCAAAGGCAATCGATCCGGAAAATGCAAAGAGTTTTAATATCGTGCATCGCATTTTGAGGGACGGTGATCATCAATTAAGGTGGCTGAGGGTGCAGGGTAAAACTTATTTTGATGAGAAGGGGCACCCCGAAAAGGTCGTGGGGATCATGGTGGATATCACAGAAGAAAAAGAGGTTGAACAGGATCAGCAACGCTTTCGGGAAAAGATTCGCGAGCGGGACTTGCTCTTCAAAACAATTTCCAACGTTTCCCCTGTCGGTTTATGGATGACAGATATCCAGGGACAAAATATATTCGTAAATGATACTTGGATTCAATGGACGGGCGTCCCGTATGAAAAACAACTCGGGAGCGGATGGATGCAAGGGGTGGAGGAACCAGAAAAGTCAAACGCTGTGGCAGCGTTCATGGATTGCCTGCAAAGAAGAGAGAAATACACCACAGAGTTTCGTCTAAGGGATAGCAATGATGAAGTTAGATGGTGCCTGACGGAAGGTTCTCCCTATTACGATATCAATGGTGAATTTTTAGGATATGCTGGTTCCGTTACAGACATTACAGAGATCAGAAAGCTGGAACAACGAAAGGATGATTTCATCAAAATGGCCAGCCACGAGCTAAAGACACCAATCACCTCGATTAAAGGATATGTCCAATTATTACTCAATATCCACAATGAGTTGAATGAAGAAAAATTGCAGGCGTCAAGACCCACTGTCAAATCCTCTCTCCTGACCATCTCCAAACAAGTATCCAAGCTAACGCGATTAGTTTCGGAACTATTGGATTTATCCCGGATCGATTCGGGAAGATTGGAACTAAATAAGACCATTTTTGATTTGGGTGATCTGATGGAAGAAACTGTCCAGGATGTTCGGTACACAACCTCCCGGCATGCCATCATCGTTCACAACGACTACGAGGGGAAGGCTATGGTTTATGGTGACAAGGATCGGATAGGACAAGTATTCCTAAACCTGCTGACGAACGCAATTAAATATTCTCCCGAGGCTTACAGTATTGAAATACGGATGGTTGGCGATAAGAATACTGTTGCAATATCGGTGAGGGATTTCGGTATTGGCATCGACAAGAAAGATCATCAAAAAATATTCGAACGTTTTTATAGAGTAGAAGGCAAAAGTGAACTTACTTTTCCAGGCTTTGGGATAGGTTTATTCATTGCAGGCGAGATAATACAAAGGCATCAGGGAACGATCACTGTGCAGAGCGAAAAGGAGGTTGGCTCCCTGTTCACTGTTACATTACCAGTTTCAAAAAATGCTTAGATCACCGAAGACCAGTCCATGACTCTGAACGACAATCAAAAGATGAATTCCTCCAAAAGAATTTTAGTGATCGATGATGATCCGGACATCGGGTTAATGATCAAAATGATGTTGGAATTCAGGGGCTATTGGGTCATCGTTATTGAGCGAGCTGAAAAAACACATGAGATTATCCTACGCAACAGGATTGAATTGGTCATCATGGATATGTTATTGTCTGGTGTTAATGGGGTAGATATCTGCAGAGAGATCAAGCAAGCTGAGGACACCACGCACGTGCCGGTGATCATGATTTCGGCGCATCCAAATGCCCGGGACATCTGTCTGAAAGCCGGAGCAGATGAATTTATCTCCAAGCCGTTTGAGATGGAAGATATTCTGTCTAAGATCAGATCATTGGTGAATGGCAATAACTTATCTGGAGAATAAAAAAAGGCCATTCGTAAAAAATGGCCTGTGATTTTCCAAAAAATGGAAAAGGATCAAGGTTCGGTATCTTTAAATTCTTCGTGTAATTTCAATTTGTTATAGAGCGTTTTCCGGTCGATGTTTAATACTTCCGCTGCTTTCGTCTTATTAAATTTTACCTGCTTCAACACGTTCATAATTGTTTCGTATTC
Organism: uncultured Sphingobacteriales bacterium; assembly: GCA_963791295.1. Lineage (GTDB taxonomy): Bacteria > Bacteroidota > Bacteroidia > Chitinophagales > Chitinophagaceae > CAWBRY01. Next base: position 514,088 of record CAWBRY010000004.1, on the reverse strand, counting down.
GGCCTGCGATGCTGCATCTTTCAAATCGGTTGTGAGTGGAGTATCCTTCTTCGTTCCGTCGGGGCGGATCCCTGGCATCGGAGCACCGCTGATAATTTCCCATGGAAGGGCATTCGTGCTTATGAGTCCCGATGGAGTTAGCAATCCTGCACGACGCACTACATTCCTGAACTCCCTCAAATTACCCGGCCAGGAATATTCAAGGAACAGTTGCAGCACCTCCTCTTCGAACCCTTCGATGTGCTTGTTTAATTCATTGGAGGTCTTTCTCAAAAAGAACTCGGCAAATAAGGGAATATCTTCCTTGCGATTCCGAAGCGGTGGAATGTGAATAGCGAATTCATTGAACCGGTGATAAAGGTCTTCCCGGAATTTACCGGAGCGATAGGCATCCTGGAGATTTTCGTTGGATGCAACAATCAGCCGCACGTCCGTACCTATTTCTTTATTGCCACCCACTCTTTTGAATTTCCTTTCCTGTATCACACGAAGCAGCGTTGCCTGCACATCGAGAGAAAGATTGCCAACTTCGTCGAGGAAGAGAGTGCCGCCATCGACCACTTCAAACAATCCTTCTTTATCGGAAAGAGCGCCGGTAAAAGAACCCTTCATGTGTCCAAAAAGTTCACTCCCTGCCAACTCCTTTGAAATAGTCCCGCAATCCAGGGCCACAAAGGGTTTGTCTTTCCGGTTACTCGCCTGGTGAATGGTCTTGGCTACCACTTCCTTACCAGTTCCACTTTCCCCGTAGATGATGATGCTGTAATTGGTAGGAGCTATTAATTCCATTTGGCTATACAATTCCTGGGTCGCACCGGATTTGCCAACGAGGAATTCTCCGTCCATTTCCGGACCGCTATTATGACGAATCTTAGGCACCGGAACCTTGCCGGATGGAGTCGCTACCTGTACTGGAGGAACGGACTCATGAAGAGCTTTATTGATGAGATTTAAAAGTTCATCGGGGATGAGAGGCTTGGTGATATAATCAAAAGCACCGTGTTTCATTACCTCAACGGCGGCCTTAATATCAGAATATCCTGTAATAATGATAACGACAGCCTGGGGATTTATACTTTTGATTTCTTTTAGAACTTCTATTCCGTCCTTATCCCCTAATCTGAAATCACAAAGCACTACATCAAATTGTTGTTCTCTGAACTTTGCTAATCCTTTACTGCCTGTATAGGCCATATCAGTTTCAAAGCCTTTTCTTTGGAGAAAACGAGAAAGCAGCTGACACATATCCATGTCATCATCGACAATGAGAATTGGATTCATATTCGGCGTTTTTTATTTGAAATTAGTTTAAAATCTCTATCCTAAATCTGGTGACGCTATAAAATGCTCATTCTTAATAAGATACAGTAACTGACGGGTAGAACCGTTGGTTTCGTTCAAAGGTTTTAGATAGGTATTGCAAATTCCCCAATGTCTCCAGAAATCCCACGAATGTGGAAATAAATGCAAAGAGGATGCCCAAAATGGGGGGTAGCCCGGAGTTTACAAGGTAATCATCAGGTGGCAAGTAATTTGCTAGATGTCAATAGCTTAATTCCTATAAAAAACCCAATAATGTCAACAAACCCTGATATTGTGGATGCCCTCATTATAGATGACGAACAGGATATTTGTTATTTATTAAACGGGATTCTGAAGCAGAGAAAATTCTCTTCCCAATTTGTAAATACTATATCTGCAGCTAAGCAGGCGATGAAAGACGACGCTCCCAATATTCTGTTCCTTGATAATCACCTTCCCGATGGATATGGTGTTGATTTCATGGAATATGTAAAGGAAAAACTTCCCCAGGCTAAGGTCATAATGATCACGGCTCATGATACTCCCCAGGATAGAAAAAAGGCGTTGGATGAAGGTGTTGATTACTTCCTCTCAAAGCCATTTACCAGGAGCCAGATCAATGAAGCCATTGATAAACTAGTAGCAATCTAATTCCAGCATTTTCAGATTTTACCCAGATTGGGAATTTATTTACCCAAAATGTAGACTTCCACCCTCTGAAAAGGCTCAGTTTATTCGATCGAGAGTTACAACAAACGACGATCCCTTCCCTTCTTCACTTTGTACGGTGATCGTGCCCTTATGATTGAGGATAATATTTTGGCTATTGGTCAATCCCAGTCCATTGCCGGAAGGTTTACTGGTAAAATAAGGCTCGAATAATTTGGCTTGTGACTCGGAATCCATCCCGTGTCCATTATCGGTGACTTCGACCATGCATTTATTTGTTTCGGTTTTTGCTATGATAAACAACACTCCTTTACCAGGTTCCATGGCTTCGATGGCATTCACTATAATATTTAAGAAAGCAATTTTTAATTTCGAACTATCAGCATAAACCAGACAAAGGTTTTTCTCATACCGCTTTTCAACGGTGATATTATTGAGTTCAATCCGATCTTTCGCTAGTTCAAGAGTCTCATCGAGCAAAGTATAAATGGAGGTCTTTTCCTGCTTAAGTTCAGCGAATTTAGTAGAGGCGAGTAAATCGGAGATCAGTTGATTGATCCGGCTGGTATTTCTCGTGATCATCTCAAACAAATAGGTAGCATTTTCATCCTCGACCGGCAGGTCAGTCCTCAACTGGTCCATAGCCAGGTTGATATTGGTCAGCGGATTTCTGACTTCATGCGCAATCGTTCTTGCGATACGCCCGGTGGATGCAAACTTTTCCTGGCTTCGCATCTGCACCAGTTCTTTATTGGCAACAGCTAATTCCTCCACTCTTTTTTGCAGTTGATCCTGGTAAGCCTTCACTTTTTGATCTGCTTCGCGCCTGGCTTTATTTTCTCTCGAATAAGTAATGAAACCAAAAATCAACAACAGAAAAGCTATGGTCAGGGAAGCGATGATGATTGCATTCAATGCCGAAAAGCTTGATTTCATGTTGGCAGTTCTTTGCTCCAGCAATAGTTTTTCGGTTTGTTGCATCAATGATACAGTCATACGCAACTCATCCATGGTGGTCTTGCCCTCGTATTGTAATTGCCTTATCGAATCCGTAAATGTGCGATCCGAAGCATTGAACATAGAAATGCCAGCCCGGAGGCCTTCAAGTTTTTGATCAATGAGATTTCTGAGCCGGGTTAATCTCTCTTTTTGAAGTGGCTCGGTTGTTTCTGATCGTAACAATGAAAATGTAGAGTCCGAAGATTTAAGACTCTTATAATACGGACCGAGGAAGTTGATGTCGCCGACTAACAAATACCCGCGATAGCCTGTCTCCGCGTCTTTTATATCAGAAAGAACGCCTTCCAGGTGCGAGATGACCTTATTGGTATGATCTACCCGCTCGGCCTGCTTTAATAGTTGGCGGTTGGCAAACAGGGTGATCAGATAGGAAAATAACAATAGTAAAAATGCGGTACCATAGCCGACCCTGATCCGGTTGTCAATTCTTATCTTATCGATAATGGTTTTCATTTATGCTATTAGATTAATCACGGCTGGCTGTGTCAAAAGTTTCACAGTTGGATTCGATTTTCCACAGTTTTTGGCACATATCAATGTAAAATTAGGCCAAATTAATATGGCATATTATTTGAAAAGTAGTAAGGCAGAAAGCGAATTAAAAACTTCAACATAATTTATTCGGGTACATTGGACTTGGTTTCGGCAAGGGATACGTTAAGGTATCCCTTTGTTTTTTTAGGGGTTTCTACTCATTTGCATTCCGTCACATGATACTTTCACCCACCTTGGTCATGCCGTCCATGCATCACATTTTGTTGGGAATAAATGGGGTAATAAAGATCATAATCCTCCACGGCTGGGGAGATTTTTACTCAAAGAGCGGAACATTTTTTCTCAGTGCAAGCGCGATATATCCTTTATACCGCGTGGCTTATGAGCGAGGCTGCGTTTGTGTCGAAGCCAATTCTGGCATGATAATTTGATAGATTAATTCGCTCAACTAAATTTTCAATTACTAAAAATCAATGTTATGGCTAACAAAGCACTTTTAGGTTTTCTGGCAGGAGCTGCCGTAGGCGCCATTGCCGGAATTTTATTTGCTCCGGATAAGGGATCTGAAACCAGAAGAAAAATTTCTAAGAAAACGGGTGATGTTACAGACGGTGTAAAAAATGCTTTCAACGATTTTATTGACGGCGTGAAAAACACATATTCATCTCTCCGCGGAGAAGCAGAAGATGTAGAAGAAAAAGTAAGGACCAAGGCAAACGCTCTGAAACACGACGTTAAAAATGCAGTATCCTAAGCAATCAAACTTTTCTTTAAAATAAACCGGCGTTCATAAATTCTTCTAATATGGAATCCACCGCTGCACAGGTAAGAGAAATAATTTCCAAGACGACTGAGCTAGTGGAAACGAAATTGAAACTGTGGAAATTGAAAGCTATTGGAAAGGGGTCTGAAGTGATTTCCTCCGTCGTATCTTCTGTTGTAATTCTTATCCTGGTTAGCCTCGCCATTTTCCTGTTGAGTATTGGCCTTTCGCTATTGATAGGCCAATGGTTGGGGGAAATGTACTTGGGATTTCTTGTCATGGCAGGAATTTATGGATTAGCCGGTTTATTGTTTTATATCTTCCGCAAACAATTCATTAAAGGTCCGGTCAGTGATCGCATTGTTAACAGTGTCCTGAATTAATGATATATGACTAAGATTACAACGTATATAGAACTTCAGGATGCGATCCATCAACTGGAAAGAAAAAATAGTCTTCAGGAGCAGGAACTCCGGGAAAATTATGAACAGGTCCTCCAAAGTCTCACGCCAAAAAACATACTGAAATCAGCCTTTAAACATATTGCCTCGTCCGATGAACTCAAGAATTCAGCGATCAATACCGCCATCGGATTGGGGACGGGTTACGTGACCAGGAAATTGTATGTAGGCCGCTCTGCCAACATGCTGAAGAAATTGGCGGGTACTGTCCTTCAATTCGCCGTTACCAACTTTGTAAGAAAAAAAGCGCCCGTTATCCGCGAAAAAATTTCCGAACTCAGGGAAAATAATAAGGACTAGCCAATGCCCTTATGACTACCTTTCTTTTTCAATTTATTTTAGAACCTAATGCAAGATTTTAATTCCAGGATTAAACAGGTCCTCTTTCTTGCTATAATGATCTTGCTTATCTACCTGATCATTAAAGAGCTTGTTCTTTTTCTTCCGGGAATACTTGGCGCTGTCACCCTTTATATATTAAGTCGGGCGAATTATTTTCAGCTAGTTTATCAGCGTAAATGGCAGAAGGGCTGGGCAGCGGGTTTGTTCATTATATATTACCTGCTTTTGCTCGGACTTCCCATCTTCTTTGCTATTGTGCTGGTTGGCCCAACGGTGAACGAATTCATGAGTAACCCCGCAGAAAACCTGAAAGCTTTCAAAGAAGGAACCATTGCTTTGCAGCAAAAAATGGGTTTTGTTATTGTATCGGAAAAATCCCTGACGGGAGCGTTGGATAAGGTGGTTGCATTTCTGCCCAATCTCATCAACGGCACAGCAACTCTCATTACCAACCTGGCGCTCATGCTATTCATTCTTTACAATATGCTGTATAATGGGAGGGATATGGAGAAATTCTTATCCCGCGTGTTGCCGCTGAAACCTGAAAACGTGAACCTGCTGGCTGGAGAAACCAAGAACATGATCAAAGCAAATGCACTCGGTATTCCTTTGATTTCAATTATCCAGGGAGTATTTGCGACAATCGGGTATATAATATTCGGCGTTCAAGGATTTGCACTCTGGGGTTTTGCGACCGCGGTCTTCGCCTTCTTTCCCGTCGTAGGTACAATGGTGATATGGGTACCGCTGGTGATATCGATGTATATTGGCGACCAGCCTTTGCAGGCTACCGGGCTTCTGTTATATAGCCTCGTGGTTACCGGAAATGTGGATTACCTCGCCAGGATCACTCTGCTCAAAAAGATCGGCAATGTAAATGCAGTCATCACTATTTTAGGTGTCATCGTGGGACTGGGGCTATTTGGATTTATTGGTTTGATCTTCGGTCCACTGCTCGTCAACTACGTTATCGTATTATTTGATATTTATATGAGCGAGTTCGTGCCGCGCGAGGTTCCGAAGGCTGAACAACCCAAGCAAGAAGGAGTGGAGGATAATGCCAATAAGTTGATGTCGAAAAGTTAAGGATTAATGATTCGCACCACTAACAACTCACCACTCACCACTCACCCTTTCAAATGATACGCTTTCGGCCTGGTAAATGCTCTCAAACCGGCATGTGAAAGTGTTACTCCAAACCCGGAATGATTCCTGCCACTCCAGGGAAGTGCTGCACTGACGCGATCGCAGCAGTTCCAATAACCGGTTCCCGCATTTATCCGCTTTAAAATATTTTCCGCCCGGTTTCTATTGGCGCTATATACTGCAGCCGTGAGGCCATAAACAGTGTCCTGCATGAAATGAATGGCATCTTCATCGTCTTTTACTCTCATGATCCCTATCAATGGCCCGAAAGATTCTTCGGTCATCACGAGCATTTGATGATTTACGTTGGTTAGCACTGTAGGTTCGAAAAAGTATCCCTTGCCATCCACTCTCTTTCCGCCGGTTAAAACGCTGGCGCCCTTTTTCACCGCATCATTAACCTGTTCTTCCAAGGTCGACAACTGTTGTTCCCTGGTCAGTGGACCGACATAATTTCCTTCTTCAATAGGCGAACCAATTTTCCAGGACTTCACTTCTTTCAAAAATTCATCGATATAGCGATCATACACTTTCTCATGTACATATATCCTTTCTACAGCGCAGCAACTTTGGCCGTTGTTATAAAAGGCGCCATCTGCCGTGGCGGCTGCTACAGATTTAATATCATGGATATCGTCTGCAACGTACAAGGGATCCTTTCCTCCCAATTCGCATTGACAGGGAACCATTTTTGAAGACACCTGCTCGTAAACATGTTTTCCGGTTTTGTATGAACCGGTAAAATAAAATCCATCAAAAGGCAATTGCAGTAATTGACCGCCCACATCTCCACCGCCAATAGCAGTATGAAAAATATTTGCATGCACACCCGCCTGCTTTAGCAGTTTCTCTATTTCCAGGCCGCTCAGCGAGGCATATTCCGAAGGTTTGTACATGACTCCGTTTCCAGCTAATAGTGCCGGAACAAAAACGTTTACGCCTACCAGGTAGGGATAGTTCCATGCAGAGATATTGCAAATGGTACCCAGAGGTTCATAGGAGATTTTTTCTTCCAAACCATCTCCTGTAGTCATGATTTCGTCGGATAAATACTTTTCCGCATTGTCCGTTAGCCATTTTATGCGAGTGCGGGCGCCCCTTATTTCGTTGCGTGATTGATTTAAGGGCTTCCCCATTTCGACGGTCAGGCGGCTGGCGAGGTGCTCTATGTTCTTTTCCAACAGGTCAGAAAATTTTTTAATGATCATTACTCTCACCGCGACCGATAATTGATGCCAGGCAGGTTCTGATTGCTTTAATAACTCGAATTTTTTTTGAAGGCTAAATTTATTGTCCTCGTTGAGCGTGCAAATTATTTCTGCAGTTGCGGGGTTATGTATGATCAATTTATTGATCCCATTCCGCCTCACCTCTAATAGAAATTGCTCTTTTATTTTTTTTGAAAATGGATTTGTTTCCTTGTCCTTCATTCTCTCAGGATGCCATTGAACGCAGAGCATGAATCCTGTAGTGGTTTTATTTTCAAATTCCAATCCTTCAATGGTTTTGCCGTCATCGGCCAGGGCATTCACTTTTAAATTATGGCCGATTGCATTGGGATCAACGGATTGATGATGGGCACTATTTACCTGACCGGATTCTTTGCCTGCAATGTTAAAAAGTAGACTATCTGCTGATACTTTTAGATGGTGTTGATTGTCTGTATTCGCCTGCAGGTAATGTCGTTGATTTCCGGTAGATCCAAGGTCCTGGATCAGGCTGCCTCCCTGCAGGACATTAACCAACTGTATTCCCCGGCAGATGGCGAGGATAGGAATGAGATGTAATTGGGCGTAACGGTAAACCTTTTCTTCGAATTGATCTCTTTCCGGAGAAAATGATTCGGGGATATTTTCGTAGTCAGGAGATCCATTATAATATGAAGGATCAATATCAATTCCGCCGGTAAGTATAAATCCATCGCAAGTAGCTATATCTTCAGTATTGTTCTTTTCAAATGACAACTCAACCAGTTCCAGGTCGTCCTTCAATTCCCCGGGAGTGATCCATTTCCAATAATGTTCAAATTTTGTCTTTGTATAAGTAATACCTATCCTCTTTTTCATCGCTTGTTGTTTTGATTCAATGCTCGCTCATTAAAGGGCTTTTGTGTACAGCATTCTAAAGTCGTCTCTACTGACAGGTTTTGGATTGTTGGGATGGGCGAAATCAGCGATCGCAAGATCGGCCAGGGATTCAATATGCTCCTGTTTTACTCCTATGTCCCTCAGCCGGCGTGGGATTTTAATGCCATCGTTCAATGTGGCAAGGTAATCTACGACAGCTTTTCCGGTTTCTTCTTTCAGGTTCAGTGCCCGGGCAATCCTGCGGAATTTTGGTTCAAAGCCCTGGACATTAAACTCCATTCCATAAGGTATATTGATAGCATTTGCAAGGCCATGGTGCGTGTCTAATAAGGAGGACAAAGGATGCGCCAGTGAATGCACAACGCCGAGACCTTTTTGAAAAGCGATAGCTCCCATTAGTGAGGCAATCATCATCTTCGATCTTGACTCGAGGTCGGGCTTATTGACTGCTTTAATTAAAGACTCTCCGATCAGGGCAATTCCCTCAAGAGCGATCCCCTCACAGATAGGGTGTGGCATTTTTGCCAGATATGCCTCCATATTGTGTGTTAGGGCGTCCATACCCGTGGCGGCAGTTATGTTAGCTGGCAACTCCATTGTGAGCAATGGATCGGCAAAGACAATTCTTGCAAGTAGTTTAGGAGAAAATAAGATTTTTTTCTGATGCGTGTCGTCGTCGGCAATGATGGCGCTTCTGCCCACTTCGCTTCCTGTCCCGGCCGTTGTTGGTATCGTAATAAAATGAGGGACGTCATTAGTCACATATACATCGCCACCCACCAGGTCGTCATACTTAAATAAGTCTTCACGGTGATGGACCCTTAATACAATTGCCCGGGCAACATCCAATGCAGCGCCACCACCAATGCTGACGATAGAATCTCTCCGCGTCTGATCGAATACATCGGTGCCTTTATATACATCGGACTTGACAGGATTCTTGTGGATGTCTGAAAATAATTCTACTGAAATATTTTTTGCCTTCAGCTCTTTGATGATATACTTAAAGAAATCCAATCCGGCTACAACTGTATCCGTAACAATGAGGGGTTTTGAGAGATTATTTTTTAATAAATAATCGGCTAACTCATTACTCGAACCTGCGCCAAAACGGATTGTTGTAGGAAAATTATACTGATAGATCTTATCAAAAAGCATTATTGCATATTTTGCCGGATTAAATGATCTCAAAATATCTCTTGTACTCCCAATCTGTCACTGCTTTCAGGTGCTGACGCCATTCCCACTCTCTCGTTTGCGTGAAGTGACTGACAAACTCCGCTCCGAACATTTCCTGGGCAGGCTTCGAAGCTTTCATTTTCTGCGTCGCTTCCCATAAGGTTGTGGGAAGAACCTCCGAAGATGAGTTCTTGTATGCGTTTCCCTCGAATGCAGGTTCTTGCAATTTCATTTTATTTCTTATTCCATATAAGCCACTTGCCAGGCAGGCAGCCATAGCGAGATAAGGATTTGCATCCGAGCCGCTCACCCTCATCTCCAGCCTGCATGATTTTTCATTGGCTTGCAAAGCACGAATGGCCACCGTTCGATTGTCTACTCCCCAGGTGAGAGTAGTTGGCGCCCAGGCACCTTCGACCAGCCTTTTATAACTGTTGATAGTAGGAGCATACATCGGAAGGATATGAGGAAGGCAATAGAGCTGACCTGCCAGGTAGCTTTTCATGAGAGCACTCATTTTCATTTTATCCTTTTGATTAAAGAATAAATTCTTCCGCCCCTTCTGATCCCACAAGCTCTGATGCACGTGTCCTCCGCAGCCGGGCAGGTTTTCATTGATCTTAGCCATGAAGGTGGCCATGATGCTATGGCGGTAAGCAATTTCTTTCACCGACGTCTTAAATAAAGTGGCGCGGTCAGCAGCTTCAAGAATACCGCTATACCGGATGGCTGCTTCATAGGTACCGGGACCTGTTTCAGTATGCAGACCTTCAATTGGAATATCAAACTTATTGAGCAGGTCAAACAGGTCACTGAAATAGGGATTCTCGAGCGAGCTGCGAAGGATAGAGTACCCAAACATGCCGGGTGTTAATGGTACGAGGTTTTTAAATTGCTTTTCATTCGCTGTTTGTGGCGTTTCTGCAAAATTGAACCACTCAAATTCCTGGGAAAAAATGGGCGAGTACCCATCACCGTTGGCTTCTTTAATAACTTTTTTTAATAGTTGACGAGGGCAAACGGTGACTGCCTCACCACCCGGGCCTGTTAGTTCGGCAAGAAAGAAAGGCAGGTCATTCTCCCAGGGTATTTTTCGGAATGTATTTATATCAATTTGAGCAGGTGCATCCGGGTATCCCGAATGCCAGCCTGTATATTTTACATTGTCATAAACCACGTCGCCTGCGTCCCAGCCATAAATGACATTGCAGAATCCCATTCCCCCCTCGACTACAGAAAAGAATTTTTCTGCCGAAATATATTTTCCGCGAAGAATTCCATCGATATCAGGAATCGCAATTTTTACCTTTCCCTGCGGATGGCCCTGCACATACTTTAACATTTCTTTTGGATTCATAATGCCATAAAAATTACTAATTATTTGTTGCTTCTGGTTTAAATAATTTAAAAGCCAGGTAGCATATGCCGATAAGCGCAAAATACACGAGCGCCAATTGCCAATTGTAGATGATCATTGCAGCAAACGATACTGCGGCGATGATCAATGCGATCAATGGAAAAAAAGGATAGAGGGGTACTTTAAAGGGCCTCTCCAACGCCGGTTCTTTTATCCGGAGCCGCAGCATCGACACCATAGATACCATATATAATGTAAGCGCTCCGAACACAGAAATCGTGATAATTTCAGAAGTCTTACCCGTTAACAGGGCAATAATGCCGATGACCATATTGACCAAAAGTGCATTTGAAGGTGTACGGAAGCGCGAATGGATCTTTCCTAAAAAAGCAGGCGCGAATTTTACTCTTCCAAATTCAAAGCTGGATCTGCCTGCAGCCAGGATAATTCCATGAAAAGAAGCTACCAGGCCAAACAGACCAACGGTAATCAACAGTCGATATAGCAGATGGTTATCCGCAACTATATGTCCCAGCGCCAATGGCAGCGGTGAATCAGAAGTAGTTCCGTCACTTTTATATACTATGGCTTCCCAGCCGGCTACCCCAACAGAACTAATAAATGTAAGGATGCAAAGTATCACCAGGGTAAGGATAGCGGAGCCAAAACCAAAGAGGATTGTTCGCTGTGGTCGGATTGCTTCTTCAGCAACGTTGGCCACGCCTTCAATTGCCAGAAAAAACCATATTGCAAAAGGGATGGCGGCAAAAACACCTTGCCAACCATGAGGAAAAGAATTTTGTTGCAGGTTCTTCAACTCAAAATGAGTAAGACTGACACCGGTAAATAATAATAACTCTCCCACGGCAAGCACTGTAATCATTAGTTCAAACATGGCTGCAGCCTTCACTCCATAAATATTGAGAGCAGTAAAGATGACATAGCTGAAGATGGCGATGGAGAGAATGGGCAGAGAGGGAAAGAACAAGTTAAAATAAGCGCCAATTGCAAATGCAATTGCCGGTGGTGCAAAAATGAATTCAATATTCTGGGCCATGCCCGCGATGAATCCCCAATCCTTTCCCAACGCTCGATTGGCATAGTCGAATCCTCCTCCTGCCTTAGGTATGGCGCAGGCAAGTTCTGTATAACTGAACGTGAAAGTGACATACATGATGATGATAAAGAACGTTGCGATCGCCAGCCCCAGTGTTCCACCTTTTTCCAGGCCAAGGTTCCAACCGAAATACATGCCTGAAATGACATAGCCGACACCCAAACCCCAGAGCATAGCCGGGGTGAGTGTACGTTTCAATTCATTGGTCATTTCACGCCCTTTTCCGGATCCCATGACCCTTGTAACTTTCTGACGAAGATGATTTGCCCGGTATGATATGCATTGTGCATCGCTATATTGGAGATGGGCTTGCTCCACGATTTCAGATTGGCTTCACTGGCTTCCATCACCAGCTTTTCTAATGCCGTCAGCACACTGTCCAACTTTCTGGCGGTTTCGCTCCAATGGGCGCTGTCATAGTCGTTAAATGTATCGTCATTCTGACCGCTAAAAAATGGTGGAGGTATTTTCGTAAGGGTTGACAACTGCGACGTGTTCCAAAACAGCAGGTGATTAGTTAACTGTCCAATAGAGTGGTTGCCGCTGCCGTCTCTCCATTTTGCCTGTTCTGGCGTCACCCCGTCAATAGCAGAATCAACAGGAACGAACCATCCCTTAACATTGTGTGTGCTTTTTAATTGATCTAATAATACACTTCTAAGAGTGGGTGAGTTGGTGTTCTGACCATAGAAAACGCCAGACGACAAGATTAAAGCGAGCAGGAACAAGTTCTTCATAAATATGTATTGTATTGGTTAAAAATGGTGCATCACAACAGACCACTATTAGCATCAATCAGGCAGGAATGTGGTTTTTGCAAGCAAGTCAATCGTAGTTTCCCCTAGTACATTCGGGTATTTGCCACAATTCTTTAAGGCTTTAAACTCAATAAAAACGTAGGCACTTGTTTAGGTGAAAATCCTTAAATATCTTGCGGCGCTTACTATCCAAATCTATGAAATTCTACCTATTACCCGCCCTTCTTCTATCCGTTTATTTTGCCAATGGCACTACTTATTACTCAACTAACAATGCCGCCCCGAATCTAACAGCCAGTTGGCATACAAGCCGCAATGGTTCTGGATCTGCTCCGGCAAACTTTACTACAGCGGGTGATATATTCATTATCCAGACCAGTCATACGATGATGACGACCGCTAACTGGACTGTAACAGGAACCAACGGGAAGATAACCTTGGAAAGCAATTCCACCCTGAGAGGTAATGATAAAGTGACATCGGATAAATTTCAAATGGATGCGGGATCAACTTTTATTCATAACGATAATACCGCCACATTTCCAGGTGAAGTAGAAAGAACATTATCCTCAACCAGCACTGTTCAAATGACCGACTGGAATGGCAGCGCCAAATTGCCGGCGCCAACTACCTGGGGTAACCTGATCATCGACATGGTGGGATTTGACAGCAATCCTCAACAGGGTGGTGAACTCACAAACATTGCTGGTAATTTTATTATTCGTTCGACTGGTAATTTACTTAAAGAATTCAGGCTGGCGGGCGGGCAGGATTACACGCTTACTATTGGCGGTAATCTTCAGATAGAAGGAGGCATACTCGAAGCAAGTTCATCTAACACTGTCGCTACGCAGACAATCATTATAGGTGGTTCTTATATTCAAACCGGGGGGACCTTCACCCGCTCCAACAACAAAACGGAGGTATTGGAAATTCAATTCAATGGAACAAGCAGTGGATTCACCAAAACCGGTGGTACAATCCTCGGTACTTATATGAATTGGAAGGTGAATGCGAGCAAGAAGTTAACATTGAACGATGATCTTTATGTCGCGTTGTTGAGAACTCTTACGGTGAATGGAACGATCGATTGTGATGACGGAAGCATCACCGGCCTGGGAGGTTTCGTGTTGAATTCAACAGGCAAGATTGTTACTTCGAACTCCGCTGGCCTTTCTGGTGTCCTTTCATTGACGGGGCTTTTGACTTTAAATACCGGAGGCTCCTACGAATTTGACTCGCCCACTACCACCCCTTTTCCGGCGTCACTTTCCTCTATCACCGCTACCAATATCGACATCGGTGCGAATATTACCTTCAATAAAAATGTTACTATAACAGGCACGCTTACCCTAAGCAGTGGCAAGGCAACGATACCTACCGGTACTACCGTGACCATCTCTTCGGGTAACGCCATTTCAGGTTCGGGCTTTAGTTCCAGCAAGCATATTGTCACCCAGTCTAATAATGTAACCGGGGCAATGGGCTATCTGCGCGTGCAAAATCTTACAGGAACCAAGACGATCCCGGTGGGCAATGGAACTTATTATTTGCCTGTTACGGTCAGTTCATCAGGTACCAATGATTTCAATATTTGTGTTTTTAATGGCGCTACGATTAACGGTCAACCCAACGGTACGGCTACTACTTCCACCCTAAAAAAACGTGGAGTGGATGCCGTGTGGATGGTGAATCGCAACTCGGGATCGAGTGCTGTGAGTATGACTTTTAACTGGCCCGACGCGTTGGAAGGACAAACATTTTCTACGTTGGCCAATAGTGAAATTGGGATCTCACACTACGGCACTTATTGGGAGGCTTCATTTGGAACGGGAAGTCAGTCGGCCAATACGGCAACGCGTACAGGTATTCTGACTTTCTCGCCATTTACAGTTTATACCAGCAGTACGCCGTTACCATTGAAGTTTGGTACCATTAAAGCTTCACAAATTAATACTGGCGTCCAAGTAGATTGGTTTTCATATACGGAAACAAACGTGGACCACTATGAAGTGGAAAAATCCACGAATGGTGATACATATAGTGTGATTGGAAAAGTTCCGGGCGCCGGGAACAGTACATCGAGGAAAGATTATTCCTGGAAGGATCCGGTGAGTACTGATGGTATATTCTTTTATCGTGTGAAAGTAGTCGACATTGATGGCAGGATAAACTATAGTCCGATGACCAGGATCAATGTCACGCAGCCTTCTGTGGCAGGACTGGTGTTATTTCCCAACCCGGTAATGGATAAAAAGTTGACGGTACAGGCTGGATTTCTTCCGGCGGGTCAATATAAAGTCGTTGCTTTCGATCAATCAGGGTCACCGGTGTACCAGCAATCTTTCGATCACAACGGGGGTTCATTTACACAATTCATTCAACTGCCTTCATCCGTGAAGTTGGGCATTTATACAGTTACATTGAGTGGAGGTCAGGATACAAAGTTGGTAAAGTCAGTCGTGATCAAATAAGTTCTGCTTTTGATATTCTGTAGCCCGGTTTTTTAACCGGGCTTTTTTTTGTCCTGGTGCGTGGCCCTGGTGCGTGTCTCACGCACCAGCAACTGAAAGCGTCGATTTGAGAAAGGAAGGTTAATTTCGAAGCAAATAAAACTTTATACAAATGCCAAAATGGTTAAGAGCGTTGATTGCAGCCTACGGCGCAAAAAAATTGGGAGGTGGTTGTCTAAGCACCATTTTGATATTTTTTGTCATTTATTACGCATTGGGCAAATGCAACAAATCGCCAACGGTGCAGCGTACGCAGACAAACAAGACTACGCAGGCTTCTCCAATTCTATTTGAACCAGAAAAGAGCGTGAGTTATCGGATTTCTTTGGAGTAAAAAAAATATTAAGATGGATCCCGTAATTGACAGTGAGCCGATTGTTAGCAATCCTCAACGACTTTATTCTCTGGATGCCCTGCGTGGGTTTGATATGGTCTGGATAATGGGTGCGGAAGAAATATTTCATTCTCTTTATAATGCAACAGGCTCCTCTTTTTGGGGTGCGATTTCCAGGCAGTTCACTCACCCGGATTGGAACGGGTTTCATTTTTACGATCTCATCTTTCCGCTTTTCCTTTTTATAGCAGGTGTAGCAACACCCTATTCTGTTGGTCGCGAATTGGAAAAAGGGAAAACGAGGAACCAGGTCTTAATGCGAGTCATCAAAAGAGGTGTTATTTTGATCATACTGGGGATCATTTATAATAACGGGCTACAATTAAAGCCTCTCTCAGAAATCCGTTTTGCGAGTGTATTAGGCAGGATAGGCTTGGCTTATATGTTGGCCAATATCATATATATCTATTCCCGACGGACAACGCAGATACTTTGGTTTTGCGGTATCCTGGTGATCTATTGGTTATTGTTGAAATTCAATTCAGCACCGGGTTACCCCACAGGTGATTTAACGATGCAAGGAAATTTTGCTTCCTACATTGATCGCCTCATTGTGCCAGGCAAACTTTATTTAGGTATTCATGATCCTGAAGGGGTGGCATCCACACTGCCGGCCATTGCTACCGGGTTACTGGGGATACTGGCAGGAGTATTTATTAGGAATGGCGTGATGCCTGGTAATAAGAAAGCATTGCGTCTGGGGATTGCCGGGGTCATTTGTATTGTCATTGCACAGATCTGGAATCTTGATTTTCCGATAAACAAAAATCTTTGGACAAGCTCATTTGTTCTGGAGGTGGGAGGGATAAGCCTGATCCTGCTTGCCCTTTTTTATTATGTGATAGATGTCTTAGGTTATGTAAAATGGGCTTTCTTCTTTCGCGTGATTGGCATGAATTCCATATTAATTTATATGTCCGGCAGGTTCATCGATTGGGAGTACACAACCAATGGTTGCTTCAAATGGCTTGGACAATTAATAGGCGATCCATTCAATGCGCTTGCGTTGGCAATCTGCTATGTCGCTATTAAATGGGCCTTCCTGTATTTCATGTATAGGAAAAAGCTGTTTTTAAGAGTATAGATGTTGAATGTTGCTTATAAAGACTTAAGATATTCTACCAGGTCCTGCTTTTCTGCTTCGGTTAGATTTAATTTTTTGAAATCATTGTAGTGGTTTACCACGTCCTTCAGTGTGGCAAATCTTCCATCGTGATAGAAACCCCCTTTCATATGTGTCCATAAACCTTTTAATCCCTGGGTAACATATGTCTTATCAGGAGAACGATTCGATTGAAAATCATCAATGCCGATATCAGAGGCTTTGTGCGTATTCCATCCCGGTTCGGTAAATAATGGCGGAACATGACAACTAGCGCATTTTGCCTTATCATTAAATAAGTTCATACCGCGGGCTGCTGCTTCTTTATTATAGATACTATCCGGTGCTTTTGGCGTAGGAATGGCTAATTGATAAAATTGAAGTGCTGCTAATTTATCCGTTATCATATCGGGATTGTTATGTTTATGACCAAGACCGAGTTTGGCAGCCACGGGATATTTCTTTTCATCATCTAATCGTTGGTCATAGAAATTCCCATTGCCGGCCAGTTCGAGATTGGCAACGTATGCATTCCAATAAGTAACATCACCCCATCCGCCGGTCCATGTATGAAGTGTGTGGCCGGCGTGGCCAAATGCCTCCGGAATCAGCGTTGCAGCGGACTTGCCGTCCGGACGAAATGCTTTACCGTCCAGGTTGAGGAGCGCATCAAATTTACCAGGGCCCCAACTCGCCAGCACTTTTTTAACGGTGGCAACATCGACACCGAGCGCGTCGGTAAGTGGTTTCAAATTGGGGGCCATAGATACAATTGCTCCCACGTTTAGATCGCGGTTTGCCCATCCGTCCAGGCGATGACCGATCCCCGGTGCAAATGCATTATCAACAGTTGAGTGACACGAAGCACAGGTAAGACCGATGGATACCAGACTTTTGTTATTATCAAATTTCCCAATCACTCCCACCACGGCGTTTAATTGCAAAAGTGTAAGCGTGACGGCGGGGTCGTCTAAATTTACTTTACCGGCTTTAATCGCGGCTGCGACGTCGGCTGGTATTACATCCATATCCACTTTCAATCCTGCTGCCAATGCCGCTTTGGGAGAGAGGCCGCCGCCAACGCCACCATTCTTTTCACCTGCGATCGCCTTATTTATTTGCAGCGCATCAGTCCAATAAGATTCATCACCGAAAGTTTCAAAGCGAAATGTCTGCTTGCCTTCCGCCAACATTTTATTGGCATTTTCTTCTACAGGATCAATTGTTTTTTTCTCTGTGGTTGAGGTTTGTCCGTTTGAAGGATTGGTACATTGAATGATCTGGCTTAGCGAGATAGCCAGGATTATTATACCCAGCACGGCCGTGGTTTTAATAGAAGATACTTTCATAACGCGCGATTTTGGTTGTTGACTGTCGATTTATTAGAGAATAGGATTTGCAAAAGGTTACAATCTTCGCGTTAAACATTGGAATCCAAAGGAAAAACATTTGGCAAAAAAAGCGTGCGAGCCTATCTTTGCCGCCCTATTTGAATGGCTTAGAGGCCCGTTCGTCTAAGGGTTAGGACACCACCCTTTCACGGTGGTGATACGAGTTCGAATCTCGTACGGGCTACTTCTAGATAAAAGCAAAACTTTAGTCGATATGAGTACAGTAAAGATCGCCATCAATGGATTTGGTCGCATCGGCCGCCTGGCCTATCGCCAGATATATAAGATGGAGGGTATTGATGTGGTGGCCATCAATGACCTGACAAGCCCGGCTGTCCTGGCCCACTTGCTAAAATATGACAGCGCACAAGGGCGCTTTGATGCGGAAGTGAAATCCACTGCCGATTCTATCGTAGTCAACGGTGACTCCATTAATATCTATGCCCAAAAAGATCCCAGCCAGATCCCCTGGAAGAAACATGAAGTGGATGTGGTGCTTGAATGCACCGGTTTTTTTACAGATAAGGAAAAAGCATCGGCTCACCTAAAAGCTGGCGCCAAGCGAGTGGTGATATCAGCGCCTGCTACCGGCGACGTAAAGACGATCGTCTTTAATGTGAATCACGATACTCTCGATGGCAGCGAGACTATCATTTCCTGTGCTTCATGCACGACAAATTGCCTGGCGCCCATGGCCAAAGTAATGAATGATCAGTTCGGTATTGTTGCCGGTATCATGACGACCATTCATGCCTATACAAACGATCAGAATACACTCGACGCTCCTCATCCTAAAGGCGATCTTCGTCGGGCAAGAGCTGCCGCAGCCAATATCGTTCCCAATAGCACTGGAGCAGCTAAAGCCATCGGGCTGGTATTGCCAGAATTAAAAGGAAAATTGGATGGAAGTGCGCAACGGGTGCCCGTGATCACTGGATCACTGACAGAACTGACCTCCATTTTGAAGAAGAAAACCACCGTGGAAGAAGTGAATGCCGCCATGAAAGCCGCATCAAACGAAAGTTTTGGATATACTGAAGATGAATTGGTGAGCAGCGATATCATCGGTATTCACTATGGTTCGCTATTTGATGCTACCCAGACAAGGATCGTTACGGTCGGTGATCAACAGTTAGTAAAGACAGTTAGCTGGTATGATAATGAGGTTAGCTATGTAAGCCAACTGGTGCGTACCATGCAATATTTTGATAAACTCATCAGCCGATAGTCAAGGATTGTGTTTTAACTAAGTGGGTGATTTATGAGGATAAAAAACATGGGAGATCTTTCTCTGGATGATCTTCAACAGGAAGTGGATAAGGGAGGAAAGTTAGTTTATTACGCTTTTACTATATCTCTTATTGTTGTTAGCTTCAAGCGGGTGTCGGGTGTTTACCTGGTGCGCGCCGGAGAAAGCGGAACAGCCAGGGTTCTTTTCTTCACGATTGTTTCCATGTTGTTTGGTTGGTGGGGAATACCCTGGGGACCAAAGCATACTCTGGAGAGCATTAAGACCAACCTTCATGGCGGAATGGATGTTACGGATGAAGTAATGGCCAGAGTGACCGGATATGTTTTGTTTGAAGAAACCGAACGCACTAGAGTACATCAGCAATAGTTTCTCTTACTTAAAGTCTTTGCTATGTCAAAATTTACTGATCACAACTTCAAAGGTCAGAAAGCACTTATACGCGTTGACTTCAATGTACCGTTGAATGATAAGTTCGAAATAACCGACGATTCCCGGATGAAAGCTGTAATACCAACGCTCCGTAAGATTTTGGACGATGGCGGATCGGCTATATTAATGAGTCACCTCGGCCGACCGAAAGGCGGACCAGAAGACAAATTTTCTTTAAAGCATCTCATCCCACATTTACATCAACTCCTTAATTCCCCTGGCTCGAAGCCAGCCAATGTATTGTTTGCCAATGATTGTGTAGGAGAGCAGGCTTTTCTCACGGCCAGCATGATGCGTCCTGGTGAAGTCCTGTTATTGGAAAATCTTCGATTCTATAAAGAAGAAGAGAAGGGAGATGCAAAATTTGCGGAAAAGCTCTCAAAGTTGGGTGATATATATGTGAATGATGCCTTTGGTACCGCTCATCGTGCGCATGCATCCACGGCGATCATAGCACAGTACTTTGCTCCAGAAAAAAAGATGTTTGGATTGCTTATGGAAAACGAGGTGGCTAGTGCAGAAAAAGTGATGCATCATTCCGCTAAGCCCTTTGTCGCCATATTGGGAGGAGCGAAAGTGAGTGATAAGATATTGATCATTGAAAACTTAATGGATCGCGCAACGGATATTATTATTGGCGGTGGAATGGCATATACATTCATGAAGGCAATGGGCGGAAAAATAGGTAAATCATTGGTTGAAGAAGATCGCCTGGCAATAGCGACTGAATTATTGGAAAAGGCAGAAAATAAAGGAGTATGTATTCACCTACCTTCTGATTCTATCATTGCTGACAAGTTCGCCTCAGATGCCGCGACCTCTGATGCTCCAAGCAATAATATTCCGGACGGCTGGATGGGACTGGACATTGGGCCCAATGCCTGCGAACAATTTTGCAATGTCATCAAACACTCCAAAACGATCTTATGGAACGGACCAATGGGCGTTTTTGAGATGCATAATTTCCAACACGGTACCAAGGCTGTCGCTAAAGCAATTGCCCAGGCCACACAAAAAGGTTCATATTCCCTGGTAGGTGGTGGAGATTCGGTTGCAGCCATTAATCAATTTGGTTATGCAGACCGCATAAGCTATGTCTCTACAGGAGGAGGTGCCATGCTTGAATATTTTGAAGGAAAAGCGCTGCCGGGCATCGCAGCCATCACTGAATCATCTTGATTTGCTATTTCGGCCCAAGCATTATTATCTTATCGCTATTGCTTCCATTGCTGGTGCAGATATAGACATTCCCCGCGGGAGAAATACAAACATCCCTCAATCGACCAAATTCATTTCTAAAGTATTCTACGGTTTCGGTAATCGATGTAAACAAGCTATCCAACTTTAGCAGGTAAAGTCTTGCATTTTTCAATGAAACGAGCAACAATGAATTTCTCCATTGTGGAATGAGATCCTTGTTGTAGTAATCCAATCCACAAACGGCAGCAGTTGGAGTCCACACCTTCATGGGTTCTTTAACATGGTTGTCTTCACAGAATCTTGTTTCTCCTGAGCCGCCACAAAAGCCCCGGACGTTGGGCCAACCATAGTTCCTTCCTTTTTCAATGATATTTACTTCGTCGTCTGAATCAGGACCGTGTTCAGAGCTAAATAAAATATTATTGGCAAATACCAACCCTTGTGGATTGCGATGACCAAATGACCAGTATGGATTGCCCACAACCGGATTATCAGCCGGAATGCTTCCATCCAAATTTAATCTGAGGATCTTACCGTTGACAATAGCTACGTTTTGAGGATTTGTTTGGTTGGAAGCGTCGCCGGTAGTAATAAATAATTTCAAATCGGGAGATATGAGTAAGCGACAACCATTATGAATGGAGGAAGCTGCTATATTGTCAATGATAGTGACGGGATTAATCAATGTAGTTCCATTGTATGTATATCTGACCACCTTTCCTCTGTAAGCCCCGGCGTTTTCATAATCATAGGCAACATACACGTGTGGAGTGTTGTTGAAATCAGGATGAAGTACCATGCCCAACAATCCGCCCTCACCGTGAGAAACTACTTCAGAAATGGTCAGTAAGGGAATGACTGCTCCGGAAACAGGATTGACGCGGCTGACTCTTCCATTCCTTTCTGTCATCCAGATAAAATCATCGGGTCCCCAAAGTATCTCCCATGGCAAATTCAGTCCTTCAACCAACACGGTGTCTTGCACATCATTTCCGATGATTGCATTTCCATTTCCCGCTTTTTTACATTGCAGTCCCGTAAGGAGCGAAAGGATAAAGATGACAGAAGCTGTTTTTATCAGGGTCATGCTATAGATTCAGATAATTGGGTATTAAAGGTAGCAAACGTTAAGCAAGCTTAATCCATTGCATTGAAGCGTGCAACGGTTCTTGATGAAAGGGGAATTTAACATGAGGAACTACCTAAAAATCTTAATTTTGCGACTCATTAAAACCTATTACAATGAAAGG
The DNA here is from genome assembly GCA_963791295.1 of uncultured Sphingobacteriales bacterium. Classification (GTDB taxonomy): domain Bacteria; phylum Bacteroidota; class Bacteroidia; order Chitinophagales; family Chitinophagaceae; genus CAWBRY01. The sequence goes on along the minus strand of CAWBRY010000004.1, from coordinate 491,861 downwards.
GACACGAAACCTCACCTTATTCATTATTCTTGGATTGCTGCTTATCCTGGGGATCTGGGGTTGCAGTGGTTACAATGGCTTGGTAAAGCAGGATGAAAAAGTGAAGAACGCATGGAATAATGTAAATACTGAATATCAAAAAAGATCAGACCTGGTTCAGAACCTGGTCAACACCGTGAAAGGAGCCGCCAACTTTGAGCAACAAACACTGATTCAATTGGTAGAAGCGCGCGCTAAAGCAACGTCCATCAATTTAAAAGCCGAGGACCTTACACCGGAAAACCTGGCTAAATTCCAAGCTGCCCAGAGTCAATTATCCGGGTCATTAAGTCGGTTACTTGCAGTGGTCGAAAACTATCCCGATCTGAAGGCCACACAAAACTTTCAACAGCTACAGGGACAACTGGAAGGAATTGAAAATGATATCCGCAATTCAAGGAGAAATTTTAATGAGGCAGTGAATACGTACAATGTAAGAGTGAGATCATTCCCCATGAATTTCCTGAGCGGCATGTTTGGATTTTCCAAGAAAGAAGGCTTTAAGGCGGATGAAGGTGCGGAAAAGGCGCCTAAAGTAGAATTCTAAGCAAGGGTAAATGCAAAAGAAATATACCGGCTACATTGTTGGCGCTATTGTCCTGTTCATCCTTATTGTTTGGGTCGTCACAACCAACAATTCCCTGGTAAAAAAAAGGGAGAATGTCAAGCTGCAATGGTCAGAGGTTCAGAATACTTACCAACGAAGACTTGATCTCATACCCAACCTGGTGAACGTGGTGAAGGGAGCTTCCGACTTTGAAAAGGGAACACTGGAAAAGATTGCTGAAGCGCGGAGCAAGGCATTATCGGCATTGTCCAATAACGAACTGGATCCGACAAATTATGAAAATCAGAAGACTCTCCAGGATACTCTTGCGGCTACTGCTAACCGTATGATCATCATCATAGAAAAATATCCCACATTAAAGGGGACAGCGGCTTATGCCGGTCTTCAAACGCAGTTGGAGGGAACGGAAAGGCGGATCAAGATTGCAAGGAATGATTTTAATGCAGCGGTAGCTGATTATAATAGAAAGGTCCGGAGTTTTCCTACTAGCCTGTTGGCTAATTTATTTGGATTTAAGAAACAGTCGGGTTTTGAATCTGTGGCAGGTGCGGAAGAAGCGATTGAAATAAAATTTTAAAATCGTTTAAGTTGTTTTCACTTTTCAGGCGAAAAAGAAATTTCTTCAGTGAAGAAGAAACCTATGCGATTGCCAAAGCTATTGGTGATGCAGAGCAACGAACCAGTGGTGAGGTGCGAGTATATGTAGAAAGCCGTTGCAGTTATGTAGATGCAATTGACCGGGCAACGGAGTTGTTTTTTACATTGAAAATGGAGAATACGCAGCAACGCAATGCCGTTTTGGTTTATGTGGCTCTGAAAGACCGGCAGCTTGCTGTTTATGGCGATGAAGGGATTCATCAGAGGGTGGGGCAGGAATATTGGAAGAGGGTGGTCAATGAAATGATCCTAAATTTTAATCGTGACAACTACGCTGAGGGAATCAGTACTTGTGTCCGTCATATAGGCGAAGCCCTTCAGGCTAACTTTCCTTATGATAAAGGAACAGATAAAAACGAATTGCCAAACGACATCGTATTTGGCAGATAATATTCATGAAGAGACTACTCTTATTTCTCACTCTATTTCTTTCAGTTTGTGCTGTTGCGCAGGTCGATAAAGGAATTCCTCAAAGGCCGAGTCCGCCGCGGCTGGTGAATGACTTTACCAACACGCTCACTCCTGCGCAATTGGAGGCCCTGGAACACAAACTGGTCGCTTATGATGATAGCACTTCTAACCAAATCGCGGTGGTCATTGTCAATTCCACAGAAGGAAATTCCATTGATGATGCCGGGTTAGGAATACTCCGGAGTTGGGGAGTGGGAAGCAAAGAAAATAATAATGGCGTAGTCTTATTAGTGGCCAAAGACGATCGAAAGGTCGGAATACAAACGGGCTACGGATTAGAAGGAGCAATCCCAGATCTTATTGCAAAGAGCATTATCGACAACCAGATCCTACCTCAATTCAAGGCCGGCAATTATTATCGAGGGATAGACTTAGGAACGGATGCACTCATGAAGGCGGCGGCCGGTGTTTATAAAGCGCCGACGGGTTATGGGAAAAAGAAAGGCCTGCCTTTGGGCTCGATATTTTTATTAATCATCATTTTATTTTTCATACTTGCGGGTATTGGCGGAGGACGAGGAGGCAGGGGAGGTGGAATGATGTCACCAACCGGTTGGATCATTGCCAGCATGCTCGGAGGTGGAAGAGGCGGCGGTTGGTCTGGAGGCGGGGTGGCTGGTCTCGGCGGCGGTGGTGGCGGCTTCGGAGGCTTTGGCGGAGGAAGCGGCGGCGGCGGCGGAGCGAGTGGGGGATGGTAGGGGCTAGATACTTTCGCAATCTTCCCCTCCTACGGAGGGGGGATTAATGCAGTAGTATATGTTCTGGCCTTTAATGCCATCTTAAGAGCTTTAATGGTGCTTGCCGCTAACAGATTATTGCTTACTTCGTATCCCATGATTTTCTTGGAATATCCATCGGTGATTAAGTGTAGATAACAAGGTCCTTTTTTAAGATTCAACCAGGTGATGTCAGCTACCCATAGTTGCTCTGTATTTATCGTTTGCAAACCCTTTATCAGGTTTCTATACTTCTGCATCCAGTGATGTGATTTCGTAGTCTTTGTATAACGTTTTTTCTTTACTACCAACACTTTCTCATTCCGCAGAATCCTAAACAACTTGTCTCTACCCACTGTTATTTGTTCTCTTTTAAAATCTTTAGCCAACAGATAATATAGCTTCCTTACACCTAAGCAGCGTAATTGCTTTCTCACAGCTAACACTTTTTGTTTTTCCACTTAATAATAACAAGTTTTCTTTTGTTTATTACTTTTCTATTTATAGTAAGCTTGTTTACTATAACGCAATCTTCCCCTCCGTCGGAGGGGATTGCGTGAGCATCTAGTTTAGAATCCTTTCTTGTCGGCCCCTGGCAATTTGGATGAAATATAATTCGACTGATCTTCTAAACCGGCTGCTTTTTTTCTCTTCGCCAGGTCTTTCAGCAATACACCATTAATGAATTCATCTGTCACACTTCTGGAGGATGCGGGTATTGCGTCCCTGAAAGCCACGATAGCGTCAACGCCTCTTTTTACAACCGCCATATCTTTTGATTGCCCAATGAAACTGCCGACAGATTGAGCGAGATCTAACTTTTCCTGCGTTGTTGGCATCTTTTCAAATTGACTAAGGATCACGTCGGCATAAGATTCATCGCCGGAGGCAACGAGAATACTGGCAATGGTCGAAGAAAGTTTCCCCTGAACCGTTGAGGTCGATAGACGCTTTGCTTCTGCCAGAGCTCCATATGGATCGATTTGTAAAAGTGCTTCCAGCGCATTTCCTGATACAGAATATGAAGAATCATCGATGGCTGCTTTGAAAATAGGGGCATATTCTGGTTTCTGATATTCTCCCAATTTGACAATGGCAGACGATTTTACTAAACGCTTAGGATCATTTTTGGCTAAGTCAACCAATATCGGTTCCATCGTGTTCTTGACGGTTTCGTTCTTAATGTTCAGCTGCCCGACTGCCAACACGCGAAGCGCTTCAAATTTATCTTTCAAAGCTTCCTTTAGAAATTCAACTGCTTTAGGATCATCCTGGTTCTGAGATGCAAAATCAATCGCTTCGCGCCGGTCCAGGTATGTGCCGGCATATTTATATTGGTGAATGTATTCGTCCAACGTTTTATTTTCTTTCTTCTCCGTTAATAAAATTTTGTCGCCATCAAAGTTTACAAGGTCTGGCTTTTGTGCGGCGTCAAAATAAAAAGTGTCTGTTGCATTCTTTGCCCATACCGGATACCTGACCTTGTTGGCGCCGTGATAGATGTCAATGGCAACGGGCAGTTTAAATATTTGACCTTTTTGTTTTTGGTTCACGATCACCTGCACCTTTTTTTGGTCGGCCAGGTAGCTATAGTTTATATCCAATTGAGGGTGACCGCTGCCGTAATACCATTGGTTCCAATACCAATTGAGGTCTCTGCCGGTCACTTCTTCAAAAGCAAGGCGAAGTTGCGCTGCTTCGGCAGACTTGAATTTATTGGTGGTGAGGTATAGATTGAGCGCTTTGGAAAAGGCTGCGTCACCGACGAGGTTGCGCAGCATGTTTAATATCCGACCTCCTTTGTTATAACTAACTGCGTCAAACACATCTTCTTTATTGTCATAGTAGAACCGGACCAGGTCTTTCTTTTCACTGTTACTTTTCAGGTAGCCATCCATATCGGTGAAATTCTGATCATCGCCGGCGTCTTTGCCATATTTGTATTCATACCAAAGAACCTCACTGAAATTCGCGAACGACTCATTGAGGGTAATATTGCTCCAACTCTCCGTAGTGACATAATCCCCAAACCATTGGTGAAACAGTTCATGGGCAACCACCGGTTCCCATTTATTGGCGTCAGTCAATTCACGCGCATCTTGCTGGGCAACGCTTGAATGAAGGGTCGCGGTCGTGTTTTCCATGGCGCCGCTGACATAGTCCGTCCCTGTGATCTGTGAATACTTAACCCAGGGATAGTCAACCCCGGTGATCTTTGAAAAGAAAGCAATCATTTCAGGAGTGAGGCCGAAAATTTTTCTGGCCACCGGTGCATATTCTTTCTCAACATAGTAACTCACTTCTTTTCCTTTCCAGGAGTCTTTGATCACAGCATAATCACCCACGCCCATAAAAAACAAATAGGGAGCGTGTGGGAGATCCATTTTCCAATAATCGGTTCTCGTGCCATCTGCATTTTTCTTCTGGCTCACCAGTTTTCCATTAGAAAGGGTAACATATTTTGCAGGCACCGTCATATATATTTCCTCGGTGGTTTTTTGATTGGGCCTATCGATTGTGGGACACCATACAGAGGTCGCTTCTGTCTCACCTTGAGTCCATATTTGAGTTGGTTTTCCTTTATCCTCGCCTTTTGGATTGATGAAGTAGAGGCCCTTGGCATTGGTAATGGCAGCGCTGCCTTTCACTTTCACTTCATTGGGTTTCGCGGTATAATCGATAAAAATCGTATAAGCTTCATCCCCTTTATACTTCTTATCCAGTGTAATGAACAGCTGCATGCCGTCATATTTGTACTGGAGGTTTTTCGAATCTGTTCCTTTATTAATGGCTACGCGTTTCACGTCCATGCCTTTTGCGTCCAGTCTGAGTGAATCGGTAGGATAAAAATGAGGCTTGAGAGTGATCCAGGCTTTTCCGTACAGATAGGATTTATCATAATCAAATTTCACTTCCAATTTAGTATGGACCAGGTCGTTGATACGTGTTGCAGATTCCCGGTAGTTTTTCTTCCAGGAGGTGTCTGCCACGGGTTGGGCCTGTGCGAATATCACATGATTGGAAATTAGAACTAATAATAAAAGGTGCAATCGTGGCATAGATAATAGTTAAGAGCGTCAAAAATAGAACAGTCGGACCTTTGAACCTCTGTAAAAGTGAAGGAAGGTTGTGTAATTTAACAACTCATTTCACCGACGGCTTGATTTACAAACAACCAGCGAGCCAATTGTGCGGTCAATTGTTAGGAAAAGCTGGATCAACGGCTCTACATAATATTGATGTGTTCGCGTTTTTTTAGCTTCATAGTTCCGATTGGGTTAATTTTGACCGAATAATTATATGAATAGATGAACAGATTCATCCTGGCCGTTTTACTTATGGTGTCCGTATCGACGGGTTTTTCTCAAAAAGTTTATTTTGTCTATTTGCAGGCGGACAGTTCCCAGCCTTTCTTTGTGAAAATGAATGACAGGGTGTATAGTTCCACTTCGTCCGGTTACCTGATTCTTTCCAAGTTGGTGGATACTACTTATCGGGTTAGTATTGGCTTTCCACAGAACAAGTGGCCAGAAAGGCAATTTTCCCTGACCATTAACAGGAAGGATCATGGATACTTATTGAAAAACTTTGGTGACAAAGGTTGGGGACTTTACGATCTTCAAACGATGGCCATTCAAATGCCAGTTCAGCAAACAGGAACTACAGACAGCAGTTCCAAATCGAAGAATAACAAGGTCTCCGCTTTTACTGAGATCCTGTCGAGGGCTGCGGATGATCCATCATTAAAAGAGAGACCCATTCTCGCAAGCCTGGATGAGAAAAAACCGGAAGTGATTACGAAACCGTCTCCAAAAATAGACGACGAGAAAAAAGTCGAGTTGATTACGCAGCAGGTAAAAAAGGAGGAGTCGAAGGCGGTTCAGCCAGACAGTTCAACTGCCAGGAGAGAGTTAGCGAAGCTAGGTACGAGCGAGCCGGTTAAGGAAAAAAAGGAAGAGATAAAAATGGCAGTGCCCGCAGTGTATAAACAATCGGTGGTGACCAGGAAATCTGAGAGTTCGACTACGGAAGGATTCGGATTGATTTTTATTGATCAATTTGAGAATGGAGGTAGTGATACCATTCGCGTTTTGATACCCAATCCGAAGGCGGTGGTCAATGAAAACAAAGAAGTCGCGAAAGAAGAAAAAAAATTCCTGGATTTTTCTACGGACAGCACTCTTGACGAAAAAAAAAGATTTCGGAGGTAAAAAAGGAAACGAATCAGCCCGTTGAAACAAAAACGGTGAATAGTTCAGGGTCTAAGAACAACTGTGCCGGCATTGCGATGGAGAATGATTTTTTTACACTTCGCAAACAGATGGCTGCAGAAATCGGGGATGATAAGATGGTGGAGGAGGCCAGGAAGTATTTTAAGGCAAAATGTTTTTCAACGATTCAGCTAAAGAACCTGAGCGCATTGTTTTTGGATGATGGAGGTAAATACAAATTTTTCGATGCAGCTTATCCGTTTGTAACGGACATGGAAAATTTCCGATCGCTGCAATCCGAATTGAAGGATCAGGGGTTTGTGAATCGCTTCAAAGCATTAGTAAGTGATAAATAAATATGTCCCGCTATTTCCTTGAGATTTCCTATAAAGGCACGCGATACAGTGGATTTCAGCTTCAGGAAAATGCCCATACGATTCAGGCAGAGGTAGAAAAAGCCTTCGAAGTGTTGCAGAAGGAAAAGGTCTCTATGACCGGCTCCTCGAGGACGGATGCCGGTGTTCATGCCCTCCAGAATTTTTTTCATTTCGATTTTGATTCAGCAGTCCATCCGCATTTCGTTTATAAGATGAATGCGATCCTTCCGGCCGACGTTGTAGTAAGGAGGTTGATTGCTGTAGATGATAATGCACATTGTCGTTTCGATGCCATTGCGAGAGAGTACAAGTATTTCATATATCAGCAAAAGGATGCTTTCTTGAGGGAGCGTGCATTCTATTTTCCTTATAAATTAGATATAGAGTTGCTCAACCAGGCAGCTGCAGTGGTGAAAGAGTACAAAGATTTTACATCGTTTTCGAAGAAAAAGACGCAGGTGAAAAGTTTTGTCTGTGAAATCTCGGAAAGCAAATGGATACAGGAAGATTATTGTTTCTGTTACCAGGTGAAGTCGAACCGTTTTTTGCGAGGGATGGTGAGAGCGATGGTGGCGACGATGCTGCAAGTGGCGAGGAATAAGATCAGTCTGGCTGATTTCCGGGCGGTGATTGAGAGCCGGGACTGCACCAGGGCTCGTTTTGCGGCCCCGGGCAAGGGACTGTTTCTAATAAAAGTTACCTACCCTTATTTGTAAAATAATCTGGGAATTTTTCGATCAGGAAGGGACAGCCGGGTGAAAACATTTTGAATTGGGGGAATATTTTCGGATTGGCATCATTTTTTTGGGTTGTTGTGGGTCAAATGTGTACAAAATCAAATCAAAAACTTTGTGGGTAATTGGGGAGGTTGTAATTTTGCTGCCCCCTATCTGAAAATTGCAGGAGTTCTTCGTCAAACAGGTTGAGTATCATCGTGCAAACGGTGAGTTAAGATCAGGAAATATTTTGGTTAGTAATACAATGGCACGTACCTTTGCAATCCTTTTGCAAAAAAGGGGCGGCAAGTTGCGGCCAAAAGATCTTTGAAAGTTAGGAAACAATAGCACTCCGATGAATAATCGGAACAAAAGGTAAGTCAAAGCGAAACACATTCGATTTGACACGTTAATTCATGAGAATAAACGGTCAGTATCAAATCTCATTTACAATGGAGAGTTTGATCCTGGCTCAGGATGAACGCTAGCGGCAGGCTTAATACATGCAAGTCGAGGGGCAGCAGGTCCCGCAGCAATGCGGGATGCTGGCGACCGGCAAACGGGTGCGGAACACGTACACAACCTTCCTTTAAGTGGGGAATAGACCAGGGAAACTTGGATTAATACCCCGTAACATTATGAAATGGCATCATTTTATAATTATAGCTCCGGCGCTTAATGATGGGTGTGCGGCTGATTAGGTAGTTGGCGGGGTAACGGCCCACCAAGCCTGCGATCAGTAACTGGTGTGAGAGCACGACCAGTCACACGGGCACTGAGACACGGGCCCGACTCCTACGGGAGGCAGCAGTAAGGAATATTGGTCAATGGACGCAAGTCTGAACCAGCCATGCCGCGTGGAGGATGAAGGTCCTCTGGATTGTAAACTTCTTTTATCTGGGACGAAAAAGGGCCTTTCCAGGTCAACTGACGGTACCAGATGAATAAGCACCGGCTAACTCCGTGCCAGCAGCCGCGGTAATACGGAGGGTGCAAGCGTTATCCGGATTCACTGGGTTTAAAGGGTGCGTAGGTGGGCAGGTAAGTCAGTGGTGAAATCTCCGGGCTTAACTCGGAAACTGCCATTGATACTATTTGTCTTGAATACCGTGGAGGTGAGCGGAATATGTCATGTAGCGGTGAAATGCTTAGATATGACATAGAACATCAATTGCGAAGGCAGCTTGCTACGCGGATATTGACACTGAGGCACGAAAGCGTGGGGATCAAACAGGATTAGATACCCTGGTAGTCCACGCCCTAAACGATGGATACTCGACATACGCGATACACTGTGTGTGTCTGAGCGAAAGCATTAAGTATCCCACCTGGGAAGTACGATCGCAAGATTGAAACTCAAAGGAATTGGCGGGGGTCCGCACAAGCGGTGGAGCATGTGGTTTAATTCGATGATACGCGAGGAACCTTACCTGGGCTAGAATGTCCCGTGACAGGTGGTGAAAGCTACCCTTATAGCAATATACACGGGATAAGGTGCTGCATGGCTGTCGTCAGCTCGTGCCGTGAGGTGTTGGGTTAAGTCCCGCAACGAGCGCAACCCCCATCACTAGTTGCCATCAGGTAACGCTGGGAACTCTAGTGAAACTGCCGTCGTAAGACGTGAGGAAGGAGGGGATGATGTCAAGTCATCATGGCCTTTATGCCCAGGGCTACACACGTGCTACAATGGGGCGTACAAAGGGCTGCAACACAGCGATGTGAAGCTAATCCCAAAAAACGCCTCTCAGTTCAGATTGGAGTCTGCAACTCGACTCCATGAAGCTGGAATCGCTAGTAATCGTATATCAGCAATGATACGGTGAATACGTTCCCGGACCTTGCACACACCGCCCGTCAAGCCATGGAAGCCGGGTGTACCTAAAGTCGGTAACCGTAAGGAGCCGCCTAGGGTAAAACTGGTGACTGGGGCTAAGTCGTAACAAGGTAGCCGTATCGGAAGGTGCGGCTGGAATACCTCCTTTTTAGAGCAATATGATTAGTGTTTACACTGATCATCAGATTTACCAGCTATTGTTTCCTTTACTTTCAATCTTGTCCCGCGGGCAAGCGGGATTTTTTATGCAAGTTCTTTTAAGTGAAGTAACCCGATATGGAGGCTACAAAGATAGATCCGTAGCTCAGCCTGGTTAGAGCACTACACTGATAATGTAGGGGTCACCAGTTCAAATCTGGTCGGGTCTACTAAAACAGCGAAGCCCGCCTTCGCAACAGCTACGGCGGACGAAGGGGGATTAGCTCAGTTGGCTAGAGCATTAGCTTTGCAAGCTAAGGGTCATCGGTTCGACTCCGATATCCTCCACATAATGATGACGCAAGCGGCGTAGAGGATCACAACCTCATCATCAGCAACAAAAGTTCTTTGACATATTGGGAAAATATTGTTAGACGAGTATCTAACACACGATCACTTTTTTAAGTGGTCGGGTAACAACTACAATAAACAATTGTGGAGGCAGCGCTTGCGTTGTCTCTGCGAATGATAGCGAACGACATTCATGTTGTTTGCACATTAATTTTTTTAAAGCAATTAAGGGCACATGGTGGATGCCTTGGCTCTAAGAGGCGATGAAGGACGTGGTAAGCTGCGATAAGCTGCGGGGAGTTGCACACAAGCATTATATCCGCAGATCTCCGAATGGGACAACCCAGTACACTGAAGGTGTATTATCCTGAGCAATCAGGAAGCCAACCCCGGGAACTGAAACATCTAATTACCGGGAGGAAAAGAAAACAATTTAGTGATTCCCTGAGTAGTGGCGAGCGAAATGGGAATAGCCCAAACTTTGGCGGCGTGCCGCTAGAGGGTTGTAGGACTGCATTTAGAAATCATCATCAAGTTAAATCTTCTGGAAAGTTGAGCCATAGAGGGTGATAGCCCCGTAAGCGCAAATTGATGAGGACGAGCAGTATCCTGAGTAAGGCGGGACCGGAGGAATCCTGCCTGAAGCTGCCAGCACCATCTGGTAAGGCTAAATACTACTTAGAGACCGATAGTGAACCAGTACCGTAAGGGAAAGGTGAAAAGCACCCTAAACAAGGGAGTGAAATAGTACCTGAAACCGTGTGCCTACAAGCGGTCGGAGCCTGCACAGCAATGTGTTTGGTGACGGCGTGCCTTTTGCATAATGAGCCTACGAGTTGCTCCTCACTGGCAAGGTTAAGTTCGAAATTAACGGAGCCGTAGCGAAAGCGAGTCCAAATAGGGCGATTTAGTCAGTGGGGGCAGACGCGAAACTTTGTGATCTATCCATGGGCAGGTTGAAGGTGTGGTAACACACACTGGAGGACCGAACCCGTTAACGTTGAAAAGTTCTGGGATGACCTGTGGATAGGGGTGAAAGGCCAATCAAACTGAGAGATAGCTCGTTCTCCCCGAAATGTTTTTAGGAACAGCCTCGGATTATAAGTCTGTTAGAGGTAGAGCTACTGATTGGGCTAGGGGGCTTCACCGCCTACCAAACCCTGACAAACTCCGAATGCTAACAGATATTACCGGGAGTGAGGCTACGGGCGCTAAGGTCCGTGGCCGAGAGGGAAATAACCCAGAATAGCAGCTAAGGTCCCTAATACGTAGTTAAGTTGATCAAACGAGGTAGGACTTCTATAACAGCCAGGATGTTTGCTTGGAAGCAGCAATTCATTTAAAGAGTGCGTAACAGCTCACTGGTCGAGAGGTCCCGCACGGAAAATAATCGGGCATCAAACTACGAACCGAAGCTCTATGATCTCCACTTCGTGGATGATCGGTAGGGGAGCATTGAAACTGCATCGAAGGTGTATGGTGACATATGCTGGAGCGGTTTCAAAAGAAAATGTAGGCATAAGTAACGATAAGTCCGGTGAAAAACCGGACCTCCGAAAGTCTAAGGGTTCCTGATCAACGTTAATCGGATCAGGGTTAGACGGGTCCTTAGGCAAACCCGAAAGGGGTAGCTGATGGAAAGCAGGTTAATATTCCTGCGCCTGCTATATATTAAAAGTAACGGAGAGCCGTGGTGGCTACGTGCTGACGGAAATGCACGTTCAGCCCAGCCTTCGGGCAAAGCGAAGTCATAAAAGCTCTTCCAAGAAAAGCGAGTATAGCAGCCCGTACCGCAAACCGACACAGGTAGACGGGAAGAATATTCTAAGGAGCTCGGGTGAGCCGTGGAGAAGGAACTAGGCAAATTGACGCTGTAACTTCGGGATAAAGCGTACCATCTTCGGATGGTCTCAGTAAAATGGTTCAACCAACTGTTTAACAAAAACACAGGGCCCTGCAAAATCGAAAGATGACGTATAGAGCCTGATACCTGCCCGGTGCTGGAAGGTTAAGGAAGGGTGTTCGCCGCAAGGCAAAGCTCCTGACTGAAGCCCCAGTAAACGGCGGCCGTAACTATAACGGTCCTAAGGTTAACCAATCGCTAGCCTTAGTAAAACTGAACTATATGCGGGAAACTCCTCACACAGCTTTTTCTACTCATCGTAGTCATGGATTACGAAAGTAAAAATGGAAAAGACAAGGGGACAATCCGCAGGGAAGATCTTTCGCATGCGTGCGAAGGAAACCCTCAGAGACTTCACGTTCAGAACTTGTAAATTCACTCATGCAGTTGAATCCTCAATGGATTGCTGGTTTTGTTGATGGTGAGGGATGCTTTCACATAAGTGTCAATCCTCATCGTGAAATGAAAATCGGCTTCCAGGTATTGCCAGAGTTTACCGTTGTGCAGCACGTGAGTGATGTACAGATTCTCTTCGCACTTAAGAGTTATTTTAAGTGCGGTGTAGTAAGAGTGAATCATGGTGATCGAATGGCATATCGCGTAAGAAATCTTGAACACCTAGTGAATGTTATTATTCCTTTTTTTGAACAGAATCCATTGAAGACGAAAAAGGAGATAGCATTTCTGAAGTTTAAAGATGTGATACAAATGATGCAAAACAAATTGCATCTTACGTATGAGGGCATTGAGAAAATAAAGTTCATTGCTGAGGCAATGAATCGAAAACAAGTTAAGATAAAGTCCGACCTGCATGGAGACATGCAGAGAGTGTTAAAAGTTAACACTCCATCTTCTGAAGATTTGAATCAAGAGGATGTAACAAAGTGAGCGAAATTCCTTGTCGGGTAAGTTCCGACCTGCACGAATGGTCTAATGAGTTGAACACTGTCTCCTCCACGAGCCCGGTGAAATTGTAGTATCGGTGAAGATGCCGGTTACCCGCCACGGGACGGAAAGACCCCGTGAACCTTCACTACAACTTTGCATTGATTTTGAATTACGGATGTGTAGCATAGTTGGGACGCTACGAAGCCTTGCCGCTAGGTAGGGTGGAGCGGTCGTTGAAATACCAACCTTCTTTGATTTAGAGTCTAATCCCTTGCGGGAAACAGTGCATGGTGGGTAGTTTGACTGGGGTGGTCGCCTCCTAAAGAGTAACGGAGGCTTGCAAAGGTACCCTCAGTACGGTTGGTAATCGTACGAAGAGCGCATTAGTATAAGGGTGCTTGACTGTGAGGCACACAAGCCGAGCAGGGACGAAAGTCGGCTAAAGTGATCCGGCGGTTTCTGTATGGAAGGGCCGTCGCTCAAAGGATAAAAGGTACTCCGGGGATAACAGGCTGATCTCCCCCAAGAGCTCATATCGACGGGGAGGTTTGGCACCTCGATGTCGGTTCGTCACATCCTGGGGCTGGAGAAGGTCCCAAGGGTTCGGCTGTTCGCCGATTAAAGTGGCACGTGAACTGGGTTCAGAACGTCGCAAGACAGTTCGGTCCCTATCTGTGGTGGGCGCAAGTAAATTGAGAGGATATGACCTTAGTACGAGAGGACCGGGTCGTACACACCGCTGGTGTATCAGTTGTGCCGCCAGGTGCAATGCTGAGTAGCTACGTGTGGCCAGGATAAACGCTGAAAGCATCTAAGCGTGAAACCTACCTCAAGATGAGTTTACTTTTAAGGGCCGTCAGAGACTATGACGTTGATAGGCTACAGGTGTAAAAGTGGTAACACTAAAGCCGAGTAGTACTAATTGCCCGTACGCTTTAATTTTTTTTTATTGGATACTCGACTAACAATTCCCAATATGTTTAAGTTATAAGTGATAGGTTATAAGTAGTAAGTCGAAAGACCTGCTATTTATAACTTACAACTTAAAACTTACAACTCTTTATGGTGGTTCTGCCGAGGGTGTTCACCTCTTCCCATACCGAACAGAGAAGTTAAGCCCCTCATGGCCGATGGTACTGTACCAAAATACGGGAGAGTAGGTAGCTGCCATATTTATTAAACGCCTTTCAGAAATGAAGGGCGTTTTTTTTTGGAGCGACCGAACAGAAGTTAACCCCGCCATCTCTATTTTGGGGCCGATCATGACTTACACCTTCTCGGCCTGATCCCATAATATCTTTGCTATGTTTGGATTAGAGGCTGAAAATTGTATAAAGTATTTTCTCCGCTGTGGGTCCGTTCTCTTTCGAAGATCATATTCTTTGTGCCGATACGTTTTGCCGTTATATGAAAACTCAAAATTCATTGATTTCACCCACAGAAATGAACTTGTCCCTTTAAAATCCGCCGTTGTATATTCTAAATTCAGACCCCTGGTGAAAATGAATCTGTTTCTCTCATTTCTAGCCTCGTCAACTTTTGCCCACGCACCTATAAAGCATGCCAAAATAACAACAGTGGTGCCAGCACTGTTGAGATTGCCAAGCGTATGCAGAAATAACTTGACAATACCACCGCTATTTGCAGAACTATTCATTACTGGAATATTTTCATGATGAATAAGCCGGATATTAAGGACATAATCCGCGATAACGATGCCAATTAAAGAGAAAAATAATCCCCGGAAAGCGCCACCGATAACCGGCACAATAAAATTGGTCAGCGCTTTATCCGAATAATCACTTACGGCGTTCAGAGCCTGCTCCCTTTTATCCTTACTCATTCGTAAATAAAGAATAAGCCCAATTATTAATATACTTACGGCAAGTTTTATCCAAACCGAAACATTGGGAAATATCCAACTAAGAAGTCCAAGGCCTAGCCCGAAGACATCGTGGGAAGGCTTAGCAGCGGCAGCCATAATTGAATTTTGCGGTGGTTATTGGCAAGAACTTTTTCCTTCCCTTAAAGCTACTCATTTTTTAAATTCTCCTCGAGCCGGTAAAAAATTAACTTTGAAAAAATCACTAAGCTAATGGATAATGAAAGAGTATTCAAAATGTCTTTTGCCGGTGTCTACCCGTATTACGTTCGAAAAGCCGAAAGAAAGGGCCGTACAAAGGATGAAGTAGATGCTATCATTTGTTGGCTGACAGGATATAATCAACAGGCACTGCAAAAACAAATCGACAACAACATCGATTTTAAAACCTTTTTCGCTGAGGCGCCAAAACTTAATCCCAATGTTTCAAAAATTACAGGCGTGATTTGTGGATATCGGGTAGAGGAAATCGAAGATAAGCTCATGCAAAAGATCCGTTATTTGGATAAGTTGGTAGATGAATTGGCAAAAGGAAAGACGATGGAGAAAATTTTAAGGAAATAAGGAAAATCAGATCTATGTTGAAAACATAAAGATCATTAAACACTTTATATGAAATCTGGCAACTCTTTCAAAGTAGCAGTCCTTGCAATGGCGAGCATTATTTATCTCGATTCGCCGGCTCAGACAATCGACGAGTCCTTTGTCCGAAACCTGGACAATGAAGAACGGCTTGCGGTTTTAAAAGGAGACTCAGCAGCGCTGTTTACGAAATACTGGTCGCCCGACATGATAGTGAACACTCCTGCAAATATTGCCGGTACCATTGAAGGGACAAAGAAGCATGTTCGTGACGGCATGTTGGATTATGCTACATTTGACCGCAACATTGAAAAAATATCCATTCTTGAAAATGTAGCCATTGTTATGGGCCTGGAAACGCTCAAACCACAAGGGAAGAGCGATAACGTAGGAAAAACAGTGAAGCGGCGTTTTACAAATATCTGGATGAAACAAAACTCAGGTTGGCGTCTTCTGGCACGACAGGCGACAATAATTTCAGTTCTCTGATGCAACTTCTTTCATTGCACGACTTGGACACAGCCATATCCGAACTAGCATTGCCTTGAACCCCAATTCAAGTCTGTGATCTCAACATACCCCAACTATATTTGACCAATGAATTCTGCTTTTCTAACTGCGGAATGGCGCAAACTAACCATTGCAAATTATTCTCTAGATCCTCTATTGATAAAAAGGTATATCCCTTTTGGCACTGAGTTGGATTTGTGGAAAGGAAAATGCTATGTGAGCTTGGTGGGATTTCGGTTTCTAAATACAAGATTAAAAGGTCTTCCAATTCCCTTTCATATAAATTTTGAGGAGATTAATCTTCGGTTTTATGTTAAGTACAAGGAAAATGGAATTTGGAAAAGAGGAGTCAGCTTTCTGAAGGAAATTGTGCCGAAGCGGGCACTGACTTTCATTGCCAATACCGTTTATAAAGAGAGATACATTACCTATCCGACAAAATTCTCTTGGTTTGAAAATTCTGAATACCTGCAGGTCAAATATGCCTGGAAGCATAACCATGATTGGGACTCAATTGAGGTTATCGCCAAAGCTGGTCCAAAGGATCTGGCTGTGGGAAGTGAGGAAGAATTCATTACTGAGCACTTTTGGGGCTATACCCAGCTAAGGAGAGATAGAACTTCACAATACCAGGTTGAACATCCAAGGTGGCAGACTTATGACGCTACAAAATATGAGATTAAAGTCAGGTTT
This sequence comes from uncultured Sphingobacteriales bacterium, assembly GCA_963791295.1. Lineage (GTDB taxonomy): Bacteria > Bacteroidota > Bacteroidia > Chitinophagales > Chitinophagaceae > CAWBRY01. The sequence continues at coordinate 475,325 of CAWBRY010000004.1, read as the reverse complement.
GGATTACTGTATGGACAGGAGTTTTCGATCTTAGATACTGCAATTCCTGATTCAATCATGCTGGCCGAAGGATCGAAGGTTATAGTTCGAAAATTCGAAATAATCAAATAGACAATTGCTTTTTTGTGCAACTATTTAAATTAAGGACAAAGCATCCATTTTTGATTCCATTAGTACTGTGGTCTACCCTTTGCTTTGGACAGACTAAAAACCTCAATGGTATACTCTCCCAAAGTGGTGACACATTAATGCTGTATAAGTTTCATAATATAGTTGTTCACGCTCTATCACTCGCAAGAATTGACGCCACTTCATCTCCGTACTATTTTAGAATTTGGAACGTAAATCAAGTGCTTGACATTTGGAAAAATAGCGAAGATTTATTCGCTGGTCATTGACTTCTTGGGTGACTGAGCAGCCGCCAGGTACTGGACGTCCGACACTACGAACTTTGGTAGACAAAAAGATCTTGCAAGTTGATACGGTTAGGCAAATAGTAGGTTTTATTGAGCAATTAAAAATCCTGGATTTACCAACTGATGACTCAATTAGAGGCTGGAAACGAGGAGTTGGCGGCACCACTTATTATATTGAGTTTGCGTCACAAGTGAGCTATACGTTTAAGACTTATTGGACACCCCAGACACAAGACACAACTTTGAGGGAAGCGAAATGTGTTCAATCATTTGTTGACAGAATTTTTGAGTTATCAAATAGTGCAAAAATTTGGAGGAATTTCGAAACGAAATCCCGTATCAATGTTATTGGGTGGGTGGAGTTATCCGCTGCAAAAAACCTTACAAAAAAGCAAAGCAAGCAATTTGCTAAGGAACGAAAAAAATACCGCCAGCAAAAGTCTTTAAAGCAGGACTGAAATGAATGATTTTTGGCGAGAGCGAAAAAGGTGTCCAACGGGCGTGTGTGCGATCAAATTAACCTACATTCAACAAATTTTTCCCACATGAATATTTTAACCTCTCATGAGCAAATACTTTATTACTCTACTCTCATTACTTCTGCAGGTTTTGTTTGCACAAGCCCAAACAAAAATCATTGACATGCACATTCACTCTTATACAGAGAGTGACTTCGGGGGACGAGAGCCGGCAACTGATCATTATGGAGTGAAGGGTTCTAAAGATGCGGAAATACATCGAATAGAAACCTTTGCCGCATTCAAAAAATTTAATATAGTGAAAGCCGTCGTGAGCGGCAACCCCGAAAGCGTGGATAATTGGGCCGCAAAAGATAAAGATGGTATCGTGATCAGAGGAATTTTGATGTTTGCTCCAAATGATTGGGGTATGGATTCGGCTAAACTCGAGCAGATGATCAAAGACAAGAAAATTGATGTGTTTGGAGAAATTGCGCCTTATTATGGCGGCACGACCCTAAGCGATTCTATCTGGCAGCCTTATTTACGCATCTGTGAAAAATATGATATTCCGGTAGCTGTTCATACCGGTGGTGGCGATCCCGGAGGCACTTATTCCTGGTCGCCCAAGGCGAGACTGAGATTAGCAGATCCATATCTTATTGAAGATGTTTTAGTAAAATATCCTAAACTTAGAGTTTATCTTATGCATGCCGGAGGCGAAGACTGGCCAGAACATGCCATCAGGCTCATGGCATACTACCCGCAACTTTATACAGATCTGGCAGTAATGCTTTGGGTGGAACCGAATACACAACGATATATCAAAGAATTTCTCCGCAACGTGAAGGAGGCTGGATACCTGGATAGGGTGATGTTTGGGTCTGACCAGATGATATGGCCATACGCCATTGAAAAATCAATTCGCTTCCTGAATAGCTTAACCTTCCTTACAAAACAAGATAAGGAAGACATACTTTATAATAATGCTGTGAGATTTTTGCGTCTGAAAAAATAACCATTTAGGTAAATGCATAATCTAAAGATGAAAAGACATATTGTATTGTTATCACTTTTGATATTAGCGAACTCTTCGATTGCTCAGACCAATAATCCTCCCGGGTTGAAGTCAATAACAATAGAGGATTTGAAAAATGATTTATACAAGTTGGCTGACAGGCAGTTCAAGGGTCGTTCAGCAGGAACCTTAGATGAACTGAATGCTTCGCTGTGGCTGGCAGAAAAATTCAGGTCGATTGGCCTAAAACCGGCGGGAGATAACGGAACTTATTTTCAATATTTTTCTTTACTCCGCAACCAGATCTCCGATAATTCAAGCATATTAATAAATGATACTCCTTTAAAATTATGGAAGGAGGCTGCCGTCTCACAGATGGCGAACATAAGCCTGAATGCACCGATTTTATATCTAGGCAATGCGCTGAATATGGATTTGAGCGTAACCGATGTTAAAGATAGAGTGGTGGCGATTGAGGCAAATCCAACCGGAATCAATTTGGACGTTTCCCTACCTACCTGGAGATATAATAGATACATTTTTGCCAAATATGGCCAGCCGTTAATAGAGAAGGGTGCGAGCGCTATCCTATTCATTGCCGATTCGGTGGCCGAAAAAGCCTGGGACGATGCTTCAGAAAATTTCAAAAGAGGCAGCTACGATATTGAAGGGGAGCCTAACCGGAATATAACGGCTAAATCCCCGGTCACTGTAGTTGCCCGGGTCCCCGTCATTTGGCTGCACAGCACTGCTAAGGATATTTTGCAAGGCAGTGGAGCAAACTTGAAATTAAACCTCATCGTTTCAACATTTTCATATCCTTCCGTAAATGTAATAGGTGTCGCGCCAGGAAAGGATCCTAAATTGAAGTCTGAGTACCTCTTATACAGCGGTCATACGGACGCGCATGGTATCAGGAACATGATAAAGGGAGATTCCATTTATTACGGAGCCGATGATAACGCCAGTGTAGATGTGGCCATGCTTGCCAATGCACGGGCGTTTGTGAAATATCCTTCTAAAAGATCAGTGCTATTTGTGATGCATGGTGCAGAGGAAAGAGGTTTATTGGGTTCAAGATATTTTTCGTCTCACCCTACCGTTCCTGCCAAAAGCATTGTTGCGGTTTTGAACGGCGACATGATTGGGAGAAATAATATAGACAGTGCGGCGATATTAGGCTACAAACCGCCACATAGAAATTCACTTGACCTGGTCAACATGACTTTAACGGCGAATAAAGAAGGCCCAAATTTTAAACTGGATACAACGTGGGACGAATCCTCCCATATTGAGGGATGGTATTTTAGAAGCGACCATTTGCCTTATGCACGGTTAGGAATTCCCGCCATTATGTTCACAACTCTTTTGCATCCCGACTATCATACGCCGCAGGATAACGCTGAAAATATAAACTATCCTAAATTAAAGAAGATGGCTGATTGGATGTACCGAACCGGTTGGAAGGTTGCAAATGTTCCTCTACGACCTGCGCCAGATAAGGATTTCAAATTGGAACGATAAATAATAGTCCCACTTGTCCTAGATTTGTAGCAAGCAAAATGATTTAATTCTTGGCCAGGACTGTTTACTGGGTCTACGTGGTTGAGTTGTCGAAACGAGTGTTTACGGAAAACTATCGATTTCGCGATGCCAACCCGCAATTTAACGGAGTGCTTGAGTGCCTTTACGTGGGTATGACCAGCAAAACGCCAGCCGAACGATTTAAACAACATAAAACCGGACAAAAAAATAAGAAGGGTTATAAATTGTCGGCTTTCATTGTGGAGCGCTATGGTTCGTATTTGCGGCCAAGCCTTTATGATCACGTCAATGCGAAACCAATGACCAGACTGCAAGCCCTGGCAATGGAAAAAAAACTTGCCTGGGACCTGCGACGCAAAGGATATGCGGTTTGGTTTAATTGATTAAAACTCTCCAACATGGGCAAACTAGCAGAAATAAAGACCAAACAAACAAACTCAAGTGTTGAGGACTTTATCAAAACAATCAAAAATGAAGAACAACGCAAAGACAGTTTGGTAATAGTTAAATTAATGCAGAAGGCGACAAATGAACAACCTAAGATGTGGGGTAGTTCAATGATTGGATTTGGAAAACTAATATATAAAAGCCCATCGTCCGGGCGTGAAGTTGAGTGGTTTAAAATTGGGTTTTCTCCGCGAAAAGCAAATTTATCCCTGCATCTTGTCCTTGATGTTCAAAAGCATGCTGAGACACTGAAAAAATTAGGTAAACATAAGGCAGGGGGAGGCTGCATTTATATCAATAAAGTCTCAGACATTGACCTTAAAGTTTTGGAAGGATTGATCAAGACTGCAGTTAAGGGAAAGTAGTTTCAGAAGATTTCTAATTAGATGGTTTGGGTTCCTCCGCGCCTTCGGGAACCTTGTACATTTCGACCAGAGCTAATTTCTTCTTTCCTCCATCTTTTATCATATACTGGTAAGATGGAACTCCATTTTTTTCGAATGCCGTCGTGATCGTTGCATTAATCTGCTTTAACTGAGACGCAGTAGTTGTCGCTCCTTTATACACATACACAAACGCTGTATTCCTGCTTTCCGGATTCTTTATGTCGGTCTTGGTAATGAACTGCTTAACGGCTGCCGATAAAGCAGCTAAAGTTGTGAATTTAGCTGAAATCACTTTTTCACTTGGTGACATGATCTGAACAGTAGACGACACTACGCCGCTACAATTGCTGGGTAGTCCTCCAACCTCCACTGTCGCCGTCGTGGTCATACCTCCCAGCTCTTTAGTGTCAACAGTAATTTGGGAAGTACCCTGGCCCGAGGTAATGGTGCCTGCGCTGATAGACCAATTATAGGTCAAACCATCACTCGCTCCTTCCATATTCACAATAAAGGAGAGATCCTCACCCGCGGTGACTGTCGCGGGCGAATGAATCGTGAATTTCGGGCAATCCTGGGAAAGTGAAGAAAAGGAGATGAGAAGAGTTAAAGCAAAGACAACTATTTTCATGATACAAGGATTTGTACTAAAATACGCAAAAGTTTCTGAGTAATTGGCAATAAGTAATAAGTTATAAGTTCTAAGTTTGAAGGATAAGTTCTAAAACCTGTGACATGAGAAAACTCTTTTCCATTGCTTTTCTAATATTCATTCAAGCCTCTTCCATTGCCCAAAAGACTGCAGTCCTCGCAAAGACATTAATTGATGGAACAGGAAAAACAATTTCAAATCCTGCTATCATTATTGAAAACAATACGATCAATTTAATCACAACAAAGCAAAACGTTCCTAAGGATGCTAAGATTATTGACCTCGGCGATTACACGCTTTTGCCAGGCTTAATTGACATGCATGTGCATCCTGATCTAACTTTCGCGGATTATCAAGTCGACGTTCTTAAAACCTCGTCAGCTTCCAAAGCCTTGATGGGCCTAAAAAATGTTCAAGATCTGTTGGCTGCAGGATGGACTACTTTGCGCGTAGCCGGCGGAGGGGGTGAGGGCTATGCCAACATGGATATTAGAAATGCAATTAATAAGGGATTATTTGTTGGCCCACATATTTATGGTGCTGCCCACTATATTTCCGTAACCGGCGGTGGCGGCGACATCAATTTTTTTTCTTATGAACAGAAAATAACTCCGGATGGCTTAATTGCTGACGGTCCTGAAGAAATGCGCAAGGCGATCCGGAATGAAATCAAATATGGCAGCGACTGGATTAAACTCCTGGTCACGGGTGCATTTATGACGGTAGGCGACAATCCAAATAATGTTCATTTTAGCCCCGACGAATTAAAGGCTTCAGTGGAAGAAGCAGCAAGAAGGGATGTACCAGTCATGGCGCACGCCCATGCAGCCGAAGGCATTAAAATGGCAGTAAAAGCGGGCGTTCGCACGATTGAGCACGGTTCATTTATTGATGAGGAAGCGATGGACCTAATGATACAACATGGGACATGGTTAATCCCCACGCTTGCCATCAAACTTTTTTTTGAGGGAGAAATAGGTGATAACAAAAGTCTCGAAAAAGCCATTGAGCTGAGCAGAAAGACAAATGAAAAAATGTATGTAAATATGCGGCTGGCGATAAAGAAAGGGGTTAAGTTTGGTTTGGGTACTGATTATATTGGTTGGCCTGCCCAATTTTCTGCTAAGGAATTTGTTGAATATGTGAATTTGGGAATGACACCGATGCAGGCCATCATGTGCGGAACAAAGGTTAATGCAGAAATACTGAGAAAAGAAAAGGAAATCGGAACTGTCGAAACGGGAAAGTTGGCAGACATCATCGCTGTAAAAGGCGATCCGTTAAAAGATATTTCCGAATTGCAAAGAGTCAGGTTTGTGATGATCGGAGGAAAGGTTGTAAAGAATGAGAAGTAAGTAATAAGTCGTAAGTAATAGGTTATAGTTTACAACTTAAAATAGAACTAATGAAACAAATTCTTTTCATTCTTATCTTCTTTGTATCAAAAATCGGCCACGGGCAGGCTAATGAAGAAAATCGAAATTTGGTTTTCGATTCCACAGACCTGAAAATAGTTCAGAGAGCCAACCTTATTCTTTCAGATTCACTGAAATGGAACAAACAAGATGACAGAAAATGTGACGATGATATAGCTACGGGAAAATATAGCCTGTTTTGTTGTCTCTATAAAGCTTCTATGGAAATTGCCGGTGAATATATTCACCGCAGACCTGCAATAGAAGTAGTGAGATTCACGGTTGAACGATATGAAAACGGCAGAGTCAGGGAACATCGGCTGATGGATTGGAATAATCATGCTGCAACTACATTTGCAGAAGTTAAAAAGGTGTTGAACGAATCAATAGAAGAAGTAATAAGAAATCTAAAGTAGACTTTGCGACAACCAAATACAATGAAGCCTGACTCGCAGCTAGCTCGACGAAAATTCCTGAAAATGGCGTCCCTGACCGCTGCCGGTTTGAGCTTTGGGTTCCCACCACTACATGCAAAGAATCAGCCAGCACGCGGTTTTCCAGCTACTGATCCGCGGTTCATGCCGGTGAATGTCGCTGCTGATCGCGTTATCAGAACAGTGGTTGGATTGAGGCCTTACCGTCCTTCGGGTTTTGTTGTTAGATCAGAAAAATTGGGAAAGAAGACCATCATTCACAATTACGGTCATGGCGGCGCGGGAGTTACTCTCTCCTGGGGGACAGGAAAATTAGCAGTCGACCTTGCTCTTCAAACCAATCAAAAAAACTTTGCTGTGATCGGTTGCGGCGTTATTGGACTAACAACAGCAAGATTGCTCCAGCGCAAAGGATTCAATGTCACAATATATGCCAGCAAACTCCCACCCGAGACTACATCCAATGTCGCGGGTGCACTCTGGTTCCCGACTACCGTTTACGATCAAAGCAAAGTCGATAGCCAGTTCCTTAGCCAGTTTGAACTGGCCTGCCGGATATCCCACCGGGCCTTCCAGGATTATGTGGGAAGTGATTATGGTGTAAGGTGGATAAAGGATTATACGCTAGGTCAGGAATCGGAAAATTTTCCTGTAAGCCGTGATCTTTATCCGGAGATCCGGGACCATCGTGATTCGAAGATTTATTTCGGCTATGACTATGTCCAATCGTATGGCACAATGATGATCGAACCTCCTGTCTATCTTAATGCACTTTTGAGAGACTTCTATCTTGCCGGCGGCAAACTGCAAGTCAGGGAATTCAGCTCAATGAAGGATATCGATTCCTTAAACGAAAAGGTGATCATGAATTGCACGGGCCTGGGTGCGAGAACACTTTTTAATGACGAAGAATTGATTCCTGTCAGAGGCCAGTTGACTGTATTGATTCCTCAACCGGAAATAGACTATTGCTATTATCTTCCCGGCGAAAAAGATTTTCTCTATATGTTTCCCCGCAAAGACGGAATCATTCTGGGAGGGACCTTCGAGTATGGCAATTGGTCGATTGAACCCAGCGCGGCAGAACAGGACCGTGTTTTAAAAGGTCACGCCGCGGTTGCGAAAAAACTATCTCAATAGATGCATGCTTTGCATCCAGTTTCGGCAACGCTCCATCCATGAATCGTTGGTTGTTGGATTATTCATGCCGAAGCCATGACCTCCGCCTTTATAAATGTGGACCTCTGCCGGGATCTTGAATTTGCGTAAGGCTTCATAAAATGCAATGCTGTTCATAGCCGGCACGTCCTCATCATCCGACGCATGAACCAGGAAAGTGGGTGGCGTATTTTCGTTTACCTGGAGTTCGTTGGAAAATGAATCTGCTAGCTTCCTGTCGGGATTCATGCCAATTAGCTGATCCCTTGATCCGATATGTCCGATACTGTTTTGGAAACTAATGACCGGATAAATGAAAATCGAAAAATCGGGTCGCAAATTAATGTTATCGGGATTGGGGATATGATTCTGCTTGAATTGAGTGGCTGCTGTTGACGCTAGATGACCACCAGCGGAAAAACCCATGATGCCCACTTTATTCTCATCAATATTCCATTTCTTGCTGTTGATTCGAACCAACTGGATGGCTCGTTGCGCATCCTGCAGGGGACCAATTTTTTTATCCATCATGGATGAGTCATTAGGAATTCTGTATTTAAGAACAAAAGCCGCAACGCCCCAACGGTTAAATTCCCGGGCGACGGCAAAACCCTCCTTGACAATAGAGGTGACCCAATAGCCACCACCGGGGCAAATCACGACAGCAGTTCCATTGGCAACTGCCTTGTCGGGAAGAAAAAGCGTAAGCGTCGGAACCGAAGTAAGCGAAACAATCGTATCACTATCCTGTGGTTCCCACTTCTCCTGCGTGGCATATGGCTTGCTGTTGGGCACCTTGCCGTCATATAAATCAATGGTTGATTGTGCATACAGATTTTGCATAACCAGTATTAATGCAAGAAAATTGAAAATGATCTTTTTCATTTAAAGGGATGATCCTTTTTCAAAAATAATGAAATTCAATCCTTGCAAAATGATATTTGTTTCGCCAGTTGACACTGAATAAAATCTCCTTAATTTTATTCCCATACCAAACCAGCGCAGATGAAGACCGATCCATTGTCATTAGAAGTTTCTCCCTCGATTGGTAGCGTTTCGGCGGAATGCCTAGTTCCTGATAAAAGTAATTGTATCCTGACGCTCGCTCACGGTGCAGGGGCCGGGATGAATCATTCGTTTATGATATCGTTATCACAATCACTTTCGGAGCTGGGCATTGCTACGATGCGTTTTAATTTTCCTTTTACAGAAAATAAGAAAGGAAGGCCGGACCTTCCACCCGTTGCTCACAAAACCATCGAAGCAGCTATTTCCAGGGCGCAGGAACTATTTCCCAAGCTTCCCTTGTTTGTCGCGGGAAAGTCGTTTGGAGGGCGGATGACTTCCCAATTCTTGTCTGCTCATCTGCAGGATGCTGTGAAGGGAATCATCTTTTATGGCTTTCCCTTGCATCCTCCAGGAAAACCTTCCATAGAAAGAGGGGAGCATTTAAAGAATATTAAGACACCCATGCTCTTTTTGCAGGGAACAAAGGACGAATTAGCTACATGGGATTTAATAAAATCCGTATGCTCGTCTCTTCCAACTTCTACGCTCGTAGAAATTGAAGGTGCAAACCATGCTTTTAAAGCCGGCAAAAAAGATACGATGTCCATTCTTGCGAACGCGACAAAGGATTGGACTGAAAAAATCCTAAAGAAAACTGCAAAGCCAAGTAGTTCGAAGAAATAGGCTTCAGTTGGAAAGAATAAACAAATGGATCTATTAGAAATGACTGGAATTATTAACCGGTGTACCAATGCATACTAATTCTACAACCTCAAAACCTCACTACCTGATTCTGGACGGACTTCGCGGGGTCGCGGCTATTATGGTAGTCATCTATCATGTTTTTGAAGCAAATTCAGCCGGTCCCTTATATCAAATAGTGAATCACGGTTACCTGGCGGTCGACTTTTTCTTCCTTCTTTCCGGATTTGTGATAGGATATGCTTACGACGACAGGTGGAGGAAGATGTCAATTGGGGAGTTTTTCAAGCGTCGACTTGTCCGCCTTCAGCCAATGGTAGTTATGGGAGCGATTATCGGCGGTGCGTGTTTTTATTTCCAAAAATCATCTGTTCTCTGGCCCGGAATTATGGAAGTGCCTGTCTGGAAAATGCTGCTCGTGATGTTCATCGGATTTACAATGATTCCGGTTCCACTATCAATGGATATCCGGGGCTGGCATGAAATGTATCCTTTGAATGGCCCGGCCTGGACTCTGTTCTTTGAATACCTGGCAAATATTCTCTACGCTATCGGCATTAGAAAGTTTTCAAAGACGGCTCTTGCGATATTGGTGGTTTTGGCAGCTGCAGCACTAATACATTATGCAGTGACTATCCCTTCCGGCGACCTCATCGGCGGCTGGTCGTTAGAACTCCCGCAGCTGCGTCTCGGGTTTACCCGAGTAATGTATCCTTTCTTTGCAGGATTACTATTATCACGAATAGCAAAACTCATTCGTGTAAAACAAGCCTTTTTTTGGTGCAGTCTGTTGCTGATTATTGTACTTTCAATACCGAGGTTGGGCGGAAGCGAGAATCTTTGGATGAATGGGCTTTACGAATCATTGATCATTGTCCTGGTTTTTCCGCTGATCGTATTTTTGGGAGCGAGCGGTGATGTGAAAGGTAAACTAGCCAAGTCTATATGTAAATTCTTTGGGGATATTTCTTACCCAATATACATTATTCACTATCCCATTATTTATATATACACGGGCTGGGTGGCGGATCACAAGTTTTCCCGTCAGACTCTACCTTATGGAATACTTGTAGTAGTGTCCAGCATTGTGCTTGCCTACACCTGCCTCAAGCTTTATGATGAACCAGTGAGGGAGTGGCTGAAGAAGAAGATATTGACTAAAGTGAAAATGAATTAAATATTATAATAACTAAATTAGAACAAGATGAGTTTGACCGCACAAGTAGCAAAGCAATTTAGGGATCTTCACTATGGCGGAAACTGGACATGGGTAAATGTGAAGGATAGCCTGGAAGGTGTAACCTGGGAACAGGCAACGACAAAGATTTATTCGCTCAACACGATCGTGGCCCTCGTCTACCACATGAATTACTATGTGGGTGCAGTATTGAAGGTTTTAAAAGGAGGACCACTCGACGCCAGCGATAAATATAGTTTTGCTCATCCAACAGTTTCATCCCAGCAAGACTGGGAGCAATTACTCGGAAAGATGTGGAATGAAGCGGAGGAATTTGCCAACCTGATCGAGCAACTACCTGATTCCAAGATGGACGAACCGTTTAACGATGGTAAGTATGGAAATTATTATAGAAATATCACCGGAATTATTGAGCATACACACTATCACCTGGGCCAAATTGTCGTGATCAAAAAAATACTTTCGCAGCAAAAGCAATAAATCAGAATTAAATATGAACTCCAGTGCGAAGGTTGAAATTTCTCCTCAATTTTATACACGAACAGGCGGGCTGCTCTACCTGGCAATTATTATTATTGGCATATTCGGAGAGCTTTTGGTGAGAGAGCAACTGGTAGTCTCCGGTGATCCTGACGCAACAGCCAATAACTTAATGAATTCTCCTACGCTCTGGCGCATGGGCATTGCGGGAGACATTGTCATGCACATATTAGACATTCCTCTGATGCTCATATTTTACATATTACTTAGGCCCGTTAGCCGAAACCTCGCGTTACTCGCCATGTTATTTACCCTGGTGCAGACCGCTGTTTTGGTGGCTACAAAATTGAGCCTCTTCACCCCTTTATTTCTTTCAGGCAAGGAAGATTACCTAAAGGTCTTTGACCAGCAGCAACTGCATACGCTGTTGTACATTTCTATCCGGTCGGATAACTATGGATTTGGCATTGGCCTGCTTTTTTTCGGGGTGGCCTGTCTTCTGCTGGGATATTTAATTATCCGATCTGGCTACTTACCCAAAGCCATTGGATTTCTGATGCAAATCGCCGGGTTATGTTATTTAATAAACAGTTTTACTCTTATCCTTTCACCGGAATTTTCTAAAAAGATAGGGCCTGCAATCCTGGTTCCTTGCTTCATTGGAGAATTGTCTTTTTGCCTTTGGCTATTGGTAAAAGGAGTGAATGTTGCTAAGTGGAAGGAAAAGATAAACCTGGCGGCTCCATAAACATTGGAATATGAACCCAATTAGTAACTATTGTAGAGAACAATATGAATTCATCAGGGGATCCAGGGGCGTGCTATTGGACTATTGCAAATCGATATCTCCCGTTGACCTCCAAAACCAAAATAGCTCTTTTGGCAGGGGAGGTAGTATGAAAAATTTACTGATCCACATTGCCAATACATACCAGTTTTGGATTGGTAAAATTGGACTGAATAAGGATATTGTTTTCACCAACTATGAATTGGACTATACTATTGATCAGATCATTGATCTATATGTTACGATTGACAAATTGGTGGATGAATTCATCCAGCTCATAGAAGACTCCGATGCGCAGGAAATAAATTATGAGTTAGATGGAACCAACAGCAGGGTCAAGCCCTTTAAATTATTTAGCCATGTGATCACGCATGAATTTCATCACAAGGGGCAAATTCTTTCTATAAGCAGACATTTGGGATATATTCCCGTGGATACGGATATCATGAGATAGCGTTTTTTGCTATTTTAGCTGCATGATTCCCGAAACGAAATATGCGAAGAGTGGCGACATAAACATCGCGTACCAGGTGATTGGAAGTGGTCCTTTGGATCTGATTTGCGTGATAGGTTGGGTTTCCAATGTTGAATATTTATGGGAAGAGCCATCCGTTAGCAAATTTTTCAAACGGTTGGCGAAGTTTTCACGCCTCATCATTTTTGACAAACGCGGAACGGGTCTTTCGGACCGGGTAAAAAATTTGCCTACACTTGAAGAGCGAATGGATGATATGAGGGCGGTGATGGACGCGACAGGATCTCAAAAGGCAGCACTATTGGGAATTTCCGAAGGAGGCTCTATGTGCGCCCTGTTTGCTGCCACCTATCCCGAACGTACAATCGCATTGATCATGCTAGGTTCTTTTGCCAAGCGAATCTGGGATCCGGAATATCCATGGGCACCTACGATGCAAGAAAGAAAAAAGTTTTTCGATGCGATCACTGCCGGGTGGGGCGGCAGTGTCGATATCGATACCATCGCCCCAAGCATGAGCAATGATAAACGATTCAAGAAATGGTGGGCTACTTATCTGCGAAGGAGCACCAGTCCTGGAGATGCACTTTCGTTCGCCAAAATGAATACAGAAATTGATATCCGCGGCATTCTTCATTCGATACATGCTCCATCCCTGATCCTTCATAGAAAAGGTGATCGCGATGCCAATATTGAGGAGGCTCGATACATAGCGCAAAAAATCCCTGGCGCAACGTTGGTTGAATTTGAAGGAGAGGATCATCTACCCTGGGTTGGCGAAACAGATTTGATACTTGATGAGATCGAAATTTTCCTGACAGGCACATTAAAAGAAACTGAAACCGAACGTGTGCTTACGACGGTGTTATTTACGGATGTGGTCGCTTCTACAAAAAAAGCGCTTGAAATAGGTGATACAAAATGGCACTATTTGCTCAATACCCATAATAATATCGTGCGAGAAGAATTGATGCGCTTCAATGGAAAGGAAGTAAAGTCAACCGGCGACGGTTTTTTTGCAACTTTTAACGGTCCGGCAAGAGGTATCAAATGTGCATGCGCAATCACAGATGCTGTCCGTTACCTGGGAATAGAAGTGCGTGCTGGCCTGCACACCGGAGAATGTGAAATTGTAGGAGAAGACTATGGAGGTATTGCAGTCCATACGGGGGCCAGGGTAATGTCGAACGCGGAAGCCAACGAGGTATTGGTTTCAGCTACGGTTAAGGACCTGGTTGCAGGAGCAGGAATAAAATTCAAGAGCAAAGGCAAACATGAGCTCAAAGGTGTCCCTGGGGAATGGGAGCTATATTCAGTTGTGCATTGATTGATTCCACTATAAATAAATTTCATTGTGAGAAGCGGTTCCTGCATTGTTATATTGATTTTTTTTGTTTTTCCATTTGCCTTCGGGCAGTCACCGGAAGTATTGAAGGTGAGGGAATACCGTGAAAAAGCCACGAATGATATCATAGGGGAATTTGTAAAGTTTCTCGCCATACCAAACCTGGCCAGCGATTCTGTGAACATCGGAAAGAATTCGGCGTTCATCATGGAAATGATGAAAAAAAGAGGCCTGGATAATGTACAACTATTAAATGCAACAACTCCGGATGCACCTCCTGCAATTTATGGTGAAGTAAAAGTTCCGGGTGCAACACAAACCATCACTTTTTATGCACACTATGATGGACAACCTGTCAATCCGGCTCAATGGAATAGAGAATTGCAACCCTATGAACCGAAATTGTATACAGCCGCTATCGACAAGACCGGTAAGAATGTCTCATTTCCACAGGATGGCAAATATGATCCGGAATGGAGAATATATGCCCGCAGTGCTTCAGATGATAAGGCAGGTGTAGCGGCGATCTTAAATGCCTATGAAGCAATAAAGAAAACCGGGTCAAAGATTTCCACCAACCTAAAATTTTTCTTTGAAGGCGAGGAAGAACAAGGCTCTCCCCATCTCCATGAGATTTTGGAAAAATACGCATCCTTACTCCAGTCTGATCTTTGGCTTATCTGTGATGGACCGGTCCACCAAAGCGGAAAGAAACAGATTGTATTTGGTGTTCGAGGCGATACGAATCTTGATATTACGATCTATGCATCTAAAAGACCTTTACATAGCGGGCACTATGGCAACTGGGCTCCTAATCCTGCCATGATGATGGCGAAGCTGCTTGCCTCCATGAAAGATGAAAATGGAAGAGTAACGGTGAAAGGATTTTATGATGATGTCATTCCTTTGACTCCGGATGAAAAGAAAGCCCTACAAGAAGTTCCATCTGTAGATGATCAAATGAAAAACGAACTAGGTATCAACGAGGTTGAAACTCCCGGGCTAACTCTAGGCGAAGCGATAAACATGCCTTCGCTAAACATCAACGGAATGCAAAGTGGAAATGTAGGGAAGATGGCTTCGAACCAAATTCCTACCTACGCTACGGCAGTAATTGATCTCAGACTTGTATTGGGCAACGACTGGAAGCGGCAACAACAAAAGGTGATTGATCACATAAAAAGCCAGGGCTATTTTGTCACCGATCGCGAACCCACTGATGACGACAGAAGAAGATACGGCAGGATCATAAAGGTCAGCGCGGATAAAGAGGGCATTAATGCTCAGCGCACTCCGATGAATCTCCCAATCGCAAAAAAAATTATCGAAGCAGTTAAGACAACCACCCGGGATCAGGTTGTATTGCAGCCCACACTAGGAGGCAGTCTCCCTCTTTTCTTATTTGAAAAATATTTAGATACCAGAACCATTACTGTCCCCATTGCCAACCATGATAACAATCAGCACGCAGAAAATGAAAATATCCGTTTGCAGAATTTGTTTGACGGAATAGAGACGATGGCGGCACTGATGATGATGAAATGAATATTACATTCGGACCTCGCTTTCCGCTGTATCATTCTTCCTGTCTATTTCCCTGAAGAGCAACTTGCCCAAAAATAAACTGCCTATTAAAATAACGACACTGAGATAGCCAACCCAATTGTAACGATTCAGTTTACCCGATTTTTCCGTCACCACAATCAATCCGGCAGCAATAGATGCCAGTCCGGAACCGAGCTGCTGGACACTTCCATTGATGCTCATGAAGCTTCCTCGCTGTTCTGGCTTCACCACTTCGCTGATCATCGCCTGTGCGGTCACGATTCTGCTCGTGGCTAACATGAACCAAACAGCAAAAAAACCAAGGACCAATGAAAAATGGATATTCGGAAGCTTGGTAATGATCAGCACCATACATGCTGAAAAGAAAACTGAATATAAAAAAACAGGAAGCTTACCAATTTTATCAGCAAACCGTCCGATAAAAATTGCAGATATCATCGACGCAGCACCACCAAAGAGATAGATCATTGGAATCAATTCTTTCGAGAAGCCTTTGTTGAATTCGATATAAGGGTTGATAAACGGAATGATCAGGAAATGTCCCATCATCAACAGACCTGAAAACAGTAGTGCCGCGCGTTGTTCCGGAATTTGAATCGCCATTTTCAATGTCTTGATAGGAGGCACCCGATTTTGCAAGTCTCGAATATGATCCACCATTCGGGGAATATACTTGATGATAAAAGGGACGAGCAAAATTCCGAAGCCTCCAATCACCAGGAATGGAATATGCCAATTGAATTTAAATAGGTTGGTCAGATATAGTGATATGGGCACTCCAATTATAGAAGCTGCAGCAAAGGCACTCATGACAACACCCATCGCCCTGCCCCTTCTTTCATAATTAAAGAGATCAGCAACAATGGATAATACCTGGGCACCAATGATTCCTCCGAATATGCCAGCCAATATTCTCGATGCTAGTAGTAATTCGTAAGTGGGAGCGAACCCACAAGCGATAGTGCCGATCAGAAATCCTAAGTAGGCGAACAAGACTGCCTTTTTTCTATCAAAAAGGTCTACAAACATGGCGACTAACAACCCTGAAAAGAAAGCACTGATAGAATAGGAGGCGACGAGAACGCTAAATCGGGAGGCAGAAATCTGGAAATAAGGCATCAGGTAATTACTCAATGGCATCATGATAATGAAATCGAGAATATGAGTAAAATTGAGTGATGCCAGCAGAAATAGTATGATCCTCTCCTTACGCGTCATGAATGGCCGAAGGTAAGAATCTTTACTCAGACAGGCCCCATAAGACATTAAAGGAGAAGGGGAAACACGTAAGTAGCCTCGTTTTCACAGCTATAGCTTAATGAACTCCACCCTTCTATTATTTGCTTTTCCCGCAGAGGTAGTATTCTTATCAATCGGTTCGGTTTCACCTTTTCCATCCGTTTCTATCCTGGTTTGATCAATGGCAAATTCCCTGGCTAATGCTTCTTTTACTGCAGCCGCCCTGCGCTTGGAAAGATCCAGATTATTGGCATCATTGCCATCAGCATCGGTATGACCGACTATTTTTACTTTCAGATCAGCATATTCCTTTAACAGGTCAGCCATTTCTTTCAAAGATCCATAAGATTCCGGTTTGATCTTGTCGCTGTTTACATCAAACAGGATTCCATGGGTCACCCACTTGTTTTCCTTTAAGAATTTATTACGAAGGTCGGGTGCGCCAACACCCAAGCGGAGGTTGCTGATCAAAAAATGCCATTTGTCTGTCAACTGAATCCAAAAAAGAAGGGTATTAAGTTTTGCTTCGGGTGCGATTGCCCTTGGCACATCAAATGCTTTTTCCTGGTTTAAGTAAAGACGTACCCTTTCTTTTTGCCGCCATATCGCAACATGCACCGGTTTGGTTATATCAGAAAAATGTGAAATCTCAATACTTGCCCCTTCACCCACTCCCATTTTTCTGCGGTTATAATCACATGAACCGCGGCCGCCTGCTCCTGGTAGCAGGTTAAATGCATAAGAATTGTCAACTGAACGCCAGGTTTCCGGATTAGAGCCCTTACTAAATTCCATGATGGCAGTCGATATTCCCCAGGAGTGCACCGGTTGGTCTATGAGCAAATCGTACTCAAGCGTGAAATTTTCAGGAAACGAGTCAATAAATTCCGGTATGAAATAGCCAGGTTTGGTTAGCATGAACCAATGTCCGGGCACTCCATCCACTGTTACTGTTTCGCCGGAGGCATTTGTATTCCATTTATCTGGAAAATCACCCACCGCATCCTGACTGAAATCTTCAAATACAACGATTTTTTCTCCTGGCACAAAATCATATTTGCTGTAGGTCTTCAGAGAACTCGGAGGGGTGTTGACATTTTCTTTTTTAACAGTATCGGTTTTTGGGACTTCACTACTAGTGGTTGTTGTTTCATTCTTTTTTTCACTCGGAGGATCTGCTGGTTTATTGACCTTCTGTTCAACCTTATTCTTTATTTTCTTGAGGAGTTGGGCCTTCGCAATAGAAATGGTAGCTAGCAAGATGACTACCAAAAGTAATTTTTTCATACAGGAAGTTTTTGTTGTAAACAGACCTAGAAGCTACTTTGCACGAATAAAGGTAGATGTGCGCTTACGAGGAGACAATAGGGAAAACATCAGTATTGACTATAACAAACGTCATATGAAACTGATCAGCTCCGGTCAAAGTATTTGTTTACAGCCTCGGTGCGATTATGTACGTGCAATTTCTCGTAGATATTGTGTAAGTGCTGGCGCACTGTTCCATGTCCTATGCGAAGCTTGTCGGCAATTTCTTTATATAACAACCCGTCGGCCAGTAGTTGCAACACCTCATTTTCACGATCGGAAAGAACTTCTTTTTTCGTTATTTTTCTTTCGTGGAGAAATATATTTAGCAGTTTACGGGCAATATTGCTGCTCATTGGAGAACCTCCCTGGTTTAATTCCTTAATACCATCGAGGATTTGCTGCGGCTTCGTCCTTTTAAGAAGATAACCCGTAGCGCCTGCTTGCATGGCCTGCAACACCTTGTCATCGTTTTCATAAACGGTAAACATCATAAACTGGGTAACCGGGCATTTCTCCTTTACATTCTTGATGCAATCAATGCCGCTGATACCAGGCAGGTTTATATCCATGATCACGATGTCCGCTTGTAACTCCGGTAGGTGGTTGACCGCTGATTCCGCATCTTCAAAACAGCCAACCATCAGAAGTTCTTTGTCCGATCTTATCAAATCAACCAGGCCATCCCTTATTTCCGTAAGGTCTTCAACTATGGAAACTCTGATAGGCATGAGGAATAAAATTAATGGTAGCGCTTACATTAAACAATAGGACGAATGTTATAGAATAAATGGGATCGTCAGGGATACCCTGGTTCCGCTTTCATTTTCAAATTTGGCTTCTCCACGTATCTCTTCCATCCGGCGATTAATATTTTCAAGGCCATTGCTAAATGCCCGGCGATGATTCCAGTCGAACCCTTTGCCATCATCATGGATCAGGATCTGTATCGTTTTCCCTAAATGCACGGAGAAACGTACGCACCTGGCATTCGCGTGCTTTACTATGTTGTGAAGACATTCTTTTACGGATAAGAAAATATTGCGACGCATCTCACCTGTAATAAACGTATCCGGCAAATGCATGGGCGTATCTGCTTCGCATTTTATATCATGGTTGGCGAGGTATTCAACCGCATAGGATCGTGTATAAGCGATAAGATCCGCCAACGTATCATTCTTTTCATTGAGCGCCCAAACTATCTCTCCCATTTTCTCCGACATTTCATCGGAGAAGAAGGTGATCCTTTCCAACTCTGACTTTACTAAATCATCCTCTATGTTCTTATTTAGAATAGACTGGCTCAAATATTTTATTCTCGATAGGCCGGCGCCCAGATCATCGTGCATATCCGTAGCGATCCGCGTCCTTTCCTTTTCGATGAGCTGCTGTTTTTCATATTCCATTTTTTGCCTTTGAATCTTATTCCTGAAATACCATCTTGCGATTAGCCAGCCAAACAATATGATGACCGCCGCAACAATAATCTTAAAGAAAAGGGTTTGCCAGAACGCCCTGGATACATGTATGTCCATAGTCTTGATAAAGGAACTGACCCCTCCGGATGGATCGACGACGCGCAGATTAAAAACATAGTTTCCGGGAGGGATCCTGCTGTAACGGGTATACCGTCCCGCATCACTCCTGATCCAGGTTTCATCATATCCATCTAATTTATATTCAAAACTGCAGTCCGCCGGATGTTGAAATGCAATGGTTGAAAAATCAAAGGAAAAAGTATTATTTCTAAAGGTTAGATCGACCTTCTGAGTCTCATTGGAAACGGGCGCCGAAGTATGAAGCACATCATTGATATAGATGCTGGCAATTTGAGGTAGTGGCGGATGGCTAAAATCCCATGGCTGGTCGGGGGAGAAGGATACAATGCCGTTAGGAGTTCCAGCTATAAATCGGTGGTCTGTACCCAGGACAAGGGTGGAGGCAATGAATTCATTGGCAGGCAAGCCATCTTCAACAGTATAGGTTCTTCCATGATTGGATTTTTCGTCGAAAGAATACAGTCCCTTGTCACCGAATAGCCAATACTTATTCTCTTTTTTGAATACACCGGTCACATTGTGGAAAGGGAGTTTATTATTAAAGGATTCCTTCTGGATTTGAAAATCATGCGAGTTGATATGATAGAGGCCACTGTTGGTTGCCAGGTAAATGACAGAATCACCGTTGAAAAAGTGATTAATGTCCGGCATGAACCGAATGGACTTGATCAGGTCGAATTTATTCGCCTCCTTGTTGGGTTGAAGAATATATAGGGAGTCACTGCTCTTTATATAAACCCGCTTGTTTTTGTCCTGGAAGAGGGAGCCAAAGCCGATATATGCCCCGGGTTTCAGGAAATGAATGGGTTTAACGATAAACTTACCCGATTCATTGACAACGTGATAAAGTCCTCCAAAAGTTGAAAAAATGATGGAAGTATCCTGGAGAGAAATAATATCTCTTATCCAAATACTGCCTTGTACATCTTCGTTGATCAACTCATATTTGATGGCATGCATCGTATTGGAAGACACAGTATACTTGTACAATCCAGTATTGGTGGCACACCACACATTGCCCGCCTTGTCAAAGAGAACTTTTTTTAGATAGCCATTGAAATGGGTGCCATTTTCCAGGATAGGGTCTTTATGCATCCTGATTTTTAGTTGCTCGTCAAGGATCCAAAACCCTGCGTTATCTGAGATCATGCACCATAGGTTGCCTTTGCCGTCGCCACCTAGCCATTGTATGCTGTTGCTGCTATTCCAGGCTTGAGCTTCCGTCCTCGAGAAATGATGGGTGAATAAAATATTTTCTGTACTCGCGTAGCTACTACCACTTCCATAACTTCCACACCAGATGCTTCCCATCCTGTCGAAGTATAGGGAAACAATATTATCGCTGCATATACTAAAAGGATCAAGCTTATCATTTTGGAAATTAGATATGAACTGATTCGTTTTAATGTCAAACGTGTAAATACCCTTTGCACCAGTTCCCACCCATAGTTGTCCGCTTGGGGAAAAGGCAGCATACCTCAATTCCTTAACAATTTCATTTTGCCACCGGTCAAACAATTGATATTGATTCGTGATAGGATTCAACTTCACTAGTCCCGCGTTTGTGGAGAGCCAGGCAGTGCTATCATTCTGTTGCAAGACATGGTTCACATCCAGGACTGGCAGGTTAGGCAGCCCATTTTTGGCTGAAAAATAAGTCTGATTCCCGATCAGCTTTTTATTTTTATACACCTGGTGTATCGTTCCTTTATCATAGGCAGACCAGATGTGAATGGTTTGGTCAGATCCTTTATATAATGACGCATGATTCGCATCGAGGCGCGATATAAAGGACGTTTTTTTGGTTTTAATGTTTAATTCTCTCAGCGCTCTCGTTTTCGTCTCCAGGAACCACAGTTCGTTGGCAGAAATGAAACCCAGCACAACGCAATATGTATAATCTATCGAACCATCAGACCTGTCCACTCCAAAATGTGTAAATGAATTATCTGCCCGGTTATACCTTTCAATACCATTCTCATTTCCTATCCAAACCTGTTGTGCCGAATCCTCCCGAATGCTGGAAATAAAATTCCTGGAGATGGACGTGCTATCCTGCTCATCATGTAAGAACCGCGTGATCCGCGTGCCGTCGAATAGTGAAAGACCATTGTGCGTCCCAATCCAGACATATCCCCGGCTATCCTGTAAAAAATGATAGACATTATTTTGGGTCAATCCATTTTGGACGTTCAGATGCTTAAAATTATACCTGGGATTAAATGATTGGGACCTTGAATCGTTGGCGATCAAAATGATCAGGAACCGTAATAGGATATGACCTGCCTTAGAGATCATTGGTGGTATTGATTCCTAAATGTAAGAAAATGCAAGGCGGAATGGAGAGATAAAAGTTCTCAGACTTGCATCGGACGGCTACAAAACAAAAAGCATCTCCCTTGGAGATGCCTTGACTATTTTTTACAAAAAGAACTACTTTGTTGCGCTTGATTTTCTTGCCAGCTTGCTCTTCAAATTCGCCGCCTTGTTCTTATGAATTACGCCTCTCTTGGCCAGTTTATCAATCATGCTCGCGACCACCGGCATCTTATCTGAGTATTCCTTTCCCGTAGTAGCCTTGAGATCACGAATGGCATTTCGCGTTGTCTTCCCATAATATTTATTTCTTTCACGACGTGTGGATGCCTGGCGGACATCCTTCTGAGTTGCTTTGTGATTCGCCATTTTCTGTTGCTTTTTAAGGAGGGCAAAGGTAGGCCGGCACACCCTAACCACCAAATTTTCAAGTATTTACTTGCTGGCTTTGGCTCCTAACGCGTTCAAAATGAACCATGGGTTTTCATTTTTTAAACGATATTTGACCCATAAATCTCTCCAATTCCAAACTTCCTTTGTATGAAGGACTTCTCGTATATCACTAATTCTTCACCAGCCTTTATCGAAAATCTCTACAAGGACTATGTAAATGATCCCAATAGCGTGGATCCGGAAATGAAAAAATTCTTTGAAGGATTTGATTTTGCGATTACCAATACCAGCAATGGGAGTAATGGCGCAGGAGCTGTCGCGGGTCAACTGCCTGCCCGGCCATCGGCAGCAGCCGCCACCGGTATCGACTGGATGAGAGAAATTATGGCTTACCGGATGATCCTTGGTTACCGCAATAAGGGACACCTGTTAGCCACGACAAATCCGATTCGCAAGCGAAAAGACCGGGGCGCCAATATTGAGCTCGGCTTTTATGGCTTTTCAGAAGAAGATCTCGACAAAGAATTTCAGGCGGGTAACCTGATAGGCCTGGGCACAACCACACTCAGAAATATCTTCGATCATCTCACCAAATGCTATGCTTCACATATTGGTATTGAATTCAAATACATCAGTGATCAAAAACAAATCGAATGGCTCACAAATGAAGTAGAGAATAGTATTCTCCAACCATTGCCGCTCGAAAAAAAGAAAAGGATACTGGAAAAATTGAACCAGGGTGTCATGTTCGAAAAATTCCTTCATACCAAATACGTTGGACAAAAAAGATTTTCATTAGAAGGGGGCGAGACTACGATCGCCGCTCTTGATGCAATCATCAACATTGGCTGCCAACCATGGAGTGCAGGAAGTGGTCATTGGCATGGCTCATCGGGGCCGGTTAAATATATTGGCCAATATCATGGGCAAGACCTACGAACAGATATTCAGTGAATTTGAAGGAACCGGAAAAATGGATCAAACGATGGGTAGCGGAGATGTGAAATATCATATGGGCTATGGAAGTGAACTGCAAACACCCGATAATAAAACCATTCACCTTAAATTGATGGCCAACCCTTCGCATTTGGAAGCCGTGGATCCAGTAGTGATCGGATTTGCTCGCGCGAAAGCTGATGTGCTGTACGAAAGTGATTATGATAAGATACTTCCCATACTCATCCATGGCGACGCTTCGATAGCGGGGCAGGGCATTGTTTATGAGGTCATACAAATGAGCGGATTGAAAGGTTTTAATACTGGCGGCACCATTCACTTTGTGATCAATAATCAGATCGGATTTACTACTGATTTTGATGATGCCCGCAGCTCGGACTACTGCACTTCACTGGCTGGTGCGATACAGGCGCCAGTCCTCCATGTTAATGGTGATGATCCCGAAGCAGTCGTTAAGTGCGTGGAGATCGCCACCCGTTACCGCCAGGAATTCAACGCTGACTTTTTTATCGACATGGTCTGCTACCGTCGACATGGCCATAATGAAGGCGATGATCCCAAATTTACCCAGCCTCATCTATATGCATTAATTGATAAGCATCCCAATCCTCGCGAAGTGTATGTTGAGTATCTGCTGAAGAATGGAGAAGAAGATGCAAAGGAGCTGGCCAAAGAAATGGAGAAAAAATTCTGGTCTGACTTGCAGGAACGGCTGGATGAAGTAAAACAACATCCTCTACCGTATAAATATCAACCACCAGAACTTCAATGGAAGAGCTTGCGTAAGGCCACTGCTGCCGATTTTGATCACTCTCCCGTGACAGCTATCACGCCGAATCAATTCAAGAAAATATTTGATGCGTTGATGAAATGGCCCGCAGATTTTAAACCATTGCGGAAAGTTGAAAAGATATTGCAGGATAAAGTAAAAATGTTTGAGGCTGAAAAGAAAGTGGACTGGGCCACTGCCGAACTCCTGGCTTATGGAAGTTTGCTACTGGATGGCAAAGACGTCCGCATGAGCGGACAGGATGTGGAAAGAGGCACCTTCTCACACCGGCATGCAGTGCTGAGGGACGAGGTCACTGATAAGCCATATAACCGGTTGAGCGAGATTCCGGATGCAACAGGAACATTCAGGATCTTTAATTCATTGCTGAGTGAATATGGAGTGCTTGGGTTTGAATATGGATATGCTTTGGCCAGTCCGAATGCACTGGTTTTATGGGAAGCACAATTTGGTGACTTCGCAAATGTCGCTCAATCAATGATCGATCAATTTATAGCAGCCGGGGAACAAAAATGGACGCGCATGAACGGAGTTACCATGCTATTGCCTCATGGCTATGAAGGACAGGGACCGGAACACAGCAGCGCTAGGATGGAGCGATTTTTGCAAATGTGTGCGGAATTAAATATGGTGGTCACCAATATAACGACGGCGGCTAATCTCTTT
The DNA here is from genome assembly GCA_963791295.1 of uncultured Sphingobacteriales bacterium. Classification (GTDB taxonomy): domain Bacteria; phylum Bacteroidota; class Bacteroidia; order Chitinophagales; family Chitinophagaceae; genus CAWBRY01. The sequence goes on along the minus strand of CAWBRY010000004.1, from coordinate 450,610 downwards.
CATGCGTTTCGTCGCCAGCTCGCCTGGCCATTCCGTAAGCCATTGATTGAATTTACGCCGAAGGCCAATCTTCGCCATCCGGGCTCTTATTCGAAGATGGAAGAATTTACTGAAGGTGGCTTTAAGGAAGTCATTGAAGATCCTTTTGCCGACACGGAAAAAGTGAAAAAGGTATTATTCTGTTCCGGTAAAATTTATTTTGACCTGGCCGAACGGCAAGTCAAAGACAGCCGAAAAGATGTAGCCATCATTCGCCTGGAGCAACTATATCCACTTCCTTTGAATCAACTGGAATCGCTCTATCAAAAATACAACAAGGCCACCTGGTTTTGGGTGCAGGAAGAACCGCAGAATATGGGCGCTGCCTCATTTCTGCAAATGAACCTGAAGAGCATCAACTATGGTGTGATCAGTCGTCAGCCCAGTGCATCGACGGCGACGGGCTACAATAAGGTCCACTTACAGGAGCAGGCTGAAATTATTGAAACGGCATTTAGCATATAGATCAACTATAAATTGTCAACATGGTCGATATTAAAGTACCAACTGTCGGAGAATCCATTAGCGAAGTCACTTTATTGAAATGGAATAAGAAGAATGGAGACTATGTGGAAAGAGACGAAGTGATTGCTGAACTGGAAAGCGAGAAGGCGACCTTTGAAGTCAATGCCGAAAAAGCAGGTACGCTCCAGATCGCGGCACAGGAAGGAGACACTTTAAAAATTGGCGATCTGTTGGCGAAGATCGATGAAGCTGCGGTGAAACAGGAAACGAAACCAAAAACCACAGTTGAAAAAGCCCCGGAAAAAAAGAAGGATAGTCCAGTTGCAGCAAAAACAACTGAAAAAGGAAATATTGCGCAGGCTCCTGCTAAGGAGAAGCCGGCAAACTCTACCAACCACGAGCTGGCATCTGATAGAAAAATAACTCCCGTTGCTTCAGCGATCATGGCAGATAAGCACGTCGATCCTCAAACTGTTTCGCCGTCGGGGATCGGGGGCAAGATCCTCAAAGATGATGTGTTGGCTGCATTGAGTAATCCGGGCAAAGTAACAGGTGGTAAGCCTTTGTTCAGCAGAGAGGAAAAAGGGAAAAAATGACTCTCTTAAGAAAGACCATTTCTAAAAGGCTAGTGGAGGCAAAGAATACGACAGCCATGTTGACCACTTTCAACGAAGCAGACATGAGCCACGTGATGGAAATCCGCAATAAGTTCAAGGATAAATTCAAGGAAAAGCATGGTGTGGGTCTGGGCTTCATGAGCTTTTTTGCCAAAGCATGTGCCATTGCCGTCAGGGATTGGCCGGCCGTGAACGCATTTATCGATGGCGACCATCTTATTTACCATGATTATTGCGATATATCTATTGCAGTATCCACCCCTCGAGGATTGACTGTCCCTGTTATAAGAAATGTGGAAAGTTTGAGCATGGCCGACATTGAAAAAAAAGTCGTCGAATTGGCTGGGAAAGCGCGGGACAATAAACTGACGATGGAAGAATTGCAGGGAGGAACTTTCACCATTACCAATGGCGGGGTCTTTGGATCATTGATGAGTACACCCATTCTTAATCTTCCTCAAAGCGCTATATTGGGAATGCATAAGATAGAGGAAAGGCCCATTGCATTAAATGGTCAGGTAGTGATCCGGCCGATGATGTATCTGGCTTTAAGCTATGATCACCGGATCATTGATGGGCGCGAATCGGTCAGCTTTTTGGTAAGAGTAAAAGAATTACTGGAGAACCCGGAACAATTACTCATTGGCAGGGACCCGGTAAGAACATTACTTGAATTATAATCGTCGTCCCGTATTTTTTTCAATTCTAATTTTTTGCTATATGGAACAAAAGACAATGGCAACAACTATGGTTCCAACCATGGCGCCGGACAATGCACATAAGGATATCCCAGGCAACCCATCTACTGCGAAGAGCAGTGCGAGTAAATTAAATGACCGCAGCAATGGCAAACCTTTGCGGGTTCTTAGTGAAGAAGATTTCAAATTTTGGAAAGAGAATGGATATGTGGTGATCAAGAAGGTCGTTTCCAGGGAACAGGCTCAAAAGACTGCCGACTTCTTATGGGAATTCGAAGAAAAAGATCCGAACGATCCGGAAACCTGGTACGCACCACCACGGGCTGAGATACAAATGAAAGAGCTTACCAATACCGGAATGGTGGAAGTATATAATCATCCGCGACTTTGGGAAAACAGGCAAGTTCAACGCATCTACGACGCTTTTGTCGATATATGGGGTACTGAAAAATTATGGGTTACGATCGATCGTGCAAATCTGAATTTTCCCATGCGACCGGGATTTGAGTACAAGGGATTTATTCATTGGGACTATGATCCGGATACAAAACCAGTGAATGTTCAGGGTGTGCTGGCTCTCGCTGATCAGACTGATGAAAATATGGGCGGGTTTCAGTGTGTACCGGAATTGTTTCGCAGCTATGAAACCTGGAAACTCACTCAGCCGGAAGACCGAAATCATTTCCAACCCGACGTGTCAGGCTTTGATATCGTTAAAGTAAAGATGGAAGCAGGAGATTTGCTCATCTTTAATAGTCTGCAACCTCACGGTATTCGCCCAAATCTTTCCGGAAGTAAAGTGCGCATTGCTCAATATATATCGATGATGCCGGCCGAAGAAGAAAACGAACCGCTGCGGCAATGGAGAATAAATTCATGGAAGGAAAGAAACGCCCCCGAGGGCTATGCGTTTCCCGGTGATCCCCGCAACTGGGAAAAAATAAAATATGGAGTGGCAGAACTTTCGCCATTAGGAAAAAAATTATTGGGACTTGAAAAGTGGTGAGGCGATACCATTCATACATCGACACCACTAAAGAGATCCTGTCGACATATCAACGGGAAGAAACGTTTCCCATTTTCCTAAAAAAGTTTTTTTCAGCCAGCAAGAAATTTGGGTCCACAGATCGCAAACTGATCACTCACCTATGTTATTGTTTTTATCGGCTGGGCAAGGCCCTGCCTGAACGTTCACTGCAAGAAAGAATCCTGATTGGCCTCTTTTTATGTTCTACATCTTCCAATGAAATTCTTCAGGAACTCAAACCCGAATGGAACGAAAAAGTCAGTGCGTCCTTTGAAGAAAAAATGGAACTGATTCCTGTTCTACTATCCACGCTGACAGTTTTTCCCTGGAAAAATGAGCTTAGTGAAAAAGTGGATCATCTTGGTTTCACAAAGGCCTACTTTATTCAACCCGATCTCTTCCTTCGGCTACGACCAGGATTTGGCAAAGCAATTAGCGAAAAGCTTCGAAAAGGAAAAATTGATTTCCGGGTTGTCTCAGAGCATTGTCTTGCATTGCCCAACGCATCAAAATTAGATAAGCTGATTGAGTTGGACAAAGAGGCGGTAGTGCAGGATTTGAATTCACAAAGAATCAAGGAATTTTTTCCAGTTGATCTGCCCGCAATGGTTTGGGATTGTTGCGCCGGAAGCGGAGGTAAATCCATTTTAATCCATGACACAAAACCTAAAACCGAATTGATTGTTTCGGATCTTCGCAAATCTATTCTCATCAATCTGATCGGACGATTCAGGAAAGCAGGAATAACTAATTACCGTGCCTTGCAGGCAGATCTGTCAAAGCCTGATCCTTCTCTTCAGCTTGCTCCATTCAATTTTATTATGGCCGATGTTCCGTGTACAGGAAGCGGCACCTGGAGCCGCAATCCGGAACAATTGCATTTTTTTGACGAGAAAAGGGTAGAGCGATATTCAAACTTGCAGCAACAAATCGTTGGAAATGTTATTCCCTATTTAGCGGAGGGTGGACATTTACTATATGTTACCTGTTCAGTTTTTCGCAAAGAAAATGAAGAGATGGTTCAGTTCATCAAGAGCAACTTCGATATGGAAGTGGTGAAAACAGAATTGCTGGAAGGCTATAATAAGAAAGCAGATACGATGTTTGCTGCTCTAATGAAGAAAAAATCATAGTCTGATAAATTCAGTAGTACCAATCTTTTTTTGTCCGTTATTCACTTTAATAATATACTTTCCTTTTGCCAGCTTCATGATAGGTATATCAAAATTGGCCTTCCCAATTGGCTTGGATTGAAGTAGCCTAAGCATCAACCTTCCGTTCATATCGTAAATGCTAATCGTCATGTCTGGAACAGCATAGCTTGTTTGAATGGTTAGAACGGTTGGCTCGGAGGCAGGATTTGGTGTCACCAATAAATAATCTTTGCCAGCACCGGGATTGCCAAGGCAGCCGGCGGATAACACCGTTACTGTATCGATGTATGCTGAGGCAAGATCAGTTGCGTTGGTATCGATGATTTGATGAATACGATAAGAGACATTGCCATCAGTTACTCCTTGCAGTTGATCAATGAACTCGTAATCGTGGGTGGCTAACAATTCACCCGGTAAGGCAGCCACGTCCGCAATCTTTGTAAAGGCAAGATCTCCTGGCGCCTTTCGTTGTACTTCATATTTCATGGCAGAAACATCCTTGCTATTCCATTGAAGCGTTACCGAACAGGAGTTGATGGAAGCATCGGAAGTGGCAAAATCAACGAGAAGATCGGCGAACGCGACTTTCATGTTTGGAATCCCGTATCCGATCCGATCGTCGGGATGATCAGAAATGCTGCCCGCTTTTTGTAAGGCACGAATGATCCTGATATTGTTGAACTCAGGAAAGCCCTGCCATAGGCAGGTGGCCATGCCCGCCATTTTGGGGCAGGCAAAGGAAGTTCCATTGCTGGCGCTGACGAATCCGGCAGAATTTTCAATCAGCGCACTGGCACCTACGGAAGCGAGGTCAGGCTTAATTTGCCCATCCGATGTAGGCCCATAGCTGGAAAACGGGGCTACGGTGCCAGATGTGTTGACCGCTCCTACAGCGACCACGCTATCTCCATCAGCTGGCGTGCTTAGGAAATGCCAGGGGTCATCACCCTCATTTCCATTGGCCGCAAAGACAAGAATTCCTTTTTTTGCCGCGAGATCAGCGGCGATAGAGGCCTTGGTCGTATTTCCATTCATATTCGCATACTCGTAACTGTTGGATGCCAACTGTCCATCGAAAGTCGTGTAGCCAAGTGACGTGGAAATAATATCTGCGCCGCTGCTATCCGCGCGTTCGGCGCCACAAACCCAATTGAATTCTTCAATAGGGTATTCACTGCCGTCTATTTCAGTACGGAACAACCAAAAGCCAGCCTTGGGCGCAGTACCGATAAACTGGCCTGGCAGATTTGCTGCAATCGTGGAGAAACAGGACATGCCATGATTCCCGTCATTAATCACATTTGACTCTAGAGAAGCAAAATCCCAGGTGCCTAACACCTGGTTGTTCAGATTGATGCTATCAAAGGCATGGAAGTCCATAAAATTAAAATATCCGTCATCCAGCATGGCTATTTGCATTCCTTGTCCACGTAACCCAACATTGTGGAGAAATTCGGCATTGTGCAGGTGTACTTCATCAAAAGAATTACCTCCATAGTCGAAGTAATTGGCATTGATTTGCGCAGGCCTTGATGAAGGTAAATCCATTATTTGTTGATCAACTTCGATCTTATTTCTCGTGCGATTTTCAAAAGGCTTTGCAGCAAGGCCTTCTGTCGCGACAACAAATGGGAGCGCATTTATGGTGGCGATCGCTCCGGCATCGGGGGTAGCGATAGAAACACTGTTCATCCACCTGGAAACATTCAAAACGGTAACATTCGGAACGTTGCGAAGCTGGTTAAGGTAGTTAGGGCTCACTGGAAGGTCCGAACTGTCGATCGCTATTCCATAATGTGTACGGCGATCGATAGCTCGCTGTGATAGGTATTGGATTGGATTGGATAGGGAAAATGGGTTACCACCCTTGTCTTTTAATTGTATAAGATAGCGGGTTAACTGGGCTTGTGATTCATGGATCACAACATTTATCAATAAAAAGAGGAGTAAGTGTTTCTTCATCTGGTCGGCTAAATGCCACCTGCAAAATTACGCCATAATCAAAGACTCAGTTGTGGTCTATCATCCACATCTTTATTCCGAAACCAGTGCTGTATGGGCCACCCGTGCCGCCGGTATTTGGTTGGTATTCCCATAGTTCGTAGTCCCGATAAACCAATCCAATTTGTTTTGAGTATTTTTCAACTGATCTGGTCTTGGCTGCATAGGAATCGGGATCAGTGATAGGAACGTTATACGCTTCATCTGCCTGTTCAATGCTGTAGACGTCGGTATAGTCATGCCCATCATAACTGAATGTGGTGGTTCCACCATCGAAATGGAAATCCCAATCTTCCATGTTGTCATCGTTGCTGAAATTAAATAAAGGACCGTAGGGATCCAGCGGAAGATATTTATTTCCTTTCCATGAATTACCATCCTGGATGGGTATGCGCAATTTGATGACACGAAGATTATCTTCTATAAGTTCTATTTGATCAGCCAGGGGCGTTATGAAATAAGACCCGGCCGGTTGCCATGGTTGGGTGCCTGCTGAATCTCTCAAAAAACGGAATACGCGATAGCTCGGCCTGCCCAGATTGTCTGTGATTTCAGCATCCACGTCGTGTCTTATCTGGTATTTATGGATTTCTGTATTGCGGCCAAAATTCGAGAATATGGTTGAGTCGACGCGATAGGTAATTGATTTTCCCGCGACGAGGGGCACGTAATCACTCAAAGGTTCTGTTTGAAATTCTTCGGTTTCTTTAGCGCAAGAAAAAAAACAGAAAGTAATAGAGGCCAGAAGGGAAAGGCGGCCGAGAGAGAAAATTCTCATAAGTGGTTTTTCAGATTTCACGGATAAATGGTATTTGTTCGGTCTGTAAAAATAAAAACAAAAAGCGGGTAATCATAGTACCCGCTCTAAAACGCTGATCTTAAGGCTTTATTGCTCCAAATCAACCCGGCTTTCAGGCCGATGTGCGGTATCGATCGCCTTGGCGCGTGTCTCACGCGCCAGCAATCTAGAACGTAAGACTGGTGTGTGAGACACACACCGGGGCATCGATAAAGCTGGTGTGCGGGACACACCAAGGCAACATCTAGCATCTGGGATCCAGCATCTGTATAATCCCCCCGCCAATCACATCCTCCCCCTCATAAAAGACCGCACTCTGACCTGGCGCTACTCCCTTTACATTTTCATAGAACCGGATATTGAGTCTGTCATTTTCCGGGTAGAGGTTAGACAATGCTCCCTTATCCTTATAACGGATCTTAGTTATCGCCTCCATCCCCGGAGTGATCGAGTCATACTTGATCATGTTGAGCTTGCCAACAATCATTTCATTTTGTTCAAGGTCCTCTTCATCGCCTAACATCACCGTGTTTTGATCCGGATCGATCCTTGTAACATAGACTGGCTTTCCAAAAGCAATTTCCAATCCTTTGCGCTGACCAATCGTATAGAACGGATATCCTTTATGCTGCCCAAGAATGTTGCCATGCTTGTCTACAAAATTTCCTCCGTTCACTCTTTGTTCCAACCCATTCACCCGGCGCTTCAGAAATCCGCGGTAGTCATTGTCAGGCACGAAACAAATTTCATAGCTCTCACTTTTGCTGGCCAATTCGGGATATCCATAATCGAGGGCCATCTGCCTGATCTGCGTTTTTCTATAAGACCCTAACGGCAAAATGGTCCGGCTTAGCAGATCCTGCTGCAATCCCCACAGAACATAACTTTGATCCTTAGTTTCATCCACTGCCTTACTGACTGCAAAACGCCCTGATTCCAGTTGCCGGATCTTCGCATAGTGTCCTGTAGCAATATAGTCACAACCCAATGCGTCGGCCCTTTTTAGCAAGGCGCGCCACTTGATATGAGTATTGCAAAGGACACAGGGATTGGGCGTTCTTCCGGCAATGTATTCGTCAACGAAGTTATCGATGACAAAGTCGCCGAACTCATCCCGGATATCAATAACGTAGTGCGGAAATCCGTGTTCGACAGCTGCCTGTCTTGCGTCATTGAAGCTGTCGAGGTTACAACAGCCCGTCTCCTTCTTGCCGCCCCCGCTGCTGCTATAGTCCCATGTCTTCATCGTTATTCCCACCACTTCATAGCCTTCATCACTAAGCATGAGAGCAGTGACAGTACTATCAATACCGCCACTCATCGCCACCAATATTTTTCCTTTACGGCTCATTACAGAATTTTTGTCGAATCCCTGACGAGAAACGGACCGCAAATATACGAATGATTGGGGGCTTGCTGAAATGTGTGGCTGCCTTCTGTGCGATTATACGTGATCCGAAATCCTGGATAAATAGTATAGCTATATTCTTTATCTTCCTATTCTTATTTTAATCATTGGCTATATGAGAAAACTTAGTGTCGTTCTTTTATTATTTGCCATTCAACATTCAACTAATGGCCAGGATCTGAGCTATTATCTCCCTGATAGTATCGAATACAACCCTTCCATTCCTAAGCCAACAGAAGTCATTTATCATCAGGTAGGTCAGTGGCATGTCACGCATGACAGGCTCGTGAATTATATGAAGGCCCTCGCCGCCGCGGCGCCGGACCGGATCAAATTGGAAACAATGGGGTTTACTTACGAAGGCAGGCCACAGGTTCTTTTAATCATCACTTCGCCGAAAAATCATTCACGACTTGAAGAGATCCGGCAGCAGCATCTTATGTTGGACGATCCATCCAGGTCGGCATCGGTAAATATTGAAAATATGCCGATCGTTTTATATATCGGTCATTCCATTCATGGCAATGAGTCAAGTGGTGCGAATGCTTCGCTTCTCAGCGCTTATTACCTCGCCGCAGCAAAGGGAAAGCAAATTGATGAGATCCTGGAAAATGAAGTCATCCTATTCGATCCCTCGTTCAATCCGGACGGACTTCAAAGGTTTTCCACCTGGGCGAACCAACACAAAAGCAAGAACCTGGTATCAGATCCCAATGACAGGGAATTCAATGAAGTTTGGCCCACAGGACGCTTTAATCATTATTGGTTTGATCTGAATCGTGATTGGTTGCCCGCAGTACATATAGAAAGTCAGAATCGATTGAAATGGTTTCATATGTGGAAACCGAATATTCTTACAGACCATCATGAGCAGGGAAGTAATGCCACTTTTTTCTTTCAGCCGGGAGTGCCTTCACGTGTAAATCCATTGACACCGGAGAAGAACCAGCAGTTGACCGCGAAACTTGCAAAATTCCATGCTGCTTTTCTGGATCGTATCGGTTCATTGTATTTCACCAAGGAAAACTATGATGATTTTTATTATGGGAAAGGCTCTACCTATCCGGACATCAATGGGGCCATTGGAATTTTATTCGAACAGGCGTCATCCAGGGGTCATCTCCAACAGACAGCGAACGGGTTGCTGAGTTTCCCATTTACAATAAGAAACCAATTTACCACGACCTTGTCGACCATCGAAGGAGCTAAAGTATTGCGAAAGGAATTTTTAGCCTATCAACGGGATTTTTATAAAAATGGAGTGAACGAAGCAAATGCAGCAGCTACTAAGGCATATGTTTTCGGAGATAAGATGGATAAGGCAAAGACTTTTCATTTCATAGAAATGTTGCGTCGCCACCATATCAATCTTTATGAATTAAGCAAAGACCTGAAGGTTGACAATTCAGCAAATTCTTCTGACGTATCTCAACGGCCCATCTTGTTTGAAAAAGGCACCTCTTATATTGTACCGACCAATCAAATGCAGTACAAGGTAATCCGGACGATCTTTGAGAAAACCTTTGAGTATAAGGACAGTCTTTTTTACGATATAACTGCGTGGACCATGCCGCTTGCATTTGGCATCCCCTGTTCCGAACTGAATGTATCGCAATTCAATTCCAATCTATTGGGTGAGAAAGTGGAGCAAGCTGCCTTTCCCAAGGGTGAGCTGGTCGGTGGTAAAAGCAAAGTTGGATATCTCATGGACTGGTCCGAATTATATGCGCCCGCCGTTGTAAATGAATTGCTAAACGAAAATGTAGTCGTGAAGGTATCCACCAACCGCTTTGAAATGGATATTTCAGGAGCGGTGAGAGGTTTCGATTATGGCACTATTCTGATCCCGATCCAGCTCCAGGAGGAGGGAGGGGATAAAGTCTATGAGCTGTTAAATAAGCTCGCGCAGAAATATGGTGTTAATATATATGGTATGAGGTCCGGGAACGCCATTAGCGGAAGTGATCCCGGCAGCAGCAAATTTGCTGCCCTTACCAAACCAGTAATAGCGATGGTGACTGGCACTGGCGTGAATCCCACCGATGCGGGTGAAGTCTGGCATTTATTGGACCAACGCTTTAATGTGACATGCTCTCATGTCGATCCCGCGGTTTTTAATCGCATCGACCTGGCTAAATACAACACGATCATCCTGGTCGGTGGAACCTACAATGACCTCAATAAGGACAAGTTGAAGACCTGGATCCAGGGCGGGGGAACATTAATTCTTACGGAAGAAGCAGTTAGTTGGGCTTCACAGAATGGCATTAGCACAGTGACTTTAAAAAAGACGAGATCGCCTGTTGACAGTAGTGTTTCGATGAATTATGTAATAAAAGAACAGATTGATGGCGCTCAGCAGATATATGGGGCGATTTTTGGTGCAGAGGTAGACGGTAGTCATCCATTGGGATACGGTTACCATCAAAAGACCGTAAGCCTGTTTAAGGCAAATAAAGTGTTCATGGAAAAAAGCAAGAATCCTTACGCGAATCCATTTTTTTATGGCGCTAAACCTTTACAGAGTGGATGGGTTAGTAAAGAGAATTATGAGGCGATCAGGAATTCAGCAGCAGTGGTTGTGAATACCATCGGCAATGGACGGATCATTAATATCGCCGACGATCCTAATTTCCGGGCGTTTTGGTTGGGAGGGTCAAAGCTCTTTATGAATGCCATTTTCTTCAGTAGGGTCATAGAACTTTCCTCGGGAAGAACTGACTGATTAATTTGGGAAAGCAGGTAATGACTAGTTATCCCCAAGTTGATCTCATTGTAAAAATTCAGCATTTCAGGTATTGACTTCCGATATCAAAAAATGCTAAATTGCCATGTCAATAATATTTACGTACGATTAAAATTTGAGCACTATGATTAAGATGCAAGTTATCGGGCACCTCGGCAAAGATTGCGTGGTTAACACGGTAAATGGCAAAAATGTTATCAATTTCACTGTAGCAAATACGGAGAAGTATAGGGACAGTCAGGGCAATAACCAGGAAAAAACTACCTGGGTGGATTGTGCATATTGGACGGACAAAACAGCGGTTGCGCCTTATTTAACAAAGGGTAAGCTGGTATATGTCGAAGGAAATCCGGAATCAAGATCATTCCAGCGGAATGATGGAACTCCAGGGGCTTCTCTCTCACTGCGGATCAGGGATTTGCAATTATTGGGTGGTAAGAGTGAAAACTCGGGGGCCAGTATGCCTTCAACGGCATCAATGAGTCCGGCCAGCAATTCCGTCCCTTCGGCTAACGAAATAACAGAACCGATCGACGACCTTCCTTTCTAATCAAGGCGATTATTGATTATTAATTATTGATTATTGGTTTTGCTGATAGTTTTCTAACGCCCCGATTTTCAAATAATTAATAATCAATAATCGTAATCAAAAATGAAAAGGCGACTTCACGCATAGATCTTTTCTATACATATATTTGTCCCATGCCCGAACAAATATTTTCCTATCAACACCTACTGGAATTCACCGAACTAATTTTCCAAAAAATGGGTTGTTCGGATGCTGATGCAACGATTGCTGCAAAGGCATTGGTATCAGCGGACCTTCGGGGGATCGATTCGCATGGCGTAGCACGGCTGAGCGGCTACCTCCGTTTGTGGGAAGCGAAAAGAATAAATGCATCGCCGGAAATAAGAGTTATACATGAAACTCCTTCAACAGCGGTAGTGGACGGAGATCGCGGATTGGGATTGGTAGTGGCTCCATTCGCTATGCAAATTGCAATTGATAAAGCCATGCAAGTCGGGCACCGGATGGGTAAGCGTTCAAAACAGCAATCATTTTGGTATCGCTGCCTATCACGCCATGATGGCTCTGGATCATGATATGATTGGTATGGCAATGACCAACGCAAGTCCATTAGTAGCGCCCACCTTTTCTATTGATAGAATGTTGGGCACGAATCCGATCTGCGTTGTCGTTCCGGCCGGCAAGGAACCTGCTTTTGTCGCTGATCTGGCTACCACCACTGCCGCCAACGGAAAATTGGAGATCCTTCAACGAAAAAACCAGGATGCGCCTCCCGGCTGGATACAGGATAAGGACGGAAAGTCTTCCACTGATCCTCACGAATTAAAGCGTGGAGGTGCCCTGCTTCCATTGGGAAGCGATAAGGATCATGGTAGCCATAAAGGCTATGCATTAGGAGCTATTGTCGATATATTTTCGGCGGTGTTCAGTGGTGCTAACTATGCACCCTGGGTTCCTCCATTTCCGGCCTATGTGCCTATGCCTACGCAACAACCAGGCAAAGGGATCGGCCATTTTTTTGGAGCTATGCGAATAGATGCATTTCGCCCTGCCGATGAATTCAAAAACAGTATGGATCATTGGATACAGGGATTCCGCAATGCCAGAACGATTCCAGGGAGAACAAAGAGTATTGATACCCGGTGATCCTGAACGAGAAATGGAAGGAGAAAGGATGAAGAACGGAATTCCTTTGTTAGCTGCCGTTGTTGATGATCTCAAATCCCTCTCAGAAAAATTTACGATTCCATTTATCAATTAACGTGTTGAAACAGGGAATGGAACCTGGCAGGAAAGTTTCTCCCTGGCTGCGATTTGATCGTAAGAAAACCCGTTTATCTTTGCCGGCTATGAAAGTCATGAAGTTTGGAGGCACCAGTGTTGGTAAGCCGGAACGCATGCATCACATTTCGAGGCTGGTGACCAAGGAAGAAGAACCCATTATTGTTGTCCTTTCTGCTCTTTCCGGGCACGACAAATTCATTGGTGGAGATTGCTTATCACATTTCTAAGGGTGATCGCCTACTTGCCAAACAAACCATCGATAAACTTAGAAGCCCACTATCAGGATTTTATTAAGGATTTGGTGAAAACCGAAAAAGCTGTTGCCAGGGCCAGAGCAATTGTCGGCGAACATTTTGAATTTCTAAATATCATCCTTAAAATCTCTTTTAGTGAGGCGCTCAGTAAGGATATCCTCGCGCAGGGTGAATTGCTGTCTACCAAACTCTTCAGTGTTTACCTGGAAGAAATAGGTATAGATCATTTATTATTGCCGGCATTGAATTCATGACCATCGATCTCTATGATGAGCCGCAGATTGGAAGTATTAAAGTAAAGCTGAGTCAATTATTGAAACAACATGCGGGCAAGAAAATATTTATTACCCAGGGTTATATATGCCGGAATGCCAGGGGAGAGGTCGACAACCTAAAAAGAGGCGGAAGCGATTATTCGGCGTCCCTAATTGCCGCGGCTATTAATGCTTCTGTCTGCGAGATCTGGACCGACATTGATGGAATGCACAATAATGATCCCCGGATCGTAAAGAAAACGGTGCCAGTAGAACAAATGAGTTTTGATGAAGCTGCAGAGCTTGCTTATTTCGGAGCCAAGATCCTTCATCCTGCTTCAATTTGGCCGGCTCAACAATTTAAGATTCCCGTGAAATTGTTGAATACGATTCAGCCCGAAGCGAAGGGCACGACTATCACCGAAAAAGCGGGATCAGTAGGAGTAAAGGCCGTCGCAGCCAAGGATAATATTATTGCTATCCGGATTAAGAGCAGTCGCATGCTGCTGGCCTATGGTTTTTTGAGAAAAATATTTGAAGTCTTTGAAAAGTATCAGGACCCCGATCGATATGGTTACTACTTCTGAAGTTGCCGTTTCTATCACTATCGACAACTCTGCTTATTTGAAAGATATCATCAAAGAATTGGAAACCTTTGGTTCGGTGGAGATCGATGAAAATCAAACCATCATTTCAGTGGTTGGAAATGAGATCTCGCAGACTTCGGATATGGTAAAAAAATTATTTGGATCTATCATGAACATTCCTGTTCGCATGGTCAGCTATGGCGGAAGTCCCCATAATATCTCCTTATTGGTGCCGGCTGAATTCAAGACCCAGATTCTCCAACAACTCAACAGAGGAATGTTTGGGCTGGAGTAGGACCCAGATGCTAGAGTCTTGTTAAACAATTAACATCTAGTATCTGGTATCTGGCATCTGGTATCTAGTTTGTTTCGTAACTTGTAAGAAGGAGGTGTTAGAAAATGAAAAAGTTATTTGTCATAACCATAGCCTGCTTCTCCACGATTCTCTTGTTTGGACAGGCAAAGTCTCTCCAACCCACAAAGACGCAGGAACAACGATTGAACGAAGAATACTGTACTGGCTTATTCAAATCGGCGGACGGTACCATCATCGATCTCGAGACAGAGATCAATAGTGCGAGTGCACTTGGATATACCAATATTCTCAATTGGCTGAACTCGCGCGTAAGTGGTTTACGCGTGGTCACACTTAGAAGCGGCCTTCGGGTGCCGGTCATTCGGGGTCAGATTGCGGGCATATTTGTAGATGAAATGCAGGTAAGCGCGAGTTTCCTCAATGCTCTTTCCGTCGATGACATTGCCATTATCAAAGTGATCAAATCGCCATTCCTGGGAGGTGTTGGCGGAAGTGCAGGCGCGATCGCGATCTATACAAAACGAGGAGAAGAGGAAGAAGGCGAGGAGCAATAGCGGGGACTATTGTTATCTCAATTCAATTTTCCGGAGTTTTTAATTGACTCCATTCATCAGCCGTCAATTCAAACTTGATCTCACCTTTTCCATGGACACCCACCTCTCTCCATCCAGCTTTCCGGTAAAAAGTTTCGGCTCTTGTCTTCGGGCTAGTGCCTAACCACACCGGTTCGGTTGTTTGAGAAAAATACCAATCCATCATCAGGTCATGCAACCGACGGCCAATGCCTTTTTTCTCAAATGCCGGATCTATAAATAAAGCCCATATGTTATGATCTTTCAGATCCGCAATAGCAAACCCAACTATTTTGCCTTCCATTTCACAAACCCATCCCTTACCCCGATGGATCAGGTATTCTTCGCAATCTTGATCGCTAACCAATGCGGGATTTGATAAAGTATTTTCGTTGACCGAGTTCCGGACGATTTGAATTTGCGGAATGTCCTCGAGATTTGCTTCCCTGAATTTCATGAGCTTTAAACAATCAGGAGCGCATCTCCATAGCTGAAGAAGCGATATTTATCTTTGATCGCTTTCTTATAAGCCTCCATCGTTAGCTCGTATCCGGCAAATGCACAAGTCATGATCAGCAAACTGGTCTTGGGTAAATGGAAATTGGTGACGAGGGAATCTGCGATATTAAAGTCGTAAGGCGGGTGAATGAACATATTTGTCCATCCTTCAGAGGGCTTCAGTAATTTCTGAGCCGTAAAAGAAGATTCAACGGCACGCATGGTCGTCGTGCCAATTGAGCAGATGCGATGTCCATATTCTTTGGCACGGTTAACGATCTTGCAAGCCGTATCGTCAATATGATAATATTCAGCGTCCATTTTATGCTTGCTCAAGTCCTCGACTTCGATTGGACGGAATGTGCCCAAGCCCGTATGAAGGGTGACTTCCGCAAATCGAATACCTTTTATTTCTAATCTCTTGATTAGTTCACGACTAAAATGCAATCCGGCAGTGGGAGCGGCGACGGCTCCTTCATGTTTGGCATAAACGGTCTGGTATCGTTCTTTGTCCTCTTCATCCGGTTTGCGTTTGATGTATTTGGGCAGTGGTGTTTCACCCAATCTTTCCAGGACGGCGCGGAAATCTTCCTCAACACCCTCCCATAAGAAGCGAATGGTCCGGCCCCGACTGGTAGTGTTGTCAATTACTTCGGCAACCAGGTCTTCCTGCTCTCCAAAATATAATTTGTTGCCTACCCTGATCTTGCGGGCGGGGTCAACGATCACATCCCAGAGCCGGTTGGGCTTGTTCAACTCACGAAGCAGGAACACCTCGATTTTTGCGCCGGTCTTTTCCTTACGGCCATACATACGCGCCGGGAATACCTTGGTATTATTGACCACAAACACGTCTTTATCATCAAAGTAGTCCATGATGTCGCGGAAATGCTTGTTTTCAATCTCGCCGGTATGGCGATGGACGACCATCATGCGGGCATCTTCTCGTTTTTCTAGCGGGGTTTTGGGCGATAAGGTTTAGGGGAAGATCGAAACGGAACTGTGAAAGCTTCATGAGTATGCCTGTTTGATGAATAAACTCATGACGCAAACCAACGGGTAACCAACCTGAGGATGAAATCCAATCCCCGGTCTTACGGCACCGGGCCTGGGTCATGCAGCGCTCCCATTTTTTTTAAACGGGGCTTGATTTTAAGCGGGCAAAGGTATACTTTTCAGGTGCAAAATCCCGTTTAAATTTTGCACAATCTTTACAAGTCGGGCTCCTTCCGGTTTATAGAAGGATAAAGGCCTGGTTCTCAAAATAATTTTATGAATTTGAACACAGTTCTGCATCTTATTTTTAGTAATTAGAAAACCCCATCCTATCTCAATACGGATACCCACCTTTATGAAGCGCTTTTTTACCCCCATTCTTACTGTCTTTCCTTTCCTTTTTATCCATGCTCAACCTAAGATCAAGGAAAAGAAATACCCCAGCCTGCTCTGGGAAATTACGGGTCCGGGGATGAAAAACCCCTCATATTTGATTGGCACCATGCATGTCAGTAGCAAGCTGGCTTTTCACCTTCCCGACTCATTTTACATCGCTCTCAGAAATGCAGAAGTCGTTGCCCTGGAGACCAACCCGGAAACCTGGCAGGAGGATATGACAAAATATGATCTCGGTGAAGAAAATTTCCAGGGGTCTAATTACCGCTTCAACAACTACATTTCCATTCCCGGGGAATACATGAGCATCAATACACTGAAGTTTTATAAATACGATAAGAAAATTGAACGGGCCCTTTATAGCAATTCTTCCACAATCAATAACCTGCTATATCGCAGTTACGGAAATAAGTCCAGCGACTTTGAAGAAGACACCTATCTCGACATGTACATCTTCCAATGCGGTAAGAAATGGGGAAAGAAAGTGACCGGCGTGGAGAATTATGGCGAAAGCATGAAGCTGATGACCGAAGCCTATAAGGATGCAGCAAAAGACAAGAATAAAAAGGATAGAAGTTATGATGGCGAAGATGATTATTCAAGCGATAAATTGCAGGAAGCATACCGCAGCGGTAATCTGGACCTTCTCGATTCTATCAACCAGTACAACAGCTTTTCTGCCGCCTTTGATGAGAAATTTTTATACAGACGCAATGAAATTCAGGCTAACTCCATGGATTCCATTATTCATTCCGGGACTACGCTGTTTGTCGGTGTAGGTGCTGCGCATTTGCCGGGAAGCCGTGGCGTGATTGAGCTTTTACGCCAGAAAGGATATACGCTTCGGCCTGTAAAAATGGGCGAGCGCGATAGCCGTGACAAGGAAGAAGTAGAGCGTGTGCGCGTTCCCGTTCTTTTCCATTCGGAAAAGACGGATGATGGATTGTTCAAAGTCGACATTCCAGGAAAATTCTATAAAGTAGGAGAAGATCCATCCCTTTCGCAAAAGCAATACGCGGACATGGCCAATGGAAGCTATTACATGGTAACCAGGACCATGACCAACGCATGGATGTGGGGACATAATAGCGATGCGGTATTAAAGACGATTGACAGCCTGCTTTATGAAAATGTGCCCGGCAAGATCATTTCTAGAACGAAGATCACGAGAAACGGCTATAAAGGATTTGACATTACGAATCGCACTCGTCGTGGCGACCTCCAGCGTTACAATATTTTCGTTACTCCATTCGAGATCATTTTCTTTAAGATGAGTGGGAACGGCGACTATGTTAAGAATGGCGATGAAGCCGCCAAATTTTTCGGAAGCATCCAGTTTAAGGAATATAAGACTGCAAAGGAACCGACGATAGCATGGAAAAAATATTCACCTTCCACGGGTGGATTTGCAATTGACATGCCACATGAACCTTATATTGGAAATGACGGCAGCTGGATCTATGATGCCGAAGACAAGTCAGCAGGAACGCAATACCGGGTTATCCGCTCTGATATCCATAACTATCATTTTGTAGAGGAAGATAGTTTTGACCTCAGCTTGATGGACGAAAGTTTTATGGCATCTGAATTTATTGATGCACAAATTATCCCGTCAGCAAACCAGCTATAAAGGCTATCCTGCAATGGATTGCAAATACCGTGATAAGAGCGGCTCCCTGTATATTGTCCGTTTCATCATTCAGGGACCTCATTACTATACGCTTGTGGCGCATGGCAAGAGTGAAACCCCGGCCATGGATAATTTCCTGAACTCGTTCGAGATCAAATCCTTTATATACGATCAGGCCCGGGTACAAAAGGACACCTCACTCTACTTTACGGTGAATACGCCTTTCTTTCCAGAGAATAAAAAGATCAAGTTGGGTATTTCCAAAAGCAGTGGATACAGCCGGATCGACGATGACGAGGAGGACGCCTCAGAAGATGATTTGTTACAAGGCGGCGCCTACAGAAACAGGACCATCACCAATGATACAACCGGTGAGAAGATCTATATCTCTTTTTATCGTTCGCCCCGGTATTTTTATACTCCGGACACCTCGGACCTGGATAAATACAATGAACTCTCGCTTTTAGATGACAATAGCTGGATTTTTAAGTATCGCAAAAAATGGGAAGGACCTGATAAATTAAAGATTTGGGAAGCCATTGTGACTGACACCGGGAGCAGCCGTACATTGTGGACAAAATCATTTTATAGAGATGGCATTGGGTTTTCTTTGATCACCGAGTCGGATACTCTATCGGCGCCAAGTCCATTCGTCAAAGGGTTTTATGAAACGTTCTCCCCAACATCTCTATTGAAAGGGATTAATCCCTTTGCGAAAAAATCAGATCTGTTCTTTTCTGATTTTATGAGTAAGGACAGTGTCCTTCATAAGCGGGCAGTACGACATATCGATGAGATTGACCTGGATTCTACCGACCTTCCTTTGCTCAGGAAAGCGATTGCTAAAACCGACTGGACTGAGAAAAAATACCTGGAAACTAAGAAGGCGCTTATCCGGAAACTGGGTGATATGCCTTCCAATGCTTCGGCTAATTACCTCAAACAACTTTACTATTCCTTCGACGATACAGTGCAATTGCAATACACGGTGCTCGAGAGCCTGTTGCAACATCAGACAAATTATGCTTTTAATGCTTTCCGCGAGATCATTAACACAGAGGTGCCCGTCCTGGTCTCCAACAGCGGTGATTATGCTGCATTGGTGTCGCGCCGCCTTAACCGTGTCAATAATACCAATGGTTCCTTTGACAACGGTAGCTTCCTGGATGAACTGACGGATTCATTGCAATTGACAAGAACTATCTTACCTGATTTACTTCCGCTATTAAACCTGGACGACTACAAGAATAGCATGATGCGTCTGCTTGGCTTGATGGTGGACAGTAACCTGGTCACGCCAACGGATTATGAGTCTTATTTCAACAGGTTTCTAATGGAAGCGAGGCAGGAATTGAAAAAGCAATCTATTGCTGAAAAGAAAAAGGCAATCGAAAAAGCAGAGGAAAGTAAGGAGGAAAGAAAACCTTTTTCCTTATACGGTCGGGATGATGACAAGGACTATGGCAACGATGGCCTTGGATTGTACGCCACCCTTTTATTACCGAGCTGGCAAACTAATCCTGCAGTACAACCTTTATTGCAGCAGATGCTGAAGTCTAATGACAAATACTTGAAATACCAAACCATGTTTTTGTTCCTTCGGCACGGTAAATCGTTTCCCGATAGCTTGCTAAACTATTTTGGAGGACTTGACGAATTCCGATATCAGCTTTATACTGATTTGAAAGAAATAAAAAAGACGAACCTGTTTCCTTCGGCATATAATAATCAGCTGGATCTGGGGAAGAGTTATTTGCTGGATAAGAAATCATCTGGAAAGCCCGATTCACTGATCTTCGTTGACAAAGTGCAGGCTGAATTCAAAGGCAAGAAAGGGTTTATTTATTTCTATAAATACAAGTCAAAGAAAGACGATTTATCATGGAAGCTGGCGACCGTTGGATTAATGCCTGAAGACCCCAGGAAATTTGAATATGAGGAAGATGGCCGGGCCTATCCTTCACGCTTTGAAAGCCAGGTGAGAGCATCCCGGTTTAAACGTTACGACTTTACCGGCTTTACAGATACAAAACTTCAGAATGAAGAAGCAGTCGCAAAGCAATTGAACAAGGCCTTAAAAAAGATAATGTACTCACGCCACAAGAGCGCCAGAGAGTTTTATGACGACAGCAATGACCGCGGAGGAAATGATTTTAGCATGGAATAATCCTGGATGCTGGATACTCGATCCTGGATGGCTAGGAAGTTAAACTTGGAATAGAGGAAATCAGTTTTTTTGTATACTCCGATTGAGGTGAGTAATAGATGTCATCAGCCTTACCGCTCTCTACGATTTTCCCCTGGTTCATTACAAGTATCCGGTCGCTGATATATCGCACGACTGACAGGTCGTGTGAGATGAAAATGACAGTAAATCCGAATTCTTTCTTTAAATCGTTGAGCAGGTTCAGCACCTGGGCCTGAACACTTATATCCAAAGCTGATACCGATTCATCGCAGACAATAAACGAAGGACTTAAAGCGAGCGCGCGGGCTATGACAATCCGCTGTCGTTGCCCCCCCGAAAACTCATGAGGATACCGCCGTAGATGCTCCTTTTTCAGACTAACTTTCTCCAATAAACTTTCTACGTGATCGTAACGTTGCTTATGAGTGTTAAGCAGGTGGTGAACCTTCAACGGTTCTGCAATGGCAGATCCTATCGTCAAGCGGGGATTGAGCGAGGAGTAGGGATCCTGGAAAATGATCTGCACTTCCTTTCGCAAGGCATGCAGTTCGTTTCTTTTTTTTGAGGTGAGATCGATCCCATTATAAATGATGCTGCCCGCGGTAGGATCGATCAGGCGCAACAATGTCCGGCCGAGCGTTGTTTTGCCACAACCAGACTCCCCTACCAGACCTAAAGTCTCGCCTTTGATGACTTCAAAGCTTACCTCATCCACTGCTTTGACAAATTTCACCGGCTTTCCAAAAAGTGTTGATTTAGTGGGAAACCACACCGAGAGATCTTTTACGGCAATCAATACTTCGTCGGCGGCAGCCGCGGGTTTCCGGTCGTCGCTGATAGATTTGGTTTGCACCGGAGGCATACTTATTTCGGATGCAAGAAAATCACTGACCACTGGAAGTCTCTCGCCCCTTTGATGATTGTTCGGCCTGCAGGCAATCAGCGCTTTTGTGTAGACATGCTGCGGGTTCGTAAAAATTTCTTCAACGGAATTTTCTTCCACGATTGCTCCTCTATACATGACGGCCGCGCGGTCGGCAATAGTACTAACAACTCCCAGGTCATGGGTAATAAATATGACGCCCATATTCTCCTCTTGTTGTAGTTCTTTTATCAATTGCAGGATGGCGCTCTGAACGGTGACATCCAATGCTGTAGTGGGTTCATCGCAGATCAACAGAGAAGGATGACAGCACATGGCCATCGCAATCATGACCCGTTGTTTCTGTCCACCACTTAATTGATGGGGATATCTTTTAAAAATTGATCCTGGATCCGGAAGTTTTACTTTTTTAAACCATTCGAGAGTCCGTAGACGGCCCTCCCTCGCCTTGATTTTTTTATGTACAAGGATCGCTTCCATTACCTGGTCGCCGCAGCTAATCACGGGATTCAGGGAAGTCATGGGTTCCTGAAAGATCATAGCGATCTGGTTGCCGCGTATGTGCTGCAATGAATGCCTGTCTTTCGTCAACAGGTCGACGATCTCCTTTCCATTTTCAGAAAACAGAATCTCTCCACTGGAGTATTTGGCCGGTGGTGACGGAATTAATTGTAAGATAGAAAGTGCGCTGACTGATTTTCCTGAACCTGATTCTCCGACAATAGCCAGCACTTCGCCGCGTTCTACTGTCAATGAAATGTTGTTCACTGCCTGCGTTTCGTCATCGCCGGAGATAAAGTCAACACTAAGGTTTCTTATTTGAAGTAATGGGTTCAATTAAATTCGAAAAACAATCATTTGCAAGCCGGAACAATCGTAATAGAAATTCGCTTTTGGGGCTTATCCCTATATGCCTGGCAGACGGCACAATCCTGGTCAGGATTCTCTTTTATTTTAAAATAAAATTCATCTCCTTCATTTATGCTAGAAGGAAAATCACATGGGTTTCCGAGAGCGAAAGCCTGAGCATAGTTCTCTCCGCTGGAGGGATCTTTCCAACTGGCTTCGATCATCGAAGTATCAATTTTTCCGTCGACAACCTGGAGCGTATAGTTCATGCAGATGCCTTTGATGGCCAACTTTCCTTTCATGCAACCAACAGGAGTCTTCGACTTTCCACATTTATAGGTAAGTAAGTGAGGCAATAGCGAGATCAACAATATAAAACGGATACTCATGGTCTGGTTGTCTAGAATTTGAGGTGTCTTACTGTTAATCCATCGTTCATTAATTGCTTTAGTGAATCGATCCCAATCCTCAAATGGGTTTCTACAAATTTTTCGCTAATCATTCTATCGCTTTCTTCGGTCTTTACACCATCCGGAGTCATGGGCTGATCACTGACGAGTAACAGCGCACCTGTCGGTATTTTATTATAAAAGCCAACAGTGAAAATGGTAGCCGTTTCCATATCGATTGCGTAGGCTCTTATTTTCTGGAGGTATTCCTTAAAAGGTTGATCGTGTTCCCACACACGGCGGTTCGTCGTGTAAACGGTGCCGGTCCAGTAATCGACTTCAAAATCGCGGATCGTTGTGGATACAGCTTTTTGTAACGCAAATGCCGGAAGCGCAGGGACCTCGGGGGGAAAATAGTCATTGGAGGTTCCCTCTCCCCGGATGGCTGCAATAGGGAGAATGAGATCGCCGAGCTTATTTCGCTTCTTCAGTCCTCCACACTTGCCGAGGAACAAAGTTGCTTTAGGACGGATCGCTGAAAGCAGATCCATCACCGTAGCTGCTGTAGGACTGCCCATTCCGAAATTAATGATGCTAATGTTGTCGGCAGTGGCACATTGCATAGGTTTTCCTTCGCCAATGATCTCGGCATTGGTCCAATTTGCGAACATTTGAACATAGTTGCTGAAATTCGTCAGAAGTATATATTCGCCAAACTTAGACAAAGGGGATCCCGTATAACGGGGAAGCCAATTCTGTACGATATCTTCTTTGGTTTTCATATGAAAGGCATAGTTGCCGACCGTTCCTGTTAAGGACGATAGCAAAATTAGTTGTTTTTATATTTGTCTTCATGATCAGCATTGTCTATCCCGAACCCGGGTTTCGTATAAAGAAGGAAAACGAACGGGATTATATCTTTGACAACTTTCGAAAAAGATGGTTGCTGCTTACCTCCGAAGAATGGGTGAGGCAGAATTTTATTCAATACCTGGTTAAAATAAAGAACTATCCAACCACTCTTATTGCCCTCGAGAAAAGAATTCAATTAGGCGAGTTGAACAAGCGGTTTGATATCCTGATCTATGATAGTCTGCATAAGCCCTGGATGATGATAGAATGCAAAGGGATGGACGTAAGCTTGAATGAAGGGGTGTTGATGCAATTGCTCAGATATAATATCAGTATTCCCGTTCAATACATGATCATCACTAATGGACAGCATACTTATGGCTGGCAAAATCTGGACGGTGATTTTCGTTTGATCAATGAAATTCCTTCGCCTCAATAAAGAAATGCCATCGGTAAAACGAACCACTAACTAAGGAAAAATGCCGAGTTCGGCGTAGCTGGTGCCCACCTTGTTGATGGCCACCACATAAGCAGCGGTACGCATATCCGGAATACCAGGGATGGTCTTCCAGCAATTCATGATCTCGTGGGTAGCGGTGATCATCGTTTCTTCCAGGCCGCTATATACCAGGTCCACTTCATCGGGACCGTGCATGATGAATTCGCGTTCATTCTCACTCACTTTCTTGCCACTCAATTCTTCCATTTGTCCAAGTATATGACTATTGAGATTTTCTGTAAATCGTTTCTCCAGTCTCCCGTAACGGACATGGCTCAGGTTCTTCAGCCATTCGAAATAAGAAACCGTAACACCGCCGGCATTGAGATACATGTCGGGTACTACTAGAACGCCGTTCTTGCTGAAAATTTCGTCTGCTTCCGGAGTTAAAGGTCCGTTGGCGGCTTCACCGATGATCTTTGCCTTCACTCTTGGCGCATTATCGTTTCCAATAACGTTTTCAAGAGCAGCAGGGATCAGGATGTCACATTCCATTTCCAGCATGTCGTTATTGTGGTTGAAGTTGGTCGCGCCCGGAAAATCCTGTATAGTTCCATTTGTTTTCCGGTGAAGGAAAACCGCGTCTACATCAAGTCCATCCTTGTTCCAGATCGCGCCGTCATATTCGGATAAGCCGACGATAGTTGCTCCGGCATCCTGGAAAAATTTTGCAGTATGATATCCGACGTTGCCCAATCCCTGCACCGCAATTCTTTTGCCTTCCACTCCAATAGGGAGTTTGAGCTTCTGCATGACATCGGGCATATTGCAGACCTCTCTTAATCCAAAGAAGACTCCAAGACCGGTAGCTTCGCGACGGCCGCGTACTCCGCCCTGGGTCACGGGTTTTCCGGTAACACAGCCTGCTGCATCGATCTCACCCGGATGCATAGCCGAATAAGTATCCAGTATCCAGGCCATCTCTCTTTCGCCAGTCCCATAGTCCGGTGCGGGAACATCTGTGCCGGGCCCGATGAAATTTTTCTTGATCAATTCAGCCGTATACCGGCGAGTGATCTTTTCCAATTCGTAAGCAGAATATTTTTTTGGATTGATCCGGATCCCGCCCTTACCACCTCCAAATGGAACATTGACAATGGCACATTTATAAGTCATGAGAGCGGCCAAAGCCATCACCTCATCCTGATTTACTTCAGCGGCAAAACGGATTCCACCTTTACAGGGAGCCT
Source organism: uncultured Sphingobacteriales bacterium (assembly GCA_963791295.1). Classification (GTDB taxonomy): domain Bacteria; phylum Bacteroidota; class Bacteroidia; order Chitinophagales; family Chitinophagaceae; genus CAWBRY01. Next base: position 425,490 of record CAWBRY010000004.1, on the reverse strand, counting down.
TATGGTGAGAATGTTGTACACGATAGGCCTCAATAACTTCAATATTCCCATCATCTCTTTTTAGGGGAAACCTCATTTGATATACCGCATTGCACTCCTTGATCTGCTCCAGGATCCCTTTTTCCCACTTAGTGAATTTGGCGGCTTTGTCAAAGCTCCTTTCAACAGCGCCGAAAAAACTGTAATGATTGTCTGGCATGAGTTGTCGTTTATGGTTTAAGCAATCGTATTGGAGTTTGTCCGAACAGTGCATCCGGGTCTAACTTCCTTTTTCCAGCTTGCTGATCTTCCTGTCCAATCGCACCAGGTACAATACAAGACCAATTAATATCGTAAGCATAACAGCAACCACCACGTATATGCGACCGCTGCTGCGCATGAAGTCGGCCATTTCTACTTTCTTTTCTACCTCCTGCGCCATCAAAAAAGCAGGAAGAATAAATGCAATGAAGAGAAAAATTATTTGTTTGCTATTCTTCATGAGAGCATCTTTTTTTCTTTTATTAATGCCAGTCTTATTTTCAGCGTCGTGATCCAAACGCCCAATAGCGTCCATCCCAGCACAGCAGGGTAAAAGACCATGCGCATTCGGTTATCAATATCGCTAAAGTTCAAAGCCGGGTTTCCTTCCTGACCGGGATGTAAACTGGGCAACATTCGGGGAACGATCCATATCGAAGGGAAAAGCATGGCAAACGCAAAGATGTTGTAAACGGCACTTATCCTGGCCCGCTTATCTATATCATTGATCGAGTCCCGAAGCACCATATACGCAAAGTAAATAAGCAGGGCAATCGCCGCTCCGATCAGCTTGGGCTCACGGGCAATGGCGCTAAATGATTGAAATGTTGGGTTGTTGGGATCAGCCCAGGTATAACTCATCCATATCGCGCCTGTAGCATAGCCCAGTACGCCAAATACAATTCCTACAGTAGCATACTGGCGGGCATATATGTCGAACTTCAGATTGAGGGTGCGGAGATAGCGAATTGAATTCACCATAGATATGGTGAATAAGATCATCATTCCAAACCACATGCATACATGAAAATATAAGTTTCGAATGGTTTCCTGAAGGGCGGGCAGATGCGGTATATCTGATAACAAGCCCGCTATGAATGTATAGGTTAGCAAGAGAATGCTTGCCACCTTCCACCAGGACTTGTACATATAGTTTTTATCGCCCGTCATTCGATAGCCAATGAAATTCATCATTGGCTGAAAGTCAGACAAAAATAAGGGGAAAACGGAATATCGAAGGATTGATAAAATGTATCAGTGTATCATTTAATATTGACGTCATCTATGATGAATCAATCTTTCCATAGAAAAGGAAAAAGAATATAAGCCAGTAATACGACCATTAAATCAAGAGCAACCAGCAAGAGGACCGAAATGAGTGAGACACTAATGGCGGGATCAAAACCGGCACTGGCCAGCCGCATGAGCAATAATATTTGCGGAATAATAAGGGGAAACCCCAGTACCGCCATAATAGCTGCATTCTGCTGTGCTTTGGCGGCAATGGCGGCGAGAAAAGTAAACACCAGGCTTAAGCTCCATCCGCCTAATAATACCAATCCAATAAATATTCCTGCCCTTTCAATCGGAAAGCCCAGGAATAAACCAAACAGGAATAAACTAAGAAGACTCATCACCAACATCAATAATGAGTTAAATAGTAGTTTGGCGAAGACATAGTCGGCCGGACTAACAATCGAATAAAAATAGAGCATTCGCCCCCGACTTTCCTGCAGAAAACTTTTCGCCACTGCGTTGATGCAAATGAAAAGTTGGATTATCCAAAATAGACCATTCCAGACTTTGCTTTCCGGCTCATTGATCGCCAGCTGCAATACAAAAATGGTGCAGCCAACGTATAAGAGGATACCATAGAAACTATACTGTTGCCGTATTTCCAGCAGCAGGTCTTTTCTAAATAAAGTCAATATGTGTCGTATGGATCGGATGGTAATTAGTTATCTATTTAAGCCTTTTCATTATAACAAATCCTGCATCGCGGCTCATATATATCTTTTGCACCCAACAACATCTGATCATCGTTAGGGATCTTTCTGTAGGAATAGTTGGCTATATTTCCGCACTTCATGCAAATCGCATGAAGCTTGGTTACATAGTCTGCTTTGGCCAGAAGAAAAGGCATTTGGCCGAAGGGTTTGCCGGAAAAGTCCATGTCAAGCCCGGCCACTATGACCCGGATTCCCTGATATGCGAGGTGATCACAAACTGCCGGCAATTCATCATCAAAAAACTGAGCCTCGTCGATCCCTATTACCTCTGCATCCTGGGCCATCAACAATATCTTTTGGGAATTATCAATGGGTGTGGATGGAAAGACATTCGTGTCATGCGAAATAATCTTGACTTCGTCGTAACGCAGGTCCATGGCGGGTTTGAAGATCTCCATTTTCTGGTTGGCGATCTTCACTCTTTTGAGCCGACGGATCAACTCTTCTGTCTTGCCACTGAACATCGATCCACAGATCACTTCGATCCAACCGCGTCGGTCACCCCTGATATTGGGTTCAATAAACATTGTTAAGATTTAATAATGCCTAATTACCACGGCTTTATTGGCAAACTGTTTGTAATTTTATAGAACCTTTTACGTTGATGTATTATGGAGGACAGGTACCTTCTAAAATCGGGGCTAACCAGTCATTTATTAGCTATTCAAAAATACCATAATGGAACGAATACAGGCATTACTCAGCAAATTAAACGAACAATTTGAACAAAATGCCGATCCTGCCCAATTGATGCAAACGGTTCAGCTATTACATCATGAATTGGCTCAGGTTCAGGCGAAGTATCCTCAGCAATTAGGAACGGCGAAAGTAGCCGTAGTGCTTCCCGCTTCGATGCGCATGACGAACGAATCCTACGCGGGATATGAAAAGTATGCACCCAAGCCGATGGAGCCCGTTGCAGTGGAAGCAATCCCTCCGCCGCCTGCGGTAGAAGAAGGTTCTCTCTACACTGTCAAGAAGAATGGACAATTAGATATGGCATTTGATCCAATGTATGATACGCCGACCCTGGCTCACCAGTCTAAGGAAAAAGAACTCAACGATGCCTCCACTCTTCCAGAATCTCTTAATGATAAGCTAAAACAGGGAAAGACCGAATTGGCAGAAATATTAAAGGAAGTACCTATTAAAGATCTTAGGAAAGCGATCGGCATCAATGACCGTTTCCTTTTCATCAACGATCTGTTTCGCGGCGATGTATCCATGTATGAGAGAAGCATAAAGACGATCAATAGTTTTAACATATACCCCGAGGCGGAGTATTGGATCAACCGCGAGATGAAAGTGAAACTGGGCTGGGATAATAATCACGTTACCGTCCAGCATTTCGATCAATTGGTCAAAAGACGTTTCTCCTGAATAAAGTCCATGATCTTTCCTGTAGCTCCCTGATTAGATCGCACAAAATCTCCGGCCGCCCTGCATCGAAACGTATATTCCTGCGCATCAGTCATGATCGCTTCTATCAATTCTTTCAGGAGCGCCCCATTTTTTTTATGATCATTAAATGGCAATCCGCCACCGGCTAAAACAAGGCCCACTGCCTCCTGGTATTTGTGGTAATAAGGCCCGAAAATCACAACCTTGTTAAACACGGCCGCTTCCAAAACATTATGTACTCCCATAGGTCGTAAGCCTCCGCCAACATAAGTAACATCTCCATACTTATAAAGACGTGCGAGCATGCCCATATTGTCGATGACTAAATAACGGTGAGGTGTAGTGGCAGATGCTAATTCTGAATACCGGAGGGAATCGGGAAAAAGGCTCTTGATTTCTATCAGCCGTTTTTCCGCAATCTCGTGTGGAGCAATGATCACCCGCCACGAGGAAGTGTCGATTCCCGAAAGCGCTTTTTGCAATACAATTTCATCTTCCGGCCAGGTACTCCCGGCCACTATGGTTTTATGACCTCCTATAAATTGTTCAATGATCGGAATGGGTTGCCATTGATTGGCGATCTCTGTCACCCGGTCAAATCTTGTATCGCCCGAGATGCTGGAAATGTCGTTAAGTCCCAGCTTGTCAATTAGTTTTTTAGAAGAATCATTTTGAACAAAAATGTGATTGAATCGCGCCAGCATCTTTCTCTGCAGGCTTCCGTGCCATTTGAAAAAAGACATATCCTTTCTAAACAGCGCGCTGATCAGGATCAGTGGGATGTTCCTGTATTTGATTTTCTTTAAATAATAGTACCACAATTCATATTTTACAAAAATGACCAGCTGTGGCTGAACGATCTCCAAAAATCGCCTTGCATTCCGGGGGCCATCCAAAGGCAAATAAAAAATCCAATCCGCTCTCGCATAGTTTTTAGCTATTTCGTAGCCCGAGGGAGAAAAAAAGGTGAGCAGCATCCTGTACGAAGGGAATTGGGCCTTTATGCTTTCAATTACCGTTCTTCCCTGCTCAAATTCGCCCAGGGAGGCACAGTGCATCCACACGATCTTTTCCCCATCAGGGATTACGGCTGCCAGTCGATCCAACAGCTTTTTTCGTCCCCGCACCCATTTTCTGGCTTTAGTATGGAATGGAGCGGCAACGTGGGTCCCCGCGCGGAACAGCAGCAGGAATAGGTTGTAGAGAACAACGCCCAAGCGATTGATTTTAAATAGGTGACAAATGTAAAACAGCTATGTAAACTACCTTTATTTTACTATTTTTGCCCGCCCGATTTCACACCCTTAAGAAGTTGGCATTGATCCAGAGGCTTGGCCATGCCGGCCTTTATTTTTAATTAGTTCCGTATGAGACCCATTCAGATGGTGGATACTAAGACCCAGTATCACAAGATTAAATCCTCGGTGGACAAGGCTGTCGTCGACGTCATGGAAAGCTCCGCCTTCATCAATGGGAAGGTGGTCCAGGATTTTGCGAACAATCTTTCTTCTTATATGGACGTTCCATACACGATTCCCTGCGGAAACGGAACGGATGCCTTGCAAATCGCCATGATGGCTTTGGACCTGCAGCCAGGCGATGAAGTGATCACCACATCTTTTACCTATATCGCGACGATTGAAGTGATTGCATTGTTGAAACTGACCCCGGTTTTTGTCGAAGTGGATCCTCAGACATTTTGTATGGATCCCAAAACCCTGGAAGAGGCTATTACCTCAAAAACAAAGGCTATTGTTCCCGTTCATCTTTACGGCCAGTCGGCGCCGATGGAAGAAATTTTATCGATTGCTAAAAAGCATCGACTTCATGTTATTGAAGACAATGCTCAGGCAATAGGATGCGACTATATTTTTTCAGATGGCAAAAAAATGAAGACGGGTACGATAGGGGATATAGGAACAACTTCTTTTTATCCTTCAAAGAACCTGGGCGCTTTTGGAGATGGCGGCGCCATGATGACCCGCGATGGGGAACTCGCCAATAAAATGAAAATGATCGCCAATCACGGGCAAAAGAAAAAGTATTACCATGAAATGATAGGATGCAACAGCCGCCTGGATTCTATCCAGGCCGTCATTTTAGATATCAAACTGAAGCATCTCGATGAATATGTCGCTGCCCGTAGAAAAGCGGCTGATTATTATGACAAGGCATTTGCCGGCAATGAACAAATTCAGACTCCCTTCCGGGCTTCGTGGTCGACTCATGCGTTTCATCAGTATACTTTGATATGCGATGGGTTTGACAGGGATGGTTTGCATCAATTTTTAACGGACCAGCAGGTTCCCTCTATGATCTATTATCCCGTTCCCGGTCACCGTCAAAAAATGTTTGAAAACTTCAAGTCGGCAACCAAATCAATGCCGGTTACGGAGTGGTTGACGAAGCGGGTCATTTCCATACCCATGCATACGGAGTTGGATGAGGAACAACTTTCATTTATTTCAACTAAAATCCTGGAGTATACAAAACGCTTATGAACATTACAGTTGTTGGAACAGGTTATGTCGGATTAGTATCAGGTACATGTTTTGCCGAGACAGGCAATGAAGTGACCTGTGTCGACAACGACAAAAATAAAGTCACCAGGCTGACTAACGGCGAAATCACTATTCATGAGCCAGGACTGGAAAAATTGTTTCATCGCAATTTGAAAGAAAAGCGATTGAGTTTCACTACAGACCTGGCAGCGGGTGTAAAGGACGCAACCATTATTCTCCTGGCGCTGCCAACGCCGCCCGGCGAGGATGGGTCGGCAGACTTAAAATATGTGTTGGGGGTGGCCGAAGAATTAGGGAAGATCCTTACCGGATACAAGTTGATAGTTGATAAAAGCACGGTGCCGGTGGGCACTGCAGACAAAGTGCATGCAGCCATTGCAAAAAACTTCAAGGGCGACTTTGATGTGGTAAGCAATCCCGAGTTTTTACGGGAAGGCGCGGCCGTGGAAGATTTCATGAAGCCCGAGAGGGTGATCATAGGTACCCGGTCGGAAAGAGGTAAGAAACTGATGACCGAGCTTTACGCACCGTTTGTTCGCCAGGGTAATCCCATCATATTTATGGATGAACGTTCAGCAGAACTGACCAAATATGCGGCTAATTCATTTTTGGCCACCAAGATCTCTTTCATGAATGAGATTGCAAGGCTTTGTGAATTGCTGGGAACTGATGTGGATATGATCCGCAGGGGAATTGGCAGTGATGAGCGCATCGGCAGGCGGTTCCTATTCCCCGGCATCGGTTATGGCGGGAGTTGTTTTCCTAAAGACGTGAAGGCCCTGGTAAAATCTTCTACTGAGGTGAACTATGATTTTCGCATACTCAAGGCAGTTATGGATGTCAATGAGGAACAAAAACTGCACCTTTTACCGGGTATAAAAAAATATTTTAAGCAGGAACTCAAGGGTAAGCATTTTGCACTCTGGGGCATTGCTTTCAAACCAAATACGGATGATATCCGGGAAGCGCCGGCGTTAGATATGATTGAGGCCCTGATCGGGGAAGGATGCACTCTGTGCGCGTTTGATCCCGAAGCGATGGCCAATGCTAAGCAATTGTTGGGAGATAAGATCAGCTTCGCTGAGAACCACTATGATGCTTTGAACAATGCCGACGCCTTAATCATTGCGACAGAGTGGAATGAATTCCGCACGCCGGATTTTTCAAAGATCTCCGCCAGCCTTAAAAACAAAGTTATCTTCGACGGAAGAAATCTATTTGACCTGAATACTATGCAGGAACAAGGATTTCATTATGAGAGTGTGGGGCGGAAAATGATTAAATGAATAAAATGAAAGGAAAACGGGTATTGATCACCGGCGCTGCCGGCTTCCTGGGCTCGCATCTATGTGACCGCTTTGTCAAAGAAGGGTTCTCCGTCGTTGGAATGGATAACCTGATTACCGGTGACCTTAAAAATATCGAGCATTTATTCAAGTTGCAACAATTCGAATTCTATCATCACGACGTTTCTAAATTCATACACGTACCCGGCAAGCTTGACTACATCCTTCATTTCGCGTCTCCTGCCAGCCCCATCGATTATTTGAAAATACCCATTCAAACGCTGAAAGTAGGAGCTATGGGCACTCACAATTGTCTTGGATTGGCTAAGTCGATGAAGGCTACTATACTGGTGGCATCCACCAGTGAAGTGTATGGAGATCCCCTGGTCCATCCGCAAAACGAAGAATACTGGGGTAATGTCAATCCTGTTGGCCCTCGCGGTGTGTATGATGAAGCCAAACGTTTCATGGAATCCATTACCATGGCTTACCATCGTTTTCATTCTGTTTCCACGCGCATCGTGCGAATATTTAATACATACGGTCCGCGAATGCGGTTAAATGATGGAAGAGCATTACCGGCTTTTATCGGACAAGCTTTGCGCGGGGAGAACCTCACCGTTTTTGGAGATGGATCGCAGACCCGTTCATTTTGTTACGTCGATGATCTGATCGAAGGCATTTATCGATTACTCCTGAGCGATTACCATTTGCCGGTGAATATTGGCAACCCGAATGAGATTTCATTGACAGACTTTGCAAATGAAATATTGACCTTGACGGGCAATAAGGTGAAGATCATTTATAAGCCGTTGCCGGTCGACGATCCAAAACAAAGGCAGCCGGACATCAGCAAGGCGAAAGCAATCCTGGATTGGCAACCAAAGGTGGATCGTAAGGACGGATTGAGGATCACTTATGATTACTTTCGCGCCATGCCACAGGAAGAATGGGGAAGACTTCCAAAGGAATTTATTAGTCAGCGTTAAAACTGTTCACCATTAAATAACATTGTTCCGTGTACCAGGACCTAATAGATAAGAAATCAAAATTGGCCGTCATCGGACTGGGCTATGTTGGCCTCCCCATTGCGCTCGAGTTCGCGCGTAAGATATCCGTCATTGGCTTTGACATCAGCAGCAAGAGAGTGGAAATGATGAAGCAGGGCATTGACCCGAGCAATGAGCTGGAAAAGGATTCCTTTGAAAACTGTGATATAACTTTTACAGATTCACTGGAGGTTTTGAAAGAGGCTAAATTTTTCATTGTAGCCGTTCCAACGCCAGTAGATGAACACAATGTGCCCGATCTGATCCCGGTGATAAAAGCATCCGAGACGATTGGTAAGGTGATAAAAAAAGGGGATTATGTCGTATACGAATCCACTGTGTATCCGGGTTGCACTGAAGAAGATTGTCTGCCCGTCATTCAAAGACTGTCGGGATTGCAATGCCTTAGTGATTTCAAGTTGGGGTATTCGCCAGAAAGAATAAACCCCGGAGATAAGACGCATACACTATCCAAAATAATAAAAGTTGTATCGGGATGTGATGCAGAATCACTCGAAACGATCGCAAAGGTTTATGAGTTAGTAGTGGAAGCAGGAGTGCATAGAGCCTCTTCTATCAAAGTGGCAGAAGCGGCAAAAATTATTGAGAATACGCAAAGAGATCTCAATATCGCACTCATGAATGAGTTGTCAATTATTTTTGACTTAATGGGCATCAATACCTTCGAAGTATTGGCGGCTGCCGGTACCAAATGGAATTTTCTGAAATTTCAGCCCGGGCTGGTTGGAGGCCACTGCATAGGAGTAGATCCATACTATCTTACTTATAAAGCCAGTGAACTGGGGTACGACGCCGAAGTGATTTTGGCGGGAAGGAACATAAATGATAACATGGCCAAGTATGTTGCCAAGCGTGTAGTACAGCATATTATTAAGAACTCGGGCGATGTAAAACGTTCCAAAGTTTTGGTAAAAGGAGCCACCTTCAAGGAAAATGTGAGTGACATACGAAATTCAAAAGTGGCCGACGTAGTCAAAGCACTTAAATCGTATTATGTTAACGTGGATGTGGAAGACCCTTATGCCGATTCTGATGAGTTGCAGCATGAATATGGTTTTGGATTAGTCGGAAAGACAAGCCATGATTATGACGCGGTCATCATTACAGTTCCTCACAAGGACTACCTGGAACTGGATGAAGCCTATTTTGCCGGAATTACTCAACCGCACGGATTGATAGCCGATCTGAAAGGAATCTATCGCGATAAGATCAATAATAGAAATTACTGGAGTCTTTAATATGGAATTTGCAATCACTGATATAGCCGGACTGATGGTTTTAGAACCCAGGGTCTTCGAAGATACCAGGGGATATTTTTTTGAATCGTACAACGAACGCGTCTTTAAGGAAAAGGGTATTGATCTTCATTTCCTACAGGATAATCAATCCTCCTCCAACTACGGCGTGATTCGCGGACTGCACTACCAGTTACCTCCTCATGCGCAGACCAAACTAGTGCGAGTACTGCAGGGTATTATTCTCGATGTAGCCCTGGATATCCGGAAAGGCTCGCCTACATACGGAAAGACCTTTTGCCTGGAGCTTTCATCTGAAAACAAGAAGCAATTATTTATTCCGCCGGGGTTTGCCCACGGTTTTTCTGTTTTGAGTGACAGAGCCGTTGTTTTATATAAATGCGATAAGTTCTACAATAAGGAGAGCGACGCGGGTATTATCTATAATGATCCCGTCCTGAATATCGACTGGAGGGTTCCGATGGATAAGATCATCATTTCGGAAAAGGACCAACTCTTACCTTCCCTTGCCGAATGCAAGAACAGTTTTGTCTTCGAAGGATAAATATGGAGTCAAAGAACAGGAATAAAATTTTAGTGACCGGTGCAAACGGGCAACTGGGAAATGAGTTCCGTGACCTGGCCCCTCATTTCCAGGACTATGAATTTCAGTTTGCTTCCCGCAATGAGCTTCCCATTGATGATTACCAGCAGATAAACGAGTATTTTTCAACACAGCAACCACAATTTTGTATTAACTGCGCTGCGTATACGGCTGTGGACAAAGCCGAGCAGGAAGCGGAGGCACCTGACGTATTCGGCATCAATGCCGACGCGGTCGAAATACTGGCTTCCATCTGTGCAGAGCACGACACCCGGTTAGTGCATGTATCCACTGATTACGTATTTAATGGCGAAGGGTCGCGACCTTACAAGGAGACTGATCCGACGAACCCCATCAATATATATGGAGCGTCTAAATTGATGGGTGAACGATATGCCATGGAATCAAATCCACAATCCATTATCGTTCGCAGTTCGTGGGTCTATTCCTCGCATGGTAAAAATTTTGTAAAGACCATGCTGCGGTTAATGAGTGAGCGAAATGAGATTAGTGTGGTCGAAGATCAGGTGGGAACTCCCACTTATGCGGCAGACCTGGCCCACGCGATACTTCAAATCATTTCCTCCGGGAAATGGCAACCCGGTATCTATCACTACGCCAATGCAGGTGTGATCAGCTGGTTTGAATTTGCTCTTGCAATAAAAGAACTGGCCGGGAAAACCTGCGTCGTCCAGCCCATTCCCTCCTCGCAGTATCCAGTTCCGGCAAAACGACCCATGTACTCCGCATTGGATTCCGGCAAAATCCTGCAAACTTTTGGATTAGAGGCACACGATTGGCTTTCAAGTCTGAAAAACTGCATCGGCAAGCTCGCTTAGCGCCCAAAATTATTTTCCTGATGGCAAAGGGAAAATCTGAACTTTCTCACCCTCCAAAAGGCCATTTGTCCGGTCTTCATTTTGGACCTTCCCTAAAATATTAAGTTTTTCTCGACCTGTCCGAAATTGTAAAAAAAACGCTTAACTTAAAATTTCTGTCTACACTATTCTGAGTAATAAAAACTGCTTATCATGAAACACCTCCTAAAATCTAAGGCCGCGATCTTTTTCATTTTATTTATTTCACTCACATCCATTGTGGAGGCCCAGGTAACAACGGCAACCATGAATGGAATTGTAAAGGATGCCAAAGGAACAGCATTAGCGTCTGCAACTGTCACCGTAGAGTATACGGATGCGGGCATCACCCAAACCCTGATAACCAAAGCGGATGGGCGATTTACCGTTCCTAACCTTCGCGTAGGAGGGCCTTATAAGGTAACCGTCAATCATGTCGGCTTTGAGCAAGGCGTCTCCGAAGAGATTTACCTGAACCTCGGACCAAATAGTACAATAGAATTTGTAATGGAAGAGAAAACGACCGTGATCGGAGAGGTCACTGTTACCAGCCGGTCAAGAATTTTTGATGATAAAAGAACAGGAGCCTCCACAAATATCAGCAACCGACTTATCCGCACACTGCCTTCTATCTCGCGTTCGGCAGACGATTATCTGCGTCTAACGCCATCGGCTTCGGCCAACTATAATGGAGTTTCGTTTGCTGGAAGAAATGGGCAATACAATAATTTTTCTTTGGATGGCGCCGTATTCAATAACCCTTTTGGTTTGGACGCGCCAACTCCTGGAGGTCAGGCCAATGCACAACCGATCTCTCTCGATGCAATCGACCAGATCCAGGTAAATATCGCGCCATATGATGTAACCCAGGCCGATTTCACTGGAGCAGGAGTGAACACAGTAACGAAATCGGGAAACAACAAAATTATAGGTACAGCCTATGTATTCTACCGCAATCACACATTTACCGGCAAGAAAATCGATGGTAACAAATTAACTGTGCCTGAACTCAACCAGCTGCAGGCTGGTGCAGCGCTCGGAGGTCCCATCATTAAGAACAAGTTGTTTTACTTTTTGAGTTTTGAGACAGAGCAAAGAACGGATGAGGTCACGGCTTTTACCGCCAGGAATTCTTCCAACGCAACAAAGTCGAATACGTCCAGGGTACTTGAATCCGACATGAACACCGTAAGCAGTATTTTGAAATCAACTTTTAACTATGATACGGGTCCCTATCAGAATTATACGCATGATCAGACCAATTATAAATGGCTGACCAAACTTGACTGGAATATCAGTGATGTACATAAGCTATCTTTTACTTATAATGGACTCAATGCAAGAAAGGATAAACCAGCGCATCCAAGCGCTATTCGCCGTCGTGGTCCCGACTATACAACACTTCAATTCAGAAACTCCGGATATGAAATCGTGAACAAGCTCCATTCCTTCAGTACTGAATTGAAATCTAATTTCAAGGGCAATGCAGCAAATAAGCTGAGACTGGTTTATTCGATCTTTAGGGACAATAGAAATCCTTTCTCAACTCCATTCCCGGTGCTCAACATAACCAAGTTTGGTACGCAATATATTGTGGCAGGACACGAGCCTTTTTCCATACACAACATCCTCAAGCAGGATGCCTTCCAGGCTACCAACGACTTCACTCTCTATAAGAACAATCATACCATTACGATTGGAGCTTCCTATGAATCCTTTAAATTTCAAAATTCATTTAACTTGACGGGATACGCCGCCACGCTTTTCAGCGATGCCGATATCCAGACTTTCATTGACAGTGTTCCTGTGGGCGGCAATTATGTATTCGGTTCATATCCTTTATCAGTCGATGTAGACTATGCGAGGAATCGCGCTGCCGCTGATCGTTGGACCTGGGTTTACCTGACGGTTGGACAGCTATCAGGATATGTACAAGACGAGATCCAAATGGGTGAACGATTCCGTTTGACATTGGGACTCAGATTGGACAAAGCTTTATATTCAAATGAAAGATTTTTAAGTCCGAATTTTAATCTGGACGGTACTTATGCCGGCACAGACATCGATGCTAGCCCCACGCTTCCAAATAACGACAACCAGGTATTATTTGATGAGGATGGAAACAGCGTAACGAATGGAGTCGGGAAAGACCTGGACAATACCAGGCTGCCTGGCGGGACTTTACTTTCTCCACGGCTTGGATTCAATTGGGATGTAAAGGGAAATAAAACTTTGCAGATCAGGGGCGGTTCCGGATTGTTTACGGGCCGATTCCCATTTGTATGGATAGGTAATCACATTGGTAATCCATTTACCGGATTTTACAATGCAACAGATAGAAATTTCAGATGGCCACAGGTATGGAGGACCAATGTTGGAACTGACTTCCGAATTCCTTCCGGCGTCACATTCTCATTTGATGCAGCTTATACAAAAGACATAAAGGGAATGATGGTCAGAAATTATAACCTCGGTATTCCTACCGGCACGCTGAGTAGTGGTACGGGTGATACCCGCAGAATCTACCTGCCCGGCGATAAAGGAACTGATGGACCATTTACAACGAACAACACTTATGTATTTACGAATACCAAGGTTGGCTATCAACTGAACCTTACAGCTCAGGCGCAACAAACTTTCAAGGGCGGTCTGTATGCGATGATTGCGTATAACTTTTTAGTGGCGAAGGATGCCAGTTCCATTTCTGCTGAAATATCCAGCGATGCATTTGATCGCAATCCCATCATTAGCAATGCCAACGAAGCCAGGTTAACACCATCACTGTATGGTAATAAGCACCGGGTCATGGGCGTCGTATCCAAGAAATATGACTATGGTATGAAGAAAGAATTTGCCACAACAGTATCAATATTCGCAAGCTGGAGCTCAGGTAATCCCTTCGCGTTTGTATATGGAGGTGACCTCAATAACGATGGAACGGCTACCAATGACCTGTTATATGTGCCCACAGATTCCGAAGTGGACGCTATGCAGTTTGTGACGCTTACGGATGTGGACGGAAATACTCAGGATGCGACGGCTCAACGGGCTGCATTGAAAAGATATATTGCAGGCGATAAATACCTAAGTGATATGAGAGGTCAGTACGCAGAAAAATATGACGCCGTAACTCCAGGCTTCAGCCAAATTGATATGAGGGTATTGCAGGATTTTGTCCTCAGGAACAAGAATATCATTCAATTTAGCCTGGATGTGGTCAACCTCGGCAACCTGATCAGTAATAAATGGGGTGTGAGGAAACTTGCCACAAACTCAGGTTATTTTCAACCGATCAGAGCGCTCGTGAGCAGCGGTGTTGCCGCCTATCAGTTTGATCCATCATTGACAACGACGTCTCCAGCCAGTCCGGATCTGATTTCGCGTTGGCAATTACAATTTGGATTGAGGTATATTTTTTAGATAAGGGTTACTGAATCTTTTGGAATTCATAATGTCCTTTTATATAGTGGTTCAGGAAAATTCCTTTTGAGCCAGAACTTTTCATTGCGTTGACGACGTTTTCGGGAACGTTTTTATATTCGTAAATGGCACCGGAGACAAAATGAACTTTTAACGTGGCTGTTTCCGCATTGTAGTTAATATATGCAACGACTGAAGAAGGCATATTTGAAGCCTATAAAATCTATGCCATTCCTGTTTCACTAGCGATTTTTTTTGGCTTTAACCCTTACAATTTTTGTAAAGTTTCGATTGCTTTGCGTATATCGATACCTTTTCCTAGCACCGGTTTGAAAATATCACCCTGTTCGCGTATGCGGCTGATCGCGTTATGAATATTGAAATCCTTTATGGTGAGGCCCTTTTTTACTTCTTCCCAGTGCAGCGGCATGGACACTGTAGCATCCGGCTTCGGCCTTAATGAATAGATGGCGGCGAGGGTGGCTTGTGGCCGGTTTTGCAGGAAATCCACATAGATCTTTCCCCTTCGGGCGGCGGTTGCCCGTTCTATACTTGTAAACCTTGGCAATTGCTCATGTACGAGAGTCGCGATCAGTCGACCGAACTCTTTGGATGCTTCATAATTATACTTTGCTCCCAATGGAATATATATATGCATACCTGTGGAACCCGATGTTTTACAATAACCTTCAATACCCGCACTTTGCAACACTTGCCGTGTCACCTGTGCTGTTTCAACCACCTGGTCGAAAGGATTTTTATCGGGATCAAGGTCGATAATGCACCAATCCGGATTATCTGGAGATTGGATGCGGCTGCTCCACGGATTTATTTCGATGCATCCAAGAGAGGCCATGTACAATAGATCGGCTTCCGTCATACATACCAGGTAGTTCTTTTTCTTTCCTTCGCTGGTATAGGGAAATGTCTTGATCCAACCGGGCACCTTTCCGGTCACGTCTTTTTGATAAAAACTTTTTCCATGTATGCCATTCGGATGGCGGTTCAGCGACTGAGGCCGGTCTTTCAGGTAGGGAACCATGTAGGGGGCAACCTGGTAGTAATAATTCAACATATCGCGTTTGGTCACCCTGGCCTCCGGCCAATAGACCTTGCTGAGATTAGTGAATTTCAGTAAATGGCCGTCAACGGTCCTTTCCTGTTGTTCATCGGATGGATTGAGAAGAGTTTTTCGTTCGCCTTTTCCCTGCTTCTTAATTATTTTTTCCTTATGAAGTATAGATTCTTTAACTACTTTTTTGGTGGAGCTGGCAATTTCCTTTCTTACTTCTTTGGGTTTTTTGTCTTCGCGCATCCCTTCAAAGGAAGGGTGACGCATGACACCGTCGCTAGTCATTTCTGCAAATGAAACCTCGCAAACCAATTTTGGTTCCAACCATATCGCTTTTGCATTGGCGGGGTTAGGGCGAAACCGGGAAGGTTTATTGATATCCGGTTCTATCTCGAATGGGTTTGTTTTGCGGATCAGCGGCTTGAACTTTTGGATCATTTCACGCTGTGTTTTATCATTGAAGCCGGTGCCGATCTTACCGGTGTAAACAAAAGATCCTTTTTCATATACTCCCACCAGCAATGAGCTGAAGAGCTTCGGACTTCCCTCATTCATCGTATATCCCCCGATCACCACTTCCTGCCGTTGCCCAACTTTGATCTTTAACCAGTCTTTGGTTCGAACGCCCGGTAGATAGATACTATCTGCTTTTTTCGCGATGATTCCTTCCAGTTTCAGTTTCCGCGCCACCTCAAAAAATTCCGTACCTGTTGAATTAAATACCTGGCTGATGTGGATCCGCGGATGGGAGGGTATGATTTCCATCAACTTCTGCTTTCGTTCAGTCAGTGGAAGATCAATCAGAGAATATCCATTGTACCATAAGAGATCAAATACATAGTAAAGCAATTGTCCATCAGCCTCACTTCGCCAGTTCTGCAGATGACCGAAATTGGAGATCCCCTCTTCATTGGCTACGATGACCTCTCCATCCAATACTGCCTCCAGATCTAATTGTTTTAAAGCGGCTGTTATGGGATAAAATTTTTCGTTGAAGGATTTATTGTTTCTGGACTGAAGCTCCACTTTCCCCTGGTGGAGATGAGCAACAGCTCTGTAACCATCCCATTTCACTTCATAAAGCCAGTTTTCGGCATTAAAAGGTTTGTCGACCAAAGTAGCGAGCATGGGAGGCAGGACGGTAGGGAACTTGGCCTTTTTGCCAATGCTCTTTTGTACCATTTATCTGGCAAAATACTTTTTCAAGAGCGCCTTATACTCCGGTGTATCGCGAATCAATTTCAAATCATCATCGCTGGTCAGCATAAAGTAGTTCCCGAATCCCAGTTTCAATGCCTTTTCAATACTTTCCAGGGCAGCAGGCTTATCATTCTTCAGGGCTTTATAGCAGGCGTGATGGTACCAGGTAAAGACGTCAAAGTCTTTATATGTAAACATTCTCTCAAAAATAAGCTCCAGCTTATCGTTCAGTTCACTGAGGCGATCGTCTCTCAAGTAACAATAGAGAATGGATAAATAACCGGCGTATTGAAGATTGAATATAAATACGCGTTTAACAAAATCATCGTAGCCGCTGCTATCGACGACGGTGTAATGCTTATTAAAATAGATCTCGAGATGGGTGACATAAGCTTCCTGGAGCAACGGACTGTGGTCGAT
The DNA here is from genome assembly GCA_963791295.1 of uncultured Sphingobacteriales bacterium. Classification (GTDB taxonomy): domain Bacteria; phylum Bacteroidota; class Bacteroidia; order Chitinophagales; family Chitinophagaceae; genus CAWBRY01. Next base: position 408,373 of record CAWBRY010000004.1, on the reverse strand, counting down.
GGCCGTTATGAACCGGTCGATGGCTGAATAATAATTTTTGTTCTTGGCATCGATCGTTCCGAGGTTAAAATTGGGGAAGGGATCCAGGCTATCGGCCTTTATGAGTTTATTAAAATAAAACCGGGCCGAGTCCATCCGGTTATTCACCTGGTAAACATTGCCAATATTATTATCGCAAATCCTGCAATCCCCAAATACCGTTTTGGCCAGGTTATAATAATGTATGGCGCTATCAATCTTGCTTACTTTTGAATAGTAAACTCCCGTGAGAAAATAGCGGCTTCCTTTGTCAACGGAATCAGGAATGCTTTGAATAGCTGCCAGGGATTCATCTTTGTTGTCGGCGCTAAAATAAGAGTCTGCCAACAGCCGGTATAGATCGATAACTCTGGGACGCTCCTTCACTAATGCCGCAAACAGAGTCTGGGCTTTGGAAAAATCCTTCAACTTCAGGTATAGTTTGGCCAGCGAGTACTTTGCAAAAAAATCATTGGGTCGCAGGTCCAGGTATTTTTGAAATTTAGCGTAAGCTTTATCATATTCATATACATAAAAATACCGGGTACCCAGCGCCTCGACGGTGTACGCAGCATTAGGTTCCAATTCCTCTGACTGTTCCAGTAAAGTGATGGCCTTTTCGACGCTTGACTTCAAGCCAACATTATACTCGGATTCAGTGAGCGCCCAGGTCAGCGCCATGGCATCCATAAAAAGTTTCCGAGCTTTCAGGTTGGTATACATGTAATGCTGCTCACCTAAGAGATGGAGACAACTGTCCAACTCTGCGGCTGCATAATAACATTCATCGCGGTTGGAAAAACTGGTCTCGCCATTTAATATCGGCGAGACGATCTTATTGAATCGTTCGTTGAGAGAGGTGGCCAAATTGCGTCGCATTCCGGGGACCAGTGGAATGTCCGGGTATTTTTTGATGAACAAGCGGTAATCCCTAAGCGCATTGGTATCCTTTGGCCAGATAAGTTTTTTATCATCCAGATTTTTTTTGAATGACGCATATAATTTTTTCGCCGCGGCACCCAGCGAATCAATATATTTTTCTTCGTTTCCTTTGGTGTTGGCATTGGCCAGCATAGGGTAATTCGCTGCCTTTTGTTTTTTTAGCAAGGCGAGGGTAGGAGCATCTACGGAAATAAGGGCTTTGCTCAGGTCGCCCATCACCAGAGGTATTTGTTTGTCCTCACTGTAACTGGCCACATTGTCCGTTAGGTAACGTTGGAGTTCGGCGAAGCTTACCTTGCCATCATTGTTTTTGTCAGCAAGGCCTTTCATTCCCTCTTCCAGCTCCAGCGAGAACAAACCTCTTCCTCCTCCCCACTCAGAACTTTCCAGGGAAAGTTGATTGGGTTGGCAGGATAATATCTTATACTCCTTGCCCCAGGCGCTGGCGAGAGCAGAAGCGGTCTGCTGTACTCCTTCAACACCACCCTTTAAATTTCCGGAATGGCAGGCATCGACGATGAAGATCATCTCCACGCCCCGTTGAGCCAGTGGAGATAAATATCGCTTTAGATCGAGGATCTCCAATACATCATCGTTCATCCCAAAGTAATTTCCATTGGGACTATTGTAAAGTAGTAACAAACCGTTTTCGATCTGGGTCAGGTCTTCCATGTCGCCATGGCCTGCGAAAAAGAAATAGACCCGGTCACCCGGCTTGGCCTTTCTTGCAATCACTGAAATAGCATCACCTACGTTGCTGCGGGTAGCATTTTCATTGACAAAAGTTTCAATGTTAGTTTGAGGCACTTTTCCACCTGCATCGCTGACCAGGTAGGATTCAAATGATTGGGCATCCTTATGTGCGAACTGGAGGTGTGGAACTACTTTATATTCACTAATGCCGATAATGATGGCGTAGGTATTTCCTTTTACAATGGAACTGTCTCTTTTTACGGTGAAGCCCCTTTCTCCAGGTTGAGCAATGCAGTTGCCTATGGGGAGCAGGAGAAGGGAGAGGAGGTAGATTTTTATTCGGTTCATGGCTTCAAGGGCAAGGTGCTAGATGCTAGATACAAGATACTAGGAAAGCAGGCTGATAACAGCCTGCTTTTCATGAGTTTCTCCTGTTAATATAGCGTTATATCGTATGCGTTTTCGCAATTCCCGGATCCTGACCAATCGAGAGTAAGTCCACAGGTAATGCAATAATAAGTAGTATAACCATCTTCTACATATACGTCAAGAGCACCGTAGGCACCCATTGTTCCCTTAAAATATCCGTCAACATACACGTTAACACAATAGCCAGTGTTGTTGCTAAAGTGGAGACTGCAGTTGGATCTTGATTTGGTTGCTTTAACATCTTTTGTTGGGGCACCTTCTTTAATATTTGGATTTGCTCCGCGGTTAGCTGGTACTTCTTTTGAATTCACCTTGACGCTAACTTTCTTTTGAGCTGATGAACTAGTCGAAAACACGAGCAGCATGCAGATAGCTGCAAAAATTCCCAGAATTGTCTTTTTCATTTTACTTTTTTTTAAAGTTTGAATTTTGTTTCAAGATAAATCAAAAATGATAATCCAAGGCATGCCAACGCGACAAATTTATAGTTCAATGCCTTGACTTAACCGGCAACCTGTACAATATCCAATTTGATGGGACTGATTTCTTATCAAACCCGCTACGACTACCCTCATTTCCCAAATTCAGGAGGTCTGCCAGTGGATTGTTGCCTGCTCCCCGGGTGTCGATAGCCTTTACTCCATCCTGGTTGAAAAGAAGTGCATAATTTGTGATCGGATCTTCGGTTGCGAGCAAAAAAATGTTATCTGTCCCAACCGGCTCAGACACTTCGTAGGTGAACAGTTCCTCTCTTTCATTGATCAATGTATCTGTCATATGTGGAAATTTGTTGGATACATTACCATCCCTTTCATCCGGGTAGCCCAGCGTCATCTTTCCAAACTGGTCAATGGCAAAAACATAAACATATTTCATCAAAATATCTCTTATTGACTTATAGTTCTTGTCAGCTACGAATTGCAGGGAAATGTTATCGCCGATCCTGGAGCCGTTTGCCCCAACTGTTTGGCCATCGTCTTTATTTACCAACTCTATATGAAAAGGAAAGCTCTTGCCACCTGACCGTGGAGTGGATAGGTTCAGCCAGCCCCGGATCTTAGAAAGACGTAAGGCGTATTCAAAAAGATTATTAGCGACAGAAGCATAGGCATCTTTAGAATTATTTTGAATGTCAAAACTTTTGGTTTGCAAAGGCATTGACTCGAGACTGTCGCGCGAAGAGATCTGTGCACGCCTGAATCCATAAGACGGTTGTCCCAATTCATTAATGGTCCCGAACAAAACATAATGGGCTTCGTTGGGAGCAGCCATCATTTTAATATTGCTATTTGCCCGGAACTTTTCCTTAATGGCGGTTATCAGTTCGATGGAAGGCGGCAACTCAACATAGAGAGTAGAATCTGGTTTGCATAATTGAAGGATGGAAGCAGCGCTTACGTCCTTAACATCTTTTATCAATTTCCCATCGACATTCACGTTGCACTTATCCTGGTCAAAAAACACGCCCATATATGGATCATCTTTTCTTAAGTCGTTTATCCACCTAATTTTCGTGGATGCCATTAATTCCTTGTTCACCTTTGCCAGTTTCTCTACTTGTTCGTATTTCATGGTAGAGGCTGGGATATATAATTTCAGTAGGGGAGCAGCCGAGGAAACCCAATTGGAGACTTCTAAAAATTCACCTGCCTTTAGCTTGCTTACATCTCCTTTAATGATCGAAGCCTCCGATTTGCTAACGCCAATGACCGTGTCTACTCTTAATTTGACAAGAGTATCGCTGTCCTTGATTTTTATTAATTCATTGTCTTTGTATAATCCCAATGCGAAGCCACCTTGCAGAATTATTTTTCCTTTATTGAACCCCGCGACTGCAACCAGCGTTTTATCCGGGATAGTTCCCTTTTCAAGGCCGAACAATGTCTGTTCCTGTCGTTCAGGACTGCCGCCCAGTACCGGCTCTTGTTTCTTGCCATTGCTCTTTAAAATGGCACGGATGCTAACAAATAAATTAAGTACGGAAGCATCTGCCGACTGTTGTTCAAGCGCCTGGATGAATGCAATGGTGAAAGCGCCATGCGGCATATTATTTTCATCCCGCTGTTCCTGGGCAAATTCATTGTCTTGCGCTGCCGACATGATCAGGAAAGTGCCTTCCTTTCGCGTTTCAGGCGGTATTGGTTCTGATCCGTCCTTTGCATCATAATTAGCGTCGGGCATATACCGAAACTTGGATGGATTAGTTTCTCCACTCCCCCTGGATATCGAACCGCTATGACAACAGTCCATGATCACCGTTAGCTTTACTCCTTTGTCGACGAACTTATTGTATATCGTCGCCAATTCCTTATCGCGGATGTCTCCTACACCTTCTTTCCAGGTATCCGAGGGAACCATGGATTCGTCTTTTTTATCTGTTTCTTTAGAAAGGGTGTTGGGTACCTGGCTACCATGACCGGCATAGTAGATAAAAGCGATGTCTCCGGGTTGGCTTTTATCCAGGAGGTTATTCATTGCCTTTAGCATACCATCTCTCGAAGCGGATTCATTATATAAGGTATCAATCTGATTGGCAGAAAATTGAAAACGGGAAACAGCAATCGATTCGATGGATCGCCCATCATTGACGCAACCGTCCAGGTCTCTGAATGTCAGCCTTGCATTCGCATTATCGGCGCTTTCAGGAGGCGTATATTTATCAATGGCGATAATCAATGCCCTCTTTTCCGGGGCCTGGCTGTGTACGGAGAGAAAATTTGAAAGAAGGACTGCAAGGAGGAAACATCTCATAATTAAGGTGTTCTATTCTATATTGTGAAGTTAATAACATCTTTGCGGCTAACTTGCACGATTTTGGATGCAGTAACAAGTTGAATTTCAAAAATAATTTCCATCAACTTTTTTAATATGAAGACCTTTATTTTAATAGCCGCAGTATTCATTGGTTTTTCGGCTCAATCTCAGTCGTTGAAAGACGCGTTGTTTAGCGGAAAATTGAAGACAGACTCCGGAACGGTGATCAGGAAAGGAGAAGACCTCAGTTCAAAAATTGATACCAGCACAAAGAAGTCGGCTGATCTGCAAAAAGTGAGAGTGATCAATGGAAACCTGGATTCATCCCAGGCAGGCGGAGTTATGCAAAATGATTCTACAATGATGAATGATTCTGCTTCTCTAAATAATGTCAATGCAGTCACGCCAACCGAAGTCAATGCTCCGAAGGACAACAACAAAATTTGGAAGGAATACATCGATTCATTTTCTAATGGCCTTAAAACAGAAGTACTGCCCTCCAAGAAGTTGAAAGAAGGAATTTATTCGGTCCTGATTGAATACGAGATCGGAACCGATGGCCAGATTGCCGTAAATAAGGTGTCGAGTTCACCGGAAAGCTCTTACCTGGAGGATCAGATCAAGGAAAGACTCATATTGACCGCTCCGCAAATGGTGCCTCTCATTGGAACGAATGGCAAACCGAGGGTTGCGGCAAAGAAGCAGATGCTAACTCTATCCAAATAGGAAATCCAAAACATCTAATATCTAGCATCTGGTCAGGTTCTTCCCCGGATGGCTTTACTAACCGCTTCTGATTTGGAGCTTACATGAAGTTTTTCGTAGATATGCCGGATATGAAACCGCACTGTATCAATGCTTATTTTACAGGAAGCTGCAATCATTTTGTAACTCATACCCTCTACCAAACACTCTAAAATCTCCTTCTCTCTGGCGGAGAGCGTACTTAATTCCTTTGAGGAAGCAGGGGATTGCCGGCGAAATTTATCCAGCACTTTCTGTGCAATCAGGGGTGTCATCGGCGCCCCGCCTTCATGGACTTCAACAATGGCCTGCAATAATTTTGAAGGAGTTGTATTTTTCAGCAGATATCCCGACGCTCCATTGCAGATAGAAGCAAAAATTTTATCATCGTCTTCTACGACGGTCTGCATGATAATCTTTATTTCAGGGAAATGGGAAGTAATTACTTTCACGCCCTCAATTCCATTTATACCGGGCATTTGTATGTCCATCAACACTACGTGCGGCATCGTTTTTTTTATATTGAAGACAATGTCATTGCAATTCTCAAACGCCCCTACGCAGGTTAGACCTTCAGCGCCGTTGATTAACTGGTATAAGCTTTCCCTAAGGATAGATTTGTCTTCGAATATGGCTACCCGTATGTCCAATGGTTAGTCGTTTTTAAACTCAAGTTCAATAGTAGTGCCTTTGCTGGGAATGGATTCAAGCTTAAACCTCGCTTTCATGAAATTCGCACGCTGTTGCATGTTGATCAATCCATTTCCCACTTCTACCGAATTCATTTCAAAACCACTGCCATCATCACGGACAGTCATTACTAAATTATTTTCCCGGTTCCAGATCATCACAAAAGCATTGGTAGCGTTGGAATACTTGGCAAGATTGTTTACCGCCTCTTTAAAAATAAGATAAAAATTTCTTCTCATTTCCATCTTCAGTTTTGACTGCAGGAGGTTTTTATCAAAGTCGAAATGAAAAGCAATGTCTTTGGCAGCAAGAATTTCCGAGGCAAAGGTCCGCATTCGTTTGATGATGTTTTCGAAACTGTCATTTTGCGGATTGATTGCCCAGACCATGTCGTTCACTGATTCTATCATGTTCCGGGAACTGCTTCCTATCTTTTCGAGCAGGGAACTTACCTGTGGCGACTGAGCTTTTACTTGCTGATTTACCAATTCACTCATGATGGAAATACTGCTGAGTGTGGCGCCCAGGTCATCATGAAGGTCGCTGGCTATTTTATTTCGTATACGGCGGATTTCCCGAACTTTCTGCATACGATTCATATAAATGGCATACAAGATCATTCCCCCTGCAAGCCCACAAAGTAAGCTGAACCATAGTGTTTGCCAATATGGAGGCAGGACGATGACTTTGATGGAAGTTCCCTCTTCATTCCACACTCCATCGTTATTGCTTGCCCTTACTTTAAAAGTGTATGTACCTGCGCCAAGATTGGTATAGTTTGCAAAGCGTCTTGTAGCGTCTGTATAGATCCATTCCTTATCAAACCCTTCAAGCATATAGGCGTATTGATTTTTTTCCGGATGAACATAACTCAATGCAGAGAAGGCAAAAGAGAAAACATTTTGCCGGTAAGAAAGTTTTATCTCTTTCGTTTCATCTATTTCGAACTTTAAAAGCCCAGTTGAATCGCCAGGCCTGACTGATTTATGAAATACACTAAAATCAGTGACAACGACTGGCGGTATATATGGATTATCCCTTAATTCCTCCGGTCTAAAAGCCACAAGCCCTGCGTTGCTTGCGAAATACAAAGTGCCATCGTCGGCCTTTATTGAGGCATTGAAAAAGAATTCATCTGCGGGCAATCCATCACTCATGTTGTAGTTACGACAAACTACTTTATCATTTTGAGAAGATGGCTGGGTAAATTTACAAATACCCTTGTTGGTGCTTAGCCATAAGTTGCCATGGTCATCATTGAGGATTCCATAAATAGTATTATCAGGCAGGCCATCTTTGGTGGTATATGAAGTAAACTGTTGTTTGATCTTCTCAAATTTATTCAGACCTCCACCTTCAGTGCCTAACCATACTGTCCCTTTTCCATCGTCGTAAAAACAACTAATGATGTTAAAGCTGATGGAATGAGGATTGTTGTTATCGTGTTTAAAAATATTTGTCTCTCCTGTTTTCGTATTGAGTAAGGTGAGCCCATTCGACCCCGCAATCCACAATATTTCTTCCTTGTCATAGTTCAAACTAACTATACGGTCTTTGCTTAGATTATTAGGATCCCTGTACAAGGTTTCAACTCCTGAAAGCACTTTTGTTTTCAAATCATAACACTTTAACCCGTTATTAGTGCCTATCCATAGCCGTTTATTGCCATCTTCAACAATGCAATTGAATATATTATGAGAGGTGGTATCCCGGTTATCACTGGTTGAATGCATCGTTGTAATCTTTCCGGATTTGCGATCCAGTGTATACAATCCTTCATCGTAGCCCACTATCCATAGATTTCCATCAGAAGCATCGACCATTCCATAAGAGAAATTGAAGGCGTTTAATTTGTCGTTTGGCAAAACAATTTTATACGACTTAAACTTCCCACTGACCGGATCGAATTCATTCACCCCTGCTCCTAAGGTTGACAAATAAATTTTCCCCGAATGATCTTTGTACAGGCTCAACGGATAATGAGAAATAAATTCTTTATCATAGCTCTGATATACTTTGAAATTTGTGTTTATGGGGTAAAAATTATTCAAGCCCCCTCCATTCGTCCCTATCCAAAATACGCCGCTGCGGTCTTGAAAGAGACTGACGACCTGGTTCGAATTAAGTTTATTAGGATTAGTTCCATCCGTCCTGTATGTTCTGAAATTATCTGAAGCAGGCTGATATTCGCATAATCCTCCCTCGTACATACCGGCCCAAATAGTATGATGGCTGTCTTCCAGCAGAGTATTTATATAGCCACTACTGAGCGAATTAGGATCAGTAAAAGAAGGGCTATAGATTTTCGAGGTATTTGTTGAAGGACTGAAGCGATAAATCCCGCTATTCTCCGATTTGGCCCACCATAAGCTTACCCAGATATCGCCACTGTGATCTTCCAGTATGCTGAGGACTTGTTTACCGACAGTTGAATAATTTTTATCCGGTGGATTGAAGAGTATTAATTTTTTTTGGGTTGGATCATAAATATTTATACCGTTCGCAGTCCCTATCCAAAGCAGACCCTTATGATCCATCATCAGGCAACGAATTTCGCCGCTGCATAAGGTATCCGGCAAAATAATATCCGAGACGTTAATAAATTTGTTTGTCCGCGATTCATAAAAACATAAACCTCTGTCCGTACCGATCCACAATGTTCCCGTTTTATCGGTGGTCAGACAGGATACCGAACCCGGGGGGCCTGCGAATTTATTGTTATCATCACGACGAAAGATGGTAAACTCCCCCGTGTGCGGATTGCGTTTGGTCAGTGATGGGTAAGCATCATGGGATATCCATAGGTTCCCTTCACCATCTTCACAAAGGTGGTTGGAAGAATTATTAGGGATTGAATTTTTATTGTTTGGATCAAAATTAAAGTTGGTGATGTTGTAGCCATCAAATTTTACCAGACCCGTAAACGAACCAAACCACATGTATCCTTTTCTATCCTGGAGAATTGACAGACCCGCAGTTGGAGACGTCTTATATTCAGCGCTAAAATGATTAAAATGTCTTTCTTCTGACACATTCTGTGCCGGGCAAATGGACGACAGTAAAGTGAATAACAAAATTTCCACCCACTTTACAAGCCCCAATACCGAAAAGTTTTTTTGTAGTAAGAAAATTATCAAAGGCTTGGTTTCAAGCCAAAGATAGCTTTTGCCCTATCAATAAATGACCCGCATGACTATGCAGGTATTAGGGCAATAAGCAGGCATTTGCTCCTTCTACCTGCATGTTTATGCAGTTGCCTGGTTCCAGATTAAGAGGAGCTTTATAGCATCAAAACTTATTCATTTATAAAATATGCACGAACAAATAATCAAAAAATTCCCTGGCTTCGTTGCCATGGAAATATTTGCTATTACTATCCTGCTTCTTAATGGCAGTTGCAGTAAAGACGCAAAACCTTCGAATACACCTCCAGGTGGTTCACTGATTGTCTATACAGATGTGAACCCTGATACTACAATTTCCGTGATCTGGCCTTCATCTTTGTCCGGGGGTATGACGAAGTATTATAATCTAGACATGGATAAAGATGGAACAGAGGATTTTAAGATTTATGTATTTGCTGGCATAAGCAGGAGCGGTTTTAATATGACGGGTGTAGAGATTGCTACCAGCAGGAGCGGCAATGCATTGGCAACGACTGGCGGAGGCATCAATATTTTAGATTCACTTGCAGTTATCGACAGTTCATCTGCAACCTGGTGGCCGAGTGCTGCAAACCTAAATCCGCCCGGTGTAATTTGGAATCATGACACAGCCTATTTGGGACTTAAACTTAGTACTGTGGCTGATATTCATTATGGCTGGGTCAGGTTATCGGACGTCTCCACTGGGTTGAGGCAAGCATCCGCGACAATATTGGATTATGGATACAACAAAATTCCAAACCAACCGATACTTGCAGGCCAAACCAAATAAAATCACCCAAATTAAATAAAATGAAAAAACAATTTAAGAAGTCGCTTCCCTGTCTCTTCTTGAGGCAGGCTTTTACCTTTATTACAATAGTGTTTTGTGTTGCGGCAACATCTACCAACGCGCAAAACGTAACAGCAAATTCTAATGCGCAAAGCGCCGCGGAATCTGAAAATGCCCGAACCTGTAGTCCATTTCGCCGGTGCCCCCTGTTCTATACGTGCGTCGATGGTCGTTGTAAGCCAATCTCTACGGGTTGCAATTGCAGAGTGCGCCCTGTTCCGCCCGGCTGCGCGCCTCTTTGCAGTTTTCTAACAGCAAAAAATGAAACAGACAGTGAACCCCTCATTGCAAACGTTTCTTTTAATCCTATTTCTCAATCAACAACTATTTCATTTTCTCTTCAACTCGCAGAGAAAGTTACCCTGAAGATCTTTGATCCGAGCGGCGTTTGTTTGAAAACACTTGCTGATGAGGTTTTTGAAGAAGGGGAACATTCGATCGAGTGGAACACTGCAGAAATCAATGCAGGGGTGTACATTTTGCAAATTCAATCAGCTACTTTTTCTCAAATGGAAAAAATAATCGTGACGAAATCAATAGGTAGCCGGTAAGGTGCTCTTATTTATTTTATGATTCCCTGTACCTGGAGCCAATCACCGAGGCGTTCTATCCAACTGTCTGAAGGTAGATGCTGTTGATTCATGCCAAATCCATGACCTCCCTTTGAATAAATATGAAGTTCTGCCGAATGGCCAGACTCCAACCACTTGTTATATAAGTTTATGCTCATCGGCACCAGGTGATATTCATCATCAGTAGCCGCCGCAATAAACATAGGCGGCGTACCGGTGACCATTTTTAGCGCAAATGAAGGAGGCACGTAAGGATAAATGGGCACAATAAAATCAGGCCGGTTTTCACTGTTGTAATCAAAAGCGGCTGCTGTCGCAAGCGTACCCCCGGCAGAAAATCCAATAATACCGATCTTGGTTGGGGACACGCCAAACGTAGCTGCTCTTTGGCGGACATATGCAAGGGCTTGGCGCGCATCTGAAATTCCTAACGGAACTACAGGGGTAACCAATTTTGCAAAGCCTGCGCTATCCTTTCTTTTCTCATTTCTTTCTTTCACAGGAAAATTCGTTTCACAATGAACCAGCCTGTACTTCAACACAAATGCGGAGACACCTTTCTTATTCAACCATTTTGCTATATCCGTACCCTCAGTGTTGATGTGTAAATAATAAAAAGCGCCCCCCGGACAAATGATCACTGCAGCTCCGTTCGCAACAGGCGGTTGCGCGGGAAAGAAAGTTAGCGTGGGTTGCGAAACATTGAAAACAAGCGGATCATTTGGCCATGCCGTGGTATCCGTTTGTTCATGCCAGTCCCACTTCTCTGAACCCGGAGCCTTATCAGGCCAAATAGGAAATTCTTTTTGTGCACTACTGTTGTTTGTGAGAACAAAAAGCAAAACCACAAGAAAAAAGGCTTTGGAATGATGGATAGACGGCATACAATAAAATTTTTTGAAAGAAGGATTCCTGCTACAAATAAAAAGTCCTATGTAAGATACAAAGGACTGGCAAAAATTACCCGCACACGGGAATGATGAAGCTATTCGCGCACTGTACCGGTAATCTGTTGACCCATAAGGATTCGAACCTTAAATGACTGAACCAAAATCAGTAGTGTTACCATTACACCATGGGTCAATACATAAATTGGTTTGCAAAAATACGCCTTGACGCTTTCTATGCCAAATGGAGTTTAGGAAGATGCTAGTTCAAAGCCACGGACTTTTGCTTTTCTTCCCTTTCCTTCAGCTCCCTGATCTTAGCCAGTGCCCCCGGAACTACATCGCACATAATTGTATATAATGCTCCGGGAACAGGATTTGCAAAAATGTGTTCCAGCGCTTCGTTTTCATCAGCGATCGTGGTCGTCGGTATGTTCGGATTTATTCTTTCAATACCTTCCTTGAGCAATCGGATAATATCCTCGGCTGTCCGGCCTCGCAGATTCCGGTCACAACGGATGATGATCTGGTCAAAATATTGAGCCGAGATCTCACCTAATTCCCGGATATCCTCATCCCTTCTGTCGCCGGTGCCACTGATAACCCCAATACGAGTTTGATAATCCAGCTTGCTGATAAAATCGCAAAGCAATTTTAGGCCGTGTGGATTATGTGCAAAATCGGCCAGCATGGTAAAGGTCCTGAAGTGGAAAAAATTCAACCTGCCCGGCGTCAGGGTTTCAGATGGCACAAAGGTTTGCAGCCCAATTCGAATGTCTTCAATGGTAATGTCCCGGAATAAATAGGAAGCCAAGACAGCAGGCAGGCAATTGTTGACATTATGAATCGCCTTCCCTTCGTAGGTGAGAGGAATGTTTTTTACAGACATTACCCTGATCTTCCAACCACCTTTCATGATCGTGACATATCCATTTTCAAATACGCAGGATAATCCGTTAGCTGCAGCATGATCCCTGATCCGCGGATTATTTTCATCCATGCTAAAAAGTGCAATATTGCAGTTCAGCCCATCCTTCATTTTATATACGAGGTCATCATCAGCATTCAGCACAGCGTAGCCATGTGGAAAAACAGTTTCTGGTACCACCGCTTTTACCTTGGCCATTTGTTGTACACTATGAATGCCTCCCAGGCCAATATGGTCAGCAGCTACATTGGTTACGACAGCCACTTCACAATTCTGAAATGCGAGTCCGGATTTGAGGATGCCACCACGGGCACATTCCAACACGGCAAAATCTACTGTAGGATCTTTAAGTACGAACGTGGAGCTGATTGGGCCGGTGCAATCTCCTTTCATCATGAGTTGGTTCTGAATATAAACTCCGTCACTGGTAGTGTAGCCTACTTTCTTCCCGGCACTTTTCGCGATATGTGCTGTCAGACGAGTCGTCGTCGTTTTTCCATTGGTCCCGGTAATTGCAATGATGGGAATCCTTCCGATGCTGCCTCGCGGAAATAACATGTCTACCACCGGCTCGGCCGCATTTCTTGGTAAGCCTTCAGCAGGGTCAATATGCATGCGAAATCCCGGAGCTGCATTTACTTCCAGGATAGCTCCGCCATTTTCGGAAACAGGTGTACGCAGATCAGCTGCCATTATATCGACACCGCATATATCCAGGCCAACAATTCTGGCAATACGTTCCAGCATAACGATGTTAGCCGGATGGACTTCGTCAGTCACATCACTGGATGTGCCGCCTGTTGAAAGATTAGCAGTAGGTTTTAACAGCACTCTCTCTCCTTTGCTAGGTATTGTTTCCAATGTAATCCCTGCATCATCCAACATTTTCTGAGTAAACTGATCCACTGTGATCTGCGTCAACACTCTTTCATGGCCATATCCACGACGCGGGTCCTTATTTGTCTCGTCAACTAACCACTGAATTGAATGTTCTCCATCACCAACGACAGAAGCCGGAGTTCTGAGGGCAGCGCAGATAAATTTATAGTTGATGACCAGGCAGCGAAAATCGTAACCGGTGATGTACTTCTCAACAATTACACTTCGGCTATAGCTTTGAGCGGCCTCAAAGGCTTTTTTAGCCTGCTCCCATGTATTAATATTGGTTGTGTTGCCTTTGCCATGATTCCCATCTATTGGTTTTATGACGAGAGGATAAGAAAATCTTTCTATTGCTTCTTTCAAACCTTCTTCTGTTCTCGCTACAGTGCCGCGAGGTACGGGAATCTCGGCGGCCTCTAATAGCATCTTGGTTTCTTCCTTATCACAGGCGATATCCACGGCAATATTGGAAGTGGTTGAAGCAATCGTAGCCCGAATTCTTTTTTGATTGACACCATAACCTAATTGAACAAGTGATTGTTTGTTCAGGCGTATGAAAGGAATATTTCTTTTGGCAGCTTCCTCCACAATGCATCCTGTTGAAGGGCCGAGCCGGGTATCCTCGCGAATTTCCCTTAACCGCTGGATATCTGCCGCCAGGTTATATTCAGTCCCATCTGCCAGAGCTTGCGCGATTTGGACAGAAGCGCGTGCAGCATACACGCCGGCATCTTCTTCCATATAATTAAAGACAACATAATAAACACCTTCCTTTTCTCCCTCGGGAGTGCGGGTCCTTCCAAAGCCCACATCCATCCCTGCCAGCGTTTGAAGTTCAAGGGCAATATGTTCGATCACATGCCCCATCCACGTGCCTTCTTCCACTCTTTTAAAAAAACCACCGACCATGCCTTCACTGCAACGGTGTTCAATCATCGTAGGGAAAGTCTTTTCCAACCGTTCCCTGAATCCTGCAATAGCATTAGTAGGTCTTTGTTCCATTTCTTCGAGGTCCAGCTTCATCTGAATTAACTTGGCCCGGCGAACACTCCAATAGTTAGGACCCTTCAGCACTTTAATCTCCAATATTTTCATACAATCATTTTTATGCCTTCAGCGATAAATTGGAAGTTAGTTTTTTTTGATTTGCCAGCCAACTGAGTTCTGGCAATGCACCCAGTGAGATGGGATGCTAATGCCCTGCCCTCATCCTGAATTTTGTTACATTTATAAAAAGGTAATTATGGCGATACAAAATCACGCGAAACAAGCAAATGAACGGCGGCGTTTTTTGAAAAACGTGGGCGCTTTTTCGGCAACTGCTTTTTTCAGTTCGCTGGTCCAACCTTCCTGGAGCAGAAATTTGGATAGAGCGTTGAGAAATGCGGAAGGCATTTCTTCCATGGAATTAGCAGGTGAGGAAGACTTTTGGTATTATATTCAACAGTCCTTTACGGTATCTACATCCCTGATCAACTTAAACAACGGTGGAGTTAGTCCCGCGCCAAAGACAGTGCAGGATGCAATGAAGCGATACTATGATTATTCCAATGAAGCTCCGAGCTATTATATGTGGAGGATCCTGGACCAGGGCAGAGAGCCTTTACGAAAGGATATGGCTACCATGGCTGGATGTGATGCAGAAGAGATCGCTATCAACCGGAATTCATCGGAGGGATTGGAGACAGTGATCTTTGGTTTGCAATTGAAGGCTGGCGATGAGGTAGTCGCTTCGAAACAGGATTATCCAAATATTATTAATGCGTATAAACAAAGGGAATTACGTGATGGGATAAAAATGGTTTGGGTAAACCTGGAATTACCCAGCGAAGATGAGAATTACCTGGTCAGCCAATATGTAAATGCATTCTCATCAAAGACCAAAGCCGTCCATGTTACGCATATCATCAACTGGAATGGACAGATCCTGCCTGTGAGAAAAATTGCACAGGAAGCGCATAAGAGGGGACTTGAAGTAATCGTAGATGGGGCTCACAGCTTCGCTCATTTTGATTTTACCATCCCCAGCCTGGATGCAGATTATTTTGCTTCCAGTTTGCATAAGTGGTTGTATGCTCCCATTGGTAGCGGTTTATTATATGTGAAGAAGAACCGGATCAAACATCTGTATCCGCTATTTGCCACCAGCGATGACCCTTTAAAGGATGATATTCGCAAATTTGAAAACCTGGGCACGCGACCAATGTTTATTGAGCAGGCCATTGGCAAGGCGATTGAATTTCATGAAATGATCGGTAGCGAACGGAAGGAAAAGAGACTCCATTATCTCAAAAACTATTGGATGGAAAAAGTGAGGGATATTCCAAAGGTCAAGTTATATACCTCCCTGCATCCAAAATGGGGTTGTGCTATTGGTAATGTTGGAGTGGAAGGCAGGAAACCAGGGGAATTAGATACATTCCTGCTCGATAAATACAAAGTGCATACAGTAGCCATTGATTGGGAGAACATCCATGGGGTGCGGATAACGCCGAATGTGTACACTACTCTAAAGAACCTGGACGTGCTGGTAGAAGGAATTACTGCATTTGCGAAGAGTTAATAGTCGATTGAACAGAATGGAACAATAGCTGTTGATATAAAAACCAAAACACCAATTTGTCCACGCCACAGTTAAGCCGTAAAATAAATTTATTGCAGGCCACCTCCATCAACATGATTGACATGGTGGGAATCGGGCCTTTTGTGGTGATGCCAATCGTTGTGGCCCAATTCAACAACGGTTTATTTATCTGGGCCTGGATCTTTGGCGCTTTTACAGCCTTTGCTGATGGAATGATCTGGAGTGAATTGGGCGCTAAGTATCCATTAGCCGGAGGTACCTACAATTTCCATCGCATTGCTTACGGTGAAAAAGGCGGTAAGCTGATGAGTTTCTTATTTGTTTGGCAAACTGCCATACAAGCCCCATTGGTAGTGGCTTCTGCGGCGATCGGATTTGCGCAATACTTAACCTATATCGTTGATCTGAATCCCGTTCAACAAAAGATCGTGTCAGCAGGGTTAGTCATTTTTGTGTTGCTCCTTTTATATCGGAAGATCGAAGCGATCGGAAAAATCTCAGTTGTATTCGGATGTATTGTCATCGGCACTATTGGCTGGATCATTGTCAGCGGATTGACTCACGCGCAGCATTCCATCAAGGTCTGGCCTATCGGGCAAGAATCGTTTTTCCAATTTACTTTCTGGGCTGCGGTGGCACATGGATCTCTGAAGACCGTATATAGTTACCTGGGTTATTACAATGTTTGCCATCTCGGAGGTGAGATAATAAACCCCGAGAAAAATATTCCCAGGAGCATTTTCATATCTATTGCGGGAATTGCGTTGCTATACATATTAATGAACATAAGTGTCATGGGTGTCATATCCTGGGATACGGTTAGAGCCGACGATAAATACCTGGTGAGTACTTTCATGGAAAAACTGCACGGGCATGGGGCTGCAGTATTGGTCACCGTCCTTATTCTTTGCATTGCCATGTCTTCACTTTTTTCTGTGGTCCTCGGCTATTCCAGGGTTCCGTATGCTGCTGCAATAGATGGAAATTTTCTTAAGATCTTCGGGAGGCTGCATCCGACGAAGAATTTTCCGTACGTATCGCTATTGATCTTATGTGGGCTGGGACTGGTCTTTAGCGTGTTGTTCAAATTATCACAAGTGATTACAGCCATTCTGGCCATGCGAATCGTTGTACAATTCATTGCACAATCAATCGGGGTCATTCTTTTGAGAAGAAAATTTGGTTCCGGCACCTTGCCTTTCAAAATGTGGTTGTATCCATTGCCTATCATATTGTCCATCGCTATATGGGCGTTCCTGCTTATTCATAATGAGTTTGCGATTTACGGCGGACTGATTGCGGTAGCAGGAGTGATCGTTTATTATCTCACCCGCCGACCGCGGTGAGGAGTTTAAATTCTTTTGAACTATTTTTGCGATAATCAACCCATTGAATGAGCGAACCTAAAGGAAAACTAATCACCATAGGAGGAGCCGAACACAAGGGCACCGATCTTGAAACAGGCGAATTTCCACGTGCTAATCTGAATTTTATCGAGCTGGGCATTCTTCGTCATGTCGTGAAGGAAGCCGGCGGACCATCTGCACGCATTGAAGTGATCACCACCGCTTCGATGATCCCTTATGAAGTAGGTGAAAATTACATCAATGCATTTGGAAGGATTGGCTGCACTGATATTGGCGTCATGCATATCCGAACCCGCCAGGATGCGATGGACGAAGCAAGTTTGGAGAGAGTCCGGAATTGCGATGCGGTAATGTTCACGGGTGGGAATCAATTGCGTTTAAGCGCCACCGATGGAGGCACAGAATTCCTGTCCATTTTGAAAAGGAGATATTTGAATGAAGATTTTCTCATTGCCGGGACCAGCGCCGGCGCGATGGCGATGAGCAATACCATGATCTATGAAGGGAATGCGGAGAGAGCACATCTCAAAGGAGAAGTAAAGATCACTACCGGCCTGGGTTTCATCTCTACTCTGATCATCGATTCTCATTTTGAAAAAAGGGGAAGGTTCGGAAGGCTCGTACAGGCCGTGACTACCAACCCGGGCTGCATTGGCATCGGACTGGGAGAAGATACCGGCATGCTCATCACGGGTGGCAACAAAATGGAAGCCATCGGCAGTGGACTGGTAGTCATCATAGATGGCCACGATATCCTGCACAGCAATATAGCCGATATACCTGACGGCAATCCCATCAGCATTGAAAACCTCAAAGTGCATTTCTGCGAGAAAGGAAACGGATACCTTATCCGCGAACGTAAGTTCCTGCCGGAAGCCAGCGAAGGCTCGGTCATCAAAAAGCAGGTAGATGTAGAATAGGAATTACTTATCTTGGCGGCCCAATTCAAAATCAATAAAAATGAAATTTTATTCCAGGCAACTGCCTGCTTTTGCAGCGATCTTATTACTATTTGCCTTCGGGTGCTCCACCAAATCTGATAAATTAAAAGAAGAAAAACCGCCGATAATTGCGGTAGAAGAATTTTTTAAGAACCCCGAAAAATTTGGATGGCAGGTTTCCCCTGATGGCGAGTATATCTCTTATCTCTCTCCACATAAAGGACATACTAACGTATTTGTAAGAAAAATAACGGATTCAACCGGCACCCCGGTCACCAGCGATACGGCGCGTAATATTTATGAATATCAGTGGAAGGGTAACCGCATCATTTATTTACAGGATCTGGGAGGAGATGAGAATTTTCAATTGTTTTCTGTTTCCATGGATGGCAAGGATTTGAAAGCACTAACACCCTATCCTAAGGTAAGGACACAGATACTAAATGATTATCGCCATGTGCCCGGCAAAGAAAAGGAAGTCATGATCGGCTTGAATAAAAGAGATGCCCGCTACTTTGATCCATATAGTATCAATATTGAGACAGGCGAGATGAAATTACTCTACCAGAATGACAAGAACTATGACAATTGGTATTCAGATCATAATGGGGTGATCCGGATTGCGACAAAAACGGATGGCGTGAATACAACCTTCTACCAGAGAGCTAATGAGCAGGAGCCATTTGATTCGTTGCTGACAACTAGTTATAAGGATAGTTTCGCTCCACAGTTCTTCACATTTGATAACAAAAATATTTTTGCGTCTACCAATATTGGTCGCGACAAAACCGCCATCGTGGAGTATGATCTCGCGGCTAACAAAGAATTGAGAGAGATTTACAGCAACAAGGATTATGATGTAGATGGACTTGCATATTCGCCAAAAAGAAAGGCAATCACTATCGCCTACTTTACCTCCTGGAAAGGTGAGAAACAATTCCTGGATAAAGAAACCGAGGACGAATACAAAAAAATGCAGGACAAATTCAAGGGATATGAAATCAGTATCAGCAATAATAATGATGCGGAGGATAAGTACATCGTCTGGACAGGTAATGATAAACTGGCCGCCAAATATTATTTCTATGATAAGAAATCTGGCGAAACGAAGTTCCTCGCAGATGCATTGCCATGGATAAAGGAAGAAGACATGGCTTCTATGAAACCCATTCAATACACTTCCAGGGACGGACTCACGATCCACGGATATATCACTTACCCCAAGGGTGTTGAACAAAAAGACCTACCCGTAATCGTCAATCCGCATGGAGGCCCATGGTACAGGGATTCATGGCAATTTAATAGGGAAATACAGTTCCTGGCAAATAGAGGATATGCCGTTTTTCAAATGAACTTTCGCGGTTCTACCGGATACGGAAAAGAATTCTGGCTGAAGGGTTCCAAGCAATGGGGAAAGAAAATGCAGGATGATATCACCGATGGCGTGAATTGGTTGATCAAGGAAGGTATTGCCGATCCGAAACGTGTTGCGATCTATGGAGGTAGCTATGGTGGATATGCCACGTTGGCTGGGGTAACATTTACACCCGATCTTTATTGTTGCGCGGTTGACTATGTGGGTGTCGCTAACATGTTTACATTCATGAAGACGATTCCACCTTACTGGCAACCTTACAACGACATGTTTCATGAATTGGTCGGCGATCCGGTGAAAGACAGTGTGCTGCTTGCCGAAGCGTCGCCAGTTTTACATTCAGAAAGGATCAAAGCGCCATTGCTAGTGGCGCAGGGAGCGAACGACCCAAGAGTGAATAAGGATGAAAGTGACCAAATGGTTGCGGCCTTAAAGAAAAGGGGCGTGGAAGTAGAATACATTGTCAAGAATGACGAAGGCCACGGATTTGTGAATGAAAATAATAAGATCGACCTGTATAAAGCTATGGACCGCTTCTTTGCGAAGTACCTCATGCCTAAGAAAGAGGAAAAGAGTAGCAAAGATTAAAGATGTCAAATTCAAGGATGAAAACAATTATTGGTGTTTTTTTGATTTTTTCTCTGGCATTCACTCCGCAAAAGAAAACCAAAATCATTTTCTTTGGCGACTCCATAACAGAAGCGGGAGTGAAGCCAGGCGGATATATTACGCGAATCGATAGCTTATGCCGCTTAGAGAAAAAAGAAGATCAGTTTGAATTTATGGGATCAGGCATTGGAGGAAATAAAGTCTATGATCTTTACCTGCGATTGGATGACGATGTGCTGAGTAAAAATCCGGACGAGGTAGTCATTTATGTTGGCGTAAATGACGTTTGGCATAAAACATCCTATGGCACTGGAACCGATGCGGATAAGTTTGAGAAATTTTATAACGCCATACTGAAAAAATGTAAGGATAAAAATATCAAGGTTATCATTTGCACACCGGCCGCGATTGGAGAAAAGACAGATTTTACCAATCAACAAGACGGCGATCTAAATAAATACAGCGCGATCATCAGGGCTATCGCATCAAAGAATAACCTGCCGCTGGTTGACCTTCGCAAATTATTTCTTGAATACAATTTGAAAAATAATAGTGAGAATAAAGAATCCGGCATACTCACCACAGACCGGGTCCATCTAAATGCAAAAGGCAATCAATTGGTCGCTGAAGAAATGTGGAAGGTGATCAAATCGAATTAAATAGCCTTGATCAAATAATAATTCTTCTTGCCTTTCTGTATCAACAGATATTGATCGTGCAGCAAGTCGCTGCTTTCGATTCTCTTGTTAATATCCTCGACTTTTTTTCGATTGACACTCACTCCGCCTCCCTGGACCATCTTCCTTGCTTCTCCTTTACTTGAAAAAATGCCTGCCTCTGCCAGGAAGGAAATGATGTCTATTCCGGATTGAATTTTTTCCCTGGTGAAATTGGATTTCACGGTGCCTTCCATACTTTCCAGGTCATCCAAAGTCAAACTCTCCGCATGATCGGAAAAAAGCTTAGCCGTGGTTTCAACTGCTGTATTGAATTCCTGCTCACCATGAACAAAAACTGTGACCTCCCGTGCGAGAGCTTTCTGCAACGTCCTTGATGAAGGCTCGTCTTGATGCTGTTGTATCAGTTTCCCGATCGCATCTGAAGGCAAAAACGTAAATATTTTGATCCACTTGACTGCATCCTCATCACTGGCGTTAAGCCAGAATTGGTAAAAGTGATATGGAGAGGTCCTCTTTGGATCCAGCCAAACATTTCCTCTTTCTGTCTTTCCAAACTTGCCGCCATCGGTCTTTGTGATCAGGGGGCAGGTAAATGCAAACGCCTCACCACCCGCCTTTCGCCGTATGAGTTCGGTGCCGGTAACAATATTGCCCCATTGATCACTTCCGCCCATTTGAAGTTTGCAATTCTTGTTCTTATATAGCCAATAAAAATCGTAACCCTGTACCAATTGGTAGGAAAATTCAGTGAAGCTCATCCCTGTATCGCCTTCAATGCGCTTTTTCACGCTTTCCTTCGCCATCATGTAGTTGACGGTGATATGTTTTCCCACATCACGTATAAAATCCAGGAAATGAATGTCTTTAAACCAATCGTAGTTGTTCACGATCTCAGCGTAGTTGGATTTCGTAGGATCGAAATCCAGGTATTGAGCCAACTGTCTGCTCACGCCCTCCTGGTTAAACCTGTAATTCCTCTTCGCTGAGCAGATTCCTTTCCTCGCTTTTGCCGCTGGGATCACCTACCATGCCCGTCGCTCCGCCGACCAAAGCAAATGGTTTATGGCCAGCCTTTTGAAGATGAACGAGCAGCAGGATCGGGACCAGGCTGCCTATGTGAAGGCTGTCGGCAGTAGGGTCGAAACCGATATAAGCAGCCGTCATTTCTTTCTTGAGCTGCTCATCGGTTCCAGGCATGATTTCCTGGATCATTCCCCTCCATCGAAGTTCTTCTATCAGGTCCATCTCCAACTAGGTGATTTGCAGCAAAAATAAGGCAGTTTAAGCTCGGCATTCACGGGATGCAATATTTTTCTAACAGATTCGTTTTCAGTATATAGTCTTTTTCATCGCGATGCTATGATTTTCGCGGGTTAAAGATTATTTTTACAAGCAGCCCGACCTTAAGAAACACTGTCCTATTCCAAACCATTATCGAAAAATATCCGAATGAAACCGACCAAACTTAGCTTCACCCTATTTCTGTCCATACTATACCTCGGCGCGAACTCTCAATTCAGAAAATACTCTAACGAATTCCTCAACATTGGGGCCGGAGCCCGCGGTCTTGCTATGGGTGGTGCACAGGTAGCGTCGGTTGATGATGGAACGGCCGGTTACTGGAACCCTGCAGGATTAATCGGGGTTAAAGAAAATCCCCAAATCAACCTGATGCACGCCGAGTATTTTGCCGGTATCGGCAAATACGACTACGCAAGCATAGCCTTTCCCTCTGCAAATAACAGGAGAACTATTGGAATTACCGGTCTTCGCTTTGCCGTGGATGATATCATGAATACTTTATTCCTTGTAGAGCCTGATGGATCATTGAATTATAATAATATCCAGGCGTTTTCCTCGGCCGATTATGCATTTCTCATTTCATTTGCACAAAAACTAAAAGAGTCTGCCAACAAGAACGTGAATTTTGGTGTGAATGCAAAAGTCATTCATCGTAGCGTCGGCAAGTTTGCAAAGGCATGGGGCTTTGGAATAGATGCGGGTCTGCAGATCATCCATAACAGATGGAAATTCGGCATTGCCGGTCGCGACATTACCAGCACTTTCAATGCATGGTCGTTTTCATTTACCGAAAAAGAAAAAGAAGTTCTTTACCTCACGAATAATGAGATACCGGTCAAGTCAACTGAACTGACCGCTCCGCGGCTGGTATTGGGTATCGCACACGATTTCAGGTTGAGCAAGAAAGTCAGCCTGCTCGCGGAAGCAAATATTGACCTAACGTTTGACGGTAAGCGCAATACGCTGATCAGTGCAGACCCCGTGAGCGGTGATCCAAAGTTGGGTCTGGAGTTGAACATCAATCGCATCTTTTACCTGAGGGCAGGCATTAATAATTTCCAACGCGCGCTGGCAGATGCAGATACACTGAACCAGAAGAGGGTTTGGATCTATCAACCTGGGGCCGGTGCAGGCTTCCGCATCACCAATGTGACCATTGACTATGCCTTTACAAACCTCTCCAATCAATCGAATCCGTTGTTTACGCATATTTTTTCTTTACGTCTGGATATGGTGAATAAGAAGAAAAAGAATTAAAATAATTTTATTCCGTCCCTACAAAACTCTGATCAATGAAACGATTTTTACTTTCATTATTGCTTTTTACTGGTCTCCTGGCACAGGCACAGCCGTTCAATAATGAATGGATAAATTATAGCAACACCTATTACAAATTTAATGTGTGGGTGACCGGCGTCTACCGGATCAATCAATCCACACTGTCTTCCCTGGGCCTCGGAAGTACGCCTGCAGAACAGTTCCAGCTTTGGAGAAATGGCGAGCAGGTGCCTCTTTACACTTCTGTGCAAACAGGCCCCTTTGGCGGCGGCGATTACATAGAGTTTTGGGGAGAAATGAATGATGGGAAACCAGACAAGGCATTGTTCCGTGATCCGGACTACCAATTGGTGGACAAGTGGAGCGCGCAGAATGATACTGCCGTATTCTTTCTTACAGTTAATGCCGCCGGCAGCAACCTGAGATTGAATCCAACCACAAATGATATTGCCGGCAATACCCTTCTTCCCGAGCCTTATTTTATGTACACAAATGTGACCACCTATGGTGAGATCTTCAACCCGGGCTATGCAGCAGTAGTAGGCTCAAATGTTTATTCGTCGGCATATGACATAGGCGAAGCATTTACTTCTTCAAATCTGGGGACGGGGGGAACAAGGTCAGTGATACTTAGTAACCTCGCGCTATATACCGGCCCCGGCGCGCCGGATGCAACGTTTAAGGTCAATGCCGCAGGTAATGCACTTAATCCAAGACAG
The DNA here is from genome assembly GCA_963791295.1 of uncultured Sphingobacteriales bacterium. GTDB lineage: Bacteria > Bacteroidota > Bacteroidia > Chitinophagales > Chitinophagaceae > CAWBRY01. The sequence continues at coordinate 383,983 of CAWBRY010000004.1, read as the reverse complement.
TTGGTTGTTAAGTTGAATGGAGATACGATCGTCAACAGAACGATGGACTTTTTTGACTATGCCAAGGCAGTCGCTCCGGTTACACTGGCACAGATCAGTTCAGGCACAGCCAATATTGCCATCATTAATGGTTGTACATTTCCGAATGATCGTCTTGTCATTGCGAAAAATGAGTTGATATATCCACGACAGTTCAATTTTGGCAACTCGCGTAATTTTTACTTTGAATTACCTGCCAACACGAGTGGGAATTACCTGGAAATATCCAATTTCAATTACAATGCGGTGCCACCTGTGCTTTACGATCTGACCAACGGAACTCGCTATGTAGCTGATATAACTAACCCGTCATTGATAAAAATTGCGTTACAACCATCCTTCAGCGACCGAAAAATGGTGTTGGTGAGTCAGGATGCAGGTAACATTACTCAGGTAACGTCGATGACTCAGCGAAATTTTATTGATTTTAGGCTGGCTGTAAACCAGGGCGACTACCTGATCATCTCTCATCCCACATTGACGGTAGGCACAGGCGGAATAAACCCGGTGGAAAACTATAGACTGTACAGGAGCTCTTCGGCGGGAGGTGGATATAATGCCAAAATATACATGATCGATGAGCTTATCGATCAGTTCGGTTTTGGAGCTACGCAGAACCCGCTTGGCATCAGAAATTTCATTTGGTGGGCAAGGAATAATTTCACAACCCAACCCATCCGGGATGTTTTCCTAATTGGTAAAGGATTATCTTATGATCAGTATCGCAGTTACCGCTTCAACGCGAATATCAATAAACTAGCCCTGGTGCCGACGTGGGGTCAGCCAGGATCAGATAACCTGTTGACAGCAGAACCGGGACTGGATGAAACTCCTAAAGTGCCCATCGGCAGACTATCCGTCGTTACAGGGGATGAGATCACGGTCTACCTCAACAAGGTGAAGCAGTATGATCTTGCGCAGGCAACGCCCTCGCCACTGATCGCCGACAAAGCCTGGATGAAGAATGTAGCTCATGTCATCGGAGCCAGTGATGAGAATCTGCAAAATATCCTGGATAATTATATGGAAGGATATCGTCAAACAATAGTCGATACTTTCTTTGGCGCCCATGTTGAAACTTTTAGCAAGACATCAGCAGACGTGGTTCAGCAGGCGAATAGTGTCCGCTTGCAAAACCTTTTTCAAACCGGCTTGAGCCTCGTCACCTATTTTGGACACTCCTCAGCTACTACCCTCGAGTATAACCTGGATGATCCCCAGAATTATAACAACACCGGAAAATATCCGCTCTTTATTTTACTAGGTTGTAATGCAGGAAATTTTTTCAACTTTAACCTGGCGCGGCTATCTACCAAAGAAACAATCTCTGAAAAATATGTTTTGGCACAGGACCGGGGAGGAATAGCGAGTATCGCGAGTACTTCGCTGGGAATTGTCCACTACCTTGACATATTTAACTCCCGGACTTATAAAGCCCTGGCCACTACCAAATACGGACGATCCCTGGGAGAGATAATGGATGAAACTATTGCCCAAACCTATAACCTGACCACTCAAAACGATTTCTATGCAAGAATACATTGCGAGCAATCCACCTTGCATGGCGATCCGGCGATCAAGCTGAATTCATTTCCAAAGCCTGATTACGTAATCGAAGACCCATTGGTCAAGATATCGCCTTCTTTCGTTTCAGTGGCCGAATCATCCTTTAAGGTAAGTGCCGGCTTTATGAATATTGGGTCCGCTATCAATAGAAATATCGTCGTGGAAGTGAAAAGGACCTATCCCGATCTGACGACGGAGATTGTTGAAAGAGATACTATACCCGCGCCCCATTACAAGGATTCCCTTACGTTCAATATTCCCATTGTTGCAACCAGGGATAAAGGGCTTAATAAAATAACTATCACTATTGATGCGGACAACGCTGTAGACGAGATCTACGAAACAAACAATACTATTACGAAGGATGTCTTCATTTTCGAAGATGAGGCAAGGATCATTTCACCGGCTACCTTCGCCATCGTTAACCAGCAGAATATCCATGTTTTTGCTTCGACGGCCGATCCTTTCAGCCCTTCGAGACAATATAATATGGAGATGGATACGACGGAGCTTTTCAACTCTCCGCTGAAGATATCCAGGAGTGTAACTTCTACCGGTGGATTGCTTGAGTTTACACCGGGCATTACATTCCTCGATAGTACGGTTTATTATTGGAGGGTGGGTCCGGAACCAGTTTCTGGTCCTCCTGTTTGGAACACTTCTTCATTCATTTATTTGCCCAACAGTGAAGATGGGTTCAATCAGTCCCATTATTTTCAACAGACCAAATCTAATCAGCAGCGTGTTCTTCTGAACCCGAATACCAGGGCCTGGAATTATGATTCACTGCCGCACTTCGTCTTTTCAAAGAATGGAGTATTTATTACGGCAACGGGCCAGGAAGGAGATATCATTGTGTCGCCGGATGGAAATCCATTTATCCGTAGTGCCTGTGTAGGGTTCTCGTTAATCTTCAACATATTCGATCCATTGAAATTTAAGCCGAGGCAAAACCTGACGGGACTTTATGGAAGCGCCGGCGTGTGTGCACCCTCGCGGCAATGGAATTTTGAGTATAGCTACATGTCCCGCCCATCCCGGAAGTTGGCCATGGATTTCATGGACTCTATCCCGAATGGCTGGATCGTTGTGGTACGAAACGTGTTGAATTACACGCAGGGCAGCGAATTTATCAGCGCGTGGAAGGCGGATACGTCGGTTTATGGTCATGATAATTCACTGTATCATAAACTCAAAGCCGTGGGCTTTGATAAATTGGATTCTTTTACTTCGGCGAAAGCATTCATTCATATTTATAAAAAAGGAGACGCCGGGTTTGGACCTGTTTCCACGATTACTAATGGTATTTATGACCTGGTATCCATTTCCAAAGACTTAAAAACTCCCGATACGCTGGGATACATTACTTCGCCGCTATTTGGAAGAGCGAAATCATGGAAGAAAGTGATATGGAGGGGAACTAATGCTCCTGATGTGACTCCGGGCGACAGTCCAACAGTAGATGTAGTCGGGGTGGACGTGCTGGGTACTGAAACCGTATTGTATTCCGGTCTTGATGCAAGTCAGCAGGATTATGACATTTCCAGCGTGAGCGCATTGCAATATCCATATATTAAGTTAAGGATGAAAAACCTTGACTCGGTTCATTTCACACCATACCAATTGCAATACTGGCGAGTGACCAGCGTACCTATACCTGAGGGCGCCATAGCTCCTAACATTTACCTGTCAACGAAAGATACGCTTGAGCCGGGTGAGCCACTGGACTTTAAAGTAGCGTTCAAGAATATTAGTACAACGGCATTCGACAGCATCCTGCTGAAGATGGTCATTACAGACAGAAATAATGTACCGCACGTTGTTCCCATTCCGAGAAAGAGACCATTGTTGGTAAATGATACACTTCAGGCATCAACGCTGGTGGACACGAGAAACCTGGGAGGGATGAATACAATGTATGTCGAAGTGAACCCTGACGAAGATCAGCCGGAACAATACCATTACAATAATTTTGCCTTCCGCAATTTCTTCGTGAAAGTGGACAGCATTAGTCCTTTGCTGGATGTAACATTCGATGGAGTACATATCCTGAATCGTGATATCGTTTCATCCAAGCCGGCTATCATTGTGAAATTGAAGGATGAAGCTAAATGGTTGGCGCTGGATGACACCAGCCTGGTGAATGTTCAGGTGAGATTCCCCGACGGTTCACTAAGAAAATATTCATTCAGCAGTGATACCCTGCACTTTAATCCTGCAGGGCAGGCTCCAAATCCGGATAATACGGCAACGATCGACTTCAAGCCTGCATTCCTTGATGACGGGGAATATGAATTGATCGTAAGCGGCAAGGATAAGAGTGATAACACAGCTGGAGCGATGGAGTATCGCGTGGCGTTCCAGGTGATCAATAAGCCGATGATCTCCAACATGCTGAATTATCCAAATCCGTTTACGACCTCCACGGCATTCGTCTTCACCGTCACAGGAAGTGAAGTGCCGCAGAACATCAAGATAGAGATCATGACGATCACGGGTAAGATAGTGCGAGAGATCACCAAGAATGAATTAGGCCCGCTTCACATTGGACGGAATATAACTGAGTTCAAGTGGGATGGCACCGATCAGTATGGTTCAAAGCTCGCGAATGGCATTTATTTGTACCGCGTCGTGACTAACCTGAATGGAAAATCGTTGGATAAGTACAAAGCAGAGAGCGATAATACCGACAAGTACTTCAATAAAGGCTACGGCAAAATGTATTTGATGCGATAATCATTTAAATCATTATAATCAGGGAAGGGACTTAATGGTTTCTTCCCTTTTTTTATATTTACGCAACTATGGTGACGGTATGCATTCCCGCATTTAATTGTGATGTAAAAAAATTAGCGCGGGATTTACTATTTCAACTCAAAGATGCAGGAAAGGATGCCGAGATCATCATTATCGATGATGGATCAGAAAACCGTTTCAAGAGCCAGTACAATGAACTCAAGGATGAAAGGATAAGGGTTATTCTGTTTGATAAGAACATGGGGAGAGCCGCCACCAGAAACCGTTTCCTTCCGTATTCAAGAAATGAATACCTGCTCTTTTTAGATTGCGACTCGGAAATCGTAGATGAAAAATTCTTGCAAAACTATTTTTTTTCAATTCAAACAGGTGTCAAGGTAGTATGCGGCGGACGGATTTATCCTCCTCGTCCGGCAGATAAAAAATATGCGCTGCACTGGAAATACGGCAAATACAGGGAATCAAGATCTGCAGAACACAGAAAGAGAGACTCAAACCAGAGCTTCATGACCAATAATTTCTTAATTAAAAAAGATATTTTCGAAAGGTTCCAATTCAATGAAGAGCTCAAGAATTATGGTCATGAAGACACCTTATTGGGGTTTCAACTGATGCAGGCAGGGGTAGAGATCGACCATATAGATAACGCCATTGTCCATGGTGCTCTGGCGACCAACAAAGAGTTGCTGGAAAAAACAAAAAGCGCGATCAGTAACCTGGAATATATATTGAAGCTGCTGAACAATGATAAAAAATTTATTGACAGCGTTCATCTTTTAAGAAGTTACTTCCGGCTGAAAAGATATGGATTGATCTTTTTTCTTCGATTGATAGTACGCCCCGGCTGCTGGATACTTGAAAGCTTTTTGCAAAGAGGAGTTGTCAATTTGAAGCTTTTTAGTTTTTATAAATTGCTTCTATTTGCAAGGTACCGTACCAAATTCCATCCAATAAAAGTCAATACAATTATATGAAGCAACAGGGCTGATACCCAAATTCCTTGTTTTTGATATCGAAAATCAACCACTCCTTCACCTGATAGGACTGCAATCGTCATTCCAGGTTCAATCGTTTTATTGATGTCGACCGGTGTATTATTATAAAATGCTTTCCACCCAGGAAAATAATTTTGCATGACCGTGAGACTGTCGGCCTTTGTGAGACTTAAGACGACTCGAAGGTGCGTAGGTTTTTGTAGTACCAGGCTGAAATGTTGGCTGGAATCCTGACTCCTGATATAAGCAACCGGTCGCTCAAATACTGCAGGAGCTTGACTTTCCGCTTCATACTTTGCAAAATTCCTTAAGACTAATGGCCCACGATAAGATTCATTTGGCGATACTTTCTTAAAAAAAATATTTACGTTGTTCCAGGTATTCGATCGCTCATCGGTAAAGGTGGCAGCGACCTCATTGATATTCCCCCATTGGACGGGAAATCCTTTTTCGGAATGAAGAATGGAATTCACTTGGGCAGGCGAATGACTGCTCACAACAAAATAGGGCATGACCAGCAATGTATTTGCCAGGAGGTCCAAAGCAAATACGCGTTTTATCAATCGCAACTTTTCTCCTCGATATAAAATAAACAGGATCACTAACAGCAACAACTGGAGGAGGGCGCTGATAAATAGAGACTGCGAAAAAGTCAAATTCCGGATCGCATAGTCCAGAGAGGAGAAAGAAATGGACCTTCCTGCTTTAAAATTTGTGATGATAACTATAATGCACGATACGGACAGAACGAGCAACCAGGTCTTCAGCAGGCCGGAAGACGATGAACTTCGCCAACTGAAAATATTTTGAAATGAAGAATTTCGAAAAGCCAAAGCCACGTACAATATCATCAATAAGATGAAGTAGGATCTGAATAGTGCCGGGTTACGGAAATAGGAAAAGCCTGGAAGTACATTCAATGCCTGCCTCAATGGAGATTGGTTGCCAAACGAGATCAGGAGAAAAAACAATGCGGAAAAAAGCACGCCGAAAGAAACCCAATTCTTTTCCTTTCTCGATCTGGCAATCGCGATGGGTAACAAAAGCAGGGTAAACAATCCCATGTATGTATCAAGCATCGTTCCTTCTGTATGCGGATAGCTCATCTTGACCGATGAAAAAGGATACATCAACGTAGTCATTGCTTTAGGATGCAGATAGTTAGAGGCAAAGAATTCCGCATTGCCCGAAATAGGATTGCCTCTTTCCATCCATTTCAATAGTTCAACCGTAGAGAGAAGACAGGGCAGGCAAAACAGAACGGTTAGAAGACCGGTCAGTAAAAGGAATTTCCAGGTCCCCCTGTTTTTTCTGCTTTCGGGAACACTCAGCATCCAACAAATGATGAACACCAGGATCGAATAACTGGTAATAATATTTAATGCGGCGTATACACTGGTGAACATCACATAATACAGGACTGCAAAAAGAAGAGCATTTTTAAACCCTGGCGCTTTCAACAATTGCAGAAGCGCATGCAGGACCAGCGGTATAAGAGCAACGCCTGTGATATAAAGCATCCATTGACCGGAGCCGGCGACAAATCCGGAAAGCATGTAACAGCAGGATAGTAAGACAGTAATGGTCTCATCCTTTAGGAAATGTTTCTTAAGCAGATAATACATGCTCCATCCTGAAAGCACCACAAAAAATACAAACTCGATATGCAAAGCATGCATATCGTAATTAAATATGGAGCAAAACAACAATTGTGGAGTGCTAAAGATGCCCCATGTCAAATTACTCTGCAACGGAAATCCAAGGCCCCAGGTATTAAACCACAATGGAATTTCACCATGGTGTATGCTTTGGCTGATAAAATAATTGATTGGATATTCCAGCGCCACCAAATCATTTTTCAGCGAGCGCAACATGAAGCTCACCGGGGCAAAGGCCACAACCCCGACAAAGGCAATAAAAAGGTAAGGCCGCCATTTTTTAGGACGAAGTTTTGCCAAAACTTTCTGTTTAGGTTTTTCTCTTGAATTTCCATGAACCGTTGATGATGGAATCATAAATGCGGTTTGGCATAAATTTCAATAGCCCGTAAACCCACCACCATCTTTTTGTAATAAACGCCCGCTTTCTTTTTTTGTGTATGGCTTTCCTGGATTGGCGGGCTGCCTTGTCCACCGATGCTACCCAGAACATACGATCGCCCTTGCCCATATCCGTCTTAATATAACCAGGAATAAGCTCAGTAATAATGATGTGATTGCCTTCGTTTTTTGATTTTATCCTCAACCCTTCCAGGTAGTTTGACTGGAAAGCCTTGCTGGCATTATATGCCGGCGCAATTTTGTTGCCCCGCACGGCGGCGATCGAGGTAACGGCTACAATCTGTCCCCCTCCCTTATTCTGGAAATAATGCCAGGCTGTATTGAGTACCGCCGTATATCCTGATACGTTAATGTCGATAGTTCTTAATTCTTTGTCCGCTATCAGTTCTTCATTGAATTCGCCGATAGAAGCGGTCAGTATGATAATATCCACTCCCTTCATTTTATCAATGACGTTAGCGATGCTTCTGGAAATACTCTCATCGCTGATATCCGCCTTTTCTATTTCTATCGCCGGAAATTGACTTTTGATCTCGTTTAGGAGATGTTCTCTGCGCCCGATAATTCCAACTTGGCAACCTTCGACGGAATAAGTTTCTGCCAGTTTCCTGCCGAGACCGGAAGTGCCGCCAACGATCAGGATTTTTTTGTTCATGCTAAGAGAAGATAAGGGCTATTGTGGATGAATGACCTGTTTATATTTTTTTTTCTTCTCACTATCCCACCAATAATATCCCAGCAATTTTGAAGTGGCATATTTTCCAAAAAATCGTTCAAAGTTGCGATATAGAATAATGTCGTATTTGCGATGAAAATTGATCCAGCAAGCATTGCAGTTCTGTGAATAGTGTTTTTGGAGTTTTTGCGTTTCCGGTGAATTGAGGATGTCATCTAAACTATTGACAAAAATATTTCCTGTGAGCACATTGAGGTTCTGACAGATCGGAATATCTCCATTCGGAAGCACGACTACACTATCCAAAATACTATTGCAAGTGAGATGGAGACTGCCTTTGCGCCACTCATCATACAAAATGAGGAAGTCATAATTTTCCGCATATTCTTTTACCGAATCGGGAAGGCTTTCGCGGATATTGATCCTGGCTTTTCCATTCAGGTTTGGAGGATCGCCTGCTAGCACATTCTTAGCCGGAGTGAGGCTGATCTGCTTTTTGGCTTCCTGGAATGAGCGGATAGCCGTATTTTTTAAAGAACCGATCTCATTCACGTGGGCTTCTTCGACGGTATCGAAAAATGAAATATCGTTATAGACTCCGATCCTCAGGTCGAGATTGTATTTTTTACACACGCTAATCACGTGTTCCATGTCATGAAAGTCATTGTAGGGAGAAAGAGTGAACATGAGGCTGATCGGAACAATGTCTTTGAGGACTTCGATAGTCTTAATGATCCCTTCATATCCGTCTTTTCCACGCATATGTAAGTAAGATTCCCGGTCTCCATCTAATGAAATAAACAATCGCCGGGGAGGCGCTTTTTTGATAGCTTCCTGTAGTTCTTCCGGCTTTAATGCATTTGCAAGGATATCAAAATTGGGGTGATGCTTTTTAAACCATTTCATGATCTCCAGCGCGTCCGGGTGCAACATGAATTCACCTCCAGCCAATGCAACCGTCGTATTTTTTGAAATGCATTTGCTGGACATGATCTCTTTGATCTTTTCAAAAGGAAGATAATTCACGGGTCTTTTTGTCCAGATCAGACAGTGCTTGCATCCGGAATCGCAGAGGTCGGTTCCAAAGAGAGCGAGAGTGGATAATTTTTTATGACTGGGAAATAGCCTGTTAAATATGAAATTATATCCCCGAAATAGATAGTTGTTGTTTTTATACATTCTAAGGTAACATGATTAAGCTGTAAAGATACCATAAACAATCCAGTGCAGGCCGATGAACAGCACTAGCTGAATTTCTTTTTAAGTTGCAGGAACGGCTTTTCAAAATAGTGGTAGCTGATGACACTGATTAAAATACTAAGAAGAGTTACGGATATAGAAGCGCCTATCACTGAAGTCTGTTGGTTAAAGGACAGGTTTAAGAAGGACCGGTGAAACATCGTAAAAAAGAGAATATACATTGGCCAGTGATAAACGTATAGACCATAGGAAATTCTTCCAAAGAATTTCAACAAGCGATTATCCAATAAAAATTGAATGATCTTCGATCCACCCGTGACGGCTTCAAATACCAGCAATCCAAAAAGGACCGCAAACGTGGTGTAGCCGACAAATGCGAGGTAAGGCAACGTGAATCCATGGCGTCCGTTCAGGAAATAGAATCCGAAGTTGACAGATGCCATCAGTAATACGATCAGCGTTGTATATTTTTTTAAAAAGCCGGGATTGATGCGCATGATCAGTGCCAGCATACAACCAATGCATATTCCGTCAATCCGGGTAAAAGTATAGAGACTGGCGTAGGCGAGGTCTTCTATCTTATCCATCCAGATCACATAGCGGGCTATACCCACGGCAAGCAGGATCAGTGCCACGACAGCCAGAAGAATTTTGGGTTTGCGAATGAGCAGGATCAGGGCTGGCCATACTATATAAAACTGTTCTTCGACTGCCAATGACCAGGTGTGCAGTAACATTTTGCTACCAGTCGGTTCATTAAAAATGAAGAGCCAGTTCTGCAGGTAGGTCCAGAACCAGACTTGATGATTCACATAATAATTCAGATCGATATTTAGATTACGGATCTGTGGCAGGATAAATAAACAAATGATCAGCGTTAGGTAGAAAAGAGGAAATATTCTCAATATTCTACGCAGGTAAAAATTGCGGAGGAAATGGGGAGTTCCGATTGTTTTGAGCAGGATCTCTGTAATGAGGAACCCGGATAAGACGAAGAAAAGGTCGACACCCAGCCAGCCGAAGAAGAAATAATTCATGAACCCAAAGTTGTGGAGGAAGACCACCATTAATATGGCCACACCCCGCAAGCCATCCAGGGCAGGGTAGTAGGACCGGTTAGGGTTCTCTGCCGTCATTAATTCAATCTAGAAATGGGTTAGTTATTTCTGCTTCAAAGATAGCCTTTGGAATAGAGATTTTTTAACACATACTTTCCCAACATATCAAATTCGAGGTTTACTTTGTCGCCTTCTTTGATTTGATGAATATTGGTGTGGTCGTAGGTGTAGGGTATGATGGCAACGCGAAAGCTTTTTTTCTTAACCGAAAAGGCAGTAAGGCTGATACCGTTTATTGCAACAGAGCCCTTGTCTATGATCAGCGGTGTGAATTTTTTAGGAAAATCAAATTCCAGTTCCCAGCTTCCATCTTTTTCTTTCACCGCGATGCAGGTGCCAGTTGTGTCGACATGTCCCTGCACCATATGTCCATCCAGGCGGCTATTTAGGGTGAGGCAACGTTCCAGGTTCACCAGGCTGCCCTTCTGCCAACTGGCAAGGGTGGTCTTTTCGAGTGTCTCCTCAATGGCAGTCACCCGGTGGGCGCCGGTTTCTACTTCTTCTATGGTCAGGCAGGCCCCGCTATGGCTAACGCTCTGATCCACCTTAAGATCCTGGGAAATTGAAGATTCGATCCAGAAGCTAATGTTGCCGCCTTTAACCAGGATTTCGCGAAGTTTTCCGACTGATTCAATGATACCTGTGAACATCCAGACAAGTTAAATCATTTCGTATTCCTTCCCAATTTGGGCAATTTCTATTATCTTTGCATGCTCAAAAAGATATTTACAAACCAATTAAGGAGACAAGTATTTTATGCTGATCATCGACTCAAAAGATTGCGAAAACATCGACAAAGCATTAAAAAAGTACAAGAAGAAATTCGAAAAATCAAAAGTGCTTTTGCAATTGCGGGAACGTCAAAGTTTCACCAAGCCATCTGTAAAGAGGCGCGGTGAAGTCCTCAAAGCCATTTACAAACAGAATCTGGCAACCGGAAAATTCGATATTTAATAGGACGGTAATATATAATGAATAGCTGCAGGCGAACAGAGCTTGCAGCTATTTTCATTGCACCCTATCAAGCTTACAAAATCATTGATTCTATTCTGTAGCTTTATGATCATCTTATGAACGAATCGAATCATCCAGCAATCCAATCCTTTCTGGATTACCTCAAGTATGAAAAAAGGTATTCGGTACATACTTTTATCTCCTATCAAAATGATTTGCAAGATTTTTATGGTTATATGGGCAGTGAATATGGAAATATTCCTGTCGCGGCCATTGAATACAGTTATATCCGGAGTTGGTTGGCCTCCTTAAAAGCCCGGGGGCTAAGTTCGCGATCGATCAATCGTAAGATCTCCAGCCTGAGATCGTTTTTCAAATACCTTTTAAGGACAGGAGTCATTGATAGGATGCCTATGAGCCGGGTAATCACTCCGAAGATGGGAGAGCGTCTGCCGGTTTTTATCCGCGAAGAAGACACGAAGAAGTTGCTTGCTGCATTGAACCAATCAACCGACGACTGGAAATCACTGAATGCAAAAATGCTGATAACAATATTTTATGAGACCGGGATGCGGTTGAGCGAATTGATCAATTTGAAAGAAACGCAAATTGATTTCAACAGGTCGCAGGTAAAAGTGTTGGGCAAAGGAAAGAAAGAGCGGATCATCCCGGTGAGCAAGGATCTGATTAAGATGATCAGGGACTATCAGCAGTTAAAAAAAAGAGAATTTGAAAGTAAGGAAGATCTTTTATTGCTGACGGAAAAGGGAAAGGCTATTTACCCTAAATATGCGTACCTGCTGGTGAATCAATATTTGGGGGAAGCGAGCACGTTGGATAAAAAGAGTCCCCATGTACTTCGTCATACATTTGCCACGCATCTAATGAATCGTGGGGCGGATCTAAATGCGGTGAAAGAACTCCTGGGGCATGGGAGCCTGGCGGCTACGCAGGTCTACACCCATAATACGATTGAAAAGCTGAAGGATGTTTATAAGAAGGCTCACCCAAAGGCATAAACTAAACCCCTTATTACCTCAAAAAAGTTGGAAAGTTTGTTTGCAAATAAGCTCTTTTTTGAGTAACTTGAATGTAGACAAAAGATCACGGACCCTTTCGAAAAAAACAGGCCGTAATAAGTTCTTTATTTATTATTTCACTGTTAAAAAGGCGATGACTATGAACGTAGACATTCAAACTGTTCATTTCAATGCAGACAACAAATTACTTGATTACATCAAGAAAAAATTACAAAAGCTCAGTACGTTTAATGATCGGATCATCCAGGTAAATGTATTTCTGAAGCTCGACAATGTGGTTCATTCCATTAAAGACAAAATTGCAGAGATCAGGATTCATATACCCCGGCATAGATTCTTTGTAAAGTCAACCACTAAATCATTTGAGGAGTCATTTGATGATGCACTGGGCTCCATCCTGACACAGATAAAGAAAAATAAAGAAAGAAAGGCTGCCTGACATTTTTCTTCAGCAGTTACAAAAAATCATCATCGTTCTGCTTTCTATTGGAAGTGGAACAAGGATCATTTAGTTTATACAACTAACTGAGAACAAGCAAAAAATTACACTTTTCAAAATTTTTCCAATTATCAATTTCCCTTACCTTTGCCTTCCCAAATTTTTGGGGGTAGTTCTTTATTGCCCAGTCCGCTGAAATCCGGGTGCCGGTAGACAGAAAAAAGCAACCATTTTCTTCCTGTTATTACGGTTGTGAGCAATCAGGAAAAGGGTGGAATATAGCGGCTCATTGAAATAATAAGCCACTTTAGCTCAGCCGGTAGAGCAACTGATTTGTAATCAGTAGGTCGTTGGTTCGATTCCGACAAGTGGCTCTGATAGGGCAAGTAGCCAAGTGGCCAACGGCAACAGACTGTAAATCTGTCCTCTTACGAGTTCGGTGGTTCGAATCCATCCTTGCCCACTTATTGGTGTTTCGATGTATTCAGGTCGACAGCTCTTTACATTCGGAAGAAATCACCAGCGGGAGTAGCTCATTTGGTAGAGCGATAGCCTTCCAAGCTATAGGTGGCGAGTTCGAGCCTCGTCTCCCGCTCATGACCTGGCTATTCCAGGGGTGGTTTGAAAGAGTCATCATGGTTTGAGGCCTTTCTGACTGCCGGGCACTGACTTCAATGACTCATTAGCCGTTGTAGCTCAGTGGTAGAGCACTTCCTTGGTAAGGAAGAGGTCAAGGGTTCAATTCCCTTTAACGGCTCTGGACCTGATTTGAATAGCTCTTTGGTTCACGACTTGATACTTATAAATAATATATAGAAAACAATCATTGATAAAACCTACAATTAAAAACCCATAACAATGTCAAAAGAGACCTTTAAGAGGGACAAACCCCACGTTAATGTTGGTACCATTGGGCATATTGACCATGGTAAGACAACTTTGACAGCCGCCATTACTACCATTCTGGCAAGCAAGGGCATGGCAACGGCAAAAAAATATGACGAAATCGATGCCGCTCCTGAGGAAAAGGAACGCGGTATCACGATCAATACGGCACACGTGGAGTATCAGACAGCAAAACGCCACTATGCGCATGTTGACTGTCCCGGTCACGCTGACTATGTAAAGAATATGATCACTGGAGCAGCGCAAATGGATGGAGCCATCCTGGTTGTAGCTGCTACCGATGGTCCGATGCCCCAGACCAAAGAGCATATCCTGTTGGCCCGCCAGGTGGGAGTGCCTACCATCGTGGTATTCATGAATAAAGTCGACCTCGTGGATGATCCGGAACTACTGGAATTGGTAGAAATGGAAATCCGTGAATTACTTACTTTCTATGGTTTTGATGGAGCCAATACTCCGATCATCCAGGGTTCTGCAACCGGCGCATTAGCGGGTGAGGAAAAATGGGTAAAGGGTGTTGAAGAATTGATGGACGCGGTGGACAGTTACATTCCACTACCGCCCCGCCCTGTGGATCTACCTTTCCTGATGTCAGTGGAAGACGTATTTTCTATTACAGGTCGCGGTACAGTGGCTACAGGACGTATTGAAAGAGGTAGGATCAAAGTGGGAGAAGGCGTAGAGATAGTAGGATTGATCGATGCTCCTCTGACTTCGACTGTCACGGGTGTGGAAATGTTCCGCAAGCTCCTGGATGAAGGCGAAGCAGGTGATAATGCCGGGCTATTATTGAGAGGTATTGAAAAGACACAGATACGCCGGGGAATGGTTATATGCAAACCGGGATCTATTACTCCGCACACACAATTCAAATGCGAAGTTTATGTGCTGAGCAAGGAAGAAGGCGGACGTCATACTCCATTTTTCCAAAAATATCGCCCGCAATTTTATTTCCGTACCACCGATGTGACAGGTGAAGTTGAATTGGCTGCGGGAACGGAAATGGTTATGCCAGGCGATAATACTTCACTCACGGTCAAGTTAATACAGCCGATCGCCATGGAAAAAGGTTTGAAATTCGCTATTCGTGAAGGAGGCCGTACAGTGGGCGCCGGCCAGGTTACAGACATTCTGAAATAGAACATCTCTTTCCACCGGGAAAGAGAGATGGTTAATAAATTTGCAAAGTACTTAGGTGGGTCACCTAAGTGCTTTGTTACTTATAGAAATGTTCTTTTTTTGAAGACTTCCAACTCTTTTTTGAAAAGGTTGGAGGGCTTTTTTACGGGCATAGTTCAATGGCAGAATAGCGGTCTCCAAAACCGTTGATGGGAGTTCGAATCTCTCTGCCCGTGCTGCCAGGATGAAAGCATACGCAATGGTGGTTGAGAATGACCGCTATGCCTGGAAACGAATTATAAAACGAGAAAACGTTATGAACAAGATCGCGCATTACTTCCGGGAATCATACAAGGAACTATCGGAGAAAGTGAGCTGGCCCAGCTGGTCTCAGCTTCAGCAATCTACCATGATCGTGCTGGCAGCCACCCTGGTGATCACGGCCCTGGTATTAGCAATGGATTTTGCAGCGGGCAATATTTTGAAATTTATTTACAACCGATTGTTTTAAACTATGGAAACGACTACGAATACGGAAACCCCTCAACAACAGGAAACCAAATGGTTTGTATTGCGTGTTGTGAGTGGTAAGGAACGAAAAGTAAAAGAATACCTGGATAAAGAAGTGTCCCGAGGTGGTTGGAGTGATATTGTGAAGCAGGTTTTCCTGCCCGTGGAGAAAGTATATAAGGTACAGAATGGAAAGAAGGTAATGCGTGAACGCAATTATTATCCTGGTTATGTAATGATAGAAATCGCGGATGGAAAGTTAAGCGATGACCTTCGCGATGTGATTAAGAATACGGCGAATGTGATTCATTTTTTAGGTAAGGAAAATCCGATCGCCCTGCGTAAGGCAGAAGTGAATAAGATGTTGGGTAAAATGGATGAAATGGCGGAAGCCGGCGGTGTGAGCATGAGTGAACCCTTCATTGTGGGAGAAACGATCAAGATCATTGAAGGTCCATTTAATGATTTTAATGGTGTGATCGAAGACGTGAACGATGAGAAAAAGAAATTGAAAGTGACAGTAAAAATATTCGGCCGCTCCACGCCAGTGGAACTGAACTACATGCAGGTCGAGAAGATCAGTTAATTAGATAGACGTTATTGCCATCAAAAATTGATTGGATAAGCCTTGACCATCTTATGATCACGATTGAACCGCAGATTCCTGCCTTAGGGTGTGGCCGGAGTTCTCCAAAAAAAGTTACATCGATTCTTCGGCCATCAGTCAAAACCGCCTATCTTTGCGGCCCCGTTAGTTCTTTAGAAAACCCATCTGTATGGGAATGAGGAATTTGGGAGACCAAGTAGCTTCGGTGAAAGGTCGCTTGAACCAATAAATCAAAAAAAATGGCAAAAGAGATCTCTGGCTTTGTTAAGCTTCAAGTCAAAGGTGGACAGGCAAATCCTGCACCTCCGATCGGGCCTGCGCTTGGTTCCAAGGGTATTAATATCATGGAGTTTTGCAAGCAGTTCAACGCCCGCACACAAGACAAAATGGGTAAGGTCTTACCCGTTTTAATCACCGTTTTTACTGACAAGAGTTTTACGTTCATCATTAAAACTCCTCCGGCAGCTGTTCAATTGATGGAAGCTGCAAAAATCCAAAAAGGATCAAAAGAGCCAAACCGTGATAAGGTTGGTAAAGTAAACTGGACGCAGGTGGAGGCGATTGCAAAGGATAAAATGCCTGACCTGAATTGCTTTACCGTTGAGAGTGCCATGAAAATGGTGGCTGGCACCGCACGCAGTATGGGCTTGTCAGTTGAAGGAAAGGCTCCCTGGGATAGTAAATGATCTCTACTCGGCCCGGTTGATCCGGGTGGAAATTCTAAAATGAATTACAATGGCATTTGTCAGTAAGAAAAGAAAAGTTGCAGAAACAAAGGTTGACGGCAACAAATATTATAGTCTGAAGGAAGCTTCCTCCCTGGTGAAGGAAGCCACTACATGCAAATTCGATGCTTCAGTCGATTTGCACGTACGCTTAGGTGTGGATCCGAAAAAAGCCGACCAGGCTATTCGGGGAACGGTGACACTTCCTCACGGTACCGGTAAGACGAAAAGAGTATTGGTGCTATGTACGCCTGATAAGGAAGCGGAGGCAAAAGCAGCGGGTGCCGACTATGTTGGTCTTGATGAGTTTGTTACCAAAATAGAAGGTGGCTGGGTGGATGTGGATGTGATCATCGCTACTCCTTCGGTGATGCCGAAGATTGGTAGACTGGGAAAAGTTTTAGGACCCCGAAACCTGATGCCGAATCCAAAAACAGGAACTGTTACCAATGATGTTGCGAACGCCATCAATGATGTAAAAGGTGGAAAGATTGCATTTAAGATCGATAAGGCGGGAATTATTCATGCTTCCATTGGCCGTGTCAGTTTCGCTGTAGACAAGATCACTGAAAATAGCCAGGAACTGCTCAATGCGATCATCAAAGCCAAGCCATCTTCTGCCAAAGGAATTTATTTGAAAGGCATTAGCATGGCCAGTTCCATGAGTCCGGGTATTGCCGTAGATACAAAAGGATTTATTCACTAAGCAGGATGTCGCAATAAATCTTATTATTCGAGAAGTCAAAACATAATACAATGACAAAAGATCAAAAGAATGAAGTGATTGAGGTCTTGAAGGGCAAATTCTCCCAATACAGCAATTTTTATGTTGCCGATACTGAATCACTGTCGGTAGAGCAGGTTGGGAAGTTAAGAAGAGCTTGTTTTGACAAGAAGGTGGAAATGAAGGTGGCAAAGAATACTTTGATCAAAAAAGCATTGGAGGCATTGGATGCAGAAAGATATACTGGCATGTATGATTCTCTGCATAAAGTAACCGCGTTGATGTTTTCAGAGAATCCGAAGGATCCTGCCATTATCATCACCTCGTTTCGCAAAGATAGCAAGGGTGAAAAGCCGGTGTTGAAAGCGGCTTTCATTAACGGTGATGTGTACATGGGTGATAATAGCCTGAAGAGCCTCACGCAAATCAAAACGAAGAATGAACTAATAGGTGAAGTAATTGGTCTATTGCAATCGCCGGCCAAGCGAGTGATCGCAGCTCTTTTGAATCATTCAGAAAAACAGGCGACGGCTGCGGCTGCACCGGCTGTAGCAGAGGCAAAAGTAGAAGCGAAGGAAGAAGCTCCTGCAGCGAAAGCGAAGGAAGAAGCTCCTGTAGCGAAAGCGAAGGAAGAAGTTCCTGTAGCGAAAGCCGAACCGAAGCAAGAAGTTCCGCCAGCAAAGGCAGAATCGGAGCCGGAAGCTAAGGCTGTCGAGGCCGAGCCTGCCGAAATTAAAGCTGAAGAAAAACCAGCAGAGTCAACCGAGGTTGAAGCTGCTGAAGAGCAACAACCGAAAGCGGCAGAACCCGAGATTAAGGCTGCAGAAGAGCAACAACCGAAAGCGGCAGAACCTGAAGCTAATGCCGATAATGAGGAAGAGCCAAAGCCGGCAGAATAGATTTTGTTTATTGAAATTTTTTATACAACCCAGGCCTGAGGGTAATTAAAGGCAAATTTTTTTAATCACTCCGCCGGAGACTCGACGAGGGCAATGAAGGCGGAAAAAATTTAAACAAATGGCAGACGTAAAAGCATTGGCCGAAAATCTAGTAGGTCTCACTGTAAAAGAAGTCCAGGAACTGGCTGATTTTTTGAAATCAGAGTATGGCATCGAACCGGCTGCTGCCGCTGTCGTTGTCAGCGCTGGCGGAGAAGGCGGAGCTGCAGCTGCAGCAGAAGAAAAGACCGCATTCAACGTCGTGTTGAAGAGTGGCGGTGCCTCCAAGTTGAATGTCGTGAAGATCGTAAAAGAACTCACGGGTCTTGGCCTGAAAGAAGCAAAAGACCTGGTGGATGGCGCACCCAAGAACATCAAGGAAGGCATTTCCAAAGGTGAAGCGGAAGAAATCGCTAATAGGCTGAAGGAAGCAGGTGCCGACGTGGAGATTGCCTAGTTGATTATTAATTATTGATTATTGATTATTGATTATTCTGCGTCTGTTAAATTAATAGTCAATAATCAGTAATCAATAATCCATCGATTGTTAAAATGCTTTCAAGGCAAACTCCCACAGTTACTGGATCGTGAGATATGGTAACATTTTGAAATAAATATCTTCTGTTACAACCATCATTTTTTTTATATCCTCCAACGTCAAAAAGGGTCCGTGCTCATTTCGATATGAAATGATGGCGTTGGCAATCTTCCACCGGATATAAGGATGTGCTTTCAAATCCTCCAGCGAAGCTGAATTTATATTGATCTTCTTAATGAAGGACGTATCGAGCCTGAGGTATTTTTTAATCTTATTGAATGTGGAATCGGCCAATCCAAATGTTTCGCCGACTTGCTCAACAAAATAAAATCCTCCAAGCTGATCTCTGAAACGGATAATTCTTGCTGCCAGTTTAGATCCTATGCCTGGCAAGGCGATCAGCGCCGTCGTATCCGTAGCATTGATTTCAATAGACTGATAAGCCGCCATTTGATGTTGAAATATTTTTTTGGTTTGCGGCGGATTATCACGGAGGCTTGGTCGTTCCTTTGGTTGGACCTCGATGGCTATTCTAATGTAGGGCGCAAGTTGAAAGTATAGTTCATTCGAAAGACCATAGATCTTTTGCAGATCATCTGGTTTTTTGAATCGACCACCGCGGGCAACATAGTTCTGAATGGTTCGAATGTTCCTATCGGGCAATCCCAGGCTTCTCCATCCGGCAACGTCTAGCCTGTTAGGATCGAAGAAAAAAAGATGAACAGGCTTCGGATCATTTTTTAATGAAACCTTTTGGTGGTCGATGGGTTCATTCCATTTATCATTGGCAGAATTAAATTGGCCAGCATTGCCGCTGTCGCGTGCATTTAACTTGTTTAGGGCTGCCGTCCATGTTGAATCTGCTACCCGTATCGTTGGCCGCCCTCCTCTAATTCTGGGCAGAAACGCGACCAGGAATATCATGGCTAATAAAACAAGTATGCCTATCCTGTCTTTTCGGGAAAAAGTGAAATAATCGCGAATAATCGACCTCCAGTCCACCCCATTGATTTTCTTCAATTTAATTCAGCCTTAACCGCTGAAAAACTGCCAGTTAGTGGCATTTATGGCCAGATTTTTGTTAGCAAACTTTTATTGTTGGAAAACAGAAATTCCTTACCTTTGCCATCCTTTTATTTTAGCCATTTATATTTTGAGGGCCCAAATCATATTCAAATAGTTGAATTACAGCCGTTTTTGTTTTAAAAAAAATAAAGACCTGATAGTGATTTGTATGTCCTGAATTCTATTAAAACCGGTTTTTACACATATGTCCTCTACAAAAATGAATCAAAGGGTGGATTTTGGTAAGATCAAGCATTTAGCCGAAGCGCCCGACCTGCTAGAAGTACAGATCCAATCTTTCAAAGAATTCTTTCAGCTGGAAACGACACCGGACAAACGAAATATCGAAGGTTTGTTCAGAGTGTTTAAAGAAAATTTTCCGATCACGGATACACGGAACATTTTCGTGCTGGAGTTTTTGGATTACTTCATTGACCCTCCCCGTTATACGATCGAGGAGTGTATGGAACGTGGACTCACATACGCCGTTCCACTGAAAGCAAAGCTCCGCTTGAGTTGTAACGATGAAGAGCACGTGGATTTTCAAACGATTGTTCAGGATGTTTTCCTGGGTAATATTCCCTATATGACACCGCGCGGCACCTTTGTGATCAATGGCGCCGAACGCGTAGTGGTTTCACAGTTGCATCGTTCACCAGGCGTGTTCTTTGGTCAGTCAGTTCACCCGAACGGGACCAAGATCTACTCAGCCCGTGTGATCCCCTTCAAAGGAGCATGGATGGAATTTGCTACCGATATCAACAACGTAATGTATGCGTATATCGATCGCAAGAAGAAATTCCCCGTGACCACATTACTCCGTTCCATCGGTTATGAAACCGATAAGGACATTCTCGAATTATTCGGAATGGCGGATGAAGTAAAGACAGATAAGAAAGCGCTTGGAAAATATATTGGAAAAAGATTGGCTGCTCGTGTCCTGAGGACCTGGGTAGAAGATTTTGTGGATGAGGATACTGGCGAAGTCGTCTCTATAGAAAGAAATGAGATTGTACTGGAGCGCGACACTGTTTTGGACGAAGAAGCGATCGGCACTATTTCCGAAATGGATGTCAAGAGTGTATTCATACAGCGCGAGGATGTAGGTGGTGACTACGCCATCATTTACAACACACTGAATAAGGATACTTCTAATAGCGAACTTGAAGCAGTTCAATTCATTTACCGTCAATTGCGCGGTGCAGACGCTCCGGACAATGAAACGGCGCGCGGTATCATCGACAAATTATTCTTCAGCGACAAACGCTATGACCTGGGAGAAGTTGGTCGGTATAAGATCAACCGCAAGCTAAACATGGACGCGCCGCTGGATCAAAAGACACTGACCAAGGAAGATATTATTCTAATCATCAAATATCTCGTCCGGTTAACAAACGGCAAAGCGGAAATTGATGACATTGATCATCTGAGCAATCGTCGCGTTCGTACCGTTGGAGAACAACTGTATGCACAATTCGGAGTCGGTCTTGCCCGTATGGCCAGGACCATTCGCGAAAGGATGAATGTCCGGGACAATGAGGTCTTTACACCGGTTGACCTGATCAACGCAAGAACACTTTCTTCGGTGATCAATTCATTCTTTGGGACTTCTCAATTGTCGCAATTCCTCGATCAAACTAATCCTTTATCAGAGATCACACACAAGCGTCGTATCTCAGCGTTGGGACCAGGTGGATTGAGTCGTGAAAGAGCAGGATTTGAAGTCAGGGACGTACACTACTCCCACTATGGTCGTTTATGTACCATCGAAACACCAGAGGGACCGAATATCGGATTGATCTCAACTCTTTGTGTGCATGCAAAGATCAACGATATGGGATTCATTGAAACACCATATCGCAAGGTCCACGATGGGAAAGTGAATATGAAGGAACTTACGTTCCTGAGTGCTGAAGAAGAAGATCTCGCTAAGATCGCCCAGGCAAATACTCCTCTAGATGAAAAAGGAAATTTCTCTGAACAAAAAATTGTCAGTCGCGAGACAGGCGATTTCCCGATCCTGGATAAGAATGATGTGGAGTTCATGGACGTAGCTCCAAATCAAATTGTGGGTTTGAGCGCTTCACTGATCCCCTTCCTGGAACATGACGATGCAAACCGTGCATTGATGGGATCAAACATGCAACGCCAGGCAGTTCCGCTGATTCGCCCCGATGTGCCTATCGTGGGTACAGGGCTCGAAGGAAAAGCTGCAAGGGATGCGAGGATACAAATTCATTCTGAAGGAAATGGCGTCGTTGAATTTGTCGATGCAAATGAAATTCATGTTCGCTATGACCGCGATGAAGCGGAAAAACTGGTGAGTTTTGAAGACGACTTACGTGTTTATAGGCTGACCAAATTCATCAAGACCAACCAGGAAACATGCATCAACCTGAAGCCTGCTGTTAAGAAAGGACAGAAAGTGAAGAAAGGTGATTTTCTTACAGAAGGATATGCTACTCAGAATGGAGAGCTTGCTTTGGGTAAAAACTTAAAGGTGGCTTTCATGCCCTGGAAGGGATACAATTTTGAAGATGCCATCGTAATCAGCGAAAGAGTTGTAAAAGAAGATTTATTTACATCAGTACATATTTCAGAGTACGAACTGGAAGTGCGGGATACTAAGTTAGGCGAAGAAGAATTGACACCCGACATTCCTAATGTATCTGAAGAAGCTACCAAGGACCTCGATGAAAATGGGATCATTCGCATAGGTGCACAGGTAAAGGAAGGAGATATCCTGATTGGAAAGATCACTCCGAAAGGAGAGAGTGATCCAACTCCGGAGGAAAAACTTTTGCGTGCGATCTTCGGTGATAAGGCGGGTGATGCGAAAGACGCTTCGTTGAAGGCGCCGAATGGCGTGGAAGGTGTGGTAATTGGCAAGAAATTATTCCAGAGAGCAAAGAAAGATAAGAATGCCAAGGTGAGAGAAAAGGCAGCGATCGAGAAGTTGGAAAAGATGCACGAGAAGAACGAAGCTGATTTGATGGAAGTGTTGTTGGAAAAACTGGGCACCTTGCTGAAAGATCATACGTCGGCTGGTGTAAGCAACAACTTCGGTGAGGTTCAGATTGGCAAGGGTGGCAAGTTCACGGCTAAAAACCTGACTGGATTGGATTATCAAAATATCAATCCATTGGGTTGGACGGCTGACAAGAAAGTTGACGACCAGATCAACACGCTGCTTCATAATTATAATATCAAGTTTAATGAAGAGTTGGGCCGGTATAAGAGAGAGAAATTCAATATCAGCATTGGCGATGAACTACCTGCTGGTGTATTGAAGTTGGCAAAGGTTTACCTGGCTGTAAAGCGTAAACTTAAAGTGGGAGATAAGATGGCGGGCCGTCACGGTAATAAAGGAATTGTTGCCAAGATCGTGCGCGCAGAAGACATGCCCTTCCTGGAAGATGGAACTCCAGTGGATGTTGTTTTGAATCCATTAGGTGTGCCGAGCCGTATGAACCTGGGCCAGATCTATGAGACCATCCTGGGCTGGACCGGCGAGAAGCTGGGAATGAAATTCTCTACTCCCATATTTGATGGAGCTACGGTTGATGAAATTGCCAGTTATTGCAGGGATGCCGATATTCCGATGTACGGCCACACATTCTTATATGATGGAGAAACTGGAGAGAAATTCCATCAAAAAGCCACTGTAGGTATTATCTATGTAATCAAGTTACATCACATGGTGGATGATAAGATGCATGCTCGTTCCATTGGACCATACAGCTTAATTACGCAACAACCTCTTGGAGGTAAGGCGCAGTTTGGTGGTCAGCGTTTCGGGGAAATGGAAGTCTGGGCGCTCGAAGCCTATGGGGCCTCTAATATCCTTCAGGAATTATTGACTCTAAAATCGGATGATATAATTGGCCGCGCCAAGACTTATGAAGCGATTGTGAAAGGAGAGAATATTCCACGACCGGGCGTACCAGAATCATTTAATGTGTTGGTTCATGAATTACGAGGGTTAGGCCTGGATCTGAAGTTTGAATAAAACAAATTGGTTCGGACTCCAGCCAATCAATTACTCAAGTTCTTTAAAAATTATTTCTTTAGTTAAAGGCTAAAGGTGTAAGCTAAAAGCGAATACAATTATGGCTATTAAAAAGGAAAATCGTCCCAAAGCTGCATTTTCAAGAATTACAATAGGCCTGGCTTCTCCGGATACGATCCTGGAAAGAAGTTATGGTGAAGTGTTGAAGCCAGAGACCATTAATTATCGTACCTATAAACCGGAGAGAGACGGATTGTTCTGCGAAAGGATCTTTGGACCGGTAAAAGATTATGAATGTGCCTGCGGAAAATACAAGCGGATCCGCTACAAGGGGATTGTTTGTGACCGCTGTGGTGTGGAAGTGACAGAAAAAAAGGTTCGCCGCGAAAGAATGGGTCACATAAAACTGGTGGTACCTGTTGTGCATATCTGGTATTTCAAATCATTACCAAACAAGATCGGTTACCTGCTGGGCGTCAGCTCTAAAAAGCTCGAGACTATAGTTTATTATGAAAGGTTTGTGGTGATCCAGCCGGGTATCCGGGTGGACAAGGGTCAGAATTTTGGCGACCTGCTCACCGAAGAAGAATACCTGGATATCCTCGAGACGCTTCCCAAAGAGAATCAATATCTGCCGGATGATGATCCCAATAAGTTTATTGCCAAGATGGGCGCTGAAGCCGTGCATGATATGTTGCAGAGGATCGATCTGGATCAATTATCATTTGACCTTCGTAATACTGCTGCAACCGAAACGTCACAGCAAAGAAAAGCGGATGCCCTTAAACGTTTGAGCGTAGTAGAAGCATTCCGTGACGCGAATACGCGCATCACCAACCGTCCTGAATGGATGGTCATGCAATATATTCCGGTGATCCCGCCTGAGCTCCGACCACTGGTTCCTTTGGATGGTGGACGCTTTGCTTCCTCCGACCTGAATGATCTGTATCGTCGTGTGATCATTCGTAACAACAGGTTGAAAAGGCTTCTGGAGATCAAGGCTCCTGAAGTTATCCTTCGTAATGAAAAGAGAATGTTGCAGGAAGCAGTTGATTCTTTGTTTGACAATTCCAGGAAATCGAATGCCGTAAAGGCGGAAGGTGGCCGTGCTTTGAAATCACTGAGTGATGTACTGAAAGGAAAGCAAGGAAGATTCCGTCAGAATCTTCTTGGAAAACGAGTCGACTATTCGGGTCGTTCAGTTATCGTCGTTGGTCCGGAGTTGAAACTGCATGAATGTGGATTACCGAAGGACATGGCAGCGGAACTGTTCAAGCCTTTTATCATTCGCAAATTGATAGAAAGAGGGATCGTTAAGACAGTAAAGTCTGCACGAAAACTGGTCGATAAAAAGGAAGCTGTTGTTTGGGACATACTTGAAAATATCTTAAGAGGACATCCGGTCCTGCTTAATCGTGCGCCGACACTTCACCGTTTATCAATTCAGGCCTTCCAACCCAAGCTTATTGAAGGAAAGGCCATACAGCTTCATCCGCTGGTATGTTCTGCATTTAATGCCGACTTTGACGGTGACCAGATGGCGGTGCATGTGCCACTCAGTAATTCTGCTGTATTGGAAGCACAACTGCTGATGCTCGCTTCACATAATATATTAAATCCTCAAAACGGTCAGCCTATTACCCTGCCTTCACAGGACATGGTATTGGGACTATATTATATTACCAAAGGAAGAAAGGCCATCAGCACTGATCCGGTGCGGGGTGAGGGCAAGGCGTTTTATTCATCAGAGGAAGTGATCATTGCGTATAATGAAGGCGTAGTTGATCTGCATGCCTGGATAAAGGTTAAAGCCAATATCCGCAACCAGGATGGCTTGTTGGAACATAAGTTAATCGAGACCACTGTTGGTCGCGTGATATTCAATCAACACGTGCCGGCTGAAGTGGGATTTGTAAATGCTTTGCTGACAAAAAAGAATCTTCGCGAGATCATTGGCGATATCATTAAGATCACCAACGTTCCGAAGACAGCGAAGTTCCTCGATGATATTAAGACGCTGGGCTTCCGTACAGCATTCAATGGAGGACTGTCCTTCAGTATCAATGACCTGATCATCCCGGATGTCAAGGAGGAATTGTTGAGCAATGCCAAAGGTGAGGTAGATGAAGTTTGGGATAGCTACAACATGGGTTTGATCACAAACAATGAGAGATATAATCAGATCGTGGATATCTGGAGCCGTGTGGATACGAGGATAACGGAAACCCTTATCCGTGAATTGAGTAATGATAGACAGGGCTTCAACTCTGTTTATATGATGTTGGATTCAGGGGCCCGTGGTTCCAAGCAGCAGATCAAGCAGCTAGCCGGTATCAGGGGATTGATGGCCAAGCCAAGGAAATCCGGTTCCACCGGTAGTGAGATCATTGAGAATCCTATCCTTTCCAATTTCAAGGGAGGATTGAATGTATTGGATTATTTCATTTCTACGCATGGTGCCCGCAAGGGTCTGGCAGATACGGCATTGAAAACCGCCGACGCAGGTTACCTCACTCGTCGTTTAGTGGACGTGGCTCAGGATATGGTCATCACGGAAGAGGATTGTGGTACGCTGCGCGGAATCGCCACTTCTGCATTGAAAGATAATGAGGATATCATTGAACCATTGTCCGACAGGATCGCCGGTCGTACATCATTGCATGATGTCTACGATCCTCAATCAGATGAGTTGATTATTGCAGCCGGTGACGAGATCACCATTGACGTGGCAAAGAAGATTGAGGAGGTTGCTATCGAAGTAGTGGAGATTCGTTCAGTGCTTACTTGTGAAAGTAAGAGAGGTGTTTGTGTGAAATGCTACGGCAAGAACCTGGCCTCTGGAAACCTTGCACAAAAAGGAGATGCTGTCGGAATTATCGCGGCTCAATCCATTGGTGAACCGGGAACGCAGTTGACCCTGCGTACATTCCACGTGGGTGGTGTAGCTGGATCAGCATCTGTTGAATCTACCCTGACGGCCAAATTTGATGGTACTATCCAGTTTGATGGTTTGCGGACGGTAAGCATAGAAAATCATGAAGGTGCAAAATCACTAGTTGTTATTGGTCGTACAGGTGAGGTTCGTATCATAGATACCAAGAATGACCGCCTTCTGATCACTAATAACATACCATATGGTGCGACTTTAAATGTAAAGGACGGCCAGAAAGTGAACAAAGGCGATGTAATATGTACATGGGATCCGTTCAATAACGTCATCATGGCTGAGATCAATGGAACGGTCAAATTTGACAATGTATTGGAAGGCGTCACCTATCGCGAAGAATCGGATGAACAGACTGGTCACCGTGAGAAAGTGGTCATTGAAACACGTGATAAGACTAAGATCCCATCGATCATCGTTGAAGGAAAGGAACACAAATCATACAATCTGCCAACGGGTAGCCATATCATTATTGAAGAAGCGGACGATGTGAAAGCAGGACAGGTGATTGTGAAGATACCGCGTGTATTGGGCAAGCTGAGAGATATTACGGGAGGTCTTCCGCGTGTTACAGAATTGTTTGAGGCCAGGAACCCAAGCAATCCAGCCGTCGTTTCTGAGATTGATGGCGTGGTGATGATGGGTGCAGTGAAAAGAGGAAACAGGGAGATTATTATCGAGGCCAAAGATGGAGTTCAAAAGAAATACCTGGTCCCATTGACGAGGCAGATATTGGCGCAGGATGGTGACTTTGTGAAAGCAGGTTCACCGTTATCTGATGGTCAGATAGCTCCCGGTGATATCCTTTCTATCAAGGGCCCGTTTGCGGTGCAGGAATATGTAGTGAATGAGATCCAGGAGGTTTATCGTCTCCAGGGTGTGAAGATCAATGATAAGCACGTTGAGGTAATTGTAAGGCAAATGATGCGTAAAGTCAATATTGTTGATCCGGGTGATACTCGTTTTCTTGAAGATGATCTGACAGACAAGCTGGAATTTGTGGAAGAGAATGATTTCATATTTGATAAGAAGGTGGTGACAGAAGTGGGCGACAGTTCCAAATTAAGAGCAGGTCAGATTGCTACGCTGAGAGAAGTAAGAGAAGAGAATTCAGTTCTTCGCAGAAACGATAAGAAGCTGGTTGAATTCAGAGATGCAAAGCCTGCGACTTCTTCTCCAACCCTCTTGGGAATTACGAAAGCCTCGCTGGGAGTTCCGAGCTGGATATCTGCAGCGTCATTCCAGGAAACAACGAAAGTATTGTCGTCAGCAGCCATCAATGGCAAGACTGATGAAATGCTCGGCTTGAAGGAAAATGTAATTACAGGGCATCCAATACCGGCAGGAACAGGTTTACGGGAATTTGAGAACATGATCGTGGGTAGCAAAGAGGAATATGAATTATTACAAAGTACCCGGGATGCGATGGCGTTTGATGAAGAAGAATAGTGCGGGTTACGGTTCTTCAGTTTCGACGTAAGTAAAGAAATCAATATAAAGGAGTGGGATTATTCTTGCTCCTTTTTTCTTGATTCGTTTTAATGTGTTGCTGAGGTGTTAAGGGTTTCCTAAAGTGGCGTGATTTCTTATATTTGCCGGCCTGTTGGGTTTTAATTTGCAAGTAGCGAAACAATTTTCAGATGAAAAATGGGATGTTGGTGTTGAATGTGATACTTGTCCTTGCGGTAGGGTATTTATTATTTACCCATTTAACTGCAAAGAAGGAGAAAAGTAGCGTCACGCATGCATCCAGCAATTCTCCTGCCGCAGGCAACTCTTTCCGCATTGCGTATTTTGAGATGGATTCAATTGAAGCCAATTTCAACATGGTGAAGGATGTAAAAACGGAGATCAATGCCAAGGATGAAGAGTACAATCGCAACCTGGGACAATTGGACCAGACCTATCGCAATAAGTATAATGAATACATGCAAAAGGGGATGTCCCAGACCGAGAGCGAGGCTGCTCAGATGGACCTGAAACGGCTGGGTGAACAACTTAAGGATCAAAAGCAAATACTCGATCAGAAATACCAGGATTTTGTGATGCGACGGAATATGGATATTAAAAAAAAGATAGAGGAATTTCTTGTTGGATATAATAAGCAAAAAAATTACTCCTACATTGTCTCTTACGAGCAGGGGCTATTCTACTACAAGGATACTGCTTTCAACATCACTGCAGATGTGATCAGGGGGCTCAACGAAATGTACAAGCCCAAAAAATAATTGCTTCGCTGCACGTTTGGTTTGCAGCCTTCCTCAAAGTGATTTGAATTACTTATCTTGAAACCTAAACAGTTTTCCATGGCCGAACAACAAAGCGGTTTCAAGCCCACTCTTGGTTTATTTGATGGAACAATGATCGTGGCGGGTTCGATGATTGGATCAGGGATATTTATTGTCAGCGCCGATATTACACGGCACGTAGGTAGCGCCGGCTGGCTAATTGCAGTCTGGGTGATTACCGGTTTCATGACGATTACTGCAGCACTGAGCTATGGTGAATTGAGTGGGATGTTTCCTAAAGCAGGCGGACAATACGTCTACCTCAAGGAAGCATATAATCCTTTGATGGGCTTCTTATATGGATGGAGCTTTTTTGCGGTTATACAAACCGCAACCATTGCAGCGGTTGGCGTGGCCTTTTCAAAATTCCTGGCTTACCTGGTCCCTGAGCTGGGCAATAATTATTTTTTGTTTGATGCCGGCATAACCAAGGTCTATTCGGGACAATTGGTAGCCATCGTGATCATTTGTTTGCTTACATATATTAATTCGAAAGGGATTAAGGAAGGAAGGTTTATCCAAATACTATTCACTTCTGCCAAATTATTAGCGCTCTTCGGGTTGATCATCTTTGGTTTCTTATTAGTAAAGGAAAGCTTCTGGGCAGAGAACTGGAAGACCGGATTCACCGCTACTCAGGATCTTGGCCATAAGGCTGCAAACGGCGCATTGGAGCCAACTGCCTGGTCCGGCATTTCAGGAACGGTGCTGGTAGGCGCCATCGCTGCAAGCATGGTGGGTTCTATTTTTAGCAGTGATGCATGGAACAATGTTACGTTTATCGCCGGAGAAATGAAGAACCCTAAACGAAATATTGGATTGAGCCTGTTCCTTGGCACCTTGATCGTAACGATCATATATGTGAGCGCCAACCTGATGTATTTAAATGTATTGCCTTTGCATGAACTGGCATTTCCTGCGGATGACCGGGTGGCGATCTCTGCCGCAAATAAGATCTTCCCGTCCTCGGGTACAATATTGATTGCGGGGTTGATCATGGTTTCAACATTTGGATGCAATAATGGTTTAATACTTGCCGGTGCGCGGGTTTATTACACCATGGCGAAAGACAACCTTTTCTTTTACAAGGCGGGAACGCTAAATAAAAATGCCGTTCCTCAATATGCCTTGTGGCTCCAATGTTTCGTCGCTTCATTCTGGTCTTTGAGTGGAAAATACAATGAGCTGTTGACAATGATCTCTTTTGTCGTTGTCTTATTTTATATGCTGACTATTGTGGGGATTTTCATACTCCGAAAGAGACAACCCAATGCAGAACGACCATATAAGGCCTTTGGTTATCCCATCCTACCGATAATATATATAATCCTTGGACTGGTATTTTGCATTTTCCTTGCCAAATTCGAACCGGTTTATAGCCTATGGGGCTTGGGTATCGTATTGGCCGGTATTCCGCTTTACTCCCTGGCTATTTCCCAAAAGAAAAAACATTCCTGATCTTTGGACTATGGAAGACTTCAAGAAACTGTTCGACTCCTTTGCTTCGATCAAAGTAGGCGTGATTGGTGACGTAATGTTGGATACGTACATGTGGGGAAGAGTAGACCGGATTTCGCCGGAAGCTCCGGTACCCGTTGTTTCTCTCGAGCGAAAGGAGTATCGCATTGGTGGCGCTGGAAACGTGGCATTGAATTGTCAATCGCTCGGTGCCCATGTTTCCGTAATTTCTGTTACGGGCGACGATAAGGATGGGATGATTTTGACAGAGCTGCTTGAAAGCAATCATATCGATACAGCGTGGATGGTGAAAACTGCATCACGGGTGACCACCAGCAAGACGCGTATCATCAGTCGCAATCAGCAAATGATGAGGCTTGATGAAGAAGTGACCGATGACCTGGCGGAGCGGGATGAAAGAGCACTGTTGGAAAAAATAAAATCCTTTATCGCGCGGGTAGATCCCAATATCATCATATTTGAAGATTATAATAAAGGTGTGCTGACCGGGAAATTGATCCGGGAAGTGATAGAATTATCGCGACAGGCTGGCGTCATAACTGCAGCAGATCCGAAGAAAAAGAATTTTTTTGCCTATCGCGGAGCAGATATATTCAAACCTAATTTGAAAGAAGTAAAAGAAGGCCTGAATATTTTGTTTGAAGAGGCTAACAAGCCTCTTTTACAAAAGATACATGCCGAATTAAAGAATCAACTTGATCACGAAATATCTTTTATCACATTATCCGACCAGGGTGTTTTTTACCAGCAGAATGGTGTTTCAGAGATAATTCCGTCACATTTAAGAAATATTGCAGATATCTCCGGTGCCGGCGATACTGTCATTGCTGTGGCTTCGCTGGTATATGCAGCAACGCGGAATATTCACCTGATGGCCGAGATTGCTAATATCGCGGGCGGACTGGTTTGTGAAGAAGTTGGAACTGTAGCCATTAACAAGGATAAGTTGCTGTTGGAGTGTGAACACCTTCTTACGTAACGACCATGGATGGCGTCAGGAGATCGGCTTATCGCGTCCGGATTTTTTCTCCATTTCAGTCATTCCTTTCTCCAGGATATCGTCGTAGCTGAAATATACTTCGAAGAAGATCTTTACGATTGCAAATACAAGTATGAATATCTTGCCGGCACCAAATGTGAGGAACATGCTGCCCACGATCACCGTTAGTTGCTGGATGATGATCCGGCCGTAGGGTTGAAACATTACTCTCATCAGTGAAATCGTTCGGTACTGCCGGGGCAATAGAAAGTCGGTCATGAGCCTGTAGCCGTAGCTCAACCCGAAAGCGCCTAACATGATCAGCGTGTCATTACTGATCAGCTCGGGCCATTTATAAAAAAAATTGAATGCGGTAACATGGCTTTCTCTTCCAATCGAGGAAACACCGAAAAATATTCCCATTTGTACTCCGACAAAGAGTCCATAGTGCATGAGGAAGAAAAGCATAAAGAAAAGGCCGGATTGCTTACTGACGCCTCCGCCCGAATACCAGGTATCCGTTTTTCGCACGATGGTAATGATGCCCATCTTTATCAAGGTGAAGATGCCGATGACAATCGTTTCCAGACAGTAAACCAGGAAGACTTCGTTAGGACTCCAGTCCCAGGCCCACACACCGAAAACGGGAACGAGATTGGCGGCGATGGTGAGGTAATCGGAGGGTTTCAGATTTCTGGTTTTCTTGAACATGGACAGGGAAAATTGGCAGTTGATTCCCTTCCAAAATAGCTAATTTCGGCTGCATTTCTAAACGTTTTTACTTACGAATGGCAAGCTTTACTATTGCTATCCACGGCGGGGCAGGCACCATACTGAAGAAGAACATAACCCCTGAATCTGAAAGGGCTTATCATGACGGGCTGGAGGATGCACTTGCTGCAGGTTTTGACGTGTTAGCAAACGGAGGAAGCTCCTTGCAGGCGGTCAAAGCTGCCGTGATTTCCATGGAGGATAACATTCTTTTTAATGCCGGCAAGGGATCTGTTTTTGCCAGGGATGGAAGCCATGAAATGGATGCTTGTATTATGGATGGCAAGACCTTGAATGCAGGTTCAGTAGCAGCGGTAAAAAATATTCGTAACCCGATCGAACTGGCTATGGCCGTCATGGAAAAAAGTGGCCATGTCATGCTGCAGGGAACGGGCGCCGCGGATTTTGCCCGCACAATGAATATTCCAATGGAAGATGATAAATATTTCTTCTCGCAATTCCGCTACGATCAATGGAAAAAATTAAAAGAAACGACGAAGGCTGCACTGGATCACAACGTGAGGGTAAGAAAGAAAAAATTTGGGACGGTTGGCGCGGTGGCCTTTGATATTCATGGAAACCTTGCTGCCGCCACAAGTACAGGCGGAATGACCAACAAACAATTTGGACGGATCGGAGATAGTTCTATTGTCGGTGCAGGCACTTATGCGAACAATAAGACCTGTGCGATCAGTTGCACAGGTCATGGCGAACCATTTATTCGCGCCGTCGCGGCTTATGATGTGAGCTGCCTGATGGAATATAAAGGGATGAGTCTATACAAGGCGATGCACCTGGTGGTGCACGATAAGCTACTTCAATTGGATGGAGAAGGAGGAATGATCGGCGTAAATAGTAGCGGAAGAGCCGAAATGATCTTTAATAGTGAGGGAATGTATCGCGGCCTAAGGAATAGCGAAGGAGTGAGTGAGGTTGCGATTTATAAGTGAGTGGTGAGTGGTGAGTGGTGAGTGGTGAGTGGTGAGTGGTGAGTGGTGAGTGGTGAGTGGTGAGTGGTGAGTATAAAATAATCAATAATCAATAATTAATAATCAATAATCAACCCCTCCATGCACAAGTACGCCATCATCGTCGCCGGAGGAGCGGGTACGCGAATGGGAGGAGAATTGCCCAAGCAATTTCAACTACTGAAAGGCAAGCCGATCTTATGGCATAGCGTTAAGGCTTTTACTGATGCCTATGATGACATGCAGATCATCCTGGTGCTGCCGGAAAATCATATGGAAAAAGGGGAACAGATTGCCAGGGAATTTGCATTGCATCGGATCCGAATGACGGTCGGAGGGGATACTCGTTTTCAATCAGTGAAGAATGGATTGCGGATGGTGGATGCCCATGCGATCGTGTTTGTCCACGATGGGGTCAGATGCCTGGCAAGCCCTGAACTGATCCGACGTTGTGCAGAAGCCGCCCTTGAAAAGGATAATGCCATACCTGCTGTTGCTGCCCTGGATACTATCCGGATAAAAACTAAATCCGGCAATGAAATGCTGGATCGTGAAAAGCTTGCGATCATTCAGACACCCCAGACATTTTTCAGCAATATCATCAAGCAAGCGTATGAACAACCTTACCAGGAATCGTTTACCGACGAGGCAAGCGTAGTGGAAAAGATGGGCGTAGCCATAAACCTGGTCGAGGGAGAACCCGAAAATATTAAGATCACAAGGCCGATAGACCTCATCATCGCAGAGAAAATATTGGAGAAAAGAATGTCGACGTCATCGCCCAGCTGATCAGAATTGTCATTATCTCTTAAACCATTTCAAATAAAATGGCAGCCTGTTCATCCGTATCTGTGTATAAAGGGTTTCTATAGCTCCGAAGCTGGCGTAAAACAAAGCCAGGCTTGAAATGTCAGAACCCTCGAAATCGAGTATCATATCTTTGTTCGCATGGTCTTTGATAAATGCATCGATCAGGGCATGCGAAGCTCCGATGGATTTGCCGACGGGATGGTTGCCTACCAATATATAATAAGCCCTGTTGTGGGAAAAGAAAAAAACACAGGAAGCCAGCAATTGATCTTTTAGCGCAACCCCGTATGTCGTTGCCATTCCTCGCTCCTTCAACAAAGGATAAAGTTTTCGGAAACGAGTGACGTTATCATCCGACTCCATGCCATAGTCCTCCATTTGCTTGAGTGCAAGGTCAATTACCTTGTCAACGGCAAATCCCTTTTCAATACTTACTCCAGCCTGTGTCGCCTTCTTAATATTTCGCTGCGTATTTTCCCGGTAATTTCCATATAGTTTTTCGTATGGTTTGTCCAGGCTTAACAGATAATTCTTTCTCATCCGCGCATGCCGTGAAGCCAGGCCGGGAATTTGGCCACTGTTCAGCGCAATCTCTACTAACCGGAACTTAGTCGGAATAGCTTTTACAAATTCAACAACTACATCGCCTTCAATTCTACTTCCGAAGACACCTAATTCGGCTGTCAAAAAAGGTTGGTAGAGGTATTGGATGGTGTATTTTTTATTCCAGGTCAATGGCATTACCGCTTCGTATTCATTCTCGGTCAAATCTTCTTTGAAAGTGACTAGCGCATCCCAATTCCTGGCCATCGCGTCCAGATAATACGAATAGGCATAGATCAATCCGTTGGTAGCGTTATCAATACAACGGTCCCATTTTTCCTTGTCGATATCAGACGCATTGAGGTAGTGGATCTTTTTTTGGTTGAGCATATTTAAAATTCAAGTTTGGGATCAATTTTCCGCAAATTAAGACGGGAAATATCTATAGAAAATGACACCACGTGCCATAGCCTGCCTTTTTTCGGAAGAGTGGATTGGATATAACTTTTGTAAACGCTGCTGTAAAAAATGGGCAGATAGAAATTGATTGTTTCCTTTAAAAGCGGTAGTTGAAGTCCGGCATTAAAGAAAAAGCGATCAGTTTCTGCATTGGGTTTCCAGGCTTCTGCATACGTGCCTATATCAAGGTATATTTTTAGCGGAATCTTTATTGGCAATAGACTTAATGGGTTGATATTGGAAGGAATCGTTGTAGTGATGTTGGCTGCCGCCAGCCAGTCGTCGGTCTTACCCACTTTTTGTGCAAGCAGATCTGTCCTCACCTTAAATCCTCCGTCTCTTATCATGATTTGTTGACTGGCAAAACCTTCAAATTTATTTCTGCCGACGAAATAGTCGCTGTAGGTATAATCTTCATATCCATTGGCCCCTGTCATGTTTAAGTGATAGCGGTCGGTTGCAAATTGACGGCTGAAGGTTTTTGATTTGGTATAAAAAAACTTTCCTGCAAATACCCTTACGCTCAATCCTCCTTCTTTAGGATAATTAAAAAAATAGTTGCCTGTAAAAGCAGCCCGGATAAAATCTTTGCCTTGTTCCAGTTTGATCTCTCCACGATAGGGATATAATTCGCGGTTATTTTCTATGACCAATTGAAGTTGATTCAGGCTTCTGTTTGAACGAGTTATTTGATATTTATCCACCATGATTGTATCTCCCTGGGGGTTAACAACGGCTTCGCGATAGAAATGGATGCCTTCTTCTCTGATCAGGAAGGTCTTGAATTGTAGAAAGCGATTGAAGGTGCTGCGGGGGTTCTTATCCTTCCATGTAAGCTTTATTCCTGGAACGATCTTTAGAAATGACAAGAAGTTCTTTTTTCCAGTTTCGTCATTGTATTGATCCGCGGTAAAAGAGGAACCCACGATACTCAATTCAACTTTTCGAAAGAGCTGATTTGGATAGAACTGGTGGCGCAGAAATCCCAGGCCTGTCAATTGTTTAGAGCCGGTTGCATACATAGGCGCGACAAAGAATTGAAGGGAAGAAGGTGGGAACTTCACATTAGTGACGAAACCACCGACCATCAACTTATCATAGCTGTTAAAGCCGATAGCTGGTCCAAATAAGTAAAGGTCCTTCGTAGGTGCCTGGAGCCATGATCTCAAATTTTTAGGGGGCACGACGAAAATAGTTTTGGATCCCTTCCTGACCTGGTTTGGAAGAATTCCGGGCCTGGCTAAATATGAGAATATTGAATCTACTTGCTGTTTACTGTTCGTGGCAATGATGTTTTTAAAGTCTTGCGGCTGGGGATGTTTGAACTTCCATTGTTGATAGTAATCCTGCATTGCTTTATCCAGGTTAGAGCTTCCAATTTGGGATTCGAGGTAACGCATCCATTCGCCGGTTTTATAGTAAGCGACCAGGTCATAATTGTCGAGACTGAATTTTTCAGACGTTGTATTGATTGGCTGATCTGTCTTGTTAAATGCTTTTGTTTCAAATTGAATTCTTTCCCATTGGGGGTCCGGTCCATATTTGCTGAGACTATACTTATTATCATAGAATGTATTGATCCCTTCATCCATCCAGGGATAATCGCTTTCGTTGGTAGCCAAAATGCCGTAAAACCAATTGTGACCTATCTCGTGGGCAATAGTATTATCCAGGTCCGCGGAGCTTTCTCCTGGTGAGATCACTGTAATGGTAGGATATTCCATACCGCCTCCAAAACTGGCAGGGCCCTGAACAACACTTACTACATTATATGGATATTCTCCAACGAGTGCGGAGTAGTGCCGTATCGCATCTTTTGCAAACCTTACACTTTTTGACCACACTTGTTTATAAACATCCGTGTAGTAAGAAAAGACATTGATTATTTTCCCGGACGAAAGTCTGCAACTATCCTGGTTAACAATGAACCGCTTATCTGCAAACCAGGCAAAGTCATGAATATTGTTTTGACTGTAATGCAGGGTCTTTGATTGTCGGGAAGATTCCGGATATAATTGAACAGTTGTTTTGTATCCGCCACCCTTAATTTTTACCCGGTGTTTTAGAGGTTCCCAGCGAAAGGATGTCCGGCTTTTAAGCCAATTAATCTCGTCCAGGTCCTGCAATTCCCCGGTTGCGGCGACGACATAGTTTTGAGGGACTGTTATGCTCACTACATAAGTGCCAAACTCGCTGTAGAATTCACCCTGGTCGAGATAGGGCATGGGATGCCAGCCGGTAGCATCATAGACTGCCGGTTTTGGATACCATTGAGTTGCCTGGTAACTCTGTCCATCATGGCCTCCGCGCGAATAATTATAGGGCAACTTTACGTGAAAGGGAGTGGAAATATTTATTTTTTGGCCCGGCGCCAAGGGATCCGGCAGGACTAGCTTAATGATGTCGATATAATGCGGATGGTCTTCAGTCTTGGCAGTTACATTATTTACTTTGAAATCAAGTCGGTTGATGAATCCTTTTTGTTCAGCTCCCGAGAAATAAAAGCTGCTATTGCCATTTTCCAACAGTTGATCGCTGAACGCAGTCTGATCATTCTTATATGCATTCGGCCAGACATGAAACCAGATAAACCGTAAAGTATCGGGCGAATTGTTGCTGTATTCCATTTTTTCGAAACCATCGAGGGTATGCTCCTTATCATTCAGCGTTACGTCAATGATGTAGTCAACCTGTTGCTGCCAGTATTGGGAAAATGTGACAGAATGCAAACATGAACATAAAATAGATAAGAGTGCGAATCTTCGAAATGGTAAGACTTTCATTTTCCTTTTCCTTTAAAAATGATCCTCAACGTATGGATCATTATCTTAAAATCCAATGCCAATGAAATATTTTCTATGTAAAGAAGGTCAAATTTACTTCGCTCGATCATTTCATCCACTGTTTCGGCGTATCCAAATTGAACCATACCCCAGCTCGTTAGACCCGGTTTCACTTTCAGCAGATATTTATAGTACTTAAATCGCGGAATGATTTGATCAATATAGAATTTTCGTTCTGGCCGCGGCCCAACCAGGCTCATTTCTCCAATGAGAATATTCCAGAGTTGGGGCAGTTCATCCAATCGCCATTTTCGCATAGCCCTGCCCCAGCGAGTGGTTCTTGGATCATTTTTAGAGGAAAGGGATGGGCCTTCTTTTTCCGCATTTTCTGCCATGGAACGAAATTTAAACATGCGGAATGGTTTGTTTTTATAACCGATCCTTTCCTGTGAAAAAATTATCGGGCCCTTGGATGAAAGTTTAACCCGGATGATGACATAAATAAGGAGAGGGGAAAGCAGAATGAACGACAATAGGGAAATAACTACGTCGATCAACCGCTTTATGTTTTGTTGCCATTCGGGCATCATCCCGGTTTTCAAATCGATTAAAGGCGCTCCCAGTACGCTGCTTGTCTTAACTGATCCGGAAAGGATGTCCAACGTATCAGGTTGTATCCTGATTTCTACATCCTTTTCGCTAAGGCGGCCGATAATACTTTCCAATAAGCTTTGTTCAGATCTTTCCATCGCCAGCACTACCTGCTTGATATCATGTTCATCAATCACTTTTTCAATTTCTTCCATATTGCCCAGGCGGGGCATGTATTTAGTAATGCCGTGGTTTCCATTTGCGTACGGCGATATGAACCCAACATACCGGTAACCGCCGTCACGCTGATTTTTTTCGGTTGCATCGAAGATCCGAACGGCGTTGTCATGACTTCCGATCATTAAGGTATTAAACTGTATTCTGCCAGTCACCAGTTGGTTTTTGGCAATATTGAGTAGGCTAATGCGGCCCAGGAAAGTAAGTACAAAATGAACGACAAATAACGAGAGAAAGGATAAGTAATAATAGGAGTAGTTATTTTTTACGTCGTTTGAAATGACCAGGAAGAATAAAAATACGCATCCGATAAGAGCACAAATAAATGTACTGGTGAATTCAAATAGCCTTGACTTTTTATAAATGGAGCGATAGGATCCCGTAAGAGCATAGAGGATAAGCCATCCAATGGGGATGAATACAATTTCCAACCAGAAGCGGGTGTTGAAGTCCATGCTTCCTCCTCCTGGCAATGCCTGTTTCAGAAGCGCTTTCCGGATAAAAAAAAAGCAGCCCCAGGCAACGAAGGCCATGATGACATCCATCATGGCATAGAGGGCAATAGGAATCTTCTTACCTGGGCTCATTCAAAAAGGTGCTTGTTTTCAAATACAGGATATTAAATCAACGCGCAATGATTGCGTTACCTATTTTGTCCAAAATCTGATGCGCCACATCCATCGCCATCAAACCGTCCATCTCCGATACTATTGGTTTTAGATTGTTATCTATGGCGTGCTTAAACGCTTCTAATTCTTTTTTGATGGCATTTACTTCCGGAATCGAAGGATTTATTATGGCAATGGATTTTTTACCGCCTGGCGTCTCGATGTCAAACGAAAATACATCCGAATCTGCTGATCCTTTCAGCTTAATGATCTCCGTTTTTTTGTTTAAGAAATCGATCCCGATATATGAATCTTTTTGAAAGAGGCGCATTTTTCTCATTTTTTTCATCGACATTCTGCTGGAGGTAAGGTTGGCTACACAACCATTATGGAATTCAATTCGTACGTTGGCAATGTCCGGAGTTTCGGT
This sequence comes from uncultured Sphingobacteriales bacterium, assembly GCA_963791295.1. Classification (GTDB taxonomy): domain Bacteria; phylum Bacteroidota; class Bacteroidia; order Chitinophagales; family Chitinophagaceae; genus CAWBRY01. The sequence goes on along the minus strand of CAWBRY010000004.1, from coordinate 344,108 downwards.
GATGACTCCTACGCCACTTGCAGAGATAGTCTTTACATCACTCTTAACTATGCTCAGGATAATATCTATATCGTGGATCATTAAGTCCAGGATGACGCTGACTTCAGTTCCTCTGGGGTTGAATTGTGCCAGCCGATGCACTTCGATAAAGAGAGGATTCAAGGGCATTTGTCCCAGGGCCAGGAATGCGGGATTAAATCGCTCCACATGACCAACCTGGAATTTGATACCGGATTCTTGCACCAGTTTTACCAGTTGCCACGCTTCTTCCATTGTGTTAGCGAGTGGCTTCTCGACAAAAACATGCTTGCCTTTCTTGATACCCATTTCACAACAAAGAAAATGGCAGGTGGTGGGTGCAGCTACGTCGATAGCATCACAGGAATCTACTAATGCTTCGGGATCTGAAAACCGGGTCAATTGATAGGTTTCGGCAACTGCGGTGGCTATAGCGTCATCCGGATCATAGAATCCAACCACCTGTGCACCGGAAATCTCTTTCCAGTTGTTGAGATGAAATTTTCCCAGGTGACCGACACCGAAAACGCCAACTTTTAACATGCAAATTAATTAATCCGCAAAGATAAACATTGAGAATTCCTCTAAGGCTTCTTAATTATAAACAAATTCAGATCAGCTGAGGAGAGATGAATGCTTGAGATAAGATTCGTTAGGGTCGTAGATGAATAGACAGGTATGATCTTTTATTGTATTAATAATGGGAGCAGCCGTAGCAGCAGGAACAGCGGGGCAACCTTCACTGCGTCCAATATATCCTCGAGCTGCCACATACGCTTCATTTACGTAATGGGCTCCATGCAAAACAATGGCTCGTTGATAAGCGTTGTCATTTATTCCTTTTTCAATTCCTTCCAGTTTTAATGAATAGCCGCTATTGCCAACATAGGGAGCCTGAGTAATATAAAAACCAGGACTACTTTTGAACGAATAAAATTGGTTGGAAAAAGAGTTGGCCCACTCACGACCTGAATTCTTTCCGTGTGCAACTAAAGTGTTAAAAAGCACCTTGCAATTTTTAATATCGAGCACATATAAGCGCTTATTGCCGCTGGGTTGACTGAAATCAATAATTGAAAGAATGGAATCATTCAAAATGCGCCCCTGAGCTATCAATTGATCAAGGCCTCGTTTGGCATAGTCAAATGCTTGTTGGCTCAGGCCTATCACACTCAACTGAAGGCTATCATATACTGATTTTAATGCAGGTATAAAGGTAACTGATTCAATAGAGGGGATGGTAAAATTGGGTAAGGGTTGTTGAAAAGACCGGCTGCCTGTCGCCGACCTGGCCAGCATCAAAGGCATATGAAGAAGGTAGACGATAACAGAGACAATAACGAGATAAAAGCTTCGGAAACCCTTTTTCATAAGGCCCTTACTGCAAACTTTGTGCCTCACCTCACCGACTCGCCCTCAGCCCCTGGCCACAAGTGACAGGGGAGCAGGGTTATTGTTTAAGACCAGTTAAAAAATGATATTTGCCCGAACCGACATTTACAATGACGTATCCATTTTCGATTTCTCCAACCTTAATATCGCTTATACTAGACAGTGATTTCCCACCCTCCGTGATCGCCTCTGCTTTCGTTGCCGGGATATAAATGGTTGCAGAGGTATTAGCAGGTATTTCGATATCCATCATTAAATTTTGATTCTCCAGTTTCCAACTACTACTGACCCTTCCGTAATATGTTTGCAGACTGGCAGAAGCCGACGTGAAACCTCCACCAATATGCGGCCTTACCCGGATATGTTTGTAACCTACTCCATCCTCGTAGGTATCTAATCCTACCATTTGCCTGTACATCCAATCGCCGATCGCTCCGTAAGAATAATGGTTGAATGAATTCATGCCGGGAGTTTGGAAAGTGCTATCAGGTTTCTGGCCATCCCATCTTTCCCAAATAGTCGTGGCGCCCATTTTCACCGGATATAGCCAGGAAGGATAGCTATCTTGGAGCAGGAGCTTATAAGCTATGTCTGTATATCCAAAACGAGTGAGCACATGACATAAATATGGAGTTCCTAAAAAACCGGTGGTTAAATGGGTGTTGTAGCTATTGATATTATCCACCAGCCGTTTGGCCGCCTGGTCCCTCAGATTTTCGGGAAGCATATCAAAATTTAATGCAAGTGTATACGCAGTTTGTGTTCCAGACACAAGGCGACCTTTCGAAGTCACATATTCCTGGATAAATGCGTCCTTGATCTTTTTCAACAGTTCCGAATATTCGTTGACGTCATCGGTCTTTGCCAAAACTGTCGCGGCGTTTATTAATAATTGTGTTGAGTTAGCATAAAAACATTGCGCTATTAAATATTTGTCTGTTACTGCTGCACGTCCATCGTTATCATCATCGGGCCGATAAAACAGCCAGTCACCAAAATGAAAGCCGGTGTTCCATAAATTATCTTTAGTGCCTTTGCGAATACTTTCTAAGTACGCCTTCATGCTCTTGTATTGAGTTTCCAAAAGCTTCTTGTCCCCGTAGGCGAGATACATATTCCAGGGAATGATGGTTGCCGCATCAGCCCAACCTGCACTACTAATAGCCGCTCCCAATACATTGGGAACGACAAAAGGTACTACGCCATTTTGCTGATCGGCTTCGACGTCTTTTAACCATTTCGAAAAGAAACTATGTACATTCATATTGAATGAAGCTGTACGGGAGAAAACCTGGGCATCGCCTGTCCAACCTAATCGTTCATCCCGCTGGGGACAATCCGTCGGGACATCCAGGAAATTTCCTTTCTGGCCCCATAGAATATTATGTTGCAATTGATTTATTATGGGATTCGAACTAGTGAATTCTCCAGAGGGTGTCATATCTGAGTATAATGCCACGGCTGTAAAATTCTCCGGTTTCATTTCACCCGGATACCCTTCGACTCGCACATAACGAAATCCCTGCCAGGTAAAATGCGGCTCAAAAGTTTCTTCTTCACCACCTTTTAATATGTAATTGTCCTGCGCTTTGGCTGCCCGTAAATTATCGGTATAGAAATTACCTTTCTTATCCAGCACCTCGGCGTGAGACAGGATGACTCTGTCACCACTATTTCCCCGCACTTTCATGATCACCCAACCGACCAGGTTTTGACCAAAATCGATGACCTTTTCTCCTTTTGGCGTGGTAATAATTTTAACGGGACTAAACGTTTCATGCTTCTTTACCAATTCGTTCTCGGTTGCGACCAGATTGTCCATAGAAAAGTCGGCAGTCTTTGCTGCAGCCCAGTCCGAATCATCAAACTCCGGCATGGACCAGCCTTTCTTTTCTTTTCTCGCATCCACAGTTTCGCCGTTATAGATCTCTGAATAAATGATGGACCCCGTTGAAGATTTCCAATTTTCATTGCTGATGATCGATTCGCTGGTGCCATCACTGTAGGTAATGTCCACCTGTAGCAACAACGCAATGTCCTTTCCATATACGTTCAGGCCATTCGTCCATCCAATGAGTCCCCGATACCATCCGCTGCCCAATGTCGCTCCTATCGCATTCTTTCCATTCCTAAGGAGTTGGGTGACATCATAGACCTGGTATTGCAGGCGCTTTTTATAAGAGGTCCACCCCGGAGTGAGATAGGCGTCCCCAATCCGTTGGCCATTTATTTGTGCTTCATACAATCCATGGGCAGAAATATAAGCGGTGGCTGAAACGACTTTCTTATCTACCGTAAACAATTTGCGAAACAAAGGGCTGGCTCTTAATGAATCTTCCTGGTAGCCCGGAATGATCCATTTAGCTTTCCAATCCGATTTGTCCAGCAAAGCCATTTTGAAGTGAGCCGCCTCACTCCATGAAGATGCCTTTCCATTATTATCCCACACACGCACCTGCCATTGATAGCTGTTACCTGATTTTAAATTGCTGCCTGCATACGAAACATATACCGATTGGTCTGAATTCACCTTTCCGCTTTTCCAAACAGCTTCCTTGCCTGTATTTACTCTTACTTCATACGCAGTTTGTTTCGCGTTCCTTTTGTCAGTCTGCAATTGCCAGCTGAACCGGGGCTGGGCTGCACCAATACCGACGGGGTTTGAACGGTTCTCGCACAATAAATTTTTTACAACCAATTGTCCGAATCCGGAAACCAATGACAAATTGAGACCGAGCAAGAAAAACAACTTCTTCATATAAAATCTATTTAATGATAGTTTAATTCTTTACTGACGTTTTGTTAGATGCATAATACTTCAATTCAATGAGCTCGGTGGGTATGGGTTGCTTATTCCAATGGGAATGCATGGCGAGTGCAGCTCCGCAGGCCGTTGCCTGGGCCTCCGAAGCCGCATAGACTTCGATTCCGGGAAAGGTCTCGGCCAATAACTTCATGTAAATAACATTCTGACTAAATCCGCCGTCTACGAAGATCCTGCTTATCTCTTGTTCTTTCATCAGAAGCCGGGTACTGTGCTCCTGCCTGCGAACAATCTCCCTCATCAGTTGGTAATAAGCTTCTTCATAATTCCTGGATTGAGGAATAGCTTCTTCGCCCGGATTGAATTGATCACCGCCCGGGTTCATTTTTTTAAAAATTGAGGGATCATAGGATATTTCTTTATAGTAATCCAACGGCTTATTGAATTTTGCTGCTATCTTTTTTACTTCCTGTTCATGCACGTAACCGGCGAAGAGCCTGGAGGCCTTCACCGGCATTGCCTCATAGGAAAGATAACAGAGGCAATCCTGTTTTAATTCCAGTTCAGTCAGTGGCGAGTGATTAAATGGATTCAGACTGATACACCAGGTACCGGTCGATATCAGGATAAATGGCTGTGCAAAGGAAGCGATGTAAGGGATCAGTGCAGCGGAGCTGTCGTGCATACCTGCGCCTACAGGGATCTTTTCAAAATAACCAGCTACGATCGTGGAGGGGACAATGGGTGGGAAAAGGTTTTCCGTTTGTTCCATCCTTACCCATTCATGATATTCCTTTTTTTCAAAATCCCATAGATGAGTATGGCATCCTATGCTGGTAATCTCAGAATGAGCGGATGAAGAAAAGATAAAACTTAAGTATTGCGGCAGATGTAAGGCCCACTTTATTTTTTTGAATTCCTCGGGCTTTTCATATTTCAGGCGATAGAGTTGCAAACCCGAATTCAAACTCCCCAAAACAGGAGAAGCGGTTTGACGGGCCAAAAGGCTTTCACCACCATGATCAGCATAGAATTTTTTTTGGAGGTCCTGGGGATAAGGCTTCATATAATTATACACCGGAAGACATACTTCCAGGTTCTTATCGAGGTATACAAGGCTGGCTCCATAAGCAGAAATGTTGATGGCTCTGATATCAAATTGGGGTTGACCCAAAAGCCATTCGAGAGAGGCCTGCATCCATTGGGTCAATGCAGAAATATCTTCGCAGGGAAAGCCATCTTCATCTGTTGTTTCTTTTAATTGTGCAGTTTTCTCAATGACTATCTTATACTGTTCGTCGAATAGTACCAGTTTTTTGTTGGTCTTGCCGATGTCGAAGATTGCTATGGTAGCAGTCGGTTGCATTGGTGAGTGGTGAGCGGTGAGTGGTGAGTGGTGAGCGGTGAGTTCTAATTCTTAATCATGCCGCTTAAAATCTTAAAGTTTTTTACGATTAATGCCCCCAAAGGTTGCAATTCGGTGTCAGTCACATAATTTAATTGTACGGCTATACCAAGGGCACTGTCTATCTCGATCAACGAACCTCGAGATATTTCAAAAAACCTATTCCTCTCCTGAGTAGATCTTCTCGAACATCCCTCAGAAAAATTTAAATGCACTGAAATAGCAGCTCTTCTAATTTGCTGAACCAAAGAAAATCTTTCATCTGTAGGGAACTTTTTAGTAATGCGATAACATTCAAGAGCTAGTTCAAAAGTTAATTTGTACGCGTCAAGTTTCGTATGAGTGAGTTGAAGGAACATTGAAATCGACTAAGGAATGGTTAAGTGGGTATCAAAGGTACTCACCACTCACCACTCACCACTCACGATAAGCAAAATCAACACTTTGTGGTAAATCCCTATAGTCCCGTAGCGAAAACCTTACTTCCTCTCTCTTTTATCAATTGCTCCCTCACCTTTAGTTCTCTAGATAATTGAATCGGTCTTAACGCGCCGCCGCTTCTTATTCTTGCCTCCGCCACCAATGGCCTGAGATCGGTTCGAAAAGCGTCCTGTAAGACTTGCTCGGCGGCAACAACATCATTTTCATTTTGCGCTGCCATCAATTGTTTCCTGTCGACTGTCAGCGCCTGCGCATAGGCAATCATGATCGCTTCTACTGATTGCAAGAGGTCCTCCAATGGATCTTTTACATTATGACTGGCATCGATCATCCAACCCAGATCCTTCGCATGATTCATTCGCTTTGCATCCATTCCATCCACGAGCTCATTAAATATCAAAAACAATTGGTAGGGCCTGATGCTGCCCACGGTCAGATCATCATCTCCATATTTACTGTCATTAAAGTGAAATCCGCCCAACTTGCCTTCCATTAATAACAGGGACACAATCTGTTCGATATTGGCATTGGGCAAATGATGTCCCAGGTCTACCAACGTTCGAGCCTTCGGGCCTAATTTATTTACATACATGAGCGATTGTCCCCAATCAGCAACGGTCATCGAATAAAAGTTAGGTTCAAAGGCCTTGTATTCTACCAGAATTTTCCAATCGTCGGGCAGTGCAGCATAAATTTCTTCGAGGCTCTTCAATGTATTCTCAAATGCATTTCGAAAATTCAATTGACCGGGAAAACATGATCCATCGCTGAGCCAAACCGTCAAGGCCCTGGAGCCTAATCCGATTCCATGGCGGATCACTTCCAAATTATGATCGATGGCTTGTCGCCGGACATCCTTGCTGACATGTTGCAATGAACCAAACTTATAGCTCAATTCCTGATCCTTTTGATCCTGGAAAGTATTGGAGTTTACGGCATCGAATTGAACGTCGAAAGCTTTGGCAAGTTCTTTCACGGCCGAATAATCTTCTGGGATATCCCATGGTATGTGAAGAGAAATAGCTCCGCTGCTGCGGTTGAGGGCATGGATCAAACCAACATCCTCAATTTTTTCATTCAGGTTGCGTGGTTCTCCGCCACCGGCGAAGCGTCCGAATCTGGTTCCGCCAGTACCCAAGGCCCAACTTGGAATGGCCACCTGGAAGTCGATCAATTTTTGAAGGATGGTGTCACTATTTGCGATACCTGTTGCAATGAAATCAAACCTTCGCTTATGTTCTTTTAATCCCTGGCGATTATGTTCTTCAAGAATGTTTTTATCGATCCGCATACATTAGTTTGTTGTTTTTTCACCACCATAGGGGCTTTTATCTTAAGAATGCCGCGGCCAAACCTCCATCAACATTCAATACATTGCCAGTAGACTTATTCAACAATCCTCCTACCAAAGCAAAACATGCATTGGCAATATCCTCAGGATTGATGATCTCGCCTAATAAGGTCCGGTTGGCATAATATGCCGGGAGTTCTTCAACAGTGATCCCATAAGCTTTGGCTCTTCCTTCAGCCCAACCGCCGCTCCAAATATTACTTCCCGATATCACCGCATCCGGATTTACCGTATTGACTCGTATATTATCCTTACCTAATTCCGCAGCATTTAACCTGGACAAATGTAATTGTGCAGCTTTGGCAGATCCATAACCGGCATTATTGGGACCACTTACCAATGCATTTTTGCTAACAATATTTATTATATCGCCGCCCAGGTCCTGCTTGCGCATGACCTTTGTGCTTTTTTGCGTAACCAGGAATTGTCCCTTCACCAACACATCATATAATACATCCCAATCCTTCTCCGTATGTTCTTCCAGCGGCTTGGATATGGAAAGGCCAGCATTATTTACAATGATGTCCACACCTCCAAATACGAGCGCGGCGGTTTTGAGTGTATGATCAATACTGTCGGGTGCCGTTACGTCGAGGAGATCAGCAGCGAACCCATCCTTGCCAAATAATTGTTCAAATTCTTCTTTAGTTTTTTGCAACCGTTCTTCATTAATGTCATTTAACACGACCGAGGCACCTTCTTCAGCAAATTTTTTAGCTATGGCTTTACCAATCCCACCCGCACTTCCCGTCACTAACGCGATCCTTCCGCTCAATGCTTTGGGCTTCGGCATTCTTTGCAACTTGGCTTCTTCAAGTAACCAATATTCAATGTTAAAGGCTTCCTGTCGGGGTAAGGCAGTGTATTCGGAGATGGCTTCCGCACCTCGCATTACATTAATGGCATTGGTATAAAATTCCGATGCTACTCTGGCCGTTTGCTTATCCTTTGCAAAGGTGAACATGCCAACACCCGGAAATAAAATGACTACAGGATTAGGATCGCGCATAGGAGGACTATCGGGATGCCGGCAAGCATCATAATATTCCGCGTACATCTTTCTATAGGCTTCAAATAATGGCGCAATCCTTTCTTTGATCTTCGTTGGATCACTTAGGTCGGAGTTGCTATTTAATTTTAAAACCAAAGGAGAGATCTTTGTTCTTAAGAAATGATCCGGGCAACTGGTACCCATGGCAGCCAATCTTTCCAAATCATTTGAGTTGATGAATTCCATGACCCTTTCATCATCAGTAAAGTGACCGATCATCCCACCCGCTTTCCTCTGCTTATTTACCGAAGACACCGATGAACAAAGGCCGCGGAGAATAGGAGCCAGGGCCGCCGCTGTTTCCAGACGCTGGTCCTTAGCCAATGATTTGATCTTTTGGCCTCCAAATGTTTTTCTCTTTGAGCTTTTTTGCGAACTACTGTCAATGTAATCGGCACAGCGTTCGATCACCTCCAACGTATTTATATAGCTTTCGTAAGAACTATCTCCCCAGGTAAATAAGCCGTGCGAACCGAGCATGATCCCGCGTATACCGGGATTCTCGTCCAGGCATTGCTTCAATTGAAGACCGAGGTCAAAACCCGGACGCTGCCATTTAACCCAACCCAACTTCCCATCAAATAGTTCTTTAGTAATCTTTTCACCATCTTTTGCGGCAGCAATCGCGATCGCTGCATCCGGATGTAAATGATCGATGTGTTTAAAAGGAAGAAATCCATGCAATGGAGTATCAATAGATGGAGCCTTGGAGCCCAAATCATAAATGCAATGATTGAAAAGTTCTACCATTTCATCTTCAAACTCGAGTCCGCGATAAACATTCTTTAGATTGCGTAACCTGTCGAGATAGAGTGCGGCCAGACCCTTGCGGTTCATGGTTCCCAAGTCACCGCCACTTCCTTTGATCCACATTATGTCGACTGGTTCACCGGTCAATGGATCTTTATTGATTGTCTTGCAGGATGTGTTACCGCCGCCATAATTAGTGAGCCTCAAGTCTGCCCCCAGCAAGTTTGAACGGTAAATTAAAAGAGCGACTTCATCTCCCTCCAGCTCTGCCGCCTTCGATTCGTTCCATAAGTAACTTACATGTTGGAAGTTCCTGGCACTGGTTCCCATTATAGATGTTTTGTCGTTGATCAAACAGCAATTATTTTAGACGAGTTGTAGTTCCTTTGAATTATCCCGATTTTAGAGCATTGCCATAACCCACCAGCACAACGGAGAGAATGATCGTTGCAATGCCAATGATAATGGTGGTTCTTGTTTTTTTACTGACTCCCTTCCATTCTTTCAAGGCGATTCCCCACATATTGGCAACTAAAATAATGAAGGCCATGTGAAGGATCCAGCTGCTGGCGCCATTGCCCAGCTTACTTTCTCCCATTCCGTAAAAAAAGAATTGCAAAAACCAGGTGGTGCCGGCCAGTGCCGACAACGCATAGTTCTTTGAAAGTGGAGTTTGTTTATTTGTATAATCTCCAAATGACCTGTTTCGAATGTTTAAGATCATACACCAAAGAAAATTGGTAGCCAGTCCACCCCAAAGCAATACCACATAGATCACATTATTTTGGAATAAGGGTTTCATGCCCTGCGCTACTGCGGCTTCAGCCATGGGCTTGCCTGCTTCAATTCCAAAATTGAAACAGGCACTCATAATACCTGAAAAGACAGCGACGAGCAAACCCTTCACCAGGCTAAATTCAGCGACACTCTTTTTCTTTTCCTCCTCCGGCATTTCCTTTTCCTTTAGTGTTCCTGCACGGCCACATATAAAGATGCCGATAAGGCAGATAACGACTCCTGCCAGAACAATCTGGCCCCAACCGGTCGTCAACAGATCATTCAAATTTGTCTTCCCCTCCTTCGGATAAAAATTATAATAAATGGAAGGAACCAGTGCACCAAATGCCGAGCAGAATCCTAACACAACAGAATTTCCCAGCGACATTCCAAGATATCGAACTGCAAGGCCATAGGTTAATCCACCAAACCCCCACAACACGCCAAAGAGCAGCGTGTACTTGATCGTATCAATGGAAGCGCTTCTGATAACTTCAGCAAAACCCGGAACAGTTAGAATGGCAGCCAGTGGTGGGACGACAAGCCAGGAGAATAATCCGCCGATGATCCAATAGCTTTCCCAATGCCAGCCTCTTACTTTTTTATAGGGCATGTAAAAACTGCCGGATGCAAAGCCGCCAATAAAATGGTAGATGACTCCAAATATTACCTGCATTAGAATTGGTTTCTTTTAAGAAAAATCTAGGTCGCAAGGATCTGCGTCACATTTTGATAGCTCGTCGTGATACTTGCGAATGGATCTGCCGGCATATCATGTTCAACAAAGAAATGTTTCATTCCGGCCAACTCAGCCGATTGAAAGATTTTCTTAAAGTCGACAACACCGGTTCCGACGGGTGCAGGACCTTTTTTCTCCTTATCCAAATCTTTCACATGCCACAGAGGAAAACGACCGGGGTTCTTCTTAAATAATTCTTCCGGATCCACACCTGCTTTGGTGACCCAGCAAAGATCCAGTTCCATCTTCAATTCAGGATCTGTTTCACTAAGCAATCTGTCATAGATCACCTTTCCATCCTGGGTGGCAAACTCCCTATCATGATTATGATAGGCCAGAATAATGCCTGCTTTTTTTGCAGCCTCCGAAGCCTTATTCAATGTATCAATCGATTGCTTTGTCTCTTCTGCAGACTCAACGGGTGTGCTTGCACAGACCAGGTAGGGAAACCCACCTTCTACTGCTTCGACTATGATCTCGTCCAAATTTTCTCTCAAATTCTTTACAGGACCAAACCGCATTGGTTTGCCATCAGCTGCTGTCGGCATCTTGGTTCCAGGAGGTAGTTTGAAAGGAGCACCCAAAACATGATGCGATTTCCACGACAATCCCATGTCCTTTAACATGGAATTGAATTCCTTAGGCTTCATACCATAGTAACCGCCTTTTTTGCTAAAGGCAGATTCTATTTCCGTATAACCAATGGCGGCCACTTTTTTCAAGTTGCCTTGCACATCATCGTCGATAACATTGAACAAAGTGTACAATTGTAGTCCTACGGCATGAGGTGGCCGATAAAAAAATGAATGGAGATTGTTTGACAGGAGCATGCTACCGAGGGCAGCGCCACCAGATAGTTTTAGAAACTCTCTTCTACTTTTCATAATCGCGAGGTTTGAAATGAACAGATCGATGTTATCTTAAATGTATTGACTTTCATCCCTATATACAATATTATCTATTTCGGGTTAAACCGGACTGACATCAACCCAGCCTGTGACACTTCCTGGGCTTTATATAATATATATATGGAGTGAAATTTTCCATCAGTAACCGCCTCAATAGGCAACTGACCTGTTCCCATCTGAACACCCTTTTTCTGCGGAGGAACACTACCCTTACCCAAGAGTTTTCCGTCGACTGCATCGAGTCTGGCTTCAAAGTTCAGGCTAGCTTTAGGTGGCGCTTGCCAGCCCGCTGAAAGTGTTAATGAATGAACCCCTGACAGGTCAATATTGTCAAAAGCAAACCATCCTTCATCGGTGGGCAATACCATGAAATTCATCCCATTGGCCTTGAAGACAGTAAATCCTTTGGATTTTTCAGTTCCTTGAAAGAACTGGGTATTGCTACTTAATGAAATGCTGTTGGTTCCCGTGAGCGATTTGATATTATTGCCCCCTTTATCAGTATAACTGGCAGTCAGAACCATCACCGTATTAGGAGTTTTGCCCTCAGCAGGCACCACCGTTCCAGAAGGAGCCAGGGATTTTTTGGCGTCAACCTTTGTTGCCAGAGACATGATCCAACTGACCATTTGATGAACATCTGATGAAGAAAGTGTTGGATGCGCAGGCATGGCTACTTCTCCCCAAACACCACTGCTCCCTTTGCTGATCTGCTGCGTTAGATAATCCATTGCATCCTTCCTGGCTGAATACTTTTCGCTGACCTGCATGTATGTAGGTCCTACGGATTTTTCAGCTTCTTTATGACAACTCTTACAATCGAGTGAAAACACCAGGTTTTTGCCTTCAATGGTTGCCAAACCCTGTTGATGACCCGTGGTTGCCGCTTTATCAAATCCTTCTATATAATCTACCGATACAAATAAATTAGCTGAATCGATCGGTGAATTATCTGCCTTATCACTTACAGAAACGATGTATTTAACTGGAACTCCTGGTAAATAAAAGGACTTATTGCCACCTGAGATCCCAATTGATACCATCGGCGTTTCGTTTCCTGCATAAATATTTACCACATCACTTTTAGCCGAAGCACCCTGATCATCCTTTGCTACGACGCTGATCCTGTAGTCGCCCGGTGTAGTATAAGTATATTCCAGTTCCGGCATTTCTGTCTCCTTGGTCGTACCGTTTCCTAAATCCCATGAATAGCTGACTTTATCTTTTTCAAGGTCTTTAGCAACAACAGTTGCCTTAACGGTGAGGGGCAAGACACCGGAGGTCTTGTCTATGGTTATAGAACTGATAACAGGCGCTCTGTTGCCGGCATTGAAGTCGATCCTTGCCAGGCCCGCATCAGCATTCTTACTAAACCATCCTGTACCATATTCCAATAAATATAATTTCCCATCGGGTCCAACTTCCATATCAATCAAAGAATTTACTTTGAGGTTGGCATAGAACGGTTCCATCTTATCAAAATCTCCATTCGGCTGTAAGGTTACCGCTTTAATCCAGCCACGTACCCATTCATAGATAAGGACTTTACCATTGTAATAATCCGGAAGCCGTGTTTCCTTGGGAAACATATCCGTATAATAAACCGGACCAGCCATGGCATTTCGCCCTCCTGTTCCTACCTGAGGAAAATCCTGCGATGGTCCATAAGGATACCAAATAAATGCGGGCTGGGCTGCAGGCAATTCTCTCAAGCCTGTGTTGTTTCTTGAATCATTTATAGGTTTTGCGGGATCAAAAGGAGAGCCACTGATGCCCGTCGAGTAGTCAAACTGTTTGTAAGCATAGTTGTCGCCAACAAATAATGGCCATCCGAAATAGCCTGCTTTCTTTGCCTGATTTACTTCGTCATATCCGCGTGGACCGCGGGAGGTGCTGTCAGTCGCTGCATCCGGACCCACCTCACCCCAATACAGATAGCTGTTTTTCTGATCCACCGATATCCGGTATGGGTTTCGATTTCCCATAACATAGATTTCCGGCCTTGTCTTGTCGGTGCCTTTTGGAAAGAGATTACCCTCCGGGATATCGTAAGTGCCGTCATCATTGAGTTTTATTCGTATAATCTTTCCACGCAGGTCATTTGTATTTCCCGATGACCTTCTTGCATCAAATTGCTGATGCCCGGGTATATCGTTCAGTGGCGCGAACCCATGGTTAACATACTTAACTCCTGATTCATCAAAAGGAGTGGAGTTATCACCAGTAGATACATATAATAGTTTATCAGGTCCAAAAGCTATAGACCCTCCGGTATGGCAACAGATCTGTCGTTGAGCCTTAACCTCGAGTACGACTTTCTCGGTGGCCCTATCAATGGTGTCATTTTTTAAAACAAACCGTGAAAGGCGGTTCACTGAACTATCAATGGGACTATAATAGATATATACGCGGTTGTTGCTGGCAAAGTCAGGGTCCTTGGCGAGACCCAATATACCTTCTTCCGCATTGACGCCAGGCACAGAAGCTTTATAATATACATCCAGAAATCCTACCTGCTTTACTTTATGTGCGTCATTTTTATACAATAGGATTTCACCCCTCCTTTGAACGATCAAAATATCGAGGTTTGGCAGAATAGTCATCTCTGTAGGTTCAAAAAACTCGCCCTGTACAAGCTGGGTTTTTGAAAACCGCCCGTCATCTGGTGGCATCTCGGTCCTGACTTTCGAATAGTTCAACTTTTTATTACCCCCGATAGCATATTGAATGCCTCCAAGGATATGTTTTAGATAAGCATCTTCTGAAAATGATTCAGCTGTGTGTCCCAATTCTGTATAGAAAGCGCGTCCACCATCATAATCATGGTACCATGCCATGGGATGGTTGTCTCCATTTTTCCCGCCATGATAGGATTTTTCATCGATGGTCAATAAGACATGCACGTCTTTATTCATTTTTTTGAAGCTGTAAAATTCATCTGTTCTTTTCCATTCGGACGGCAGGTGTTTGGTCGCATCGCTGCTCGCATCGGCTACATGCAAGACACCTTCCTGCACATTTGGAAAAGTATCCGTAATGCCAGGGTGATCGAGAAAGTAGGCACCCGTTAATCTTCCATACCAACCCCAGTCGTATTCACCATCTGATGCCGCATGAATTCCCATGTAACCACCTCCTGCCTGAATATATCGCTCAAATGCCGCTTCCTGGAAGTGATCCAGCACATCCCCGGTGGTACTGAGGAATACAACCGCTGAATATTTTTTGAGAGTATCATCATTGAACATCTCTGCATTCGTGGTCGTGTCCACGTCAAATTTGTTCGCGGCCCCCAGTTGCTGAATGGCTTTATTACCATTCGGGATCGATTCATGATGAAAACCGGCCGTCTTGCTGAATACCAGTATTCGTGCATTGCCCGAACGTTTGGAACAGGAAAGAACCAGAGACAGCATCATAAGAAAAATAAAGCCGTTGAATAATACAAATCTTTTCTTCATATTTGTTTGTTTACAATTAATGGGCGTCGAAATCTGCCATTCCATCTATAGCTGCAGATTATTTTCTCCCTCTTTCAAGGGGTAAGATTTATTGTTCCAGATGAACGTTCCACTTGTTTTACGGGGTAGGTTGATATTCATGGACCATTTGCCTTGTTTTCTCGTATAATGGACCGAAACTTTCCCGTTTGGATGTGGAACTTCTCCACCGATGCTGCTGATTTCCCCCAGATGAGGTTCAATTTTTAATTTTGCAAAGCCTGGAGCATCGCTATCAATTCCCAATACTGTTCTGAAAAATTCGATATTAGGACTGGCGCCCCACGCATGACAATCGGAGCGCGTTGTATTTACATCAGTCTCTGCCCAGGTTGTCATACCCATTTGAATGTTTTCCCTCCAATTTCCAAGCCAATCAACATAGTCGTTTCCCATCCCTGCTTTAATGAGGGACTGGTGCAAATAATATTTAAAGTAAATGGAAGCCGGTGCCAGGCTGGTGTCCAACAGAAGTTGTTTACCAATATACTTCATCTCTTCACTACTAACAATTCCGGTCAGGATGGCCAGAATATTGGCGTGTTGAGAGTAAAGATCCTTTTCGGGACGGTCGGCAAACAGCTTTTTATTACTATCCCAATATTTATTTCTAATTGTTGATTTCAATTGAGCTGCTCGTTTAAGATAGATGTTGCCATATTGGGTCATTCCGATCTTGTTTTCCATATCTGCTGCAACCTGGTATGCCCATAGCAATTGAAGATCTAGTAAGGCAGATGATCCGTCTTTGCCTACAGGAGCGATTCCATCTGACCATCCGCTGGTTTCAACCCAATCTGTAAACATCCAATATGGAACATCCTTTAGCGATCCATCTGCCGTTTGATATTTTCGAAAATAATTCAGGACTTCGCGCTCTCCCGGTAACTTGTCTTTTACAAAATTGCTATCTCTTCCATACATCCAGTAGTCGTGTAACATGCCAATATACCAAAGAGAAAAGGTAGGAATATATTGGGGCGTAAAGGAAGGGTGACGGCTTAGTGTAACCCCTTCAGGCTGGCGGGATTGATCCATCTGGTTAAGTGCGTTTCGCAGGAGCCGGTCATCTCCACTATTATATATGGAGATCAGCCCTTGTATCCTGGAATCTCCTATATATTGCAGTTGTTCATAGTAGGGGCAGTCCATGTATGTTTCCATGGCACAAAGTCGTGCGGTTCGCCAACCGATCTCAATGATCTTATTCAGAGTCGAGTCTTGCGATTCCAATTTTGCATTGAATTGGAATGGATATCCGGTGAATGTGCCAAAGATATCTTCAAGCGTAAGTGGCTCCTGTTTGGTTGCAATATCTACTTGTATATATCGATAGGTTCGATAGGAGAGGGAAGTAAATTGTTGGTTCTTGCTTCCATCCGAGATAATACTATCCTTTCTTCCCATCATGATCTTTCCCTCCACTTCATTGCGATTTCCTTTGCCAGGGTAGTTGGTAAAAAGTCCCTCGGCATATCCTAAGGAAATGGTCGCCTGCTTACCGCCACTGAATATAAGTGTCGGATATGCATTCGTGAGGAAAGATTGATCAAGAAGTATGCTGGTGCTCGTATTGGATGGTATGGTCACGGTAGACTTGTTCGAAGGAAATGAAGCCGGCAATACAATGCCTTCTGACTTTCGTGATCTGGCAAGTCGTTG
Source organism: uncultured Sphingobacteriales bacterium (assembly GCA_963791295.1). Classification (GTDB taxonomy): domain Bacteria; phylum Bacteroidota; class Bacteroidia; order Chitinophagales; family Chitinophagaceae; genus CAWBRY01. Next base: position 327,350 of record CAWBRY010000004.1, on the reverse strand, counting down.
ATCGGTCAGTTCCATTTGCGGAATGGCAGAGGGTACAAGCATCCATTCATTGATGGTGCCATAGCTACCCATCACCGTTTTTGGTGTTCCTTTGAAAATGAGCTTTGCAATTTTCCATGAACTGTCGTTATAAGAAAATTTCTCCCAGTCGCGGATATGAATGTTCATATCAATTAGTTCACCTGGTCCAGCTACATAATAAGTGTTCAGATTCACTTTTATAGGTTGGTAGCTACTGTCACGAACACATTTCCAATCTTCGCTGGTATTCAGCACTTGCTCATTATTTCCGTTTCCCTGGACTATAAAGCCGGTGCGCAACGAGATTTGTCCTTCCGGTCTCCATTCGGCTTCATTCCAGACTTTTGCGGCAATAATGTTTGATCCGGCCAGCAGCCAGGGTGCAATATCAACGGACTCAAAATTCCAATGGCCTATATCGCCTCTCGCTGGTCCCAATGATACCAGCTTTTCGTTGACATATAATTTGTATCGGTTGTCGGCGGAAACATGGATCATGAAGGAAGTTGGCCGGGCCGTGAGTTCGATTTTTTTGCGGAAAAGAAAAACTCCATAACTGTTCGCCGGTTCACCGGGTACAGCGATCCAGGAAGCCGGCCATGGCTTTTTCAAAATATCGGGATTAATCTTCTGCGCGTGAGTGCAAAAGCTATAGGTAAATAAAAAACCGGCTATTATATATCTCATCTAGGCAATATTAAGGCTGGTTTACTAAATTAATGGAAAAAATCCTAGTTTTAGATGGGGGATCTTTTTATGAAAAGGCTTCTACCAATTCTTCTTCTCCTCATCGTTCTTGAGGGCATTACCCAAAAGACAGCAATGAACAAAGGGTATCTAATATATAGTATCGGCACAGATACGACCATGGTCGGCTACTACCAACTCGATAAAAATGATTTTGAATTCAAAGTAATGGCCAGGCCCAATTTACATGTCAATCTTACCAAGGGCAGTTTTTATCCGAATGGCGAGTTAAAAGAGTCTACCGGCTATAGTTACAAGCCAACGATGGCGGGCGAAGGCAAGAGAATGGTGGACTATCAGATTTACACAGATGATACAGCAACTCATATGAAGAGGATACAGGATGGGAAGGAAACTGTACAGCTATATCCGGGAAAAGGAATGGTGGCTAACGCCATCGGAAGCCCATTCCTGTTCTTACTGCCGCTGATGGTGAACTACGCGCCAAAAGGAATTGGTGAGATCCGCGAGGGTTTTCATTTCGTGTTAGGCAAGCCAAGGAAGTTTACTATCAAAAGGATCGATGCACATACACTTGAGATGGGAAGCCAGGTGATGGGATATTTTAAGGTCCACCTGGATGAAAGGAATAAACTTAAGATGATTGACGGAATCGGTTCATCGTGGAATGTGATAGGGACGCCATACGACAGCCTGGATTTCGATAGTTATGTAAACAGATTTGTGGCTAAGGAGGAAAAAACGCCACTGGCTACATTGAGTACGAAGGATTCTATCGTAAAGATGATAGGCGGTGTAAATATGCGAATTGATTATTCACGGCCCACTATGCGCGGACGTGTGATTTTTGGCGGGATAGTTCCATGGGGCCGCGTCTGGAGGACTGGTGCCAATGAACCGACTAAACTTTACATTGATAAGCCCATATATTTTGGGGAAAAGGAATTACCGGCAGGTCTGTATTCGCTCTTCACATTACCGTCAAAAGAGGGATGGATGCTTATTGTTAATAAACAAACCGACATGTGGGGTACGGATCACGACGCAACGTATGACTTGATGCGAATACCAATGACAGTCGCTTCTCTGGATAGCCCTGTCGAATTAATGACGATTGAACTTACTGAACAGCCGTCTATAAATATTATCTGGGAATCTACCAAAGCGTCAATTTCCTTTAGGACGAGTAAATGAAACAGGTAAGGTAAATCCGAACGTACTTCCTGCACCGATCTCGCTTCTCACCCAGATCTGACCATGCTGCGCTTCAATAAATTCTTTCGAGATCGCCAGGCCGAGGCCTGTTCCACCACCTAGTGACCCCGGGACTTTAAAAAAACGCTCGAACACTTTCGAATGATATTGAGATGGTATCCCCGCTCCATGATCGGTGACTGAAAACTCAAGGCCATTGGCGGCATGAGCAATTTTTACGTGAACGATACTTTCTTTGGGAGAATATTTTATAGCATTAGCGAGAAAATTATTTAATACCCATCCGGTTTTTTCTGCATCAGCGACTACCTTTCCCAAATTGGTCTCGTATGCCTTTTCTAGTTGAACATTTTTTTCTTTCGCACTATTGAGGACTGAAAGAACCGCATTATTCATGATCAGTTCCGGGTCGGCTTCGGTAATTTCCAATTGGATCTTGCCTGCTTCTACCTGCGACATGTTCAATAGCTCACTTAGGATTCGAAGCATCCTTTGATTGTCCTGTTTAAGGTTTTGGATCAGCTCTTTTTGTTCTTGGGACAGTTGGCCTACCCGCTGGTCCTCTAAAAGTTTTAGACTAAAATCGGATGATGCCAATGGGGTTTTTAATTCATGAGAGATCGTGGCAATGAAATTATTCTTGGCTGCATCAAGTTCTTTAAAAGAGGTTATATTCCGAACCAGAATTACCTTGCTTTTATTGTCTTCCTGTCCGATTTCAACGATTTCCTTGGTGAAATAATTTTCCCTATTATCCAACACGATCTTAAATGGCAAGCTTCCTTTTTCTTCCATCAAAAATCTTAGCAGATCGTTCTTATCACTGATCTTACTTACCTCTTTACCTACAATATCTTTTCCAGGCATACCTAAGAGTTGAAGCGCCTGTTCATTAGCAAACAGGATCATTCCATTCTTGTCGATGCCTATGCTGGCTTCCTTGAGGCTGTTTATTACTGCCTCCGCTCTTGTCTTCTCAAAAATGATCTTATTCAAGTTGCTGCTCTCAAAATATTCCAGCCGCTCCGCCATGTCATTGAATGCATTGGCCATTTGACCAAATTCATCCTTGCGATCCAGGTGAATGCGGTGTTTGTAATTTTTCTTAGTGATCTGTCCAAAGCCTTCGGTGAGCGAGTTGATAGGTCCAGTAAGGACTCCCGGAAAATTATATGAAAACGTAAAGCCGACCAGGAAGACAATGGCGGCAAGGAGTGAGATATAAGTAAATGCTTTATTTGCTGTAGCCGTTGCCTTCACATTTTTGACATCGATTGCCAGCATATTCAATTCCAGGACCCGCTGGATGCCAGACCGGATATTTTGTTTTGAGGAAGTGTGCGCTCCCTGGCGAAGGATATCAAAGTTTTTTCGAATCGCCTGCGTGGCTTCTAATTCCCCGGGTTCGGTGATATTCGCTTCCTGAAGTCTGAGGACGCTATCAAACGAAGCATAGGATTGCGGAACACCAAAAGCGCTACTATCCAACCATTTTTGCATAACATGGCAATGATTGAGCGATTCATAGTTATTTTTTAAGATCAGGTTGGCGTCATTTTTTAACCGGAGCAAATGATACATACCAACGCCACAGGAGATGAGAAGCAGGAGGAAAAGAAAAAGGGTCCCCAGGCGTATTTTCTTTTTAACGGTGTTTGCCATTATGATAAAATTACCAGGTCCACGTCATTGCGAGATAAGGTCTTCAGGAGTTGATTGAATACACCGGTCCTCAAAATGATTTGCCAAAGCTTGAGATGCGGTTTGCCTATGCAGACAGTTGTAATGTTCTTTTCCTGGATAATGTCCATAATAGCTTCCGCTACATTGGCTGATTTGGTTTGTACTACCTCGGCTCCCAGCTCTGTTGCATTTTTAAAGTTATTGATCAGGTGTCGCTGAGCAGCGAGCGGTATTTTATCAGTGGCTTCCCTGGGAGTTTGAACATAGAGTACATACCATTTGCTATTGTAATAGGATGCCAGCCTGGCGGTCTTGCGGATAAGATTTTGAGCAATTTCATGGTTTGATGAAATACAAGCCAGGAAACGTTCGTGACGCCAGCTCTTCTCCTTCCCTGTCAATTCATAGTCTACTTTTCTTTCAACCTGGCCGGCTACTTCCTTAAGCGCCAATTCCCGAAGTTGGAGGATCTTGTCCGGCTTGAAAAAATTTTGTAGTGCATGTTGAACCTTGCTATTATCGTAGATCTTTCCTTCCTTCAATCGAACTATCAGATCATCGGCTGTAAGATCAATGTTTACCACTTCATCCGCGATCTGAAGCAATTTATCTGGTACCCGTTCTTTCACTTCTATTCCTGTGATTTCCTTTACATCTTCATTAATACTCTCAATGTGCTGGATGTTAACTGCGGAAATAACATCGATTCCTGCATCCAGGATATCCATTACGTCCTGCCATCTCTTTTCATTTTTACTTCCCGGGATATTGGTATGGGCTAATTCATCTACAATTACCACATCCGGATGCAACAGGAGTATTGCCTGCACGTCCAGTTCATCTAATTCCTTTCCTTTATAAAACACCTTTCGCCTGGGAATGAGCGGCAGTCCATCAAGTAATTCGTGCGTTTCTTTTCTGCCATGTGTTTCAATATATCCGACTTTCAGATTAACGCCATTTCGCAGAAGGTTGTGCGCTTCCTGGAGCATACGAAAGGTCTTGCCCACACCAGCGCTCATGCCGATGTAGATCTTCAGCTTCCCTTTTTTATCCTGCTGAATCTTGGTCAACCACTTATCTGCTTCTGCTTCAGCCATACTAGAAATCTTTATTTTTTGAAATCCTGTCTAACTCTATATTTAAGTTCAACACATTTATTTTAGAGGGCCCGAATAAGCCCCACAGTGGCTTTTGTATGTGGCTCTTCACTAATTCGTTTATCTTTTCTTTCGGCATTTTCCTCGTAGTTGCAATCCTCGCAACCTGAACGTATGCGCCCGCTGGAGAAATATCAGGATCGAGGCCGCTTCCGCTGGCCGTTACCAGCTCAGCTGGTATTTCTTTTTTGCTTACGCCGGGATTGTGAACAAGAAACGTGTCTATTCTATCTTTGACGATTTTTAGGTAGTCAGGATTGGAAGGGCCTTTATTGCTTCCCGCAGAACCGGCCGCATTATAATCTACTGCTGATGGCCGTCCCCAGAAATATTTATCCTCAGCAAACTTTTGACCAATCTTTTCATATCCGACCACCTTTCCATTCACGGAAACGGTTTCACCTTTGCCGGCTCCAGGCGCGGCTTTACCAATAGCCGCAATCAATAGCGGGTAGGCTCCAGCGCAAAGGAGGATCATGATTAATGTCAACTTAAGCGATATGGATAGGTTTTTTTTCATTTTCGAATAATTTAATTAATTCACGAATAGCTCTAATAACATGTCAATGAGTTTAATGCCGATGAATGGTGCAATGATCCCACCTAATCCATATATAAGCAGGTTTCTTCTCAGTAATGCCGATGCTCCAATCGGCCTGTACTTAACCCCCCTCAATGCAAGCGGGATCAGCGCAGGTATGATTAAGGCATTAAAAATGATAGCCGATAAAATAGCGCCTTGAGGTGAACTCAAATCCATTATGTCGAGGGCTTTAAGTGAAGGGATAGCCGTGACAAATAGTGCCGGCACGATCGCAAAATACTTGGCAACATCATTGGCAATGGAAAATGTTGTGAGTGTACCTCTCGTAATTAGCAATTGCTTCCCGATCTCGACTACTTCAATCAATTTAGTCGGATCATTGTCCAGGTCCACCATATTACCTGCCTCCTTAGCGGCTTGGGTTCCACTGTTCATGGATACTCCAACATCTGCCTGCGCCAGGGCAGGTGCGTCATTCGTCCCATCGCCCATCATGGCGACCAACTTGCCCGAAGCCTGTTCTTTTCGGATGTAATTCATTTTGTCTTCTGGTCTTGCTTCGGCTATAAAATCATCAACTCCCGCAGCATTGGCTATATATTTTGCAGTTAATGGGTTGTCGCCCGTCACCATAACCGTCTTTACTCCCATTTTATGGAGGCGCTGAAACCTTTCCTGTATTCCTGGCTTGATAATGTCCTGTAATTCGATAACACCTTTTACTTCATTGTTAACCGCAACGACCAGGGGCGTACCTCCGTCGGCTGCAATGGTTTTTACCTTCGCTTCTGTTGCGACTGGCATTGTATTTCCTGCTGCACTTACCATATTTCTAATCGCATCAAATGCGCCTTTCCTGATTTTAAGTCCATTGGGCATATCCACACCGCTGCTCCTTGTCTCCGCTGTGAATTTGATAAACTGTGAACCCGCTTCGGCTCTTGCATTGATCCCTTTTTGCAAGGCCAGTTCCACAATGGATTTTCCTTCGGGAGTATCATCGGATAAGGAGCTCAATGCGCTCAACCTGATAAATTCGTTTTCTGTGATTCCATCTGCCCCATAGAAATTGGTAGCTTTTCTGTTCCCGATCGTGATCGTTCCGGTCTTGTCCAGAAGCAGCACATCCACATCTCCCGCGGTTTCAACTGCCTTGCCGCTTTTTGCAATAACATTCGCTCTCAGCGCCCGGTCCATACCTGCAATACCAATGGCTGATAGCAAACCGCCGATAGTGGTGGGTATCAAACAAACAAAAAGTGAAATGAAGGCTGCAATAGTGATAGGAGTATTAGCATAGTCTGCATAGGGTTTCAGTGCAACACATACGATTAAAAATATAACCGTGAATGCTGCCAATAGTATGGTTAGGGCAATTTCATTCGGTGTTTTTTGCCGTGAAGCACCTTCCACCAAAGCGATCATTTTATCAAGGAAAGTCTCACCCGGTGCTGTGGTCACTTCTACAACGATGCTATCACTTAATACTTTGGTACCTCCCGTAACGGAGGATTTATCACCACCCGCCTCGCGAATCACCGGGGCCGATTCTCCTGTAATGGCTGATTCATCTATCGTAGCTATTCCTTCTACGATCTCACCATCCATCGGGATGGTGTCTCCCGCTTCACATACAAACCGATCACCTAGTCGTAGCTGCGATGAAGGGATCGATGTAATTCCGTTACCTACTATTTTCTTGGCAGGAGTTTCTTCCCTTGTCTTTCTCAGGCTTTCTGCCTGGGCTTTCCCTCGGGCTTCAGCAAGTGCTTCGGCGAAATTGGCAAAGAGGACCGTAAATAAAAGAATGAGAAATACAACTGAGTTGTACCATAGTGCCCCTTCGGAATTGTCACCGGTAATAAGTTGATTGACCATTACTGCAAGCATAACCACTGTCCCGATTTCGACGGTAAACATAACCGGGTTCTTGATCATCAACCTGGGATTGAGCTTAATAAAGGATTGCCCGACCGCGGATCTTATCAACGTTGGATCAAACAATTTTATATACCGTTTTCTCTTTGTCATTTAACTCATATTTATTTTAGTGAAAAATATTCGGCGAGTGGACCCAATGCCAGCATTGGAAAGAAAGACAAAGCAGTAATAATTACGATCACCGCAAAAGTCATCACACCAAATGTGCCATGAGTCAGTTCTCAATGTGCCAGGTGATTCCGGAATGAATTTTTTATTGGCTAGCAGGCCGGCAATGGCGACCGGGCCAATAATGGGGAGGAATCTTCCTAAGATTAAGACAAAACCGCAGGTTACATTCCAGAAGACGTTGTTATCTCCAAGGCCTTCAAAGCCACTCCCATTATTCGCATTAGAGGAAGTGAACTCATACATCATTTCCGAAAAGCCATGATAACTGGGATTATTCAACCACGCTGAGGGCTTGACGGCCCATCCGATATCAGGATGATGGATTACCATGTAAGCTGCTAATGCGGTGAAACCCTTAACCAGGAAAGCAGATAGTAAGGTGACAAGCATTGCAATCTTTACTTCTCTTGCTTCCACCTTATGACCCATGAGTTCCGGCGTCCTTCCTACCATTAGGCCTGCCACGAAAACGGCTATGATTAGATAGATATAATAGTTTAATATGCCGACGCCGCAACCCCCATAAAATGCATTCACCATCATACCGAGCAGCTGCATCATTCCGGATAAAGGCATCGAGCTATCATGCATCGAGTTGACGGAGCCAGTTGAAATGATAGTAGTGACAATACTCCAGTATCCCGAGGCCGCTGGACCAAACCGCACTTCTTTTCCTTCCATGGCTCCTGTTGGCTGACTTATTTCCATTCGCGAAATAGCGGGATTACCATGAATCTCTGAGATGACAGTCGGTATCAGAAGAATGAGCATACCAATGGTCATTACCGCAAATATTACATTCGCCAATTTTCTGCGATTAATATAGAAGCCCAGTGCGAAAATCATTGCAATGGGTATTAATACCTGGATTACCATTTCCAACATGTTGGTGAAGTAGTTTGGATTTTCCAGTGGATGCGCAGAATTGGCTCCAAACCAACCACCTCCATTTGTCCCTAAATGTTTTATAGCGATCATTCCAGCGGCCGGTCCTCTTGATACCTGTACGGTATCTCCTTGCAGGGTGGTGATCGTGTCCTTGCCGTCATAACTTGATGGACTGCCATTGAAAGCAAGAAGGATTGCTGAAATAATGCATAGCGGAAGTAATATCCGGGTAATGGTTTTTGTAAATATGCTCCAGAAATTCCCCAGGTTTTTCGTCGTCTTCTCTTTCAATCCGTTGAATAAGGCAACGAGTGCAGCAATGCCCGTGGCGGCGCTGACAAATTGCAAGAAAGTAATCACAAATAACTGCGTGAAATAAGTCAGGCCTGATTCTCCCGAATAGTGCTGGAGATTACAATTGACCAGGAAACTGATCGCTGTATTAAAGGCGAGATCGGCGGTCTGTGCTGGATTGCCGTCGGGATTCAACGGTAATTTATCCTGAAATATGAGAAGGAAAAAGGCATAAACAAGCCAGAGCATGTTAATGGTCAGCATGGCTTTTAGAAATTGCTTCCAATCCATACTTTCATTGGGATTGATCCCACTCATTTTGAAAATGAACCTTTCAAGAGGGTTCATAAAATCAGTAAAGGTCCTTTCACCCTTATAAACATTTGCGATGTATTTTCCCAAGGGGTAGGCAAGTAATACTGTTAAAAGAAACATGACTACTATGCCTGAAATTTCTCCAGTCATACGATCAGAATTTTTCAGGTTTGACTAATACATACAGCAGATATAAAAAAACAAGGATGGATAAAAAAAATAGTGCGAGCATCATGGATCAGACATTTAATAAGCGAATTAATCTTAGATTTTATCGAACCAATCGACAGATCGGAAGAAGAACCAAAAACAGAAGAGTCCGGCTGCGAGCAGCAATATGGGTAAGAACATAATTTTAGTATTATCATTAATGAAACCATCCGAATTTGAACCACGTTATCCAGGAAAGAGCGATGAGGATGGCGACAATCATAATTACTATAAGGAAGTCTTTCCATCGTGGTGCTTCATCGCCCAACCTGGGTTTCTTATCATTTACCATTTCAAAGCCTGTTAACATGGGAAAAATATTTGGCGTCAATGGGAGAGGCCAAAAGCGATGCCTCGATTCTTCAAGTGTAGATAAAAGGCCATTAGCCATTGAAATTGAACCTATTACAGACCCGGATGCAACAGACAATCGATACGTTTGAATTAGAATGCCTTTCAAATTGAAAGGGTGATTTTCAAAATGAAAAACTACCTGGCAATATGATACTCCTCCAGTTTTCTGTATAGTGTTGTTAATCCGATACCCAAATAGTCGGCAGCACGTGTCTTGTTGCCATTGGTGTATTGAAGAATTTTCTGGATATGTTGCTTTTCAACCGCCGCAAGTGACAATCCCAGCTTGCTCTTTTCTCCCTGTTGCTGGATCTCGAAGGGCAAATGCTCGGGCAGGATTTCTTCACCATCCACAAGTATAACAGCACGGTCAATCACATTTTTAAGTTCCCTGATGTTGCCCCTCCAGCAATGCCGTTCTAAAAGATGTAATGCCTCGTCAGACAGTCGTTTTTTCCTGCCCGCGCCATTAATACTTCGCTCCAGGAAATAATCAGCTAAGAGCAATATGTCCTCATTCCGGTAGCGAAGAGCCGGCAATTGTATCATGAATACATTGAGACGATAATAGAGATCTTCCCGAAACATTCCCTCTTGCACCTGTTTTTGCAAATCCCGGTTTGTAGCCGCTATTATTCTTACATTGGCCCTGGATATCTTTGTATCACCCAACTTAATGAACTCGCCATTTTCCAAAAAGCGGAGCAGTTTGGCTTGCAAATCAATATTCAATTCCCCAATTTCATCGAGAAGCAAGGTTCCTTCCTCTGCCAATTCAATCAAGCCCTTCTTATCCTTAGAAGCTCCGGTATACGCACCTGCTTTATGACCGAATAATTCTCCTTCTAACAATTCCTTGTTAAAGGCGCTACAATTAATGGCGATCAACGGATGATTTCTTCGTTTGCTGTTAAGGTGGATGGCATTAGCAAAGATTTCCTTACCGGTGCCGGTTTCCCCTAACAATAAGACAGTAGAATCACTTTCAGAAATTTTTCGTGCAAGATTGATCGCATTCTTGATGGCCGGGCTGTTGCCGATAACAGATGTAAAATCATTTACTGGTTTATTAGCGATCCGGAGCGCCAATTTCTTGTTTTGCAAGGCACGATCCATGGCCTGGTGGAGTAAGGGAACGATCCGGTCATTATCATTTCCCTTTACGATATAATCGAAGGCGCCATTTTTAATGGCCTGGACGCCATCAGCAATATTGCCATAGGCTGTAAGCAAAATGATCTCAACAAGCGAGAATTTGGACTTTACTATTTTTACAAATTCGACACCATTCCCATCAGGCAATCGAATATCGCATAACACCACATCGATAGGGTGTTGGGAAAGTAATTCCACGGCAGTTTTCAAATTACCGCTTTCGAATACTTTGAAGCCTTCCAATGAAATAATTCTTGTGAGCAGTTTTCGCAATTGCTCTTCATCATCGATGATCAAAATATTTTGTGTCATTTTTTAAGCCTCCTGTTTGTTTCAAACTTCCACCCTTCGCATCTTCAAATTGCTGACCTGACCTACAATCAGCGGGAATTTTTCGACAGTCACGTTATTCGGATCCAGACCGAATCCTCGTTCTTCGGAAAGGCTGACATCTTTCAGCCAGAAATGAAGTTTCATGATCACCTTTTCAATAAAGGGAAGTTCATAATCCTGGCTTAAGTATTTCTCCATGACCACGAACTGGAAATCCCCAACGGCTGTGTTGCTATTGGACGGGCTTTCGTATCGACTGAAAATACTCACCTCTTTATTTGAAATGAGGTCTTCTACCACCTTTCTGAACATTAGGTTTATCCGCGTCTCCACTCTAAATCCCAATTTGAAGTCGATTCGTATTATATCGTTTGGGATAATATGTTCCACCTTGTATTCCGACGTGTATGGGTCATCCATCGTATCGACATGCACGAACCAATAGATGTCGGCCCGTTTCGGATTCTTGCTGAGAATAGAATAAATGATTTTATGCTCAATCTCTTTCGGATTGTCTGCACTTGTCATGAACACCAGGTGCGTAGCATATTTGGGGATAGCGCGATCGCTACTGAGTTGCTGTATTTTGGGAATGTAATGCTCCAGTCTCACGAATTCAACGTAACGGTTCTTGATTTTCCTTGCTCTATACCATATATACATGACCAGGAATAGCAGCCCACCGACGATTAGGGCAACATATCCGCCATGAGGAAATTTTTGAAAGTTGGCGAATAGAAAACTGATCTCAATGGTGAGGAACAGAAGCAAATAAAAATAAACGAGGGTGGGGACCTTTCTTTTCATCACGAGGTAGTTAGAAAAAAGTATCGAGGTGGCGATCATACATAAAGTAATGGCCAAACCATATGCCGCCTCCATGTTGGCTGCTTTTTGAAAGTATAAGACGATGCCGACGCAACCGGCGAACAGCACCAGGTTGATTCCAGGGATGTATAGTTGACCTCGCGCCTCTGTGGGGTATTGAATGCGAAGCTTTGGCCATAGGCTCAATCTCATAGCTTCGCTGATCAGTGTAAAGGATCCTGATATCAATGCCTGGCTTGCAATGATCGCTGCAGCAGTTGCAATAGCAATTCCAAAATATAAAAACCAGTCGGGCATCACTCCATAAAAGGGATTAAAGCCCTTATTGATCATTTCTGAAGTAATGGTCTTCCCATTATAATGGCTCAACAGCCATGCGCCCTGACCCAGGTAATTCGTGATCAGGCAAGTCTTCACGAAAATCCAGGAGTAGCGAATATTCCATTTCCCACAGTGCCCGAGATCGGAGTAAAGCGCTTCAGCTCCCGTTGTACAGAGAAACACACCTCCGAGGATATAAAATCCTTTGGGGTAATCAATCAATAGTTGAATTCCATAAGTAGGACTAAAAGCTTTCAGAATTAGGAAGTCTTCCATGATATGGAAGCTGCCCAATAGGGCCAGCATGATAAACCAGCAAGCCATGATCGGACCGAAAAACTTTCCAATAAATGCTGTGCCGAATTGCTGAATAAAAAACAACATGCTCAGGATCCCTAAAACAATATAAATGATCGTTGGCTGGGTAATGGTGGATAGTACAGGCACTTGTTTTAGTCCTTCCACTGCTGAGGTCACAGAAATGGGAGGAGTTATCATTCCATCTGCCAAGAGCGCTGCTCCTCCCAACATGGCAGGGAGCACTAACCATTTTGCCCTTCGCCTTACGAGTGCATAAAGTGAAAAGATGCCGCCTTCACCGCGATTATCGGCATTCAGTGTCAGGATAACATATTTAATGGTCGTTTGAAGAGTCAATGTCCAGATGATCAATGATAAGGAGCCGACTACGAGTTTTTCTGAAATTACTTTACCACTTGTTATGGCATTCAAAACATAAAGAGGAGAAGTGCCGATATCACCATAAATAATTCCTAAGGCGATCAAAATTCCTGCAAAGGATACCCTGTTCTGTGTGGACATTGAAAGGAATAAATTTCCAAAAACAAAAGTAGACCAGTACTATGCAAACCTTCCATAAAGAGCCTCTTCCAGAACAAATCTTTATAAAATCTTTATGCGTCTCAGCGTATTTGTTCTGCGCTTCTAGCTGTCGGCATACATTTGTTATATATTTCCATTCCATGAGTGGTTTTTTGAAAACGAAGGTTGACCGAAAGCATCAGTATCTGATAAGTATTTTATCCGTACTGGTTGTAGCTGGCATTTGTTATGTGATTGCGCCTTTTCTCGGATATCGCGTTGTTGCATTTATCATGCTGCTGATTGTTTCTCTCATTGCGGCACTATTCGACATATTGCCTGTTCTCCTATCAGCCATCCTGAGTGCATTTATCTGGAATTACTTTTTCATTCCTCCGCGTTTCACATTTCACGTTGGTGCGGCCGAGGATGTGATCCTTTTTATCATGTATTTTGTTATTGCGCTGATCAATGCGGCACTGACATTCAAGATCCGCCAGATTGAGAAGACCGCGCGTCAAAAAGAAGAGAAAGCCAATACTTTAAGACTATACGACACACTATTACATTCCCTTTCCCACGAACTCAGGACACCTATTTCAACGATCATCGCCGCAACCGATAACCTGCAATCGAATAACAAAGAGCTCACAGCGGGAAACAGGGACCAATTGGTAACGGAAATCGCCAAGGCCTCCTTCCGGTTGAATCAGCAAGTGGAGAACCTACTGAATATGTCCAGGCTCGAGGCAGGCTTTATAAATCTTAAGAAAGACTGGACCGACATCAGTGACCTGGTTTATTCGACTGTAAAAAAGATTGATGAGAAGAAACCGAGGCAGAAGATCAGTATAAACATAAATCCAAACTTACCGCTGGTCAAAACTGATAAAGTGATGCTGGAACAAATAATATATAATTTACTCAACAACGCATGCCTTTATACAAAGGAGGACAGTGTGATTAATGTATCAGCGATCAATCATGCGGATATTTTACAAATAATTGTTGAGGACAATGGCGAAGGGTTTCCCGAAGGTGAAATACAGAACGTCTTTGATAAGTTTTACCGTCTAAAGGATTCAAAGGCAGGCGGCACCGGCCTTGGGTTGTCCATTGTAAAGGGGTTTGCAGAAGCGTTGAAAGGCAGTGTCAGCTTAAAGAATGTTTCTACCGGTGGCGCCCGGTTTACGATAGAAATTCCATGTGAGATGTCAAACTTAAGGATGTAAGCTATGAACAAGGCCGAAATATTGATCATTGATGACGAGGAACAGATCCGGAAGTTGCTGGAAATCACATTGAAGACAAACAACTATACAGTGAACTATGCCGGTACGGCAAAGGAAGGAATTATCATGGCTTCCAATCATCCTCCTGATCTCATTCTGCTTGATCTGGGATTGCCTGATAAGGACGGGCTTACTGTTCTGCAGGAATTGAGACAATGGCACACTAATCCGATTATCATTCTTTCGGTTCAAAATAAGGAAGAAACGATTGTAAAAGCGTTGGATTACGGAGCCAATGATTACTTATGCAAACCATGGCGGACCGGAGAGTTATTAGCCAGGATACGATCTGCTCTAAGAAGCATGATTCCGGAAGAAAGCGACCCGGTCATTGATACAGATGATCTTCAAATTGATCTTCATTCCCGGGCCGTGAAAAGAAAAGGTGAACTTGTCAGGTTGACTGCAACGGAATATAATTTGTTGGCGCTTCTTGCAAAAAATGACGGTAAGGTATTAACTCATCAATTTCTTCTCCGCGCTATATGGGGGCCCGGATTTATCAATCAATCGCAATATCTAAGGGTCTTCGTCGCTCAAATAAGAAAGAAAATTGAAGAAGATCCGAATAGCCCGGAATATTTACTTACGGAGTCAGGAGTTGGATACCGATTTAATTCAAGCAGGGACAGAATGAAAGAAGAAAATCAATAATCAGTAATCAATAATTAAGAAATGAAGATCGCGACGTACAATGTGAATGGTATAAATGGACGCCTGGCAGTATTGCTTCGGTGGTTAAAGGAAGCAAAGCCGGATATACTTTGTTTGCAGGAGTTAAAGGCGCCATTTGATAAGTTTCCAGAAAGAGCGCTGAAGGATTTAGGATATTCAGCTATTTGGCATGGGCAAAAAAGCTGGAATGGAGTGGCGATCCTTGCTAAAGGTGCTGAAATTGTCGAGATTCGCCGGGCTTTGCCGGGCGATCCACTGGACATGCACAGCCGGTATATAGAAGCGATCGTAAATAATATGGTGATTGGCTGTCTTTATCTTCCCAATGGAAATCCTTATCCCGGTCTCAAGTTCGAGTATAAATTAAAATGGTTTAAGCGACTTTCCGCACATGCCAAAAAGTTGTTGGGAGAAGGCGTACCTGTTGCACTAATCGGCGATTTCAACGTGATGCCTACGGAACTGGATGTCTACAAGCCGGAGAAATGGGTGAATGATGCTTTGTTTCGGATAGAGGTCCGCAATGCGTTTAAGCGTTTGGTAGAGCAGGGGTGGACCGATGCCATACGCAAATTATTTCCAAAAGAAAGGATCTATACTTTCTGGGATTATTTCCGCAATGCTTATGGACGAGATGCGGGTTTACGCCTCGATCATTTCTTGCTGAACAAGCCTTTGGGAAAGCGCCTAAAGAAAGGAGGAGTAGACAAGCATGTCCGGGGCTGGGAGAAGACCAGTGATCATGCGCCGGTTTGGATAGAACTTGACTATGATTGAAAAGGATAAAGTTGATTTTTGTATTTGCTCAAAAAAAAGCGGTAAATCGAAATGTTCATTAATATTAAAGCCATGCCGTAGAAAACGTCTTCGACCGGGATGGTCAATATTCTAAAACCCATAGTCTCCTCATTATTATACCATACCACTGGGGCTTTCAGCCCTGTGCCGGTAAGAATACCGTTGACGACCAGAAAAGGAATAAGAAGTATGGCGAAGGTGAAATAGAATTGACGGAGCCAATTTATCCTAAGCACAAACTGCATTGTCGATAACAAGGCGGCGAGAACTAAGAAAGTAGCGATCGTATACATTCTTTCATAAAAGACAACCCCGACAATGGTTAGAACTGAGATCAGGATCGTAGTCAGTCGGTGCACGCTTATTTTTCTTTCTGATAGCGCAACTAGGCCACTTAGGCAATGGAACGTGAAAATGCATGCGTAGGGAATGCAGAAAAAAAATAAAACCTCTTCAATGGGTAGGTTGCGCACTTTGATGCCCGTAATATATTGTGGATTAAATCCCCATATGCCTAATGAAACAAAGTAACTATCCCAGAAAAGAAAACAAATACCCGTTATAAATATAGCTGGAATGAAAGCTTTCCATGTCCTATAAAACTGCAATTTCGGGTGAAAAGAAAACGCTATTGGAATAATGACCGCAAATAGATTGACAAGCAGATAGGTGAATTTCATGATTCTTTGCTTGCATCCATTTTCTTGAAATATTTTCGGGGCACCCACAACATACCAAAACATTCGCCCTCTTCCTTATTAATATGTTTATGGTGGACCTTATGGGCCCGACGGATCGCCCTGAAGTAGGTGTTGTCTGAATTGCGGAAAATCTTAAAACGCTGGTGAATAAAAATATCATGCACCATGAAGTAGGCCATCCCATATAAGGTGATCCCTATGCCAATCCAAAAAAGTAGATGGTAACCATTAGCCATACCGATGAGCAGGCAAATAATTCCAGGAACGGCAAAGATCAAAAAGAAAAAATCGTTGCGTTCAAAGAAACCGGGTGATTCTTTTTTATGATGGTCTTTGTGAAGTGTCCATAATAAACCATGCATTATGAATTTATGCGTAAACCAGGCAACTCCCTCCATCAATATAAAGGCTGCCAGGGCAACCAGAATATTAACTACTGTAATTTCCATTGTAGATTAATTTTCAAGGCTCAAACTAATTTCATTTTGAATTCCAGCAAGCTATTTACCATTAGGCCAATTTTTCTACCGTTATTTATCCTGATCCGCTCTGAAAGCACACGATGAGGCGGTAGCTTCTTTATCTTATTAAAGAGAGATTGATAATATACATAGGCCAGGTAGACGCCTCCTTTAGAGGAAGGTGGGAGTTTTTTAATCCCTTCAAGAGCAGCCTTGAAATCACTTTCAATCTCCGATTCTATTTGCCATTTGGCCCGGGCCGAAAAATTCTCAATATCGATCTCCGGGAAATAAATCCTTCCCAGAATCTGATAGTCGTCTTTTAGATCTCTAAGAAAATTCACCTTCTGAAATGCCGCCCCCAGCTTCATCGCAGCTGGCTTCAAATTTTCGTAAATCTCTTTTTTGCCCTCCGCAAAAACATGAAGACACATCAATCCCACCGATTCAGCTGAGCCCAAGATATAATCTTCATATTTTTCTTGCGTATAGGATATTTTTTGAAGGTCCATTTCCATGCTATTCAAAAATATCTCAACTAGCTCATCGCCGATATGATATTCATGAAAAGTATGTTGAAAAGAATTGAGAATGGGATTAAGTGATATGCGATGATGAATGGCATCGTAGGTATCTTCTCTAAATTTTCTTAGTAATTCCTTTTGATCATAACCCTCGAAGCTATCCACGATTTCATCCGCTAGCCTGACAAAGCCATAAATGGCGTAGATAGGCGCACGCAGACGGCGCTCAAGCATATAGATGCCCAAGGAAAAGCTGGTGCTATATGCCCTGGTAGTCATTTTGCTCACCGTAGCTGAAACCTGGTCAAACAAAGACTTCACGCTTCTCTCTTTTTAGTTCCTTCAATAATTGTTCGGCGGCAATTTTACCTGATATCAAGGAAGGCGGTACTCCGGGACCAGGCACAGTAAGTTGCCCCGCATAAAATAGATTGCTGATCTTCTTATTCCTGATCTTGGGCTTTAGGATAGCTGTCTGCCATAATGTATTAGCAAGCCCGTAAGCATTTCCCTTGTAAGCGTGGTAATCGTCAATGAAATCATTGACACAATAACTTTCCTTATAGTCTATACTTTCTTTTAGATTTTCACTGACATGCTTTTCGAGCCTCGATAGCATGATTTCAAAATACTTTTCGCGTTGTTCTTCATTATCTTCCAATCCAGCCGCCAGGGGCATCAATAAGAATAAGTTTTCATGGCCGGCAGGCGCTACAGATGGGTCCGAACGCGAAGGGCAGCACACATAGAATTGTGGCTTGGTGGGCCATTGGGGGTCCTTGTATATTTCATTTGAATGTTGTACTAAATCCCCGTCAAAAAACAAGGTATGATGTGATAGTCGAAGCTTCTTTGTTATACCAACGAAATAAATCAGGCAGGAAGGGGCGAGAATCTTTTTTGTCCAATACTGGTCAGAATAATTGCGATGATCGAACCCTAATAATTTACTTTCGACATGATGGTAGTCAGCGGCCGCCACAATGGCGTCACATTCAAATTCCCTTTCATTACTAACAATACCGCACACCTGGTTTTTATGAACTATTATCCTGGTGATTTCTGAGTTATAGTGCATTCGGGCGCCTCTAGCTTTTGCTATCTTAACGATCGCCTGGATGAGCTGGCCAAAACCTCCTTGAGGGTACCATGTTCCCAGTTTAAATCCGGCATAATTCAATAAACTATACAATGCAGGAATTTCTTTTGGAGTGCCGCCGAGGAATAGGACGGGAAATTCCATGAGTGCAATGAGTTTGGGATGGGCGAAGTACTTTCTTACATGTTTGCTAAAAGAAGAAAATACCTGCAATTTCAAAAGTCCTTTCATGATGTTATAGTCGGCCCATTCAGTTATAGATAAACCAGGTAAATAAGCCATATTATTCATTCCGGCGTGATACTTATATTTCGCTTCATCCATAAATTTTTCCAAGTTCACGGAACTGCCGTTTTCAATTGATTCAAATAGGGCTGCTAGCTCCAAGAAATTTGCAGGTATGCTGAGAACATCGTCCTGAGAGTAAACCACGTCAAAGGAAGGGTCGAGCAATGTGAGATTGTAAAAGTCGGAGACCGAGTGGCCAAAGTCTCCAAAAAATCTTTCAAATACGTCCGGCATCCAATACCAGCTGGGTCCCATGTCGAAGACATAACCGTTTTCAGTGACCAGTTGTCTCGCCCTGCCGCCGGGCGAATCGTTTTTTTCATGTACATGCACCTCATGACCTGCAGCGGCTAAATACGCAGCTGCGCTTAATCCGGAAAACCCGGCACCAATGACAATAATCTTGCTCATAGAATTAACTATCTCGGCGCTCTGCCGATTCGTGTATGGCGTTTTCCAAATCCTGGATAGATCCCAACCAGCGTATTTTTCCCGGAAGTTTTTCTTTAATCATTTGCGTTTCATCGGAGGCGATATAAATTTTTTTCCCATTGAATGCGCTATTCAATTGTCGCAGGTATTCATGGATTTCTTCCTGCGATTCTTTATGCACTAAAAACATTAATAAGTAATGAGGTTGCGTTGATCGGATCGCTTCTGCGAGGGATAGGAACGGCACATCGCCACCCAGATAAATGACCTGCCTGCCTGATTGCCGGATGACATAATTGGCAAGTAATAAACCTATTTCATGAAACTCATTTTCTTTCAGGAATAATAACCACCGTTCGCCTTTATTTGCTGGCGGGAGCGAATCAATCGCGGTAAAAAGCTTCTGCCTTAAAAGATTACTTATGAAATGTTCAGTGGCGGGGGGGATAGTATCCCCCGACCACATCAGTCCAATTCGGACCAGCATAGGGTATACCACATTGGTATAGGTATCTTTCATGCCCAGGCGAAGCAGGCAATGCGAAAATATTTTTTCGAAATGCGGCTCGTCATACGCCAATCCGGCTGCGAGAAGCTGAGAAACATAATAATTGGTTTCTCCCGAAGGTTCCGGAACTTTTTCCAACTTATCCTGAACCAGGCCAAAGATTTTCTTATCAGGCATTTCGCACAGATCGGAGACTTTATGTTCTCCCATCAGGCTGACAATATTCAGCAACCTTCGAAGCTGTGATCCATCATAGTATCGGGTATTCCCTTCGGAGCGTTTCGGCTTGAGAGCTTTATACCGCTGCTCCCACATACGAATATTGTGTTGCTTGACACCTGAGTACCTTGAAAGTTCCGAGATGGAGAATAAATCCATGTTTAAATTTATGATATTTTATCTAAACACCAATAAAATCATGGAAGGAGTACTGAATCAATAACATGCACTACTCCGTTCCTGGCTACGATATTGGTAGCGACGATATTTGAATAAGCGCTCCCGTTCCCTGCACCCGTGATAGTCGGGCCATTGTTATTACCGTTTGTGAGGTTTATTGTAGTACTCCCTCCGGCCAACATAGTCAGTGAGCCATTACTAAGGTCGGATGAAAAAGCCCTTCCTGCTACAACATGGTATCTTAATACGGCTAGCAAAGTAGCAACCGGGATCTCTGCTATATCCGTTAGGCTAAGTGTATTTAACAATTGAGTGAATGCAGCATTACTGGGTGCAAATACCGTAATAGTAGCCGTCTGAAGGGTTGCTATGAGGGTAGGATCTCCGCCCACAGAATTATTGGCAATTAATACTGCTTTTACCAGTGAATCCAGTCCGCTGCCAGTCGCCTGAGCCGTTGCTACGATGTCGCCGACGGGTGGCATTAATACCCGGGAAATTTTGTGAATCACTCCGTTAGAAGCCATGATATCAGGCTCTTTCACGGAAATTCCATTCACGAAGACTCCATTTAAATTTTTAGTAACGAATACAGAATCCCCACTTGCGGTTATGACTTTGGCATTTGGCCCTGCTGGCACATCAGCTGCGATAACCTTAGAACTCAGGGTATGATACAACAATATATCCGATACCTGTTGCTGAGTTAGACTATTTAATGTAGCATCTGAAATACCCGATGCGCTAAAGGCCGCATTATCCGGAGCAAAAACCGTGAAGGGCCCAGTTCCGCTCAGGGTAGCCTGCAAATTTGCTTTTACTACGGCGGCTTCAAGGGTGCTGAAGTCAGCGCTTGCAACGACCAGGCCCGTGATCGTCTGATCCGTTGCCATATTATTGTCGTCGTCTTTGTCACAGCCGGAGAAAACGGCTGCAAAGGCGATTAAAGCGGGGATAACCATTGTTTTAACTTTCAATTTGTGTAACATAAAAACATTTTTTTTTAAAGGTGAATAACAAGAACCTCTATACAAACCGGTTTGTATAATATTTTGTTTAAATTTTTCGAAATAAATTTAAACAATTATAATGCCAGTGCGGGTAGGCAGCTGACTTAAATCTTAAAAGGTGGGGGCGAAAACTCAAATCGCAGCTATCTAACTTTTTAATCGCTAAGCTATTAGGCATGGAGCTCAATCAATCCGAAAGAATTTTCCACTATGTGGACAGAAAAATAAAAGCTGGATATTTCGGGGAATGGGAACGCCATTTTGGGAGGTTGTTGTCGTTGTCATTCCGCACATGTTTATCCAAGCATATTGCCAATTGTCAAAATTCCCATTTAGAGGCTTTTGAGATTGCCTAATTTGAAGGAAATGGTAGCTATGAAATATGCATCACTACTCGTACTTGCATTGCCGATTCTGATAGCCAACGATGATGGAGGTCAGCCCGACGCGCGGAGTAGCGGCAACCTGATCTATTCGCCGAAGAGCAAGGCATTGTTATTGTTTGACGGATATACAATCCATCCACCCGACGGAAAGAATCATGTGTATAGCTGGGACGGAAAAACCTGGACGAAAATTGAAGCTTCGGGCCCTGATCTTAAGTCGTTAAGCACTGGAGCATACAATTCAAAAACTAAAAATATTGCGATATTCGGCGGCATTGGTAGCAAGGGTTACGAAAGTCTGCTTGGCGATACCTGGGAATTTGATGGCCGACAGTGGAATCAAGTGCATACAAATGACATCGGTACGAGAGATCATTGTAAAATGGTGTATGCCGATCACCTTGAAGCATATGTAATGTATGGAGGCCAAAACG
This sequence comes from uncultured Sphingobacteriales bacterium, assembly GCA_963791295.1. Lineage (GTDB taxonomy): Bacteria > Bacteroidota > Bacteroidia > Chitinophagales > Chitinophagaceae > CAWBRY01. The sequence continues at coordinate 305,380 of CAWBRY010000004.1, read as the reverse complement.
GGAAAAGAGTAAATGACAGTTCAACCTGGATCTTGAAGGGTGAGAAATGGACAGAAATGAATTTATCAGGACCGGGTGGTCGATTTCATTTTGGGATGGCTTATGACAATTCCCGGCATAAGGTTGTTTTATATGGTGGGTATAATCAAACCGGATTGCAACAAGATACCTGGGAATTTGATGGAAAGGACTGGAAAAAAATGAATGTCGAAGGACCAGGCCCGCGGGGTAGATTTTCTATGACTTATGATGAGAGCAGAAAGATGGTGGTATTATATGGAGGCGATGTCTGGAAAAAGAAGGTGGATTCTACGATTGACCCGACGGGTGAGGTTTGGGATATAAGGAGCGATACATGGGGATGGGATGGAGTCCATTGGAAAAAAATATCGGATGATGGTCCGGCAAGAATGATGGCTGCGCTGGGGTATGATCCGGTGAGAAAGAAACTGGTCTTATTTGGCGGTGGCGACGCCTCCGAAATAAATTATGCGGATACCTGGGAATTTGACATCGACAAATGGGTGAGAGTGGCAAACAACCGGGCAGTGAAATGGAATGGTAAGGAATATGAAAAGGTAAAATGACAGGTTAACGCTAACAATAACTATATGGAAAAAGGTACAAAAGAAAATCCCTGGAAACTGAAAACGCCACCCGGAACTTCCGAATTTGAGATGTATAAGGATGTAAAGGATGGAAAGGATGTCCTGGTCTGCGTTGTTGGCAAGACCACATTGCTCTATGATTATCGCAGTATAAAAGACTTGCAGGCAATGCTAAAAAAACATGGAGATTGGATGGGGCTAGGTAGCGCGGATGAGCAAAAGCCTGCCAAAGACGGTACCGTAGAAGCCTGGGGACGCTCTACCAGCAATCCGATGGGTGGTTGGTATGGGCTGAAGAAAGGTTTGCGTGGAAGATTTGGAATGTATTTGCCACCTTTGATGGAAGAGTTAGGCCTGGCGGAGTTAACTCATGAGGCGAAGGGAAATAAGATGAGGGCAAAATAAGTAAAGGTCATTTTCCAATAATTACCTGTCCACGAACCTGCAACTAATTTAACCATCAATAAATTCAAACCGGAAAGGATATATGCGCAAAATATTAGCTCTTTCAATGCTTGCTGTCGTTTATTTTTCTTGTGGAATTTCAGCGAGTTCCTATCCTAAAGAAAAAAAGGAAGTAGAAGTATTTCTAGATCATTATAAACAGCTGTTACAAAACGCAAAATTTGATTCCGTAGCGCTATTATATGTTGACACAGGATTCATCTCTTTAGGGAATGGCGAGAAGGCAATTCAAACTATTGATACGATAAAGGCTTTTTATTCGCGTTTCCCAAAGATCCCAAACGACTTTCATTGGGAGAACACGAGAATTGATATCTTAAGCAAAGGGACCGCATTAGTAACTTCTTTTTTTTATTGGCATGATAAAAACTCTCCTGATACGACTAAAATGTCATATACCGGAGTTTTTCTTAAAAAAAATAGTAACTGGAAGATTATGCATGAGCACGAATCCTTAGATGTTGCTACGATGACTAAGATAATTCAGAGTTCACAGCAGAAGCCATAAGAAGGGTCGGATGTCATTCTCCAACGTACGGGTCTTTAATTTTCTTTGCTACATATTTAATATTAGAGAATTTAACAGTACAACTCTTACCGGTTGGGGACTGGGCCAAAAAACCGACTTGAAAATCCCTAGCAGTATCAAATTGAAGGTGCCTTATAAGGAACCACTTGATTGCATCGGTGGAATAGTAAAGGGTTATTACGTTATCCGCTTTGGCTATTTTATAGAAAACTTTATTGCTTTTTATTTCAACTGAATTACAGTCGTCGGATATATTTTTTGTCACCACACTTACAACTCTTCGTGCACCGGTATAGTCTTTTTCAAAACAAAATTTTATCCAATTGAGGCTGTCTTGTTTTAATACAATGGCACCTCCGTCCCATTTACTAAGGAAGCCGTGCTCAATTGCTGCTATTAAAATGAAGTTATCATCGGGTTTAAATAGCAACTTGGGGGCATTGTCTGTATTGTAAGTAACATTGGGGTCTCTGAACATATCTGTTGTCTCTCCGGCAACAATTGTCAGTACATTTTTATCCAAAGAATATTTAAGGGGTTGGTTTTCCCACTGCAAGAAATGCGGAATAGCATCCATTTTTAATGAATCAATTGCCTGCGCAAAACTATTTTGACCGAGACTTATTAAGAGTATTATTTGTGTAGTGCTTCTAAAAAAGGTTGCTTTGATCATTGTTTAATTTTTTAAGATAAACATAAATAGCGCGTCAAAAAGGAGATGGAATACCATTCCTATAATTTCCGTAGCCCAATCCCAATTTAGTTTTACATTGGAGGGACACAGAGCTTCCTGCATTCTCGATTTGCTAAAATTAAAGTTATGGATAGAAAACAATTTTTTTATACGACAAGTGCTTTCTCAAGCACACTTTTTCTTCCGGGCATTGTAAATGCCGGGAGTCTATTTCAAGAAAACAGGTCCGCCAATTTGGAAGACCCGGAACCTTATAAACCTGAGATTGTAAAAGAGTTTGTAATTGCCGGGCATAGCGATCTTGCCAAAGTGCAATCCATGATAAAAGATTATCCCAATTTGATTCATGGTAAGATTGATTGGGGCAATGGAGATTTTGAATCCGCTATTGAAGGAGCCGGTCATATGGGCAATAAACAAATTGCAGAATTCCTGATTGAAACTGGAGCCCGGGTTAGTTTATTTGTATTGACCATGCTGGGCAAGACAGACCTTGTAAAACCAATTTTAGAGGCTTATCCAAAATTAATTTTTGCCAATGGACCGCATGGCTTTTCGCTATTACATCATGCCCAGAAGGGAGGAAAGGATGGTGAAGCCTTGTCAACCTATCTCCAGGAAAAGGGACTGACCAAGACTTGGGTTAAAATTAAATAACCGCAAGAGTGGGTTGTCTTTTTTAGTGGCTGATCCATATCTTTGCGTTTCGATTTTTTGATATTCGGATCGGCAGTTCAGCCGTTCCGACGAAGGAGGAATAGATTTTTAAGGTCCCGAAGAGAGAAAGCGATTTCGGGATTGGTTATTAGAAATTTGGATCGGTAGTTCAGTTGGTTAGAATGCTGCCCTGTCACGGCAGAGGTCGCGGGTTCGAGTCCCGTCCGGTCCGCGTTAAAGTTAAATAAACTCTTGTATGTGAATGTCATATAAGAGTTTTTTATTTTGAGGTACAACATAGGTACAACAAGAATACTTAATGCAACAGGCCTGGATAATGCGAGTTGACGCCAAGGCACATCGATTCATTAAAATCTTTATCTAGTTGATTCTCATAGTCAAGACGTTGCTTCGTTAGTCAAACGCTACCTGATCTTCAATTTTATCCAACAGTGAACTAATGTACGATCTAATAGTCAAAATAAACTGCAATAAGAAATTGTCGTTAACAATATCAATAATTCCTCCTGGTTTGAGCTCAAGGTCAGGATTTGCCTTTACAATCGGATATAGTTTTTGTTTTTCTAGAGGTAACTCTTTGTCTCTAATAATTGAGCTATTTAAATGAACAAAGCAATTTCTAATTTTTTGATACTCTGTAATCTTTAACCACAGAGTATCTAACCCCTCGATTTCCAAATCCACAACAAGTCTTAAATATTTCTTACTTTTTTCTATAATATTCTCACCGCTTAAGTCAGATAATTTGATTTTGTATTTCTTAAATCGTCGCAATTGGTCACAGAGTGAATTTAGCCTTTCTTCAAGAAAGGAATAAAGTCCGATAAATGTTGATTGTCTATAAAAAGAAGGAAAAATTTCAATTACTTTATAGTATTCATGATCCCAATAGTCCTGCTCAGACGGATTGACTTCCCCTTTAGTCTCTTGAGCATATTCCCTTTCAAAGTCTTGTTGAGCACTTAAAATGCTTTTCGCACTATGGTTAATATATTCTTTCAATGAAGTCAACTCCGAGGACGTATGTGCTCGGTATAGTCTAAAAGTCAAAGGGAAACTCATATATTATGATATTTAAGGCAGTACTACATTCAAAGTTTTTAATACCTCCCAAATATAATAAGCTGGGGTAATTGTGGCAAGTTTTCCTCCACTATCATCTGTTGCAGTACCATGAACTATTCCTATGAATACTGTAACTTTTCCTCCGATATAAAACCCTTTCTTAACAGAAAAATATACCCCCGATCCGCTACAGCCTTGCATGCCAGGTATATCCAAATAAAAGAAATTACATTTTGTTTGGGTATCATACCGTTTTTGAGTAATTAAGCCACTGGCAAGGTGGCAACTAAAAGTCAATGCTGAAAAATGAAATGTGTGATGGGATGATTGTATTGCTCAGTAAAAACACTTGGCATTCAAGCGGTGCTAGGTGGGAAATAAGCTGTGCTAAAGGGGAAAGGATGCCGGTGATTGGTTTGCACGTAAAGAAGAAGGAAATTGGCGCACGGCCATCCGAACTTAAAGGAGAAAAAATCATATAGCCCCTCATCATGGAGCTAAAAACGGAAGTGCACTCGTTAAGTCTCAAATTCAGGTCGCAAAGACCAAAGGCGTAGCAATTACATACCTTCTGAGCCTGTCCGTCCGTCCACTCTTCTTAAGGAAATAGGATAGACGGACACATTTTGATTGTAAATTCGGACATGGAAGTACATGCACATGCACATACACCCCGTAAGAAATGGTCGCATTATTTCTGGGAGTTTCTCATGTTATTCCTTGCGGTATTCTGTGGTTTCCTGGCAGAAAATTTCAGGGAACACAAAATTGAAAAAGAAAGGGAAAAACAATATATACGATCCTTTGTTGAAGATCTTGGTGCGGATATTAATAGCCTGGGTGAACGGATAAATTACAGCACATTCACACAAAAGCTGGCAGATTCAACAATAGGACTACTCACCCGCAAAGACCGGGATACAGTGGCTAAAGATATCTATCATTTTTTGAGGCAACTGCACCGGAGTGATCTGTTCACTGTAAATGACCGCACAATTATTCAGCTAAGAAATGCAGGCGGTATGCGCATGATTTCTGATAAAGCTGTTTCCGATAGTATGATGGATTATTATAAACAAGTCGATTTTATCCGGTTTATTTTTGAAGAGTCAACCGAATTTAGGCATTTACTTCGTACTTATTTTCCAATGTTATTGGATGGGGTTGAGTATAGAAAATTTGAAAACGAAGAATTCAGAGATATGCCTGTTAAGGGGCAAGTGAAGTTACTGTCAGCTGATCCTGAAGTAATCAATGCCATTTTAATAACATTAAACCATATTAACGGTATGAATGAAATCATCAATCATTTATTAAATAATTTAAGAAAAAAAGCACGTGGAATAAGAGAGTTCATTTTGAAAAAGTACAATTTATCTTAAATATTAGAGATGGAAGTGCACCACCACACTCATACCGAACGGAAAAAATTCACTCATTATCTCTGGGAGTTTCTATTTTCCCTATAATTTTCAGTTAAAAACCCACAGAAAACAGCAAGGAACAATAAAGGTCAGCAAACCCTCTAGCTGTTACATCCCGTTGCTTGAAAGCTTCGGAGCAGACCAGTGAAGTCGGGAGAGTCCCGTCCGGTCCGCAAAAGCTCTGAGTGATCAGAGCTTTTTTCTTTATGTACCGAGGGAAATGAGTGTGAAACAAATCTTTTAATTTGCCCTGTTACATGCCATCCCCCAGGCATTTCAAATCAGAATTAAACTTAGAGTACAATGCAAATAACAAAAATTGGCTCGCAGGCATCACAAAAAGGTCCGGAAGATTGGTTCAGTGGTTCAGTTCGAATTGACCCTTTGTTTGCTGCAAACGATGCAAGACGTGCTGCTGCAGCACTCGTTACATTTGAACCAGGCGCCAGAACCGCATGGCATACACATCCCTTAGGACAAACATTAATTATTACAGCCGGTGTTGGCTGGGTGCAAAAACAAGGTGGCTCCATTGAAGAAATTCGTCCGGGTGATGTGGTGTGGATTGAGCCAAACGAAAAACACTGGCATGGCGCAACATCCACAACGGGCGTGAGCCATATTGCTATACACGAAAATCTAAATGGTAAGGTGGTTGAATGGATGGAAAAAGTAAGCGACGAAGAGTATCACAGGAAGTGAATAATCGCCCACCAACCATCCTAAATTCTTTAATTTGTGCCAGGTACACTTGCTGGCCGTGTAGAAAAAATTACTCTTGATCATTCTTATTCAATGTAAAGATAAGGTTGGCCTGGTAGCGGTCATCTCGCAGACGATGGCGCGCAATGGCATCAACATACTTTCCATGCGGGAACATGTGGATCCAATCGAAGGACAATTCTTTTTGAGATTGGCAACCGAATCGTATTCTGATGTAGATAAGCTTTATCATGAATTAAAAGCTGGATTGCCAGATGATGCTGTTATCATTGTAAATCCGCAGCCCGAAAAGAAGGTTGTGGTGATGGTGGGAAAAGAGTATCACTGTCTGGGTGATATTTTAGTGCGTAACCATTTCAAAACATTGGGCGCAAGTGTGCAGGTTGTTATCGGCAATCATGCCTTGCTGCAGGATATTTGCGAGAGGTTTGGCGTGCCGTTTATATACATAAGCCATGAACAAAAAACCAAAGAGCAGTTTGAATCAGAGTTGGAAAGTCATTTGCAGCAATATGAATATGACTACCTAGTGCTGGCCAAGTTTATGCGCATACTGTCACCGGCGTTTGTTGCAAAGCATCCACCCAACATCATCAATATTCATCATTCTTTTTTGCCCGCCTTTATCGGCGCCAGTCCCTATAAGCAGGCACACATTCGCGGTGTCAAACTCATAGGTGCAACAGCGCATTTTGTGACCAACAATTTGGATGACGGCCCCATTATCGAACAACAAATCATACAGGTAGATCATACCTATACGCCTGCAGCGATGGTTACCGCGGGCAAGGAAATTGAAAAAGCCGTATTGGCCAAAGCTCTTAAGCTGCTGTTTGAAGACCGCGTGTTTCCTTATAAAAATAGAACTGTGGTATTTGAGTAAATATTTTAATCCGGCTTCCTGTAAAAATCAGACTTTTCCGCTTTAAGCGGTTGATTTCCTAAAATTATATCGGCCGCCTTTTCTGCGATCATCATAATTGGAGCATACAGATTACCATTCGTTATATACGGCATTACACTTCCATCTACTATCCTTAAACCGTCAAGGCCATGCACCCGCATGGTTAGTGGATCTACGACAGACATGTTATCCGTACCCATGCGACAAGTGCAGGATGGATGCAAGGCAGTTTCTGAATCACGGCTGACCCAATCCAGTATTTGCTCATCGGTATCAACGGCAGGTCCAGGTGAAAGTTCCCCACCATTAAATTCATCCATCGCTGGCTGATTCAGGATTTTTCGGGCACAGCGGATGGCCTCCACCCACTCCCTCCGATCCTGATCTGTAGAAAGATAATTAAACCGAATGGCTGGTTTTTCCTTTGGATCCGATGACTTAATCAGGACAGATCCACGGGCATCAGAATTCATTGGGCCAACATGGACCTGGTAGCCATGACCCCCTGATGGAGAACTACCATCATATCGTATAGCCACAGGCAAAAAATGAAACTGAAGGTTAGGGTAAGCAACCGTTTCATTACTTCTGATAAATCCTCCTCCCTCAAAGTGATTAGTTGCCGCAGGTCCTTTATGAAAGAACATCCACTGCAAGCCCACCCAGGGTTTGTTATACCATTTCAATGCTGGCCATACGCTTACTGGTTTTTTGCAGGCATATTGGACATATACCTCAAGATGATCTTGTAAATTCTGCCCCACACCAGGAAGGTCGTGTAGCACCTCAACCCCTGCCGATTTCAAAATTTCAGGATTTCCTATTCCTGACAGCTGGAGAATCTGGGGAGAATTAATGGCACCTCCACAGCAAATAACTTCACCTGCTGTAACCCTGTGCAAACTATTTCCTTTCAAAAATTCTACTCCGACTGCGCGCTTCCCCGAGAAAAGAATTTTGGTTGCGAGCGCACCACAGATTACTTCAAGATTTTTTCGTTTTCCCAAAACAGGATGCAAATATGCCTTTGAGGCAGACCAACGCCTCCCATTTTTGATGTTGCGGTCGAACTTTCCAAAACCTTCCTGTTGGAATCCATTGACATCTTCTGTCAGCGGATAGCCTGCTTGTTTGGCCGCATCAAAAAATGCTTTAAACAAGGGGTTGGTCGCAGGCCCGGTCTCGAGGTGCAGAGGACCAGTACCACCACGCAAGAAGTTTGCTCCAGCGGTTCTGTTTTCAGACTTTTTAAAATAAGGAAGGCAATGGGAATAATCCCATGATTCCATTCCCGGATCCTTTGCCCACTTTTCATAGTCCAATGGATTACCACGAATGAAAATCATTCCGTTAATGGAACTGGAACCACCTAACAATTTTCCACGGGCATGATACACCTGCCGGTTATTCATGAATGGCTCAGGCTCCGATTGGTATTGCCAATCATAAAATTTACTACCAATCGGATAGGTAAGAGCAGCTGGCATATGAATAAAAATATCCCACCAGGAATCTCTTCTTCCCGCTTCAATCACCAACACTTTATGGTCCGGATTTTCACTCAGTCGATTTGCCAACACACAGCCGGCAGACCCGCCTCCAATAATGATTGTGTCAAAAACTTTATCCATCTTCAATAAGGAGATTCGACATTTCCTAATTCCACATAAACACTTTTTAGCTGGGTATAATGTTGAATAGCAGCAAGGCTATTCTCCCGGCCCTGACCTGATTGTTTATATCCACCAAAAGGAAGTTCAATAGGGGTTATATTATAATTATTAATCCAGCATGTACCTGCCTGTAATTGATGAATTACCCGATGGCCGCGTTTTATGTCATTCGTAAATACACCTGCCGACAGTCCGAAGGGAGTATTATTAGCCCTTTCAATCACCTCTTCTTCTGAGTCAAAGCAGAGTATAGAGAGCACCGGACCAAAAATCTCTTCTTTGCAAATTTCCATTGAATCATCGCAATCCGTAAAAATTGCCGGAGTCAGGAAATTGCCGGAAGTAATATCCCGTCCTTTGAAATCTTTTTCAGGTCTGAAGCCTCCGGTCAATAATGTTGCACCTGAAGATTTTCCTGAATCTATAAACCGGATTATTTTTTCCATGTGCGCCTTACTAATTAATGCGCCCATCTGGGTATCGGGATCTGCCGGGTCCCCCAATCTGATTTTTTCAGTTCGGTCCTTTAGCTTCATTAAAAAGGAATCAAAAATTTGACGATGCACAAATACCCGTGTACCATTCGAACAAACTTCACCCTGCGTATAAAAATTTGCGAGCAAAGCTGCTGATACAGCATTATCTATATCTGCATCTTCGAAAATAATTAAGGGAGATTTTCCACCCAAGTTCAAGTGTGACCTGTTTCAGTTGGGTTGCAGCACCGGCAAAGATTTTTTTACCAGTTGAAACTGAACCTGTCAATGAAATTTTTGCTATACGCGGATGATCTACTAACATAGCTTCCAACCCTACCATCACCCTGAACTACATTAAACAAACCAGGCGGGGCTCCGGCTTCCATAAATGCCTTAGCCAATTCAAGTGCAGTTGCCGGGGTGAGTTCGGATGGTTTAAAAATCATTGAGTTGCCGCAAGCCAATGCCGGAGCGGCCTTCCATGCAGCAATCTGAATCGGATAGTTCCATGCACCGATTCCCGCACAAATACCTAAAGGCTCAGGACGCGTATATCCAAAGGCGTTTTTCAAATCAAAAAACTCTCCATGTATACCTGCAGCCATTCCTCCAAAATATTCCAGGGCATCTGCAGCCGAAGTAATATCCACAGCCAGAGATTCCGAAATGGGCTTTCCAACATCCTGAGTTTCTAAAAAAGCAATTTTGTCCAATCTGGATCTTAATATATGGGCTGCTTTTAATAAAACCCGACCACGTTCTGCTCCGGTTTTGGTATGCCAAATATGGAAGGCCTTTTCTGATGAATTTACAGCTGCTTCAATATCCTGATCGTTAGCCTGACAAACTTCTCCCAATGGATTATTATTAGCTGGATTATAGTTTATCCAGGATTCCCTGTTTGAACCTGTAGTTAATGCGCCATCTATAAACTGAGTGTACACCATATTCCTTTTAAGAAATTCTTTGTTTTTTAATTGACTTATAATAATAAATGAACACACCAAGGCAAATCAAACCAGCTGTATAAATCCACGCTGCATACTGGTTATACCATTCAACACCATAGGTCGCAGTCCGGGGCCATGACACATTAACAACCATAAAAGTGCTCCAGATCAGCGCCAAAATATTAACCGGAAATCCCCATTTGCCCAAACTAAATTTGGCATCCGTATCTACTCCCGACCGCGCCGATATAAATCTGTTTTTCAGTTGAACTGCCACCACTATCCAGTAGGCCAGATTAGCCCAAAGTATGGCGATAGAAGTTACCAACTCAAATACTTTTGGAAATTGAAGATTCATTGCCAAAATAATTATTGCTCCCAATCCACAAAGCAGGGTAGCTAAAACAGGAGTTTGGGTTTTTGCGGAAACTTTCGATAAGGATTTACTAAAAGGCAGGAACCCATCACGCCCCATGGCGAACATTAATCTTACTGCTCCGGAATGAACTGCAAGGGTGCACACAATGATGGCAAAAATAACAATACAAAGAAAAAGCTTGCCCGTAGTTTCACCCAGGACTGATTTCACCAACATAGGTAACCCTCCGCGTATATTTCCCAAATCTGGCATACCCAAATCCGGCGCTGCCATCAAGGCAAAAAGTAATACCAGTAATCCGGCAAATCCAGCGGCAAGAAGCGCCTGCAAGATAGCACGGGGAGCTTTTTTACGGGGATCATGAGTTTCTTCAGCAAGTGTTCCGGCAGTATCGAATCCATAAAGAACATAAGAAGCGGTCAGGGCAGTCGCTGCCAGTAAAACCGTCAGATCAGGAAAAGATTGAACCCCGATCCGTTATACTTAATGTCGAACGACAGCTTCGATCGGAGATCTTACTCTACTTAAAAACAAAAGAACTATCAGAACTATAATTCCAACCAGTTCGGCAAAGACACCAATATTATTAATCAGAGCCAGTAGCTTAATACCCCTGGCATTGATGATCGTACTTATAACAATTAGAATAGAACCCAGTAAAATGGCATTTATAGCAACCGATTTTGCGTCATCTGAGGTTCCAATTATCTGGAAGGAACTTGAAATTTGGGGCAGGCTAACCTGAAGTGCCATGGCCACAGCAGCAATAGTGACAATAAGACAAGCCAGATAAATCCAGCCTGTCATCCATCCAAGGAAAGGGTTTCCAGTAAACTTTGCCCATTGATAAACCCCGCCAGACAACGGAAACCTGGAAGCCAGTTCTGCAAAGCAGAGCGCCACCAGCAATTGACCCGCCAATACAAATGGCCAGGTCCAGAAAAATCCGGGCCCGGCAACCCCATAACCCAAATGAAACATCTGAAAAAGACCGGTAAGAATAGAAATGTAAGAAAAGCCTGCAGCAAAACTTGAGAAGCTACCCATGGAACGCTTTAATTCCTGGCGATAACCAAAACTGGCAAGATCGTTATTATCAGTAGCTGGAGAATCCTTCATATTTAATTACAGGTATTGGTCTTACTTAATTAAAATCTATGAAAGGTGGCATTTAAATTTTTCCAGATTTTTAGCTCCAATGGAATATTGAATAGCAAACTTACCTTTATGTTTTAGTTTAGTTATTGGATCTGACTCCAAATTATAAAAAATATCGCCATGTCCTTAAATGGAATTGACACAAACTTCACTCTACCTTCGAGATTCTATACAAGCACCGAAATTTTCAAGGAAGAGCTTGAACGAATTTTCTATAGTCGATGGATTTATGTGGCTTGTGAGGCCGACATCCCGAAATCTGGCGATTACGTTGCATTAAAAATTGGAACGCGGTCCTTTTTTCTGCAGCGAACGGACCGCGGTGAGGTGCGGGGATTTTACAATGTATGCCGACACCGTGGCCATGAGCTGGTGGCGGGGGAGAAAGGCAACCGCCGGCGGCTCATCTGTCCCTACCACAACTGGAGTTATGACCTTGACGGAAAGCTGTTGAATGCCCGAGGTATGAATCCCGGCTTTCCCAAGGAAGATTTTGGATTGAATCCAATCGAGGTCGCGGTGATCGGTGGCCTTATTTATGTTTGCCTTACCACTCCTGCACCCGTTGATATCGAAGAGGTGCGTACTATGCTTACACCGTATCTGGCTCCATACGAATTGCCAAAGACCAAAATAGCCTGCCAGAAAGATATCATTGAAGCCTGTAACTGGAAGCTGGTCATAGAAAATAACAGGGAATGCCTCCATTGCCCCAGCAATCACCCGGAACTGCTGGTGCCGCTTTACAGTTCGGGTTTTGGCAAAGGTCTCGACAAGAATAATGTCCAGCCGTCTGAACAACGCTTTCAGGAGACGCTCTTGGAAAAGGAAAGAGAATGGGAAAGCCTCGGCCTTCCGTATGAGTTGCTGGAGTATCCGAATGACCTCTGGTTCCGGGCCGTTAGACTGCCATTGGCCAACCAATGTATCTCCCACACCATGAAGCCTGAACACGCTTGCAAAAAGCTGCTCGGAAATTTCAAGCGGCCGGAGGGAAGTGGACTCTCGCTGTGGACCCATCCGAATTCCTGGAACCATTTTTTGACCGACCATATCGTCACCTTCGCAGTCTTCCCTCTTTCAGTCGACCGAACTCTTGTTCGAACGAAATGGCTTGTTGCGGCCGATGCGGTGGAAGGAGTTGATTATAATATTGACGACCTTACCCAAGTCTGGACCCAGACCAATGCGCAGGATCAAAGCCTGGCAGAAGGTGCTTATCGCGGCATTTGCTCCGGTGGCTACTTGCCGGGTCCCCTGGCTGACGAGGAGTATCTCGTGAAGCAGTTTCTTTCCTGGTACAGAGATCAACTCACAGGAATCCCGGAGCACTGATGCCAAAGATTGTAATAATAGGAGCAGGTATCGTTGGTTGTTCATTGGCTGATGAGCTCACCGAACGCGGGTATTGTGATATCGTAGTCATTGAAAAAGGTCAGCTCTGGAATCCCGGCGGCTCGACATCGCACGCGCCTGGGGTGGTTTTCCAGACCAATGGCTCGCGTACAATGGCGCAATTCGCACGCGAAACAGTCGAAAAACTTCATGGCCTTCGCCATGGCGGCGAGACCTGTTTTCTCAAGGTGGGCAGCATGGAAATTGCCACGACACCTGAGCGGCTGGCCGAGCTCTATCGTAGGGCAGGATTTGCCATGTCGGTCGGGATTGATGCACGCGTGATATCTCCGGAGGAAGCGTTGAAATTGCATCCGCTTCTTGGTCGCGATAAATTACTGGGTGCGCTACACGTGCCCGATGACGGGATCGCGCGAGCGATATTAGGTGGCGAAGTAATGGGTGAGCGGTCGATAAGCCGCGGTGCGCGATTCATCGCAGGTTGCGAGGTCCTTGCTATCGATCAGAATGACGGTCAAGTCACTGGTGTGCAAACAACACAGGGGACATTTCCGGCGGATATCATTGTTTCCTGTGCGGGAATATGGGGACCGAAGATTGGAGCTATGGTCGGTATGTCGAAGGCTATTCAGCCTTTAGCCCACCAGCTTTGCTACACAGCGCCCATGCCTGAATTGGCCTCTTACAAAAGCGAAGCTGAGTTGCCAGTGCTTCGTCACCAAGGCTCTGATCTCTATTTTAAGCAGAGAGGACATAGTCTCGCGGTTGGTTGGTATGGACACCGGCCACTTCCAGTAAGGGCTGAGGACATCCTTCCAAACGAACTCGCTGAAATAATGCCGAGCCAGATGCCATTCACCCTTGAGGAGTGGAAAGGTGCCATGGAAGGTGCGACCGATGTTATTCCCGCACTAAGGGACAGCAAGATTGTCGAATCGATGAATGGTTTGTTCTCCTTCACTGTGGACAATTTCCCCCTGATGGGTGAATGGTCGGGATTGAAGGGTTTCTGGGTTGGTGAAGCAGTATGGATCACTCATGGTTGTGGCGTGGCACGCGCAATTGCTGAGTGGATCGTCAACGGTCATCCTACACTAGCCGTGCATGAATGCGATGTCAATCGCTTTGAGGCCCACCAGTTGGGATCATTGCATATCGAACAACGTGGAGCACAGAACTATGTCGAGGTGTATGATTTGATGCACCCCCTGCAACCTATGGAATCGCCACGGCCCCTCCGCACCACTGGTTTCTACCAACGTCAGCAGGAACTTGGTGGCTTCTTCCTCGAAGCTTCCGGATATGAGCGACCGCAATGGTACGAAGCCAACTCCAACCTGCTCGCTCACTTCAATTCTCCGCCGCGAGATGAGTGGAGTTCAAAATATTGGTCGCCGATCATCGGTGCTGAAGCTCGTGCAGTCAGGGAAGGCGTCGGCCTGTTCGATATAACGACATTGAAACGCATTGAGGTCACAGGAAACGGCGCATTAGAATTTCTCGAGCGATTCACAACGGGTAACCTGCGCAAGAAGCCCGGCTCCATCACCTATTGCCTGATACTTAATGAAAGAGCTGGCATCATGAGTGACATCACTGTCATGCGACGTGGTGAGCGCGACTTTTTCATTGGCGTGAATAGCAACATCGATATCAATTACCTGAAACAGTTGGCACCGGATACAGTGCATGTGCGAGACATCACCGCCGGGACCGTTGGGCTGGGACTCTTCGGACCTAAGTCGCGGGAACTCGCGCAGTCTTTGACCAGGGATGATCTGAGCAACGAAGCACTGGGCTACTTCCGGCTAAAGCATATTTATCTCGGCCATGTACCTGTGATGCTGTGTAGACTTTCTTATGTTGGCGAGCTCGGATATGAAATTTATACCACCGCCGACTTCGCATTGAAACTCTGGGATACGCTGTGGCAGGCAGGAAAAAAGTACGGACTCATTGCCGCCGGCCGTGGAGCATTTAATTCCATGCGACTGGAAAAAGGATATCGCAGTTACGGAACGGACATGAATAGCGAGCACAACCCTCATGAGGCGGGCCTTTCATTTGCGGTGCGCAAAGGTGGCGGATATAAAGGCGCTGAAGCATTGAATGAAGTGAATCCAAATTCGCTGAGCAGGCGTTTAGCATGTTTGGTGCTTGATAACCCTGAGCATGTAGTACTTGGCAAGGAGCCAGTGCTCCATCAGGGAAAGACGGTCGGTTATGTTACCAGTGCATACTTCGGCCATACCATTGGCAAACAACTCGCATATGCGTGGGTGCCAGCAGAATTAAGCACTCAGGGTACAGCTCTCTTTATACGATATTTCGATCACGATTATCCGGCAAGTGTAGGAGCGGATCCGCAGTTCGATCCACAAATGACACGATTGAGATCATGACCAATACTCACGATACTCTTCCTCCAGGCACGATCGGACGACGGAGAGCGGCCCCTCTTCCAGAGCAGCCTCCACAATTGTGGAAGACGGTGAAGCCGAAGAAAGCATACGATGCGGTGATCGTTGGCGGTGGCGGTCATGGACTGGCGACCGCATATTATCTCGCAAAAAATCATGGCCTTACCAACATTGCGGTTCTCGAGAAAGGTTGGCTCGCAGGAGGCAATGTCGCTCGCAATACCACCATCATCCGCTCGAATTATTTATGGGATGAGTCGGCAGCCATCTATGAGCATTCACTAAAATTATGGGAGACGCTGGAAGAAGATCTCGGTTATGAGATGTTCTTCAGCCAGCGCGGTGTGCTAACGTTGGCTCATTCAGTTAGTGATGTGCGATCAAAACTCCGGAACTTTTATGCGAATGCCTTGAATGGTATCGACAGTGAATGGCTCACGCCAGCCGAAGTGAAGAAGTTGGTGCCGATCATTAATATCAGCGAGGATCTCCGGTATCCGGTTCATGGTGCTACTTACCAGCCGCGCGGCGGCATCGCCAAACACGACTGGGTCGCTTGGGGCTATGCGAAGGCAGCCAGCGATCTTGGAGTGGATATTATCCAGGGTACCGAAGTAACAGGCTTTGATATTCGGAACAATAAGGTCGAGGGCGTACACACCTCGCAGGGTGCGATTGCTGCCGGTAAAGTAGGCCTTGTTGCGGCCGGCCATTCCTCGATACTGGCCAATCTTGCAGGATTCTCTATTCCCATTCAAAGCAGGCCATTGCAGGCGTTGGTCAGTCCATTACTTGAGCAGGTTCTCAACACAGTTGTCATGAGTAGTGCTGTCCATGTTTATGTAAGCCAGGCCCACAAAGGTGAGCTGGTGATGGGGGCAGGCACCGATGCCTTCAATTCATATTCGCAGCGCGGCGGCTTCCATGTGATCGAACACCAGTTGGCTGCTGCGATAGAATTGTTTCCAATATTCTCTCGCGCGCAACTGCTAAGGAGCTGGGGAGGTATCGTTGATATTGCTCCAGACGCTTCACCTATCATTGACCTTACTCCGGTTGAGAATTTGTTTATCAACACCGGCTGGGGAACAGGTGGATTCAAAGCCACGCCTGGTTCGGGCTGGGTGATGGCCTATACCATGGCACACGGCACACCGCATGAATTGAATCGGCCCTTTGCCCTCAACCGATTTGTGACAGGACATCTCATCGATGAACATGGAGCGGCCGGAGTCGCCCACTAAAAAATTATTTTATGCTTCACATTCCTTGTCCCCACTGTGGGCTGCGCAACGAAACCGAGTTCCACTACGGAGCTGAGGCTGGTGTAGCCTACCCGGATCCGAATGCGCTAAGCGACAACGAATGGGCGAAATACCTTCATATCCGTGCCAACCCAAAGGGATGGCTTGCCGAGCGATGGGTGCATTTCGCTGGATGTAACCGCTGGTTTAACCTCTGGCGCAACACTATCACCCATGAGATTGGACCTGCATACCTTCCCTTCACTGCACAACCAAAAGTGCCCGGTAATCCCGATAGCTATCGGGATGGGCAGGAGGGCTCGAAGGCATGAGCGAAGTATCCTTCAGTTTTGATAACAAAGTCTATAATGGGCATTACGGTGAGCCGATGGCGGCAGCGTTACTTCGTAGCGGCATGGTGACGATAACCAACAGCATTTACCATGACCGTCCGCGAGGTGTCGTTGGAGTGGGCGTTGAGGAACCCAATGCACTCGTGCAGTTGATATCGGGCACAAAGGAATCGATGCTTCCAGCCACTGTCATTGAAGTGGCGGAGGGACTTATTGCGCATAGCCTTACCGGCGTCGGTTCACTACCTGAGCTTCCTGATGAAGCACGCTACGACAAGACCAATCGCTATGTTGATACGCTGATTATCGGTGCAGGTCTTGCGGGACTTATCGCCGCGGATGAGCAACTGCGTGCAGGACAAGAAGTGTTACTGATCGACGATCAGCCACAACCGGGAGGTCATCTCCGGCATCTTGGAAAAGAATTACCATCTGCACTGCAGGATGTTCTCAAGCATGGAAACCTTACTTATCTGTGCAGGTGCACTGCAATTGGATTATACGATCAGAATTATGTTGTTGCCATAGAGCGGCGAAGTGACCACCTTGGAAATTCAGCGCCAGCGAATCGTGCACGTATACGGACCTGGCATATCCGTGCTGATCATGTCGTGCTTGCGCCAGGTGCATTCCAACGCCCATTGGTCTTTGCAAATAACGACAGACCAGGCATCATGCTCTCCCATGCGGCCGCGACCTACGTTGCGGTTCATGGTGTGCGGATCTTTAGGCACACCGTGGTTGCTACAGTTGACAACCAGGGATATCGCGATGCGCTTAGGCTTCATCAAGCTGGGGTACAGATTCAATATATATATGATGCGCGGCCTGAGGCTGGAGGTCCAAGTGTCGATGCAGCAAAGGCGGCGGGGATTCCCGTCCGTTTCCATGCCACTGTTCTGGACACTGGTTGCAATACAGAAGGGGCTTTGCAAAATGTAATTATTAAGGATCTGAAAACGAATGAGATTGCTCAAATAGATGCTGATCTGCTCGCAATATCTGGAGGCTGGACCCCGATCGTCGATCTGGCAACCCACATCGGCATCAAACCGCAGTGGAGTGAGGAACACGCAGCATTCCTGGTAAATCACTCTACCGATCGACTCCGCATCGTCGGTATGCTGGCCGGCGACTTTGGTGGCGACGACGATCCATCAGTATTCTTCGGTCCGGTTCTCGATGAAGAACAATCGCTTCACGCTTATATCGATTTGCAACGCGATACAGCGTTATACGATCTGCGACGTGCCGTAGGGGCGGGGTTGTCCAGCATCGAGCACATCAAACGATACACTACTATAGGCACGGCACATGACCAGGGCAAGACCAGTGGTATGCTAACCATTGGTGCACTTTGTCAACTTAATGCTGCTGCGCACGGCGTAAACTCCGCGCTCTCGCCTGCAGATGTGGGTACTCTTTCTTTTCGTCCACCTTATGTGCCGGTGCCGTTTGCTGCGCTTGCCGGACGTGAACGCGGACTACTTTCTGATCCCATCCGCATCACTCCGCTGCATCAATGGCATGTTGACGCTGGTGCAATATTCGAGGACGTGGGACAATGGAAGCGACCTTGGTACTTCCCGAAGCCGGGAGAGCGCATGAGCGATGCCGTTAGACGTGAGTGTGTAGCAGCCAGACAGGGTGTGGCCGTGATGGACGCATCCACGCTCGGAAAGATTGATGTCCAGGGACCGGACGCCGCTGTTTTCCTCGACCGCATTTACACAAATATTTTCTCGACATTGCCGGAAGGGCAATGCCGATATGGATTGATGTGCAAGGCTGACGGTATCGTCTTCGACGATGGTGTCACTACGCGGTTGGGTAAGAACCATTTCCTGATGACTACTACCACTGGAGGTGCTGCCCGGGTGCTGGCATGGCTGGAAGAGTGGCTGCAGACAGAGTGGCCTGACCTGAAGGTACATTGTACCTCAGTTACCGAACATATTTCAACGATCGCGCTCGTGGGCCCGAAAAGCAGGCAGCTCCTTCAGGAGTTGGTCACAGACATCGACCTCTCTAAAGAAGCATTTCCATTTATGCATAGCCGAATGGCGACGATCGACAGCTTACCCGTGCGCATTGCACGAATCTCTTTTTCGGGAGAGCTTGCATTTGAGATCAACATTGCGTGGAGTCATGCCCGTTATATTTGGGAACGACTGTGGATGCTCGGACGTCCTTACGACCTAACTGCGTATGGAACTGAGACTATGCATGTACTGCGGGCGGAAAAGGGATACATCATTGTCGGGCAAGACACTGACGGAACTCAAACGCCGCAAGACCTCAACATGTCATGGATTGTTTCCAAGAAGAAAGAGTTCATCGGAAAGCGCTCCTTTCAGCTGCCCTATCTGAAAGCAGCAGGGAGATCGCAGTTGGTTGGCCTATTGCCAGAGAACACTGACGAAGTCATCCCGGAAGGAGCATACATTACCGTACTCAATGCACAAGCGGATGAGCAAGGCAAAACCCGTCATACTGGTTTTGTAACGAGTTCTTACTATTCGCCAGAGCTTGGAAGTGGGTTTGCACTGGCATTGGTGGCCGATGGTCTGAACCGGATGGGTGAAGTAGTAACTGTGCCTTTGCCTGGAAAAGTATTGCGTGCTACTATCTGCGACTCTGTATTCATTGACAAGGATAATATTCGAAGAGACTAATTGAAACGACGTATGATCACCCGAGAAACTCCATTGCAAGGAATGAACATAGGAACTGTTGCTACCGTGGCGATTCGTGAATTGCCAGGATTGCACAGCATCGATCTTCGTGTAGCGCCCGGAACTCCAACGCAAGCCGCAATTGCCGAAGCGCTGGGTATGGATCTGCCGAAGAGACCAGGCCAAACTAGCGCGGGATCAGTATCCGGTGGCGGTGAAGTTCATGCCTTGTGTCTTGCACCTGACTGGTGGCTTATTGTAGGATTTGAGGAAGTCGAGCAGAAGCTCGTACCGTTGCGGTCGAACAACGACTATCATTTCAGTGTAGTTGATGTCAGCGGCCAGCGAACTACTATTGAACTTGAAGGACCTAATGTTCGTGAATTGCTCGCCCACCTGTGGGAGCAGGATCTCAGAGAAAAAAGTTTTCCTATTGGAACTGTCTCCCAGGGACTGATGGCGAAGGCGCCGGTGATCATGTGGCACATCGCTTTATCTCGTTACCGTATTATGGTCCGAAGTTCTTTTGCTTTGCATCTGTGGAAGGCTTTGGTTGATGCGGCGGAGGAGTGGGTGTAAGTATGTTTCTTCAAACGGATTTGGCCGCAACAAATTTGATCTGGAGAGGCGCCGTAAGCGTTTTTACTCTTCCAATGCTAATCGTATAAACCAAACTCATTTAATTTATTATTCCTTTTATCACATCATAAAGCAAATGGACAATTCGGCAAATATTAGAAAACACGATAGAATACAAATGGCAGATTGTTTCTGCCTGTCGAGCTGTGGGAATTGAAGCAATTCAAGAACGCAGTGGTAAAGGCTGGAGAGCTGATGTTTTTGTTCCGAATAATAAAAAACCAATTGCATTTGAGATACAATTAAGTCCTCAATCTTTAAGAAAAACGTTAGAAAGACAATCAAAGTACATAAAGGACGGGATTGTAGGTTGTTGGTTTTTCGAAAATCCTGTGTCAAAACTAAATGAAGAGAGACCAGATTTACCACTATTCTATGTCGAGGATCAGGCAGACTTAAGTCTTCAGGTAAACCTTGGCGACCGCAGAAAGGTTGATCTAAATACTTTTCTTCATAATTTTATTTCAAATAATATTCAATTTAAACCTGTAGTAAAAACAAAAATTAAACAATTAGTTTGCCTAGTATTTTACGAAATGGCGTGTTGGAAATGCAATGAATTAAACCATCTATTTTATGTTGACACGCACTTCTACTCGGCCTGCAATGCAAAAATAAAACCGGAAGAAGCTCTTTGGGAGTCAACGAGCATTGAGTATAGACCTGAAATAATAAAACTCGCTAAAGAATTTATTGAGAGCAGAAAGGATTTAAATCTTAAACTTGGACAAATCAAGGCGAGACATAGCAATACGGTCAACAAATCTTATAAATCTTTTGGATGCTATAAATGTGACGGCATATTCGGAGACTTTTTTGTCATGGAGGCAAAAATTGACATTATGCATGGCCCCAAAGAACTGACTCACCAGGGAGAAATTGAATTAAAAGAAAGTCTCGAGCTAAATATTCCTCATTGGTGCTTTCCTGATAATAAACTGTAGAAGCTAATATT
Source organism: uncultured Sphingobacteriales bacterium (assembly GCA_963791295.1). Classification (GTDB taxonomy): domain Bacteria; phylum Bacteroidota; class Bacteroidia; order Chitinophagales; family Chitinophagaceae; genus CAWBRY01. The sequence continues at coordinate 284,009 of CAWBRY010000004.1, read as the reverse complement.
TGATCTGACAATTGGGATTAACTTTAAGTAACGACACTTATTAATTAACCCCAAAAATGTCAGATCATGAATCAGGAATCTAAATTAATCAAATCTCGGTTAGGTCTTCTTAAACTAGCCGAACATCTCAACAACGTTACAAGAGCTTGTAAATTAATGGGCACAAGCCGTGATAGCTTTTATCGAATAAAAGAGTTATACGAGACGGGTGGTGAAGGAGCCCTGGTTGAAATCAGCCGTCGAAAGCCAATTCTCAAAAACCGGGTATCCCCTGAAATAGAAGAAGCAGTGGTGAAGATGGCTTTGGATTATCCGGCTTATGGACAATGCAGAGCTTGTAATGAACTGCGTAAACAAGGGGTTTTTATTTCTGCAGCCGGCGTTCGGTGTGTATGGCAACGGCATAATCTGGAAATCTTTTCAAAGCGTTTAAATGCCTTGGAAGAACGGGTTGCACAGGAAGGCATTATCCTTACGGAAGCTCAATTGATGGCTCTTGAGCGTAAAAGAGAAAAAAGGGAAGCTTATGGAGAGATCGAGACCGAACATCCAGGCTACCTGGGATCTCAGGATACCTATTATGTGGGTACTGTCAAAGGTGTAGGTCGTATTTACCAACAAACATTTATCGATACCTATAGCCGCGTAGCTTTTGCCAAACTCTATGACAGTAAGCATGCTATCACTTCTGCCGATATCCTTAATGACAGGGTTTTACCCTTCTTTGATGAACAGCAAATCCCTTTGCTACGAATACTGACCGATCGAGGAACGGAGTTCAAGGGAAAGCCAGAGAATCACGAATACGAAATGTATTTGCAGATCGAAGGAATTGAGCATAGTAAAACCCAGGTCCGCCATCCGCAAACCAATGGCATTTGCGAACGTCTACATCGAACTATGCAAGATGAGTTCTACGCTGTTGCCTTTCGTAAAAGGATCTATGAAACTATGGAGCAACTTCAACTAGATCTCGATGAATGGATCAATTATTACAATAATGAACGCCCGCACAGCGGTAGATACTGTTTTGGCAAAACTCCAATGCAGACTTTTAATGAATCTCTTATCTTAGCAAAACAAAAGCTGCACGATGAATTAACACCAGCAGCCTAATTATTTTAATCCGGTCCCTTTTGAAAATTAAAAGAAAAAATCCTCAACTGTCAGATCAAATACTAGTTATTACAAATAAACAGTTTTGTACTGCCGACATCGCCTTGTGAATAAAGGAATTGTTTTCTGTCCATAACCGTTATTTTGATGACTTAAAAATTCGATCACACTTTTATTTTTCTAAAAACTCTGCAATCACGGCGAGCGTCAGTTCAACTATCTTATTCATTGGTGTCATCCCTTCGGCTATATAGGATCCATGATCGGCAGGCAGTATCAATAACTCTGCATTGGGGATTCTGCGTGACATTTCCACCGTATGCTCTGTGGTGACAACATCTTTATCCCCAACTATCAAAAGGGAAGGCGCTTTTATGGAATGCAGATCTGCGTCTTTCCAGTCTTTAAATTGGAGCATCCTGGTGCGGTCCCTGTCAAACATCCTTTGCAAACCAATCGAATCGTTTTCAATTTGCAGATAAGCCTCTTTCAAATGTAGCGGCATGTTTCCCAGGTTGGCATCCTCCATTCCATCAAAAAATCCTTTGATCATGCCTTCCCTTTTGTAAAAGGCGGATGCAATGATTAATTTATTAACCAATTCCGGATGACGGATGCCTATTTGCATGGCCGTATTGCCGCCATTACTGAAACCGAAAATACTGGCCTGGTCAATCTTTAGATAAGTGAGTAAAGCTGCTACATCATCAGCATCCTGTTCGAAAGACTCGGGCATTTCCCTATCCTTTGTATGTCCATGTGCCTGCAACTCGACGGCAATAACTTTATATCGCTTGGCGAGTAATGGCAAGACGCGTCCAAAAGTAGTTTCAATAGTGGATCCTCCTCCATGAATCAGAACGATTGGGTTCCCATTGCCATGTATTTCATAGTACATTCTTAAGCCGTTGGCAGGGGCGTAGCCGGTTTGCATACTTTGATTATTAATTATTAATTATTGATTATTGTCTAGCGAGGTCAAATTATTAATTATTTTTTTCATCATTACTTAAGGCCCCGAAATTTTAAATAATCAATAATCAATAATCAGTAATCATTCTTCAAATTCCCCATTATTTATTAATCCTTAATTTAGCCCTTCCAAAGTTTGATTAACCAACTATGCCATCTGACGCTAACCGACAATTTCTCGATTTTGAGCGGCCGATAAAGGATCTTATTGACGAGATCGCCAACATGAAGCATCGCCAGGAAAAGACGAAACTCGACCTGAGCGATACGATCAAAAAGTTGGAAGATAGCATCCTGGAAAAGAGAAAGGAGATCACCCAACACCTCAGCAGCTGGCAACGCGTACAATTGAGCCGGCACCCCGACAGGCCTTACACCACGAAGTACATCGATAAGATGTTCACCAATTTCGTCGAACTCTTCGGCGATCGCAACGTCAAAGACGATAAAGCTATGATCGGCGGCTTTGCCTCATTAGATGGCCAGACCATCATGGTCGTCGGACAACAAAAAGGGATCAATACAAAGACCCGGCAAATGCGGAATTTCGGTATGGCCAACCCGGAAGGATACCGGAAAGCACTGCGACTGATGAGACTAGCCGAAAAATTTAATAAGCCGATCCTTACTTTGATTGATACTCCCGGTGCTTATCCTGGCCTCGAAGCTGAAGAAAGAGGACAGGGAGAAGCTATCGCACGTAATATATATGAAATGATCCGTCTGAAAGTCCCCGTTATCTGCGTGATCATCGGTGAGGGCGCTTCCGGGGGTGCCTTAGGAATAGGAGTAGGTGACAGGGTGTTCATGATGGAGAATACATGGTATTCGGTCATCTCTCCCGAGAGTTGTTCCTCTATTTTATGGCGCAGCTGGGAGAAAAAAGAAATGGCTGCAGAACAATTGAAACTAACCGCCGATAAGATGCTGGGATTCGGATTGATTGAAGGCATTATTCCCGAGCCCATCGGTGGAGCTCATTGGGACTACAATGAATCAGCACAGATTCTCAAAGAATTTATAAAACCTGTATTCGCAGAATTAAAACAGATTTCTCCCGAAGAACGCGTCAGCCAGCGAATTGAAAAGTTCGGTAAGATGGGTTTCTGGGAAGAAGTCTAATCAAAAGCTCAATCCAATATTATTAAGATGTCATTAAAGGATAAATTCAGGGGTACAGGTATCGCTATCGTAACACCTTTTACGGATCAGGGAAAACTTGACCATGATAACTTTCGCAAGCTGATCAATTTTTGGCTGGAAGGACAAGTCGAATACCTGGTTGTGCTTGGTACAACTGGAGAAAGCGCTACGATTCATGGAAAGGAAAAACAGGAGGTATTTTCTTTTGTCAATGAAGTTGTGAATGGACGACTTCCTCTGGTGGCCGGCATCGGTGGGAGTGATACGCAGGAAGTAGTGAATGCATTTAAGGAATTTGATCTCAAAGGTTATGATGCGATTCTTTCTGTTAGTCCCTCCTACAACAAACCCAACCAGGAAGGCATCTTTCAACACTATAAAAAACTGGACGAGGCTACGCCATTGCCTATCATATTATATAATGTACCAAGTCGCACCGGCCAAAACGTAACCGCCGAAACGCAATTAAGGATTGCGGAGGAGCTTAAAAGCGTCTTTGCGACCAAGGAAGCAAGTGGGATGATGGACCAGGTCCACCAGATCATTAAGTATAAACCCAATCATTTCATGGTGATCAGTGGTGATGATGGGATGACCCTTCCCATGATTGCTGCCGGAGCAGAAGGGCCTGATCTCGGTAGTTGCCAATGCCTATCCCCGACAATATTCCACCATGGTTCGCTTTTGTCTGCAAGGCAATTATGAACAGGCACAGATCATTCACTATAATTTCACGGAAATTGTTATGCTCTTTATTTACGGAAGGAAGTCCGAGTGGAATTAAGGCTTATCTAAGCGAAATGGGAATGTGTAAGAATACGTTTCGCTTGCCCGTGTGGCCTGTTAGTGATAGACACCATCAGAAGATCAGGGAATTGATGAAGGGGATTCAATAAAATGTTCCGGTCTGCTTTTATTATATCGATTTTATTTTGCGCTATGAAAATGCATGCCCAATACTCCGTACAAATAAAAATTAGTTCTGTCCCTTCATACCATCCGGCAGGCGCCGAGCTTTACCTGGCCGGTTCCTTCAATGGCTGGAATCCACAGGACGAGAAATTCAAATTGAGTCCTTCAAACAACGGAGTCTATACTATCCAACTTTCTTTGCCGACCGGAATTCATGAGTTTAAGATCACGCGCGGAAGCTGGGACAAAGTCGAATGCGGCAAGGATGGATTTCCAATCGAAAACCGTTTCATTAACCTGGATTCGGATACAGCTTTGGATATCAGGATTGAGGAATGGGCTGACCGTTTCCCTGGAAAACCAAAGTCCAGCACTGCCAGTAAAAATGTTCGCATAATCGACACCGCCTTCTTCATTCCTCAGTTAAAACGAGTGAGAAAGGTCTGGATCTACCTTCCGGAGGAATACGCCAACTCTAATAAACGTTACCCGGTTATCTATATGCACGATGGCCAAAACGTATTTGATGAATCCACCGCCTTCTCTGGCGAATGGGGAGTAGATGATTTCCTCGACACTACTAATGATAAACAATCCATCGTAGTCGCCGTTGACCACGGCAGTAATAAGCGAATAAACGAATACGATCCTTATGACAATGAAAGATTTGGTAAGGGAGAGGGCAACCAATATCTTGACTTCCTTGTTAAGACTCTAAAACCATTTATAGATAAGCATTACAGAACAATCAAGAATAAGGAAAACACATTTGTAGCTGGTAGTTCAATGGGCGGACTGATCTCCTTTTATGCTGTCCTAAGATACCCTAAGGTGTTTGGCGGCGCCGGTGTATTTTCTCCATCTTTCTCGATAGTGAATTCAAAGATTTTTGATGATATACAAAAAAAGGGAAAGACCATTAACTCCAAATTATATTTCTATGTCGGTAAGTTGGAGGGAGGAACGATGGTGCCCGATATGCTCAAAGTATTTGAAACCCTGGTTGGGATCTCTAAATCCAAGATGATTTCTGTGATCAGGGATGATGGCCGACATAATGAAGTCGCGTGGAGGAAGGAATTTCCACTTTTTTATGAATGGATTTTTACCCACCCCTAAGCCCCTCCAGGGAGGGGAGGAACCCGCCCCTAAGGGATGAACCCACCCCAAATTCTTCATGGTTGCAATTTTCCCAATACTTGCCCCTCCGTGGAGGGGATGAACCCACCCCAAATTCTTCATGGTTGCAATTTTCCCAATACTTGCCCCTCCGTGGGAGGGGATGAACCCACCCCAAATTCTTCATCGTTGCAATTTTCCCAATACTCGCCCCTCCAAGGAGGGGATGGCACTCACACCTTATACGCCACCCCCTCTATTGCTAATTCAGTATCAGGAAAGATCTCCCTGGCTTCCTGCTCAAACTCTTCCAATCGCATCATATTTACTGCTGAAATGCCCGATGAGAAGCTTTTTTACCCCTGCTTTCTTTGCAATCAAAGCAGCCTGCCGGGTCGTCGAATGAAATCGATTCTCGGCCCTCTCGCGCAGGTTATCCAGGTAAGTTGTTTCGTGATAGATCAGGTCTGCACCATGGATATGTGGGATGATCGATTCATCATATTTGGTGTCGGCACAATAACCATACACGCCGCCTCTCGGTGCCTCCTCGGTGAGTAATTCATTTTTTATCACCCGCCCATCCTTATCAATATAATCCTCGCCTCTCTTCAGATGTTCATAAAACGAATAAGGAATTTCATGTTGCCTTGCCTTTTCCGGATTGATCTTGCGGGCTTGTCTTTTTTCAGTAAATACAAATCCGTAGCATTCGATCCGGTGATTGGTGGGAAAACATTTTACAGAAAACTTCTCATTATCAACAAGCGTTTCCCCGTCCAGCGATCGTTTGATATATAGAGTGGTAAGATCAACCGGGTATCGGCCACCTTTAACTGCAACTCCATGATCTGCTGCAGAGGCGAAGGCCCATAAATAAATAAGTCCTGCTGATGATTCAACAGGCTGAATGAATTGATCAAGCCAATTAAACCAAAATAGTGATCGCCGTGGAGATGGGAAATAAATATGTGGGAGATCTTGCTGCGCCGGATCCGGTAATTGATCATCTGGATTTGTGTTCCCTCACCACAATCCATCAGTAAATTCGTCCCGTCGATCGTTATTACCTGGCTCGTCGGATGCCGGTTAAAAGCCGGAACCGACGGAATTATTTCCCAAGAATGGTGACAGCCAGCATGAACGGATCAGATTTATTGGTTCCTATTGCAATTTCTTGCGAAGTTCGATATTTGTCACAAGACCTGTTTGGAATTCAATTTGCTGCACTGAAACCGGGAGACACAACAAAACAAGGAATTGTTTGTTATAGGAGGAGTTCTGAGCCAGCGGATCGTCCATCATTTCTCTTTCGATCTCCTCCATCTGAACGATGTCGCCAGCTTCTGATTACTCGTGGGTGTACATTCATCAACTCCAACAGATTCCAGTTGATCTAAGAATTCCTCAACCGGCTTCTGTGAGTTCACATATCACAAACGATGCATTGCCTTCATAGAACTTCTGTTGAATATCGAGGAGTTTTTCCCCGGCAGCACTATCGATGTTCTGAATGTCCTTTAATATCAAGACCACGCTTTTAACGTCATTTTGGAGGTAAGGAAGCAAACATCCGGATCCAGTTCTTCTGTCATAGTAGCAGAAAGTGAAGGTCCTGGCAGCGTGATGGCATGAAATCTCTCTTTGGTATCTATTTTGACTTCATCCAAACTAAGTTTACTAACATTCCGTTTATAACTAGGGGAAAACCGGAACCAAATATATTCGTTAATATTGTACATAACTAATTATCACTAAATGGATAACAATTTTTCAGCGCAGGTAAAAGAGATCATTTCCTTCAGCAGGGAAGAAGCCCTGCGGCTGGGAAATGATTTTATTGGGACCGAACATCTCCTTCTGGGCTTGATCCGGGAAGGAGATAATACAGCTGTCCGTATCCTCAAGAGCTTCAATGTTGACCTTTATGAACTTCGAAAGGAAATTGAATTGGCTGTCAAGGATAAGACGGGAAAAAATATCGCTAACATCAATAGTCTGCCCCTCACCAAACAGGCAGAAAAAGTGATCCGGGTAACTGTGCTGGAAGCTAAAGCGCTCAAAAGCGCCACCGTGGAAACGGAACACCTCATGCTTTCTATTCTAAAGAACAAGGAAAATATTGCTACACAAATCTTAAATCAATTTGACGTGGACTACGATCTTTTCCGCCAGGAACTGGGTATTGTAAAATCCAATGACCCACGCGCCGAATACACCGATGAAAATGACGACGATTTTGATGAAGAGAAAAAATATTCTCAATCAAAAGGCGCCAGCTAAACAAGGCAACGCAAAAAGTAAAACCCCTGTGCTTGACAACTTCGGCCGGGATATTACCAAGCTGGCTGAAATGTGGGCACTTGGATCCCATCGTCGGTAGAGAAATTGAAATTGAAAGGGTCTCACAGATCCTTTCCCGTCGTAAGAAAAACAATCCCATCCTCATCGGGGAACCCGGTGTGGGTAAGACGGCCATCGTCGAAGGATTGGCACTACGTATCGTGCAGAGAAAAGTCTCCAGGGTATTGTTTGACAAGAGAGTGATCTCATTGGACCTGGCTGCGCTGGTCGCCGGAACTAAATATCGTGGCCAGTTTGAAGAAAGAATGAAGGCCATCATGAATGAACTGGAAAAGAACCGGGATGTTATTCTCTTCATCGACGAATTACATACCATCGTAGGCGCCGGTGGAGCCAGCGGTTCCCTGGATGCCAGTAATATTTTCAAGCCTGCACTGGCAAGAGGCGAACTTCAATGCATCGGCGCATCCACCCTGGATGAATACCGCATGTATATTGAAAAAGACGGAGCGCTAGATCGTCGTTTTCAAAAAGTGATGGTAAATCCACCTACTGTGGAAGAAACAATCCAAATCCTGAACAATATCAAATCCAAATACGAAGAATATCACAACGTAAATTATCACGATGAAGCTATCGAGGCCTGCGTGAAGCTCAGCGACCGGTATATAACCGATCGGCTTCTTCCTGACAAAGCTATTGACGTGATGGATGAAGTCGGCGCAAGGGTGCACTTAAAGAATATCAATGTTCCTCAGAACATCGTCGAGCTGGAGAAAAAGATCGAGGATGTGAAGAATGAGAAGAATAAGGTTGTAAAGAGCCAGAAGTTTGAAGAAGCAGCTTCCCTCCGCGATACAGAAAAACGCTTGCAGGAAGATCTGGAAAAAGCAAAAAATGACTGGGAAGAAGAAAGTAAACATAAACGCTACCCGATCGATGAGGAAGCTATTGCAGAAGTAGTCAGTATGATGACGGGTATTCCGGTTAAGACGAATGGTTCAGGCGGAGACGGAAAAACTTCGCAAGATGTCTACAGACATGGCGGAAATGGTCGTTGGTCAGACAGATGCTATCTCAAAAGTGGTGAGAGCCATACAACGTAACCGCGTAGGTTTGAAAGATCCCAAAAAACCGATCGGCACATTTATATTCCTTGGTCCAACGGGTGTAGGTAAGACCGAGCTTGCCCGTGCGCTTGCCAGATATATGTTTGATACCGAGGATGCATTGATCCGCATCGACATGAGTGAATACATGGAAAAATTTACGGTGAGCCGGTTGATCGGCGCTCCTCCCGGATATGTCGGTTATGAAGAAGGTGGTCAGCTGACTGAAAAGGTCCGCCGCAAACCATATAGCGTTATTCTGCTTGATGAAATTGAAAAGGCCCATCCGGATATATATAACATACTATTGCAGGTTTTGGATGATGGACAGTTAACTGATGGATTGGGTCGCAAAGTAGACTTTAAGAACAGTCTGATCATCATGACCTCCAATATTGGGGCTCGCCAATTGAAAGATTTTGGTGATGGAGTTGGTTTTGCAACGCAATCCCGCACTGATCAAGCCGAGGAAAACAATAAGGCCGTCATTGAAAAAGCCCTGAAGACGAACCTTCTCACCTGAATTTCTGAATCGTATCGATGATGTGGTGATCTTTAACAGCCTGAGTAAAGACAATATCTTCAATATCATTGATATCCTGATGAAAGGCGTTACGAAACGGTTGAGCAATCTTGGTTTCAGCCTGGAGCTGACCGAAGATGCAAAATCATTCCTGGCCGACAAAGGATATGACCAGCAGTTTGGCGCAAGGCCTTTGCACCGTGCGATTCAAAAATATCTTGAAGATCCGCTGGCAGAAGAAATATTGAATCTTCACGTAAAGGCCGGAGACATACTGGAAGCCGACCTGGACAAAGAAAATCAGAAATTAAAATTCGCTTTCAAGAACGAAGGTGGGAGAGAAGTCGAAAGCATAAAGTTATATTTCAATAAACTTCCTAAAGGAGTGGCCGATTCAGCCACTCCTTTTTTATTTTTGTCAAATTCCATTTATCTTTTCCATCCAGTTCCAAACGATTATGGCAAAAAAGATCATCATTACGATTGACGGTTGGTCAAGCTGCGGTAAGAGCACCTTGCCAAACAGCTGGCCAAGAAGCTGGGATATCTTTATGTCGATAGTGGTGCCATGTACCGCGCGATTACACTTTATTTTCTCAGAAATCAATATTGACTGGACGAATAAGAAAGAAGTCAAGCAGGCACTGAAAAGTATTAATCTCGAATTCGTTCATAATGAAAGCAGCGAGAGCAGTGAAATATTTTTGAATGGAGAGAATGTGGAATATGTTATCCGTGACCTGGTCATTGCTGAAAAAGTAAGCGATGTTGCCGCGATCAAAGAAGTGCGGGAATTTGCAGTAGCACAGCAAAAAAAGATGGGTGCAAAAAAGGGGATCATCATGGATGGAAGAGATATTGGGACCGTCGTTTTTCCCAAAGCAGAATTGAAAATCTTCATGACTGCAGATAATGCAATACGTGTGCAGCGAAGATTTAAAGAGATTATATGAAAAGAATCCAAACGTCACCATAGAAGAAGTTAAAAATAACCTCGAAATGCGCGATTATATTGATACTCATAGACTTGTAAGCCCGCTTACGAAAAGCCAAGGATGCTATCGAACTGGACAACAGCAATCTCACTGAGAACCAGCAATTTCAAAAAGCGATGGAGTGGGTAAAGCAATTAACTTTAAACGGGAATGACAAAGTCTTAAAATATAATGGCAATCGCTTGCATATTCAGTAATCGAATATATATTTTAGTGGTCTGGTTAGGTAAATCAGTTTTCATTTCCACTACTCCTCAGTTTAGAAAGGCCGTACCCTAAATCCAAATCACATTTTCGTTAATGTCTGACACAAGGAAATTCTTGTGCGTGATCGAATATTAGGGTAAATCCTGCCTACGAATCCACGGCCATAATTGGCCAATGATTAAGTCCTTCCTATTCAAATTCCTTCCAGTAGCCGTGATCACCGCTTAGTAACGGATGAAACAAATCATCATAGCTGAGTGATCAGCAGTTCGAGCATTTAACTTGAGCTTTTAACTACTAAGTATTAAACCCTGAGTCATGAAAACTCTTTACACACTTGTGTGTATTGCTCTCTTTCATTGAGAGCAGTCGCACAACCTACACAGCCGGCAGCCCCGGTAGCCGTGTAACGTACAACAATTGTACAGCCGCACTTCAGAAAGCTGTTCCTCCGGATCAACTGTTATCACAAATTTCAGTCGGCGCATTCCTGCGATCAGGAACTGCCAATACAGTAGGCGCAGTTTACAGTTTTTACAATGTTTCCACCGTCAGCGGGAAACAGATCAATGCGACGATCTCGATCGATGGCGACCTCCAATGTGTCGATGTCTGCCGATCAATTTTTCGATCGATGATGATGCAGCCACCGATCAGGCTGGCAACGAGCATCGCCAGTTTTTTTGCTCCGAGAATTACTCCGAACAGCTGTCTCACTATGCCGACCGTAGAGGATATGTGCAGTTCACGATCAAATTTTTGTGGAAAATAGCACGGCAGGTGAACAATACCCCGGCGACTATACAGCCTGCCCCTACGGGTGGCTTGACCGGCCTCAACTATATCCATTATGATATAGACGGTTCAACAGTCGGCAGCGGCGGTTGGTTTAGAGAAACAGGTGTTGTACAAAATGTGACTGGTTCTGTCATCAATGCGAATGTACCAACCGAGTTGACATCGTATACTTATACCGATGGAAGTAATTGGAAAGGATTTGCCGGATCAGTTTGTGAAAGGACCGGTGTTTCCAGGTGCGCCCAGGTAGCCGTAGCTGCTCAATACGCAACGCCTCAAACCCAGATCACAGTAAGAATGGGTTATGATTACAATTATAACGGAACGAATTACAATTCTCAACCCACGCGTCAGTATGGTTCCAGGTTTGGTTGCTTTTCATTTCCACAACAGGGTCACTTTGCCGGTATTGCTGAAATCATTTACGGCCGCACGTGCTCAACAGCCGACAACAGTAGGACTTGACATGGGTCAGCGCTACCGAGATCAACAATGCAGGATATGAAATCCAGGCGAACACCGGAGATAATAACTGGAAATCCATTGCTTTTGTGAATAGCAAGGCATTGAACGGAAACAGCTCAACCGAGATTCAGCTATCTTACAACGATCATAACGCGGCAAATCAATGACCGAATACCGCCTACGCCAGATAGACATCGATGGTAAATTCAAATTTTCAGAAGTGCGTTCGGTCCGTGGACTTGAACAGACCAGCAGGACAACCATTGTTTATCCTAATCCGAGTAATGATGGTCGCGTGAACGTCGTATTTGATGAGTCAAAGAGTATGCGCAATATTTCATTGATGGATATGAGTGGACGGATGATAAACGAATGGAAAGAATTTTCAAGTAATAGTATTCAAATCGATAATCTGAACCCGGGCATGTATAGTCTTCGCGTGATTGTATTGCAAACGGGTGAGCAATCTGTTGAAAAAATAGTGATTAACAAGCGTTAATCTCAAGGTTTTACTTGAAGTAACGGGGATGGTTTTCTAGCCGGTCCCCTTTTTTTGTTTATGGCTGCTTCTTCACATCCAATAACTCCACCTCAAATAACAGGGTCGATCCCCCAGGGATTGAGTTATAATCAAAAGCTCCATAGCCTAATGTATAAGGAACATAGAATTTGTATTTGGAACCTACCTTCATCAATTGCAACCCTTCTGTCCATCCACGGATCACGCCTTTGACAGCAAAGGTGATCGGTGAACCACGTTTATATGAGTTATCAAATTCCACTCCATTGAGAAATGTCCCCATGTAATTGACCGTAACACTATCGTTGGCGGATGGACTGGGGCCAGTACCTTCGGTCACGACTTCATATTGCAAACCACTCGCAGTGGTCTTAACACCTGGCCGTAATTTGTTTTTGTTTAAGAATGTGCGTCCCGAATCAATCGCGGGCTTTACATTTTCTTCCTGCAATTTGCCCATATACTTGTTCATGATAGCACTGGCAGTAGCATCATCGCAAAGCGGCTGCTTTCCTCCCAGCACATCATTAATAGCTCTGGATACAAACACAGTGTTCAACGATTTTACTCCCTGTTGTTTATAAAAATTTGCAACGCTCACGCCAACCGCATAACTGGCTGAATCATTCAGGGTTTTTAGCGGAGACGTGGCCTTCGGAACCACGGCTTTTTTGGGCTTGGGCGGGTTGGTCTGAGCGACCAGGACTTGTTGAACCGTCAATAGCAATACGAATAAAAATAACTGCTTCATATTTTCTGGATTATGGCGCAAAATTACAGGTTGAACGGGGAATTCGGATGCATTCAATCATTTAATTTCGCCTTCGTCATCAATCAATTTTTACATGGGGTCCTTCGTATTGCCTGTACAAATTCGTTGGTCGGATCTGGATCCGAATTTTCATATAAAACACGCAGTATATTATGAATGGGGCGCCCTATGCCGGATGGAGTTTCTGAGAAAAAACGGAATTCCATTGAGCAAGATGCAGGAATTGGAAATTGGCCCGATCCTTTTTCGTGAGGAATGTATCTTCAAGAAGGAGGTGAAGTTAGAAAATCAAGTAACAATTGGCCTGCAATTATTGAAGGCCAAAAAAGACTTTTCGCGGTGGAGCGTTAAGCATGAAATAAAAAAAGAGAATGAAATATTGGCGGCTGTTCTTTCAGTCGATATTGCATGGATGAGCAGAATAACGCGGAGGTTGGCAGTGCTTCCCGCAGAATACTTGAATGCCTTTGAAAATATTCCAAAGGCCGATGGATTTCATTGGTTGGACTGAACCAGGACATCTTCACTCATGCTCATCCCGTGGAATTCTATCTTTTTTTCCGGAAACCGTGCTGCATAACCGTAAATGAGATTCAGGATAATGCTATTTTCTTTATACTGGGTGAGGTAATCTTTGAGATCTTCAGGCTCTGTGATCGACACCTCGCGTGGCAAGTATCCCATGCCATAAAATTTTCCGTCCAATACCAATATGCACGAATGCTCATCTGGATTTAATCCTTTATCGACGATCGCATACGATGGCTGGTGTTGCAGCGAGTCAATGGCATCCTGCACACGGCGATTGTATTTGGAGGCCGGTTCTTTCAATTCACAGGCTCCCATGCAATACTTGCTCATCCATTCCTTCGCAGTCTCATCTCCTGGTCTGCATAAAACAAAGTTTGGGACATAACTGATACTCGCGCATGATCCTACGCAGCAGGGTGTGTCCGTCGACGAGATAATGGAAACTATAGATCGGCTGAAGGCGGCTTCTATTCTTTTCTATAGCCAGGCGCAGATACCCACGCTGATCCTCATACGCAAATATCCCATATACATCTTCCCAGCGCTTTTGGGAATTATTGAACACAGGCCACCATTTTTTTATCTCGGTTGATTCCAGGATGCAGGCCATCAATTCCGTGGCGCAGGGTTGGAAGTTGATAGCATGCGTATGCCGAAGGAAATTTTGCCTTTGCCTTCCACTGGAATTATTACTGAAATGACTGCTTACCCGGTAGCGCAGGTTCGTTGCTTTCCCGACATAGATGATCTTCCCCTTTTCATTGTGAAAATAATAGACACCCGGAGTATAAGGCAAGCGATCAAAGTGTTCTTTAGGTACATTGGGAGGGAGAGATTGTTCTTTGGAACTCCGGTGCAGGCTCTTGGTGATGTGATCTTCCTTATCATTCTGCATTAACTGCTGAAAGACTTTTACGGTGGCTTCCGTATCACCACCTGCACGGTGCCGGTCGTAAATAGTAATTCCTAATGAATGGCAAAGATTTCCAAGACTATAAGACGGAAATCCCGGGAATATTTTTCTGCTAAGCCTGAACTGTGCACAGTTTCCTACTATTCAGATCAAACCCGCATTGATTTAAATGGCCCTTGATAAAGGAGTAATCGAAATTGACGTTGTGTGCTACGAATGTTTTATCGTGGAGGATAGAATATATTTTATCTGCTACTTCGTCAAACCGGGGCGCATGAGCGACCATCGCATCATTGATGCCCGTAAATGCCTGAATATAGCGGGGTATTGGCTGACACGGATTGATCAGTGTCTCAAATTTTTCAATTACTTTTTCACCGTCAAATACATGAATCGAAATTTCTGTTATACCATTAGCGGCTGCATAAGATCCTGTCGTTTCTATGTCAACAATTGCATACATATTTCCTTGAAGTTTCACTCCGGATTGATCGGATTGTAAATTTCGTAAAATCTATTGATCAGATGAACCGAGAGGAGAAAATTTTAATGTTCCGCAATCGGCTTGGCTAAAGTCTTCCGGCATATTGAGAAACAAGCCCGCCGCCTCCACATTGCGTTGTTACCGCGTATACGATCATGACCTGCCGGAATTCCCATTCTGCATTGACATATACGATAATAAATTATATGTTGCTGAATATAAGCGCCGGCATGGAATGAAAGAAGCCGAGCATGAAGACTGGATCGGCGATAGCCTATAGCATTATTCGGGAGATCATACCTGTAAAGGAGGAAAATATTTTCCTGAAACTTCGGCAGCGCAAACCAGGTAGACCAGGCCAGTACCAAAGGCTAGACGAAACCGGACATGAATTTATCATCGAAGAAAATGGACTGAAATTTATTATCAACCTTAGCGATTATCTGGATACTGGCCTATTCCTCGATCATCGGATCACGCGCCAGATGATCCGCGATGACAGTCGTGGAAAAAAAGTATTAAATCTATTTGCTTATACCGGTTCCTTTTCGGTCAATGCGGCTGCAGGCGGGGCTGAGGGGGTGGTGTCGGTCGATCTATCAAAAAACTACCTGGGTTGGGCCCAAAGAAATTTTATGGTCAATGATTTGAGAGATGAAGACAAATATCTTTTCATCAACACGGATGCTGTCGAGTACTTAAAAACAATCGCTCCGGGTTATTTTGACATGATCATTTTGGATCCTCCCACCTTTAGCAATAGTAAGCGAATGCACGACTTTCTGGACATTCAGCGAGATCATGTTTCTTTGATCAATCAATGTCTGGTAGGAATGAAGAAAGATGGAGCACTTTATTTCAGTACCAATTTCAGCAAGTTCATTCTCGATAAAGAAAGTATAAAGGCGACTTCGATCAAAGACATTACTTCCATTACCACTCCGTTTGACTTCCGGGCAAAATTGTCCAGGCAATGCTACCTGATACGGAGATGATCGCGATCGCTAGTGGCTGATGATCACCTTCTGATGGCGAACGGTCTGATTTTTCCAAAACTTAACCAGGTAAACTCCTGTAGCCATTGGAGGAAGAGGAATATCAATTTGACCGAGCGCGCCACCGACGTCCCTTTTAAGGATCAATGAACCATTCATACTTATGAGTTCAATGTAATTGAATGATTCCGTGAAATACACCTTCATCGTATTAGTCGTAATGATCGAGGGGTATACAAAGATCCCGTTCAGGTTGATCGGATCAACAGAAATAGTGTCCGAATAATCAAAGCTGCCACCCAGGCTTACAACCCTCAACCGGTAATATACGGTTGATCCGATTGAAACGTTATGTTGGAAGGAATAAGTAGAACCTGTCGGTAAATTGTCTGCGGGTACAGTGCCAACATTGTTGAAACTACTTCCATCGGTGCTGTATTCAACAATGAATTCTTCGAGGTCCAGTTCACTGCTTGTCGCCCATGAGAGGTTCACCTGCGAAAAGCTTCCTGTCGCTGTAAAAGAAGAGATAACCGTTGGAGGGAGTGGAGGGACTACGATATCTGTCACTACGTGATATATACCTCCACTCAATGAAACAGCATAGACCTCCCCATTTTCCGATTCACCAAAGCAAACAAGCGTTCCCGGTAGCCCGCTCTGTGAGGTGGTCGTCCAGCCCCCAGCCCCATCGGATTTGGTCAGGTAAACAACTGCCGAATAAACATCAGCAGACATATAGTAACCATTTAGCGCAGTATATAACGCTCCCCTATAAACGACTCCACCCGTTACTGCAGAAGAACCTGAACCGGGATTCGGGTATACGAACACGGGAGAAACATAGCTTGACGCAGCTGCACAACCACTGGTATTATACGCCGCAGTACCTTCATAGCATCGCCATCCATAATTTACACCAGCCGTCGAACCGGCCGCACGAAAATTAACTTCCTCCCAGGCATTCTGTCCTACATCGCCGATCCACATGTCATGTGTTTGCCGGTCAAAGCTCCACCGAAAAGGGTTTCTTAATCCCAGCGCCCAAATTTCATCTAAAACATTGCCATCACTTACGTATGGGTTATCGGAAGGAATAGTATAAAAGGGAGCCGTGGCAGATCCATTGACAGCAATCCTCAACATTTTTCCAAGCAGGCTATTTCCATTTTGTGCATTATTCGGCGGATCACCACCGCTTCCTCCATCGCCTGTTGCAAAATATAGATAGCCATCATTGCCAAAATTCAATTTCCCGCCATTGTGGTTCGAGTTGACCGGGTGGGGAATGGTAAGAACTATTCTCTTTGATGCGGCATCTGCTACATTCGCATCGGTGCTCACATGATAGCGCGCCAATTCCAGATCTCCATTGGTATTGGTGTAGTACACGTAAAAAAAACCATTGGTACTGTATGACGGCGAAAATGCCATGCTTAATAATCCTCTTTCTCCTCCGCTGGCTATTCCAGTTACGGTAAGAAAATTTCCTATTAGTGCGAATTGTTGGTCGTAAACCAAAACAGTTCCTGCTTGTTGCACCACGAATACGCGATTGCTACCGTCTCCGGCATTTACAAAGTCAATCGGTGAACTAAGTCCTGTCGTGATGACCGGATCAAAAGTGAGAGTAGGTTGCGAAGCAACCCTATTGATCAACAGAGTAAGGATAAAGAAAATGACAAATCTCATATTTCGATGAGCGTAAGAATACTTCATGAAAACACCTTTAGATACTAATCGAAAAAATAAGCCGTAAGGATGCTGCAAAATCAATGCCCTGTTCATCTAATTTCCGGGCTCTGGATATATGTTTTAGACAGTCGCAGGATTTGAGTTCAAATGGAGGTCTGCTGCGGTTTTGGATCGTACAATTGCTATGCTGGTGCGAGGGTTTTTAAGACCTCATTCATGCTTCTGACGGCCTCGGCGCTCTTATTAAACGCGGCTTGCTCGTCCGTACTCAAACTGAAATCAATGATTTTCTCCCAGCCATTTTTACCTATGATAACGGGCACGCCCATGCAAATATCTTTTTGCCCGTATTCTCCGGTCAATGAAACACAACAGGTAAATAATTTCTTTTCATCACGCACAATTGCTTCCACCAATGCCGCTCCGGTTGCTCCGGGTGCATACCAGGCGGATGTACCCAGCAATTTGGTGAGCGTAGCTCCACCCACCATGGTGTCCTTTACAATTTGATCCTGCTGTTCTGCAGTTAGAAACTTCGTAACGGGAACACCGTTCCATGTTGCATGCTTGATCAGTGGGATCATGGTCGCATCTCCATGTCCGCCGACTACGACCGCGTTTAAATCCGAAGGACTACATCCGAGATGTTGGCTAAGTTGATATTTAAATCGCGCGCTATCCAGTATTCCACCCATACCAATGATCCGATTGACGGGCAAATTGGTCGAGGTCAGCGCCAGGTACGTCATTGTATCCATAGGATTACTGATGACAATGATGATGGCGCTCGGAGAATGTTTTAAGACATTTTCGCAAACACCTCGTACAATGCCGGCATTAGTTCCTATCAATTCTTCACGGGTCATTCCTGGTTTACGGGGAATGCCGGATGTGATCACCACTACACTGCTCTCTGCCGTCTTCGCATAGTCATTAGTGCTACCGGTGATGCGCGTATCAAATCCCAGGAGAGTGGCTGTTTGCATCATGTCCTGCGCCTTGCCTTCTGCCAAACCTTCCTTGATATCTAATAATACAAGGTCGCTGGCCAATTCTTTACGGGCAATATTATCGGCACAGGTAGCGCCCACGGCACCAGCACCTACGACAGTTATTTTCATTTAATTCAATTTTATGTTGTCGCAAAAATAGGGACTACTTCCTTAATTCCGCCAAAGCCTTCTCCATTGGCATGGAGCCTTCAAATACCGATATCAATTCTCTTTTTCGATTATAAAATGCCAGGAAAGGCAGATTGCTTATCCGGTAAAACGAAGGGAGGAAATAATGAGGGTCCTGGCCTATGACGATATTTTTGTATTGAGCCAGTTTATATTTCTTTCGGAATGCCATCATGCTATCAAATGGCATTACTGTCGCCATGATGATCTGATACGATTTAAATCTATCTATATTTTTCAGGAGCTCTTCGGTCTCATGCTGGCAATGATCGCACTGAGGATTAAACACCATGAGCATCACGGCAGATTTCTTTTTCAAATCGTCCTTGGTGAAATAGCTGCTGCTATCTGGCAATAAAAATTTTACTGGTGGAAAAGCGGGAAACCGCAGGTAGGGTGGTTGGTTAGAATTGACCTGTCCATAACTCCACAATGCCCCGGCAAGAACAACGCCTAATAACAGAATCTTTTTCATAGCTACCAAAGAAAAGAAATTATCAGATAATGAACTAAGAAAAGGAGGTTACCCGGCTCTGCATTATCTTTGCCGCCTCAAAAACCAGCGCATATGGCAAATACCTCCGACATCAGCCGCGGAATGATCTTGAACCTCGACGGAAGTCTATATACCGTGGTTGAATTTGGCGAAAATAAGACGGCCCGTGCGGCTGCTAAGGTTTGGGCAAAGTTGAAAGGTGTCGACAATAGCCGGTCCATTGAAAAGACATGGAATTCCGGCGATACGATCTTTCCGGTGAGAGTAGAAAAGCGCACCTATCAATTCCTGTACAAAGATGATACGGGCTTTAACTTCATGGATACGCAGACCTTTGAACAGGTCGCCCTGCAGGAAAATATGGTGGATGCTCCGCAATTCTTGAAAGATGGCCAGGAGGTGGGTATTATGTTTAATACCGAGACCGAACTTCCCATGAGTGTCGAACTTCCCGATAAAGTCGTGATGCTGGTCACCTACACCGAAACAGGTGTTCGTGGCGATACCGCAACACGAACTCTCAAACCGGCTACGGTCGAGACGGGCGCAACGGTCAATGTTCCATTGTTCGTAAATGAAGGAGAACGCATTCGCATCAATACAAAAACCGGTGAATACGTGGAAAGAGTAAAAGAATGATCTGAATTAGTTTTTACCGAAAATGGCCTGAAATCACCCGATTTTGGGCCATTTTTGCATTATTTTGCCTCATTTTCGGTCAAAATATCCAAAATTCATTTGAATTCCTGGTATCGATTTCACTACCTTAGTCCTGCCCCGGCGCCCTGAACCGACACTAATTGGCGAACACCACCAAATTCTAAACGTTCTTCTAAATTGAAAAACATGGATTTTAAACAAATTCAGGAGTTGATCAAGATGATCAACAAATCCAATATCGGGGAATTGTCTGTCGAACAAAAAGATTTCCGGCTCACCATCAAACAAAAAGAAGACCACGTAACTCATGTGGTATCTGCACCAGCCCAGCCAATGCCGGTATATTCGACTACGCCGCATACGCCTTCAATTCACCTGCCTTCCACACCCGCAATGCCGACTCCTGAACAACCGAAGGGCGCAGAAACGGCTGCTGGAAACTTAATCACGATTAAGAGCCCGATGATCGGGACTTTTTATCGACGTCTTTCTCCCGACAAGCCCAACCTCGTGGAAGTGGGAGCTGAATTAACTCCCGGTAAGGTGGTTTGTATTATCGAGGCCATGAAATTATTTAATGAGATCGAAAGTGAAGTAAGAGGAAAGGTGGTAAAAGTGTTGGTCGAGGACGCTTCACCGGTAGAATATGATCAGCCCTTGTTCCTGGTAGAGCCAGCCTAGCCATCTTCACTCCATTACTCGCATTTCATTTGTAGACTATGTTCAAAAAAATTTTGATTGCTAACCGGGGAGAAATAGCCCTTCGCATAATACGGACCTGCAAGGAAATGGGAATCCCTACGGTGGCTGTCTATTCTACGGCAGACCGCGATAGTTTGCACGTCAAGTTCTCCGATGAGGCGGTATGCATCGGCAAACCTATCAGCAGCGACTCTTACCTGAACATTGCGCACTTGATGGCCGCAGCTGAAATAACCAATGCCGATGCCGTTCATCCAGGGTATGGCTTTCTTGCAGAAAATGCAAGATTCGCACAGATCTGCAATGACCATGGTATAAAATTTATCGGCCCAACGCCCGATATGATCAATTCGATGGGCGATAAGATCACTGCAAAAGAAACCATGATCAAAGCCGGAGTGCCCGTTGTACCAGGTGGAGAGGGACTATTGCAAAGCGTCGATGAAGCCAAATCACTTGCAAAAAACATGGGTTATCCGGTTATCCTCAAAGCAACCGCCGGCGGCGGCGGCAAGGGGATGCGAATAGTTTGGGAAGACAGCGAGATGGAAAAGGCGTATAGCACTGCAAAGGCGGAAGCAGGTGCGTCATTTAAGAACGACGGTATCTACATGGAAAAGTTCGTGGAAGAACCACGCCATATCGAAATACAGATCGCCGGTGATCAATATGGAAATGTATGCCACCTCAGTGAAAGGGATTGTTCCATCCAGCGACGTCATCAAAAACTGGTGGAGGAATCACCTTCCCCTTTTATGACTGACGAACTCCGTTTCAATATGGGAGAGGCGGCTAAGAAAGCCGCCGGTGCGATTAATTATGAAAGTGTCGGAACGGTAGAATTCCTGGTGGACAAGAACCGGAATTTTTATTTCATGGAAATGAATACGCGGATCCAGGTAGAACATTGCGTTACGGAAGAAGTGATCAGCTTTGACCTTATAAAAGAACAGATCAAGATTGCCCATGGCGAACGGATATCGGGACAGGACTATTTGCCCCAGATGCACGCCATAGAATGTCGCATCAATGCAGAAGATCCTTACAACGATTTTCGCCCATCGCCTGGAAGAATAACGACGCTTCATCAACCGGGAGGCCATGGTGTACGAGTGGACAGCCACGTCTATGCAGGTTATTTGATACCTCAATACTACGATTCCATGATCGGCAAACTGATCACAGTCGCCCAGACCCGGCAGGAAGCAATCAATTCCATGCACCGTGCGTTGAGCGAATATGTGATCGAAGGAGTGAAGACAACTATACCATTCCACCTTCAGTTGATGAAAGACGAACGGTTCAGAAGCGGTGATTTTAATACCAACTTTTTGGAAGGATTTGAACTGAAGTAAAGACTAGCTTCATCTATGCGCTATATTATTTTCCCCTTGCTTTGTTTGATCTTCTTGCAAGCTCAACCGCAATCCATTGAGCGGCTTCATCGCAATGCAATCCTCGTGGACACGCACAACGACTATCTATCTTCTGCAGGATTGGCCGGACTGGACATTTCCAAACGATTGGACAGCACACACAGCGATTTAATTCGATGGAAGGAAGGGGGTGTTGACGTACAATTTTTTTCTGTCTTTACCAGCCAGGATGCCCGCAATAAAGAAGGCTATTACAAAGATGCATTGCAGGAAATCGATTCCCTGGATGTTATCGTGAGGCGAAATCCGGAGAAGATCACTCTTGCATTCACTTACCAGGATGTAAAAAACGGAATTCGCGACGGCAAACTGGTTGCCTTGATTGGCGTAGAGGGAGGACATATGATCGAAGATGATCTAGGTAAGTTGGAAGAACTGGCAAGACGAGGGATGAGATATATGACCCTCACATGGAACAATAGTAATTCCTGGGCTACCAGCGCCATGTTTGAGTCTGGTTCCGATACGACATCGAAAGATAAGAACAGGAAAAAAGGTCTTACCGATTTTGGAAAGGAGGTAGTTCGTAAAATGAATGAGCTGGGCGTGATCATAGATCTGTCGCATACCGGCGAACAAACATTTTATGATGCCCTTGCTACAACCAGTAAGCCGGTAATGCTTTCACATAGTTCTGTTTGGAATATTTCACCTGTATTTAGAAATGTAAAAGACGATCAGATCAGGGCAGTGGCGAAAAATGGGGGCGTGATCTGCGTGAATTTTTATCCCGGATTTATCGACAAAGCGTTTGACGATGAATATGCTCATTTAAATGGTCCCGCAAAGAAACGAATGGAAGATTCTCTTTTTGCTGTTTCCCATGATTCTGCCGTGATGAAAGTTGCCTGGAAGAAATTATATAATGAAACTATCGATAAGTTTCGCCCCTCCCTTTCACAGGTCGTTGATCACATAGATTATATGGTCAATATTGGGGGCGTCGATCACGTAGGCCTCGGCTCAGATTTTGACGGGATTGATTTCACACCAAGAGGATTGGAAGATGTTACGACTTTTCCAAAGATCACAGCGGAGCTGAAAAAAAGAGGTTATTCTAATCGTTCGATAAAAAAAATCCTGGGTGGAAATGTGATGCGCGTTATGAAGACGGTGATTAAATAAGACTACCGTAAAAACAGCATTTCCCTGTATTTTGGTAAATACCATTCGTGATCGTCTACCAGTAATTCCAGCTTATCTACATTATATCTCAGTTCATCGAAGAACTTATCCTTTACCTGGCTTTGATAAGCAATGGCTTTCGTCCTGGTTTCTGTCATATTGTTACAGATTTTCCTTGATTCGATCATTTTTTCCACCAAATCGCTGACCTTGCTGATGTGCTCAGAGATCTTTTCCAGGATCTGTTTTTGGTTTAAGTAGGCAGATTCGGGAAGTCCCGCTTCTTTCAATCCCTTTATATTATTTGCAAGTCGGTTCTGGTAGCGAATAGCCGGTGGCAGAATATGACTGGTAGCCAGTTCGCCCATGATGCGACTCTCGATCTGCACTTTCTTGATATATTTTTCCAGTTCTATTTCGTGCCTTGCCTCCAACTCGGCATGGGTGTAGACATCATTGCTTTCAAAGAGATGCTTGGCTTTTTCGGTGACCATAGCATCCAATGCAAGTGGAGTGGTTTTCAAATTGGGCAATCCTCTTTTCTCAGCTTCTTTTTCCCATTCCTCGCTATATCCGTCTCCATCAAACAAGACCTTTTCACTACTGACGATATAACCCCGGATGACGTGCATGATGGCAATTTCTTTTTTCTCTCCTTTGTCAATCAACCCATCCACATCTTTTTTGAATTGTTTCAGTGTTTCCGCCATGATGGTATTCAAAACAGTCATCGGGTTGGCACAATTGGCAGATGAACCCACTGCACGGAACTCAAATTTATTGCCGGTAAAAGCGAAGGGCGATGTCCGGTTGCGGTCGGTATTATCGATCAGGAGTTCGGGTATGCTTTTATGAATGTCAATTTTCAACATGCTTTCATCGGTCTCATCCATCTTATCAGATACTCTTTGTTTGACATCCTCCAATACGCGGGTTAAGTACTGTCCGATAAATACAGAGATAATAGCGGGCGGAGCTTCGTTTGCGCCAAGCCGGTAGTCATTTGGTGCGGAGGCTATTGAAGCCCTGAGTACATCAGCGTAATCATGAACGGCCTTAATGATATTGACAAAGAAAGTAAGGAACATCAGGTTGGTCTTCGGTGTCTTTCCCGGAGCCAGAAGGTTGATCCCTGTATCGGTGGAGAAACTCCAGTTATTATGTTTTCCACTTCCATTAATGCCGGCAAATGGCTTTTCGTGAAAAAGCACCCTCAGGTTGTGCCTCCTGGCCACGCGTTCCATGATGTCCATCAAAAGCGCATTGTGATCGACGGCAACGCTCACTTCTTCAAAGATGGGTGCACACTCATATTGAGCGGGTGCTACTTCATTGTGGCGAGTCCGTAATGGAATGCCCAATTTGTAAGACTCTGTTTCAAAATCCCGCATGTATGCATACACTCTTTCCGGAATGGAACCGAAATAATGATCTTCTAATTGTTGGTTCTTGGCGGATGAATGGCCAAATACCGTGCGTCCGCACATCACCAGGTCGGGCCTTGCATTAAAGAGACCTTCGTCGATGATAAAATATTCCTGTTCCCAACCCAGGGTGGGGGAGACGCGCGTAATATTCTTGTCGAAATAATTGCATACATCCACTGCCGCTCGGTTCAATGCTTCGGTGGCTTTGAGCAATGGCGCTTTATAGTCGAGTGATTCACCGGTATAAGAAACGAAAATTGTCGGTATGCATAATGTCTTGCCATGACCGATCTCCATTATAAATGCCGGCGAGGAAGGGTCCCATGCAGTATATCCCCTGGCTTCAAAAGTTGCCCGCAAGCCACCACTTGGAAAGGAAGATGCATCAGGTTCCTGTTGGATCAACGAATCACCTTCAAACTGCTGGATGGGTGTACCATCTGCTTTTAATGTGAAGAATGAATCATGTTTTTCAGCAGTGCTTCCTGTCAGCGGCTGAAACCAGTGAGTGAAGGAAGTCGCTCCTTTGCTTTCGGCCCATGCACGGATGCCGTTGGCGATCTGATTGGCAATGGCGCGATCTACTCGTTGCCCGGATTTTATCGAGCTCACGAGACTCTTATATGCTTCATCGCTTAAGAATTCCCTGGCTGTCTTTAACGTAAAAACATTGGTGCCGAACAAAGTGGAGATTTTGACAGGGTTCTCTGATTCCGGGGCTGGTGAAGCTGGGAAATTTTTAAGTGCATCAAAGCGAAGAGACATAGTGCTTATATTTAGCAAACAGAAAAAACCCTTCCATATTGCTAGGGAAGGGATGAAATAGTTATCAGCAATACTTCAATCAGGCTTTCACTGATTTGATCGTTTTGATAATGCGGGCGGCGACTTTATATGGGTCTGCTGCAGAATTAGGGCGACGATCTTCCAAATATCCTTTCCAACCTCTCTGAACAGTGCTAACCGGGATACGTATCGATGCACCACGGTCGGAGATGCCATAAGTAAATTCATCAATGCTTGCTGTTTCATGCTTGCCGGTAAGGCGCAGGTGATTGTCTGCTCCATAAACTTCTATATGCTCTTTTATCACCGGCCGGAATGCTTCGCAAACCTTTTCGAAGGTAGCTCTGTTTCCTGCATTACGTAACAATCCATTGGAGAAGTTAGCGTGCATGCCGCTTCCGTTCCAATCGAGGTTACCCAGCGGTTTACAATGCCAGTTCACAGATACGCCATATTTTTCTCCTATTCTTTCTAATAGAAAACGGGCAATCCATATCTGATCACCGGCATCCTTTGCTCCTTTGGAAAATATTTGAAATTCCCATTGGCCGGAGGCAACTTCAGCATTGATGCCTTCTACATTGAGGCCGGCGTCGAGGCAGGCATCCAGATGTTCTTCCACGATATTACGACCGAATGCATTTGCGGCGCCAACGGAACAATAGTAGGGACCCTGAGGGCCAGGAAATCCACCAGTCGGAAAGCCGAGCGGTTTGCTGGTCCTGGTATCCCAAAGGAAATATTCCTGCTCAAATCCAAACCAGAAATCATTGTCATCGTCGTCGATCATCGCGCGGCCATTGGAGACATGTGGGGTATTATCTGCGTTCAATACTTCGCACATGACGAGGTAGGCATTCTTCCGCTGAGGATCGGGTACTACGAATACCGGCTTCAATAAGCAATCTGATGATCCTCCGGGAGCCTGTTCAGTAGACGATCCGTCGAAACTCCAAATTGGAAGATCGGCCAGTTTTCCACCGAAGGTTTTTTCAATTTTGGTCTTGCTACGAAGACTCTGAGTAGGCTTATACCCATCAAGCCAAACATATTCTAGTTTTACTGCCATAATGCTGATTTGGTTTAAGTATAGATAAAATTAATATTTTGCAAGATTAAGAAAATATGGCCGAAAAAATAAAGCGATCAGTAAAAAGTGAATAATTTCAGAAGAAATTCATTTTTGAGGCGAGAAATTAGAAAAAATGTATATATTATAATATAAGTTAATTTGAAGTTAGCCTTTAATAACTGCCGATTCGCAGACGTATGTGGGAGCAATTCCTGTAGAGAAAATCTTTGATTCATAATCCTCCGGTCGCATATTGCCGGTGAGGACCAGGACTGTGTCCAGCCCAAATTTATTACCGCCTAAGATGTCAGTATGTAATGTGTCCCCCACCATCACGATATCTTTTTTTGAAATGCCCGGATGCTGCTGGACAATGAATTCCCAAACGAACATGAAGATCTGTGAATCGGGCTTGCCAAACCTGATGAATTTTCTGCCGGTTATTTTTTCAACCATGTACGAGAGAGCGCCGATGGCAATTCCTACATCACGATTATTGACCGGGTAAGCTCCATCCGGATTGGCAATAATTGCAGGAATAGTCCGCTGACGGAGCAGGTTCACCGCCTTATTCAATCCATCTGTCCAATCAAACCCTTCATCGTCCAACAGCACGAGGGCAGTGATATCGTTCATATTCTCTTCCTTGATATGTTGAAGAGGCAGCGTTTCGAGTCCTGGATGTTCAATGTAATGAGCCGATTCTTCAGTGCCTAAAAACGCGACCAGTCCCTTCTTGACTTTTAATTCAAGGAATTCTTTGGCTAACATACCGGAGGAAATGATCCGGTCTGAAGTGATGGCATGGAGCCCGCCTTCATGGTAAGCTTCAGCCAATAATTCAGGACTACGGCTGGCATCATTGGTGATGATGTAATAAGCCTTGTTATTTTTTTTCAACCAGTCAAATGTTTTTTCTATGCCCGGGATCAGCCCCATATAATTCTTGATGACACCATAAGCATCAAAAAGAACCACCTTATAGTTTTTCAGCAATGACTCGAAATTTTCCATATTCCTTTGTTTGATTGAAATTCCTAAGAAGATGAACGGATCTTTAAATGATCGATGATCTTGTCCGGGTTGAAGTCCCTGTCTACGGACGGAAGATAAATATCCAACGCCTCCGCCTGCAACTTTTTTGCATATTGTTCACTGAAAAAATAATTTCCATTCTTAACGACATAGTTCAAAATAAAAAACCGGTAGACTTCTCTCAGAAAACGGATCTCATCAGCGATCAATGGATTAATCCGGTGGTATTCTTCAAGGAAAAGAAGAAACCTATCTTCCATCATCGGGTTGATGAGATAGCTGAATACGGTCTTATCTCCCGCATTGCTGACAACGCGACTAAAAAAATAAAAATCAAGCATTCGGCTGCTCATCCGGAACCAGTCATAATCCCAGCGACTGAATAACTGAAAATTGTCGACAACAGAGAAATTTCCAATGTTCCAGTCGATAAAAACCGGTATGATCTCAAAGCTACCTGCGTTGCATTTTGTCCTGTTTTTCAGGAATTGTTCGCAATGATGCTTGATGAGCTCGCCTTGTGCGCGCGTGCCAAACTTCTTGTCATTTTCCTGCAATTGTTCAAGTAAGGTGTTGATGTCTGTTCTCAATGTCTTGCCGCTTTTTGGCAATA
The DNA here is from genome assembly GCA_963791295.1 of uncultured Sphingobacteriales bacterium. GTDB lineage: Bacteria > Bacteroidota > Bacteroidia > Chitinophagales > Chitinophagaceae > CAWBRY01. The sequence continues at coordinate 255,903 of CAWBRY010000004.1, read as the reverse complement.
CGTTGCGGATACGACTGCAAGAGAGATGAAACTTCGCGATTTGCTTTGCAAAACTCCGAATATGTCCTTCTTCCAGCCGGCGGGGCATGAGCTGCATCACACGGCTGGGATTATAAAATACGACCCAGGCATCGATTTTTTCCTTCCGGTAACGAAATGTATAGACGCGATTATCTTTTAAGAGGCTTTTCGCCAACAGATTTTCAAAGGGATACAATAAATTATTGCTGAGGGAATGAATGATTCGATGGTCTTCTTTAAAGTGTTCATATTTTCCAAAAGTGGAAAGTTTGGCGATGATGAAATCCTCGTCGTTAAATCCCACGCGATAGACCCGGTTCGTTGATACCATGGGACTGATGTCCTCAATTGTTTGTATCATCCTGGACGGATCATATCCTGTCCAGGCAGCCTTAATAATATCCGGATAATTAATCACACACTGTTCTTTATGGGATTGGTCTTGTTATTCCCGGAAAATATGGCCTCAATCTTTCTCCAGTTGATCTGTGCCGCCATGGGCACGACCAGCAAGGGAATAAAAACACTTCGGTACCGCACGATGGCTCCCAGGTTGTTGACACTGAAACCGATGGCGAGGAGGTTAGTTAAGGAAAAGAATAGACAGAAATAGATGATGTTCCTGGATCGCAGACCATTTTTTCTCCAAAATAAAAAAAGCAGGAACATTAGTAACAGAGCATCAATCTCAATGGCGGCGGCCAGTGAAAGAATATGGCGGACATCACTTGGATAAGGCCGGATGGTCGATAAATTTATCGCCTGGGGCGTATTCTTCAGGAAGCTAACGGCATTGGGTTGGAGCTCTTTGATAGGGATCGTTGAACCACCTTTCAATTTAATAAATGCTTTCTGTTTATTGACAACGGCCTGCGGAAAATCAAACTGCGGATTTACATATCTGATCGTAAAAAATAATATGCCAAAGAAAATATATAGAGCCCCGAAGATCGCCAGACCATATTTTGGCCTGCGGCTCGCGAGGAACCATGCCAATAGTGCCGGCACGATGATGACAAGTAAGAAGTTGCGAAGACTAAGAATGACCAGGAGTCCGACCACGATGAGTGTGATCCTCCAAAAACCAAACTTCTTTTCTTTCAGGCCGAAATACATGCAGTAAACGATCATGCTGATGCCGATGAACAATAAACCTTCCTTATGAATACCGCTCGTCCAGTATAAAAAGGAAGGAACGAGGAATGTGGCTAGCAGGATCACCGTTCTTTTGCCGGGAAAAACATCTGTCATCGTCCGATAGATCGCGATGGGCCCAAACAGGCTGATGAAAGAATAGAAAATCACATTTACATAATAGCGGCCAAAACTGAAGATGTCAAAGATGGAGAGGATTTTAATGAGCACATTTCCCTTCAGGTCATTCCAATAGGATTCGTTGCTGTCAAAGAATTTCGAGAATCCGTTTCCGTAAGGATTGCGGAACAGGTCTGTAAAATATTCCCCGGGATTTTCATAAAGTAAATGGTATTCCTGGATACTGCTGTAATGATAACCCCAGGTGTCTTGCATTTGAGCCAGCCCGCCGTAGTAAAGCCCGATCCATCCGTAAAAAATTCCGGCCATCACCTTTAAAAGAAAGAGAATGATGAGTTGGGGATTGCTCAAGCCAGTTCGGGTAAAGAATTTTACTTTAGTGACCAGCCAGGCAAAAAAGACGAGATAAACGACAAACAGCAGGTAATCCAAGCAGGAATGGTTTTATCTCCGCAAAATAGAGATTCCTGCTCTCTGTGCTGTGATTTATTTTTCCTCATTATATAACCACTTGTAATAATATTCAGACCTGGTTGACAAGTTATCCATCATCGATCTCGGGCATCGCGTAAATTTGCGGCGTATATGATCATTTGAAAGGATCAGTTCTGCGTTTCATAAAATCAATCACTATACATGGACATCACCGTTAGGACAGCCGAACAATTACGACTTACCCCTGAAGAGTTTGAGTTGATCAAAGAAAAGTTAGGCCGTGTTCCCAACTTCAATGAACTCTGCGCCTTCTCTGCCATGTGGAGTGAGCATTGCAGTTATAAGAATTCGATACTGTGGTTAAAGACGCTGCCGCGTGAAGGAGGAAGGATGCTGGTGAAAGCAGGAGAAGAAAATGCAGGATTAATGGACATTGGAGATGGATGGGGTGTCGTTTTCAAAATTGAATCGCATAATCATCCTTCAGCTATCGAACCATTCCAGGGAGCAGCTACAGGAATAGGTGGGATCCACCGCGATATTTTTACTATGGGTGCCAGACCTATTGCTGCATTGAACTCACTTCGCTTTGGTAGCCTGCACGAGGATAAGACCCAACATTTGCTCTCCGGTGTGGTGCATGGCATAGGCCATTACGGAAATTGCTTTGGCGTACCTACTGTTGGCGGTGAAATTTATTTTGATCAAAGCTATCATACCAATCCTTTGGTAAACGCTATGAGCGTTGGCATAGTTAAGATCGGGGAAACGGTTTCGGCAACTGCAAAAGGTGTGGGAAACCCGGTGTTATTTGTCGGTAGTGCCACAGGAAAAGACGGGATCGGTGGTGCCTCATTTGCATCGGCAGATATAACGGCAGACAGCACGCAAGACCTTCCTGCGGTCCAGGTCGGCGATCCTTTCCAGGAAAAAAAATTGCTCGAGGCCTGCCTTGAAGTGATAAAAACCGGTGCAGTGGTGGGTATGCAGGACATGGGCGCAGCCGGTATTATATGTTCTACTTCAGAAATGAGCGCTAAGGGCGGAGTCGGGATGCGCATTGATCTCGACAAAGTGCCTACCAGGACAAAAGGAAAAGCTGGTGGTTCAGGGAGCATGAAGGCCTGGGAGCTATTGTTGAGTGAGAGCCAGGAAAGGATGTTATTAGTCGCGGAAAAAGGCCGGGAAGCAGAGGTGACAAAGGTTTTTGAAAAATGGGACCTTCCTTGTTCTGTGATTGGCGAACTAACCGATGATGGGATCCTTCGCTTTTATTTAGCAGGAGAATTGGAGGCTGAATTGCCAGCTAATGAGTTGGTGTTAGGCGGCGGTGCCCCGCAATATAAAAGAGAGTATAAGGAACCGGCTTATTTTGCTGAAATAAGAAAGTTTGACCCTGATTCGATTCCTGTTCCCGAACACTTGAAGACCATTGCCGAAAAGCTGATCCGCCTTCCCTCCATTGCTTCCAAGAGATGGATCTACACGCAATACGACAGTATGGTAGGAACGGTGAATTCATCAACCAATGAACCTTCGGATTCTTCGATCATTGTCGTGAAAGGAACCTCGAAGGGATTGGCGGTAACAACCGATTGCAATAGCCGTTATGTTTTTGCAGACCCATATAAAGGCTCAATGATCGCGGTGAGCGAGGCTGCACGGAATATCGTGTGCAGCGGTGGTCAGCCTTTGGGTATTACTAATTGCCTGAATTTTGGAAATCCCTATGATCCTGAAGTATATTATCAATTTGTCCATTCGGTAAAAGGAATGGGAGAAGCTTGCACAAAATTTGATACTCCTGTAACGGGAGGAAATGTCAGTTTTTACAATCAGAACCCGGATGGCCCTGTTTATCCCACGCCGACCATTGGAATGGTAGGTTTATTGGAAGATGTTACGGAGAAAATGACACTTGATTTCAAACAAAAGGGCGAAGGGATTTATCTGCTGGGTGTGATAAACAACGATATCAACTGTTCAGAATACCTGCACCGTGTTTGTGGAGTGGATTATTCGCCAGCACCTTACTTTGACCTGGAGGAAGAATACAATCTTCAACAAAAAATCGCGGAGTTGATTCGGGAAAAAGTGATTGGATGCGCTCATGATATCAGTGAAGGAGGATTGTTTGTGACCTTGTGTGAATCCGGATTCAACAGAGAGCTGGGATTTTCTATTAAGACCAAGGATGGATTGAGGACGGATGCTTTCTTATTCGGCGAGGCGCAGGGTAGGGTGATAGTGACGGTATCATCCTCGAAGGCCGCTGCCTTTAAGAAAATTGTTGGAAATTTTCCTTGTGAGAAAATCGGAGTTGTAACCAGTGGTGAATTGTTGGTAGATGACGATTTTTGGGGAACCATTGATTGGTGGAAGGATGAGTATGATATGGCAATAGAAAATTTCTTGTCAAAAGAGTCGGCCGGATCAGCTTTGGTTTCTATTTAATCTCCGTTTGTTCATAAATGTGTTGGTATGGATCTAAAGAGCAATATTCTGATTACAGGCGCTGCCGGATTCATTGGTAGCTACCTGGTCGGCTATTTAAATAAGAAAGGTTATGAGAACCTAATCCTGGCTGATGAGTTTGATGAAGAAGAAAAAGAGTTGAACCTGCACGGCAAGACTTACCTGGTTAGAGTGGAACGGGATAATCTATTTGAATGGTTGGATAAAGAACAACTCCCTCTCGATTTTGTATTTCATCTAGGTGCCCGGACGGATACGGCTGAAACTGACTATCGTGTTCTGGAAGAGTTAAACCTTGAATATTCCAGGAAGATCTGGGAGTATTGTATTCTTAAAAAAAGCCCATTGGTTTATGCTTCCTCTGCGGCAACCTACGGTCAAGGTGAGTTCGGGTATAAAGATGATCATGCATCGGTTGAAAAACTTAGTCCGTTGAATCCGTATGGCATATCCAAAAATGAATTTGATAAATGGGCGTTAGCGCAACCTGTCGATAAACAACCACCCTTTTGGGTGGGATTGAAATTTTTTAATGTCTACGGACCAAACGAATATCATAAAGGACGGATGGCGAGTGTGATCTTTCATGCATTCAACCAGATACGATCACAAGGGACTGCAAAATTATTTAGATCGCATAAGCCGGAATACAAAGATGGCGAACAACTTCGCGATTTCATTTATGTGGATGATATAGCCGCCGTTTGCACATGGTTTATGGAGAAAACAATCAACAAGGAATTGACCATCGACAATGGCTTATATAATCTGGGCACCGGTAAAGCAAGAACTTTTAAAGACCTGGTTTGTCAGATATTTACTAATCTGAGTCTCCCCATTCAAATTGAATATATAGATACGCCGCATGACATAAGAGAAAGGTATCAGTATTTCACTGAAGCAGATATGTCAAAACTCCGTAAGGCGGGTTATCAGGAAGATTTTTTCACGCTTGAAAAAGGAATAGGAGATTACGCCAGGAATTTCCTGATGAGCAACAAATATTACTGATATTTGTTTTGTGAACAACATGTTTGCCACTGAACCTGCTTCATGTGGCAATTCATTTTTTAAATCAATCAATATGTCCAAGAGAATTGCCATCATTGGCGGAGGCAACCTGGGCTCAGCCATTGCCGATGGCCTGATCCAAAGTGAGTTTAGCAGGCCGGTGGAGCTAACCATTACGCGGCGCAACCTTGCATCCCTAAGCCGTTTCGCTGAAAGAGGTTGTATGGTCCACCAGGACAACCGCCGCGCCGTAAGAGAAAGTGAGATCATCATCCTCGCTGTAAAGCCTTATAATTATGCCGAGATCATCAGCGAAGTAAAGTCTGCATTGAATCCAAAAAAGCACGTGATCGTCTCCGTTATAACCGGTGTTTGGATCGAACAATTGCAGGAAGCGATTGGCAAGCCCGTCCCCGTGATCCGTGCCATGCCGAATACGGCCATCGCCATCCAGGAAAGTATAACCTGCATCTCCTCGGCGGGAGCCAGTGCAGCTCAAATGAATTATATACAACAACTCTTCGAACAATTGGGCAAGACGGTGATGATCGATGAAAAATTGATGGATGCCGCGACCATACTCGGCGCCTGCGGCACGGCCTATGCCATGCGATATATCCGGGCAAATATTCAGGGCGGAATTGAAATTGGATTCGATGCTGCCACGGCATCTTTGATTGCGGCTCAAACGGTGAAGGGAGCAGCGGATCTACTATTGCAAAAGGGTTCGCATCCCGAGCAGGAGATTGATAAGGTAACCACTCCCAAGGGTTGCACTATTGCTGGTCTCAATGAAATGGAACACCGGGGATTTAGTTCTTCATTGATACGTGGTGTGGTAGCCAGTTATAATAAGATTGTAAAGGGTTAGACTATTTACGCTATCCCCTCCGACGGAGGGGCAAGTATTGAGAAAATTACAAAATTGAACGACTCAGGGGTGGGTTAGAAAAATCGAACAAATCACGATTTATTTACCGGCACTTCCAAATCGACAGTAACCGTATTTCCAATGGAACCACCAGAGCCACCCACGCCATAGTCCTTGCGTTCAATAGTAAAATGACTTTTAAAAACTCCACCATTACCCTTGGAAACAAATTGAAATGGCATTTCCATATTTTTAGCAACTCCCTTAATAGTTAGTTTACCAACTGCCTTATAACCTGTCCCGCTTTTTTGGATATTGTCTGATTGAAAGCTTAGCGCGGAAAAATTATCCGAATTGAAATATTTTTCCTTTTGAAGATCCCGGTTGCGCATCTTGGACCCGGTGCTGATTGTTTTTGGGTCGACACTCGCATGAATGGATGAAGCGGAGAGATCCTTCTCGTCAAACAGAATGGTTGATTTCAATCCACTCAGGCTGCCGTGAACGGTGCCGAAAAGACCTTTCACACTGAATTTGATCTGAGCAGTCGATTCGTTAGCATTCCATTTTGTTGCACTGCCTTTGCCGGATGAAGACGATTCATCCTTTTTTGTCGTGTTGTCTTTTTTTGTTTCAGTAGCAGTATTATCACTCTTTGAACTGCTCTTTTTACCTGCCGAATCCTTACAGGAACTAACCAGTATGAACAACAAAAAGGAGAGCATGAATTTTCCTATCATCATGGACGTTTTCATAAAATCATAATCGACTCATGACAGTGATAAGTTGCCTTTTTAGTGAATGTTCTTATAAATCACTCCGTCTTTCATTACAAATACAACCTTGCCAAATGCCTGGGGATCTTTTAGCGGATCTCCTTCAACGGCTACTATGTCCGCCAGTTTTCCCGCTTCAATACTTCCCGTCATATCTTTAATTCCTATCAGATCTGCTGCAACGATCGTGGCTGACTTGATTGCCTCTATCGCCGGCATGCCCGCTTCAATCATATACGTGAATTCAATCCAGTTCTTGCCATGCATAAAAACACCGGCATCCGTCCCAAAGGCAATCTTGACTCCCGATTTATACGCTTTTGCGAAAGTAGCCTGGATTTTCGGACCGACCTCCAATGCCTTTGGTCTCACCAGATCAGGAAAGTAGCCCGGTATCTTCGCCGAATCGGCAACCGATTTACCGGCGATGATCGTAGGTACGTAAAACGTTCCATATTTTTTAAATAACTCAATCGCTTCATCATCCATATAAGTGCCATGTTCAATTGAATTGACACCTGCCCGGATCGCTCTCTTCATTCCTTCTGCACCATGAGCATGTGCGGCCACACGAAGACCATAATCTTTGGCTGTTTGTACGATCTCCTTCACTTCTTCTTCTGTGAATTGTGAGTTGCTCGAACTCTTTGCGACACTTAGCACACCACCGGTGGCTGTTATCTTGATCAGATCAGACCCTTCTTTATAGCGTTGCCGTACGGCCTTGCGACAATCCTCAGGCCCATTGACGACTCCTTGGGCCGGGCCCGGATCACCCATCAGATCTTCCCGGTAGCCGTTAGTCGGATCGGCATGGCCACCCGTTGTTCCGATAGCCTTTCCGGCAGTAAAGATCCTGGGCCCTTTGACCAATCCTTTATTCACTGCATTACGCAAAGAAACGTTTACACCCGAACCACCGACGTCACGGACGGTAGTAAAACCCGCCATCAATGTCCGCTCCGCATAAACGACTGATTGAAATGCGTAATCGGCAGGGTTTAGAGTGAACGCCTGCAAGTACCGATTGGGATTGGTCTCACCCTCCATATGGACATGGCAATCGATCCATCCCGGCGTGACTGTCTGAGACTTCAGATCGATTGTCCTATCCTGAGTCCCCGCTTTTGAAAATCCACTCTCCACAGAAAGGATCTTATTTTTTTCAACAATAATCGTCATGTTCTTTTTAGCCTCACTCGAATTGGCATCAATTAACGTCCCACACCATATATACGTTTTTTGTGCATGGATACCGATAGTGAGCAACAAGACATAGAGAAGTGAAATCAATTTTTTCATAATGTTCTTTTCCGACTAAAGTCGAACTTTTTTCTGAAAAGAATCAAGTTGGATTTTTGCGACAGTAAAAAGAGCCTTAACTTTACATGACCTCCCGGAAACTCTTTCGATTGTTTGGATCCGGCGCAATGCCGAATGAAGTATCCGCTGGTCAATGTGGGTGGGTAAATTTTCTGACTTTTTAGGGTAAATTGATTTTGTGCAGTTGGCTTATTTGAATTCGGGCTCCCGGACTCAGATATCTTATTATTCAGATCGGGAATTCCAAATAAAAATGACCAGACTATGGCTAAGTACATTTTTGTTACCGGTGGAGTGAGTTCTTCTCTAGGGAAGGGCATAGTCGCCGCATCCCTTGCAAAGCTGCTGCAGGCCCGGGGATTAAGAGTGACTATTCAAAAGTTTGATCCCTACATCAACGTTGACCCCGGTACTTTGAATCCTTATGAACACGGTGAATGTTTTGTTACCGAGGATGGAGCAGAGACCGACCTCGACCTTGGCCACTACGAAAGATTCCTCAGCATTTATACTTCACAGGCCAATAACGTAACCACTGGTCGCATATACCAAACCGTTATCAATAAAGAAAGAGAAGGTGCTTACCTGGGAAAGACAGTCCAGGTGGTGCCTCATATTACGGATGAAATCAAAAGAAGAATGCAGTTGCTCGGGCAGAAGAATGACTATGATATCATCATCACCGAGATTGGAGGAACTGTTGGCGACATTGAGAGTCTTCCTTTCGTCGAAGCAGTCCGTCAACTTCACTGGGAACTACCCGAAGAAGATTCTGTGGTCATCCATCTTACCTTGATCCCCTACCTGAAAGCAGCAAAGGAATCCAAGACCAAACCCACCCAGCACAGCGTGAAGATGCTTAGCCAGGAAGGCGTTCATCCGGACATTATTAGTGTGCCGGACAGAAAGAACATTGAGTCCGGAATTGCGCCGCAAGATTGCCTTGTTCTGCAATGTAAAACTGGAAGCGGTGATAGAAGCTGCGGATGCACCTACTATTTATGAAGTTCCGCTGGCCATGCTTCGCGAAAAACTGGATGTCATCTGTTTGAAGAAATTCAATATCACCAACTATAACGAACCCGAGTTAACGAGGTGGAAAGAATTTCTCGATAAACTAAAATATCCCAAGGGCAAAGTATACGATTGGATTGATTGGAAAATATATTGAACTACAGGATGCTTATAAATCCATCCTGGAATCTTTTATTCATGCCGGTGCCATGAATGAATGCCAGGTGCAGATCGTGAATGTGCACAGTGAATTCATCACAGAAGATAATGTAGCGGAAAAATTGGCGGGCCTGGATGGCTTGCTGGTGGCACCCGGATTTGGTCATAGGGGAGTAGAAGGCAAAGTCGTGGCTGTTAAATATGCAAGAGAAAACGGATTGCCCTTCTTCGGCATTTGCCTGGGCATGCAGATGGCTGTCATCGAATTTGCCAGGAATATAATTGGATTAAAAGCGGCTCACTCTACAGAAATGGATCCTGATACAACCGAAGCCAGTCATTGATCTGATGGAAGAGCAGAAAAGAATCAGTGCCAAGGGAGGGACGATGCGATTGGGTGCCTATCCCTGTGAAATAAAGGATGGCACACTGGCCTCGCAGATCTATGAGAAGAAGTCGATCAGTGAAAGGCATCGCCATCGTTGGGAATTCAATAATATATATCTTGATCAATTTGAAAAAGCAGGCATGATCGCCAGCGGCAAAAACCTGGCGACGGGATTAGTTGAGATCATCGAGATCCCGAATCATCCATTCTTCATCGGGGTGCAATATCATCCGGAATTAAAAAGCACCGTCGAAAATCCTCATCCGCTATTCGTCCATTTTATAAAAGCCGCAAAGGGTTATACAGAAAACAAGAGCGCGATAAAGAATCCCCTGTTGCAGAGTGAGATGATCTAGACATCTCAGCATCTGGTATCTAGCATCCAAAGGCCACTGAAACACCTATCTTTGCCAACTCCCAAAAAGTGTATTAATGAAGTTTGATCGTAACACCGTTCTCGGTTTCGTAATTCTCGCCGCTCTCTTTTTTGGTTATTTTATCTATACAAATAAAGAACAGGCCAGCTACCGGAAAAAGAAGGCTATTGAAGACTCTATCGCCAACGCTGCCCGACCTAAGCCAGATACGCTGGCAGCAAGAATAGATTCAGCGCGGGCAGATACGATCAATAAGGCCACCAATGCAGGAAGCTATAAGGACGCGGCCAACGGTAAGGAACAGATCTTTTATGCAGAGAACCAATTGATGAGGGTGGCCTTTACAAATAAAGGCGGACAGCCAAAATGGGTTGACCTAAAGAAATTCAAAAACCAGGATAGTGGATTGGTCAGGCTTGCCGGTTCAGATTTTGATCGCCTTACTTATACCATTAATACAGGTTCAAATACCAGCGCGCAGACAGGAGACCTTTACTTCAATCATATCGATTCAACGAAGAATGCAGATGGCAGCAAGACCTATTCATTCACTCTAAAATCATCAGATAGCGCCGGATCTTCCATTACCCATCAATATACACTGAAGCCGGATGATTACATGGTTGATTTCAATGTATTGTTACGTGGCGCCGATAAACTTCTGAGCCAGGGCATCATGAACCTGACCTGGCAATACACTGCTGCCCGCCAGGAGGCATCTATGTCCTTTGAACGACAAAACACACAAGTGGGCTACCTGGAGGACGATGAATTTGATTATCATACAATCCTTCGTCGCACAGATAAGGAATTTGGAAAGCCCGTTAAATGGGTAGGCGTAAGGCAACGTTTCTTTTTCACCATCCTCGTTGCAAAAAACAATTTTTCGGCGGGAAAGATGGACTGGTCCGTACCGGACGATGACTCCCAGGTGGTGAGATCCACCGCCAATTTAAAAGTCCAGGTTCCTGCTGCTGCATCTGCTCCCGTTGCATTTAATATTTTTTATGGTCCTTCCGACTATCATTTACTGAAGAAATATGATTTGAGGTTTGAAAAACTGGTAAACCTCGGGCAGGGCATGTATGCTTTCGTTCGCCCTCTCAACAAGTTTATCATTTTGCCCATATTCGATTTCATGAAGAGTTTTGTCGGCAGCTATGGATTAGCCATTGCATTGCTCACATTCTTCATTCGACTGCTGATCTCGCCACTTACTTATTCCAGCTATTTGAGCGGAGCGAAGATGAAAGCGTTGCGACCTGAAATCGCGAAGCTTCGCGAAAAATATGGTAAGGACCAGCAGCAAATGAGCATGGAACAAATGAAATTGTTCCGCGAAGCAGGTGTAAATCCTCTGGGCGGATGTATTCCTGCCCTGTTACAAATACCCATTTTCTTTGCGCTATATAGCTTTTTCAATTCCGAGGTTGGATTGCGAGGCGCAAGCTTTTTGTGGGCCGACGATCTTTCGGCTCCGGATAAGGTTATCCAGTTTGGCAGCATACCCATTATCACGTCTATATTGGGTGATCATATAAGTCTCTTTACGATCACTGCCGTCATCACCAGCTTTGCCATCTCCATCTACAGCATGAGCATGACACCGGATCAAAGCAACCCGGTGATGAAATATCTTCCCTATATTTTTCCTGTCTTTCTCCTGTTTATTTTTAACCGGCTCCCGTCCGCGCTTACATGGTACTATACTGTGTCGAACATCGTGACATTGGGTCTGCAGTTTGTGATCCAGAATTATATTATTGACCATAACAAGATCCTGGTGAAGATGGAGGAGAATCGAAAGAAGCCCAAGACCAAATCGAAATGGCAGGAACGAATGGAGCAGATGCAGGAACAGCAGCGGAAGATGAAGGAAATGCAACAAAAAAATAAGCGATAATTTTAGTTAAGAAACTCCTAAGTCCATTGTGGGAGGCGAGTGAATCTACGATATTGGGGAATCGTAAATGATAATAAAATGAGAATGTAAAACCCTTTGAAGGCAAGGTGCAACGAATTGGTTCAACCGAGACGTCTTTTGAACGAATGTTTCAGGTAAATAAAATGAAAAGGACTATTGCTATATTATTTGTATTTGGATTGCTCTTCTCATCCCTGTCGGGTATGGCGCAGAGAAAGCTGACCGAAGCCACCATTTCCTATGATATAGTCATCAATACCAGCAATACCACTCCTCAAACGGCGGACCTTCTGGATGGCGCCACCAGCGTCATTTACCTCAAAGGCAATTCCAGTCGTTCCGAATTGGTGAGCTCTCTGGGAACGCAGGCCACGATCATCGATGGCAAGACCGGGGATGTTACAATTTTGAAAGATTATGGTGATCAGAAATACATGATCCGGATGACACCTGCTAATTGGAAGGAATCCAACAAAAAATATGAAGGCATTTCCTTTACTTACGTCGAGGAATTCAAAACGATTGCAGGATACAATTGCCAGAAAGCGATCGGCAAACTGGCGGATAATAGCACGTTCACTGTCTACTTTACCAAAGACCTGGTACCTGTAAATAAAGACTTTCAATATCTCAATAAAAACCTTCCTGGCCTCGCCATGCAATACGAAGCTTCGCTCGGTAAGTTAATGGTCACCTATACGGTCGCCAACATTAATTTTAACCCGGTACCACAGGCAAAACTGGATCTACCTAAATCAGGTTACCGCGTAATGACATACGAAGAGAGTAAAGGAGCGGGAGGAAGTAATTAATAACGGCGAGTGGCGGCATTCGGATTGAATGTCACTTTATCCAACAACACCTTCTTTTTAAATGGCAGAATATATGTAGTGTTACCTTTTTGGTAGGTAACGACTGTATTCAAACTGATGAATTTTGCATTCTTTGCATTGATCACCTGATTACCTCTATACAAGTAACCCGATTTCAAAGAAAAGTTTCCCGAGTTCCCACGTGATTTGTCGGAAAGAAGAGAAGATTTAGAGCGGGCGGGCTTTTCGCCAAGTGTCGCAAAAGCGGCAATGGCTGAAATAGCGAGAATAAGTGCGATGCCCAATTGCTTGCGCAGCAAATTCCTCCATGTAAATCTAGGGTGGTTCATTGCCTACAAAAATAAATGAAAAAAAGGATATAAAGAAAACAGAAAGTCCAGAACTTTAATAGTTTCTTAACGGCGAAAAGGCGTTTTTGTTACATTTCCGCCCTAAAATTTCCAAGATTTTACACACCTGGGGAAAACAAAGGGCTTTTAAATCCCGGCCTTTTCTACTAACTTGTTGATAATAAATGCCAACTGATGAAGGATAATCCGCTACGAGAAGACCGGGAACAGCTTCGCGAGTTATTAAGGCAGTACGAAAACCTGAAAAAGGGCCAGGGGAATTCCTTGTTGGAGGAGGATGCTTTCGAAAAAATAATTGATCATTTCCAGGAGAAGGACGAGCTCGTAAAGGCCATGGAAGCGGCTGAGACGGGCAGCGAACAATACCCCTATTCGTCGATGTTAATGATCAAAAAAGCAGATATCCTTTTGGCTAACCGGCGCTATAAGGATGCATTGACCATCCTGGAGCAGGCCAGCTTATTGGATGGAGGTGACATTAACCTGTATATTTTGAAGACCGACGCCTACCTGGCATTGGATCAACAGGGCAAAGCGGTCGAGTTGCTGGAAGAGGCTCTTAACTTATTTGAAGGCCAGGAGAGGATAGAACTCCTCTTTGAATTAGCCGATGTGTATGATGACTATGAAGAATTTGACAAAGTATTTGATTGCCTGAAAATGGTGCTCGACGGATGACCCGAATAATGAGGAGGCGTTATATAAAATTTGTTTCTGGACTGATTTCACCGGTCGCAATGAAGAAAGCATTCGTCTTCATCAAAAGATCATCGACGATTTTCCCTATAATGAACTGGCATGGTTCAACCTCGCGGCGGCATACCAGGGGTTGAAGCTGTATGAAAAGGCGATCGATGCATATCTGTATGCGGTTACCATCGATGAGAAATTTGACTATGCCTACAGGAACATGGGAGATGCATTTATCCGTCTTCGCAAATACAAGGAAGCGGTAGAAATGCTGGAAAAAGTAATCGAACTGGCCAAACCCGAGGATGTGATCTATGAAGCCATCGGCCATTGCTATGACAGGATGAAAAATTATGCGCAAGCAAGGTTTTACTATCGAAAGGCATCTCATTTACACCAGGACGACCATAAACTTTTCTATAAAATCGCCTGTACGTATTTTAATGAAGGCCATTGGGAGAATTGCATCAAACAACTGACCCATGCCTTAAGGATCGACAATTATCAGTCCGACTATAGCTTGCTGATGGGCGAATGTAAAATGCAGTTGGGCCTTTTTAAAGAAGCCGTTCAATTTTTTACAAAGGTGGTTGAGCTTCGTCCGCGAAAAACTTCCGGTTGGGAAGCGCTGATCCGTTGCCTTTATAAAGGAGAGTATTATGAAGAAGCTCTGGGTGAGACGCAAGTGGCCATCACCATGACCAAAGGCAAAACACTTTTTATCTTTTACAGAGCTGCGATCTTGCTTGCCATGGGTAAAGGAAAAGAAGCCATCGTTCAATTGGAAAAAGCAATGAATGAATCGCCGAAAATGCTGAAGAAATTTGTAGAATTGAATCCTTCTATTTTACAAAATCAGCAGGTCGTCGATGTGATCGCCAGGTTCAAACGCAACAAATCGATTTAATTGGCGAATATTCTGATTTTGTTCATGGTGTTTTCTTCTCTTGCCGCCTTCATGCTAGTTCCCTACTTTTGTGCGCCTCTCTGAACCTTGTTGAATGCATGAATTTTAACCTTTCTCAGATCCCCTTTCGTATTCCAAAGCCTCGTAAATCGGGCCTTACGATGGTAATGGACAAAGGCCTGAGTGTGAATGAAGCGGAAAATTTCATGAGCGTCTCCCATCCTCATGTTGATATCGTTAAACTGGGATTCGGTACTTCCTTCGTGACTCCCAACCTGACTCAAAAACTAGAAGTTTACAGGTCATATGATATTCCCATCTATTTTGGCGGCACTCTATTTGAAGCGTTTCTGATCCGTAACCAATTTGATGAGTACATTAAGGTCTGCAAGGATTTTGGTATTAGTTATATGGAAGTAAGCGATGGTTCCATTACCATCCCTCATGCAGAAAAGTGCGGATATATAGAAAAACTTACCAAACACGGAACGGTGCTGAGCGAGGTGGGAAGCAAGGATGCCGCGCATATCATTCCTCCCTATAAATGGATCGAATTGATGAAAGCAGAATTGGAAGCCGGCGCCACTTATGTTATCGCGGAAGCAAGGGAATCCGGTAATGTAGGTATTTACAGGGGCAGCGGTGAAGTGCGGGAAGGGCTTGTACAGGAAATACTGACGCAGATTGCAAGTGAAAAGATCATTTGGGAAGCGCCACAAAAAGCGCAACAGTTGTACTTCATAGAGCTGTTAGGTTGCAATGTAAACCTCGGCAATATTGCGCCCACGGAAATGCTGCCATTGGAGGCCATGCGTATTGGTCTTCGCGGCGATACCTTCCACCTATACCTCGATAAAAAAGAAGCCTGATGCGGCTGTTTGGATTAATTGGTTTTCCATTATCTCATTCTTTTTCTAAGAGATTTTTTACAGAAAAGTTTGAGCGGGAAGGATTGACGGATTGTCGCTATGAACTGTTCCCGATCGAATCAATTAACGAATTGCCTGATTTAATTAAGGTTCATCCTGACCTGGAAGGTCTTAATGTGACCGTTCCATATAAACAAGCTGTTTTTCCTTACCTGGATTCTTCGAATCAGATCCCTGCTGAATTGCATGCATGCAACTGTATTAAATTCAGCGATCATAAGTTGACCGGATATAATACCGATACTTTCGGATTTGAAAAAAGTCTTTCGCCGTTACTCAAGCCTCACCATCGTCACGCACTCATACTGGGGAAGGGGGGTGCCACGGCAGCAGTGACTTTTGTGCTTCAGCAATTGGGCATTGGATTTACTATAGTTAGCCGTAAACCAACTGAGCATTCAATCCTTTCTTATCAGGATATCGATAAAAAAATAATAGAGAATAATCCTATCCTCATCAATGCGACACCTCAGGGGATGTATCCGCAGATCGATTCATTCCCGGATATCCCATATTCGTTCATTTCAGATCGCCATTTGCTGTATGATCTTATCTATAATCCTGCTGAAACGCTGTTTCTAAAAAAAGGAAGGGAGATGGGAGCGACAATTAAGAACGGGGAAGAAATGTTAGTGTTGCAGGCGGAAGAAAGTTGGCGGATCTGGAATGGATCGTGATCATTGTGCGATGACGTAATTCACTCGTCTAACTTTTCAACTTCAATCTAGCTTCTTCAGGTACGGGCGCGATCTTCTTCTTTTTATAGTCATAGCATACCATGCCTGTTCTTGCCATCGCCACCAGGATCACTTTTTCATTCACGGTCTTTTCCAACTTATATATCATTTCAAATCCGGCGCCCGAAAACTCTCCAACATTTACAGAAGCGATGACGATGTCTCCATAAAACAATTCACTTTTAAATTCGATGGCTGCGTCGGCCATAATCATGCCCACTCCTGCAAACTCCAATTCGGAGTAGTGGTGATGATGGAGGAATTGTATCCGTGCTTCGTGAACCAGGGATAAAATGGTATCGTTTCCCACGTGGCCGCCATAGTTGAGGTCTGAGATCCGGATGGGGATCTGGCAAACAAATTGAAATTTTTCAGGTATCTGAATTTTGCTCCGCGCCATGGATGGATAGTGATATGGCTTGTAGATTAATTATTATTCTGAAGTGTGTTGACCAGGTTGAGTATATCCATAAAATTGCCGGAGGAGGGTGCCACCGAGCTGGCCATCTTGTCTCTCCATATTTTCAGTTGGCTCTTGCAATCGTCATCCTGTTCCTGGCCGGATACGCAACATACGAGATCACTCAATTTTCTGGACATCCGGATAATGTTTCCATCCGGCGTCATCAACATGATATATCGCTTATTATTATTGCCGGTGATGTCCTGATGTGCAATTGCGGAAGAACCAGTCGCTTCGTCGTGAACATCAGGATAACTATTAAGGTCGTCCTTCCGCAGGCCAGAGCTAGGGAAATATATTCTTTCTGAAATATAGTTATCGGTAGTGGTGACTCTTCGCTGCGTTTTTCTGTAAGTATCAAGTCTGGCAACGGTCTGTTCGTTCGCCCGGAGTACAGCCTCATCCCTCGCATCTTCGACACCGGCGCCGGATGTATCTCTCTCGCCTGGATCAGGAAGGTTGAGAGCAGGCTGGGAAATTTGCTCTTTGGCGATCCCGTCTTTAGAAGATGTTTTTTTGAATAATTGAAGACTGGCGAATGCGATCAAACCAATGACGGCAGCAGCGGCGGCGTATCGCCAAAGGGGCACTACTTTCCGAGTGGCAATCGTTGGTTGTTCCGCTGGCGCATCAAGTGTGCTTCGAATTTTTTCCCATGCGGCAGGCGGCGGATTCAATTCAATATTATAGAGAGTGGACGGGAATTCGTTGTGCATTTCGGAGTCATCTAAGGGCACTGGCAATTTTTTCCCATAGGTGATCAGGAGGATTCACCTCATACTTATACATCTTATCTTGTAATCCTTCACTCATGGCTTTGTTCGCACCTCGCGTTGATGATCTATAAATTTCCTGACCATATCCTGCAGTATTACTTTGGCTCTCGACAGTTGTGATTTACTTGTTCCTTCGCTAATGCCCAGCATATCGGCGATCTCTTTATGCGTATAACCTTCTACCACATACATGTTGAACACCGTGCGATAGCCGGGCGACAATTCCGTCACCAGGGCCAGTATATCCTTTTCCGCCAGTTCATCCATGATGGAGAGGTATTTACCTTCCACCGTGTTTTCTTCTTTTTCGGTCACCGGCAAGAGATACCTTTTTCGCCTGAATTGTTCAATGGCGGTGTTTACGAAGATCCTTCTCACCCATCCCTCAAAGGAACCTTCACTTCGAAAACTGTCCAACTTTTTAAAGACCTTAATAAATCCTTCCTGTAAGATATCCTCTGCTTCTTCAGCATTTCCGGCGTATCGAAGGCAAACCGCATACATTCTGGGGGAAAAGCGCTTGTATAATTCTTCCTGCATCCGGCGGTTGCCTTGCATGCATCCATGAATTAAGTCGCTTTCGGTGATATTTTGGTTGCGTTCAAAGCTCAATTTTTCAGGCTTTTGCGTGAAGAGTATTCAAAAATGCTACCAGTTTGAGTGCCGCTTTGCTTCTATGGCTATAGATCGATTTTTCCTCCATTCCCATCTCAGCAAAGGTCCTGTCGGTTCCAAGAGGCATAAATACAGGATCATAGCCAAAGCCCTGATCGCCCCTTTTTTCATGAATAATTGTTCCCTCGCAGATGCCTTCAAACATGGTTTCTTCGCCCTCGATTATTAAGGAAATCACCGCTCTGAACCGGGCACTCCGGTTGGGTTTATCTGCCAAATTAGTCAAAAGCTTCTCAATATTCTTGTCAAATGACCGGTCATCTCCCGCATACCGCGCGCTTTTCACTCCCGGTTCACCGTGCAGGGCAGTTACCTCAAGTCCAGTGTCCTCACCAAAACAATTTGCGCCGGTAATTTCGTATATGGTCTTTGACTTCCCGGAGGCATTCTCCTCCAGCGTATGAAAGGGTTCGGGAATATCTATATTTATTCCCGCTTCTTTTAGCGTGATAATTTCCATTTGATCTCCGACAACAGAGATTATTTCCTCCACCTTGTGTTGGTTATTGGTAGCTAAGATCAGTTTCAATGTCTTTAATTTTTAAAGTCGATCGCAACAGCCTCACACATTAAATAATCGTTTTAGGCTAAGCCATAATTTGCTTTTTAATAATTTGTCCATTTCCAATTCTTTTAAGGTGGGTAAAAATAGAAATGAATTATTTGCAAATGGTTGAATTTGAAATTGAGGAAAGCTAATGGGCAACCCAAAGGCTGTCGGCTCTACTGCAAAAAGCAAGACGATCCTGCTCTTAAAAAATTGAGTGAGCACTTTGTGATTGGCTTCCGGGTTATTGGCTATGTTAACAATGGCCACATCGGCAAGACTAAGTCTGCATGCGTTCAAAATACCGGTAAGAAATTGAAGTTCGTCGTCTGGCAAATAGACTACATCTTTATTTGAAAGAATTATCAAAATATTCTTTTTGTTTTCTCCTAATGATTTCCATTCGCCGGTGGAATCCTCCAGGTAAGACTCTGTATCCCGCGCCACTTTGCGAGTCGGCGGTGTTGTCTGTTTAGCAGGGCCATCCAATTCAACGATAGTGGAGCGATAAAGACTGGCTATTAAAAATGGTGAAAGTTCGATGTCGTTAAGATCCATACAATAGATAGTGTTTGAAATGAGCAATGGCCTTTTTTTCGTTTCTTTGGCCTTTCAAAAATAAACTTTTATGATCGCTGGCATGGATATTTCAATCACCCGGGCAGAGAAAAGCAAATTGCAAAAACTAGAACTAAAAGACCTTCCATTTGGGCATTATTTCAGCGATCATATGTTGGAGGCTGATTTCAAAAATGGGGAATGGGGCAACATCGGTATTCGACCATATCAGGCCTTGCCATTGGAGCCTTCTTTAATAGCCTTGCATTATGGCCAGGCGATTTTTGAGGGATTGAAGGCTTACCGCGACGAGAAGGGTAATCCTTATATATTCCGACCTCACGATAATTTCACTCGTTTTAATATTTCCGCCCAAAGAATGCAGATGCCGACTGTTCCGGAGTTTTTGTTCATCGAGGGCTTGAAGCGGCTTATCGAGGTGGATAAAAATTGGATACCCACCTATAAAGATCACTCCCTGTATATCCGGCCATTTATGTTTGCCACCGATGAAATGATTGGCGTTCGTCCTTCGGAAACTTATAAATTCCTGACGATCCTCAGTCCTACGGGACCTTATTATGTTGCTCCCATGCGAATTTATGTGGAAGAGAAATATGTTCGTGCCGCACCCGGTGGAGTTGGCTATGCCAAGGCTGCAGGCAACTATGCTGCTGCCATGATGGCTACTGCTGAAGCGAAAGAGAAAGGATATGACCAGGTGCTTTGGACCGACGCCAACCAACATAAGTACGTGCAGGAGATTGGCACGATGAACGTTTTCTTCATCATTGGCGATAAGGCTATCACCCCTGATCTGGCTGAGGGCACCATTTTAAATGGCGTCAATCGGATGACGGCGATCACACTCATGCAAGAGATGGGGCTTAGCGTTGAAGAAAGACCGCTTGGTATAGATGAGATCATTGATGCATATAAAGCAGGTACTTTACGCGAAGTGTTCGGTACAGGAACCGCAGCTATCGTCATCATGATCAAGGAATTGCGATACAAAGACTTCGTGATGAAATTTGACGTGGATACCTGGAAAACAGCTCCTACCATTAGAAAATGGGTTACCGATATCCGTGAATTCCGAAGAGAGGATAAGTATGGATGGATGGTGAGTGTATCAACAGGCTAAAACCCGTTGGTACAAGAATGCTGCTCAGCCACAGTAAAATTTGGTACTTAACCCTTCCCCGATTACCTTTGCACTCCCTAAAAACAAGGGTCAGGAATGCCTACAATTCAGCAATTAGTTCGCAAAGGAAGAGAAATTATCAGGGCCAAAAGCAAATCAAGAGCGCTCGACCAGTGTCCCCAGCGTCGGGGTGTGTGTACCCGCGTTTATACGACCACGCCTAAAAAACCAAATTCTGCCTTACGCAAGGTTGCAAAGGTCAGGTTGACCAACAAAATTGAAGTCATTGCCTATATCCCGGGAGAAGGTCATAATCTTCAGGAACACTCCATCGTCCTGATTCGTGGCGGAAGGGTAAAGGATTTACCGGGAGTTCGATATCACATTATTCGCGGTTCTTTGGATACGGCTGGCGTTAAGGATCGTAAGAAAAGCCGGTCTAAATACGGGACTAAAAGAGAAAAAGTAAAAAAATAAATTAAACGTAAAGTAATTCGAATATATCATGCGGAAAGCCCAGGCAAAAAAACTTCCTTTAGAACCAGATCCCCGATTCAATGATAAATTAGTCACGCGCTTTGTCAACAACCTGATGTGGCAGGGAAAGAAAAGTGGCGCATTCAACATTTTTTATGATGCGGTCGACAAGGTCTCCAAACAAACCAATGAAGACGGTTATGAACTGTGGAAAAAAGCATTGGCTAATGTAACGCCGTCGGTAGAAGTTCGTAGTAGAAGAATCGGAGGAGCAACATTTCAGATCCCTGCTGAAGTCCGTCCTGATAGAAAAATCTCATTAAGCATAAAATGGCTTATTCGCTATAGCCGCGATCGAAATGGTCGTAGCATGTCTGATAAACTCGCTGGCGAAATTGTTGCCGCTGCAAAAGGCGAGGGTGCTGCATACAAGAAGAAGGAAGATACGCATCGCATGGCTGAGGCAAATAAGGCTTTTGCGCATTTTCGTATCTAGACGATTTCTATCAGCTAATAATTGTTTAACTTAGAGCAGACCTTTACGGTCGATTCCTGAACTGGTCGGAACACCATAAACCAAGTCCCGCCTGCTGCCCCAATTACTCCGCCAGTGCAAACCAGGAATGAACGCATCTATTTATTAATTCTGGAGAAGCAAAAAATGAAAAAAGCTGTTTCTGAGCCATTGCATCATTTCAATTCCTGTCTTTTAAGAATTCTTAGACTAAAACTTGCAATCATTGTCTTCACGGTTGGCGGCTTGAAAGCATCCGCAGGAGAAAATGGAATTGCCGAACCGGACCTCACCATCAATGGTCGTGTGACAGCTGAAACCGGCGAAGCTCTCGCGGGTGTTTCAGTAATAGTAAAAGGAACATCACAAGGAACCAATACTGACAACAATGGAAACTATACCATAGTTGTTGCCGAAAATGCGACACTCGTATTCTCCACAGTAGGATATGAATCTATTGAAGTCTCCGTTTCCGGCAAGACAGTCGTTGACATTTCTCTGAAGCAAAGCTCACGCGTAATGGACCAGGTTGTCGTGGTGGGATACGGCTCTGCCCGCAAGAAAGATCTGACTGGCTCTTCTGCCTCAGTGAAGGGTGCCGACATTGTGAATCTTCCAGCATTGACTGCAACTCAGGCTATTCAGGGTAAGGTGGCAGGTGTTCAAATATCTAACAGTGGCGCGCCCGGTTCTACTCCGAATGTCAGAATAAGAGGCACCGGTTCCATATTAGGGGGCGCCGACCCATTGTACATAGTAGACGGCGTTATTACCAATGACATCCGCAATATAAATTCGGCAGACATTGTTTCGATGGATATATTAAAGGACGCTTCCTCCACGGCTATTTATGGAGCCCGTGCTGCCAATGGTGTAATTCTAATTACCACTAAGGCCGGGACCAGGGGAAAATTTGCCATCAGCTATAATGCCTATGCTGGCGTAAAGCTCCTGACGCATAAAGTGAAGATGTCCGGTCCCAATCTATATGCTTTCTATTCCAATGAAGCTGCAGGCGCGCCGGAAATAATTGCGTCCGATATATCGGGCTCTGCATATTGGTATGATGAACTTACCCGTCCTGCCATCTTTCAGAACCATAGCCTTTCCATTAGTGGCGGTAAAACGAAGTATCGCTATTTTTTTTCAATGGGATATATGAATGAGCAGGGCACCCTTCTCGACAATGATTATGGTCGACTCACGGTTCGATATAATCATGAACTAACAATAAATTCAAAGCTGAAGTTTGGCAACAACATCGGGTTCTCATATTACAACTCGGAAAACAAACCATATAGTCTTTTTACGACAGCTTATATCGCCGCACCGATCTACAATGCCAAAAATGCGGACGGTACTTATGGATACACAACTAAAAGCGATGTAGGAAACCCGCTTGCCACCCTTGAGTATACGCATGACAGGAGTTTTGGTAAGCGACTGCAGACAACTGCTTGGGGGGAATACCAGATCATAAAAGGACTCACGTTCCGATCTTCTTTTGGCATTGACCTGGAACAAAATAATGGACGGATTTATACGCCTGTGTATTTTGTAGGTCCCACAATTCAAAAGAATGAATCCAGTGATCTCCATTATTCGCGGGACAGTATTTACCAATGGGTGTGGGATAATTTTATCACCTATGATAAAAAATTTGGAACCGATCATAACCTTCGAATTGTCGTAGGACATACCGCCGAAAGGAGAAATGGATGGACCAGCTCTGCAGATAAAAACAATGTTGCCGACGATAAATCATTGTGGAAACTGAATTTCAAGGATACAGCCGGTGCACAGCAAAATTTTCGCGATCCTATCGGGAACTACTACCGTAGAGAATCATTCTTTATCCGAGCTAACTACCGGTTGAAGGAAAGATATCTTCTGAATGCAACATTCCGAAGGGATGCCAACAGTAATTTTTCATTAAAGAATCGTTGGGGCAACTTTCCATCAGTTGGCGTAGGCTGGATTTTGAGTAGTGAGAATTTTATGGCACACCAAACTCTATTTGATGAACTCAAGCTCAGGGCCAGCTATGGATGGGTGGGTAATGATGTAATTGCTCCGGGACAATTTGATTTGCGTCCTACGGATCAACTGTATGCCTATTTTGGAACCAACAGGTATAATGGCGCAACAGTAACCAGTATTGTTGACCCCGATCTGAAATGGGAAGTGGTAAAAGAACTCGATTTTGGTTTGGAATTTTCGGCATTCCGTCAAAGGTTGACCGGTGAGATCGATTATTATTCCAAGAAGGCAACCGATGCGTTATATACCGTGCGATATCTCAACGTCGGCTTTGGTACCGACTTTCTGACGAATGCGGCAGACGTGACCAATAAGGGAATTGAAATTTCGCTTGCCTGGAACGGTGAGATCAATAAAGTAACCAAGTATGTAGTCAGGGGAAATATAACTTTCAATCATAACAATGTGTCGAATGTGGGACTTGGTAAACCGCTGAATTATGGAAGCCTTAATAATGGATGGTCAGCAACCCAAACCCTGGCGGGGCAACCTATCGGTTCATTTTGGGTATTTAAGACAGACGGAATATTTCAAACCATTGATGAAGTGGCCGCCTATCCTCACGTTTTGAATGCGCAGCCTGGAGATTTCAAATTCGTCGATATAAATCAGGATGGAGAAATAGACAATGAAGACAGGATCCATGTCGGCTCTTATCAACCAAAGCTTTACTACGGATTCAATACGGCCGTGACCTGGAAGAAGTTTGATTTTTCGCTGGATATCTTCGGTGTCTCTGGAAATAAGGTTTACAACGCCAAGAAAGGTGTTCGTTATGGAGGTAATTATAATATTGAATTTGATGTAGCCACCGATCGCTGGCAACCAGGCTCAAATAATAACACGACGCCTCGTGCTTTTAATGGAGTGCCATACCCCAGCGATTATTTTATTGAATCGGGTTCATTTGCCAGAATTAATAATGTAACGCTTGGATATAATTTCGAAATGAAGGGGAGCCGGCTGAAAATAGAAAAATTAAGGGTTTTTGCCAGCGCCAATAATCCGTATATCTATACAAAATACACGGGCTTTACACCGGAATTACCAGGCAACCAGAATGAAGCAGGTATCGAATTAAATATATATCCTATTTCTGCTACGTATATGTTCGGTGTAAATGTTCAGTTCAAATGATTTTTACTATGAAAAAGAGTAATATATTTTTAGCTATCCTTCTTTCTGGTGCTTCCTTCCTCTCCTGCAGCAAGAAGTTTTTGGAAGAACCACCGAGGGATGTCACGATACAGGATTTGCTGAATAACCCACAGGATGGAGCGCAACGATTGATTGCAGCGGTCTATAACAAATTATATGATTGGGAAGAGCACTCATTTTCCTGGATTGGTATAACCAGTATAACCTCCGATGATGCTGATAAAGGCAGCGATGCGGGTGATACGGGAAACGATAAGAATCTCCTGGATGGCTGGACCTTTACTCCATCTGGTCTTTCGTTTGATGAGGTATGGCAAAGCAATTTCGGAGGAATTGGAAGGGCCACGTATGCGCTAAAATTTCTACCCACCATGGATCTGCCAGATGCCGAAAAAAACCGGTATATCGGAGAAGCTCATTTCCTGAGGGCTTATTTTTATTTTAATCTGGTTCGCACCTATGGTGGCGTGCCGCTGATCGACAAGGTATTGGAATCCCAGGCTGATATCGATTCGGCGAGTGATAGAGCCACGGCAGAAGAAATTTATGCATTCATTGAAAGCGATCTTATTGCTGCGATACCCAGTCTTCCTGTGATGATTCCAGTTCCGGAAAGAGGAAGAGTTAGTATGGGAGCCGCACAGGCATTGCTGTCGAAAGTTTATTTATATGAAGAAAAATGGGACCTGTCAAAAGCGATGGCCGACGCGGTTATTGCAGGACCGTATTCTTTATTGTCGGATTATTCAATGATCTGGAGGGAAGCAGGAGAGTTTTCTTCGGAATCGATTTGGGAAATCAATTGCATTGGAACCACACCCAACAAAGGCATTCAAGGGTATTTCGTCACGCAGGCTCCACGAGGTGCCGGTGGGCTAGGATGGGGATTCAATGTTCCTTCACTGGATCTGGTGAATGCCTACGAACCGGGGGACCTTCGCAAGGATGCGACCATTATATTTTCGGGTCAGACATTGTGGGATGGATTTCATACCAACCCCGGAGCTCCCAATCCGAGGTATAATTATAAATCATATGTGAGCAAGACGCAGGAATCTTTTGATGGCGAGGATTGGGAATCAAACAAGAATCTCCGGGTTCTACGGTTGGGGGAAATTTTGCTCATTAAGGCTGAAGATGAGAATGAACTGGGAAATACCGGTCCTGCCGAGGATGCGTTGAATTTGATCAGGAACCGGGCAGGGCTGCCAAATACTGCGGCTAATACGCAAGCGCTGCTGCGAGATGCTATATGGAAGGAAAGGAGAGTTGAAATGGCCTTTGAGCATGACCGGATGTTTGATTTAAGGCGAACAGGCCGGGCGGCGGCCGTGCTAAACGCGCTGGGAAAACCCTATGTTTCTCCGAAACATGACCTTTTTCCCATACCACAAAACCAGATCAATTTGAGCGGGGGCCGCTTGAAACAAAACCCCGGTTACAATTAAGAATCGGGTGCAAAGAGGCTGAAACGGAGGTAGTTGAAGAAGGAGGCCTGATTCTTGTTATATTAAAAAAGTTCGGAAGAAAATGCAAAAATATCTCGCGGATAAAATATTCAGCTCCAAGATTTGTTTTTCTGTCTGGTGTTGTCTGCCAACCTTACACCCCTCTAAGCGAAACCTTTTAATACTTATATAAAAATGAACATCATGAAAACAAAATTCAGTAGCATTTATTTAATGATTGCTTGCCTGGCAGTCTTCTCTCTCTTGACTGCGGGAGATTGTAACAAAAATGACGATGTCCCTCTACCTCCAATCGGCGGCTACAACAATTCTGACGAGGTAGCAGCAGCTAATCTGAAAGCTTATTGGCCACTGGATGGAAATTCAACTGAAGCTAAATCCAGTACCGCCGAAACCTCCAGTTCAGGAGTAACGTATTCGACTGGTGTAAAAGGACAGGGAGGCGCTTTTTCCAATGGATATATCTATACGGCAAGTCCGGTGGGTGCCTTGACTTCCAATCATGCTTTTAGCATTAGCGCTTGGATACAGGGTACGAACAACTTTGTAGACATGGGTGTTCCTCCCGCAAATAATCACCCTTACCAGTATTTTCAGATGGCAAGGCCGGGACAGCTCTTTGGGGATGTCAGCCTGTTATATGAAGCTGGGCAATACGCGCCAACTTCGGATACGATGACGTTTAAGTCCATTTATAGTGATGCTGCAGGTCTGCAGGACAACATCAATAATTACGGTATCGCCGGTACGGAGTATAAAGTAGTGAAAAAAGCAGGTACGGGACAGTGGGTGCATGTAGTCACTACCTACAATCCGGCAGGTGGAACAGGTGCACAAAGCGTTTGGAGGATTTATGCCGACAGCGCATTGGTAAGTAATACCAATTTCGAAAACAGAGGCACCAATTCCTTTGTCTATTCTGCTCATGAAATAATCATTGGCGGATGGTATAATAATATCCCCGGCAAGACGGTCTCTACGGATGACTGGACAACAGGATTTACCGGCAAGATCGATGAGATCCGCGTTTATGATAAATTATTAACGGACGCAGAGATCACTGCACTTTATCAATTAGGAAAAGCAGGAAGATAATTTCTGATTCCATCTATAACGGGGCTGGTTTCCAGCCCCGTTTTTTCACAGCTATATTAAAATGCTATGTAGATGAGAAGGGTGTATAGTATAGTGATTGTTCTGACATTTGCCATCTCCTGTCAAAAAAAGGACTCCGTTTCTCCTACCACGCTGCAATTCCTCGGGCAGCAGATCGATGATAGACCCAATTCGGCAATTTATTATGATGTGAAGGTCACACCCAGAATCAAGTTGATCTTCAACAATGCAGTGGACAGGCAATCTACCGCCAACAGTATATCCGTGAACGAGAACAGCATTACTCCCGTTCCATTGAATTTTTCCTACGAGAATAATGATAGTGTTGTAGTCATTGAACCGCAAACTTCATTAAAACATCTTACTCGTTATTCAATCCAGGCTACTACTGATTTGCAATCAATCAATACAGGCAAGCTCGGTACAGGAATAGCAATTCAATTCATTACTTCTCTTGATTCATCGGATAAATTCCCGCTATATACCGACGATCAATTGTTGGATACAGTTCAGCGAAGAACCTTCCGTTATTTTTGGGAGTTTGGCCATCCCGTCAGTGGAATGGCAAGGGAAAGGAACACCAGTGGTGACCTGGTAACAACGGGAGGTACGGGCTTTGGTATCATGTCTATTGTGGCAGCTATCAATAGAAATTTCATAACGCGGACGGAAGGCCGCGATCGCATATTGACGATCACCAATTTCCTGATAGAAAAATGTAGTCGCTATCACGGCGCATTTGCACATTGGCTCGATGGAGCGACAGGCGTAACGATTCCATTCAGTGATAATGACAATGGCGCTGACCTCGTGGAAACTTCTTATTTAATCAATGGTTTACTTATTGCCAGGCAATATTTCAATACAGCCGACCCGGTCGAGACGGAGTTAAGGACCAAGATCAACTCTATCTGGAATGCAGTGGAGTGGAGCTGGTTCAGGCAAAATGCTCAAAATATATTGTATTGGCATTGGAGTCCGACTCTTAACTGGGTCATTAATCACTCTATTCGCGGGTGGAATGAGGCGCTTATTGTTTATGTGCTTGCCGCTGCTTCAAGTACGGACGCTATTCCCAAAGACGTATATGATGATGGATGGGCTGACAATGGAGGAATAGAAAACAACAATACTTACTATGGATATCCGCTACCGCTTGGTCCGGCCAATGGGGGTCCACTCTTTTTTGCACATTATTCATTTCTCGGAATCAATCCGAACGGTCTGGTAGATGCCTACGCGAACTATCAGACTCAAACGACGAATCATACATTGATCAACTACGAATATTGTAAGGCCAATCCCCGGGGATATTATGGCTATAGTAATCTTTGCTGGGGGCTTACGGCTAGTGACGTGCCAAATGGCTATGCCGCCAACGAACCGAACAATGACCGCGGAGTGATCACACCGACGGCGGCGCTATCTTCTTTTCCCTATACTCCAACAGAGTCAATGAATGCGTTGAAGTTCTTCTATTATAAGTTGGGAGATAAATTATGGGGGCCCTATGGTTTCTATGATGCGTTCAGTCTGAAAGATCTTTGGTTTGCAAACTCTACACTGGCGATTGACCAGGGGCCAATCATTGTGATGATAGAAAATTATCGTTCGGGGTTGTTGTGGAATTTATTTTCCGGTGCGCCGGAAATAAAGAATGGGCTGCAACGACTTGGATTTACGGCGCCGTATTTGTGAAACTTCCCCTCCGTCGGAGGGGATTGCGTGAATAAGTTAAAAAATGAAATCTCTCTCCCTCGCCATCATTTTATTTCTCCATGTTGTCTGTCTTGCGCAGGTAACGGAAAAGAGTCGCCCTCAATCCGAGGTTCTTGCTAAACAAGGCCTATCTGATTCAGTCTTACTCGATAAAGTGGAGAAGCAAACATTTCGTTATTTCTGGGATTTTGCACATCCCGTCAGTGGCATGGCCAGGGAAAGAAGCAATATAACCTTCGGATATGGCAATGAGGTTGTGACTTCCGGCGGCACTGGCTTTGGGGTGATGGCGATCGTGGCCGCTGTCCACAGACAATGGATCACCAGAGATACGGCTGCTCGATTTTTGTTGCGCATGGTGAATTTCTTATTAAAAGCAAATTCATATCACGGAGTTTTTCCACACTGGATGAATGGCGCTACCGGAAAGACGATCCCTTTTAGTCGAAAGGACGATGGCGCCGACCTGGTGGAAACCTCTTATCTATTTCAGGGTCTTCTCTGTGCGCGCCAGTATTTTGATGACGATAATCCCATCGAAAGTGAGCTACGTAGGCGGATCGGCTGGCTTTGGAACGAAATAGAATGGAATTGGTTTACGAAGAACGGCGAGAAAGTCCTCTACTGGCATTGGAGTCCAAACAATGGTTGGGCCATGAACTTTCCGGTAAGGGGTTTTAATGAATGCCTGATCCTTTATGTGTTGGCAGCCAGCGGTGAACGATACCCGGTTGATGCAGAGGTGTACCACAAGGGATGGGCTCAAAGTGATTTTTTCAAGAATGGCAAGACGTTTTACAGTTATACGCTACCGTTAGGGTTTGACTATGGCGGGCCTTTATTCTTTTCGCAATATTCATTTCTTGGGTTGGATCCCAGGGGATTGAAGGATCAGTATGCGGATTATTGGGAACAAAACCGTCATCACACCTTAATCAATCGCGCCTATTGCATAGATAACCCGAAGAAATTTAAAGGTTATGGCGAAAATTGCTGGGGTCTCACTGCCAGCGACACATACAATGGTTATGATGCCCATTCACCCACAAATGACCATGGCACGATCACGCCGTCTGCCGCTCTCTCCGCATTTCCTTATACACCCGAGTATTCGATGAAGGCATTGAAACATTTTTATTTCGACATGAATCAAAGAATTTGGGGTAAGTATGGATTCGTGGATGCCTTCAATCAAACAAAGAATTGGTATGCTAAATCATACCTGGCGATCGATCAGGGTCCCGTCGTGGTGATGATTGAAAACTATCGGTCGGGACTACTATGGAACTTATTCATGAGTTGCCCGGAAATAAAGAAAGGATTGAAGAAATTAGGATTCGATAGTCCCTGGTTACATTAATTGCGGGCTTTAAATTTTCTTAAGGAAAGACTTCTTATACTTCATCGGGTTCATATGATACTGGTTGAGGAACTGCCTGTTAAAATTGGAAATATTATTATATCCGCATTCATAACAAACCTGGGTGATGCTCATATCATTTTCTACCAATAGTTTGGCGGCCTTCTGAAGTCTTAGCTCCTGGACGAATGCGGAGAAAGTGATGCGCGTACGCAACGAAAAGAACCGGGAGAACGCATTTTCATTCATCTGAGCGATCTGAGCAGCTTCCGACAGTCTTATTTCTTTTTCAAAATTGGCAGAGATCCAGTCGATAACACTGCACAATCGTTTGGATTCTTTTTCATTGTAACCGATGTGAGGAGTTCGCGTAATCGGAGATAACGTTTTGGATTCGGCGATATCGAGAAGTATTTCGATGAGGCAGAGCCATCGTTTTAAACCTGTTAAAGAAACGATCTCCTGCAATTTCCTGCTCACCCGCTCGTACGTCTCACCATATATATCTAATCCATAAAGCGAACGCTCAAATAATTTTTGAAGGAGTGCAGCTTCCGGCAATTCCAGGAAGTCTTTGCCAAGGGATTGCTGGGTAAAATGAATCACTATCGATTTTGCCCTTAAAGTGGATCCTTCCACGTAATACTTATCATCGTTTCGATAGGTATGGGGAACATTAGGTCCGAGGAAAGCGAGGTTGCCTGGTTGAAAGTCGGTGATATGGTCACCAATGAATCGTTTGCCGGTACTTTCGGTCACCATGACGATCTCGTATTCGGGGTGGTAGTGCCAGGGGGTGGGATAATAGTTGTAATCAAAGTATTTTACCACAAAAGAATGCCCCTTCTCTCTCGGTAAATGTTCCAATGCCGGCTTCATGATTATTCGATTGTTTTATGCTTTAAATTTATTTAATATTTGCTCAGGTTTGCTAAAAAAGTATAAGTTTATTTCGAAATAATGGTAGTTTGCTCTTTTAAAGCCTTTTAGTTTTGGAAATAAGCAACGTGTTTGGGCTACCGACACGATCATGTAAGATTCTGAGTAGGGAAAGTTGAGCCTTTCAACTTGACCGCAACCAAATGTTTAACGTTAAAAACTGCTATCATGAAAAGTAGATTGCTTACGCCCTTGTTAACCAGGGGAATCTTCTTCCTGATTCCTTTGTTCGTTACAAATCTCTCCTTTGCTTTTGATAAAAATCCGGCTGCTGATGGTTTTCACTTTGGGAAAGCAGTTCCGAAGGATGTCGTCGTCAGGGGGATGATCCGGGATCCGGAAGGCAAGCCGCTGGCCGGCGCCACCGTCATGGAAAAGGGGACTACTAATTCAGTGGTTGCCAATGCTGATGGCAATTTCTCCATTAGTGTGAAGGAAGGCGGTACCCTGGTGATAACCTTTGTCGGATTTGACGTAATGGAAGTGGCTGCCGTAACTGGAAGAG
This sequence comes from uncultured Sphingobacteriales bacterium, assembly GCA_963791295.1. GTDB lineage: Bacteria > Bacteroidota > Bacteroidia > Chitinophagales > Chitinophagaceae > CAWBRY01. The sequence continues at coordinate 223,948 of CAWBRY010000004.1, read as the reverse complement.
ATATGGAAATATCTCTGGTAAGACAGGAGCGAACGGGTGCTGAAGTTGTAGTTACAGCCCTGGGTATCCGCAAGGAGAAAAACAAAATTTCATACGCAACACAGGAAGTAAAAGGTGCGGCGTTAGAAAAAGCCCCTGAAGCAAACGTGGCTGAAAACCTGATTGGTAAAGTGGCTGGTCTCAGCATTCTTCCAAAATCTAATCTGTTTGAGAACCCGGAAATATTATTGAGAGGCAAGGAGACATTGGTGGTTATTGATGGGGTACCGACAGACAAGGATAATTTCGATTACTGGAGTTTGAATGCGAATGACATTGAAAATGTAAACGTACTAAAGGGAACAGCTGCGGCTGCCTTATACGGATCTCTCGGGATCAATGGTGCCATCATGATCACCACCAAGAAAGGTAAGGCTGGATCAAGAGGCGTTGAAGTGGCGTACAATACAACTACGCAAATGCAGGCAGGCTATCTTAAAATCCCAAAGCAACAGACACAATACGGAATGGGTTATGGAGGATATTATGCATTCGTCGATGGTAAATCCGGCGGAGGATGGAACGATGACTATGGTTATGTATGGGGACCTAAATTAAATAATCCCAATCCCAGCACACCCAGCGGGTTTGATGAATTCCCACAATACAACAGTCCTTATGATCCTAATGTTCTTTATGATTTTGAACAGGGAGGATTTCAAGGTCAGAGTCATTATAAACCAACTCCATGGATCAGCAAGGGAAAGGATAATCTGAAAAACTTCCTGAACAATGAAATGATTACTACTCATAACATTTCCGTAGCCGGAAAAAATGAAAACGCTGATTATCGTATTTCTGTCACACACATGTATCAGAAAGGTCAGGTTCCAAACACGCACCTGAACTCAACGACAGTGAGCCTGGCTGGTGGTCTTAAGGTAAATGATAAACTCAAACTTGAAGCAACGCTTGCCTATAATAAACAATACTCACCCAATTTCCCGCTGACCTACTACGGAGCTAATAATTTCTTTTATAACATCCTGTTGTGGATGGGGACGGACGTAGATATTAGAGACTTAAGGAATTATTGGCAACCGGCAGGTGGTCGAGTTGATGGTGGAGTATTTGTGCCTTATGGCGTGAAAGATGTGCAGCAGTTCAATTACAATTATACATGGTATAATAATCCCTGGTATATAGCTTATGAGGCTTTGAATGGATACCAAAATGATGTTATTACTGGCCAGGTGAATGCGACCTATGATTTTACGAAGGACCTCACTCTCTTTGTTCGTAGCGGTGTAATTACCAACAACGTTTTATCGACTTTGAAAGTCCCGAAGAGTTATATATATTATGAATTAACGGACATTGATGGAAACTATTACGAAGACAGGGCCACTAATTTCCAGATAGTGACGGACGCCCTTTTGACTTATAGGAAAACATTCGCAAAAAATTTCAACATGACCCTTTCCGGAGGCGCCAGTTCACGGTATAATTCTGCCAACTTTTTGCGTTCCAGGACCGATGGTTTAAATGTTCCGGCAGATTATAACCTGGATAATACAATCAGGCCCATCAGAACAACAAACAAGAAAGCAGATAGGATCGTTAACAGCGTATTTGGTTACTTCGATGCCGATTACAAAAAGATGGTTTTCGTGGGTGTTACTGCCAGAAACGACGTGACGTCTTCATTGCAGAAGCCGAACAATTCCTACTTCTATCCCTCTGTTTCAGGAGGCATTTTATTGACGACGATGTTCAAATTGCCCGCGTTTATCAATTATTGGAAAATAAGAGGTTCCTGGGCAAAAGTGTCTACCGATAATGTCAATATAGAGAGTGGCGCTGACGGGATTTACAGGAATTGGTATGGAACTTTACCTGTTTATGAAACCGGACCTCGCTGGAATGGCACGAATGCATCCCTAACCTTGCCGGGAACATTGATACAAAGCAACATAAAACCGAATACTACTCTATCTCATGAATATGGTACTGAAATGAGGTTTTTGAAGGGTAGGATCGGCGTTGATTTCACCTATTTTAATTACACTGACAAAGATTTCGCCATTACTGCACCGGTTTCCAATGCCTCCGGTTATGGTTTTCAATTGGTAAATGGGGATCAGATAACTCGCAAAGGACTCGAACTGGTATTGTTGGGAACGCCAATTAAATCAAAGGACCTCCGCTGGGATATAACTGCCAACTGGAGTAATGTGCACAGTTATGTGGATGAATATTATGGAGGATTGCAGATTCGTGATGGTGTAAAGGTGGGTGAAAGAACGGACGTATATCGCACCCGGTTTTGGGACCGGAGTCCTGATGGCCAAATTATTTATGGCAGTAACGGATTTCCTACCAAGACTGATCATGCGGTTAACATAGGCCGCACAGATCCAAACTACATCTTTGGTATTAATAACGCTGTCAATTATAAAAATCTAAGTCTGAGTTTCCAATTTGATGGCAGAATTGGTGGAATCATGAACAATTTTGTGGAACAGAAATTATTTGAAGGAGGAACTCATCCGGCTACTGCCACTTCTTATCGGGATGATGCTTATGCGGGAAATGCAACCTATGTAGGAGAGGGCCTGGTGGTGACTAGTGGAAGCGTAGATTATGATATACAAGGCAATATTATTTCTGATTCAAGAAAATACGCTGCGAATACAACTGCTGTTAATTATTTTGATTGGGTTTTTGCAGTTTACGTGAGTGATATTCCATATCCAATGTATAAGAGGTCATTTGTAAAATTGCGTGAAATAGTACTCTCCTACACGGCTACACCTAAGCTTCTTAAGAAAACGCCATTTATTAAGGGAGCGAGCGTTTCACTGACTGGAAGAAACCTGGCCATATTTACCAAGGTGCCGTTCACAGATCCTGATGGTTATGATGGAGGATCTCTGGCCGAGCCATCCTACAGGAATATAGGAATAAACCTTAATCTCAAGTTCTAATTACGGTCAATCTTAAAAATTGCGATATGAAACATCTAATCAAACATAAATTTGTTGCGGCGTTTGTCCTGGCGGCATTGTTAATAAGCGGGTGTAAGAAATATGCCGATTTCCAGACCAACCCCAATCTGCCCTCGAATTCCACACCGGCCTTGATGCTGACAGGGATATGCTACAGTGTGTTTTTCGTGGATAATACATCGGGAGCATTCTCAGCCCGGCATCTCACTTATTACGAAAGGTCTAATTCAGCATCCGATTACAGTTGGTCGGAGGGCAGTTTTGAAAACTACAATATCCTTCGCCAGGTAATGCGAATGGACTCACTGGCTAAAGGAGCGGGGCAAACTCAATACTATGGCCTTACAAAATTTTTCCGGGCCTTGTTATTTAGTCAAATGACTGAAATCTTTGGTGATATTCCGTATTCCCAGGCGCTGGGGGGGAATTCTGGAAATTTTACTCCGGGATACGACGACCAGGAGTCCATATATAAAGGTGTTCTACAGGAACTGGAAGAAGCCAATGCCTTGCTCGATGACAGCAAAGGGAAAATCCTGGGAGATATCATCTATTTTGGAGTTGCCAGTCAATGGAAGAAACTGGTGAATGCATTCAAGTTGAGATTGCTGATCCATTTAAGCAATAAAGCCACAAATACCAACCTGAATATTACAGATCAATTTCAAACTATTATTGACAATCCTTCGACTTACCCCTTGATGGCGAGCAATGATGATAATGCTCAAATTGTATATAATACTTCAGCTTCGAACAATGATAATCCGGATTTCGGATACCTTTCGCTGAGTACCGCGATTAGCATGGAGGAAGGTTTCGTAAATATTCTTAAAAACTTACAAGACCCACGTCTCTTCGCATTCGCCGATCCGATCAGCGGGCAGCCCGAAGGCGTATTTTCAAGCTATGCTGGCGTAAATGGAGGACTTTCACTGGTGGATCAAACCAATAATTCATCTAATGCATCCCGTATTGCATCACGTTACTACGCAGAAAGAGTGATAGAGCCATTAGTGATGCTGGGATACCCCGAGCAGGAGTTACTGATCGCTGAAGCCATTGCCCGAGGTTGGGTTACAGGTGCAGGTACGGCCCAGGAACATTATGAAAATGGGATCACAGCCTCGATGAATTTTTATGGGATTAGCGGTGCCGACGTAACCACCTACCTGGCACAACCATCGGTGGCGTATAATGCCACGGACGCACTTGATTTAATTACTATTCAGAAACATATCGCCTTTTTTATGGCCGGTAATTATGAAGCATTTTTTGAACAAAGGCGGACTGGGCTTCCTGTTCTCAATGTTGGTCCGGGAACAGCCAATGGAGGAGTAGTTCCAAAAAGGTGGTTATACCCACAAACGGAGTATGATAATAACCTGGAAAATCTGCAGGAGGCTTTGGACAGGCAGTTTGGAGGAGATGATGACGTGGACAACGAGATGTGGATTCTTCTTCCATGATTATTTGGAAAGTCAACTGTCAGATGGTGTTGCTTTGAAAATTGTTGCCGGGTAAATACAATCTAATAGAGTAAAGACGAAGGGGCCACTTACAATACTGTTAATTGGCCCTTTCGAATTTTATCAAAAAACTGCAACGTAGTTATCACGACATACTTATCAATGATGACCCGCAGCCTAGCGATTGCCCTTGCCATTTTATTATTCAGTCCTTCACAAGCGCAGAAGAATAAAAAGCAACCTGCGACCATCTATCCCGACTCCATTGCTCCTGTAGGAATTATCAAGGGCCTTTCTGATTCCGCCCTGCTCGACGTCGTGCAAAAACAAACCTTCCGATTTTTTTGGCATTACGCCCATCCCATTAGTGGATTGGCCCGCGAGAGAAGCAATACGGTGAGATGCGATTATTACTGGGACTATATTAATGAAGCATACGATGAACCCAACTTCGGGAAAGGAACGTTTGGCTCCGAGGATTGTGCTATTGGCGGTACAGGCTTTGGCATCATGTCGACAATCGTTGCGGTGGAACGAGGTTGGATAGGGAGGGATACGGCATTGAAACGATTGGTTAAAATGATTGATTTCCTGAACAAGGCCGATAGCTATCATGGCATCTTTCCTCACTTTATGAATGGCACAACAGGCAGGACGGTCCCATTTGGAAATCTGGATGACGGTGCGGACATCGTGGAGACAAGTTATTTACTCATGGGCTTTCTCTGCGCACGCGAATATTTCAATAAAGACAATTCATTGGAGAAATACTTCAGGAGCCGGGTCACCAACCTCTGGAATATTGCTAACTGGAACTGGCATACGCGGAATAATAATGCCATGCTTTACTGGCACTGGAGCGTGGAGAATGATTTTGACATGAACTTTCCAGTGCGGGGATTTAATGAGTGTCTCATCACTTATCTCATTTCCGCGGCTTCACCAACACATGGCATTTCAGCCGATGTCTACTTTAACGGATGGGTCAATAGTGCCAGTTACCTGAATGGCAAAACTTACTATGGCATTAAATTGCCACTCGGCTTCGAATACGGAGGACCATTATTTTTTGAACAGTATACATTCATGGGCATTGATCCGAAAGGTCTCACAGATTGGCACACCGACTATTGGGAGCAAGCTACCAATCATACACTGATCAACCGGGCATATTGCATTGACAATCCAAAAAAATTCAAAGGTTATGGAGAAAATTGCTGGGGACTAACGGCTGGTGATAGCTACAAAGGATACGTAGCTCATTGTCCGCAGGAAGACAAAGGCGTTATCCAACCCACCGCTGCTCTTTCTTCCTTTCCATACACTCCTGAATATAGTATGCAGGCGCTGCGTCATTTTTATTATGACCTTGGGGATAAGATCTGGAGCGACTACGGATTTGTAGACGGATTCAGTGAAACGGAGAATTGGTATGCAAAAAGTCACCTGGCAATTGACCAGGGTCCTATTATCGTGATGATAGAAAATTACAGGAGCGGATTAATATGGAAACTTTTTATGAACATACCTGATATTCAAAATGGATTGAAAAAGTTGGGATTTAAAAGCCCTTATTTGAAGTGAAAAATATGAAGTCATTCCTCCTTTTCCTGGCCTTCTTTATTGCGAATAGTTTATTCTCGCAGGAAAAACAAAGAAAAGCGTTGTTTGTGATCGTCGATGGCATTCCGCAGGACGTGATTGAACGGATGCATCTTCCGCATCTGGATTCCATAGCAAAAATTGGAGGATACATGCCAGCCCATGTGGGTGGCGAACGAGGGGGTTATTCTCAAACACCAACCATCTCCGCACCGGGATATAACAATCTACTCACAGGCACCTGGGCTAATAAGCATAATGTGTGGGGCAATGATGTAACAAATCCTAATTATAACTACTGGTCTATTTTCCGCGTTGTTAAGAATGCAGCGCCGAAGAAAAAGCTGGCCATCTTTTCAACGTGGGTGAAGAACCGTACCCGGCTAATAGGCGAAGGCCTTCCTCCGACCGACAGTATCATGCTGGACTATCATTTTGATGGTCTTGAAAAAGATTCGATTCGCTTTCCGCATGACAAGGGCGGTGAGTTTTATCATTTGATTGACGAAGAAGTCACTAATAAGGCCGCCTCTTATGTAAAAGAGAATGGGCCGGATCTTTCCTGGGTTTACCTTGAATACACTGATGAGATGGGGCACCAACATGGCGTTGGACGCCAGATGGATAAGGCGATCGAAATTGCCGACTCGCAAATCGGCAGGATATGGGATGCGATCAGATACCGGATGGATAATTTTCGGGAGGATTGGGTAATATATATTACCACCGATCATGGACGCGATACACTGGGTGGATATGGGCATGGTAAACAATCCGACCGGGAAAGAAGTACCTGGATCGTCACGAATGCGCAGGGACTCAATCAATCAACATACCATCGTAATGCAGGGGTTATAGATATCATGCCTTCCATTGTTTCATTTATGAACCTGGAAATTCCAAGGCCACAAAAAATGGAAGTGGATGGAGTTTCTTTGGTGGGAAAGTTGTCTGCGGATTCAGCTACCTTGAGTATGGAAGGTTCCAATTTGGTAGTTCGGTGGAAACCGCTTGATCCAAAGGGCAAGGCTAAGATCTGGCTGGCAACAACCAATAATTTTAAGACTGGCGGAACGGACGACTATAAGTTGGTATCGAAAGTGCCTGTGAAGGAGGGAAAGTCGACCATCGATGTCAGTAAGATGTCTTCTAAATTTTATAAGGTAGTGATTGAAGCACCTTACAACATGTTGAACCGTTGGATAACTCTTTAAGAACCGATAAAAAATATTTATAAACCCAAAAACTCACCTGTATGGATAATCATATTTCCCGACAGCAATTTTTGCAAAAGACAGCAATGGCTGGAGCCGCCTTGCTGGTCTCATCCCTGGAAGGATTCGCACTGAATACTCCCGAAAAGAAATTAAGAGTTGCTCTTATCGGTTGTGGTAGTGTTAGCGGGCGATATCTTCCCAAGCTCAAAAGTTCAGAATTGATAGAAGTGGTGAGTGTCTGCGACATTAAGTATGACCGCGCACTCAGCAGAGCAAAAGAATTTGGAATTGCTAACACCTACCCGCATATTGATAAACTTCTTGCCGGTGTTCCATTTGATATGATGGTCACGACCACAGATATGCAGGAACATGGAAGATTGAATAAACAGGCATTGGAAGCCGGTAAGCATGTCTGGAGTGAAAAACCCATGGCTAATACTTATGCCGAAGGCAAGGCATTGCTGGAGCTCGCAAAATCCAAAGGCCTGCGGCTTTGGGGTGCACCGGCAGTAGTGAACAGCCCTCAATTTGCATTCATGAATAAATTGATCCAGGAGAAAAAGCTTGGCATTTTATGCAGTGCCCATGCTCAATATGGCCATACAGGGCCGACCTGGAGCGCCTTCTTCTATGAAAAGGGTGGAGGCAGTATGCCTGACCTCGGCGTATATAACATGGCCACACTGGTTGGTCTTCTGGGGCCGGCAAAGTCGATCATGGCGATGGTGAATATTGTAAAACCGGAAAGGACTGTTGATGATAAAGGAAAGATAAAAGTTGAAGCGGAAGATAACTCACATATATTAATGGAGCATCCGAATAATGTCGTCAGTCATGTGATGTGTGGATTTAATTTCTTTGATCCACATGGACATGAAGCAAAGGGAACTACTTTGCATACGATCCAGATCTATGGGGATTCCGGAAATATGCGACTGATTGGATATGACTGGGAACCCATGGGCGTCGTAGTGGATGATTCATGGACAGATCCCCCCAAACTTTATGAACCGGATGCGAAAGGTTATGTATGGCAGGAAGGCGCCAACGTAGTAGGTGAAGCAATGGTAAAAGGTGTTGAGCCGAAGATCGCTGTGGACCACGCCCTGCATGTCCTTGAAATTATTGAAGCAGCGAGAGCGTCATCCGCAGAAGGAAAGAAAATAATGTTGCAATCCACTTTCAAATGGCCTATGATGTAAACTGATCAGGCATAATTAAATCATATTCATTGGCGGGGAAATCGCTGCTAAATAAAAAAATTGTTATAATAGGGGGCACAACAGGCATTGGCTTGTCTGCCGCAAAATCTTTTATCCGGGAGGGTGCAAGCCTGGTGACAGTAGGCAGAAATCCCGATTCTGTCGCAGCCGCAAAAAAAATATTAGGAAGCAAGGCAAAGGTGATAAGCGCAAATGCAATTCAACCCGGAACGGCAACCAATGCAATCAATGCTTGCATTGAAAAATTTGGAGGATTTGATGGGCTTTATCATGTGGCGGGAGGCAGCGGTAGAAAAATGGGTGATGGGCCATTACATGAATTGACGATTGAAGGCTGGAACAAAACTTTGGAACTAAATCTAACCTCGCTGATGTTGTCTAATCAAGCCGCCATACATCAGTTTTTGAAACAGAATTCGGGAGGGAGCATTTTAAATATGAGTTCCGTACTGGGTTTTTCGCCTTCGCCTGAATATTTTTCTACGCATGCTTATGCAGCTGCCAAATCTGCCGTATTCGGTTTCAGCAAATCATTGGCTGCCTACTATGCGAAATATAATATCAGGGTAAATGTGATTGCACCGGCATTAGTAAGAACTCCGATGGCAGAGAGAGCATCAAATGATAAGAAGATTTTATCTTTTATAAAAACCAAACAACCTCTCGATGGAGGCAGGATGGGTAGGGCTGAAGATACCGACATGTTAGCGACCTACTTCATGAGTGACGCTTCTGGATTCACTACAGGACAAGTGGTCGCGGTGGATGGAGGTTGGAGTAACAGTGAAGGACAATATTGAATTATTCCATGGCAATAAAAGCAATTGGAATCGACCTGGGTGGTACACGCATTAAAGGTGTGTCCATGGATGCGGAAAGAAATATTCTGCAACAACTCTATACACCAACCCAGGATGGAGATAATGGCGAATGGAAACGAGCAGTTGAACAAACAGTCCGGCAACTATTGAATGGACAAAAGCAAAATGGTGTGCAGATTGGCATTTCTGCTCCCGGCCTTCCAAATCAGACTAACCGCGCCATTGCTTTTATGCCGGGACGCCTTCAGGGCCTGGAAAATTTCGACTGGTCTTGTTTCCTAAAACAGAGTACCTGGGTATTGAATGATGCCGTTTCCGCATTGATGGCTGAAGCGAGGCTCGGCATTGCAAAAGATCAACAGAATGTGGTCATGCTGACACTGGGCACCGGTGTGGGAGGTTCGATTTTGATCAATGGGAAATTATACCAGGGCGCATTCAATAAAGCAGGCCATATGGGGCACATGGTGATCCACGATGATGGTGATCCGGACGTAGCAGGAATGCCCGGCAGCCTCGAAGCTGCCATAGGAAATTGTACAATTGAAAAGAGGAGTGATGGAAGATTTTCATCTACTCATCAATTACTGGAAGCTTTCCAACAAGGCGATCCCATTGCCAAAGAGATATGGTTGTTATCAATAAAGAAATTGGCTATTGGCCTCGCATCGATCACGAATATACTTTCCCCGGAAACAATTGTGTTGGGTGGTGGCATCACGGAAGCAGGAGATTTTTTGTTTGAACCATTAAAAGAATTCATGGACCTATATGAATGGCGCGCGGGTGGAAATCAGGTTGCGATCGTTAAAGCTCACTTTGGCGATATGGCTGGGGCAATTGGAGCTGCATGCTATGCTATGGAATCAGTGGATACATAAATCGACCAACTAGTATGAGAAATAAGAATCTGACAGAGACATACCTGGAAAAATGTACGGAAATCATCGAAAAAATCAGGGGCCAGCAACATGAAATAAGAAAGGCGGCGCAATGGTTTGCTGAATCCATCCTGGCAGGCAGAGTAGTTCACGTATTTGGTACCGGGCATAGCCGGATTGTGGTGGAGGAGATGTGGCCGCGATATGGATCGTTTCCCGGGTTCAATCCAATAGTGGAGTTATCACTTACTTTTCATAACAATGTAACAGGGGCTAACGGTCAGCGACAAGCGATGTATTTGGAAAATGTACCTGGTTTTGCAGATCAAATACTGCGCAATTTTGGCCTGGACAAAAGGGATGCAGCCATGATCGTCTCCTCCAGTGGATGTAATATTGTTCCCACCGAAATGGCGGAGTTGTTTGTGAAAAAAGGCATCCGCGTGGTGGCGGTGGTGAGTCAGGAGCACCTGGCGGCCTCATCCAGTAAACGGAAAGATGGTAAGAAACTCACTGATTTTGCCGATATTATATTGGATACGGGCGCACCCGCCGGTGATTCAATGATCCATATCGACGGACTTGAAACACCGGTCGCGCCTGGTTCCACCACAGGTGGCATCATGATCGCAAACTGTATTAAGGCCGAAGTGGCAAGAATATTAACCGAAGCGGGCCAACCGCCTAAAGTGCTGACCGCATCGGCTATCATTGGAAATGAAAAATCCCGGATCCTTTTTGAAACTGCCTATGATGAACATTCACATAGAATGGCCGAGGTTTATCGATTGGCAGGAATTAATCCATAGATGATCAAGCAAAAAAGCATGCAAATGATGAATCAGACTTCTTCCATACCTATCCGCACAACCGTCGTTGGCAGCTATCCATTTCCGGGATGGCTGGAATATAGTTCGCAGAATTTACATCAATTTGGGGCATCCGACATTGAAGAGATGATAGAGGATGCCGTGATTGCTGCTGTCCATGACCAGGTAGCAGCAGGGCTGGATGTAATAACTGATGGCGAGCAAACCCGGCTGGATTTCAATCTCTCTTTTTATGGATATATAAATGGTATTGAAAATAATGAGACGGAGACCAGAAAATTTGGCCCCGCGGCTCACGACCAACGTGGAAAGAACAATATCATTGGTGAACTAAGAGCCCCATCGGGATTGGGCACCGTGAAAGAATTTATGCGATTGAAAAGACTCGCACCGCCAGGGCCTCAACTAAAAGCGAGCGTACCTGGTCCATATACGTTGAGTGGAAGACTATTGCCAAACCATCGCTACCAGGACCGTTACGAAATCACGGAGGCCCTTCTTCCAATTATTCAAAAGGAGTTAGAAGATCTGGTGAACGCGGGCTGTCGCGAGATCACGGTCGATGAGCCTTCGATGAGTTGCTATGCTTACAAGGAAGACACAAAACGTTTTGTCGATATATTCAATCGCACAGTCAAACCCATTGTGGGTAAGTGTAATTTAAGTACGCACATGTGTTTTGGGAATTATAAAGGCAGGCCGGTGGGTTATAGGAGTATTAAACCGATGCTTCCCAACTTTCTCGATCTAACAGTAGATGAAATTCATATCGAAATGGCCAACCGCGAATTTTCGGAGATCGAATTATTACAGCCATTTGCTGAGAAAATGAATGTAGCGGTGGGAATTATCGATGTTAAGAATTACTACATTGAAACCGTGGATGATGTCGTAGAAAGGATCCGGCGTTGCCTGAAATTCATACCACGGCAAAAACTATCTGTAGCGCCTGATTGCGGACTAAGCCAGACAGCCCGTTGGGCATCGCGGCTAAAACTGAATCACATGGTGGAAGGGGCTAAAATAGTAAGAGCTACATTGTAACAAATATGCACTTGATCCCGGCAATAAAGAAAGATGCGGAATTGATCGCCGAGATGGACAGCAAATTGAAGGACAAAGATCACTTTTATGTTTGGTGGCTTGGTCAGAGTGGATTCCTGGTGCAATGGAATGGTAAGAGACTATTGATCGATCCTTATCTTTCTGATTCACTCACTACAAAGTATGCTAAGACAGATAAGCCACATATAAGAATGAGTGAAAGAGTGGTGCGACCGGAATTATTGAAAAATATTTCTGTGGTCAGCTCCAGTCACAATCACACTGACCACCTCGACGCCGAAACGCTTGTACCCATTTTAATAAATAACCCGGGTATACATTTTGTTATTCCCGAAGCCAACCGCGACTTTGTCGCGAATCGCCTGAGTTGCGATCGTGCCTTTCCGGTTGGATTGAATGATGCAGAATCGATCAGGGCCGGTGAATTTACATTTCATGGTATACCCGCGAAGCATAATGAAATTGAACGGGACAACGAAGGCAGGTGCAAGTTCATGGGTTATGTAATTGAATTTGGAAGATGGAAGATCTATCATAGCGGCGATACATTGTGGTTTGAAAATATAGTAGCGTTAGTCAGGCCCTTTAAGGTGGACCTCGCGCTGCTTCCTATCAACGGCGATGATCCCCGGCGACAGGTAGCAGGTAACTTGAGTTTCCGGGAGGCGGCGCAGTTGGCAAAGGAGATTGACGCGCGCTGCGTGATACCATGCCACTATGATCTGTTTAGTTTTAATACAGCCGACGTGAATGATTTTGTTAGGGAGGCACAGAACATTGACCAACCCTTTCAAATATTGAAAGGAGGTGAATTCTATAGCAGCTCAACCTGACCTAAACAACATAAAAAAACCGAAATGAAAAGATTTTTTTCCGCGTCTCCTCTGTGGCAAGCCCAAGGTCTTTTTTTATTGAGAATCCTTGTGGGTGCCTTTCTCATTTTTCATGGTTCGGAGGTTTTCAGCGAAGAAAAGATGAAAGGCTACCTGGATTGGGAGATGTTCAAAAATTCTTCGTCAGGCAAACTCCAGGTTTATGGAGGTAAGGTGGCTGAATTGATCGGAGGCATACTTTTGGTGTTTGGTTTCCTGACCAGGCTGGCCACACTTCTCATTGCAGGGACAATGGGTTACATTGCCTTTTTTATTGGTCATGGCAAGGTTTGGTACGACGATCAGTATCCTTTTTTGTTTGTGTTGTTGGCATTGGTTTTCTTTTTTACGGGACCGGGTAAATGGAGTATAGACTATGCTATTTCTAAAAAAATAATTAATTAGTATGCCAGATACGACCGGAATAAATATTAACAGCAACGGAAAAGATGAGCATACGTTCGACGCGATCGTGATAGGCAGTGGTATTAGCGGAGGATGGGCAGCTAAGGAACTATGCGATCATGGCCTGAAAACTCTTGTGCTTGAAAGAGGCAGAAAGATAGAGCACATCAAGGACTATCCCACTATGAACATGGCTCCCTGGGAATTTGAGAACCGGGGTTCGATGACCAGGAAATTTCTCGATGAAAATCCGTTGATCTCCAAGGCTGCCGGCTATGCGGAAGACACCGCGCATTTTTTTGTAAAGGATAAGGATCATCCTTATATACAGGAGAAACCATTTGACTGGATCCGTGGTTACCAGGTAGGCGGCAAATCACTTACCTGGGGAAGAGCGTGCGCGCGATGGAGCGAGCATGATTTTACATCCCCACAGCGATTTGGGTATGCGATTGATTGGCCGGTTAGGTATAGCGATATGGCCCCATGGTATAGCTATGTCGAAAAATTCATCGGAGTTTGTGGTAGCAAAGAAGGCATAGAGTCTATGCCGGATGGAGAATTTTTGGAACCTTATGAAATGAATTGTGTTGAACAGCATTTAAAAGATGTATTGTGGAAAAAATTCAAACGATACTATGTCACAGGACGCTGGACACAACTGACTTCTCCGCAACCGATACATAGTCAACAGGGACGTACCCAATGTCTCAATAGAAATCTTTGTATGAGAGGTTGTCCATTCGGTGCGTATTTCAGCTCGATTACCTCCACATTACCGTGGGCGGCAAAGACCGGAAATCTGACCGTACGCCCGTTTTCGGTTGTTCATTCTATCATCTATGATGAAAAGAAAGGCAAGGCCATTGGAGTAAGGATCATTGATACGAATACCAAGGCGACGACAGATTATTTCTCCAGGATCATTTTCGTCAATGCATCTGCACTCAATTCGAATTTGATTCTTCTGAATTCCACTTCTTCGCGATTTCCCAACGGATTAGGAAATGATAACGGATTGTTGGGAAAATTTGTTTGCCATCATAATTACCGCGCCGGCCTGGGTGGAGAAATAGATGCTTTCCGCGATAAATATCACAAAGTGTCGAAACCCGCTGAATGCATTATTCCCAACTTCCGGAATATCGAAAAACAGGACACTGATTTTCTGGGTGGCTATGTGATTTTTTCCGGAGGGTTTCGCGAAAAATTGAGCGAGAAAGGGTTGAAGTCAAATGTCGGAGCAGGATACAAAGAAGCGATCAGCCAACCGGGAAGCTGGGGTGCTTATATGTATTTGCAGGGGGAGACAATTCCCAAAGAGGAGAATCATGTTCGATTGAGCAAAGATCAGAAAGATCAATGGGGAATTCCATTGCTCATCACTTCGGTTGGATACGATGATAACGATGATAAGATGATCAAAGATTTTCTTGAACAGGGAAGAGCCATGTTGGAAGCGGCTGGCACCAGGATCACCTATACTTATGATAATAAGCAGGCTCCCGGACTGGATATTCATGAGATGGGAGGTGTCAGGATGGGTAATGATCCGGCCACCTCGCTGCTAAACAAATGGAATCAGTTTCATAATTGTAAGAATGTGTTTGTGACGGACGGGGCCTGCATGACGAGTACGGGCAATCAGAGTCCTTCCATTTTATATATGGCGTTTACCGCCAGAGCGGTCAAATACGCGGCCGAAGAAATGAAAAAGGGTAATTTATAAATTTCAATTTCACGCCATGATAAATCGACGAGAGTTGATCAAACAGGTTGCCTTGCTGACCGGAGCTGCAGTGATCGGATCAGAGTTTTTCCTTTCGGGCTGTAATTCAGACAGGAAAGAAGTCTCGGGTCTTTTTAATGAAAATGATATTTCCCAGTTTGATGAGATTGCCGAAACCATTTTGCCAAGAACGAATACTCCAGGGGCCAAGGACGCTAAGTCGGAAAGTTCATGGCAAAATATTCAACAGACTGTTATAGTGAAACACAATTGAAAGTATTGCATGAAGGCCTGGGAAAAGTGGATGATGCCATGGAAAAGTTGCATCATGTTTCATTCATGAAGGCTACCCCCGAACAAAGGACAGAGCTATTAAGCCAGATTGATGGCGAAGCCAAAAAACAGCAGGAGATAAAAATTCCGGGCAAAGACTCACAGGCTCATTATTTTACGATGATGAAGCAATTGGTTTTATTGGGATTCTTTACATCTAAGCCGGGGGCTACGCAGGTATTGCGATATATACCGGTACCGGGGAACTACGAAGGTTGTATTGATTATAAGGCCGGAGAGACTTCGTGGGCTTAAGCTCAATAGTCATCGTACGGAAACATCCCCTTCCTGAGGGTGACTATCGGAGGAATTGTTAATAAAAACGAATTAGGGCTGAATAATCAATAATCAATAATCAGCATTCAATGCTCAAACACAACAATAAAAAACTCTTCCTTCTCTTTCTAATCATATTATTAAGTTACCTCCCGCAAGCCCAGCAGCAAACCTTTTGCAATCCCATCAATATTGACTACGGATACACACCTATTCCCAATTTCAGTGAATGGGGAAAGCACCGCGCGACAGCCGACCCGGTAATTGTAGTCTACAAAGGAGATTATTATTTATTCAGCACCAACCAATGGGGTTATTGGTGGAGCAATGATATGTTAAATTGGAAATTCATCTCAAAGAAATTCCTTCGGCCCTGGAATGATGTGTATGATGAGCTTTGTGCTCCTGCTATAGGTGTGATCGGTGATACGATGATCGTCTTTGGATCTACCTATTCGCAGCAATTTTACAATATGGATGAGCACCAACCCAAAGGCCAATGAATGGAAACCGCTCGTAGATTCATTTGATATCGGAGGTTGGGATCCGGCATTTTTTGCGGATGATGATGGACGACTGTATATGTATAATGGCAGCAGCAACCGCTATCCGTTATATGGTGTTGAACTGGACCGGAAGACTTTTCAACCATTAGGCACTCGCAAAGAAATGTATTTGCTGGAACCGGAGCGATATGGCTGGCAGCGCTTTGGGGAATATATGGATAATACTTTCCTGGATCCATTCATTGAAGGGGCATGGATGACCAAACACAATGGAAAATATTATTTGCAATATGGAGCTCCCGGCACTGAATTTAGTGGTTATGCCGATGGAGTGGTCGTGGGGGATCAACCCCTTGGCGGTTTTAATCCCCAATCCGATCCTTTGAGTTATAAACCGGGTGGTTTTTCGCGCGGTGCCGGGCACGGCGCGACGTTTATGGATAATCAAAATAATTGGTGGCATGTCTCTACCAGCATTGTTTGTGTAAAAAACACTTTTGAAAGGCGCATTGGTATCTGGCAAGCCGGATTTGATAAGGATGATGTGATGTATTGCAACACGGCCTTTGGGGACTATCCTCAATACTTACCGTCAGTAAAGAGATCTGCCAATAAAGGACCGGGCTGGATGTTACTTAATTATAAGAAACCAGTCACTGTTTCATCTACACTTGGTAGTTATTATGCAAATAATGCAGTGGATGAGAATATCAAAACATATTGGAGTGCCCTTTCATCGAATCCAGGTGAATGGATTCAATCAGACCTGGGCGCCGTTTGCACCGTCAATGCTATTCAAATAAATTATGCCGACCAGGACGCGGAATTCCTGGGGAAATCTCAGGGTGTGTATCATCAGTATAAACTCTATTATTCATCTGATGGAAAGAAGTGGGAGCTGGTGGTAAACAAGAGCGAAAACAAGGCAGACGTACCGCATGACTACGTAGAGCTAACAAAACCAGTGCAGGCAAGATTCATCAGGTTGGAAAATTTGCATATGCCGACAGGTAAGTTCGCCATCAGTGGCTTGCGGGTCTTTGGAAAAGGCAATGGAAGCGAGCCCTCCGCTGTTAAGAATTTGATTGTACTGAGAACCTACAAGGATAAGCGGAGTGCATACATTAAATGGAGGCCTGTAGACAATGCCTATGCGTACAATTTATATTACGGGATTGCTCCCGATAAATTGTACTCGTGTATCATGGTTCACGATTTAAATGAATATTGGTTTAAGGGCATGGATAAAGAAAAGCCCTATTATTTTGCAATAGAAGCAATCAACGAGAACGGTGTATCTCCGCGCTCAGAAGTTCAAAAAGCAGAATGAGAATGAAAAGGTGGCATGGCTTATTATTATTATTGATCACGACCGGAGTCCTTCAGGCGCAGGAGATCAAACCACCTTACTGGGAGGATATTCAAGCATTCAAAAAACAGGATAGCCTTCAATTTCCCGGCACCAATAAAATTCTTTTTGTTGGCAGCTCTTCTTTTACGAATTGGAAAGACGTCCAGGATTATTTTCCTTCCTATCCCATTATTAATAGAGGGTTTGGAGGTTCCTCCCTGCCCGACGTCATCAGGTATAGCAAGGACGTTATCTTCCCCTATCGCCCCAAACAAATTGTTATTTATTGTGGCGAAAATGATCTGGCGGCCTCGGATACAGTGACTGCGAAAATGGTATTTTCCCGTTTCGTGCAGCTGTTCAATATGATCAGGACCCGCTTGCCAGCGGTTCCAATCATTTACATTTCCATGAAGCCCAGTCCGAGCCGGCAATTATTAACTCCAAAAATGAGGGAAGGAAATTCGATGATCAGAAGCTTCCTTAAAAAGAAAAAGAAAACAGTTTTTGTGGACGTCTACCGGGAAATGATAGATGATGAGGGAAAACCCATTCCCGAACTTTTCCTGGAGGACCAATTGCACATGAATAAAAAAGGCTATGGCATTTGGCAAAAGGCAATTGAACCATATCTGATAAAAAATGATACGGAATTAAAATCACCTGATGGTAACATTGTCTTTAAACTGAATCTGAAAGATAGCAGTCCCTCTTATTCATTGTCTTATAAGAACAACCTCCTGATAGAAAATTCTTTTTTAAATCTTGACCTCGACGGTTTGGGAATGCTCAATGCCGCTTCTATGGAGAAAGCGCCGGTTTTCAAGGAAGTAAAAGAAAACTATGAATTGTTTGTTGGAAAGGCGAGCAAAGTGAGCAATCATTATCGTCAGGCGACCATTTATCTTCAGGACGGAAAAAATAAGGATTATCATTTTAGTTTGGAGGTAAGGGCCTTTAATGACGGCCTTGCATTCAGATACGTTCTCCCCAAGTTAAGTAATCACTCTTCTTTCACCTTATTGGATGAGCAGACTCAATTTCGGTTTATGTCGGATCCGGTAGTGAAGGCTTTGTTACTTCCGGATTTTTTTAGTTCTCATGAAGGATTATATACTACGATGCCGCTGAGTAAGATCAAGGAAGACACGTTGATGGATATGCCTGCCTTGTTTCAGTTCCCCAATAAAATATTTCTGGCCATCACGGAAGCAGCTCTCCTGGACTACGCAGGCATGTACCTCGTGAATCATAATGGTATTCTTTGCGGAAAGCTTTCTCCATTGCCTAACCAACAAAAAATAAAAGTAAAGGCAGTTCTTCCACACGTCAGCCCATGGCGGGTACTATTGATCAGCGATCGCGTGGGCGCCTTGATTGAATCGAATATCATCACCAGCCTGAATGAGCCGACCGCCATCCAGGATCTCAGTTGGCTCCACCCAGGCACTAGTACATTTCCCTGGTGGAATGGGACAATCATTCCAGACAATGTAGTGGGTGGTAATAATTTTGAAACGAATAAATATTACATTGATTTCTGTGCAGCCAATAATATTCGCTATCATTCAGTCGTAGAATATGGAGGGCACGAATGGTACACCAATGATGGAAGCGATTATCAGCCTGGCCCCAATGCAGATATAACAAAGCCCGTCGCCGGCCTCGACATGAAGCAGATCTGCGATTATGCGAAATCCAAAAATGTGGAAGTCCGTGTCTGGACACATTGGAAGGCCCTTTACCCCAAACTTGATACGGCTTTTGCATTGTTTCAAAAGTGGGGGCTTAGCGGGATGATGGTTGACTTCATGGATAGAGATGACCAGGAAATGGTGAACATACAAACGGAGATCTTAAAGAAAGCAGCAGCCCATCATTTGCACATTCAATTTCATGGCGCCTATAAACCCACCGGTTTGAGCCGGACCTATCCCAATGAATTTACGAGGGAAGGCACTTTGAATTATGAGCATGATAAATGGGATAACCTGGTAAATCCAAATGCCGACATCAATATTCCCTTCACGCGAATGCTTGCCGGTTCAACCGACTACCATTTAGGAGGCTTTCGAGCGCTGCCTTATTCCAAATTTATTGTTCAGAATTTCCGGCCTTATGTAATGGGGACGCGTTGTCACATGCTCGCGATGTACGTTGTTCTGGAAAGTTATTTGGGTATGGTCTGTGATTATCCTGATGCATATATCGGTCAGCCCGGATTTGAAGTGATCCAGGGTATGCCAACAACCTGGGATGAAACTCATGTGCCTGCCGCGGAAGTCGACCAATATGTTTCTATCGCACGACGGAAAAAAGATACGTGGTATGTAGGAACGATCACCGATAGCAGTGCCCGCCAGATAGATCTTCCGCTATCCTTCCTCCCTGTCGGAAAGTTTACTGCTGATATCTACAGTGATGCACCGGATGCGGATGTAAATGCCAATCTTCTCACCAGGCAAACGGTGACGGTTGACCGAACTACCTCTCTGAAGTTATCATTGGCTTCGGGCGGAGGGAACATTATTATTCTCAATAAACTTAAAAAATAAAGGACATGAAACGAAGCTTCCTACTGTTTGCATCCTTGCTGTTTATTTTCGTTGCTGTTGCCCAACCGGTCCAAAAATCGGACGGCCAAATGAGGTCATTTATCGATGCCCTGATGAAAAAAATGACACTGGACGAAAAAATAGGACAACTGAATTTACCCGGCGCCGGAGACATAGTGACGGGAGGTCAACCAGGGACCGATTCTTCGGCCATTGGTAAAAAAATAAAAGAAGGGCAGGTTGGAGGTTTGTTTAATATAAAAGGAGTCGAGAAAATAAAGTACGTGCAAAAGATTGCTGTCGAGAACAGTCGCTTGAAAATACCCATGTTATTTGGCATGGATGTGATCCACGGTTATGAAACTGCTTTTCCTATTCCATTGGGTCTTTCATGTATATGGGATATGGAGGCTGTTGAAAAAAGTGCCAGGATTGCTGCTACAGAGGCTAGCGCCGATGGTATTTGCTGGACATTTTCACCCATGGTTGATATTTGTCGCGATCCACGATGGGGAAGAGTATCTGAAGGCAATGGAGAAGACGCATACCTCGGGTCGCAAATTGCGAAAGCGATGGTGAAAGGATATCAGGGTGATGATTTTAGCAAGACCAATAGGATCATGTCATGCGTAAAGCATTATGCACTATATGGAGCTTCCGAAGCCGGCAGGGATTATAACACCACTGACATGAGTCATATGAGAATGTATAACGAATATCTTCCTCCCTACAAAGCAGCTGTAGACGCAGGGGTCGGCTCCGTGATGGCTTCATTCAATGAAGTGGATGGCTTACCGGCAACGGCAAACAGATGGTTGATGACGGATGTATTGCGGAAACAATGGGGTTTTAAAGGTTTTGTAGTTACCGACTATACGGGTATTAATGAAATGGTTGATCACGGCATCGGCGACTTGCAGGCAGTGTCAGGCAAGGCCTTAATGGCAGGTGTTGACATGGATATGGTTGGGGAAGGCTTTCTCACCACCTTAAAAAAATCATTGAGCGCAGGAAAAGTAACTCAGCAGCAGATTGAGGCAGCGTGCAGAAGAATACTGGAAGCTAAATATAGACTTGGTTTGTTTGCTGATCCTTATCGCTATTGCAATCAAGATCGTGCTAAAACAGAAGTCTTTACAGAAAGCAACCGAAAAGCAGCAAGAGAAATTGCAAGTCAAAGTTTTGTATTGCTAAAAAATGAGGGCAATATCTTACCTCTGAAAAAACAGGGGACCATTGCATTGATTGGGCCGTTGGCTGATGCCAGGGAAAACATGCCGGGCACATGGAGTGTTGCCGCCAGGTACGAACAGGCTGTAACAGTTTTGCAAGGTCTAAAAAATGCAGGTGGTAATAATATTAAGATATTGCAGGCGCGAGGGTCCAATTTAGATGAAGACAGCTTATTCGAAGACAGGGCTGGCATGTTTGGGAAATCATTAAGAAGAGATAGTCGGCCCGCGAATGAAATTCTTCAGGAGGCAATCAACATTGCCAACCAGGCAGATGTCATTGTCGCGGCTGTGGGCGAATCTGCCGAAATGAGTGGCGAGTCGTCCAGCCGTAGCAGCATTGAAATCCCTTCTATTCAAAAAGACCTATTAAAGGAACTTTTGAAAACCGGCAAGCCCGTTGTGTTAGTATTATTTACCGGCAGACCATTGGCCTTGAAATGGGAACAAGAAAATGTCCCCGCCATACTGAATGTCTGGTTTGGAGGAACTGAGGCAGGAGATGCCATTGCCGACGTATTGTTTGGCGATGTAAATCCTTCGGGGAAGCTCAGCACCACCTTTCCTCAAAATTTGGGGCAGGTGCCACTTTATTATAATCATAAGAACACCGGAAGACCATTACCAGAGGGTAAATGGTTTCAAAAGTTTCGTTCCAATTATTTAGATGTTTCCAACGATCCTCTCTATCCATTCGGATTCGGACTGAGCTATACATCATTTACCTATGGAGATATTGAATTGAGCTCGACTTCATTGAAAGGTAATCAAACATTGACGGCAAGTGTGAATGTCTCCAATACTGGCAAAGTGGCCGGGAAGGAAGTAGTTCAATTATACATCCGCGACCTGGTAGGAAGCGTGACCAGGCCCGTGAAAGAATTGAAAGGCTTTCAAAAAATTGAATTGAAAGCCGGCGAATCAAAGAAGGTTACTTTTAACATTAGTACGAATGATCTTCGGTTCTACAACTATGATTTGAAGAACGACTGGGAACCGGGAGAATTTGAGATCATGATTGGAGGCAATTCCCGTGATGTCAAATCCGCAAAAATAAACTGGGTTAAATAAGAGTAGATGATGAGATGGATATTGTCAATATTGTGGACTGCATCCGCAGTTTATGCGCAACCGGGACGTATAGATTCTACTCTGTTTCCTTCCCTTAAACAGCACGCCGTTGAGGAATATGCATTCGATCTCCCTGTCGATCCTCAACGTTGGGAAAGAGAGAAGCCGGGCATGCATGTCTCATTTGCCATTACGGATCGTGCATATTTCAGGGCAGAAGTGCCGGAAATAAAAAATGAAAGTACAAGTTGGCTGGCGTCTGGATGGAGAGGCGAGCGATTGAATGCCATGATCCTCGTCTGGTCCCCGGATACGCTGAACCAGGTTCGTTTCAAGTTGAACGATCTTAAAGATCAGAATGGAAACATCCTGGATAAAAAATATCTAAGGCTGAGCCTCGTGCGATATGTGCTATCTAATTTTCCATATGATGCAAGGAATGTGGATTGTGGTGTGGGTCCGGTGGATAAGGGTTTTTTAATGCCCGACCGTCTGGTTCCTATGGATGTCGGAATGGATCGGTTTGACCTGCCCGGTCGTACAACGAGACCTGTCTGGCTTGCGTTAGATATTCCCCCTTTGACAAAACCGGGTTCTTATAGTGGTGTTGTGCAAGCTATTTCAGATAACGCAGTGATGGATTTGAATATCAGGATCAAGGTTGAAAATGAATTGTTGCCTAAACCAAATGACTGGACATTCCGGCTGGATCTTTGGCAAAATCCATGGGTGATTGCTGACTATTATCATGTGAAGCCCTGGAGTCAGGCACATGAGCTATTACTCAAAGATCATTTGAAACTATATGCGGATGTTGGAGGAAAATATATCACCACGTACGCGGTGCATTCTCCCTGGGGCGACAATGAATATTATTTGGAAGAAGGAATGATTGATTGGGTCAGGAGAAGCAATGGTTCCTGGAAATTCGACTATCGCATTTTCGATCAATATGTAGAATTGGCAATGAAAATGGGAATTGATGAGGCAATCACTATTTACACACCGCTTCCATGGGGTGAACGATTTCGTTATATGGATGAACGCACTGGTGCTTATGTCTATGAAAGGTGGCTGCCTCTTTCAGACACATTTAAAACAAACTGGAATATTTTTCTCACTGATTTAAAATCTCATTTGGAAAAGAAAGGATGGTTTAATAAGACCTACCTGGGTGTCAATGAGAATACGATGGAGCAAACTCTTTCGGCAATCAAGGTGATCCGGGATCATTCCAGTCAATGGAGGATCACTTATGCGGGCGATTGGCATGGTGAAGCTAACCCGCTTGTATCCCAATTACAAAAGGCTGGAAGCAAAGAGCCTTCAGCATTGAATAGCCTATTGGACGACTATTCTTCTGTATTCAACAAGGAGCCATCAGTCGCCGAAACGAAACGCAGGACAGCAGATAAAAAGACTTCCAGTTTTTATATATGTTGTACGCCACCCAAGCCAAATACTTTTGTTTTTTCGCCTCCTGTTGAAGGGAGGTGGCTGGGTTGGTATACGATGGCACATGGCTATGATGGCTTGCTTCGCTGGGCTTACGATTCATGGACGGCCGATCCCACGAGGGATACCAGGCATGTGGTGTGGCCGGCTGGCGATTGCTACATGGTTTATCCGGGGGGACAGAGCAGCATCCGCCTCGAAAAGGTTCGCGAAGGGATTGTGGACTTTGAGAAAATAAGGATATTGAAACGCGAGGCTATGCATTCAACTAACCCGACCGTGAAGAAACTCATGGAAGAGTTGGAGTCGCATTTGCAAACATTCAATAATGAAAAGGAATTTATTGCCGCTTCGCTTGAAGAAGCGTTGAGGAAGGGAAAGGAGTTAGTCGATAAGATCAGTGATCTATTAAAATAGTGAGTGGTGAGTAGTGAATGGTGAGTAGTGATCGTAATGTGAAACCTATGTGCATGAAAATCCTGTTTTTTCTTCTTTTCTTTTTTATTTTTTCCAATACAATAAGGGCCACTGATAGCATTACGGTTCATTCTCCCAATCAGAAAATAGCAATTACGGTCAATTTGAAAGATCGTTTAAGCTATACTATAAAATACGAAGCCAAAATCATTCTTGAAGCCTCCTGGATTGACCTCATCCTGAACGACGATCAAAAACTGTCGAATGATCTACGCATCCGGAAAAAATCGATCCGCTCGTTTGATGATGTCATTGTATCACCCGTGCCAGAAAAAAGAAGTCGCATAAAAGACCAATATGTGCAATTGACTCTTGAATTCCGGCAACCTTTTACACTGCAATTCAGGGTCTACGACGATGGGATCGCATACCGGCTGCTCACCCGCTTCAGGGATTCGATCATTATACAAAATGAGATCGCGCGATTTCAATTTGCACCGCGCAAGAAAGCTCTTCTGCCTCTGGTAAAGCCACGTCTTGACGCCGATCGCTTTCATACAAGCTTTGAGGAATTGTATCAATGGAAAGATTTAGATAGTCTCACTGCTGAAGACCTTGCTTATTCGCCGCTGCTTATTGGTGACAGCAACGAGGTCAAGTTGGCAATCACTGAATCAGATCTCGAAGATTATCCGGGAATGTTTCTATCCGGAACCAACGGTAACGCATTGGAAGGCATATTTTCTGGTTATCCCACTGAAGAAAAGATGACTGAAGGCGGCTTTCCACAGCGTATTGTTATTAAGAGGGCGGAATACATTGCTAAAACAAAAGGAACAAGGTCGCTGCCCTGGCGGGTATTAATGATCGCTGCGGAAGATAAGCAACTACCTGGCAACGACCTTGTATACCGTCTTGCGTCTCCCTCGCGGATTGCAGATCCTTCCTGGATAACGCCGGGCAAGGGTACCGATGAATGGATTATAGGAGTGAATTTATTTAACGTCCCATTCAAGACAGGCGTCAATACAGCTACGTATAAATATTATCTGGATTTTGCCAGCCAATTCTCCTTCGACCGGATCATGATGGATGCGGGGTGGAGCAATTACCAAAATCTCTTTGATATTAATCCGGAAATCAATATGGATACGATCGCGGCGTATGCACGCACTAAGAATATTAAATTGAGTATGTGGACGCTTTGTTCAACGCTGGAAAGGCAACTAGACAGTGCACTGGATCAATTTAACAAATGGGGTGTTGATTTCATAATGACAGATTTTATGGACCGTGACGATCAGGAGATGGTTAACTTTTATCACCGGATCGCGAGGGCCTGTGCAGATCATAAGATCATGATCATGTATCATGGAGCGTTTCCGCCGAAAGGATTTAATCGCACCTGGCCGAACTCCATCACTCGTGAAGGGGTGCTTGGTTCGGAATATAATATATGGAGCGACAAGGCAACACCCGAGCACGACCTCGTGCTACCATTTACGCGGATGTTGGCAGGATCCTTCGACTATGAACCAGGAATTTTAGATAATGCAACTCAATCGCAGTTTCGTTCGATTGAGCAAAAAGTGATGAGCCAGGGAACTCGCTGCCATCAGCTAGCCATGTTCATCGTATATGATAGTCCCATTCAAATTTTTTCAGGAAATCCATCGCAGGGTCTGATGGAACCTGAGTTCATGCAGTTACTTGGGAGTTTTCCCACTACGTGGGATGAAACGAAAATTCTGGAAGCGAAGGTTTCAGATTATATTATTACGGCGAGGAAAAAGGGAGACGATTGGTTTATCGGAGGGATGACAGATTGGAGCGGCCGCGAATTCAAGCTGTCTTTCGATTTTCTCGATGAAGGAATCTATGATGCAACATGGTGCGAAGATGGGATCAACGCGAACAGGTATCCGTCCGACTATACGATCAAAAAATTGGCGGTGAATAAAGATCAGGCATTGTCCGTGCAAATGGCGCCTGGCGGTGGATTTGCGATAAAATTGATTAAGCGAAAAAGCAATTGATCCCCGGCAAAGCCACTGTGTAAAAACTTTAGCTCTTCAAGTGAAGGGCAGCAGCACCGAAGATGCCGCTATTGCTCAGTTCAGATATCTCAATTTTGAGTTTTTCTTTTGCTTTCCGAAATATTAACCCATTTATGAGTTCCCACATAGGTTTGGAGAAAAAAGGATAAGCATGTCGCACCGACCCACCCAGGACAATCAATCCTACATCAAATGCATAAAGGATTGACCGGATCGCCTTGCCCAAGTGAAATCCCATTTCCTCGTACATGCGTTTTGCTTCTGCATCTCCGTTCTTTGCTCTTTCAAAAACCGCTTCTCCGCTCACACCATATATATTATCAAAGAATTGTCCGCAGGCATAGTATTCATAATACTTATCGAGGTAGTCCATCATCCCGAACTCACCGGCTCCGCCGTTTTCTCCGGCATATAGTTGATGATTGAGGATGATACCTGATCCCAATCCGGTTCCGATGGTGAGTCCGATCATAGAATCGTGACCCTTCCCTTTTCCAAAATGGTATTCACCCAATGCAAAGCAATTCGCATCGTTGTTGACGAGGACGGGCACGTGATATCGGTCCTGTAACAATTGTTGCAAATGCATTTCTGTCCAGGCTGGAATATTATATACATCATACACCACCGATTGAGCGGCATTCGCCAATCCCGGAACTCCGATGCCAATGGCAGTCACTGATGTATTGATTAGGGGATCAGTAAAGCGAAAAACATCTTCGAGTATTTCTTCAGCTGTACCAAGGGGGTTTATCTTTTGAGCCGCTATGGAGGAGATATCATTGTCTATCACGATTCCGGCGCGGATCTGTGTTCCGCCCATGTCTATTCCAAGAATTCCTTTCTTGCTCATATAATATTAAGACGCTAATAAGCTCGCCGACGCTTTGTCGAGATAGATCTTCAATTGAGGATGCCTGCGCAGCAAGCTGCCGGGCAGGGTCGCGGATATTTCTCCTTCAATCATTTTTTTGACAATAGGAGCCTTGTGTGCACCGCTGACTAATAAAATAATGTTTTTGGATTCCATGATCGTTGCCAGTCCGAGGGTGATACCTCCTTTCAGCTCTTGTTGTTTCTTGAAATACTTCTGTCCGGTTTGTTGGGTGATAGGATCCAGCTCAGCTACATGTGATCGCAATTTCTCGGAGCTTCCCGGTTCATTCATTCCAATGTGTCCATTCATTCCCAGGCCTAATATGACTACGTCAATGCCGTCTTGCTGACGAATATATTGATCGATCACCTCACATTCTTTTTTCGAATCGGTGGCTTTGCCGTCGAAGAAATGAATTTTATGAGCATCAATCGTTAGCGGATTAAATAATTGGTGATCGAGGTGAAAGCGGCAACTGCCTTCATCATTCCCATTTAAGCCAACCCATTCATCCAGGGCGACAAAATTCCACCGGGTGACATTCAATTTTCCATTCTTATACTCATCCACCAATTCTTTATACAAACCTGCGGGGGAATCGCCCGATGCAGTGCACAACAGAGGGTCATTATAAGATTTCATCAGCCGGATCACCTCAGTGGCTGCCAGTTTGGACATTTGTCCGTAATCATCGGCTACAATTACATTCATGATATACCTTTTGAAAGTCTTTAGCTAAGGTAAGGGAAAGTGATATGCCAATTTTGTTGAAAAAAATCGAGCGGAATCTGGAGTTATTTGTACCATTACAAAAAAAAGATATGGGAAATATTTGCCGATGCTGCTGCGCGTTGATCCTTTTATCAAGCTTTCATTTAGCCATTGCTCAACGCAAATCAATCGATCAGAAGACCGATTCAGTGCTAAAACTCATGACACTCGAAGAAAAGGTTGGGCAATTAAATCAATACAATGGGGACTGGCAAGCGACTGGTCCTATTACACCCGATGGTGATAAACAATCGCAAGTACGCAACGGACAATTGGGGTCAATGTTGAATGTGGTGGGTGAACAACACACTCGTCAATTGCAGGAAATGGCCATGCAATCCAGGTTGAAAATACCGCTGCTGTTTGGCCAGGATGTTATCCATGGATATAAGACAACATTCCCCATCCCATTGGCAGAAGCTGCCAGTTGGGATCTGGAGGCAATGCAATTATCTGCACGTATCGCAGCCACTGAAGCTTCAGCTTCCGGCATACACTGGACATTTGCGCCCATGTTGGATATCGCTCGCGACCCGCGTTGGGGCCGGGTCATGGAAGGAGCAGGCGAGGATACCTACCTGGGTTCGTTGATTGCTACGGCTCGGATCAAGGGATTCCAGGGAAAAGGATTGGGAGCGACTGACGCCGTGATGGCATGTGCTAAACACTTTGCGGCATATGGTGCGGCTATTGGTGGCCGTGACTATAATTCCGTCGACATGAGCGAGCGATCACTATGGGAGACTTATCTCCCGCCATTTAAAGCAGCAGCCGATGCTGGCGTTGCGACGTTCATGAATTCATTTAATGATCTCAATGGAGTTCCTGCAACGGGAAATAAATATCTACAGAGAGAAATTCTGAAAGGCAAGTGGAAATTTAAAGGTTTTGTCGTGAGTGATTGGGGTTCGGTCGGTGAAATGGTGAACCACGGAAATGTAAGAGACAATTATGAAGCGGCACTTTCAGCCATTACAGCCGGTTGTGATATGGATATGGAAAGCAGGTCATTTAAAGATCATATGGTAAAGTTGGTAAAGGATAAAAAAGTCCCTATCTCACTCATCGATGATGCCGTGAAGCGGATCCTGCATAAGAAATTTGAATTAGGTCTTTTTGATGATCCTTTTAGATTTTGTAATAAGGAAAGGGAAAAGCAGCAAATGAATAACCCCGAACATTTAAAGGCTGCACGAGTGGTTGCTTCCAAAAGTATTGTATTGCTTAAGAATGAACCAGCCGCCAGACAGAGCGAGCGATTATTGCCTTTATCCAAACAAATAAAAACGATAGCCCTCATCGGTCCCTTTATTAAGGCAGTGAGAGACAACCTCGGTTTTTGGAGTTATGAATGGCCGGACGATAGTTCTACTATTGTAACCCAATGGGACGGGATCAAGAAGAAATTACCTTCCGAGACAAAGATGCTATATGCAAATGGATGTAACATCAGGGATACAGCCAGGGGCGGATTTGCCGAAGCAGTTGAAGTGGCCGCACAGGCAGATGTTGTCATCATGAGTGTAGGAGAGGCAAGGGATATGAGTGGTGAAGCGAAGAGCCGTAATAACATTCATTTGCCGGGCGTGCAGGAGGAATTGATCAAAGCAGTTTATGCGACAGGCAAGCCAATTATCGTGTTGATCAATGCAGGCAGACCGTTGATATTTAACTGGACCCGCGAAAATGTAGCGGCGATCTTATACACCTGGTGGTTAGGCACGACGGCCGGTGATGCCATTGCTGATGTATTGTTTGGCGATTATAATCCATCGGCGCGGCTCCCCATCACTTTTCCAAGGACGGAAGGGCAGATACCAATATACTATGACCATTTTAATACTGGCCGGCCTGCAAGGAATGATAGTGATCTGAATTATGTATCCGCTTATATTGATCTTCCCAATAATCCGGCATTTCCATTTGGATATGGACTTAGCTATACGACTTTTTCCTATAGTGATTTGCAGTTGAATACAAAGTCGGTGAAAGCGGGGCAGTCGATCACTGCTACTATCAAGCTTTCAAATACGGGTAGTCGCGACGGGACCGAGACTGTCCAACTTTACTTGCGTGACCTGGTCGGTTCCATTGTAAGGCCAGTTAAGCAGTTGAAAGGATTTCAACAAGTACTCTTAAAGGCAGGCGAAAGCAAAACAATTACCTTCAAAATAACCGTCGACGACCTGAAATTTTACAATGAAAAATTGCAATGGATTGCAGAGCCGGGTGACTTCAAAATATTTATTGGCGCAAATTCCAGGGAACTGAGTGAAGCTGCGTTTAAATTGGAGTAATCCTCGAATGAATTGATAAAGATTGCTGAAACGCTATGTTACATCACAGGCGTTCCATTTTCAGAACGTTCTTTATCGGTATCAACCAACACTGGTTCATTCTCTATCATTTCCGGTTGTTCCTTTGGCGGCATTTCGGGTCTCGGTGCCGGCCTTTCTGATGTTAGAGGCTTTCTATTAACCGTCTTTCGTGCGACAACTTTTTTGGCTGGTTTTTTAGCTTGCTTTTTTGGAGTTGAACGTTTTACCACTTTCTTGGCAGATTTCTTTGCAGCTTTTTTGGCTGGAGCAGGTTTCTTTTTAGCCGCTTTTACAACTCTCTTGCGCACAGCTTTTTTGAGAACAGATTTTTTGGCTGCTTTCTTGCGCGGGGCTGCCTTTGCTTTTTTCTTAGTTGCCATGGTAAATGATTTGAAGGTGAATAATAAGCTATTAAAAATATATTGAGGACTTTAAAATTACAATCATTCAACATTCCCAACAAAATTTTAATGATTGCTTTTTGTCATATTTTCTTATTGTTGTTAATATGATCAGAGATGAAAGAACTATTCATCATTGATTGAAACATTTTAAGTAACAACCCGAATAAACTATCAACTATTAACAGATCGTATTCTCCTTTGTTTTTCAGTGCTTTTTCGCTACTTTTGCGCCTCCAAAATCCCAAGTAATTGAAAACAACCTTCACATGGCAGACCTAAAATATCAACGGAATTTCGGCATTGCGGCTCATATTGATGCCGGAAAAACCACTACCACAGAACGTATTCTCCGGTATACCGGGATGATCCATAAAATTGGGGAAGTGCATGATGGTGCGGCAACCACCGACTGGATGGAGCAGGAAAAGGAAAGAGGTATTACCATCACTTCTGCAGCCGTTAGCTGTCAATGGAACTTTCCAACCAATAAAGGCAAGGTGGATTCTGCTACGAAAAGCTATTATTTCAATATTATCGATACACCCGGGCACGTTGACTTCACCGTGGAAGTTGAAAGGTCGATGCGTGTACTGGACGGCTTGATAGCCTTGTTTTCTGCCGTGGATGGAGTCGAGCCTCAATCTGAAACGGTGTGGCGTCAGGCCAATCGTTATGGTGTTCCCAGAATTGGGTTTGTAAATAAGATGGATAGGGCAGGAGCCGATTTCCTGAATGTTGTAAAGCAGGTTAAGGAAATGCTGGGTTCAAAGGCTGTTCCGCTGCAATTACCTATTGGCGCGGAAGACGATTTTAAAGGAGTAGTGGACCTTATTAAAATGAAAGGCATTATTTGGCATATGGAGACTGAGGGCATGACCTTCGACGAGATCCCGGTGCCCGCTGATATGGTAGAAGAAGCGAAGGAGTGGAGAGCCAGCCTGGTCGAGGCTGTTGCCGAGTATGATGACAAGCTTTTGGAAAAATTTTTTGAAGACCCCAATTCTATCACGGAAGACGAGCTGCATGAAGCCATTCGCAAGGCGACAGTGGACTTGAGCATTGTGCCGATGCTTTGTGGATCTTCATTTAAGAATAAAGGTGTGCAAACGGCCCTGGATGCGGTGTGCCGATATTTGCCAAGCCCCCTGGATATTCCTCCTGTTGAAGGAATTAACCCTGATACAGGTGCTACCGAACTTCGCAAGCCGGATGCGAAAGAACCATTTGCTGCTTTGGCATTTAAGATCATGACTGATCCTTTTGTGGGTCGACTGGCATTCTTCAGAGTTTATTCGGGTCGCCTGGATGCAGGTTCTTATGTTTTGAATGTGAGGAGTGGAAAAAAAGAGCGCATCAGCCGTATCATGAAGATGTTTGCCAATAAACAAAACCCAATCGATTTTATCGAAGCTGGTGACATAGGTGCGGCAGTAGGATTTAAGGAAATAAAAACCGGAGATACTCTATGCACTGAAGATCATCCAGTGACATTGGAAAATATGTTTATTCCCGAGCCAGTCATCTCCGTGGCGATTGAACCCAAGACGCAGGCTGATGTAGACAAAATGGGAATGGCTATTGCCAAGCTGATCGAAGAAGATCCCACACTTCGCGTAAAGACAGACGAAGAAACAGGTCAGACAATTCTCTCTGGTATGGGTGAATTACACCTGGAGATCATTGTCGATCGTATGCGCCGTGAATTTAAGGTCGAAATTAATCAGGGTGCTCCGCAGGTTGCTTATAAAGAAGCTTTTAATACAACGATTCAGCATCGTGAGACCTTGAAAAAGCAAACGGGTGGTCGCGGTAAGTTCGCAGACATCATCTTCGACCTCGGGCCGATCGATCCTGAATGGAAGGCAGAAAACCCGGATAAACATTATCAATTTGTAAATGATCTTTTCGGGGGCTCGATACCTCGCGAGTTTGTGCCAGCCATACAAAAGGGATTTGAGACGGCGATGACGACAGGAGTATTAGCCGGTTATCCGGTTGACAACATGAAGGTCCGTGTCTTCGACGGAAGTTTCCATGCTGTCGACTCTGATTCTATGTCCTTTGAGCTTTGTGCAAAAGCCGGTTTTAGGGAAGCAGCCAAAAAGGCGAAGCCAGTGTTGCTCGAACCGATCATGAAGATCGAAGTAGTAACACCTGATCAATACATGGGAGACGTGACCGGAGACCTCAACCGCAGGAGAGGTATGCTGGAAGGTATGGATAGTCGTGCCGGAGCACAGGTGATCAAGGCAAAAGTTCCTCTAAGCGAAATGTTTGGATACGTAACACAGCTTCGTTCGCTCTCTTCGGGCCGTGCCTCGAGCACCATGGAATTCTCTCACTATTCTCCGACACCTACGAGTATCACCGAAGAGGTGGTCGCCAAGGTGAAAGGGAAAGTGTCTGCTTAAAGCATTTTTCTTCGCCGTATTCGAAATGGTCAAAAGTTTTTTTTGAAAACTTTTTGACACAATTCAGTCATTTTTGTGGCTAAGCTTCTCATTTTCACCTCGCCTGGAAAGTTGTCTAACTATTAGGTATATCTGAATATTATTTTTCAATTAATAATTTATTAACTCAGATCAACTGCGATTTAAACACATGGCATTGTGTTTGTGGAATTTACTGGCGACCTCACTCCGTTTTTAGGATGCCAATTCTCTTCGAAAAAACCGTTGCAATATTTATGGAAAACACCGGAACAAAAGGTTAAGGACTCAGAAATGAGTCCTTTTCTTTTAGGGGGTTTTTAAAGACGAAGACAAGTCCCCAGGCCGATGTAAAAAGGGTGATCAGGTAAAATAGCAGGCTGATAATAACCGCGTGTTCCTGGATCAACCCAAAATATTTTGCCCCCTCCAGAAACACGACTTCTCTCGCTCCCAACCCTCCAATAGTAAGTGGAAACACGGCCACTATGGAAGAGAAAAGAAACAGGAAAATATATTCTGTCTGGCTAATTGGAATCCTCAACGCCGACATGATTAGATAGGCGCAGATCACTTGCATCGCCTGTACAGAAATGCCCCAGAGTAAAGTGGACCAGAAGCTCGACAAAAAATCCTTCAACCAATACCGGCAAACGAGGAATAAACCGACAACAGCTAAGATGGCAGCGGCTACTATACTGATGACGAGCATTTTATTTTGCAACACGGAAATGTTATAAACTGCCAGGATCAGCCCCAGGCCGAGCAAGCCACTGAACCGGTCGAGAAGCACGGCGGCCATCGATTTTTTATATGACAAACCATACCTCTTTGTCAGCAGGATCACTTTGTATGCGTCTCCGCTAATAGAACCTGGCAGGAAAAGATTGTAGAACATCCCGAGCCAATAAAGCTTGATATTTTCCCACTCAGGGAGGTGGATTTGAATATTCCTGAAATAGATATTAAGCCGGAACGCAGAGAACAATTTGGAAAGGACAAAGGCTACCAGTGCAAGGAATAAATAACCCCAGTCCGCTGATCTCAACGCATCGGCAGCTTTAGCGAAATCAATTTTACCAGAGACATACCAGAGGCAAATAGTGGTTAAAGCGATCTTTAGAAGGAGTTTTAAAGGCTTGCTATACCGGGAGTTGGCTTTTGGCTGATCTTGCATCGATGCGGGTCTGAAAAGGCTGTGTAATTTAACGGTCGGACAAGTTACCAAGTTATGCTCATACCTGCTGCAAGCCAATCGAATACCGCAAGACTTTTTTGGAGGATATTGTCCTCACCCCTACCTTTGCACTCCCAATTAAAAAATTGGATTTTAGGCAGATGTCTCAGCGAATCAGAATCAAATTGCAATCTTACGATCATAACCTGGTTGATAAGTCAGCAGAAAAGATCGTAAAAACGGTTCGCAGTACAGGCGCCGTAGTAACAGGGCCAATCCCCCTTCCTACGCGTAGAAAGATCTTTACTGTGTTGCGTTCTCCGCACGTGAATAAAAAGAGCCGTGAACAATTCCAGTTAGCTACGCATAAGCGTTTACTGGACATATACACGTCCAGTTCAAGAACGGTAGATGCATTGAGCAAACTGGACCTTCCCAGCGGCGTTGAAGTAGAGATCAAAGCATGACGATTAGATTAGATGGTGAAATTGGAAGTTTAAGTTCTTACAAATAAAAACAGGTCTATCTCTCAATCGGCAATCATAGTGGTTGCTGAAAAAAGAGCAATGGAATGAAAACAGCTTCTGGAATCTCTTCTCTGCAGGATTTCAGCAAGCGTCATATAAAACAAGCCATTCAGGGTTTGTTTACTGCCGGTACTTCCCGATAAAGGAAAAGGTCGGTGGCGAACGGGGATCGAAATCTTCGAAACAGTTTGAAATATTCAACTGCGAAGAATGTCCCAATAATCCTGCAGGCACAAACTGTAGAAAAGATGAAAGGTATTATTGGGAAAAAGATCGGAATGACAAGTATTTTCGATGCCTCGGGAAAACAAATCGCCTGCACTATTATTGAAGCAGGCCCTTGCGTTGTTACCCAGGTCAAGACCAAAGAGTCTGATGGGTACAATGCTCTTCAGCTATCTTTTGGCGACAAGAAAGAAAAACACTCCACACAAGCTGGCATCAACCATTTCGCCAAAGCGAGCACCTCTCCCAAAAAGATCGCAAAAGAATTTCGTGATTACTCCATTGAAAAAAATTTAGGAGAAACTATTACTGTTGACATTTTTGCCGAAGGCGAAAAAGTAGAGGTGGTAGGTACTTCGAAAGGCCGCGGCTTCCAGGGCGTGGTAAAACGTCATGGGTTTCATGGTGTAGGTCAGCAATCCCACGGCCAGCACGATCGCCAACGCGCACCTGGTTCTTTGGGTAACTCATCCGATGCTGCACGCGTAATGAAGGGAATGAAAATGGGAGGAAGAATGGGTAATGATCGCGTAAAGACGAAAGGATTGCAGGTAGTGAAAATATTTCCTGAAAAAAATTATATCCTGATCAGCGGTTCAGTACCGGGACATATCGGTTCCACCGTATTTGTTCAACAATAAGAATGAAAGATTCAAAATAACGAAAATGCAAGTTGACGTCTTAAGTATTAAAGGAAAAAAAACCGGCCGGACGGTGGAGCTCCCTGAAGAGATATTTGGAATAGAGCCCAACGAACACGTTGTTTACCTGGCGGTAAAACAGTTCCTCGCTGCACAGCGGCAGGGCACGCATAAAGTAAAGACCCGTGCAGAAGTAAAGGGGGCAAGTCGCAAATTGCATCGCCAAAAAGGTACCGGAGGAAGCCGGAAGGGAAATATCAGGAACCCCTTATATAAAGGAGGTGGAACGATCTTCGGCCCAAAACCGCATAGTTATGATATCAAGTTGAATCGTAAGGTAAAGGACCTGGCAAAGATGTCGGCTCTGTCTTCTAAGGCAAAGGACAAAGGAATATTAGTGGTAGAAGATATCAAATTAGAAAAGCCAAGAACAAAGTTATTTATGGATATTCTTGGCAGCTTGAAAGTGGCGGATAAGAAGATCATGTATATTCTTCCGGAATACAACGATAACGTTGACTTAGCAATTCGCAACGTACCCTCCGTTCTGGGAGTATTATTAAGCGACATCAATACCTATGATATCGTGAATTCGGAAGTGGTGCTGTTGACTGAAAGCGCTGCTAAAATATTTACGGAAGAAGAAGATAAAGTGGCAGAGTAATAACCAGATTGAATTTTGAAATTGTAAATAAACCGGGAAATGAAACTTTCTGAAGTATTAATCAAGCCGATCCTGAGTGAGAAGGCCAATGCGCAACAGGAAAAATTGCGGCGCTATGCATTTAGGGTTGCGAGAAAGGCCAACAAACTTGAGATCAAGAAGGCTGTGGAAGGATTTTATGGAGTGACCGTAGTGCAGGTCAATACAAGTGTGTCTCCGGGTAAGACCAAATCAAGGTTCACCAAAGCAGGAGTGATTTCAGGACGCAAGCCAGCCTTCAAAAAGGCATTTGTAACGCTGACCGAAGGAGAGTCAATAGATCTTTATTCGAGCATCTAAAAGTGAAATTCTAATGGCATTAAAAAAATTCAAACCCGTCACAGCTGGCACTCGTTGGAGGATTGGTAATTCCTATGCGGAAGTCACTACCAATGAGCCGGAACAACGTTTATTGGAAACGAAAAAAAGAACGGGCGGCCGAAATTCATCGGGTCACATGACCATGCGATACAGTGGCGGCGGTCATAAGAAGAAGTATCGCATTATTGATTTTAAGAGGAATAAGGTTGATATGGAAGCAACGGTACAGAGTATCGAGTATGATCCTAACCGTTCGTCATTCATTGCATTGGTAGAATATACAGATGGAGAAAGAAGATATATCCTTTACCCGCAGGGACTGCAGGTGGGCCATAAGGTAATAAGTGGAAATGATGTGGCGCCCGAAATCGGAAACGCATTGCAGATGAAAAATATGCCGCTTGGTACGAATGTCCACAATATTGAAATGCAGCCCGGGCAGGGAGGTAAGATCGCGAGGAGCGCAGGGTCATCAGCCCAGTTGACGAATAAAGAAGATAAATATGCTGTATTGAAGATGCCGAGCGGTGAATTGAGAAAAGTCCTGATCAACTGCTTTGCTACGGTAGGTGTGGTTGGAAATAGCGATCACAGTTTACAGAGTATGGGTAAGGCCGGTCGCAATCGTTGGAGAGGTATTCGTCCGCGTACTCGCGGAGTGGCTATGAACCCGGTAGACCATCCCATGGGTGGAGGTGAAGGAAAGGCTTCCGGTGGTCAGCCGCGCAGCAGGAATGGTCAATATTCAAGAGGTTTGAAGACACGTACCAAAGGCAAGGGGAGCGACAAGCAGATCATTCAGAGAAGAGATGGAAATAAGTTATCCAAATAGAATATAAAATTCAAAACAATCTATAAATGGGTCGTTCAATTAAAAAAGGTCCTTATGTGGCTTCTCACCTGGAGAAAAAGGTGCTGGCCATCAATGAAGGCAAGAGTAAGAAGAGTGTCATCAAAACATGGAGTCGCCGATCAACTGTTACTCCGGATTTTGTGGGCCATACGTTCGCCGTCCATAATGGAAACAAATTCATTCCGGTTTATGTCACCGAGTTTATGGTCGGCCATAAATTGGGAGAGTTTGCTCCGACAAGGCAATTCAAAGGTCACTCAAGTAAGAAAATAGAATCAGCTTAATGTTCGTGGCTGGGTTTTTATAAGAGCACTAACAAAAAGAAAAAGTAAATGGAAGCAATAGCCAAATTGAGAAATTATCCAACATCGCCACGGAAGATGCGTCTGCTGGCTGACCTTATCCGGGGTCACAAAGTAGAATATGTTTTGGCTGAATTGGAGCATAGCTCGAAACATCCTGCTGTACCGTTGCGGAAATTGGTTCTGAGCGCGATCAATAACTGGAAACAGAAGAATGAAAATGGTGATGAGAGTGAACTGATCGTGAAAACCATTTTTGTGGATGGTGCAAGAACATTAAAACGCATGCGTCCGGCGCCACAGGGCCGCGGTTACCGTGTAAGAAAGAGGAGCAATCACGTTACTGTTATCGTAGATGTGAAAACAACTGGGATAGCTCCGAAGGCAGTGAAAGTGGAACAAAAGGAAGAGCCGGTAGCTGAAGTAAAAGAAGTAAAACCCAAAGTAAAAGCAGCGAAGGCCAGCAAGCCAGCAAAGACAACGAAAAAGGCAACTAAGAAATAATTAACGCATAACCAATAAATAAATATGGGTCAAAAAGCAAATCCGATTGGAAACAGGTTAGGGATCATCCGCGGTTGGGAATCCAACTGGTATGCAACCAGGAAAGATTATGCAGGAAAGCTGATCGAAGATCATAAGATTAGGACCTACCTGAACGCCCGTATCAACAAAGGCGGTATCTCAAAGATCGTTATTGAGAGAACGCTGGGTAAATTGATCATTACGATCCACACTTCCAAACCCGGTATTATCATCGGTAAAGGTGGTGGTGAAGTCGACAGGATCAAAGAAGAGTTGAAAAAACTCACCAGTAAGGATGATGTGCAAATTAATATCCTGGAGATACGCCGGCCGGAATTGGATGCGATGATCGTGGGTGATACCATTGCGCGCCAGATTGAGAACCGTATTAATTTCAAAAGGGCGACTAAAATGGCAATTGCCTCAGCACTGCGCATGGGTGCCGAGGGTATTAAGATCAAGTTGAGTGGTCGATTGAATGGTGCCGAAATTGCCCGTAGCGAAGAATTCAAACAGGGACGGGTTCCATTGCACACCTTCCGTATGGATATTGATTATGCCAATGTGTTTGCTCAAACAGTTTATGGTAAGATTGGGATAAAAGTTTGGATATGTAAAGGAGAAGTCCTTGCAAAGAGAGATCTGAATCCAAATTTCGTAAGTGGTAAGAGCGATGTGAGTGATAGAAGGGAAAGAAGGGACGATCGCCAGGACCGTCATGATCGCCGCGATGATCGCAGAGGCGGTGGTGGTGGTGACCGCAGAGGCGGAGGCGGTGGCCGGAGAAACTAAGAAGCAAGTAATAAATAAAAAACGGTAATCATGTTACAACCGAAAAGATCAAAGCACAGGAAAATGCAAAAGGGTCGCATGAAAGGTGATGCGAAGAGGGGAGCCACGCTTGCTTTTGGTTCCTATGGGCTAAAGGCATTGGACCAACACTGGATCACCGATCGTCAGATCGAAGCTGCGCGGCAGGCATTGACCCGTGAAATGAAGAGGGAAGGAAATGTATGGATCCGCATTTTTCCAGATAAGCCCATTACGCGCAAGCCGGCAGAAGTAAGAATGGGAAAAGGAAAAGGGAACCTGGAGTTTTGGGCAGCCGTAGTGAAACCTGGTCGTATCCTATTTGAGGTGGATGGGGTGGATGAGAAAACGGCGCGTGAATCACTGGCATTGGCTGCGGGAAAATTACCGATCAAAACCAAATTCATCGTTCGCAGAGATTTAGTGACGAGTTAAATAAAATCGTAAAAGATGTCAACGAAAAAAGCAGATTTCGTAAAGAGCATTCATGGCATGAATGAGAATGACCTGAAGGCAAGACTGGAAGAGGATAAGCAAAGGTTGAAAAAACTGCACTTTGCCCATGTCATCTCTCCCCTGGAAAATCCAATGACGATCCGTGGGCTGCGTAAAGATATCGCCCGGTTGAAAACTGAATTAAAAAACAGGGAGATCATCGAGAAAAAAAGTTAGTTGACGAAAAGCAAAAAGCAAAAAGCAACAAAAAATGTCTGAGAGAAATTTAAGGAAAACAAGGATCGGGGTTGTAACCAGCAACAAGATGGCCAAGACAATTACCGTGGCTGTCGAAAGAAAAGTGAAGCACCCGATCTATGGAAAGTTTGTAAAAAAGACAACGAAATTCCATGCACATGATGACAAAGATGAATGTAGCATCGGGGATATAGTGAAGATCATGGAGACAAGGCCGTTGAGTAAAACGAAAAGGTGGAGATTGGTGGAAGTGGTTGAAAAAGTGAAATAGTTAAAGTTTAAAAATATGATTCAGCAAGAAAGCCGGTTGAATGTAGCGGATAACAGTGGCGCCAAAGAGGTGCTATGTATTCGCGTACTTGGCAATAGTGGTCAGCGTTATGCCAGAATTGGCGATACAATCGTGGTCACTGTCAAGGACGCTTTGCCGGCCGGAGGCATCAAAAAAGGGACAGTAGCAA
The DNA here is from genome assembly GCA_963791295.1 of uncultured Sphingobacteriales bacterium. Taxonomy (GTDB): domain Bacteria; phylum Bacteroidota; class Bacteroidia; order Chitinophagales; family Chitinophagaceae; genus CAWBRY01. The sequence goes on along the minus strand of CAWBRY010000004.1, from coordinate 183,557 downwards.
AGGCAGTAATTGTCCGTACAACCAACAAGCTTCGTCGCAAAGATGGTTCTTATATCCGCTTCGATGATAATGCAGTGGTCTTGTTGAATCAATCTGACGAACCAAGAGGTACGCGCATATTCGGACCGGTTGCCCGCGAGTTGCGTGACCGTGGATACATGAAAATTATTTCTCTGGCACCGGAAGTGCTCTGATGCTGGATTAAAAATGAATAAAATGAAATCGAGATTTAAGCCCAAGTTTAATATTCGCAAAGGAGACAACGTAGTCATTATAACGGGTGACGACAAGGACTTAGCCAGGCCCAGAGTGGTGAAGTCGGTATTAGTTGATGAAGCCAAAGTTGTAGTGGAGGGTGTGAATATCATAACAAAGCACACTAAGCCTTCCGCTCAAAACACGAAAGGCGGCATCATCAAAAAAGAAGCTCCTATTCATATTAGCAATGTTATGCTGTGGGATCCGGCTCAAAGGTCCGGTGCGAGGGTGACAAGAGTGAGAAAAGACAATAAAACTGAAAGAGTTTTTAAAGTTAAAAAAACGCAGGAGGGTAAAAAATAATGAGCACAAATACTTATACCCCGAGACTGGCAGATAAGTACAAGAAAGAAGTGATACCTGCCCTGGTAAAAAAATTCGGCTATGGATCGATCATGCAGGCTCCGAAATTGGAAAAGATTTGTCTCAATCGCGGAGTAAACGGCGCAGTGACCGATAAGAAATTGGTTGATGTAGCCCTGGATGAATTGACGACGATTGCCGGACAAAAGGCAGTGTCTACGATGTCGAGGAAAGATATTTCCAATTTCAAGCTTCGTAAGAATATGCCCATTGGCGCCAGAGTGACCCTGCGGGGCGCAAAGATGTTTGAATTCCTGGACAGGCTTATCGCAGTGGCACTGCCAAGGGTTCGCGACTTTAGAGGTGTCAATGAAAAATCATTTGATGGACGCGGCAATTATACACTGGGAGTTACAGAGCAGATCATCTTTCCTGAAGTGGACATCGACAAGGTGAACCGCATCACTGGATTTGATATCACGTTTGTAACGACAGCTGAAACCGACGAAGAAGCATATGAACTTTTGAAGGAATTGGGTATGCCTTTCAAGGATGCCAGAAAATAATAACAAAAGATAGCTTAAAAAAGATTGAAAATTTAAAAGAAACTATGGCAAAAACTTCAGTAAAGGCAAGGCAGAAAAAAAGAGAACGGATGGTTCTACAGTTTGCTGCCAGGCGCGAAGCACTAAAGAAAGCAGGTGATTGGAAAGCACTGGATGATCTTCCAAAGAACTCTTCCAGGGTCCGCTTGAAGAACCGCTGTCAGCTAACGGGAAGACCGAGAGGTTATATCCGTTATTTCGGCATATCCAGGATTGCCATGCGTGATATGGCACTGATGGGCAAAATACCAGGACTTAAGAAAGCATCCTGGTAACTATCAAACAATATTTTGAATTGATCAATTAAAATAAATTATGGTAACAGATCCTATAGCAGATTTCCTGACAAGAATCCGCAATGCGCAGATGGCAGGTCATCGTGTGGTGGATATTCCTGCTTCGAACTTAAAGAAGAGAATCACTGAAATATTGTACAACCAGGGATATATCCTGAAGTACAAGTTTGAAGATGACAGTAAACAAGGCGTCATAAAGATTGCCTTGAAATATGATCCTCAAACCAAGCAGCCTGCAATCCAGAGCATGCAACGGATCAGTAGCCCGGGATTGCGGCAGTATGCAAAGCCGGTGGAATTTCGCCGTGTGAAAAATGGCTTGGGCGTTGCCATCCTGTCTACTTCGAAGGGCGTGATGACCGATAAAGAAGCGAAGGCGCAAAATGTAGGCGGTGAAGTATTGTGTTATGTTTATTAATATAGCAAACAGTTAATAAAAAAAATTCATTGTAAATTTTAAATCGTCAATCAACATGTCCCGGATTGGAAAAAAACCAGTGAATATACCAAGTGGGGTCACTATTACTGTTGGAAAAGATAATGTGGTGACGGTAAAAGGACCGAAAGGCGAACTTAAGCAGGAGGTAGATCGCGAGATCACAGTTACGGTGAAAGATGGCCAGGTTGAATTTGTTCGTCCCACCGATCAGATACGTCATCGCGCATTACATGGACTTTATCGTTCGTTAGTGTCGAACATGGTAAGAGGAGTAACTGAAGGCTATAAAAAGAACCTCGAGTTGGTAGGCGTTGGATTCAAAGCGAGCAACCAGGGTAACCTGTTGGATCTTTCACTTGGGTTTTCGCACAATATCATTTTTGAAATTCCTAAGGAATTGAAATTGGTGACTGCGCAGGAAAAAGGTCAGAATCCAGTTATCAGCCTGGAGGGCATCGATCATCAATTGATCGGCCAGGTGGCAGCCAAGATCCGCGGACTACGCAAACCCGAGCCTTATAAAGGAAAGGGTGTGCGTTACGTTGGTGAATCTGTTCGGAGAAAAGCTGGTAAGGCTGCTGGTAAATAATTTAACAATCAAACAAAGATGAACCCAAAGACTAAGTCATTAAGGAGACGGAATATCCGTCATCGCATTCGCAGAAAGATCAGTGGATTGGCTGAAAAGCCCCGCCTGGCTGTGTTCCGGAGCAACACGGATATCTATGTTCAATTGATCGATGATTTGAAAGGCTTGACTTTGGCCTCCGCTTCTTCGAAGGATAAAGATATAAAAGCCCAGAAGGGAACGAAGGTGGAGAAGAGCAAATTGGTAGGTGCTGCCATTGCCACGAAGGCAAGTGAGCTGGGCATCAAAGAGATCACATTCGACCGTGGTGGATATTTATTTCATGGCCGCGTGAAATCTGTTGCAGATGGAGCAAGGGAAGGTGGACTTAAGTTTTAATTCAGGAAAAAATTTAATTAAAAGCATACATGTCAAAGTACAACGTAAATAGAGTTAAGGCCAGTGACCTGGAATTGAAGGATAAGGTAGTTGCCATTAACAGGGTTGTTAAAACAACCAAAGGAGGACGCGCCTTCAGTTTCTCTGCATTAGTAGTGGTGGGTAATGAAAATGGAGTCGTGGGTCATGGGTTAGGTAAAGCAAAGGAAGTGCAGGAAGCAATTACCAAAGGAATAGAGGATGCCAAGAAGAACCTGATCAAAGTTCCGATCATGCATGGCACTATACCGCATGATCAATGGGCGAAGGAGGGCGCAGCAAAGGTCCTGATCAAACCAGCCGCACACGGTACTGGTGTTATTGCCGGAGGAAGCATGCGCGCTGTGTTGGAAAGCGCGGGTGTTACCGACGTATTGGCTAAATCGTTGGGATCGGCGAACCCGCATAATGTGGTTAAAGCAACTTTCAAAGCGCTGGCTTTATTACGCGAGCCGATACACGTTGCAAAGACGAGAACGATCGGATTGAAGAAAGTTTTCAATGGATAGTTGGCAATCATTAATAAGAACTCTGATATGAAGAAGATTAAAATAACATTGGTCAAAAGCCCGATCGACAGGCCTGAGCGTCAGAAGCAGACCTTGAAGGCTTTGGGCTTGAAGAAGATGAACTCTACGAAAGAAGTGGAAGCCAGCGCTTCTATTTTGGGTATGGTTCGAAAGGTGACACACCTCGTGAAAGTTGAGAATTTATAATTAATTCATGCGCGGTATTTTATACGACGCATTAAATCAAGACAGATGAAATTACACGAATTGAGGCCTGCTAAAGGATCAACGCACAAGGACAAACGAATTGGGCGGGGTGATGGCTCGGGCCATGGTGGTACATCTACAAAAGGTACCAAGGGTGGACAGAGCAGGGCCGGCTATAAGAGAAAGATGGCACACGAGGGCGGTCAGATGCCGATCCAACGAAGAGTACCCAAGCGTGGATTCAACAACATTCACCGTAAGGAATACCGCGTCTTCAATGTCGGTCAGGTGGGAAAATTGGCTGAGAAATACGGAATCACCGAATTTTCGCCGGAAAATCTGTATGTCATAGGATTGATCAGCCAAAATGATCGGGTTAAGTTATTGGGGAATGGAGAATTGAAAACCAAGCTCAGTTTCAAGGTGAATGCAGCCAGTGAAAAAGCAAAGTCAATCATCGAAGCGGCTGGAGGCACCTTAGAGATCGTCCCTTAAAAATTGTAAATTGTGACTCATCTAATATTCATTTACCTGTGAAGAAACTAGTACAGACACTAAAGAACATCTGGAGTATCGAGGAACTGCGCAGTAAGATACTGTTCACCTTGATGATGATTGCTGTCTATCGAGTTGGAACGCACATCGTCCTGCCTGGTATTGATCCCACACAGATGAAGGATGCTGCCAATAGCAACAATGGTATATTAGGATTGATCGATGCCTTTTCCGGAGGTGCTTTTAACCAGGCTTCTATTTTTGCCCTGGGTATTATGCCTTATATATCTGCCTCCATATTCATGCAGTTGATGACGGTATTGGTACCCCGGTTTCAAAAAATGCAGAAGGAAGGGGATAGCGGAAGAAAGAAGATCAATCAATATACACGCTACCTGACGGTTGGAGTCACTATTCTACAAGCCTCAGCTTATGTAACTTATTTGCAGGGAATGACGCAACAAACCGGTGGTATCATGCCCGGATTTGCAAGTTATTTTTGGCTGTCGACGGTGGTGGTATTGACTGCAGGTACTCTGTTCGTCATGTGGATGGGTGAGCGAATCACCGACAAAGGCCTCGGCAACGGTACTTCATTAATTATCATGGTGGGAATTCTTGCCCGGCTTCCACAATCGTTTCTCCAGGAGTTGTCTAATAAATCTGGGAGGAGCGGTGACATTCTTGTATTCATCATCGAAATTGCTATCCTGATCGGAATTATTCTTGGAACTATATTATTAATACAAGGTGTAAGAAAGGTGCCGGTAAACTATGCCAAACAGATCGTTGGCAACCGGCAATTTGGCGGCGCCAGGCAATTCCTTCCGTTAAAAGTGAATGGTGCGGGTGTTATGCCGATCATCTTTGCCCAGGCAATCATGTTTTTACCGACGCTGATAACTCTGGGTAAGCAATCACAGGGTGCCCAAACTCTTTCAACGATATTTACTGATCATCAGAATGGCTGGTATATGTTGATTTATTCGGCTGTGGTGATCGGATTTACATTTCTTTATACGGCTTTGATATTTAATCCCAAGCAAATCGCTGATAACCTGAAACAAAACAATGGATTTATTCCTGGTGTGAAGCCAGGGCAGCCGACCGCCGATTATATTGGTTCGGTAATGGATAAGATCACCTTCCCCGGCGCGGTCCTGCTGGCTCTTATAGGGATCCTTCCTGGAATTGCGCAACGTTTGGGTGTTACTTCGTCGTTTTCTACATTCTTTGGGGGTACTTCGTTATTGATCATGGTCGGAGTTATCCTCGATACACTTCAACAGATCGAAACTCAATTGTTGATGAGACAATATGACGGCTTGATGAAAAGCGGCCGCATTCAGGGAAGACAAACTACGTCCGCCGTACAGTATTAAGCATTTCCGGCGTTTCGCTATGATCATTTATAAAACAGATGAGGAGGTAGAACGCATGCGACAGAGCGCGTTGCTCGTCAGCAGGACCTTGTCTGAGGTAGCCCCGCTTCTCAAGCCAGGCGTCACTTCCATGTCATTGGATAAAATGATTGGGGAATTCATACAGGATCACAAGGCTGTTTCTTCCTTCTTAAATTACCGGGGTTATCCTTACTTTTCCTGCATTTCTGTCAACGACGTCGTGGTCCATGGATTTCCCAATAGCCGCGAATTCCAGGTCGGCGATATTGTATCCATTGATATCGGCGTAATATTAAACGGTTGGCATGGAGATCATGCATACACATTTGCCATTGGCGATCCGGGCGAAAACGTGAAGGAACTTATTCGCGTCACCAAGGAATCATTGTATAAAGGAATAGAGAAGGCCGTTAGTGGAAACCGGATTGGTGATATCTCCTTTGCGATCCAGGAGCATAGCGAAAAAAATCATGGTTTCGGGGTTGTGCGGGAGCTGGTAGGACATGGATTGGGAAAAAATATGCATGAAGATCCGCAGGTGCCCAACTATGGAAAAAGGGGCAGCGGTCCGAAATTGAAGGATGGGTTGGTACTCGCTATAGAACCGATGATCAATCTTGGGGGACGAGAGGTATATACTGAAGATGATGGATGGACGGTGAGGACCAAAGACGGGAAACCTTCGGTGCATTTTGAACATGATGTTTGCGTGCAAAAAGGAAGGGCCGATATTCTTTCGGATTATAGCATTATTGAAGAGGCCGAGAGAAAGAATTGCCATCTGACTATTAGCTATAATTAATTGGTCGCCCTGGTGCGTGTCTCACGCACCAGCGCTGTTTGTTCTACTTATCTATCTGACCCTTGATTTGCACATAAGACCAGGCAGTAAATGGAAGGAATAAGAGCAATGCGAATACAAACCAACTCTTCGTTAGATAGAATACAACACCTACAATCAACAACAGGTAGAATGGGTAAGTGAAAAGCAGGAGTGCCGTCAATACCGAATCATAGTGATCATTGTTGTTTGTTCTCTTAATAGTGAATCTTTTGAGAGGCATATAGATCGGCCAATGTATTAATACTCCTATCAATCCAGGCAATGCCAGGATGATCTTTTTCCAATTGGATGTATTTCTTTCCAATACTTTCTTCTGACTGCTCCTGTCGTTCTTATCAATTTCAAAGACAAGTGCCTTTAGTTGTTCTTCGAGTTTTGTGTTGAAGAGTTGATGCCGAATGCCGTCGGGTTGGCTCCGTTCTGATTCATTCTGCTCTATCATTTCTCCAAAATTGATAAACAGGTTTTTCCCGAATCTTCTGAACGAGCTGTAATTAAGCCCCACGGGCAAGACCCGCAGTGGAATGTTTTCATTCCAACTAGTAATGGCCAGACGGGCAGTGCCTTTTTTAAGAGGACGGAGATGCCATTCATTGATACATTTGCCTTCGCTAAACATGAGCACTATTCCGCGATCAGCAAATATGGATTTGCAAGCAGTAAAAGTCTCGTAATTAATTCCCAGGTTCTCGGCTCCTTCGCTGATGCGGTAAACAGGTAATAGTTTTACGGCTGTAAGGAGGCGAATGTAGATCGGCTTTTTAAAAACGTCGCCGCGGGCGAGTACATAAATGGATTGTTTGAACAAGGTGTCAAAAATGACGCCGTCAAGGAAAGAGTTAGGATGATTGCAAGCCAGCAGCAAGGGACCCGATTCTTTCAACATCTCCGGTTTATTGATCGTGACCGATCTGCAAAAGATCTTCATCGCCAAACGGACAATCACCTTGAGAAAAGAATAAAGCAAAGGGAATTTTTCGTGAATATAGGAAGGAGCTGTGGCTAACTTTGATTGGACACAAAACTCTATATAAATCAAAGAGTTAAGCATCGTCTATTCGAAGTAATAAAACGGATTCGCCGACTTAAAACCAAAAACTATTCTTTATCTTTGCTGCCCCGAATTAAAAACCCATCGGGATTTTTTTATTATGCTTGATAACCTGATTTCAAAACAATTAAACGCTGATGCACAGGAGACTGCTGCTGCTCCGACAAATGATGGAGCAGAGGCATCTGCAGCGACAACAAATGCACCTGTGAAGGATTCTGTTAAGGAAGAAGTACCGGTTCAAACTGCCCATGATGATTTCGACTGGACTGTTGACAAACGTAACATCACCTCTTATTCAAAAGAAGAAAAAGAGAAATATGATCACGTCTACGACAACACTTTTGTTCAGTTAAATGATGGACAACTCATGAAGGGCAGCGTTGTCGGTCTCACAAAAACGGATGTAGTACTGAATATCGGCTTTAAGAGCGATGGCTTGATTTCCCTGAATGAATTCCGCGATATTCCTAACCTCGCTGTCGGCGATGAAGTGGAAGTGATGATCGTTGAAAAAGAAGACAGGGAAGGACATCTTAACCTGAGCCGCAAACAAGCCAGGATCACCCGTGCCTGGGAAAGAATAGTAGAGGTTCATAAAACAGGAGAGGTCATTACCGGGACAGTGACATCAAAGACCAAGGGTGGACTTATTGTCGATGTATTTGGCATGGAAACTTTCTTACCCGGTTCTCAGATCGACGTGAAGCCGGTGACCGATTATGACCAGTTTGTCGGTAAGACCATGGAATTTAAAGTAGTCAAGATAAATGAAGCCATTAAGAATGCCGTTGTTTCTCATAAGGCATTAATTGAAAGTGATATTGAAGCACAGCGTGCCGAGATCATGAGCAAGCTGGAGAAAGGACAGGTGTTGGAAGGTACCGTTAAGAATATCACCGACTTTGGCGCCTTCATGGATTTGGGAGGACTCGATGGCTTACTTTACATCACCGATATTTCATGGGGACGTATCTCTCATCCGACAGAAGTGCTGAAGTTGGATCAGAAGATCAATGTTGTCGTGCTTGACTTTGACGATGAGAAGAAAAGGATCAGCCTGGGCTTGAAGCAACTTACCCCACATCCCTGGGATGTGCTGCCGGAAACTATTGCTGAAGGAAATATCGTAAAAGGAAGAGTGGTCAATATTGAAGATTATGGCGCCTTCCTGGAAATACAACCCGGCGTGGAAGGCCTGGTTCACGTATCAGAAATTACCTGGGCTAATACGCCTATCAACGCAAAGGAATTTTTCAAACTGGGAGATGAGCATTCAGCCAAGATCGTTACGCTCGATAAAGGCAGCCGGAAGATGAGCTTATCTATTAAGCAACTTTCACCTGATCCCTGGAATGACATCGAAACCAAATTTGCAGAAGGCAGTCGTCATACTGGCCTGGTGAAGAATATCACGAACTATGGAGTGTTTGTCGAATTAGCTCCCGGCATCGGAGGCATGATCCACATTAGTGATCTTAGTTGGCTTAAACGATTTAATCACCCCAGCGAATACACGAAAGTCGGTTCACATATCGATGTGGTGATCTTGGGAATAGATAAAGATAATCGTAAGCTCCAGTTAGGACATAAACAGTTGGAGGAGGATCCCTGGAATACACTACAGGATACATTTGCGATTGGAACAATTCACGAAGGCACCGTAAGCAGGCGCGATGATAAAGGCGCTACGATCCAGTTGCCGTACGGCCTGGAAGGTTTTGCTCCCAACCGCCATCTCACCAAAGAAGATGGTAAGAGCATTGTAGGTGAGGAGACAGCCAAGTTTATTGTTATCGAATTCGATCGCAATGAAAAACGTATTGTGCTTTCGCATACGCGCATCTGGGAACAGGGTATTGTAGAGGAAAAGGAAGCTGCCAAGAAAGAAGCAAAGACGGACTCGGACAAAACAAAGAAAGCGGTGAAGAACATTCAAAGTAAGGTTGAAAAAGCTACCCTCGGTGACCTGGGTGTGCTGGCCGACCTGAAAAAGAAAATGGAAGGGAGTGGAGAAGAAAACCCTCCAGCCGCAGAAGAAGCGAAACCGGAATAATTTCCATACATCTTTCAAATTAAAAACCCTTTCGGTATGGAAAGGGTTTTTTTATTGGAACGAAGATTTAGTATTGATGGAATCCCATGGAAATGAATTCAAGCACGTCAGGAAGTGAAGCCCTCCAATAGGTCCAGTTATGGCCGCCATTACGGATCCTAAACTCGTGGGGGATTTCTCTTTTTCGCATGGCAATATGGACCAATGAATTTCCTTCATAAAGAAAATCATCATCACCACAATCGATGTACCATCGCACTGCAGTTTTCACACTATCAGGCATAGAGGCTACTAATGCCACAACACTCTGCCGGTTAAAATATTTTTTGATCAATGAATCGGAAATGTTCGGATTTTCTCGTCGTAACCGCGTGTTTGCATCATCCATGTTAATTGGACCCGTCGCCGCACTCAAAGGACAAGCTGCCGAGAACAACTCCGGATGATGCAATGCATAGGTAAACGAACCATCGCCGCCCATGGACAACCCGGCCACTGCCCGGTACCGTTTCTCAGCCTTGATCCGATAAGTTTTCTCAATGAAAGGAATAAATTCTTCGAAGAAAAAATCTTCATAGCGCCATGTACCGGTTGCATTATTCGAATAACCTCGCTGGCCGGTCTGTGCATCGGGCATGATGATGATCATCGGAGTTGCTTTTCCTTCACTGAATGCCTTATCAGCAATGTGCTGCACTTCGCCAAACTGCACCCACCCGGTCTGATCGTCGCCGCCTCCATGCAACAGATAGAGGACAGGATAACTTCTATTAGAGGTTTCATAGTCAGGAGGGAGATAGACGGCATATTTTCTATCACCCTTCAGGATCTTGCTGGGCAGGGACAAATTGTCCATTACCTTCCCAGACTGCGACGAGGCCAAATAGCATGAGCATGCTATTAAAAAAAGGACAAGAAACATTCTTTTTTTCATATTGCGTTAGTTGTTGTTTGCATTCTTCAAAGATAAGATTCCACGCATAACAGTCCGCTAAGCAGCTTTCGTTGGCTTCCTCTGCATTTCCTTAATTTGAGGATCATTTGTATCAAATTTTACTTCATGGCTTCCCTCGGTGAGCGGTTAAAGAAATTCAATTTTGTTCGGAAGGTCGTATATTTTGTTGTGGGTATCGTGTCATATCCGGGCCTGGCAATGATCAATAAATTAAAGATCTCCGGTACCGAACACATAAAAAAGCTTCCCAGGAGTAATGTTTTGTTTGTCAGCAACCACCAAACCTATTTTGCAGACGTCATCACCTTCCTCCATATTTTTTGTGCCGTCAAATGGGGCAAGACTAATCGGCTCGGGATACCATATTATTTATTGAATCCATTTACACGTGTCAACTATGTCGCTGCCGAGGCAACAATGAAAGGCAGTTGGATCAGCCGGCTCTTTGCAATGGCTGGGGCGCTGACAGTCAAGAGAACCTGGCAAAACGAAGGCAAAGAGGTAAGGAAAGGATTGGATCCTTCAGACACCCGTAAGATCAATAGGGCGTTGGAGCGGCATTGGGTCATCACATTTCCGCAGGGCACTACCAAACCATTTGCTCCGGGAAGAAAAGGCACAGCCCTGATCATCAAGCAAAACAAACCTATCGTGATCCCTGTCGTGATCAATGGATTTTGGAGAGCCTTTAATAAGAAAGGCCTGAAGTTCAAGAAAAAAGGCACGCTGCTGACGGTGAAGTTCAAAGAGCCGCTCATCATTGACTACAATGCACCAACGGAAATCATCCTGGATCAGATCATGGATTCCATTGAACAGAGCACGAGGTTCATGCTGATGGGCGGACATCATGGTATTAATTATTAATTATAACTTGCATCATGCAACAATACCTCGATCTTCTTCAGCATATTTTAGATCATGGCGTTCAAAAAAGTGACCGCACAGGCACCGGCACACTGAGCTGTTTTGGTTACCAAATGAGATTTGATCTTCAACAGGGATTTCCTATGGTAACGACCAAAAAAGTGCATCTAAAAAGTATTATCTATGAGTTGCTTTGGTTTCTTAAGGGTCAGACGAACATTCAATATTTAAATGAGCATGGCGTCACCATCTGGGATGAATGGGCTGATGATCGCGGAGAACTGGGGCCTGTTTATGGAAAACAGTGGAGGAGTTGGTCGGGATCCGACGGAAAAGTCATTGATCAGATCAGTGATCTCATCACACAGATCAAAAGAAACCCGGATAGCAGACGATTGATTGTAAGTGCCTGGAACGTTGCAGAATTGCCTGAAATGCATTTAATGCCCTGCCACGCACTTTTTCAATTTCATGTCGCCTCTCCCGTTGCGGATACAAGGCCCCGGCTGAGTTGCCAGTTATATCAAAGGTCTGCCGACGTTTTTTTGGGTGTGCCTTTTAATATCGCCTCTTATGCACTGCTAACGATGATGATCGCCCAGGTTTGCGATCTCGAACCGGGAGAATTTGTCCATACTTTCGGCGACGTGCACATTTATAACAACCACGTGGAACAGGTGAAATTGCAGCTTAGCCGGAAACCTTTTCCATTACCGGAGATGAAACTGAACTCTTCAGTCAAGAGTATATTTGATTTTCAATTCGAAGATTTCAAGTTGGAGAACTATCAAAGCCATCCTCCGATTAAGGCTCCGGTGGCGGTTTAATTCTAGCATCTAGTAGCTAGAATCTAGTATCTAGCATCTGCCATCTAGGATTTTCTTCTCTTCAATTCCTTGTTAATTAGTCCCAATTCCCGCCCGGTCTGGCCTTTGACCGATGTATTTTCCTGTGCGCGGCGCATCAGGTAAGGGATCACATCTTTTATAGGTCCGAATGGAAGGTATTTGCTGACGCTGCATCCGGCATGTGCGAGGTTAAAAGTTATATTGTCACTCATTCCATATAACTGGCTAAAGTGTACGTGCGGATGATCCAGGCCCAGGTTTCTTTCCTGTAACAGTTGTGTAGCGAGAAGGTTGCTGTATTCATTGTGAGACGCAACGATGAGGCCGATTTTGTCAATGTGCTCGATGCAAAAGCGCACGCCGGCGTTATAGTCCCTATCACAACTTTCTTTGTCAGGCTGAATGGGAGACGGATAACCATTTTCAGCGGCTCGCCTCCTTTCTTTTTCCATATATGCACCGCGGACAAGCTTGACGCCTAAAATGAATTTTCTTTCTGCCGCGGCATCGTAACAGGCTTTCAGAAATTTCAGCCTGTCCTGGCGATAGTGCTGGATCGTATTATAAATAACCAGGCGTCCTTTGTTAAATGCATCCATCATTAACAGGGTAAGGGCATCGACGGGATCTTGTATCCACGTCTCTTCAGCATCGACCAATATTCCAATCTTTTTATTATGCGCCATTTCACAGATCCGCATCATTCGTCGCCTTACCCGGTGCCACTCTTCTTTTTCTTCGGCCGTGAGTCCCTCGATGGCCTTTAGGTATCGCTTCATCAAAGTGCCCTCGGCCGCCGTCATTGTATTGTCCAGTTGTTCCAATAAAGCAAACCTGGCAAATCCCGTGACCTTGATGCTCATGAATGGAATATTCGGTTGCGTAGCAGCATACTCAATTACCCGGATGAACTCTTCGCAGGCATGATCAAAATTTTCTTCTCCTTCTTTTCCTTCTACGCCATAATCTAAAATTACTTTTACGTTGTATGCACCCAGGTTTTTGGCCACCTTCGCCGTCTCGTCGAGTGTCTCACCGCCGACAAATTGTGCGAAAATTGTTCTGCGTATGATCCCTTTGATAGGCAGACCGATCTTAATGGCCCAGGGTGTTATCCTTGTTCCAAGCTTTACCAGCCAGGATTTTCCCATAGATGAAAAAAGGAAGCGGGCTTTCTTTAATTGTTTGTCAGTCTTGTATTCAAATGCAAACTCGGTATTGTCAAAAGAGATCACCGGCTGAACTTCCATAGTGCAATCGTAAGTGAATGGGCAAAGATAGTAGTTCATCATCTACGATTATTGCCCGTTCTTCTTTCTCTGCTACCTTTGAATAAAATATCAACATGGATAAAAGAAGCCCGTCTGACAGTTTGACCATCATGACGGAGATCGTATTACCTAATGATACGAATACATTTGGAAATCTCATGGGTGGACGACTAATGTACTGGATGGACATAGCAGCCGCCATTTCGGCTCAAAAACATTGCAATGCAACAGTAGTTACGGCTTCTGTCGATAATATTTCATTTGAGTACCCGGTAAAAATTGGAAACGTTGTACATATTGAAGCACGTGTGGCAAGGAGTTTCAACAGTTCCATGGAAATTTATTTAAGAGTATGGGGCGAGGATGTCATTCAACAATTCAAGTACAAGAGCAATGAAGCCTATTATACCTTTGTCGCACTGGACCCCAACCGTAAACCCGTCCAGGTGCCTGAACTGGTGCCGAACACAGCAGAAGAAAAGAAATTGTTTGATGGAGCCTTGCGGAGAAGGCAGCTGCGTCTGATCCTTGGCGGGAAACTCAAACCGGACGACGCCACCGAACTAAAGGCATTATTTGTAAAAGAGTAATTAATAAGTAGTAAGTAATGAAAATCTCCCTAGTAGTCGCGGCAGCAACGAACAATGTGATTGGCCAGGGTAATAAATTACTCTGGTGTTTGCCGAATGATATGAAATATTTTAAAAACGTAACGTGGGGGATGCCGGTGATCATGGGTCGAAAGACATTTGATTCATTGGGAAAGGCCTTGTCCGGAAGAAAAAACATTATTATCACACGTCAACCAGAATGGAAAGCAGAAAACACGGTAGTGGTCAGTAGCCTCGAAGAGGCGATATCTGTTGCAAAAAAAGCAGATGCAAGGGAAATCATGATTATTGGAGGTGGGGAAATATTTAAGATGGTTTTTGAAAAAGCAGACCGTATATATATTACCAGGATAAAGGCAAATCCGGAAGGAGACACTTATTTTCCCGTTATCGATGCTGCGGAGTGGCGACTGGTGAGTCATGATGACCACCTGGCAGATGAGAACAATGAATTTGATTATTCATTTGAAGTTTGGGAAAGGAAGTAATGAAATCCCAGTCGTATTCACCCGTTCAAATTGCCTTCAAATATCTCGACTACTTTCTGCGTGCTTCCTCCGGAAAAGGTCATGGTATTCACTCACCCTTTGTTTTTGATTTCATTAGTTCGGTCCTGAATGACAAACGAGTCTATCCCCCTTACGAATCAATAGAACAACGAAGGAAGGAATTGGAGAAGGACAAGAGTAATTTGCTCATTCAGGATTTTGGCGCTGGTTCCTCGTTCGATAAGTCAGAACGGAGGTCGGTTGCCGCCATTGCCAGGAATGCCGTCAAGTCCAGAAAATATGGCCAGTTGCTTTTCCGAATGATTCAGAAGTATCAGCCTCAAACGATCCTGGAATTGGGAACATCCCTGGGGATTACGAGCTCTTATTTGGCATCAGCACTGCCTTCAGCAAATTTCATTACTATAGAAGCATCGGAGGCCATCGCTGCTCTTGCTGAGAAGACCTTTCGCCATTTGAATCTCTCTAATGTTCGACTGGTCGTTGGGAATTTTGACGATTCGCTTCCGGCCATCCTCAATAGTGTTGCTTCGATTGATTTTGCTTTTGTTGATGGGAATCATCAACAATTGCCAACAGAAAATTATTTCCAACAACTGCTTCCCAAAACTCACGATAATTCAATATTAATTTTTGACGATATACATTGGAGTAGCGGGATGGAGACTGCGTGGAGTAATATCCGGAAACATAAGTCTGTACTATGTTCCATCGATATTTTTTTTATGGGTATTATTTTATTTCGACCTGAGTTCAGGGAGCAACAACATTTTACGATCCGATTTTAAAATTTGGTATCTTCAGCGCGAAATCGATGATAAATTGCTCGATGTGATGGTATTGAAATTTAAAATCTAAAATCTTTCATGATCCTCGGTCTTTTAAAAGAACCTCCCCATGAAACAAGAGTATCGCTACTTGCCGAGTCGGTCGGCACTCTCACCAAAAAAGGCATTACTGTCATTGTAGAAAGCGGCGCAGGCGAAAAGGCATTTTGCGAAAATGCCGAATATGAAAAGGCTGGAGCCAGGATCATGGATTCAAATGAAATATTCTCCTCTGCTGAAATTATTCTTTCCATTAATCAGCCGGCAAAGATAGAAATGGGGCAACGATCATCGATGATCCTCATCGGTGTTTATCATCCGTTGTTCGACGCCGGACTGATGAAACGGTGGGCTGAAATGGGTATTACTTCTTTTTCGCTGGATATGTTGCCGAGGACAACCCGTGCTCAATCCATGGACATACTTAGTTCGCAGGCCAACATTGCCGGATACAAGGCTGTGCTGACGGCGGCCAATTTATACGGAAGGTATTTTCCTATGTTCATGACTGCTGCAGGAACGATCACTCCGGCAAAAGTCTTGATACTTGGAGCTGGGGTAGCTGGATTGCAGGCGATTGCGACTGCAAGAAGGTTAGGAGCTGTTGTGGAAGTTTTTGATACGCGGCCTGAAGTGAAAGAAGAAGTGATTAGTCTGGGAGCCAAGTTTGTCGAAGTAGAAGGAGCGGCAGATTCAAGTAAGGCTGGGGGATATGCCGTGCAACAAAGCGACGAATTCATGCAACGCCAGAAAGAGCGCATTGCCGATCGAATAGCAAAGTCTGATATAGTGATTACGACTGCTCAAATCCCGGGAATGAAAGCACCCATTCTAATTACGGAAGAAATGATCAGAGCAATGCGTACAGGATCGGTTATAGTCGACATTGCCGCTGCAACAGGAGGGAATACACCGGTGACCAGGAATAATGAAACGGTAGTTTATGAAGGGGTGTCCATTATCGGTGATTCCAACCTCCCGGCCACTATGCCTTCGGATGCAAGCAAACTTTATGGGAAGAACGTATTGAATTTTTTGCAACTGATCATTACGAAGGAAGGACAACTCCATCTGAATTGGGATGATGACTTAGTGAAAGGAAGTTGTATTACTCATGCTGGAAAAATTGTGAATGAAAGAGTAGCGGGAAGTTTATAGAAATAAAAAAGTATAGAATATGTTATCGTGGATTCATGCAAATCAACAAATGATCTATATCGTCGTCCTGATGATATTTATAGGCATTGAAGTCATTGGGCGAGTGCCCAGTGTATTACATACACCTTTGATGAGCGGAGCCAATGCAATACATGGCGTCGTGATCATCGGGGCTATTATTGTGATGGGGAAGGCTGAAGCGGATAATTATTTCGCCCTGGTCCTGGGCTTCCTGGCAGTCGTGTTAGGAACGCTTAATGTAGTTGGCGGATTTGTGGTTACGGATAGAATGTTGGAAATGTTCAGGAAAAAACCTCCAAAATCAAATTAGTCGACCGTAAAAGATCTATGGAATTAGACATACTTACAGTTTGTTACCTGATCGGCTCGATAACATTTATACTTGGATTAAAGATGTTATCTAATCCGGTTACTGCGCGCAGAGGCAATCTGGTGGCGGCTGCTGGGATGAGCGTGGCTATCGCCGGAACTATTTTTCTATATAAAGACGACGGTGGTACGAAACTCCATAATCATGGATGGATTTTCGGGGGGATCGTATTGGGTGGCATCATCGGTACGTTGGCTGCCAAAAAAGTGAAGATGACGGCCATGCCTGAGATGGTGAGTATGTTTAATGGGATGGGAGGAGCCTGTGCAGCGTTGATCAGCATTGTAGAGTTCAGTCATATCAAACACTTTGAAGAATTGTATGAAAAGTATGGGGCAGGCTATCATAAGCCAAACTTTTCGCCAGAACTACTCTTGATCATTTGCCTGGGCCTGATAATCGGATCTGTTTCATTTGCAGGTAGTATGATTGCATGGGGCAAGCTCAATGGAAAAGTAAAAGACTTTTCATTCAGGGGCCAGCATATCTTTAATATCGGTATGCTGATAGCTATTCTTTCGATGGCTGCTTACCTGATATTTAATTTTACTCCCGCCAATAGCATCCTCTTCTACATCATCTTTGCCCTCTCTTTATTATATGGCGTGTTCTTCGTCATGCCTATTGGAGGAGCAGATATGCCCGTGGTAATTTCGCTGTTAAATTCTTTTACAGGAGTAGCGGCGGCCTGTGGCGGTTTTCTGTACAATAATAAAGTTATGTTGACGGGTGGTATACTCGTGGGAGCTGCGGGGACATTGCTAACCATACTGATGTGCAAAGCAATGAACCGCTCGCTCCTGAATGTCCTTATCGGTTCCTTTGGAGTAAGTAAGGACAGTGCAGTCGCTGCAAAGCAACAGGGTTCCCATAAGGAAATTACTCTCAGTGATGCAGCCGTGGTGATGAGCTATGCTCATAAAGTGATGATCGTACCGGGATACGGATTGGCTGTAGCCCAGGCCCAGCATGCATGTCATGAGTTAGAGAAAATCCTGGAAGAGCGAGGAGTTAGTGTAAGATATGCCATCCATCCCGTAGCAGGACGCATGCCAGGTCACATGAATGTGCTGTTGGCCGAAGCAGATGTGAGCTATGAAAAACTCCTGGAAATGGAGCAGGCCAATGAGGAATTTCCAACGACCGATGTCGTGTTGATCCTGGGAGCTAATGATGTCGTCAATCCTGCTGCCAAACATGATCCCGATTCCACTATTTACGGCATGCCCATTTTGGATGTGGAACTTGCCAAAGTAGTGATCGTGAACAAACGCAGTATGAAGCCGGGATATGCGGGTATTGAGAATGATCTCTTTTTTCAGAAAAAAACATCCATGCTGTTTGGCGATGCGAAGAAAGTATTGCAGAATCTAATTGCAGAAATAAAATCTACTTAGAATGATGATATAAATGGTGACGGTATTTGAGAAAACTAAATCTAAAATAAAAACATTCACAATGAAAAGACTAAACCTGGTCTTATTGCTTTTGACATGGGCGATCATCTCCAATGGACAAAAAATAATGGGCTTCACCGATTCCAATGCAGTCAAGCAGATCAATTGGGAAAAACAATTTGATGATCTATTGAATGCGAAAGACCAGGATAGCTGGATGCAATTCCTTACTTCGCATCCGCATCATGTAGGCAGTCCTCATGATAAGGCGAATGCGGATTACCTGGCGAATCTATTTCGTTCATGGGGTTATCAAACGGAGATCGCCGAATATTCTGTGCTATTTCCCACACCGAAATTCAGGTCGCTAGAGTTGTTGGGGCCAAAACCTTATAAAGCGAAGTTGGAAGAACCAACGCTGAAAGAAGATAAGACGAGCGGACAAAAATCGGAACAACTGCCTTCCTACAATTCTTATTCTGCAGATGGCGACGTGACAGCTGAACTCGTTTTTGTGAATCGGGGAATCCCTGCGGATTACGAAGAATTGGAAAAAATGGGAATCGATGTAAAAGGAAAAATTGTGATTGCGCGATATGGCGGATCATGGAGAGGGATCAAACCGAAGGTGGCAGCCGAGCATGGAGCCATCGGGTGCATTATTTATTCAGATCCTGAAGATGATGGCTATGGACAGGGTGATGTTTACCCGCAGGGTGCTTTTCGCCCAAAAGACGGAGTTCAGCGAGGATCGGTATTGGATATGCCGCAATATCCGGGTGATCCGTTGACGCCGGGAGTAGGAGCGACAAAAGATGCCAAGCGGTTGGATAGAAAAGATGCCATTACTATCATGAAAATCCCAGTCCTACCGATTTCCTGGGAAGACGCGTTACCCCTGTTGCAGTCGTTAAAAGGGCCAGTTTCTCCTCAATCCTGGCGCGGTGCTTTGCCAATCACTTATCATGTAGGGCCGAGCAATGAAAAGATCCATTTGAAACTTCAATTTAATTGGGACCAAAAAGCAATCTACAATGTGATAGCAAAGTTGCCAGGATCCGAATTGCCAGACGAATGGGTGATTCGGGGAAATCATCATGACGCCTGGGTAAATGGCGCCGAAGATCCGATTAGCGGCATGGTCGCCGAATTAAGTGAGGCGAAAGCGATCGGTGAGTTAGTTAAAAAAGGATTGAAGTTAAAAAGGACATTGGTTTTTTGTGCATGGGATGCTGAGGAACCTTCACTGCTCGGGTCGACCGAATGGGCGGAGGACCACCAGGAAGAGCTAAGAAAAAAGGCCGTCTTTTACCTGAATACAGATGGAAGCTCCCGTGGTTTCGTTGATGCGGGAGGATCACATACGCTGGAGCGATTTTACAATGAAGTAACAGGTGATGTGAAAGATCCACAAACAGGAGTATCGATTAAGGAAAGGCGGCACGCTGCTGATGTGGTTGAGGCAGACAAAGGGGCGAGAGCAAAATTGCTGGACGATAAGGAACTTAAACTCGAAGCCCTCGGTGCAGGCTCCGATTTCTCAGGGTTTCTTCAATTTCTCGGCATTGCTTCTATGAATCTTGGCTTCGGTGGAGAAAGCCCTGGCGGCCAGTATCATTCCATCTATGATACCTATGAGCATTTCATTAAATTCAAAGACCCGGGATTTCAATATGGAGTAGCATTATCAAAAACCGCTGGAAGGATGACGATGCGTATGGCTAATTCCGATATCCTACCTTTTAATTTTAATAGCTTTTATAAGACGGTCGCCGATTATGTCACAGAGTTAAAGACATTGCTGGAGACTGAAAGGACGAAGACCGAACAGGAAAACAAAATGATCCGGGATAAATTATACGACCTCGCAAAAGATCCTACAAAGAATTTCCGCTCACCCAAGCCCAAAGATGCAGTGCCATTTCTTAATTTCAGCGATTTGGAAAATACGTTGGTGCAGTTGAAAAATAGCTCTGAAGAATTTCAAAAGCAATACGATAACGGTCTTCCATTGCCAGCTGACAAAAAGAAAGAATTGAATGAAATACTATTCAAAGCGGAGAGGAGTCTGATCAATGATAAAGGTCTTCCCCGAAGACCCTGGTACAAGCACCAGATATATGCCCCGGGACTTTATACCGGCTATGGTGTAAAAACATTGCCGGGCATTCGTGAAGCCATCGAAGAAAGGAAATGGAAGGAAGCCCAGGAAAATATCGAAATTGTTTCGAAAACCCTGGATGCGTATACGACCGTCGTTCAGCAGGCAACGAACATTATTTCGAAAAAAGCTTTTTAATAAAATGTATCGATAGTCCTGTTCATAACTTTGGATCGTGTCACTGCCAACAGAATTAATCCTTTCGCTGGAAGGTCTGAAGGGTTTCAATAGAGAAGCTTTTGAAAAAGTGCATAATTCCGGAGAGCAGGTAACTTCTATCAGGGTGAATCCCATCAAAGAGATTCCACCAAATCAGGTATTTTCAACGGATACAGAACGCATTCCCTGGTCGCGTTATGGTTATTATCTAAAAGAGCGTCCATCTTTCACTTTCGATCCCCTTTTTCATGCCGGCTCATATTATGTGCAGGAGGCTTCGGGTATGTTTTTGGAGCAGGCCATTATTCAAACAGTCGACCTCAGCAAACCACTGAAGGTACTGGACCTATGCGCATCTCCGGGTGGAAAGTCCACCCATATTCAGTCGTTGCTCGGCAAAGAGAGCTTATTGGTAAGTAATGAGGTGATCCGGGCCAGGGCACAGATCTTACGGGATAACATGATTAAATGGGGTTCCAATAACGTCGTCGTGACAAGAAATGACCCGGCAGAATTCAAAAAACTGGAGAATTATTTCGATCTGATCGTTGTAGATGCTCCCTGCAGCGGAAGTGGATTATTTCGACGTGATCCCGGGTTGGTTGGCGAATGGAGTGAAAATGCAGTGGAAGTCTGCAGTCAACGACAAAAAAGAATTCTTGCCGATGTGTGGCCATCTCTGAAAAAAAATGGCTCATTGATCTATTGTACCTGCTCCTATTCACAAGAAGAAGATGAAGATATTATGAATTGGATGATGAATCAAATGGATGTTGCGAGCTGTCAGCTGACGGTCCCACTTGAATGGAATATTGTGTCAGTGCAGACTTCCTCATCAGCGCAGGGTTACCGGTTCTGGCCTTATCAATTGAAGGGCGAAGGATTTTTCCTGACTTGCTTTCAAAAAAGGGATGGAGAGTACGAGGGAACTTTTAAAAGAAAGATTGAAAAAAAGGAATTGAATCACAAGGAACGCGCCATCGTAGATCAATGGGTGAGTGCAGCAAGCTATTTAATGAAACACAATAATACAATATACGCCTGGCCAAATGGACTTGAATCTGAATTCTATTGGCTATTGCAAAATCTGGGCGTCATTTATTCCGGTACAATCATCGGCGAACTAATGCGGGATAAATTGGTTCCGGATCATTCATTGGCCATGAGCGACCTGGTAAACGAGTCCATTCCTTCAATAGAGTTGAACTATGATGAATCGATCTCCTACTTAAAAAGGTCGGACCTGAACATCAGCTCCTCAACCCGCGGATGGCATCTCGTACGATATAAGGGCTTGAACCTGGGCTGGATCAACGTTCTCCCCACACGCGTTAATAATTACTATCCTAAAGAGCTGCGGATCATAAAGGATCGTTAACTAAATTAAGGAGACAGTAAAATTTCCACATCTTTGTATATAAATCGGATCACTATGAAGAGATTCTTTCTTTGCGCCTTTATTTTCATTGCATCATACGGCAGTATACTTGCCCAATCACCTGATCTGATCATTAGGCACAATGAAAATGGATATTATCTTGATCATAAGGTAACGGCAAAAGAGAATTTCTATTCCATTGGCCGCCTTTACAATGTTTCGCCGAAAGAGATTGCAGCCCTGAATAAATTGGACATGAGCAAGGGCCTGGATCTGGCTCAAATGATCCGCATACCGCTCGTCTCTACCAATTTTTCTCAATCCAATAATAAAGGAACACCCATATATGACAAGCAGAGTAGCAATAAATTGATTGTGGGTTATTTGATCTCCAATGAAATGGCTCCTGTTGTGGTAAAGAAGAATGAAACCGAAAAAACTGAAGTAGTCCGGCAACAACCGACTGTCAAACCAAAGACAGAAGAACCTGCTATAAAATCTGAACCAAAGTTACAGGCGAATGAAAAAGGATTTTTCAAATCATCTTTTGATGAGCAAGTAAAGGCCAATCCCTTATCTAAGAATGAAACATTGACTGCGGGCATTTTTAAGACGGCCAGTGGTTGGCAGGATGAAAAATATTATTTGTTGATAGATGGCATATCGCCGGGAAAGATTGTAAAGATCGTCAACCCTGAAAATAACATAGCTGTATATGCGAAAGTACTTGGAGAAATGAGCGGAATACGTCAGAATGACGGTCTCAATATTCGTATCAGCAACTCCGCTGCCTCGGTTCTGGAGATCCCTGATGTGGAGAAATTTATTGTAAAGGTGAACTACTAGAAACGGTAACCCCTCAGGAACTCATCTACCATCATCTTCTTTTTTCCTTCGAGTTGCAGTTCTTTTACGTGGATATAACCATCTGCACAGGCATATTTCAAAAATGTTCGTTTATCTGATTCCCACCTGCCTTTCCTCGTGGTTGGAATCCTCATTTCTTTTTCACTCCGGAATATTTTGATCGTCTTGTCACCCAGGTCAGTGAAGGCGCCTGGGAAAGGAGAAAGGCCACGGATCTGATTGTGGATTTCGACAGCATTCTTATTCCAATTGATCCTGCAGGTTTCCGTGAAAATTTTGGGTGCATGTTTCAATGTTGTTGACTGCGTCTGTTGTTCAGTGGATGTAGGAATAGTTAATTGTTCCTTTTCGGTCAGTGTATCTTCCAGCAATCCTGTTACTGTTTTGACCAGTAATTCTGCGCCGGTGTCTTTCATACGATCATGCAGTTCACCTGCTGTTTCGTCGTCACCAATTGGCATTTGTTCCTGCATGAGAATATTTCCGGTATCAATTTCTTGCTGCAATTTGAAAGTGGTTAGGCCACTTTCCCTTTCCCCATTGATGATCGCCCAGTTGATGGGCGCGGCTCCGCGATATTGGGGCAATAAAGATGCATGCAGGTTGATCGTGCCCATCGGAGGCATGTTCCAAACTACTTCCGGCAGCATGCGAAACGCTACAACCACTTGCAAGTTGGCATGCAGTCCCTTTAATGAGCTGAGAAATTCGGGGTCTCTTAATTTTTCCGG
Source organism: uncultured Sphingobacteriales bacterium (assembly GCA_963791295.1). GTDB lineage: Bacteria > Bacteroidota > Bacteroidia > Chitinophagales > Chitinophagaceae > CAWBRY01. Next base: position 159,955 of record CAWBRY010000004.1, on the reverse strand, counting down.
CTGTAAAATATTCAGACCGCGTTTGGTGGCATATTTCTTAACTGCGCTTTCTGTCAATTTCATACCTCTGCCGGCTGGTTTATCTGGTGCTGTAACGACGCCAACAATATTATATCCCGCTTTCAACAGGGCTTCAAGCGATGGCACGGCAAAATCAGGCGTTCCCATAAAAACGATCCGCGTCCCGGTAATGGCCATATTAAATGTAGCCGGTTGATTTTCCCTTTTCTTCAATTTATATTCAAGCATGTTCAGTTATTCGAAATCCGTATATAACAAGTATTTTTTTCTTGTTTTTTTAAATTCATCTAATGCAGGTTGCCAGCTTTGCCTGATCTCCTCCTCCGTCTTTCCATCCTTCATTTGTTGCATCAATTGTGCATTACCAGCTAAACGGTTTATGTAATTTGTTTTCAGAAAAAAGCTATCCTTGCCAGGAAAAAGTTGATAGGCCTGCAGAAACCATTTTAATTGGATGCGATTGTCGACTTCCTTCAACACTTCTTCCGGCGTTCCCGATAAATTCCATCCATAGCATTTTTCAAAATAGTGTTTGGAATTCTTTGCGCCTTCATTGGGTCGAGGTGTAAAAGAATAGAGGTTGTTTGGCAGCAAAGGATGACCGAATTGCTGAAATGGTTTATCAGTACCTCTTCCTTCACTAAACACAGTCCCTTCAAAAAAGCAGGTGGAAGGATATAAGTATATCGATTGGATTTGGGGAAGATTGGGAGAAGGTCTTACGGGCAAGACATATTTACTCTTGTGATCATAGTTCTTGTTTTTGATCACCAGGAAATGAAATGCCGTATCCCTGGAATTCTCTGCTGTCCTGTAGTAATCATATTTTAGATTTGCTTTTTCGGAATTCAACCACCTTTCACCAGCGATCAACATCGCATATTCTCCCATAGTCAATCCATATACAATCGGCACTGGTTGCATTCCTACAAAGGAGCGGTAATTAGTATCCAGTACAGGTCCATCTACATAAAATCCATTTGGATTAGGCCTGTCTAGTAAGAGTAGGGGTTTACTGTTTTCAAATGCAGCCTCCATGTAATCCTGCAGTGAAGAAATATAAGTATAGAAGCGAACCCCCACATCCTGTATATCAAAGATCAATATATCAACGTCCTTCAGGTCCTCCGGCGTAGGTTTTCGTTTGTTGCCGTATAAAGAAACAACCTTTAAACCCGTTTTTTTATCGGTGTAATTACCTATTTCTTCTCCGGCGTCTGCTACACCGCGGAATCCATGTTCCGGTCCAAATATCACTTTAATGTCCACACCCAATTTATTAAGTGTGTCAACCAGGTGGGTATTGCCGACCATCGAAGTTTGATTAGCGAAGATGCCAACCTTCTTTCCTCTTATGAGCGGCAGATAAACATCAATACGTTCAGCTCCGGGCATAATGCGGGAAGCAGAGGAATTATCGGGTCGTGTTGGTGAAGGATTTTTCTGGGCTGAGCAACCGGAGAAAAGGACTAGTAAGCCAACGAATACAACAATGCATTTCATGTTATTGCGGATCATATTATAGGCGCAAATATCCGCAAAAAATGCTGAGTGAAAATGTGAAGATTTGCAGACTTATTATCTCCTGAGCCACCAGCCCAGCCAAAGTCCGCACAATCCCCATGCAACGATGGCATCGATTAAGTGTCCATTTATAGCTGCCCATGGGACCTGGAACCAATTCAATTGCATATAAGGCTGCCAGAGAAAGGAGAATAAGCCCACGGCAATGCATCCAGTGAATATGCCATTGAACGAAGGAAGACCTCCGCGTACAAGTATGGAAATAACCAGGAGTACCAGGGCAAGATCGATCAGGAAACCGCGAATGATGGGTTTGGTCATATCTGCGTCAAAACTTTTGTTATACATAATGCCCGCAAATGGTTTTCCATCCATCTTTTTGGCCATCTCGTTGTGAGCTTTCATATCGCTTCCAGGCGGAGCAATGGGGACCATATACATTCCATCTTCCTTCAATGCGGAAGAAAGTGTTGCTATGATTACATCCTGTTCGGGAGTATATTTTTCGCCTGCATTGTGAATGCCGAGCATATTCCAGGAAAGAAATTGCCATCCGAAAACAATAACGGCACCCACCAGGGAGCCGATGACCCATTTTTTCATGTTGGAGGTTTTTGGTTTAGAAAGAAAAGGTAGAGCTATTCTTGGTCTTTGTCAAAAGCTTCTCCGGGTGAGCAGCATATTAAGTTGTATATTCGACACCCTCAATAAATTCCAATGGTTGAAAACTACCAGTTTACTGCTGCTGAACGATTCTTACGGTATGTGCAGATCGATACCCAGAGTGACCAGCAATCCACATCTTCTCCCACGACAGAAAAGCAAAAAGATTTGGGCAGGTTATTAGCTGAAGAACTTCAGCGTATGGGCGTTGCCGATGCTCATCTTGATGAGTGGGGTTATGTCTATGCGACGATACCGGCAACAAGTAGTAAAAAAGTGCCTAACATATGTTTTTGTGCGCATATGGACACGTCGCCCGACTGCAGCGGCACTAATGTAAAACCGATCCTTCATCAAAATTATCAGGGGCAGGACATAATCCTTCCCGATGATCCTTCACAGGTTTTGCGGATGAGCGAATATCCTTACCTCCAAACCTTGAAGGGTAATGATATCATCACTGCTTCGGGCAAAACGCTACTTGGGTCGGATGACAAGGCCGGCGTTGCAGAGATCATGGACCTCGCCCATTTCTTATTAAGGAATCCACAATTGAAGCATGGGGTGATCAAAATCCTGTTTACGCCTGATGAAGAAGTAGGTAAGGGCACAACTCATGCTGACATGAAAAAACTCGCTGCTGATTATGGTTACACCCTCGATGGAGGGGAAAGGGGCTCACTGGAGGACGAAACATTTAGCGCAGACAGCGTGCAAATAATTATTCACGGTGTTGTATCTCATCCCGGCTATGCAAAAGATAAAATGGTGAATGCAATGAAGATTGCCGGAGAAATTCTAAGCGCCTTACCTAAGGATCGCCTTTCTCCTGAATCAACCGAGGGACGAAGGGGATATATTCACCCGGTAAGAGTAGAGGGTGTAACGGAAAAATGTACCATTGATTTTATTATTCGTGATTTTAATACCGAGGGACTGGAAAAAAAGGAAGATTATCTCCGGACACAGGTTGAAGAGTTGTTGCGCACCCATCCCAAAGCTTCATTTGAATTTCACAAAAAAGAGGATTACCGGAATATGAAGGAGATACTCGATCAGCATCCGCGGGTGGTCGAATATGCGCGCGAAGCGATTGCCAGGTCAGGAATCGAATTGAAGCAAAAACAAATACGCGGCGGAACCGATGGCAGTAGATTTTCGTTTATGGGCATGCCATGCCCAAATTTATTCGCAGGGGAGCAAGCGATTCATTCCAAGCTCGAATTCATTTCCGTGCAGGATATGAATAAAGCCGTGGAAACAATGATACATCTGGTAGATATCTGGCATGAAAGAAGCTAAGATTCATAAGTCGTACCTTGCACTTTAATTCTTAACAATGGACTATAAAACTTTTTTTGCTAGTTATTGGTGGTTAATTGTTCTCGTTATTATCCTATTGGGATCCTTCTTCACTATTAACCAGGGTTTTGTCGGAGTGATAACGATGTTTGGCAAGTATCGCAGAGCCGCGCGGCCCGGATTGAATTTTAAGATTCCGATCCTCGAACAGGTGATGAAAAAGATATCTATTCAAAACCGTTCGGTAGAATTGGAATTTCAGGCAGTTACGATAGACCAGGCCAACGTTTATTTCAAAAGCATGTTGCTTTATTCCGTACAGAACCAGGACGAAGAGACAATAAAAAGGGTGGCCTTTGTTTTCATTAGCGAAAGAGATCTGATGCAGGCCCTGACGAGGACTATTGAAGGATCGATCCGCGCCTTTGTGGCTACGAAACGGCAGGCCGAGATACTGGGTCAGCGCAAAGAAATAGTGGAATACGTAAAAGACCAGATAGATCAAACCCTGGAAAAATGGGGTTATCATTTACAGGATCTTCAAATCAATGATATCACATTTGATAAAGTCGTGCTTGATTCGATGAGCAAGGTGGTTGCATCTAACAACCTGAAGGCGGCTGCGGAAAATGAAGGGCAAGCGCTATTAATTACGAAGACTAAATCCGCCGAAGCAGAAGGAAATGCTATTAAGATCTCTGCTGAAGCAGAAAAGGAAGCCGCAAGACTGCGTGGGCAAGGAGTTGCACTATTTCGCCAGGAAGTGGCAAAGGGCATGACGGAAGCAGCCGAGCAAATGAAACAAGCCAACCTGGATACAAATGTTATCCTGTTTAGCATGTGGACCGAGGCGATCAAGAACTTCGCTGAATATGGCAAAGGAAACGTCATATTCCTTGATGGCAGTGCTATTGGTATGGAAAATACGATGAGACAAATACAGGCATTGATGGTGAAACATGCCGGTGCCAGCGAGAAATAACTGTATTGAAATATAAAAGCTGTTAAATAACTCTAAAACCCGAATGCCATGTACAACGTGGCATTGTTTTTTTCGTTCATTCGTATTGTTTATAACGGCTTCCCCTGGGCAGCCGTTGTTAATAAATGTTAACAAAGCCGAAAAATCAATTAGGCAGCATACATTACTTTTACACACCTAAAGAACATTGATTATGATTGACCTTCTGCAGATCGTTGATACACTGAATAAAGCGGCGCAGGTTGTTGCCGGCGATAGCAATCACGACGGCCACCTGAGTTTTTTTGAATTACTGGCCATGGGGGGATGGATCATGATCCCATTGGCCGTGATGCTATTGTTTGCAGTTTATGTTTTTGCAGAAAGGTCCATTGCCATTCGCAATGCTTCCAAGATCGATGATAATTTCATGAATATCATTCGTGACCATATCGTCAGTGGCAACGTAGTAGCAGCCAGGAGCTTTGCAAAAAATAATAATCATCCTGTGGCCCGGATAATCGATAAAGGAGTTCAACGTATTGGCAAACCCATCGATAGCATTGAGAAAAGCATGGATAATGTGGGGCAACTGGAGATGTACAAGTTGGAAAAAAATCTGGGTATCCTGTCCGTCGTTGCAAAAGCTGCTCCGATTTTTGGTTTCGTAGGTACGCTGGTAGGTTTGATGCAGTTGTTTTCCCGGATTAACAGTTCCAACGAGTTTGAAGTAAGCACGATTGCGGGAGGCATCTATACGAAATTGATTACCTCGATCACCGGTCTGGTAATCGGATTGGCCGCATACCTGGCTTATAGTTATCTCAGTACCCAAATCGACAAGACATCCAACAAAATGGAGGCTGCTTCGTCTGACTTCCTGGATATTTTACAGGAGCCTACACGCTAAACTGACTTCATGAAATTCAGGAAAAAACATAAAACGGAGTCCGAAGTATTTACCGATTCATTGAATGATATCCTTTTCATTCTCCTGATGTTCTTTTTGATCGTCGCTACGCTGGCCAATCCTAACATAGTACGCGTTGGGTTGCCTCGCGGCACAAAGGACACTAAAGCAAAACAGAATATAATGGTCTCTATCGATAAAGATCAGAATTTTTACCTCGGTTCGACCCGTGTAGAAGCAGCAATGATAGATTCATTCCTTACACGGGAAATTCTCAAGCATAAGGCGACAGTAGATACACCAACCGTAGTGATCAATGCAGACACCTCGGCCTATTATGGAGAAGTATTTCGTATCATGAGATTGTCTAAGAAGTCAGGTGCCAAGGTCGTTGCCAATGTGAAATGAGTAGCTCAATAATTTTAGTTATACTATTTCCGCTTTCAACATTCGCATTTTTCCCTGCAGATCATTCCTTAATTCGATCTGATAACCATTCGCCTGGTATAACTCAGCAATGCTTTGATCTGCATTTTCGGGTAGTTCCAGGTAGATGCTTCCATTCTTACTGAGGTGGTTTCGCCCGAATTTGGCAATGGCTCTATAAAAAATAAGAGGATCATTGTCCGGCGCAAACAAGGCCAGGGCCGGTTCAAAATCCCGGACGTTTGGACTTAATTGGTTTCGATCTTTTTCGGGAACATAAGGCGGATTGCTGACAATGATATCGTAAGAGCCAAATTCCGCCTGCCGGCTTTCGTCTAAAAAATCAACTTGCAGGAAATTAATTTCAACGCCGAGTGATGCCGCATTTTCTTTTGCCAATTGTATGGCATCGGCACTTATATCACAAGTGATGACCTCCGACTTCCTTAATTTTCTCTTTAGTGTAATGGGGATACATCCGCTTCCCGTCCCGATATCCAGGATGCTTAGTTGATCGATGGGGAACCGGCAATTGCTAATGATCCATTCAACCAATTCTTCTGTCTCTGGGCGAGGGATCAATGCACGGGAATCAATATAAAATTTCAATCCGCAAAACCAGGTTTCATTCAATATATATTGAACAGGCTCATGTCCGAGCAATCGCTGTGTGTATTCTTCTAAAGTGGTTTGCTGCGATGGCGTGAGGATTCTGTTTTTATGAAGCATACGGTCGATTCTTTTTGTTTCTGTCACGGATTCAATCACCCAATGGCTGATATTGGCCGATTCTCTTGAATCGTAAATCGTTTTGAGCTTTTCAGTTAATACTTGTTCCGCTTCGAAAATAGTCATGCAGACAAACTTACAAATTTTGGGAAGAGGTAAAAACCTCGATAGTATCTGTAAGGAGAGTTTCCTCAGCTATTTTTATGGAGTGACTTAACTGGGGTGCATGCAGCCCTTTGCCAATGGTCATTTGGCGATTGGTAATTATCCTGGCCTCATCCCATGCATTATCATCAATAAATGATTGAAGTAATGTGGCACCTCCCTCGACTATCACACTTAAGATTTTAAGTTGATACAAGGCGTTGACTATTTGATGCACCATATTCACATCTTCTGTCACCTGCCAGTAAAGCAGTTTTGGGGTCTTTCCAACAAAAGACGGCGGCCAATCCGATTCTACAGAATGGGTCTTTGTATTGAAAATGATAGTGGTCACCGAATCATTGAAGACCTTCTGAGAAGCAGGTAATTGCAAATCCAGGTCTATTACTAATCGGATGGGAGATACACCCCACCAAAGCCGGGTAGTCAATTCGGGATCATCCAACATCACCGTGTTAGTGCCGACAAGAATGGCCGCTTCTTCACTTCTCCATTTATGGACGAGCCTGTTCGTATACTGGTTACTGATTAATAACCTGTTTTCTGCGGACGATTTGGAGGCCTCTCTCTTATCTAAGGGTAATGATGTATTTCCGATAAACCCATCGCCTGTCCGGGCCCACTTTAAAATTATATAGGGCCGCTGTTGCCTGTGAAAAGTGAAAAATCTTTTATTAACGTTTTTGCATTCTGATTCAAGCATCCCCAATTCCACGTCCACGTCGGCTGCACGCAGTTTTTCGATGCCTTTGCCGTTAACTTCTTTGAAGGGATCACGACAGCCCACGACTACCTTCGGAATGCGATGCTTAATGATCAAATCCGCACAAGGTGGGGTCTTTCCAAAGTGAGAACAGGGTTCGAGTGAAACATAAAGTGTCGAGTTGGAAATGAGTTCCTGGAATCCTGATTCTATTGCCTGGTGAATACAATTCACTTCCGCGTGTGCCTCACCATATCGTTGATGATATCCTTCACCAATAATTTTTTCTTCGTGCACCAGGATAGCACCCACCATAGGATTTGGAGCGGTATAACCGGCGCCAAGGCGGGCTAGCTCCAGGCATCGGTGCATATATTTTTCGTGTGGGTCCATGTCAGGTAAATGCCTTCGCGACTACCAGCTCCTTGCTTCCCGCCGTGTAAGAATAAAATCCTTCGCCGCTTTTTACTCCCAATTTGCCAGCCACCACCATATTTACCAACAAAGGACAGGGCGCATACTTTGGATTTCCAAATCCTTCGTACAATACATTTAATATGGAGTAGCACACATCCAGCCCAATAAAATCGGCTAGTTGCAACGGACCCATGGGATGCGCCATTCCTAACTTCATTACCGTATCGATTGCCTCGACGCCGGCCACACCCTCATGGAGGCTATAGATGGCTTCATTGATCATGGGTAAGAGGATGCGGTTGGAAATAAATCCGGGATAATCATTTACCACGCAAGGCGTTTTGCCCAACTTTCTGGATAGATCAACGATCGCATCGGTAACCTCTTTACTGGTGGCATAGCCATTGATGATCTCCACCAGTGTCATTACGGGAACAGGATTCATAAAATGCATGCCAATTACCCTGGAGGCGCGACCTGTAGCCGACGCAATCTTAGTAATAGAGATGGAAGATGTATTAGTGGCTAATATGGCATCCTTTGGAGACATTTGGTCCAACTGTTCAAAAATCTTCAACTTCAATTCAATATTCTCCGTCGCCGCCTCAATTACGAGCTGAGCATGTTTTACACCCTCCGCTAAATTGGATTGAATGCTGACCCTGCTAAGCGCTGCTTTTTTCTCTTCTTCGGTGACAATACCCTTGGAAACCTGCCTGTCAAAATTCTTGCTGATGTTAGCTATGGCCTTATCCAGTTGGGTAAATGAAACATCCACAATAACCACATTGAATCCATGTTGTGCAAATACGTGCGCAATGCCATTTCCCATGGTACCTGCGCCGATGACCGAGACTGAATTCATAAAACAATGATTGATGATGCTTCGGACAAAAGTAAGAAGATTGATATTGGCTTTGAATGAAAGCAAGAAATACAGGCAGGTCAGTTCTTATTCTTAAAGTCGCCTCGCTTCCATGCCTGTATAAAATCAGCCCAGGCAACGGGGTTAAAAATATTCATCGGGGGAACCTGTCCCGAATAAACGGCCCGGCTGGCTATTTTATCGAACTGAAGTCTGGTAGCTTCACCTCCATCACCCGGAACAGTTCGCATAAGTATTCGGCGTTTGGCCATATCGGTGTTCTGCCTGGCAATTTCAATATTGTCATCGGGAACTTTCGTATTGACAAAGTCGCGGGAAAATTGCTCGGCCGTGGGACGGGGACGAATGATGGTTGCGGGAAGATAAACTGTATCGATGATCATCAACTGTACGATGCTGTATTGATTGCCTTCCAGGGTGGTGGGTATGGTGATCGTTTTCGGCTTATAGGTAACGTGTGTAAATTCTACCTGGTCGCCTTTTAACACAACAATAGAAAAAACACCCTGGCTGTTGGTAATGGTGCCGCGGTTTTGTCCCTTAACCATGACACTGACAGCAGGGATGCCGACTAAGCTATCGGCCGTCATGATTACGCCGTATAGTTGGACAACTGAATCTCGGGAAGTTTCAAATTGCGCTTTAGCAGTTCGGGGAAGTAGAAAAAATAATAAAATTGTATAAAATAAAACTCTCTTCACGTCGCCAAAAATAACGACAAGTTCTAAGAATCGGAAACCAATTTGCCCCTTACAATGTTTAACTTTGTGTGATTATTCTATTTTAACATAAGCTTTGAAAATGACGAAAGAAAAAGTACTTGAAGCCTTGAGTAATGTGCAGGAGCCCGACCTGGGAAAGGACCTTGTCACGCTGAATATGATCAGGGATATCGTCATCGAAGGCAACAAAATCTCATTTACAGTTGTACTGACCACACCGGCTTGTCCGTTGAAAGACATGATCAAAAATTCGTGTATAGATGCGATCAAGTCGCATGTCAGCGATCAGGCAATCACAACAGTGAATTTCACATCCAATACCACCACGAAGCGCAGCGATAACAAAGCCATTCTTCCCGGCGTGAAAAACATTATTGCTGTTGTGAGCGGCAAGGGTGGAGTAGGTAAGAGCACAGTCGCCGCCAACCTTGCATTGGCTATTGCTGAAAGCGGAGCAAAAGTGGGATTGATGGATGCGGATATATACGGGCCCAGTGTTCCCATCATGTTTGGTCTACGAGGTGAAAGACCGATGATGATGGAAGTTGAAGGCAAGGGCATGATCGTGCCTCTGGAAAAATATGGTATTAAGCTCGTCAGCATTGGCTTTCTCGTAGATGAAAAAAATGCGGTTGTGTGGCGCGGACCCATGGCGAGCAGCGCTATTCGTCAATTTGTAACTGATGTTTATTGGGGAGAATTGGACTATTTGGTTGTTGACATGCCGCCGGGTACCGGCGATATACATCTTACCTTGATGCAGACGGTTCCTGTTACGGGCGTGGTGGTTGTCACTACGCCGCAGGATGTGGCGCTGGCGGACGCCCGGAAGGGAATAGCCATGTTTGGACAATCTCAATTAAATGTGCCGCTGATCGGATTGGTAGAGAACATGAGTTACTTTACTCCCGAGGAATTGCCGGATAAGAAATACTATATTTTCGGCAAGCAGGGAGGTCGACATCTTGCAGACGAATACGATATTCCCTTCCTGGGCGAAATACCGCTTGTTCAGGGAATTCGCGAAGGAGGTGATTTAGGGATACCTGTCATGGTTGGTGATGATGCCATTAGCAAATCAGCCTTCCAGGAATTTACGGCTCATGTAGTGAGAAGCATTTCGATGCGAAACGCAAACATGAGCGCGGCTACTGTTGCAGAAATCGTTTAATCCAGCCCGTTATCCCCTGGTAAGTTGCACTATATTCTCAAATCCCACACTAATAAATGTATAATTATCCCCATTACAAAGAGAAAGACAGCCAAAAGATCATAGAGTTCATGCGGGAGCATCCGTTTGTTACTCTCATTGGTTGCGATGCAGACCGACGCATTGAGGCGACGCAGATTCCCGTTTTGATTGAAGAGAAAGACGGTAAGATATTTATCTATGGGCACATAGCACGTAAGTCGGATCATGAGCAGGCGATGGAAGAAAATCCGGAGGTCCTGGTGCTGTTCACGAGCCCCCATGTTTATATAAGCGGAACCTGGTATGATGGCAATCCCCACCAGGCATCGACCTGGAACTATATTTCGATACATGCGCGGGGGCGAATCAGATTCCAGGATGAAGATGCTCTCATTGATCTTTTGAAAAGACTATCTCTATATTTTGAAAAAGGGGATCTGGCTTCTACAACCGTATACGATAATCTTCCTGATGAGTACAAACAAAAGCTTATCAAGGCCATTATCGCATTCGAATTAGAAGTCACCGAAATGGATAATGTTTACAAGTTGAGCCAAAATAGAGATGAAAAGAGTTACTATAATATTATCAAAAAGCTGGAGGAGCAGGATGGCGATGGAAAATACATTGCCGCCAGGATGAAAGAAAGAAGTGGCCAGATTTTTAATGCGAAAAAATAAGAGATGGTAGTAATGATCAAAAGATTCCTACCATATTTGTTGACGGTACTCTGCTTCATAGCAGCTTGTCACGTAGCACAGAAAGCGAAACAAAATATGTTGTCGGCGACCGATCAGGGACCAATGTTACCCGTGTTTGATAAGGAAGGCCATAGGGGTTGCCGCGGTCTCATGCCGGAAAACACAATTCCGGCGATGTTGAAGGCGGCGGACCTGGGCGTCACGACATTGGAAATGGATGTTGTATTTACAAAAGACAAACAGCCCATACTTTCTCATGAGCCATTCCTCAATCACGAGATAACAACGATCACTCCAGCTTCAGCGACCCCTGGTCACATTAAGGAAGAGGAAGAGAAGTCATATAATATATATAATATGACCTATGAGGAAGTCCGGAAATTCGACGTAGGCTTAAAGCCCCATCCGCGATTTCCGCAGCAACAAAAGATGCCTGCAGTGAAACCTTTGCTCAGCGAGGTAATAGATACTGTTGAGCATTACCAGGTGAGCCGGGGGAAACCACTCCTTTTCTATAACATCGAGACGAAGACGATGCCGGGCACCGATGACCTTTATCATCCGCCCCCTGCGGAATTCGTCGACCTGTTGATGAAAGTCATCAAATCGAAAGGGATAGAAAAAAGGGTGATCGTTCAATCATTTGATATTCGAACCTTGCAATACCTGCATCAGCAATATCCGGATATGAAGACGGCTATGTTGATCGAAGATTTTGATAAGTCCGGGCTGGACCAGCATTTAAAAACGCTGGGATTTACTCCTACGATATATAGTCCTGCGTATCAGTTGGTCAATGAGCCATTGGTTGCTCGATGCCATGAATTGCATATGAAGATCATTCCCTGGACGGTCAATGATAAAAAGACGATTGGTAAATTGAAGAATATGGGAGTGGATGGGATTATCTCCGACTATCCAAATTTATTTGATGAATGAAGTTTCTCCACGAACTCGTTTTTTAGTAGCCGCTCACTATTGCATCCGATTTCTATTTACTTTTTTTTTAGAAAAAAAAGTAACAAAAAAAATTTCGATTGAAAAAGACGGCTTACTCTATAATTTTTTATACGCCTTTTTTCTGAGGCGGGTCCTTTTGCAATTTCCGCTAGATCGAAACGACCGCTTTACTTGTTTACCCAATAAACGATACCAGGCTACGTCTTGAGCTTAGTGTCTATGCCAAGCCACGCCTGTGCATTTTTATAGAGGAGCTTTTTAAGCGATTTTTTTCCCAAATCCATTTTTCCTATCAGTTTGCCGGGATGTTCCTCACCTAACGGAAAGGGATAATCGCTTCCCAGGCAAACCTGGTCCTCACCGATCACATCCAGCAAATAATCGAACGCTTTTTTATCATGCACCAGGCTATCGATCCAGAATTTGCCGATAGATGCTCGGGGATTGGCGGTATTATCCACTGCTACCAGATCGGGCCGGGTATCAAACCCTCGCTCGATGCGCCCGATCGTAAAAGGAAAGGATCCGCCCCCATGCGCAAAGGCGACCCTGAGCTTCGGAAATTGCTCAAAGATCCCTCCAAAGATCATGGAGCAGATAGCCCTGCTGGTTTCAGCGGGCATGCCCACCAGCCAGGGTAACCAATACTTCTGCATCTGGTCTTCACCCATCATTTCCCACGGATGAACAAAAAGGCAACAATCTAAATCCTCGGCAGCCTTATAGAAGGGAAAGAATTCCTTTTCATTGAGATTTTTGCCGTTAATATTTGAGCCAATCTCCAATCCGGCAAGCATTAGTTCTTTCTTGCATCTTTCCATTTCCCTGATAGCAAGGTGCACGTTTTGCATCGGTACTGTACCAAGTCCAATAAACCTGGATGGATTCCTGGATACTGTTTCTGCGATATGATCATTAAAAAATCTAGATGTCTCAAAGCCATCGGTGGATTTTGCCCAATAGTTAAAAAGGACAGGAATTGTGGAAAGCACCTGGAAGGTAACTTCTGTTTCATCCATTTCCTTGAGTCGAATGTCTTCTCGATACGTGTTTTCTCCAACTACTCTAAAAACTTTATCGCCTTTCATCATGCATGCATCGCATTCGCGATGCTCGAGATGAATGAATTCGCCATAACCGAATTTCCTGGTCCAATCCGGCATGTGCTCAGGCATGATATGAGTATGTATGTCGATTTTCATTTGGGCTTCACCGGTGGCTCCATGACGCTACCACATTTCTTGCAGGTGCGAAGTTCAGTGCTTCCCCAAAATTTCTCCATAACCGGCGGAAGTTGTTTTACGATATCCTTCACGAATAAGACTTCTTCATGCAATTTATTTCCACAGTTTTCGCAGAACCACATGAAGGCATCTTTCTCTTCCTCCTCGTTTTCCCTTATTTTTTCAATGACCAATCCCACGGTATTTGGTCCTCGTTGTGGCGAATGTGGTGTTTTAGGCGGAAGGAGGAAAAGGTCGCCTTCATTAATTGGAATTGACCTGGGAACACCATCATCAATGATCTTCAATATAATATTTCCTTCTACCTGGTAATAGAGTTCCTCGCTTTCATTATAATGATAATCTTTGCGGGCATTGGGGCCGCCCACCACCATAACAATAAAATTTTCTGCATCCTTGTAAATGCATTGGTTCCCGACGGGCGGTTTTAGTAGTTCCCTGTGTTCATTTATCCAGGTCTTGAGATTAAAAGGTGTGGTGACTGCCATATAATGGATTTAAGGTATTGTGTAAAGTATAAATTGTAAACTATCGATTGAGAATGATTGTCGGCCATTTCTTCGGTGAAAAATTACAACATTTTGCCGTAGGTTTGACTCTATGAATCTATCATTGCAAGGCAAGTATGCAGTAGTTTGTGGCAGCACGCAGGGCCTGGGATTGGCCATAGCGGAGGAATTAAGCCTACTGGGCGCGAGCTGTGTGTTGGTAGCGCGCAATGAAGAAGGACTGAAAGCATCCCTCAAAAAATTAGACAGTTCATTTGGACAAGTTCACAGTTACCTGGTTGCCGATTTTACCGCGCCTGATACTCTTAAATCCGCCATTGAAAACTATATTAAGACAAACCGGGCACATATATTAATCAACAACACCGGAGGGCCGCCCCCGGGCCCTGCGATGGATGAAAATGAAAAAGCGTTTCAGGATGCCTTTAATCAACACCTGATCTGCAATCATATCCTCACCCGGGCGCTTGTCCCACTGATGAAAAAGGAAAACTATGGACGGATCATCAATATCATCTCCACTTCTGTGAAGATCCCTTTGAAAAACCTGGGAGTGTCAAACACGATCCGTGGAGCAGTTGCTTCCTGGGCTAAAACAATGGCCAATGAATTGGGTCAGTTCAATATTACTGTGAACAATATTTTGCCCGGATATACAACTACCCAGCGTCTGTCTTCGCTCATCGAGTCCATTGCAAATAGAGCCAGCACGCAGGTTGAAGCGATAGAAAAAAATATGAAGGAAGAAATACCTATGAAGCGCTTTGGAGTTCCAGGCGAGATCGCTGCACTGGCTGCCTTTCTCGCTTCACCGGCTGCCTCCTATATAAATGGAGTGAGCATTCCTGTAGATGGCGGAAGGACAGGAAGTATTTAGCGATTTCCCAAGTCTATGGACCTCGACATACCATATTATTTAGAGAATTACATCGGTGGCAACCTGATTGCTCCTCTTAATGGAAGATTTATTGATAACGTCAACCCGGCCATAGGAAAAGTTTCACAGCAAATTCCGGATTCCAATGAAAACGATGTTGAGGCAGCCATTGACGCTGCCCGAAAGGCCTTTCCGTCATGGAGCGTTACTCCACTAGAAGAACGGTTTAAGATTCTGAATAGAGTAGCTCAGATCATTATGGAAAATGCAGATGAGATGGCGTTGGCAGAGACCAATGACAATGGGAAACCACTTTGGCTTAGCAGGAAATTGGATATCCCGCGTGCGGCAGCCAACTTTCGATTTTTTGCCACGGGCATCATGCACTTTGCAACGGATAGTCATCAGATGGAAGATCGGGCCATCAACTATACGCTTCGACAACCCATTGGAATTGTAGGTTGCATATCGCCGTGGAATCTTCCCTTATATCTTTTTACATGGAAGATTGCACCTGCATTGGCTGCCGGCAATTGCGTGCTCGCAAAACCTTCTGAAGTGACGCCAGTGACCGCTTTTTTATTAAGCAGGATCTGTAAGGAAGCGGGCCTGCCGGATGGCGTGTTGAATATCATTCATGGCACGGGTCCCCGGGCGGGTGAAGCAATTGTTTCACACCCGCAGATAAAAGCGATTTCATTTACGGGCAGTACGCGCGCGGGAGAAAGGATCGCCAGTATTGCTGCTCCAAAATTCAAGAAGCTTTCATTGGAGTTGGGGGGAAAAAACCCAAATATAATTTTCGCCGACTGCAATTGGGAAAGGATGATGGAAAGTTCCATCCAATCGTCGTTTAGTAACCAGGGTGAAATCTGTTTATGCGGCAGCCGAATACTGATTGAATCTTCGATATACGATCGATTTAAGTCGGAATTCGTGGAGCGCACTAAATCTCTTAAAGTAGGAGACCCATTGGAAGATGATTCGAGGCAGGGAGCTATAGTAAGTAAAGTTCATTTCGATAAGATAATGGGGTGCCTGGATACAGCGAGACAGGAAGGAGGGAAGGTATTGTGCGGTGGACTTGCAGTAAAAGTGGAAGGACGTTGCTCGAATGGTTATTTCATTCGACCGACGGTCATAGAAGGTCTGGGTCCTGAATGTCGCACCAACCAGGAGGAAATTTTCGGTCCAGTGGTGACACTTCAACCATTTAATTCAGAAGAGGAAGCGGTGAATCTGGCCAACAGTACTCAGTACGGATTGGCGGCTACTATATGGAGCCAGGATATTTCGAAGGCTAACCGTGTTGCTGCGAAAGTGGATAGCGGGATCATTTGGGTAAATTGTTGGCTTCTGCGCGATCTGCGTACGCCCTTTGGAGGAATGAAGAATAGTGGTGTGGGAAGAGAAGGTGGATGGGAAGCGTTGCGATTTTTTACTGAATCAAAGAATGTATGTATTGAACTATGAAACCACTCGGCGCATATGTCCTTGCAAAAAGGGTAGGTAATTTATTATTCTTAGCAGGAATTGGGCCGCGCAATCCAAAAGATAATTCCATTCCCGGCCTGGAATTGGATAACCAGGGAAATATAATCAAATACGATATCGAGGCGGAGTGCCATGCTGTCTTCGCCAATGTAAAAGCGGTATTGGAATCCCATGGCAGTAGTTGGGAGAGGATTGTCGACGTGACCGTGTTTCTGACCAACATGAAAAAAGATTTCCCGGTGTATAACGAGATCTATGGCGAATATTTCAAACAGGTGATGGCTTGCCGCACGACCATTGAGGTAAGGAGCATGCCGACACCGATTGCGATTGAACTGAAGGTGATTGCGACAGTTGATTAGTGCACCTTCGAAAGCTGGCTGCATGAGATAAAGATTGATATGAATTTTGAAAATACACTTGAATACGCCAAGGCATTAGATGCGCGCGATCCGCTAAGGCATTTTCGTGGCAGGTTTTTTATTCCGCAGTTCCAGGGAAGGGATAAAATCTATTTTACAGGTAATTCACTTGGGCTGCAGCCGCAGCAAGCTGGAACATTTGTCCAGCAGGAACTGGAAGACTGGCAGTCGATGGGTGGCGAAGGACATTTTGAAGCGCGCAGACCCTGGTATCCTTATCATGAGATCTTTCCCCAACAATTATCCACCATAATAGGTTGTCTTCCAGAAGAGGTGGTGGTGATGAATTCATTGACCGTTAATCTTCACCTACTGCTGGTGAGCTTCTACCGGCCGACAAAACAGCGATATAAGATCCTTTGCGAATACAAAGCATTTCCTTCTGATCAGTATGCTTTTGAGTCGCAGGTACGTTATCACGGGTTCGAGCCTGATGATGCTATCCTTGAGATAAAGCCCAGGCAAGGAGAAGATGTGATCAGGCATGAAGATATTATCGCGGCAATAAAGGAACATGGAGATTCTATAGCGACGGTGCTGTTGAGTGGAATAAATTATTATACCGGACAGGTATTCAACATGAAAGAGATTGTGAAAGCAGCGCATATCGTGGGGGCTTATGCGGGTTTCGACCTGGCTCATGCAGTAGGTAATATTGCTTTGTCGTTGCATGATTGGAAAGTTGATTTTGCCTGTTGGTGTACTTACAAATATTTGAATTCCGGCCCGGGAAGTGTTGCAGGAGTTTATATCCATATCGATCATGCGGCAAACAAGAATATTCCTCGCTTTGCCGGTTGGTGGGGATATGACAAGGTGACCCGGTTTGATATGGAAAAGGGATTTAAACCTATGCCAACCGCCGAAGGTTGGCAATTGAGCAATGCACCTGTTTTTTCAATGGCCGTGCATAAAGCGGCATTGGATATTTTTGAAGAAGCGGGGATGAAGGCAATCGTAGAGAAAGGGAAGACCCTGGGAGACTATTTGATATTTATACTGGAGGATGTCAACAAGAATTTACCTGCAAAATTTATCGAGGTAATAACTCCGGTTAATGAAAAAGGATGCCAGGTGTCCATGATTTTGAAAAGCAATGGCAGG
This sequence comes from uncultured Sphingobacteriales bacterium, assembly GCA_963791295.1. Lineage (GTDB taxonomy): Bacteria > Bacteroidota > Bacteroidia > Chitinophagales > Chitinophagaceae > CAWBRY01. The sequence continues at coordinate 142,023 of CAWBRY010000004.1, read as the reverse complement.
AAGATATACGATTACCTGATGAACAACGGTGTATCCGCCGGCTGGAGAGAGCCATCTGTGCTACGTGTGGCGCCGGTGCCTCTATACAATTCATTTGAAGATGTATGGCATTTCGGAGAAATATTAAAAAACACGATCCGCTCAAATCAATAATCGGCAAAGGATACAGGACAATGAAAAAGGATGCTATTATAGTCGGGGCTGGATTGGTCGGTAGCTTATTGTCCATTTATCTCTCGCGCCGCGGATACAAAACTAAAATATTTGAAAGGCGGCCGGATATGCGAAAGGCCGAGATAGAACCGGGTCGCTCCATAAACCTCGCATTGAGCGACAGGGGGTTGTTGGCTTTGGATCGCGTAGGATTATCTGAAGAAATAAAGAAGATATCGATACCCATGCACGGCCGGTTTATTCATAACCTGGATGGATCCACGGCTTTTCAACCCTATGGCAAAGAAGGACAGTTTATCAATTCTGTGTCCAGGGGCGAGCTAAATAAGAAGCTGATGGATCTCGCCGAAAAGAACGGGGTTGAAATACATTTTAGCAGGAAATGTATTTCCGTTGATTGGGAAAAAAAGCAAGTAACATTCGAAAAACTAGACCATGATTCAACCGGAGGGCCAAAATCTAATCAAGAATCCTTTCTTTCGCCCTTGTTGTTCGGGGCCGACGGGGCTTTTTCGGCTACCCGCCTTCAATATCAATTGCAACACGACCGTTTCGAATACAGCCAGCATTATATTGATTGCGGCTATAAGGAACTAAGAATTCCTGCAGGAAATGATGACGGTTTCCTGATCGAAAAAAATGCCTTGCATATTTGGCCAAGGAAAGACTATATGCTGATCGCTCTTCCAAATATGGATGGGAGCTTTACCTGTACGCTTTTCTTTCCGTTTGAAGGCGAACTATCATTTAAAAATCTGGGCAGCGAAGACGAAGTGAATTTATTTTTCGAAAATACATTTCCAGATATCCTGGAATGGATTCCAGATTTAACGCAGCAGTTTTTTCAAAATCCGGTCGCATCGTTGGTCACCGTTAAATGTTTTCCCTGGACCATGGACGACCAATTTGCCCTGATTGGAGATGCAGCCCACGCCATTGTTCCTTTTTTCGGCCAGGGTATGAATTGTGGCTTTGAGGATTGTCGCATCCTCGACGAATTGATCGAGAAGTGCAACGATGATTGGATGGAAATTTTCAGACAGTATCAATCATTACGTAAACCGGATGGTGATGCAATTGCGGATCTTGCCTTAGATAATTTTGTCGAAATGAGAGATAAGACCGCTGATCCAAAGTTTCTTTTGCAAAAGAAAATAGAGGCCGCTCTTCACGAGAAATATCCGGATCAATGGATACCGGCGTACGCGCAGGTTACGTTCAGCCCGGATATTCGTTATAGTGATGCGCTTAAAAGAGGCCGGAAGCAGGAAGCAATCATGATGGATGTTATGCAGATCCCGGAGCTCGAAAAAAAATGGCAGGATGGTTTGATCGAAAAATTAGTGCTCGATAAATTAAACAAATAAAGAAGCAGCGATTGGGCCGATTCGCAATCACAAACGATTTATCTTTGTAGCCATGACCCGCCAGGCACTCGTTGACCAAATTCGCCGAAAGCAATCCTATCTCTCTATTGGTCTTGACACAGATATTACTATCATTCCTTCACATTTACTCTCTCTGTCCGATCCCATTTTTGAATTTAATAAACTGATCATCGATGCCACGAAAGACCTGTGTGTGGCGTATAAAATAAATACTGCCTTTTATGAGGCTCAGGGTGTGATGGGTTGGCAGGCATTGGAAAAAACAGTTAAATATATCCCAGAGGATCATTTCAAGATCGCCGACGCAAAACGCGGTGATATCGGGAATACGTCTGCGCAGTATGCGAAAGCGTTTTTTGAAACAATGCCTTTTGATGCCATCACGGTGGCGCCGTATATGGGAGAGGACAGTGTACGACCCTTCCTTGAATATCCAGGTAAGTGGACGATCCTCTTAGGACTTACATCCAATCCCGGGGCCCGCGATTTTGAATTGGCAAACATCGATGGGCGCTTACTATATGAAAAGGTTTTGGAGACAGCATCCCATTGGGGAACTCCGGAAAACCTGATGTTTGTTATCGGTGCCACACAAGCACAGGAGCTGGCTTCCATTCGACAACTGGTGCAAAAGCATTTTTATCTGGTGCCGGGAGTGGGAGCGCAGGGGGGAAGCTTAAAAGAGATCTCCGAAAAAGGAATGACTCCAGATTGTGGTATCCTGGTAAATGCAAGTCGATCCATCATTTATGCTTCAAAAGAAAAAGGTTTTGAACAATCAAGCAGGTCGGTTGCACAGAAATATCAAGAGGAAATGAAAAAATATTTATCTGCCATCAATATTTAGAATCCATCCTTATTTCAAGCGCCTTCTCTTTAAATTAGATCCGATCGATGCCCCCAGCACATTCCCAATCGGAATAGCCAACAGAATGAGGAGTGATATGATTAGGTGATTACGGTTTACCAACTGGCCACCCCAAACAATAAAGATCAATGCGATGGATACCATGGAGCTTATCAGTGTGAGAATAATATCGCGGTTCACTGCAATCAATGCACAAACAATTCCTCCCGCAATAGAAGAAAGGAATAACCATACAAATAAGGACACCTTTACAACGAGGTCCTCTTTCCATGCATTGATCAACGCCTGAGAAAAATTGGAGATTCGAAAATTATCGTGAACGATCATATTCATGATCGGCGACAGAATGAGAGCAGTAGCAATGGCAGTCATTACGCCTGCCAGGACAGCCATAAAGTCTCTTGCAATTTCATTCAGCGTGTTTTCATTCATGATTCAATTATTACAAATATTCCATAACCGTTACCTTTGTGCCGCGTTAAAGATATTAAATCTAAAACCCAAAAGCGAATGGCCGCCCGCACTGACCTTTTCACAAGTCCCGATTATTTTCAACTGGATGAGTTACTGACAGAAGAACAAAAGCTTGTCAGGGAATCCGTCCGAAGCTATGTGAAAAAAGAGATTTCTCCCATCATTGAAGACTTCGCTCAACGTGCTGAATTCCCCCAACAGATTGTAAAGCAACTGGGGGACCTTGGATGTTTTGGTCCCACCATTCCAACTAAATATGGTGGCGGAGGGTTGGATTATATTTCCTATGGATTGATGATGCAGGAATTGGAGAGAGGAGATAGTGGGGTGCGCTCCACTGCTTCCGTGCAGGGATCATTGGTGATGTTTCCAATTTATGCTTATGGAAGCGAGGAGCAGCGTAACAAATACCTTCCTAAGCTGGCCAGTGGTGAATGGCTTGGATGCTTTGGCTTGACGGAGCCCGACCATGGCAGCAATCCAGATGGAATGTTAACCAATATCAAGGACTCCGGTGATCATTATCTATTGAATGGTTCAAAAATGTGGATCAGCAATGCACCCTATTCGCAGGTAGCAGTGGTTTGGGCCAAGGACGAAGAAGGAGTGGTGAGAGGAGTTATTGTAGAAAGAGACATGAAAGGATTCACTACACCTACTACCCATGGTAAATGGAGTCTACGCGCTTCGGCAACCGGCGAACTTGTATTTGATAACGTGAAAGTGCCAAAAGAAAATATTCTTCCCAACGTGAAAGGGTTAAAAGGACCACTTGGATGTTTAACGAAAGCCCGGTATGGTATTGCATGGGGAACAGTGGGAGCAGCCATGGATTGTTATGATACGGCACTCCGGTATTCAAAAGAAAGAGTGCAGTTTGATAAGCCAATTGGGGCATTTCAATTGCAGCAAAAAAAGCTGGCCGAGATGGTGACCGAGATCACGAAAGCACAATTATTGAATTGGCGGTTGGGCGCGCTAATGAATGATGGCAAGGCAACGCCTCAGCAGGTGAGCATGGCCAAAAGAAATGCGTGCGAAATCGCTGCAAATATTACGCGCGATGCAAGGCAGATGTTGGGAGGTATGGGAATTACCGGGGAATATAGCGTGATGCGACATATGATGAACCTGGAAAGTGTCATCACCTATGAAGGCACACATGACATTCACTTATTGATTACGGGGATGGATATAACAGGATTCAATGCATTTAAATAGTGCCATGAAAATCTTTTTTATCGGGTTTATGGGTTCCGGCAAGTCACATTGGGGACAGCTTCTGAGTGAAAAACTCAATATTCCTTTTTTTGACCTGGATGAACAGGTGGTATTAAAAGAAGGTAAAACGATCCCTGAAATATTTGCCAGGGACGGAGAAGAACATTTTAGGCTGTTGGAAAAAGAAATGTTGCACATCATCACCGATCGCTATGAAACCTTTGTCATGGCTTGTGGAGGAGGAACTCCCTGCTACTTCAATAATATTGAATACATGCATAAAGCGGGAACAACTGTATGGATCAATGTCCCGTTTGACACCTTATTCCAACGCCTGGCAAAAGAAAAAGACAGGCGGCCACTGATCAAGGATCTCACGGATGAACAGTTGAAAAATTATATCCAGAAGAAATTTGCCGATCGCAAAATATATTATGAGCAGGCAGATGCTACGGTCGATGAGGAACCCGTGCAATTGGAAAAATTAATCGAAAAGATTTTCCATGCATAGAAGTTTCCTGGTTGCCGCTGCCATCTTAGGTGGACTGGCCGTTGCCCTGGGGGCGTTTGGTGCGCACGCATTAGAAAAGCTTACTACCGATGAAAAGATTATTCATGGGTTTCAGACGGGCACCCAATACCAGATGTACCATGCACTTGCCTTGATGGCCGTAGCCATTATCTATGAAAAAATTCCCAATAAATCGATCCAATGGGCTGGCACCTGCTTTATCATCGGCACCATCCTCTTTTCGGGTTCCCTTTATCTTCTCAGCTTTTTGAAAATAGAGACCAGCACCGCTGTAAAGTGGGTAGGGCCTATTACTCCTTTCGGCGGAGTCTTTTTTATACTCGGATGGTTGTTATTATTGAATGGAGTGATCACCAGGTACAGATCAAAAGAATAGTTGGAGAGTTGTAACCGCTCCCGAATGGTTGTTGATCGTGAAGGTCCCCCCAATGCTTTCCATTCTCCTGGAAATATTTTTTAAACCATTTCCAAGCTTTCTTAAATTTTGCATGTCGATTCCGCTACCGTTGTCGGCAATTCGGATCACCAGTCCCTGGTGGGTTTCAATGTCGATGGTGACTGCCGTACAACCTAGAATGCTTCCATACATTATTGAGTGTTTCTTTCACGCACAAGAAAATGTTTCTTCGCTTTTCACCCTCTAATTCTGTTGACATAATATCGTCTGTTGTGTTGACCCTGCATTCAATGGGAGTATTATCAAAATATTCAAGCGCATAGGAACGGATATATGAGATCAGGTTATCCAGGGTATCGTTGCCGATATTCATGCTCCAAATGATAGCATTCATTTTATTGAGCATGTCCACGGCGGATTGTGATATTTTTTCAATTTCGACAGGCGTGTTTTCTTTCATCTTCTTTCGAACGATCTCACTCAGCAGCCGGATAGCCGTCATCCCGGATCCTAATTCATCATGAATGTCTGCCGAAATCCGTTCCCTTTCCTGCTGCTGTGCCTTATAAATGGCGATCTGCGTTTCGTATTTTGTCATTTTCTTCATTTCTTCTGGTGCTAAGCAAACGGTCTCAAATGTAATGCCGCAGAGATGCCGGCGACGGTTGAATCCACCATGGTTGATAGTGTATTTTCGTAGGTAGATTGTGGTTTACCATTCACGCACACAAGAATTTTCGTTTTTCAGACCCGCTAATTCTTGAAATATTGTTTTTAAGAATTGAAACATCCGTTAAAATACTACAGACAACACTTTAAATAATGTTGTAATCAGTGGCTTGCCGGATATTATCCTTCGGACTATATATCTTTGCGAGCATGGCTAATAAGAGGAAAAGGAAAAAGGGAGCCAGTCCTAAGAAGAAGACCGAAACATCCCGTTCAAAATCGCTTCGATCCGAGCCGGAAGAAAAGATCGACTGGAAAGCGCTGGCCCGTGACGAGCGTACTCACAAAATTATTGGCGCTCTATCCCTGCTCATTGCCACTTTTCTATTCATTGCGTTCATCTCCTATTTTTTTACCTGGCAAAAAGATCAATCGCAGGTATGGAATCATTCCATATTTACTGCTAATAAGTCAATCAAGAATTTGCTGGGTGTCCTGGGCGCCTTTTCTTCAGATTTTTTTATAAATAAAGGGTTTGGGATCGCTTCGCTGCTCATTTGTACCTTTTTCTTTGTTGTGGGAGTGAATCTGCTCTTTAGCCGCAGGGTCTTTTCCATATGGCGCAACCTGAAGTATGTCACCATCGGACTACTCGTCCTGTCCGTGATACTGGCCTATATTTTTTCGAAGAGTTCGTTTCCCTATGGAGGCGGTGTGGGCAAGATGATCAATGAATGGCTGATTAAATTCCTGGGCCAGATCGGTACGGGTGCCTTGCTTTTTGTGGCAACGCTCGGATATATCATCTGGCAATTTAATCCTGCCTTTAATCTCCCGGCAAAGCCCGCAAAAGCACCTGATTCACCTTACGATCTAGCCCACGAAAATGGATCGCTGAATGTTGCTGCGGATCCCGAACCAAAGAATAATTTCCAAAAGTCGGACGGAAGCATGCTGATAGTGAACGATGATGATAAGGTATTGCATGAACTAAACCTGATTGAGAAAGAAGAGCCCGAGGAAGAGCCAGACGAGATCGACTTGCCACAGCCAGTATTCGAGAAGGAAATTGTAAGAGAAATCCTGCATAAGCATGAGGAATATGAAGACAAGCCTGCAATCAAGGCTGCAAAAAAGATCGAAGAAGAAAGGGAATTGGAATTGGAAATAAATACGGTGCCTGATAGTTCCTGTCGACCCTTCTGCCTACGAAAACCTGCCCCCTATGAGCCCACGCTGGATCTTCGGGATTACAAATATCCCACGCTGGCGCTGCTTGAAACACATGGAAGTGAAAAGATCATTCAGGATGCCAATGAACTGGAGAATAATAAGAATCAAATCATTGCAACACTGCGTAATTATGATATTGAAATACAAAAGATCAGTGCAACAGTAGGACCGACCGTTACCTTGTATGAAATAGTGCCGGCAGCTGGAGTACGAATTTCCAGGATCAAGAACCTGGAAGATGATATCGCCTTGAGCCTGGCAGCCCTCGGTATTCGCATCATTGCTCCCATTCCGGGTAAGGGAACGATCGGTATCGAGGTGCCTAATGTGAAGAAGACGCTTGTCAGTATGAAAACAGTGTTGGCATCTGAGAAATTTCAATTCAACAATTATAGCCTGCCTATAGCGATTGGAAAAAAGATCGATAACGACAATTTTATTGTCGATCTTGTCAGCATGCCTCACTTGTTGATGGCGGGTGCTACGGGACAAGGGAAATCGGTCGGCATCAATGCGATCCTGGTTTCATTGCTTTATAAAAAACATCCCTCTCAATTAAAGCTGGTGCTGATTGATCCAAAGAAAGTTGAGTTGAGTTTATACCGTGTGATCGAAAAACATTTTCTTGCCAAGCTTCCAGGCGAGGATGAGGCCATCATTACTGATACGCGAAAAGTGATTCATACACTCAATGCTCTTTGCATCGAGATGGATAACCGGTATGATCTTCTGAAGGAAGCCGGTGCCCGCAATATTAAAGAGTACAATGAAAAATTCATCAAAAGGAAATTGAATCCGGAAAAGGGTCACCAATATCTGCCATTTATTGTTTTGGTCATTGATGAATTTGCCGATCTGATCATGACTGCCGGAAAAGAAATTGAAATGCCCATGGCCCGATTAGCGCAATTGGCCCGCGCCGTCGGCATCCACCTGATCATTGCAACACAGCGGCCATCTGTGAATATCATTACAGGCACCATCAAGGCAAATTTCCCTTCGCGCATAGCCTTTAAGGTTACATCCAAAATCGATTCGAGGACCATTCTTGATACCGGAGGTGCGGACCAATTGATAGGGAAAGGAGACATGCTTATTTCCCATCATGGGGAAGTTACCCGCTTACAGTGTGTATTTGTAGACACACCCGAAGTAGAACGAATCGTTGAATTTATTGGCGGGCAAAGAGGTTATACACAGGCATTTCTTTTGCCCGAATACATTGATGAAAAGGAATTGGAGGGGAAGGATTTTGATCTTTCTGACAGGGACTCACTTTTTGAAGAGGCGGCAAGGTTGTTGGTGCAGAACCAGGTAGGGTCCACTTCCCTGCTCCAACGCAGGATGAAATTGGGATATAACAGGGCTGGCAGGCTGATGGATCAATTGGAAGCTGCTGGCATTGTGGGTCCAAACCAGGGAAGCAAGGCAAGAGATGTATTGATAAAATCGGAGATGGAATTACAGCATCACCTCGAGGCTTTAGGTTGATCAATATTTTTATATTGCGTTAGAGGGCTGTTAAGAAATGAGATTTGGTGCAACTTGCCCTCCTTATCCACCATCCTGTCCACGGAATTGAATTAACTTTGCCGGCCCTCTGAAAATTAGCCGATCGACGACCACACAAACCATTGAAGATGAACAAACTATTTCTTGCAGTCGCGCTTTTGAATTCCTTCATGATTGCCACTGCCCAAACGAGTAGCGATCCTGATGCGAAGGCCATCCTGGACGCGGTGAGTGCTAAATTCAAAACCTTTAAGACAGTGGACGCCAGCTTTAACTACAAAGTGGAGAATGCGGCTGGAAAGGTGTTGTCCACGAAGACCGGTTCGATACTGATGAAAGGGCTTAAGTATAGAGTGAGCTTTAGCGGCCAGGAGATCTTCTGCGACGGCACCATGGTTTGGAATTATGATAAGTCCGCGAATGAAGTCACCGTCAGCAAACTGGATGCTTCCAGCGGCATGATCACTCCTCAAAAATTATTCACCAACTTCTACGATAAGGATTTTCTTTATATGCTCAATGGTGAAAAAAAGGTGGGACCAAGAGCAATTCAGGAAATCGAAATGACTCCCGTCGACAAGAGCAAACCCTTTCATAAGGTTTACCTCCAAATAGATAAGAATGCAAAGACCATCTATAGCACCAAAGTATTGGAAAAGGGTGGCAATCGGTATAGTTATACGGTGATGAATATGAAGACAAACGGGAACCTCGACGATACGAGGTTTGTATTTGACAAAGCTAAATATCCAGGAGTAGAAGAAGTCGATCTGCGCTAATCAGGAAGCTGTTGCCTTTCTCAATTTCACCAGTTGTTTCAATAGATCTTCAAGCAAGTCCAGCTTTAACATGTTTGCCCCATCGCTTTTTGCAATGGCAGGGTTGGGATGCGTTTCAATAAATATTCCATCTGCTTCCGCAGCTACTGCAGCCTTCGCAATAGTAGCGATCATTTCGGGATTGCCTCCTGTTATACCTGTGGTTTGATTGGGTTGCTGAAGTGAATGCGTAACATCCATCACCACCGGTACCCCGTGCCCCTTCATAATGGGAATGTTCCGGTAATCGACCACCAGGTCCTGGTAACCAAAAGTTGTTCCTCTCTCGGTTAGCATTATGCGCTCATTGCCGGCCTTACGGATCTTTTCTACAGCAAATTTCATGGCCTCACCACTCACAAACTGTCCTTTTTTTACATTGACGATCTTAGCGGTGCTGGCTGCCGCTACGAGCAGTTCGGTTTGTCGGCAAAGGAATGCGGGTATTTGGAGAATATCTACATATTGAGCAGCTTTTGAAGCTTCTTCCGGCGAATGAATGTCGGTAACGATTGGAACTGAAAAATGCTTGCCTGTTTTTGCTAATAACTTCATAGCAGTATCATCTCCCAAACCGGTGAATGAATCAGAACTGGTCCGGTTCGCTTTTCGATAAGAAGATTTGAAGATAAATGGTATGCCAAGGTTCTTACAAATGGAACTGACTTTTTCAGCAACGATCATGAGAACCTCCTCGCTTTCTACGACACAAGGGCCAGCGATAAGGAAAAAATTTCCTTCATCATAGGATTGCCGGGCAAATAAATCTGTTAAGAATTTTACCATGCTGTAAAGATAATTGTTAGCTATTTTCTTTATGTGGCAAAAATTCTTGAGTATATCTTTGCCTTATGTCTGAAGATCTGCAGGTAGCAAGTGGCAATAAAGCCGAGCAATATAGCTCTCTTATTCCCCAGATAAAAGCATTAATAGATGGTGAGCCTGACCTGGTTGCCAACCTGGCAAATATCGTCGCTGCCCTTAAAGAACAATTCGGCTGGCTTTGGGTAGGGTTCTATCTGGTCAAAAAAAATGAATTGGTATTAGGCCCATTCCAGGGTCCTATTGCCTGTACACGGATAAAAAAAGGAAGAGGAGTCTGCGGTACCAGTTGGGAAAGGGGAGAGACTATTATTGTTGCTGACGTTGAAAAGTTTCCGGGGCATATCGCCTGCAGTAGCTTATCCCGATCCGAGATCGTAGTGCCCGTGATCCGGAACAACGCAGTGGTGGCAGTATTGGATGTTGACAGCATTGAATATGATCAGTTCGATAGTACCGATCAAATCCATCTGGAACAGATCGTGCAGGAAATTCAAATGGAGGCCCATGGTTGAAACCATTTCCATTAGTATCAAGGGAAGAGTACAGGGCGTTTATTACCGACAGAGTTGTAAAGAGGTGGCTTTGAAACTGGGAATTACAGGAAAGGTGATGAATCTAGACGATGAGTCGGTACAGGTAATTGCGACAGGAACAAAAGAACAATTGGATAAGTTAGTCGCCTGGTGTGGTCAAGGCCCTTCCGCAGCAATCGTTACCGGTATTGAAGTGAAAAAAGTGGAGACGGAATTATTTGATCACTTCGTTATCCAACGACTTTAGAAGTTGACATTTCATTTTAGGTTCTCCAGCATGTCCTTCGTCATTGCCTGCAGATCATATTCTTCTTTCCATTTCCAATCTTTTCTGGCGACGGAGTCATCAATGCTTTTAGGCCAGCTGTCTGCAATAGCCTGTCGATAATCCGGTTGATAGGAAATACTAAATTCCGGTATATGTTTTTTTATTGCAGCGGCAATTTCGGCGGGAGAAAAACTCATCGATGAAATGTTGTAGGAGGTGCGAATCGAAATCTTATCCTGATCTGTTTCCATCAATTCGATGGTTGCGCGGATAGCATCCGGCATGTACATCATGGGTAGATGCGTATCTGCATTCAGGCTGCAGGTATATTTTTTTTCTTCGATGGCTTCATGAAATATTTCCACTGCATAGTCAGTCGTGCCACCGCCAGGCGCAGATTTATATGATATCAAACCAGGATAGCGCAGGCTTCGGATATCCACGCCATATTTTAAATGATAGTAATTACACCAGAATTCGCCAGCGTATTTACTGATGCCATAAACAGTGGTAGGTTCAATGATCGTTTGCTGAGGGCAATTTTCTTTGGGACTTGTGGGACCAAAAACAGCGATCGAACTGGGCCAATAAACTTTTTGCAACTTTTCTTCCCTTGCAATATTCAATACATTCAACAGGCTTTGCATGTTTAAATGCCAGGCAAGCCCGGGATTCTTTTCACCCGTCGCCGAAAGAATCGCCGCTAACAGGTAGATCTGGGTGATGCCCTGGCGGATCACCTGCACGTGCAACATTTCATTATTCATCACATCCAGGCTCACATAAGGACCCGTCCCTTTGAGTAATTCATTTTCTTCGCGAAGATCAGAGGCAACCACATTGGCATTGCCATAGATCTTGCGCAGGGCAAGTGTTAGTTCAACACCGATTTGACCCGAAGCGCCAATAACTAATATTTTTTCCTTGACCATTTTAAAATTTAATATGGATTGCAAGGTACATGCGAAGCGCACATGCAGTAAAAAAATTTACCAATCCCAAAGCATGACGCTCCACTCCTCATTCTCAGGCGCAGGATACCTATAGACTTCGTCAAATCCGATGCGCCGGTGTGCATTGATGGATCGCATATTCTTAGCGACTATCTCGGTGATAGCAAAGTCGTATTTGTCACGGAACCTTTCTCTATAAGCCGCATAGCTGCCGTCCAGTATTGCTTTTCCCCTGTACGGCTTGGCGACACATACCTGGCCGACAACAATATAGTTATATGATGAAACGGGCTTTCCTTTGTAACTTATTTTTTCGAAAGTTTCAAACATGGGGATAAGTATCGGAATATCTGATTTCGATTTTTCGGTCATAGCCAGCAGGTATGCAATCACTTTATCGTTTTCTTTAGCAACAATGCTTTGCTCGATCTCGTGCATTTTTTTCAGGATTTCAAGATTATGCGATACCGTGACAAAACCCTGCGATTGAATCTCTTCCCCCGTCAGGTTAGCAGGAAGATTTATTTTCTGAAGTTCCAGTATCTCCAAAAGATCTTTTTCTCCGTTGGAGGGTGCATAAATTATCATACTCCAAATTAAGTATCATCGGGGAATGGTGGAAAAATCAATACAACTTCATCAAATTTAGGCGTGCTTATCGCCTGCGACGATAGAGGTATCTGCCTATCGCAATTCCATACGCCCGATGTAAAATCTGCGGTCCTCCGTCAGCATTGTTCAGACTGGTTAAGCCACGGGTGTATTGTACAAAAACGATCAGCCCTTTAGACGTTTCGTATCCAAAGTGGGCGAGCAAATTCGCTGCATAGCGACCATAATTTGCAAAGCCATACGGCATTTCTTGATTTTGGGTTGTACCATTGGCCAGCTTAAATTTTTCCCTGCCGATAATCTGGAAATCGAGAGATGGCCCAGCCTTAATAAAAAAGTGATTTGGCTGCGAGCGAAAATCAAATTGTAATAACGCGGCAATTTCAATAGTGAAAATGCTAGTATTGTTATCCACTGCATTTAGATCTGGTGGAAACGCGGACCTGTTGAATTTCACTTTATAGCCCTTTATACTCGAAAAAGCGCCAGCGGAAAATGAAAGTTGGTTCTCAAATGGCACCTTGCTGCTGACGCCCGCCTGAAACCCGATTTTTGAAGTATTGTCCTGTCTCACGCCTTGAATAGTATAATGCGCTGATGTAAGCTGCGGTCCCGCAAAAATATTCCAGGCTGCTTGCGACATGCTCGTGAAGGAGACAGTCACGGTAATAATGATCACAAAACACAATTTCATGTTGTAGTTGGGGGAATTGAAAAATGGAATTTGGTAAAAATAGATATTTTCTAATGGAAACAATCAGCCAAGGTTGGTGGCCGGGTCAATGACTTCTTCATCTGATCCAAATTCCAAAGGCTTTGCTTTTGGAATGGATAAATTTTTCCATTCCTTGCTTTTGAGAAGCTTGCCGATATAGATAATCTGGCCAATATGATAGGGGTAATGTGCCAGTTGCCGGTTAATAGCGTCTACGACTGTAAGGGGCTCATGCCTGATAAATACTGTTTTTGAAAGATCAGTCTCAGATAGTGCCTTCAAGGCTCCTAAAAAGCAATCCCATCCTTTCTGCCATAGGTCGATAGCCATCTCTTTGGTCAGGCCATGGACCTCAAATTCCTCATCTCTTTGCCGCCACTCCTTTTCCCCATCCTCAGTTAGGAAATTTGTCCACCGGCTTACCATATTGCCATGCAGATGCTGGATAATGATGGCAATGCTATTGGAATCCTCATTGGGACGATAGTGGAAATCCTCATCCGACAATTGCTCAAATGTTTTTTCCCCGAGGTCCTTATAATACCTGAGACGACGAATGGCGGTTGATAAAAAATCCTTACTGATGTTTTTGCTATACATAAATAGGAATTGCTATTTCTTTAATTACCAACCCTCCGCAGAATCCTCCCCACGGTTATCCGCAACCGCTTCTATCCGTTTATTTTTTGAGCCGTCGGTCGGTATTATCCTGATGAGCTCTGTTCTTCCAATTTCGCCTCTTTCAATGAATGAATAACCTATTCTCACTAGTGAATCACGAACGGCGGCAGGGAATCCGCTTTCGATGCCAATGCTGTCTGGTAGCCATTGGTGGTGAAATTTGGGCTTGTAAACGGCATCTTCTGAACTCATGCCGAACTCAATAATGTTTACCAGGGTTTGAAATACGGATGTGGGAATAGTCGTACCTCCTGGTGTCCCGACAACAATATATGGTTTTTCATTCTTTAAAACAATGGTCGGAGCCATTGAACTTAACATTCGCTTACCCGCCGCGATGGCATTGGCTTCACCGCCGACGGCGCCATACATATTCGGTATTCCGGGCTTCACACTAAAATCATCCATTTCATCATTTAAAAAGAAGCCTGCCCTACCAATGACGGTCCGGCTGCCATAAGAATTATTGAGTGTAGTGGTTACGGAAACAGCATTGCCCTCGTTATCAATAACACAAAGGTGAGTGGTCTCTTCGCTCTCATAGGCGGCCATGACTCCCGGTTGTATGTCCCTGCTGTTTCCTGCTTTCAATGGATCGTAATCTTTCATTCGTTCAGCCAGGTATTTATCGCTGGTCATTGCTTTGACAGGAACCTTGTAAAAATCGGCGTCGCCCATATATTTGGCCCTGTCGGCATAAGCTCTTCTTTCAGCTTCCGTCATCAGCTGCACCGCTTGCACAGACTGGAAACCCATGGAAGCAATGTTGCGGTTTTCTATCATCTTCATCATTTGATGAAGCAGTATCGCCCCACTACTCGGCATGGGCATGCCGACGATCTTATAGCCCTTGTATTCGAACGTATGAGGCTCGCGAAACTTTGCTTTATAATTTTTTAGGTCTTCCAGAGTAATGATCCCTCCACCTCTCTGCATTTCCTCTACGATCAACCTGGCAGTCTCGCCTTCATAAAAACCCGGCAGTCCCTGGTCGCGAATTCTTTTTAATGTATTGGCAAGGTCTGTTTGAATTAATGTGTCGCCCGCCTTCCATGGGTTGGTCTTCACAAAAACCGGCATGATGGTATTGAATTGCCTGAGTTCTCCCTGCAAGCCATTAAATGATGCAGCTTCCCTTTCGGTGATCGCAAATCCGTTTTCAGCCAGAAAGATGGCTGGTTGAATGAGTGCGCTAAAAGAAAGCTTTGCATATTTCATGCAGGCAAAAAGGCCGGCTACTGTTCCGGGAACGCCTGCTGATAAGTGGCCGTCCTGGCTTTTGTCCATTCTTGCATCGCCCGCCGAATCGAGATACATATCACGGTGAGCCTTACCCGGAGCCATTTCCCGATAATCGAGGGCGAGCTCCTGGCCATCGCTAAGTTTGGCTATCATAAAACCGCCACCGCCCAGGTTACCTGCATTTGGGTAAACAACGGCTAATGCTAATTGCGTGGCGATCGCGGCATCCACGGCATTGCCTCCGGATCTCAGAATTTCGAGTCCTACTTTGCTGGCCAATTCATGTGCTGAAACGACGGCTCCATTCTCTACTTCAACTTTCTTTTGAATGCGGTATTGAAAAGGATCAATCGGGATCGATGCTTTCTGATATTTTGTTGAAGTATGACAAGCCGAGAAGAAGGCTAGTGCGAATAAGACAAAAATTTTCATGATTAGGTTCTCTAAGTTATATAAAGTTCTTGGGGTAACTAAGGTATATACTTCCATAACTCTAGCGACTTTAAATTATCTTGCCAAACCAAATTTAATTACATGCGTAGGCAAATTATTTTAATCTTCATCTTTTTTAGTTCTGTCTCATTATCCAGGGCACAGTTGAAATCTCCTGAAGAATTTTTAGGATATAAGATCGGCACACGCTACACGCCTCATTGGAGAATTGTCAGTTATTTCAATCACGTAGCAGCAAGCTCGCCTGCCCAGGTAAAACTGGAACAGTACGGTGAGACCAATGAAGGAAGGCCTCTGCTATTGGCATTTGTGGGGAGCGCAGAAAATATCCAACGGCTCGAAAACATCCGGATGAATAATTTGCGGCTCGCAAACCAGGCGCGGGACAAGATGGCCGCCATGGAAGAGAATGCTCCCGCCATCGTTTGGTTAAGCTTTAATGTTCATGGTAACGAGACTTCCAGCTCGGAAGCGTCAATGCTCACAATCTATTCATTGGTGGACCCCTCGCATTCTAAATCTAAAGAATGGCTGAAAAATACGCTGGTAGTTATTGATCCCTGCATTAATCCCGATGGCAGAGATCGTTACGTCAATTGGTTTAATTCGGTGGTTGGAAAAAATTTTGATCCCCAACTGATTTCCAGGGAACATCATGAACCATGGCCTGGTGGCAGAACCAATCACTATAATTTTGATTTGAACCGCGATTGGGCGTGGCAATCACAGGTGGAGAGCCAGCAAAGAATGAAAATGTACAATAAATGGTTGCCTCATGTTCATGTAGATTTCCATGAACAATGGATCAATAGTCCTTATTATTTTGCACCGGCTGCACAACCTTATCATGATGTCATCACTCCGTGGCAACGCGAGTTCCAGGTAACGATCGGTAAGAACAATGCAAAATATTTTGACGCAAATGGTTGGTTGTTTTTTACCAAGGAAGAATTTGACCTGTTCTATCCGTCTTACGGTGACACCTACCCGGTATACAATGGAGGTATTGGGATGACTTATGAGCAGGGTGGAGGAGGAGCAGGCGGCCTTGGCGTTATCACTCATGAAAATGATACCCTCACTTTATATGACCGGGCTATACATCATTATACCACCGCATTAAGCACGATCGAGATATCGTCCCTGAATGCTCCAAAATTGATAAAAGAATTCCGGAAATTTTTTAATGAAGCGGTCGCTGCCGCACCAGGTGAGTATAAAAGTTTTGTCATTCGTAATGATCCGAGGGATGTAGAAAGGATCCATTCATTGCTGGAGTTGCTGGATCGAAATGAAATTCAATATGGTTCAGGCTCTGGTAATGCCAGAGGTTACAACTATAATTCAGGAAAGGAAGAGAGTTTTACGATGGGAAGCAGCGATATTGTAATAAGTGCCTATCAGCCTAAATCAGCCATGGTGAGAGTTTTATTCGAGCCCAAATCCAGATTGGTTGACTCCATTACATACGATATTTCCGCCTGGTCATTACCTTATGCCTATGGGTTAAGTGCCTATGCGTCGAGAGACAGGATCAATCCAGGCCCTCGTGTCCGCGAGTACCAAGCCGGTAAATGCAGAAACAGAATACGGCTATGTAATTCCCTGGACCGGCATCGGCGTAGTAAGGTTCGCCGGCAAATTACTACAGAAGGGAGTATTGCTAAGGTTTGCTGAGCAGCCATTCGAATTAAATGGAAACAAGTTTGATCGCGGTGCTCTTATTATATTAAAGACGGCTAACAAGTCGTTTGGATCAACCTTATGGAGCAAAGTAAAAGAGATCGCAGACGCAGAAGGTATCCAACTATATCCTGTATCGAGCGGCTTCGTCGACAAAGGATATGATTTCGGCAGTGATAAAGTTCATCCATTGAAATCTCTAAGAGTGGCGATGCTTACCGGCGAAGGCGTTAGTTCATCGGGTGCGGGAGAGATCTGGCATTTCTTCGAGCAGCAGATCGGTTATCCGTTAACGTTGATCAATGCCAACGACTTCAATCATGTTAAATGGAGCGATGTCGATGTTTTGATCATGCCGGACGGCAACTACCGGTTTTTGAACGACAAAACAGGTACAGATCTATTCAAAGACTGGATCACCAAAGGTGGCAGGGTAGTGGCCCTGGAGAGCGCCGTTAGTCAACTCGCGAAAGCAGAGATGGGTATCCGGCAGAAAAAGACGGAAGATGAAGGCGAAAATAAAACGAGCAAAGACAGCATTTATTCATCTTTGAAGAAATTCAGCGATCGCGAGCGGGAGGCCGTTTCAGCAAACATTCCCGGCGCTATTCTCAAAGTCAATTTGGATAATACTCACCCCCTGGGCTTTGGATATCCCGATTATTACTACACATTGAAGCAGGACGATAATATTTATGAATTTATTAAGGATAACGGATGGAATGTTGGTGTCATTAAAAAAGAAACGCAGATTTCGGGTTTCGTAGGCGCTAACCTGCGCGTAAAACTCAAAGACGGGTTGCTATTTGGAGTCCAGGAAATGGGCGATGGGACAATTACCTATCTGGCCGACGATGTTCTATTCCGTAGTTTTTGGGAAAATGGAAAGTTAATGCTTTGCAATGCCGTGTTTTTGGTAGGGCAATAAGTATGAGTGGGCAGGATGCTTACCTAACAAAACTTATATTCGCTGAATAAATCGTGCTTGCCCATGCGGAAAATCATCGCGCTGATTGCTTGTGCATTATTCTTATCACCTTTCGCTAATTCCCAACAGCCCGTCTCATGGAGCTCCGCCGATCTTTACCTGGCTATCCGCAAGCTGAATGTTTTAGGTTCCGTTTTATATGTTGCAGCCCACCCCGATGATGAAAATACGCGGCTGATCACATTTTTTTCCAAAGACAAAATGTTTCGTACGGGCTATCTGTCGCTCACCAGGGGCGATGGAGGACAAAACCTGATCGGCAATGAACAAGGAATTGAATTGGGATTGATCAGGACGCAGGAATTACTTAGTGCCAGGAGAATGGATGGAGGTGAACAATTTTTTTCCAGAGCCTACGACTTTGGATACTCAAAGAGTCCCGAGGAAACATTTACCAAATGGGACAGGGACAAAATATTAAGTGATGTCGTTTGGGTGATTAGGAAATTTCAGCCGGATGTAGTCATCACCCGGTTCCCTACCACCGGCGAAGGGGGTCATGGTCAACATACTGCCTCAGCTATTCTTGCCAATGATGCATTTAGGGCGGCTGCCGACCCAAATCGCTTTCCAGAACAATTGAAATATGTAAAAACCTGGCAGGTAAAACGTGTGGTTTGGAACTCATTTAACTTTGGCGGCACAAATACAACAAACAATAATCAATTCAAGCTGGACGTAGGTGGATACAATCCCTTACTCGGAAAAAGTTACGGAGAGATCGCCGCAACAAGTCGGAGCCAACACAAGAGTCAGGGCTTTGGTGTTCCTTCCTCGCGAGGTGAAGTCATTGAGTACTTTAAAACGACGCAAGGCCCTGAGATATCGACGGACCTGATGGAAGGCGTCGATCTGACCTGGAATCGCGTCAGCGGTGGTGAAAATATCGCGCGGAAGGTGGATAGCATTTCGGCCGCATTCGATCTGATGCATCCCGAAAAATCAGTCACTGCATTGGTTAGTCTATATCGCGCTTTTCAACAAATACCCGATGGCAGCTGGAAGGCGCAGAAAATGAAAGAAGTCCAGCAATTGATCGAGCAGTGCAGTGGATTATTTCTCGATGCCACTACGGTGGAGCCCTTTGCCGTACAGACGGATTCCATCCGCATCAATTTTTCATTCAACAATCGTATGGGGTCTGCGGCCTCTCTTAAGAAGATTACAGTAGATGCGTTTGATACAACCATGGATCAGCCGCTGCTGAAAAACAGGAACCTGAATTTTGCAAAGACATTTTTTATTCCTCAATCAAAGCCCGTCACCCAGCCCTACTGGCTTGTGAGCAAAATGGAGGAAGGTTATTTTAATGTGGACGATCAGCAAAAGATCGGACAGCCGGATATAGATCCCGCATACACGGCTACTTTCAGTTTGAATATTGAGGGATTGGATCTCCAGTATACAAAGTCGGTAAGATATAAGTTTACGGATCCGGTAAAGGGTGAAGTTTACGACCCCTTAGTTGTTATCCCGGCAGTTACTTTCAAATCATTCGAGCCACTTTATCTTAAAGGAGACAAGGATAAGCAGGTTGAAATCTCATTTACGGCTAACAAACAAATAACAATACCTACTCCGGCGAGCATTCCTCAAACCTCAAGTTCCATGCAGGATACGGCTGTCAAATTAATTGGAGGACTGTCTCTCGGAAGAGCAGGCATACATGTAGAAGATATCAATGATCCAGACCTGGAGCCCAGGGTGTACCGGATAAATGTGGCTCCTGATGATAGCACGGGAGGATATATTTCCAAGATTATCCACTATGATCATATTCCGACCATTCATTATTTTCGGCAAGCTCTTCTAACAGTGAGGAAGATAGATGCGAAGATTTATGGAAACAAAATTGGTTATATAGTTGGTGCCGGTGATAAGGTTCCCGAGGCGCTGGAGCAAATGGGCTATGACGTGAGCATACTTGGCGATAAAGAATTATCCAGGACCAGCCTGAACAAATATGACGCGATCATCACCGGGGTGCGAGCATATAATACGGATGCATGGTTGAATAATTATTATGATAAACTGATGAAGTATGTGAATGACGGAGGCAACCTCATTGTGCAATACAACACCAGTACTAATATTGGTCCGGTCCGGGCACGTATTGGCCCCTATAAATTTGATATTTCCCGGACGAGAGTGACCGACGAAGATGCAAGGGTGAATATTTTAAAACCTGATCACCCTGCTTTGAATTTTCCAAATAAGATAACACCTGACGACTTCAAGGGGTGGGTGCAAGAGCGCAGCATTTATCATGCGGAAAACTGGGATCAGAATCAATTTGAGACCATCCTATCCATGTCTGATCCCGGAGAGCCGGCTGATGCCGGAAGTTTGATCGTTGCAAAATATGGGAAGGGAGTTTTTGTTTATACTGGTCTTGTATTTTTTAGGGAATTGCCCGCCGGCGTGCCTGGAGCTTATCGCCTGTTGGCAAACCTGATTGCGCTAAACAGAAAAAAACCATTCTAAATTTATTTATGGCAATTAAACCGAACGTGAAAAGAGCGGAGATGGCTTTTATTTTTGCTATTGTGCTCGGTTTATTGGTGGGTATTTTCATTCGCAGGATAAGGATTGGAATTCTCATTGGTCTCGTATTGGGCTTATTGATCCTATTTACAGGATTGCTCAGATCTACAAGAAAGTAGGCATGCAGGAACAAGATGACAATAAGGCTCCGTTTTTTAAGTCCTGGAATTATTGGTATGCCCTCGTCATCGGTTTCCTGGTGACATTAATCATCTTATTTTATTTCTTCACCAAACACTTTAAATAGATTGCTCTGTAATTCTACCAGGCTGCTTAAACCGTCCGTGCCGGTCGCCGGATTTCGGGTATGAATCAACTGGATTGGATCGTGTTGATCGTGACTCTGATAGGCATCGTTGCTTACGGTGTTTATAAAAGCCGAACTACGCGTGACCTTGACGGTTATTTCCTTTCCAATCGCAGCATGCCCTGGGGGCTGGTGTTATTAAGTATTATGGGCACGCAGGCCAGCGCCATTACTTTTTTATCAGCTCCGGGGCAAGCTTACACGGATGGGATGCGATTCGTACAATATTATTTTGGCTTGCCGCTGGCCATGGTGGTTGTCTGCATCTTCTTCGTTCCAATATTCAGCAAGTTAAAAGTTTACACGGCGTATGAATACCTGGAAAACCGTTTTGATGGTAAAACCCGATCTCTTACTTCTTTTCTATTCTTGCTTTCCCGGGGACTTTCGACAGGGATCAGCGTTTTTGCTCCATCGATCATTCTTTCCTCTCTCTTAGGTTGGAATATTTACTGGACCAATTTATTTATGGGGGGCTTGCTGATTATCTACACCATAACCGGTGGGGCTAAGGCAGTCGCCTACACGCAGCAACTACAATTGATCATCATTTTTATAGGAATGTTCCTGGCAGCATATCTGGTGGTGCACATGCTTCCCTCAGATATAAGTTTTATTGACGCTCTTCGTGCCGGCGGCAGTCAGGGTAAACTAAATGTGATTACAACTGGCTTTGAGAAAGGAGGATTCGATTGGAGTGATCAATACAACCTGTTGAGCGGGATCGTTGGCGGGTTTTTTCTCGCACTCTCATATTTTGGGACTGATCAATCGCAGGTGGGCCGCTATTTAACAGCGCGATCCGTGACGCAAAGCCGGATGGGTTTGCTGATGAACGGGCTCATAAAAGTACCCATGCAATTTTTGATACTCTTGATAGGCGTATTGGTATTCGCTTTTTACCAGTTCAACAGGGCACCCATCTTTTTTAACGAATCGCTGGCTACAAAAGCACACAAGACCGAATATCATAAAGACCTGGAAGTGCTTGAAACCACCTATAAGAGATATACGGATTTTCTTCCGGGATGGCAGCAAGAATACTTTCAATCTAAAAGAGATGGCAATATTACTCGCGCAAACCAGATCAGGACCAATATTGTTCAGAGCAATAGAATCCTGGATACGCTTCGGAAAGACTATAAGAGAACATTGAAGAGAGCTATTCCTGACGCGGATACGAATGATACCAATTACATCTTCCTTCGATTTGTGGTGGACTATCTTCCGGTCGGGTTAGTCGGCCTTCTGATCGCCATTATTTTTCTCGCTTCATGGGGAAGCATAGCGGCCTCCATAAATTCGCTGGCCTCCTGTACCATGGTTGATTTTCACCGGCGATTTTCTAAACGGAAGGATAGCCACGAACAGGAATACCGGTTGTCAAAATCTTATACGTTTGGATGGGGCGTGTTTTGCATTGTGGTAGCGATGTTTACCTACAATATCGGTAACAGTTTAATTGAAGCGGTCAACGTATTAGGGTCGCTGTTTTACGGAGTCATTCTCGGAGTGTTCCTTGTAGCCTTCTTTTTCAAGAATATTCGAAATGCAAATGCTGTCTTTTGGGGAACCTTGCTGGGGGAATTACTGGTACTGACGGTTTTTATATTGACAAAAACAAAGCCGCCCGTATTCAAAATGGGCTTCCTTTGGCTCAATCCCATTGGCGCTTTCTCGGTGATCTTCTTTACATTGGTATTAAATGCAATCCTGAAAAAAAAAGAACCCCGGCCGTGAAGCCGGAGTTCCTTTTATGACCGGTGATTTTCGGGTTATTTGCTTAACTCAGCCAACAATTTATCATTCAGTTTCACGTAATCATCATTCTTGTCGGTAATGGCCAGTTCTTTTGACTTTTCAGCCGCAGCCTTTGCTTCCGTTTTCTTTCCGAGCTTGGCGAGGCAATTGGCGCGCTGATGATGTACCCAATAGGCGTCGGGTTGATTCTCTGCTGCTTTATCAAACCATGCAAGCGCCTGCTTAAGGTCTTTGCCGTTTTCCATGTAATAGATAGCCGCTGAATAGTAAGGACGATTGTCTTTATTCATTTGCTCATCAATCTCAGACATCACTTTAGATTCTACATCCGCACTGATCGGCAGAACGACGTCTGTATTTTCCCAAGTGAGGTGAAGTTCGCATGAGGAAGGCTTAATATTTGAAAATTGCATAGTGAACGTTTCCATCGGCTCTTTCGTTTTTACTGCATCTGCAGTTACTCTCACCACATCCTGATCTTGTTTATATGCTGAAGGACTTGTTACATCCAGCTGCTTTGTAAGGATGAGGGTCCATTTGTCTTTGTCCGGAATCGTGAGCAAGCCATATTTTCCTGACGGCACTTTTGTTCCGCCTATGGTAACGTCATCCGCGAAATTCAGCGTAGTGGGACCATTAGCGCCGGTACGCCATAATTTACCAAAAGGAACCAGATCTCCGAACACTTTTCTCCCTTTTATACCGGGGCGTGAATAGCTAAGTTCTATAAACGAGAGTCCGAAATTTTGTTTAACCGTTTGGGTCGGACTGGGCTGAGGGAGAGTCAGTTGTCCATCAGCCATTAAAACAGTGAAGAATGCAACACAGGCAACAATTACTTTTTTCATACAAGCTTTTTTTTTGAGTGGTCAAAGGTAGTGAAAGATTCGGATGCAGGATTGTGCGGGTGAGACGAGGCCGAAACTGAAAAGGTTGGCAAATGGCCCTACGGGTTGAAGATTTTGTCAGGGGGAATTTATACTTTTTGAGTAGCGATCCTCAAAAAGGGACAGTCACCGAAGTCCTTGATTTCTTGGCCTTTCTCTTCCATTTTGGCCCTTCTTTTACCAGTCGGATGGCCTCCGCATCACATTTTGCGCAAAGCGATTTTTCGACCTTCAGGTCTACTGGCGATCCCCTTTTGTCAATCTGAAAGGAAAGCTCAACCTCGCCAACCAGTTTTTTATCCCTCGCTTCCTCAGGTATTGCACGGTTGTTAATCAGATAGGTATCATAATTTTTCCAGCCATCAGCCGGTTCCGATTCTTCTACTTTCATATTGTCCGTCCTGGACCGGCGCGAGGTGTTGGCCTTTCCCTTAACCACGACTACTTCAGATAAATTATTGCGATCATCTTTCAGCACAACCTGGTTGTCGCTGTCTTGGCGGCGAAGTTGCACCTGGTTATTCTCATAGCCGATGGATCTTACTTCGACACTCACTACCGTATCGGGAGACTTAAAATTAAAAATGCCCTGAGCGTCAGCGTAAGTTTGTTCGTTCTGACGGCTATCGCTAATGTTTGCAAAGGGCACGGGATTATTGTTTTGATCCGTGACTCTTCCCCGAAAATTATTATATCCGTTTTCTGCTTCGGAAAGAGGCTTGTTGATGCTTTTGGAAGTATAGGTACGAGGTTGATTGGTGACTGAGCCTGCTACCCTCTGATCATCTGCTTCTTTGGAAATGGGCACGGTCTTCGTATTTGTTTCTGTTTTTTTTATGGAATTGTTTTCCGTAAATGCTTCAACCTTTTTTTCAGACGAATCATTGACGTTCGCGTAGCCTATAGAGACTGGGTCTTCAACTTTTGTTCCGCTACTGTCGATCGTATTGGCACCTTTACCATTGGATTCGTTGCGTAACTCCGGAATGGTTGTATTTGGATCCGGCGCTTTTGCTTTCGTTTTTTCATCCACGACAGGTTGGACGCTAACCAGGTCTGTATCTGCTGTCTTGGTGGTATCAGGAGAGTCGGATCTCGTCTTTGCCACCTCTTTATTTTGCGGGGTGTTTATGGCGATCTTTCCTGGCTCTTTCCGGTTGGCAACCTGAAGCGCCAATAATGCGGCACCTGCTATCACGACAATCATCACCGCAATTCTGAGCCATAAATATTTAGACCTTCTTCCCCGGCTCAACGGCACGACTTTAGCGCCCTGAACCCGCTCAGCCAATTTTTCGCGGAGACTCATTATATCACTCTGAATATTACTGTGCCGCATCGCATATCCTTCCAGCGCATCGGCAAAAAAAGGATCATCCAATGCTGCCTTCTCTATAGCATGCATTTGGCTGGGGGAAAGTTGTCCTTTGTGATATTTTTCTATATCCTCCGTAGTAAACTCGATATTTCTTTTTTCTTCTGACACGTAATAATAATATTAAGTGATGCTACGCCAACGGTTCCCTGCCCGATTGCCCCGAGGGCATTCCTCCAAATCGATATCTCTCGGTATCCGGTAACTCTTTTTCCATACATACTTTCAAATTCCTTCTCCCGTTTTGAATGAAGCTTCTTACCTGGTTCCAGTCCTGTCCTGTGATCTCAACAATTTCATTATAACATTTGTTTTCGAGATAAAACAGCCGGATCGCATCCTGTTGATCTCTCGTGAGTGTACTTAGACAGTATTCCAGCTTCTTGAAATTTTCTTCTTTTTCAAGCATATCAACCAGATGCGCATTTTCTTCCGTTTGCACAAATTCCGTCTTCATTTCTACGACTTTCAGGTTCTTGGGAGTCCTCAGCTGCATGAGGCAAAAATTTCGAGCGACCTGGTGCAGCCAGGGCTTAAAATTCTCTACTTCATGCTTTTTCAATTTGGGAATCAATTCCTCAAAAAGTTGCATAACCCCATCTTTTGCAGTCTCTGGATCTTTCAGGTATTTGAGGCAAACCCCGTAGACAAGTTCCATATATCGCTGATACAATTCGCCCAATACAACAAGGTCTTCCGACTTCTTATAAAGGGCGACAAGTTCCTTATCGGTAAGCGATGAATGCGATATATTTCTTATGAAGTACAACGCCTAAAAATAACAAAAAAAATATCCTAATTCCTTATGCAATTGCTAAAAAGACAGCATCTCCCATATCAAAATACATTTATGAAGAAGATATTATTCATGCTGGTACCGGCAATGCTCTTGTTCCTGGCATTTCGACCCATTCATTCACACACGGTTACGGGGACTATAAAAGATTATGGTGGAAAGCCTGTTATCGGGGCGACCATTACTGTTAAAGGCTCATCTACCGCGACCGTATCAGGTGCGGATGGAAAATTCAAGATAATTGTGCCCGACAATCGGGCCATCCTGGTGGTATCCGCAGCGGGGTTTGATACAAAGGAAATTAAAGTAAGGACAAGTGGAACGCTGAATATAACGCTTACCAGCTATGCTCCACCACAGCAAGAAACGGTTTTGCTGGGTTATGGTGCAAGAAAGTCAAAAGCGCTGACAGGCTCCGCAAGATTACCCTATGCAACGCTGGATTACGAGAGTAACACATTTTACGACGGTGATCAACCAACTCAACAATACAGCAGGGAAGGTTATGATCACATCACTGAGAATCGATTCTTAAAAGTTACGGACAATCCCCTATCCACTTTTTCAATAGATGTGGACGCCGCATCCTATAGTAATGTTCGCAGGATCTTAAATCAGGGAAAGTTGCCGCCCGCCGGTGCAGTAAGAATCGAGGAGATGGTCAATTATTTTCACTATGAATATCCCCAACCTCAACACGATCAGCCTTTCTCCATTAATACGGAGATATCAGATTGTCCATGGAATAAAGAAAATAAATTAGTCCTGATCGGCTTACAGGGAAAAAAGATCCCAACCGAAAATCTTCCCGCCTCCAATATTGTTTTTCTTATCGATGTATCTGGTTCAATGGACGAACCCATGAAACTCCCTCTGGTAAAGGCTTCTATGAAAATGTTGGTTGACCAACTTAGGCCACAGGACCGGATCGCAATGGTCGTATATGCCGGCAATGCAGGCCTGGTGCTGCCATCAACCCGCGGCGATGAAAAGACGAAGATAAAAGATGCGATTGATCGACTTGATGCCGGAGGTTCTACGGCAGGTGGTGAAGGAATTAAACTCGCTTATAAGATCGCCAAAGAAAATTTTGTAAAAAAAGGTAACAACAGAGTGATCCTTTGTACAGATGGTGATTTCAACGTCGGTCCCAGCAGCGACGATGAAATGGAAACCCTGATTGAAAATGAAAGAAAGTCTGGTGTATTTCTTACTGTATTGGGATATGGCTCTGGTAACTACCAGGATAGTAAGATGCAGAAGCTGGCCGATAAAGGAAATGGCAATCATGCCTATGTGGATGGCCTGAGTGAAGCTAAGAAGGTATTGGTAAATGAATTCGGAGGTACGCTTTTTACGATTGCCAAGGATGTGAAATTGCAAATTGAATTCAATCCGGAAAAGGTTCAGGGTTATCGTTTGATTGGATATGAGAACCGGATACTGAACAAGGAAGATTTTAATAACGATAAAAAGGATGCCGGGGACCTGGGTAGCGGGCATACCGTCACTGCCTTATATGAAGTGATTCCAGTTGGTGTCAAAACCAGTTTGCTCGAGAAGGTCGATGAGCTAAAATATCAATCGAACGTCGCGCCATTGAGTAAATCTTCACACGCAGGTGAGATCATGACGGTTAAATTCCGCTATAAAGAACCCGATGAAGATATAAGCAAATTAATTGAGCATCCTGTATTGGATAAGCAGACTTCTATCTCAAGTACGTCAGATAATTTTCGCTTTGCGGCAGCTGTATCCGAGTTTGGGATGTTGCTTCGAAACTCTGAATTCAAATCAAGCTCATCCTTTGAAGATGTTATTACCCTTGCTCGTAAATCGAAAGGCAACGACGACGAAGGATATCGTTCAGAATTTCTAAGACTGGTTGAAAATGCGAGGTTGTTAGCGAGCAATGGTCAACCCGAAGAAGATGATACAGAGGATTCCGGGAAATAGAGCATGAACAATTAGGGTCTTACGATACAAAATTGCCACAGCAAATTGATGGCAAGACATTTACAGATTGCAACCGGCTTGATTTTTTAACCAGCTTTTCGTGGAATGGACTTTGAACAGAAGTCAGTATGACCTTCCATTGGAGAAGCAAAAAAATTGATGCCATGAAATCATTAATTTCTTTGAAATGGGCTGCGCAAAAAGCGTTGATTCCCATTTCAGCCCTGGGGATCATTGTCATGTTCACTTTTTCAATCCGAAATGTTGAGACGCAAAAGACTGCAGTCAGCTGTTGTATCAATCCAACGCTGAATCAGGCTTGCATTATGAAGACGATCCTTGGATTAGATACTGCAGGAAGCAGCGTTTCACTAATCAAGTTCGAAACCTCTGAAAAGGTGGAAGAATCAGTAAAAAAAGGTCTTCACTGGATTGCCGATGCACAGGGCAATGATGGTGGATGGGGAGCCGGAACTCATTCTCACCAGGACATTATGAATCCCCATGCGGTAAAAAGCGATCCGGCTTCTACAGCTTTGGTGGCCATGTCACTGCTCCGCACAGACAATACCATAGAGAAAGGGGAGTACTCAAAAAACCTGAAAGAGGGGCTCGAATTTTTACTGAAGGCGGTTGAAACATGTCCCGCGAACCAACCCTACCTGACAACACTTGATAATACGCAACCACAGGTCAAGCTGGGCCGCAACATCGATGTGATCCTGACGGCGCAGTTCTTTACGAACCTGCTCAGGTATGAAATCGCCGATGCCAGCGTAAAGAAGAGAATCGAAAAAGCATTGGATAAATGTGTAGCCAGAATTGAAAAAGGTCAGGATACGGATGGAAGTTGGAAGGATGGAGGCTGGGCGCCTGTATTACAATCAGCTTTGGCGAACAATGCGCTCGAAAATGCACAGAGTGTAGGAAGAAAGGTTGATTCTGTTGTATTAAACCGCGGATACAAATACCAGAACAGCAATTTCGATGTTGAAACCAAGTCGGTTGTTACCGGGAAGGCGG
This sequence comes from uncultured Sphingobacteriales bacterium, assembly GCA_963791295.1. Taxonomy (GTDB): domain Bacteria; phylum Bacteroidota; class Bacteroidia; order Chitinophagales; family Chitinophagaceae; genus CAWBRY01. The sequence goes on along the minus strand of CAWBRY010000004.1, from coordinate 113,135 downwards.
CGGGAGTTGTGCTTTACGGTTTGTCGAGTACGACGCGGGGAAGTGCGAAAGAAGCACGTCGAGCCAGGGACCTTATTAAGAAAGCCCGTAAGGAAAACAAGATCAAAGATGATAAAGTCACCGAAGAAAATTTGCGTGAGGCCGGCGTGAGCAGCCCGGAAGCCAAGGAATTAGTGACAGCCTATTCTATTAACAATGCTTCCCAGGAGCAAGCTATGCGAAGTGACGTGATGGAAGGTTTTGGGAGTAATGGCGGGGAAGAGTTTATGAGCTATCTGATGACGGGGGAGAGTCTGTTGATGCAGGGCGGCGATGACTGGAAGAAGTGGTATAATATGATGGAGACGAAATTGGTAAAAATCCAGAATAGTGATGGTTCCTGGAATGGGCATCACTGCATTACCAGCCCCGTTTTTTGTACGGCAACCTGCTTATTGATCCTTTCTATTCATAAGGACATGCAGTTTTCCATGCAAGAGAGCGATAAATAACTACTTAAATAAAGGATGTCATACTAACAGCCGGTTAGTAATCCGGAGTTCCGTTTCTACGGGACTCTTTTTTTGTCTGGTAACCGTAAAAAACTGGATCAAGTTGGAAGAAGCAAAAAGGCTAAATTTGGCAACCAAATAACATCCTTATGCGAATCCTGCTTATTCCATTCCTGGTCATCCTGGTTTTTATTCATTTCACTAATTGTAAATCTTCATCTGGAAGCAAGACATTTTGTGATACAGCATGTCTGAAAGATACTCTCAAGTTTACCGGCAATCATGAATTGAGTCCATACGTATATATTACCGCAAGGGATTGCCAGGCCGACAGCATTATCTGGAGTTACAAAGGAATGGGCGTGAATAGAAAAACTGGTTTTACCTACCTGTTAAATACGCAAGTGAATATTAATAAAGATTTTGTTCGCTGTTTCATAAAGGATACGGCCTTCGCCTGGGTATTGTTTAACGACTGCAGTACCGGCCGCGGGTTCCAGTTGAAACTACCCTACAGCAAGGCAGAAAAATTCGGAATGAAGAGCAGCGGGATCAACAACCTGGACCCAAAATTCGCGGTTGCAGATAACCTTGCAGTCAGTACCGACAGGGGAAATATTTACGTGGAAGAAATGGAGACTGGAAAGAAAGCCATGATGACTTTTGGAAAGGCACTGGATATCGACTATGATGAAATTCATGAGTTTTTAGATTCCGTCAACATCACCCCGACAAAGATCTGGGTGAAAGTAAAAATCGATGGCAAATGGGAAAACCTGGAAAAGAATATTACTCTTGAATAATCCATGTGGGAAGCTTATAAGAAAGGATTCAAATCTTATCTTCAACTTGAAAAATCGCTAGCTGACAATTCTGTTTCGGCTTATCTACGCGATGTGGAAATCCTGACTCAATACCTACAGGAAAAAAATCAAATAAAAACTCCTTCAGCGATTGTATTAAAAGACCTGCAATCGTTCTTAAAATGGATCACAATTTTTGGAATGAATGCAGCCTCGCAGGCCAGAATTATTTCGGGTATTCGTGCATTCTATAAGTATTGCCTGCTCGAAAATATTTCTTCCCAGGACCCAACGGCTTTGCTAGATGCTCCCAAGTTGAAGAGAGGGTTGCCAGATACATTGAGCATTGAAGAAATTGAGAGGCTAATCGCCGCGATCGATCTGAGCCAACCTGCGGGTGAAAGAAACAAAGCCATCATTGAGACAATGTATGGATGCGGGCTTAGGGTGAGTGAACTAGTCAATCTGAAAATATCTCAATTATACCTTGATGTTGGTTTTGTTCGTGTGTTGGGAAAGGGTGATAAAGAAAGGTTGGTCCCCATCGGCAAAAGCGCTGCTAAATACATCACCATTTATAAAGATAAGGTCCGGAATCACCTGGCTATACAGCCCGGCAACGAGGATGTACTATTCATGAATAATAGAGGCAAGAAACTTTCCAGGGTGATGATCTTTTATATCATCAAAGACCTTTGCAAAGCTGCGGGGATCAGCAAAACCATTTCACCGCATACATTCAGGCATTCATTCGCTACTCATCTCATTGAGGGTGGCGCTGACCTTCGGGCTGTCCAGGAAATGTTGGGACATCAGAGTATTACCACGACTGAAATCTATACGCATCTTGACCGGGATTTTCTGAGAAAGACCCTTGAGAAGTTTCATCCCGCTTATGCGGCAAAATGAATTTTTTCCGAATCGTGAACGTTCCAATCAGCTACAAGAACACATCCTCGAGGAAAAAATATTCCGTTTCCCTATCCCCAAAAATCCGGATCGACAGTATATCATATTGTATCCATTGATGTCCCGGATAAAGGAACAGGTATTCGTCAGATGCCTTTTGGAGATTCTTGAATTTGCTTCTGCCAACATTGTTTTCGGGATATCCACCAAATGAATTCTTTCTCGCCTTTACCTCCACGAAATGTAGGATATTATTTTTAATGGCTATGACATCTATTTCATAATGAGAATGGCGCCAGTTGCGATGCAGGATCTCAAATCCATTTTTTATTAACCACACTGCCGCCATTTCTTCACCAATTTTTCCAAGAGGATTTTTTTGAACTTTCACCGAATTGGTTTATACGACAAATTAAAGTTTCCACATATAATTCACTGAACTACTTAGTGGTAAGAGAATTTTGTCGACTGAAACAGAGAAAAGAACGGTTCTAAAGCGAGAATTAATTGATCGTCGATTGGCTCAATTCTTTTATTTTTGTGATGAAACTTAGAATAATGAAGAATAATAGAAACACCATTCTTGTCTTTGCTTTGCTGGTTATTGCCGCCGCTCTTTATCGCGTCTGGGATAGCCGGCCATTGGGATTTGCGCCGCAAATAGCCATGGCGCTTTTCGCAGGTTCCGTGATAAAAAACAAGAAAATTTCTTTCCTTATCCCTCTGCTTTCCATGCTGGTGTCGGATTGCATTTATCAGCTACTTTACCAGCAGGGCCTTACCGATCTAAAAGGGTTTTATAATGGTCAATTGATCAACTACATCTTATTTGGGCTTGTGACAGTAATTGGATTTTTTATCAATAAGAACAATATTGTTCAAATAGTAGCAGGTTCCCTGGCAGGAGTCGCCTTCTTTTTCCTGGCTTCTAATTTTGCCAATTGGGTTGGGGGAGGAAGGGATATCAATAACGTTCCATATCCGAAGACCTGGGATGGTCTCATGAGCTGTTACGCGGCCGGACTGCCATTTTTAAAAGGAAGTCTTTGGGCCACACTAATCTTCAATGGAATATTTTTCGGATGTCACCACGTGTTTAGCCGAAAAACAATAAACGTTCCCCACCAGGCATAGGCGTCATTGCGCCCCATCTAATCCTAATTCATACGCTTCATCCACTGACAGATGCTTGCCGTCTGCAGCTGAAGTTGCCAGCTCATCGCATCGGTTATTAAATGGGTTAACTGAATGCCCCTTAACCCATACGAGTTTTATCTTGTGGTTTTGGGACAAGCGATCATATTCCATCCACAAGTCTTTATTTTTCTTGCCACCCTTGAAATTTGTCTTTATCCAGTTCCTGAACCATCCTTTCTCAATCGAATTGACGATATATTGACTGTCTGAATAAATGGTGATGTTGAGTCGTTCTTTTTTAAGAGCCTTTAAGCCGGCAAGAATGGCCATCAATTCCATACGATTATTGGTGGTGAGACGATACCCGTGCGACAATTCTTTTCTATGTGAACCACTCATAAGTATGGTGCCATAACCGCCGGGACCAGGATTGCCTCTGGATGAACCATCGGTATATATGGTGACTTCTGTAGTCAAACCTGGAAAACACCCAATTTTAGTTGAGCGATCTCGGGGTTATGATTCGACGCATGGATACCTTCCGAAATGACTCGCCTAGTTTCAAGAGGATCAATAATCGCGTCTACCCATAACCGTGCGGCAGCATAATAGGGAGAGGTTTGGCGGTCATACCTTTCTTTGATCTCATTCAGAAGTTTCTGTTCTCTTTCGGCGGATAACTTTTTGCCTTCGCCTTTCATTGCGGCGACTTGTATCTGCAGAAGAGTACTAGCCGCCTGGTCGCCGCCCATTACCGCAATTTTTGCTGATGGCCAGGCATAGATAAACCGGGGATCGTAAGCTTTTCCGCACATGGCATAGTTGCCGGCTCCGTAAGAATTACCAACAATAACAGTGAAACGAGGCACTATCGAATTTGCAACGGCATTTACCATTTTAGCTCCGTCCTTTATTATTCCTGATTGTTCACTCCGGCTTCCAACCATAAAACCAGTTACGTCCTGTAAGAAAACCAGAGGAATTTTTTTCTGATTGCAATTCAGAATAAACCGGGCAGCTTTATCAGCACTATCATTGTATATGACTCCACCGAGCTGCATTTCCCCTCTTTTGTTTTTCACAATGATTCGTTGATTGGCTACAACGCCCACTGCCCAGCCCTCGATTCGGCCATAACCGCATATAATGGTCTTGCCATAGTCTTCCTTATATTGTTCAAATCCGGGACCGTCAACAATCCGTTCGATGATCTCGAGCATGTCATAGGGTTTGCCATCTGCCGGGAACACGCCATACAATTCCTTGGGTTTCTTTTTTGGTGCAATGGCGGCGATCCGGTCGAAACCCGCTTTGTTTTTTTCTCCAAGCATAGACATCAATTTCTTGATGTGATCCATGCATGCTTGTTCTGTTTTGAATTTATAGTCAGCAATACCGGAGATTTCGGTATGAGTGGCGGCGCCTCCTAATGTTTCGGTATCTACATCTTCACCGATCGCGGCTTTGACCAGATAGGGTCCTGCAAGGTAGATAGATGCTCCTTCGACCATCAATGTTTCATCACTCATGATGGGCAGGTAAGCACCGCCGGCAACACAGGCGCCCATCACCGCCGCGATCTGACTTATCCCCATGGCACTCATTCGGGCATTGTTGCGAAAGATCCGGCCAAAATGTTCCTTATCGGGAAATATTTCATCTTGCAATGGAAGAAACACACCTGCACTGTCAACGAGATAGATGATCGGCAAGTGATTTTCCATGGAGATCTCTTGCATGCGAAGGTTCTTCTTGCCGGTAATAGGAAACCAGGCACCTGCTTTCACAGTTTGGTCGTTAGCCACGATCACCGTTTGACGGCCACTGACATATCCAATGCCCGCAACCGTGCCACCGGCGGGACAACCACCTTCTTCCGCATACATTTCAAAACCGGCAAATGCTCCCAGTTCCAGAAAAGGCTTATCCTTGTCGATGAGATAATTGATCCGCTCGCGTGGAGTCAATTTTTTCCTTTCTTTTTGCTTTTCGATTGCCTTCCGCCCTCCTCCTTCATAGATCTTATCCAGCCGCAATCGCATATCACTCAGCGATAGCTTCATTACATCTTCATTCCGGTTAAATTCGAGATTCATAGCCGATTTCATTATGGAGCAAAGATAGGGCAGGGGCAGTTCTTTCAGAATCACTATCGATGAATGATCGTCGGATCGCAGCCGATTATCCTTCGTAGAATTTTACATTTTTTTCTTTCAAAAATTCTTTGATCACATCGACGTGTACACATTGGCCCAGATGAATAAAAGAATAATTGGATACCTTCTTTTCTTTGTTGTTGATCAGGATTTCTTTGTCGACTATATCAAAACCAAGGTGAAGATGTTTGGTAGAGAACTGCATTCCGTAAATAATTCCATCCCGGTCAAATAGTGGTCCTCCACTCTGCCCTTTTAGGCCGGGGGTGCTCAATTCAATTCCATATAATACTCCGGCTTCTGCCAGGAAGCGAGTTACCATTCCTTCAATTGGGAAACGAGGTGATGCCTGGATTCCGGTTGTTGTCCATTCGATGTCGTCATTCTCTTCGTTGTACTTAAAATTGTTGAACTCAGGAAAGGGAAAGCCTAACCGGCAGAGAAAGTTGCCCTGTTTGATCTGGCTTGGATCTTTCAGGAATTTGGCATAGCCCGCATAACGCACCTTTTCAAAGTCGTTGAATTTTAAGATAGCCAGGTCATACTTGGGATGTAAATACCAGGTAAACCCGGACATCTTATCGATGCAATCTACAAATGTGTTCTTGACCTGGACGACTGTCTCATTGGTATAATTATACTTCAGTTCAAGTCCTTTGAGCGCCTGCTTGTATTTCCCATCCTTCGCTAAGGCATTTCTTTCCTTCTTAAAATCAATGAATTTTTTATTGTGATTTTCTGAAGCAGCCAGCAGATCAATGACGTGTTTACAAGTGACGGCATATCCTTCCTCATTTACAAAAAATAACGTAGAGGATCCGGGCAGGATCTTTTTGCCGAGGTACGTTCTTAATATGGTATGGATAGGACGGGTGAAACGGGAAACGTCTTCGATCGAATTTACGAACATGGGAATGGATATTTAAGGATGCAGTCGATAAATATACGCAACTTTAAGAGGTCTTTCGTTCGTCTTATAAAATGATTAATTTGCTGATGCGAAGTCATCCTCTGTTTTCGATTTAACCCTAATAAATATCATGTGTATGAAAAAGCTATTGATTTTCACGATCATTTTATTCGTGTATGTCTCTGTATTCGGTCAGGAGGATCCGGACCGAGTTGAACAATATTGCGAAGTAGTTGCCACTCCAAGAATTCTAAGCAACCGGGTAACCATTGATGTGGATTATGGCGAGGAGAGGAGCGCCTGGAGAGACAATCGGTTGAGAGAAGATAACGGACGCCTGAAAAAGTTTAATTCGGTTATCGATGCGCTTAATTTCATGGCAAGGGATGGTTGGCGACTAGTGAACGCGTTTCCGGTAAATACGGCTCCTAATACTTTTATTTACCATTACGTGTTTAGGAAATCATTCCTGAGGACAGAGACCAGTCAATAGACTATATTTCAACAACAATTGATTTATCTCCTGCACCTAGGTTTGACAACGACTTTTGGACTCCTTCTACCATGGGTGGCGGGCCGCAGATATAGAAATATTTATCCAGACTTGATATCTGGCTTTTTAGAAAATCCTGGGTTACCATTCCATGAAAATAACCCAGCGTTGTTTCGTCAGAAAGTATATTGATAAGGCCATCTCCCAATAATTTCTTTAGCTCGTCTTCTCTTATAATATCGGCCTTTGTCTTATTAGCGAAGATGAGTTTGTTTCCTTTCACCTGGTTAATGGAGTTTAGATGCCTGAAAATTGAAAGGAATGGCGTGACGCCGGCTCCGCCAGCAATAAAGACACCGACACCTTTGTACGAAATGGCACCCCAAACATCATGTAATATCAATTCATCTCCCGCGCTCAGTTTACGCAACTCGTTGGTGACACCGTTACGCGATGGATAGGTCTTTATTGTGAATTCCAAAAAGTCATCCTCCGGCAAACTGGTAAATGTAAAAGGCCGCCGCTCATTTTTCCATTCTTCTTTATTGATGGCAACTTCGGTTGCCTGGCCAGGTGTAAACGAATAATTAGCTGGTCTGTCCAAAACCATTCTCTGTACATCATGGGTGACTTTCTCAATCAATCTGATCTTGACAATATGAGATTCATTTTCTGACATTCAATGATTATTTCTAAGCAATATATTTTAAAAATTCCTCTTTTCTGGATAAACTGTCATCTCTCTCCGGCATCTTGAATACAGCGCCACTTTGGTTCATATAGTTGGTTTAACGACAACCACGGAAAGCCTTGCCAGTGAATAGGCGCCGATCGCCATTACTAAATCTCTTACTGCAACGTCATAAAATTGGCCTCCAATAATAAGATTTAGCGCTATAGCGATCAGCCAGGCCATGACTATAAAACCTCCAATCCTCGGTTTCCATAAGACGATCAAACCTGCGATGATCTCTATTACTCCAACGATGGACATGAAAGTAGCAGGGCTAAAAGGTAAAATGTCGGCGATGGAAGGACTCAAATAGCCTTCCCACTTTGTCAGCAGGTTGGTAAACTTATCAAGACCTGCCACAATAGGAACAAGACCGTAAGTATATTTCAGTAGTTGCTGCACGCTTTCGGTGCGATGATGAATACTTTCCATGCTGCAGTTTTAATTTAAATAAGATTTAATCCCCATTTTGACTTTAAATGGGTGTCTCCTATTGGAGTTAATCAAATCTGAAAGGTTACAGAAAAATAATCGGTATATTGTTGTAACCTAATGGCTGTGTCGTAATCAAATATCAGATTCATGGACAAATTGGCTAACCAGGATACCATTGTATCCAATACTCCCTCAGATAGAGAGGTTATTGGCAAAATCCTGCAGGGAGAAAGGGATCTCTATGCAGTGATTATGCGCAGGTATAATCAACGTCTATACCGGGTGGGGATGTCTATCCTTGGTAATGATGCCGACATAGAAGATGCGATGCAGGTGGCATATATCAATGCTTATGAAAACCTGGACAAATTTGCCTTTAAATCCGCTTTTTCCACCTGGCTCACGAGGATATTGATAAACGAATGTCTTCTAAGACTGAAAAAAAAGAAACAGTCCATTTATATGAGTGAAGAAATTATGAATAGTGAAGCCTATCAAAACCTGGGACCAGAAGTCCAGACACCCGTTGGAAAAATCCTTCATGGCGAGTTGAAGGCTATTCTGGAAAAAGCTATCCGTGAATTGCCGGAAAAGTACAGGGCTGTGTTTGTGATGCGGGAACTAGAAAACATGAACGTCGCGGAAACAGGAGATTGCCTACATATCAGCGAATCAAATGTAAAAGTGAGACTCAACCGGGCCAGGGCGTTACTCAAAGATTCATTAAGTTCCTACTACAATAACGATCACATCCTGCATTTTCATCTTTTGCGCTGTGACCGGATCGTCGATCGGGTGATGTCGCAAATAAACGGGTCTTGACCAATTATCGAAGGAATCGATAGGTCCATTTTATCAGGAAAATATTCCGGAATTGATTTGCAAAGGCATTGTCAAAAAGACTTCGGGTCAATGGGCTGTCGAGATCTGTGGCCACGTCCGGCGTATTTCCTTGTGACCAAACCAGGTAAATTTCAGAACCGGCGCGGTATTCCCACCTCACAATCAGATTGGATCGAAATTGCACGAAGTTGAAATCTGGTCTGGAAAAGCTATAGTCAACTGTGCCACTATTGTTTTCATCTACATGCCATTCATCATTGCTGAAGCTGATCTCATTGGCATTGAAGGCATGGAACCGCTCATTATATTGCTTAGCGAGTGGATTGATTACATATCCAAAATGATCATAGCGAGGCCGTGTAATAAATGGTTGGCCATAATATTGAACAGTGAGATCCGGAGTAATATTATAACTCACGCGAGCCGTAAACCGAAGTGTTTTTTGCCTCACCTCGCCAACGATGGTCCGGGTCGTGTTATTGAAGGCGATATTGTCGACGAACTGATCGAGCCGGCGCCAATAATATTCATAACTAGCGCTTAGGCTCACCCGAAGTGCATTCACCGGCTGAAGGTAGAGTGTCAACACAAGATTGTTGTCTTTCATGGTGTTGTCAAATCCCCAGAAATTAAAAGTCTGGATATTACCATAAAATTTCTTTCTGTAGTCGGTTACAATATAGATGCTATGCCCTATGCCTGCGGGACGTCGTATAGATGACGCACCTCTTAAGGCTGTATTAGATACATCATATGGATTCCAGGTCACGCCTGTACCTGACTGCCAATTATTCTTAAACGTGGCGTGGGAATTAAAGTTGAATGCCTGGTAAAGAAACTTTCCGCTAAAATCCCATCTCGACCAGTGATTGTAATTCAAGCGTGCGTTTCTGAATATCGCGAATGGCTTTTGGTAATGCAGGCCAACCCATGTCCAATGGTTGATTTCATTGGCAGTGAGCATGAAGCCGATATCATTTAATTCCAATTCAGGAGTGCGAAAGGTCACACCAGTTTCGAATTTGAGTACTTCCCCATGCTTTCCTGATTTTCCGCCGATCTTTCCAAAACGAAAAGTACCTCCCAGACCGGACAATGAAGTCCGATTGCTATCTACCGATACTTCGCTGGCAGCAGCGCGTTGAAAAAGGTGTTCGAATGCCGTCTGGGTATTCAGGATGGCTTGTTTGGTGCCTTCGACGTGACTAAAAACAATATTGCCGCGGATATACCAGGTCCTTTTATTCCAATAGTGTAGAAAATCAACACCGCCCGAATAAGCGCTACGATGAAGGAGATCATCCATGCCTTTTTCCCTATTGACGCCGGCAAGTATTGCCCCAAAAATTGTATTGCCTGCTTTAAGATCTTTCTGTACCCTCCCAACAAAGTAGTTCGTCAATGGTTCTACCAATTCCTTCCTCCTGTCACCACTATGATCGATGGTAGCCAATTCGCGCTGAGTAATGCTTTCGAGAATGCCAATGCTTAATCCTTTTTTTGTCTTACCGCTAAACTTGGCTGCACCCAGTATGGAAGTGTTTTGCGGGAATAAAATATATTCTCCGCTATTCAAGGCGGGATTGCCATGAGGGGAACTTCCGATCCGCCTGGAATAAAACAGGCGGTCGGCATCATAGTCGCCGCCAGCTTCGGAGCCGGTTAACTGATAATCAAAAATATTCCTGCTTTCAATAAAAAAAGGCCTTCGTTCTTCAAAGAAATTTTGAAAGCCGTCGATCCTTACTTCGGAGGGATCTGCTTCAACCTGGCCGAAATCCGGATTGATCGTGAAGTCCAGGATCAGGTCATTGGTAACGGCCAATTTTCCATCTATTCCGCCTGCTAACTTTCCATCCAATCCTTTTGCAAATGGGTTGCCGGCTTCTTTCTTGTAGCGGTCTGCTTGTGCAATCACATAAGGTGCTATCTCCACCTGCCTGTGCATCGGTATGTTTTTCAGCCCATGTAATTCTCCAAATCCGCTAACCCAAACGCCGGAATTTTGCGGAATGTATTGCCAGGTGGAGCGTTCCTCTTTGCGAAATAACCTGCGCATCACCTGGAATCCCCAAACCTTGTCGGGTTCATTTCCATACCTCAACTGACTTAAAGGAATTTTTGCCTCGGCGGTCCAGCCCTGGTCATCTACGTGTGTTTTTGCAAACCAGATAGGGTTCCAACTAGCATCCCAGTCATTGCCATTATTGGAAACGAATTCATCGTTTCGTACACCGGAAACAGAAAGCGTAAATGAAAAGGCCGTGCGTTGGTCGTGATAGCTATCAATATTTATTTCAACCCAATCACCGGGAAATTCATCCCGCCGTCCCATGTATTTTATAATTGAATCCGGCGCGAGGTCATGGCAGCGGTAGGCGATATATAAAAATTTATCATCGTAAAGGATCTTGAAATTAGTTGCTTGTGAAGGGGGCTTTCCTTCGTTGGGCATGTATTGGGTAAAGTCCCCACCCCATTTAACCGCATTCCAGGCCTCCTCCGAAGGAATGCCATCCAGGTTGATGGATCCCTTCAAGCGATCAGTAAAGTATTGTTTTCTTTGGGTGAGAGAATCACCAGGATCAGAATGGGCAATAAACGCAAAGCAACATAGTAAGAGGAGTAGCAGGATGGCTTTGTTCATACAGCAATGGTATTGATTATTCTATACGGGTCAAATGAAAAATTTAGCAGCGGTAAATTTTGACCATGTCCGGATAAAATAATTTTGTCCTGAGGGAGAAACCTAAAATTAAGGATACCAGTATGCTGGTTAAAGCAAGGTTTTGTTAATTTTCAATCGACCTTACCAGCTCGTATAGGCGTAATTATTTTTCTCTTTGAAAAAGCAAAGATTTTTCAAGAGCCATACCGATCTTACCGGTTAGTTCGTCGATTCATTGATGTGGGTCCTTCCCTGATTCAAAATAACCCAATACATTCCCAGCTCTGCTACTGCCTTCGTAAACGCTTCAAAATTCACGGGCTTCACGATGTAGCTGTTCACTCCCAGCCTATATCCCTCAACGATATCCCGATCTTCCCGCGAAGAAGTAAGGATTGCCACCGGAATTGTCTTGGTGGATTCGTTGGATTTGATCTGCCGGAGGATTTCAAGACCATCGACCTTTGGCAGTTTGAGGTCTAAGAGGATCAGTTTAGGCTGCTGCGTGCGAACATTTCCCGCATACTTGCCAGTTGAAAAAATAAATTCCAGCGCTTCAGCCCCATCATCGATATGTAAGAGTTTGTTGCCCAGGTTATTCTTTCTCAGGCTCCGTATTGTTAACTCCGCCTCATCGGGATTGTCCTCGATAAGGAGGATCTCCACTTCTGAATGTTCAAAGTCCATTTTGTATATATTTTTCTTTATGAATGAAACATTTAATGACTAATTAGAAGGCAGGCTGAAATAAAAAGTCGTGCCTTTGTTTACCTCCGATTCTACCCAAATCTTTCCTCGATGCTTAAGCAGGATACTGTTCACCAATGCTAAGCCAATGCCAGTCCCTTCAAATTCGGTCGTTTTATGTAACCGTTGAAAAACTCCAAATAGTTTTTGGGCATACTGCATGTCGAAACCCACTCCATTGTCTTTGATCGAATAGACCACCTCCGTTTCTTTTTTAACCGAACTAATCTCGATCACCGGATGTTCTTTCTTTGCGGAGTATTTGATGGCATTTGAAACAAGATTGATCCACACTTGTCGCATCAGGCTGCTATCGCATTTTACGGGCTCCAGGTAATTTATTTTAACGTTAACCTTGTTCCCATTTGCTGCTAATTGTTCACTAATTACCGACTTGGCCAACTTATTCATATCTGCCAGGTGAATGAGAAGGTCTCTTCTTCCGATTTGCGAGAAATTCAGGAGGTCGTCAATTAATTGTCCCATCCGGCGGGCATTCCCTTTTATGATGTCCAAGACTCTTTTTCCTTCCTTATCCAAAGAGCCGGAATAATCCGTGATGAGAATGTCTGCATAGCCATCTATGATCCTCAACGGCGCTCGAAGGTCGTGAGAAATGGAATATGAAAAAGATTCTAATTCTTTGTTGACTGATTCCAATTGGACAGTGCGTTGCTTGACCTTTTCTTCCAGGTTCTGATTGAATTCATTTAAGCTGTGATTTTGTTCCTGTATTTGTTCCAGCATTAAATTAAAGGCATCGGTCAAAATCCCCAATTCGTCCTTGCCGGTCCGCACTGCACGCACCGAATAGTCGCGCTTATCCGAAATGATTTTTGCAGTATTAGATAGGCTAAGGATGGGTGCTGAAATATTCTTTTGAAGGATTTTGGTTAACAGGTAAGTGAGTAAGAACGATAAAAGGATTACCAAAACCACGATCAGTGCATAAAGCCGAAACCGATCATACATCAGGCCCAGATCGGTTTTCAGAAACAAGGTACCAAGCTGTTTGTTTTCCAGCATCACCGGCTCAAAGCCTTCAAGGTGTGCGTTTTTGAATTGATAACCTGTCTCTCCGGGTTTTGAAGGAAATGAAGCTGAATCGGATTTGGCGGGGTACTGGGAAAAAAGATTTCCGCTTTGGTCAAATAAGCAGGCGGCGACAATATGGGGTTCTGTTTTCAAAGCTGCCAGGATCTCTTTCGCATCGTCCCGGTTGTCAAAAGCAAGCGCCGCTGTGCTATTCGAAGAAATGATCCTTCCGATCGTAGAAAGTCTTTCTCTCGTGGCTTTCCTGAATATATAGATCTCATAAACGAAAAACGTTACGCATATCACGGATAGCACAACGCCATTAATGAGAAATATGATTCTCATTAATTTTTTTCGTATGGGAATGTCTTTGAGCCGCATGGTCAATCAATTTTCACGGAGTAAAGATTTCTGCCAACCTCAGCAACTTTGAGCTAATGACGAGATGCGCCGCCCTGGCCGCCTCTGGGTTAATCTCCAGCTTTATTTTATCATCCCTGGTGAAGAAACGGATCATTCCACCGGCTTTCAGGAAATCCGGGCGGTCGCTAACCGTAAGGATACTCCTTCCTCTTAAAGCCTCAGTCACTTGTTGACCGGTTTTTGTTTCTGGTAAATTCAGGAACAGGATATGAGGTGTTTTGATCTCCTCCGAGCTATTATAACGTTGAACAGTAACCGAATGTCCATTGACTGTTTCACCGGAAATAGCATCTTCGAGATATTTGCCAAACGGATCTTCTCCGAGGATCCCAATAACCAAAGGTGAATTGGTGGAAGAAAATGCACTGTTCGGCCAATCCACGAAACGTGTAAAATTGAGAAGGAAGACCGCTTTTAATTGGTATTCCTGCATGCCGCTGGTTTGGGCTAGCGAAGACAGATTGTTGAACAGTAAAATAAGTAAAACAATGAACCGGCTACCGCGAAGGTAATTGCGGCAAAATATTCGAATCGGGTATGATATTTTTTCTAAAACCGGCATATTATCTTTCCATAGAAGCCACGTTTAATTTGACGAGGCTCGGGATTGGACGGAATAAATTCAATGTGCCTTCGGTCCAGTAAGTCCTGGCCTACCAGGTCAAGCTCGACGGACTTCCCGATTTTCCATCCGACTCGAAGGTCTAGTCCCATGTAACCGGGGACGCTTGGATCTGGTAATCGGCTGGCATAGCGAATAACAGTCCCTAATTCAAGGCGTCGATTGAGTTCCATGCTTGATTGAATAACGAACTGGTGTCTTGGGTCATCACTTTCAGCACTGGCTTCATTCATATCCTTGCTATCCGACTTAACGGAGAGCTTCTTTGTAAGATAAGTGTAACCACCTCTTAGCTTCCACCACTCAGTAACCTGGCAAGTTGAAGACAATTCAAAACCATAAGAATGTCCCTTCACTCCATTTCCAAAAAAGATAGGAATGAATAGCGGTGATGGACCCGGTTCCACACTTCGTATTCGATCATAGTGATTATAGAATGTAGCGATAGAGATGGAAAGTGTTTTTAAAGGTTGCATGCGCCATCCCAGCTCGTAGGCTTGCATTACTTCGGAGGTATAATCGGGGTTGCCTCTTATGAATGGTAAACCAGGAGCCAGAGAAAGGTAAAAGTCCCGGTCGATCCTTGCTGGCGTTCTCACTGCGCGTGAAATAGCGGCCCAAACCGTTTGCGTCTTAGTCGGTGTCCAGGTGAGTCGACCGTTGGGCTGGAATTCAAAGCCTGTGTAAGTATTATGCTCAATCTTTGAGCCTATCGTAAATCGCAATCTTTCCTTAACCAACGTGATATCATCTTGTGCATATAAGCTATAAAGCCAAAGCGTTTTATGCTCCGGTAAAAATTCAAACAATTGCAGGTTGGTCGTCTTGTGATCCATGAGCCTGAAATTCATACCCCATGCCAGCCGATGGTTGCGGCATAATTGAAAGTTGTGCTGCCAGTCCAGGTCATATGTTTTCAGGTTTTCAGTAAAGCCATTGCCGAAATCACGATCCCTATGATCGTAGTAAAATTGAAGTTGAAGATCTGAGCGATCCGAAGAATGGTGGTTCCAACGGGCGACGAGGTTATCACCTTTTGCAGTTACAGAGGTATCAGCTGCGTCCGGATTTGGTTTACCCTTGTATATATTGGACTGGATGGAGAGCTTGTTTTTCTCTGACGGATCCCAATCAAATCTGAAGCCGCCCTGTACCATCGGCCACTGGTCGTTTGCCTTGGTACCGTCCATATTTAATGTATTACCCAGCTTAAAGGCTGTGCCGTAGACCTTATAAGTAAGGTTATTATTAATCTTTCCGCCATAACGAAGGCTGCCCATCCCACGAAGGTTGGTGCCTGCGCCGGCTTCAAAGAATAAACCCTGGGTAATAGCTGAACTCCTGGTAATGACGTTGATCACTCCATTGACGGCATTGGCTCCCCACAATGTTCCGCCAGGCCCACTAATGACTTCTATCCGTTCGATGTCTTCCAATAAAACATTCTGTACATCCCAGAAAACTCCGGCATAGAGCGGTGTATATACAGTACGTCCATTGATGAGTACCAGCAATTTATTCGCGAGGACATTATTGAAGCCTCGGGCACTGATGGCCCATTGACTTGCGTTTACCTGTGCAAATTGAAGATTGGGAAAAAGACGCAATGCTTCCACCAGAGTTTTTGCGCCCGAATTGAGAATGTCTTCGCGGGTGATGACCTGTACGGCAGAAGCTACCTCGCCAAGTCTCTGAGGGCGTTTGGCAACTGAAGTGACCTCGATACTCATGAGGTCTTCAAGGCTTAGCTTTTTAAGGACATTGGACGCCACCATGCTGTCCGGTTGTGTGAAGCACTCACCCGGTATAACAGCCAGGATATAGGATAAGACGATTATGAGGGGTACGCGATTATGAATCTGATTTCTTAGAGGTGGATTCATAACGATTGTTAGTTTATATAGGCATGACAATCTGATTTTTAATTGATTAAATGGTGGAATTCACTCGGAAATCTGATCCGGTTAAGAAGCGGTTTACTGCGGGAATGTAACCTTGCTCGCAATGACATGAAAAGAATTGAATGGGTTAATAAATTCCTTTCTCATCGTACACGATAAGACGATCTATGTTAAAGGCTACGACTAAAAAGCCTGCCAAAAATTATAATGTTCTACAGATCAGCACCAAAGTTCGCAAATTTTAATATGAATAGGTAATTATAATAATTTGAACTGGGTTTTTTAAGTGTTTACTTTTAGTGAAGTGGGCTGACAGCTGTTCTGATGCTCATCAATTCATTGGCTGTACCCATCAAAAATGCTGTGAGGTAATTTTTGTAAACTACAATAATCCAATTATTTAAACGGAGTTGTCAAAAATAAAATTTGAAATTGTGGAGAGTCTTTTTCGCCTAATTCTTCAGAACGCTCATCACATTCTGCCGATAGGTTTTGCCAATTGGCAATTCCGTCTTGCCGAGTTCTATGATCTCATGCGTGAATGATTTTATTTCATCAATCGACACGATGAAGGAACGATGGATTCGGATAAATCGATCATTGGGGAGCATGGAATCCAGCGAAGCAATGGAGTTTTTGGTGATAATGGTTTGGGTTCTCGTGACGATCTTCACATACTCCTTGATACTTTCAATGTATAGAATATCCGAGAGCAGGATCTTTACCATTTTCCTGTCGGCCCTGAAATAAAAGAACGACTTTCCTTTTTCAGGCTTGATTATATCCGACTCTTCAGACGATTGTTCATCCTTTGTTGGCATTACTTTATTGACGGCTTTAAGGAATCGTTCAAAAGAAATGGGTTTAAGGAGGTAATCGACCACACTTAGCTCATATCCCTGAAGGGCATATTCGGTATACGCCGTTGTGAAGATTACTTTGGGGGGTGCCTTGAGCGATTTTAGAAAATCAATCCCTTTTAATTGCGGCATTTTTATGTCCAGGAAGATCAGATCTATTTTTTCTTCCTGCAGGACGTTAAAGGCATCGATGGCATTGTTGCATTCGCGCACCAATTGCAGCCTGGGAATTTTTTCGATATAACTTTTGATGATCTTCGTTGCCGGAGGTTCATCGTCAACGATCAGGCAATTTATTTTGGCCAATGAACTCATAACCATGTTTTAATAACTAGCGTCTGGATTTTTGTCTAATTGAATATTCAGGCTGATTGCGAAAATTTCATCTTCGTTGATCACTCTCAGATCGTGCCGGCCCGGATACAATAATGCCAGGCGCGTTTCAACATTCTTAATTCCAATCCCTTCCTGGTGATAAGAAGAATGGGGCGCTTTTCCGTTGGCCAGCTTGAGAAACAGGTTATCTCCCTTCAGTTGCATGTTCAGGTTGATCCAGGGTTTTTCAATGACGTTGGAAGTTCCGTGTTTGAAACAATTTTCGACAAAGGGTAATAGAAGCAGTGGAGCGATCAAATATTCGGCTGTGTTTTTTGGCTCTTCGATGCTCACTTCCAGTTTTTCATTGTAGCGCATCGTCTCCAGGGCAATGTATTCCTTGATCATGTCTATTTCCTGGGTCAACATAACTGAGGGTCTGTTACATTCATATAATATGTAGCGAAGCAGCGAACTCAATCTCATGATCATTTGCGAGGCTCTGGGTGCGGTCGCCAGCGCGCTGGAATAAATATTGTTTAAGGTATTAAAAAGGAAATGTGGGTGGATCTGCGATTGTAATAGTTGTGTCTTGCTGACCAGGTTCTCTTTTTGAAGTTGAATATTTTTTTGCTCTTTGGTGTACCAAAGCTTGAGCAATTTGATGGTTAGCGCAAAAGCAGCAATGGTAACTGAACCATATAGTCCCCAAAAAGAAAGTACGCCAATAGTGAGGAGACTAATATGCGAAATGGAGATCGTGCGGGCTGCAGCCGCACCACGGAAAGAAGCCGTGATCTGGTTGATCAGGGTCACGTTGACACCAATATAAAGGATCACAGAAAATAGAAGCAGAGCAACGGTCCAGGTTGTCGCTAAAATGTATCGGCCTTTTGCAACATACTTAGGAATGACAAAATACATCAGGGCATATACCAGGAATAGGTGTGGAATCAGAAATGCGAGGCTGGAGAGCAGACGCTCCAAGATCATACGAACAGTGTTCTGGTTTGTATAAACATAAGGCAGGGTATAAATGGTCACCTGAGCTATAATCCAAATGAGCCAGAAGATTAGGTGGCGGGAAATGCGATATCGCAGTCGGTTTGAAAATATGAAAGGCATTTCCCGCATGTGACAAAGTTACCTGATACATATACTCATCATGAAGCTTACGGCAAGATTGACGAATTCCGGTCGTTTGATTTCAAAACCGCTAATTCTGTTGACGATGTGTATCACTTCGAATCAGTTCCTGTATCAAAAACGAACATATTCGTATTTTAGGTCGTCTAACCCGGTGAAGAGTTTGAGGACGGAATGAAAGTAATATAGTAAGTTTATGATCTTCATACATGACAAGAATTCTCATTCACGGGACATTTTATTTGCTACTAAGCTTGCATGTCGCATCACAACAAGCAATACCAATAATCAGGGCCACCTCAAAGGAAATAAGAATTCTGGATGGCGATGATTTACAGAATGGCATCTTGGTGCCGGAATTGAAGCCTGATATTTATGTCTACCACAAAACCAACAACCCAAAGACGGTAACCTATTATTCAGATGTTGACAGTATTTCGTTTGATGTAAAGCCAGGCGAAAGCTATGACTTTGCAATACTTTTAAATAACAGGGATACCTGTTATCAAAGGCTCAGCTCTGAAAATCCCAATAAGGTAAAATATTCCCGGGTATCAGCTAAGAATGAAATGACTAATGACACCATTCCATTTGAATTGGGAGCTAATAATGCAATTCATGTTAGTGGGAAATTGAATAATTCCGCTATTCTTGATTTGATCTTTGATACCGGGGCGAGCGTGGGTGTTTTATCTGAGGCGGGAAAACGAAAGGGCGCCGTGTTGAATGAAAACAATAAAAACACATTCGAGGTCGGAGGGATAATGATTGAAAATTCTCCAGCGGTTTATGTTGACTACCACGGCGGATTAAAAGCTGACGCCGTGATTGGGTTTAATGCTTTTGAAGATAAGATCATTGAAATCAATTACGATAAGAGTATCCTGGTGGTTCATCATTCAATAGATTTTGAAAGCAAGTGGAATTCGGTGCATAAAATGATCTGGAGGGGAAGTGCTACGTATATCGAGGGGACGTTGGAAGTCGCCGGAACACTGCACAAGGGATTGTTTTTATTCGATACAGGATCTAAGTGGGCGCTTTCTCTTACAAAAGAGTTTGCTTCTGCAAATCAACTTTATGGCAAACTGACCAAAATAGGCAGCAGGAGAGCCAGAGGTGTAAATGGTGTTTCAATTAAAAGCAATACCGTCACGTTGCCCAGGTTAATGTTTGGGGATTTGTCGTTAAATGATGTGCCGATAGATTTGGAATTACCGTCTGCCAAAGAGGGACTTGGTAAAAACATCCTGGGGAATGATGTACTTAAACGGTTTAATGCCATTCTTGATTACAAGAATGGGTTAATTTATTTACAGGCAAATAGCCTGACAAGCAGTGCCTATACTAAATCCTTTAATATAACCTTGTTTATTATCATTGCCGCTGTAATTGCGTTGGCAATACTTGTCGTTGGTTTTATGATTTATAGAAAAAGGAAGCGGCGTAAATAAGTACTCTTTATTTACGAATCGCCCTGTTCAAGAGATTAATTGACTATATATTTTTAATAAAATAGGCCGTTATGAAAAGGACTAATCGCATCGGGATTGTTTTTATTATTCTCTCACTAATCGCGGGAAGCTGCAGTAACAGCGATAAAAGCGATCATGAATGGAAAGCGACGTCTCCGGATGGTTCAATTGTCATCTCCGTGTTGAATGAAAATGGCAATTTATTTTATTATGTATTGGCAAATGGAGATAGCGTCATTGGGAAATCCACACTGGGCATCCGGTTTTCCAATGAAGGATTCGATAGCGGTCTCGTTTATTTGAATTCCTCAAACGCTAAGATCCAGGACGAATACAGCATGGTAACCGGTAAGCGAAAAGAAAATAAGGCTGTTGCTAGTGAAACCGTAATCACGTTTAAGAATCAGGCTAATCACAACATTCAAATCTTAGCGAGGGCCTATGACGATGGAGCCGCATTTTGCTACCGGTTTCCGGACATAAAGGATAGTGTAATTGTTACAAATGAATTCACCAGTTTCAAATTGGCGACCGGCGGAAAGGCATGGATCCAACCTTACGGCCTCCCGGCGCAGTGGGCGCCTTCTTATGAAGAAATGTATGACAATGGAATTCCTATTGGACAGTCATCTAAAGATTCAAGCGGATTTTCCTTTGCTGCTTTATTCGAAACCAATAATCATTGGATTCTGCTAACAGAAGCGGGCCTTGATGAAAACTTTTATGGCTCGCACTTGTCTGGACATTGCGATGGAGGTCTTTATAAAATATCCGCTCCGCAGCAAGGTGAAGGGAATGGCTTATATAGTACCGATGCAAAAACGAACAAACCATTTTCTACGCCGTGGCGAACCATCATCGCGGGAAAATCCCTGGGAACGATCATACAATCCAACCTGGTGTTTCATTTATCGCAGCCAAACAAGATTGGGAATACTGAATGGGTTAAACCGGGAAGAAGTTCCTGGAGTTGGTGGAGTGACCATCCAAGCAGCAAGAATTTCAATAGTCTTAAAAAATACATTGACCTGTCAAAACAAATGGGATGGGAATATTCGCTGGTGGATGCGAATTGGGATATCATGGAAGGCGGTAATATTGAGCAATTGGTCACGTATGCAAAAGAACAAGGGATTGGACTATCGCTTTGGTATAATTCATCGGGTCCACATAGCAATATCACGGAAAGACCCAGGGATATCATGAGTGATCCCGTTAAAAGAAAAGAGGAATTTAAGAAGCTCCGAGGTTGGGGGATCAAGACTGTAAAGGTTGATTTCTTCAATTCCGATAAACAGGAGCTGATCAAACTATACCTCGACATTTTAAAAGATGCCGCCGCTGAGCAAATTATGGTTGTGACGCATGGGTGCACCCTTCCCCGTGGCTGGGCCCGCACTTATCCTAATTTATTGTCCATGGAAGGTGTTCATGGTGCAGAACAATATGGATGGGATACCGTCTTTTCAAAAATAAGCCCGCAACAAAATATAATTTATGCCTGCACCCGCAATGTAGTGGGGTCGATGGATTATACACCTGTCACTTTCAGTTCTTATCCGTGCTGCCCTCATGCAACTTCGAATGCTTATGAGTTGGCATTGTGCGTGCTCTTTGAATCTGGGATCACTCATTTTGCGGATGCCGCAGAATATTATTTGAAGGCAGATTCTGCCGTACGGAGCTTTCTCCGCTCTGTACCGGTAAGTTGGGATGATACGCGTTTTATTCAGGGATACCCTGGAAAAGAATTGATAATTGCGAGGCAGAAGGGCTCGGATTGGTATATCGCTGGAGTGAATGGTGAAGCGATTGAAAAAACTACTAACATCGACCTGGAATTTTTGCCCAAGGGACAATATTCAATAACTATTTTCAAAGACGGCGCCGATGCCAGGTCCATTGCGACGGAAGAGATTTCATATACTAGCGGCGATCTTATGTCGATAAAAATGCAACCGCATGGTGGATTCACAATCCTAATCAAAAGCAAAAATCATTGAAACTCTCTTTTTTCTCCTTCCCTCAAATGAATACAGGATGCTGAATCAGGGGTGACCCACTTTCGCATAATGTAATCCCACTACTCCGCTTTTTAATGGTGTTGCTTTTACCAGCTTAAGATTGGTTTTGTTTTTTATATTCTGATATACAGGTTTACCACCTCCCAATAGTACCGGGTTAAGCGTAAGCTGGTATTCATCAATTAAATCAAGTTCCATAAACGAATGCGCCAGCCCGGGACTGCCAAATATCACGAGGTCTTTCCCCGGTTGTTGTTTTAGCTTATTTATTTCTTCGGCAATGTTATCATTTATAACTATAGTGTTGTTCCACTCTGCTTTTTTCATGGTTTTGGAAAACACAATTTTGGTTGCTTTATCTACCCATTGGGCATGTGCCTTACTATGTTCGCTTGCATCGGGATTATCGAGCACTGTAGGCCAGTAGCCTGCCATCAACTCATAGGTTACCCGTCCATATACAGGAGAGCCAACCGTAGCCACTATTCCGTCAGCGTATTGCTGCAATTCACTGTCATAAGAAATCCAATCCAGCCCGCTGTTTGTATCTGCTGCAAAACCATCGAGCGATACATGCATAAATAAAACCAGCTTTCTCATAATACTATTTTGTTATTTGTGTACCCGAAATTTACAACCGTTTTTAAAATCATGTACCTTTATTTTGATTGTCTATGGAACAAGATTTAGCGATATTAATTGCTGATTTATCAGGTTACACCGCGCTAACAGAAGCTCACGGACCATCTACGGCTGCCGACGTAGTAGATAAATATGTTGAATTCGTAAACGATAGCCTGGTCGGGCAGACTAAATTACATCAGTGTGTGGGGGATGAAGTATTGATAGTTTCAACATCTCCAGACCATATCTTAAGTACGGCAATCATGCTTATGAAGAGGTGTTCAGAGGAACATCATTTTTTGCAACTACACGGAGGATTGCATTGTGGGAGAATCTTGAGACGCAACAATAATTATTTCGGTTCTACAATTAATCTCACTTCGCGGATTGCCAGTAAGGCCACCAGAGGAACCTTTTGGTGCTCGGATCATTTCGTAAAATCCCTAACTGATAAAACCGATTGTACTTTTCAATCAAAAGGAAAGCATGAGTTTAAGAATGTGAGTGGAGAAAACGAAATATTAGAAGTAGTAATAGAAAATCCAGAACCTTTTTATATAGATCCTGTTTGCAGAATGCTTGTTAGCAAAAAAAGAGCCGCTATTCAGCATCCCGAGGAGGATAATATTTTCTTTTGCTCCCAACATTGCCTTAACATGTACAATAACGACTAAATCTGTATAGGCCGCTAAGGTCTTCTGATATTACGACTAATGTGCAATCTGGTGGGTATCTCTTACACTGGTGAATGTCAACGCTAGCAGTTTCCAATCATTTCCTCCTTTTTTATAGACCTCAGTTACTGTAAATTCCGTTACGGCATCATTGCCACGAACAATGGCAGTCAGCGTAATACGATTCCAAAGAATTGCAATGTTGTCAATATAAAGGTTGTTGTTTGGTGTCCTAGATACCACGTGATTGCAGACGATGTCGCTGCTTGAATGCTTTTCAACCACATTAAATCTTGCTTTCCGGGGATCGGCCTTGCTAATGGGTTTCCCTTCTAAGTCGATATCCAGGATCTCTTCTTTTTGAGTATCGTAGAGAGGCCAAGCCGGCACATCCTTACCATTAGGATTACCTGTTTTGGCGAAGTTTGTCCAATATGTGTTCCATGATCCTTGCTAACTCTTTTTCTTCAGGTGTTGGCTCACCAGGAGATCCACATCGGGCATTGAGGGTGTTAAACACAAACGAGATTTCAGATCCGTGACCTGCACCATAGCGTGACCGTTCCCGCATTGCGGAAGGGACGTAACCGAATTGATACATATAAACTGGGTTACGTTGGGCAACAAAAGCCCTTGCTGCCATGCGTGCTAGCTCACCCCACACCTAGTCCGTGTTAAACTTAGTGATTACCTCAGCGAACTCCTTACTGCCATCAGGATCGAAGGCTGCTTTAGCGTCAGCTTCAAGTTCTCCAAAAAGTGAAAACAGTGCTTCCTTCGAACTGCTGTTATTAACAAAGGCTCCACCTATTTCTGCGCTGCAGTTGCCAATGTTGAGTGGAACACGTGCTTGCCTGCCGGCTTTGTAGGCGCTTTCCGCTGTTTCTACCACAAGCTTTCCATCGAGGATTGCGCCTGAGTAAATTCGAACACCCGAGCTATCGTTTTCCTGGCCTGCATCTACAATTTCTTCCATGCTCAGGGAGCGGAGCTTAGCCAGGGCGGCCTCATCTGTACCCTGGATTTTATGTTTCCGGGCAAAGTTTATCCCAATTGTTTCGGCTGAAACCGGGTACAGGGAATCAGCTTTTTCAGCGCGGATCGGCCTGCCGGTAAGTACACCGTCACGACCACCGCCAGATTCACTGATAGCTTTATGGAAAAGACCTTTTGCAGCGGGTATTGTCAGCAATGAATGTACCGAAACTCCACCGGCAGAAAAACCAAAAATCGTTACATTATTTGGATCGCCCCCAAAGGCCGCAATATTTTGCTGGACCCACTTCAGTGCGGCAATTTTGATTGCTTGGTAGCTGTAGCCGGTGTCCAAACATTAAGAAAAAGGCAATCTTCGGAAATGGTGGCTGTAGAACCCGGCCACGCTCGCTGGGGGCAATCAGCACAAACCTTAGTTGCATCACGAACTTCTTTCCACGGAGTTACTGGTTGCGGAGGTCTCCAACGATTCGGACCAACAGGTGGGGCTGCATAAGGAATGCCTTTAAAGCTGCTGACATTATCCACGGTTATTCCTTGTAAAATTCCGGAGGTTGTAGTGACTAGCGGGGCGGAGGTTGTGTCTTTCTGCGCATTCAACACAAATGATAAGAGCAATGTAAATCCAAAGAATAGTTTTTTCATTGTGGGATTTTTAGCTAAGTGTCATCTTTTAACTTACAACGCTAAGGTCTTTGCTTTTACATACTCAAATGGTATACAGATTACGGAATTCCTACCAATATTCCTGATTCGGTTAGCCAGATAGTGCTTTAAAAACTTTTTAAAATCATTACCTTTAAGATCAGATGGCGAAATCTATGTCTAGGCGATTAAAGGCAGCAACACTGTTAACAACATTCGGATTGAATATTGTGATCGGGTTTGCATGCTCCTTAGGTCTGGATATGGGTTATAATTCTCACAGAAAGAAGGCAACTGCTGAAAACACTCCGAATGCATATTTGGCAAAAGACCACCACAGCAGCAAAGCCAAGACCTGCTGTAAAAAAGGCGCGAAAGAGACGGATGACTGTTGTAGTACTAAGGTCGTCAAAATATTAAAGATAGACCAGACTATACCAAGAGCATACGCTCCGATCCATATTATATCTTACAACGTTTTTTGCTTATTGCACTTATTTCGTGCTGTTCCTATCATCTCGAGGACTGACGCAAAAGAAATATATTTTGCCCGCAACTACCATCCTCCAATTGCGGACCTTCGAATTGCAATTCAGAGTTTCCTAATATGATTTGAAGTATAAGTTTCTTATGCATAGGGGATCCCTATGCAAATGTTTTCTATACTAACAGTCAAATCATATTTATGCGAAGGATCTGTGATTCAATTGCAAGCTGTAAAGAAGAAAAAACTATTCTTTTCGTTAAAAATGGGTATCCCATTAAGGAATGCAAGACTTGCGGGCATCGATTTATCGAGATAAAAGACGCCAATACTCATCTAACAGAAGTTTATTCTGACGATTATTTTTATGGCGGCAAGCAGGGTTATCCGAATTATCTGGAGAGCCAGGAGCTATTATTGAAAGCTGGCGTGAGGTATGCAAAAATCGTCGGGAAATATAGGAGCAAAGGTGAAATGTTGGATGTTGGGTCCGCCGCTGGGTTTATTCTTAAAGGGTTCGAATCTGAAGGATGGTTATGCCATGGTATTGAACCGAATGATACAATGGCAAGTTATGGAAGGGAAATCTTGAAACTGGATATCCAAACGGGAACACTAGAATCATATTCGACTGCCCGGAAGTTTGATTTAGTTACTCTTATCCAAGTGGTTGGCCATTTTCATGATCTTGATAAGGCACTTCAAAATGTAGCCGATCTATTGACTCCAGATGGATTAGCGCTCGTAGAATCCTGGGATATGAAAAGCGCAGTGGCGAAGTTAATGGGACGAAACTGGCAAGAGTACTCGCCGCCTAGCGTAGTTCATTGGTTTTCGGGAAAAACTATAAAACAATCATTCGAGCATTATGGCCTCAAATTAATTGGTTCAGGACGCCCCGTTAAGAAAATCAGGATGGTTCATGCTCTTTCCTTATTGGACGAGAAAATGCCAAATTTCATCTATAAAAAATCATTGCTAGGTATTCTTAAAAAGGCTCTTGGAGGAGTCAATGTGACTTATCCTCCAATCGACTTGAAATGGTTTCTGTTTAAGAAAGTATAAGGCGTTTGTTTAACAATTATCATCAAATTTATGAGACAGACATTAATGGTGCCAATAGCATTCTTTTTATTGTGTAGTCATAATTCTTTTGGTCAGCATGATCATCTCAATATGCCAGCCATGAAAGATTCAGCTTCGAAAGAACCAAAGAAAAATAATGATATGAGTGAAGAAATGACCATGAGGAATACAAATGTACCTATGAGTCATTCACTGTCTTTAAATCTTCCTGAAGAGCGCAATGGCAGCGGAACCGGGTGGCTACCAGACTCCTCGCCTATGTATGGCGTGATGTATCATTCAAAAAAGTGGATGTATATGCTACATGGAAGTTTTTGGCTACGATATAACCGGCAGGATTTTACTAACGCGGGGGAAAGAGGCGATTCCAAATTTGATGCTCCAAGTTGGTTAATGTTCATGGGTCAACGGAGGTTAGGAACAAAGGGATTGTTTCACTTCAGCACGATGTTTTCTTTAGATCCTATTATTGAAGGAGGCAAAGGATATCCCTTATTATTTCAAACAGGAGAAACCTATAAGGGAACAGGCCTTGTAGACAGACAGCATCCACACGACCTTTTTTCTGAATTGGCTATAAGTTATTCGTATTCGCTATCAAAAAACAGCGATGTCTTTGCATATTTAGGATATCCTGGTGAACCTGCTTTGGGGCCGGTCACGTTTATGCATCGTCCTTCAGCATTAGATAATCCGAATGCTCCTATTTCCCACCATTGGGTGGATGCGACCCATATAACTTTTGGGGTTGCTACATTGGGAGTGAGATTCGGCAAAATGAAAATCGAAGCCTCTCTATTTACGGGAAAAGAACCAGATGAAGCGCGTTATGGATTTGACAAGCCACGGTTTGATTCCTGGAGTGGAAGAATTTCATATAATCCCTCTGCCACCTGGGCATTCCAGGTCTCTCACGGCTATGTAAAAAGTCCTGAAATTTTACACCCCGGGGAAAATATTTATAAAACAACAGCTTCGGCTATCTATTCTAAAAATTTGACAAAGAAGAGTCATATTGATGCTACTTTATTATGGGGAATGAATAAGCAAAAAGAAGCTTTTGGCGAAAATGCAATTTTAGCCGAATCGGCCTGGCGCCGGGCAATGAATTCTCTTTATGTGCGGTATGAATGGACTCAAAAATCGGCTGAGGAACTATTATTGGGATCATTATTTAACCCACATACAGTTTTTGATATTCATTCATTTACAGTTGGTGACAGCTATGACCTATTTGGTTGGAAAAAATTGCGCACAGCTTTGGGAGGGCAATGGAGCTTTAATTGCGCTCCCCGATCTCTCAATTATCTATATGGAAAAAATCCAATGGGATTCCAAATCTATTTAAGACTCTATCCATCTCAAATGAAAATGTGAATTCTATTATGTGTCTTACTTCTTCTTGCTACGCTAGTCAGGAAAAATCTCGATAATCATTATACCGCCGTTTGAGGAAGTGTCGGCAAATCCTGAGGCTATAATAGTTAGTGGTGATCCCTGATTCTGCCTGTTTAATGTAACCCGGGTATGATAGGTGCCAGGGGGCACAATACCAATACCAACGGCATGTATGGTTGAAACGCCTTGATCCTTTACGGTCACTGTTCCCACTGCTAATGCAATTGTTTCATTGGATGAATTTAGAATTTCTACAGTGAGCCAAATATCTACGGGCCTCAGCTCATAGATCGTACTCCCCAGAAACTTATTATAAACGGTGAGTACTGTATTAAAAACTACACGACTGTTTTGCGCTATAGGAAAGCTTCTGTTGTCCATGCCGGTAATCGAGGCTTTATTTATAGTGGGGTTTTGCATTTGCAAATCGCCACTTTGAGTGAAGAACAAAACAGATGGTTTATTCGACGCGGCCGGAGCGGAATTATCTGCCGCAGGTTCCCATACAGAGCCGTTCCATTTAAGAACTTGCCCTGTTACAGGTGTTGCAGGTGACAAAGGTTGCCCGAAAAGTTTTTGTACCGATGGATTGGGGTATGCTCCTGCCAGATCGCCTCCCGCCGTTCCATTAGGTGGAAGGGAAGCGGGACAGTTACAGGGCTGTGTGGACGAATTAGTAGTTGGGTTCACCACCGCTCCATTGAGCAGTGGTGGAGTTATCGTCGTCACTAGTGTTGGGCCCGGAGAAACTACTATGTTGTACCAGGCGCCTTTAACCAGCGGGTGGACGCTGCTCACATTGGTTATATACCATTTCTTGACAGTAGTACTGTAACCAATCTTTTCTTCAAACATGTTGAGTACCGAACCGGGACGAAGATCTGGTGAATGATTCTGGAAAAAAGCAAATTGTGCATTTGGATTATTATCGAGTTTGGCGTGAGTAATATAGGAGACTCCGTTTACAAGATTTTGTTGAGTAACCGCATGCAGGAATTGATCAGATCCCGGGCTCGGACTTACGAAGTAAGTTAAATTGTAGACTAACCCGACAATCATGGCACTATGGTCCGTGTTGAAGAAGTTCCATTTTCCAGCGTAGTACCAGACGCCGTTTGGATGCGGGTTAATTGTTTTTGCATTCCCGACAGGAGTTGCTACAATAATTGCGTCCGGCTTACCATTAAGGTCGTTCAAATTAATTACGGCTCTCGATGATGTAATGTTGGCAAGAACTGTAGTCAGTGTGTGTGTGCCTTGGTTAGTTTGGGCATTGCTGCTGAAAGTTGATAGGATAAGCGAAGCCGGCAAAATCAATATGAAGAGGGTTAATTTGATTTTCATGTCATTTATTTATTTATTTTCATGATATATGGATTTGGTGATTGAACTGAGCTTCAAATATAGACAGGCACATGATATTGCTGATCACCTGAAACAGTGATTCCTCCTTAGACGATCTTAAGCAACGAGTTTCTAAGGTCCAGGGTACTTTTACAATAATTTACAAAGTTTACATTTTAATTTACAATCCTGACCCTTCAAGCTGAAAGGATCAAAGTAGTTTCGCTGTAATGCAGCAGATAGGTTTAGCAGTGTTTCTGTTCCCAATAATTAAATAGAAAAAATTATGAAATACGTACTCGTCATATACTTTGTTCTTGATGTTTGTTTTTCACACTCCTGTGGACAAAAGCAAACAAACGTACCACAAGATAATTTCGGTAAAGAACACAATGGCCTCTCCGAGTCTCAACTTAAAGAGGCGGACACCTCCAAGGTCCCTATGGGTCAGGTTCGTAATATAAAGCAAGATAGAAACGGAAACATTTTGATTGCTACAGGATGGAGTGGTGTTTTTCGCTACGATGGAAAATCGTTTACTAATCTCACAAGTAAACTAGGTTCGCCCAGATTCTTTGATGTTCTGGAAGATCGACGCGGAAACCTTTGGTTCGCTTCCACCGATTCCGGAGTTTATAATTACAATGGGAAATCCTTTCAGCATTTTACAACCAGGGAGGGACTTGCTGATAATGCGGTTATGTGTATTTACGAAGATAAAGCCGGCATTATTTGGTTCGGCTTTGGAGGTAGTGGAGTAAGCCGTTACGACGGGAAATCCTTTCAAAATTTTACAACGAAAGACGGACTGCCCCATAATATTACTACTATCATTGAAGACAAAACGGGGAAATTATGGATTGGTACAAGGGGCGAAGCCTTCGTTTATGACGGAAAAACGTTTACCCGTTTAATCCATGAAGGCAAAGCTTTTAACAACGTTTGGTCGATAATTGAAGATAAAAAAGGCAATATTTGGTTCGGTGAGAATGGTGGGCGTGGCAACGGTCTTTGGCGCTATGACGGCAGTTCCTTTACAAACGTATCGCAGAGAAATGTTTATGGTATAGTCGAAGATAAAAAAGGAAATATCTGGACTACCGGTACTGTAAATCCTAATGGGAATGTCTGGGCACTTTCACGTTATGATGCAAAGTCCTTGTACAGTAAACTGCCCACTGTAACAGAAATTATGTCAGGAGGACCAATGGAATTTTTTATGGGGATATTGGAAGCTAACGATGGAAGTATTTGGTTTGGCGCTCCTGGTAGCGTGTATCGTTATGATGGAAAGACCATCACGGACTTTAGGAGTGCATTTTCACATTGAATTATGCTTCAAGCGGTACATTTTTCGGCATCGATTAGGGTAAAACTCATTGAAAGGATTTTTACAGTAGTCAAGAGAGGATCGCCATATGAGATCAGGATTACAATAATTTACAAAGTTTACATTTTAATTTACAATCCTGACCTTTCTACCTGAAAGGATTAAAGTAGGTTCGCTGTTAAACTTTAATAGGATGAAAAATAGAGGAACCGTTTTGAACAGCCTGCTCATTATGCTCCTAGGACTAATTCGATAATTAAATAGAAAAATTTGTGAAATACATACACTTATATACCTTGTTCCTGATGTTTGTTTTTCACACCTCCTGTGGACAAAACCAAACAAACGCATCACAAGATAATATCAGTAAAGGACCTTACTCCGAATCTCAACTTAAAGAGGCGGACACCTCCAAGGTGCCTATGGGTCAGGTTCGTAATATAAAGCAAGATAGAAACGGAAACATTTTGATTGCTGCAGGATGGAGTGGTGTTTTTCGCTACGATGGAAAATCGTTTACTAATCTCACAAGTAAACTAGGTTCGCCCAGATTCTGGGATGTTCTGGAAGATCGACGCGGAAACCTTTGGTTCGCTTCCACTGATTCCGGAGTTTATAATTACAATGGGAAATCCTTTCAGCATTTTACAACCAGGGAGGGACTTGCTGACAATGCGGTTATGTGTATTTACGAAGATAAAGCCGGCATTATTTGGTTCGGCACTGGAGGTAGTGGAGTAAGCCGTTACGACGGGAAATCCTTTCAAAATTTTACAACGAAAGACGGACTGCCCCATAATATTACTACTATCATTGAAGACAAAACTGGGAAATTATGGATTGGTACAAGGGGCGAAGCCTTCGTTTATGACGGAAAAACGTTTACCCCTTTAATCCATGAAGGCAAAGCTTTTAACAACGTTTGGTCGATAATCGAAGATAAAAAAGGCAATATTTGGTTTGGTGAAAATGGTGGGCGCGCCAACGGTCTTTGGCGCTATGACGGCAGTGTCTTTACTAAGGTATCGCAGAGAGGTGTTTATGCTGTAATCGAAGATAAAAAAGGAAACATCTGGACTACAGGTGAAATAAATCCTAATGGGAAGGTTTGGGCTCTTTCCCGTTATGATCAAAAGTCCTTGTACAATAAAATGCCCACTGTAACAGAAATTATCTCAGGAGCACCAGCTTTTCTTGGGATATTGGAAGCTAACGATGGAAGTATTTGGTTTGGATCTGCAGGTTGGGTGCATCGTTATGATGGAAAGACCATCACTGACTTTAAAAGTAAAGAGGGTCAGGAATAATATGTGTAGCCGACAATTTTAAGATGGAGTCATTATTGGGCAATAGTTACGACGAAAGCTTTTTAAAAGAAAAACCCCCTACAAAAGGGGGTCTTGTGCCCGAGATCGGAATCGAACCGATACATCCTTGCGGACGGCAGATTTTGAGTCTGCTGCGTCTACCAATTCCGCCACCCGGGCTTGGGTGTGGGATACGGAGTTAAAATTTCAAACTGTCCAACAATAATCAATAATCAACAATTAATAATCAATCCCGACAGCATTCCTTCCTGGGGACCAAAATCCTCCTAACAATACCCCATATTTTCTTTAACAACTGCATGATCTCTAAACACCTGCCGCCCCACAGAATTTAACTCAAAAAGACTGAACGACAGGGTATTTTGTACTTTCGGTCGACTACTTTTGCCCGCAATACAAAGATAAGGGTATGACCAGGATAGGACTTATTAAAGAAGGAAAAATCCCCGCCGACAACCGCGTGGCATTGACTCCTTCGCAATGCAAATGGATCAACGAAAACCTTCCCGAACTTGAAATCGTTGTCGAGCCATCCCCTCATCGCTGCTTCTCTGATAAAGAATTTGCATCCTCGGGAGTTACAGTAACCGAAGATCTGACGGATTGCGATATCCTCCTCGGAATAAAAGAAGTTCCTATCGATCAGCTCATCCCGGAAAAAACCTACATGTTTTTCTCACATACTAAAAAGAAACAACCCCGCAATCAACCTCTACTCAAGGCAATGCTTGACAAGAAGATTCGGCTAGTCGACTTTGAATGCCTGGAGCATGAGGATGGACAACGCATTATCGGCTTTGGGTTCTTCGCAGGCGTGGTGGGCGCACACAATGGAATGATGGCTTATGGCAATCGCACCGGCCTCTTCAAGTTGGAGCGCGTTTTTAAGCAACGTAGTTTCAGAGATCTCATCCACGTCTATTTTGGATTGCGCTTGCCAAATGTCAAAATCGCCGTTACTGGATCAGGCCGCGTGGCCCATGGCATCCTCGAGATAATGAACCTGCTTGGTATTCATGAGGTAGAGCCGGATGATTATCTTAAACGACGCTTTTCATATCCGGTATATACCCAGATCAAGGGCGCAGATCTGTACAGAAATAAAACAACCGGAGATTACAACCGGGAAGAATTTCACTCGCATCCCGAGCAGTTTGAATGCAAATTCTTGCCTTATACATCCCAGACAGATATCCTCATGAACGGTATTTATTGGGAAAAAAATGTACCCCGCCTCTTTGAGAAGAAAGATGTTCAGGATGAAAATTTTATTGTTCAAACCATCGCTGATATAACCGATGACCCTGATGGTTCGGTGCCCATCAATCTCGGCGATCAATCAATGGAAGATCCTGTTTATGGTGTGGATCGAAAGACGCTTGAGAAAACCATGCCTTTTCTACCCGGATCCATTGATATCATGGCTGTGGGTAATCTGCCTAATGAGCTACCAAGAGATGCCAGCCGGTATTTCGGTGAGCAACTGATCAAATATGTCCTTCATGACCTGGTGAACGGCGGTTCCGATATTATTAAGAGGGCCACCATCACTGAGAATGGTTTGTTGACCAGGGAATTTGAGTATTTGAGAGATTATGCTTTCCCGGGATGAGATTATTCGGCTTACATTAACTTTGATCTATGATCCAACGCTCATTTGAAATAGTGACGAGCAGTTTCAAAATGGCACTCCAGGAACTCTGGAAGAACAAGTTGCGCACTTTCCTGTCCCTCTTCGGCATAACGATAGGCATATTCTGCATCATCGGCGTACTTGCGGTTGTCAATAGTCTTGAACGCAACATCCAAAATGAAGTCAGATCGCTGGGCACCAATACGATTTACGTAGACAAATGGGATTATACGGCAGGTGGCGGTCCCGACTATCCGTGGTGGAAGTATGTGAATCGTCCCATGCCGAAATATGAGGACCTGAAAAGAATAAAAGAAAGAACTCCAACCGCCAAATACGTCGCCTTTAAGATTGAAGTGCAGGATAATCTTGATTTTGAAAGCAATCAATTGTCCGGAGTTCGACTCTATGGGATTTCAGAA
The DNA here is from genome assembly GCA_963791295.1 of uncultured Sphingobacteriales bacterium. Lineage (GTDB taxonomy): Bacteria > Bacteroidota > Bacteroidia > Chitinophagales > Chitinophagaceae > CAWBRY01. The sequence goes on along the minus strand of CAWBRY010000004.1, from coordinate 79,045 downwards.
CAGTTCAAAGACATTCAGCCGATAGAAGTTGAGGAGGGCCGCTATATTTCCGATGCGGAATTTGATCATGGCAGCAACGTGATGGTGATCGGAGTAGAAGTTGCCGAAAAACTATTTGGGACTATCGAACGCGCCATTGGCAAAGAAGCTACTGCGCGCGGAAAGAAGCTTCAGGTGGTGGGCGTAATAAAAAAACAAGGAAAACAAATGATCGGAGGATGGAATTTCGATCAGAATGTAGTTCTTCCTTATAAGTTTGCGCGTAATATCATGGATGAACGCCGCGCTGATCCTTTGATACTGGTGCAGGGACAGGACGACCTCTCCAGCAAAGCTTTAAAGAATGACCTGACAGGCACCATGAGAGCCCTTCACAAGCTAACTCCTAAAAAAGAAGACGACTTTGCACTAAATGACATCAATGATTTCAGTGCTGCCATCAGCAATGCTTTCGTGAGCCTGAATATAGGTGGCTGGGTTATTGCCGGACTTTCATTGATCGTCGGCATGTTCGGCGTTGCCAATATCATGTTCGTTACCGTGCGCGAACGCACGGGTCAGATCGGATTAAAGAAGGCGATTGGGGCGAAAAAAAGAGTGATCCTCACGGAATTCCTTTTGGAATCCGCATTCCTTTGCATCGTTGGAGGATTAATCGGATTATTGCTTGTTTTTCTTCTGACGATGGTATTATCCGGTGCTCTAAATTTTCCCGTCTACGTTTCTACTAATAATATGGTCATGGCTATCGTCATTTGTGTTGCCGTAGGTGTCATGGCCGGTTTCATACCGGCATCCCAGGCAGCAAGAATGGATCCGGTGGTAGCTATTCGAAGTAAATAGTGAGTGGTGAGTTGTGATTGGTGAGTGGTAGCTTTGCCACATGCTAATACTGGGCATTGAATCAAGCTGTGACGAGACCGGCGCATCAATTTGCAGAGATGGAAAGATCCTGTCCAACTACATCGCCAACCAGACCATTCATGAAAAATACGGAGGCGTCGTTCCCGAGCTGGCCTCAAGGGCCCATGTCCAAAATATTATTCCCGTTGTTGATGCGGCATTAAAGCAAGCTTCTGTCAATGTGGAAGAATTAGATGCCGTTGCCTTTACTCGCTCGCCGGGACTTATAGGTTCATTGCTTGTCGGAACACAGTTTGCAAAATCGCTGGCAGTCTCTTTGGAAAAACCATTGATCTCCGTACATCACATGCAGGCACATGTGCTCGCCAATCTAATAGATGAGCCCAGACCAGCATTTCCTTTCTTATGTCTGACGGTAAGCGGAGGGCACACGCAGATCGTTGTTTGCGAATCTCCATTGCGCATGAAAGTAATCGGGGAAACAATTGATGACGCGGCTGGAGAAGCATTTGATAAATCAGCCAAATTACTCGGACTACCTTATCCCGGAGGACCATTGATAGATAAGTATGCACAATCGGGAAACCCAAAGCGGTTCTCGTTTCCGGAACCGCAAATTCCCGGACTTGATTTCAGTTTCAGCGGATTAAAAACCGCTATCCTCTACTTTCTCAAAAATGCCGGCAGGAGCCTCCTTTTCAAAGAATCATTTACCGCTACAGAAGAAGAAAAATCGGCTTTCATCAAAGATAACCTGGCAGATATATGTGCTTCTATCCAGAGCGCGGATCATCAGTATTTTATTAAACAAGTTGAAAAAAGCGTCCATTGACACAAACATAAAAGACATCTGCCTGGCTGGTGGCGTTTCGGCAAATAGCGGTCTCCGAACCTCATTCAAAGAAATGGGAGTTAGAAGCAATTGGAACACATTCATCCCAGCCTTTGAATATTGTACAGACAATGCTGCGATGATCGCCTTCGCTGGTTATCATAAGTACCTCGATCATCAATTCTCAGATCTTAGTATTAACGCTTCGGCCAGGGCAGAATGGTGACAACATTTTATGGCCAACAACTATTTTCAATTCAAACAATTTACTATTCACCAGGACCGCTGTTCCATGAAGGTAACGACAGACGCCTGTTTGTTCGGAGCATGGATAGTCAGCCAACTCAAAAACTTTTCGCTAACAGGCGGGAAAATATTAGACGTCGGCGCGGGAACCGGAGTATTGTCCCTCATGATTGCCCAGCAATGGGATTCAAATATTGAGGCCATTGAAATTGATAAGAATTCATTTGAGCAAGCATCGGACAATATAGCAGCTTCGGCATGGAAAAAACAGATTCACTTATATCAGGGAGACATCCGCTCTTTTGAATTTCAGACACCGTTTGATATCATCGTAAGTAATCCGCCATTCTATGAGAATGAATTGTTGTCAGCCAACAGCCGGAAGAACCTGGCTCATCACAGCGCGGAGCTTTCCCTGACTGAGTTAGTAGCGGCCATCAAAAAAAATTTGAATTCTCAGGGACAGTTTTTTTTACTGTTGCCATACAAAAGAAATGCGGAAATCAAACAGCTCTTATTGGGACAAGAATTGTCTATCCACGAGATGGTTTTGGTCCGTCCATCCATTGGCCAAAGCTATTTCAGAATAATGGTTAGAGGAGGTTTGAAAGCGGAGCCCGAAGCGGTAACGGCGATCGATGATATGTCAATTTGTAATGAAAAGAAAGAGTATACCCCAGAGTTTATCAGCTTATTAGCCGACTATTACCTTTATTTATAAGCATTCAAACATTAAATAAGAAGTCGCAGTAATTAATAATCAATAATCAATATCCGCTGAACATTAACTTTGCACCCTGTAAAAAACAACCCGGGAAATGCAGTATCATAACGAAATAAAAAGACGCAGGACCTTCGCGATCATCAGTCACCCCGATGCCGGCAAGACAACGCTCACCGAGAAATTTCTTCTATTCGGTGGTGCCATCCAGGTTGCCGGCGCTGTAAAGAGCAATAAGATCAGAAAATTCGCTACCAGTGACTTTATGGAAATTGAAAGACAAAGAGGAATTTCGGTCGCTACTTCCGTGATGAGTTTTGAATATAAACAAATTCTTATCAACCTTTTGGATACCCCCGGCCACAAAGATTTTGCGGAAGATACCTACCGCACTCTAACCGCGGTGGACAGTGTAATTCTAGTTGTCGACAGCGTAAATGGGGTAGAAGAGCAGACGAGGAGATTGATGGAAGTATGCCGTATGAGGAACACTCCGGTGATTGTATTTATCAATAAAATGGACAGAGACGGAAAGAACCGGTTTGACTTGCTGGAGGAAATTGAAAAAGAATTGTCGATCGAGCTTCATCCCATGACATGGCCGATCAATAGCGGCAAGGAATTCAAAGGAGTCTATAACCTCCATGACAAAAATCTCTTACTTTTTTCTGCCAATACCAAGGCAACGGATGAGAATAGCATTTCTGTTTTCGACCTCTCCAATAAGATAGTTGATGACAAATTGGGCGAGAAAGACGCCCAGCAATTGCGCGAAGACGTAGAACTGGTGGAAGGTGTGCATGGCCAATTAAAAACGGAAGACTATTTAGCAGGCAAGCTGGCTCCTGTTTTTTTCGGTAGCGCCATCAATAATTTTGGTGTAAAGGAAATGCTTGATACATTTATCCGGATTGCTCCAACTCCTAAAAGCAGGGAGACCACTTTTCGAATAGTAGATGTTGAAGAAGATAAATTAAGCGGTTTTGTATTTAAGATACACGCCAACCTGGATCCCAAACACCGTGATCGTATAGCCTTCCTTCGAGTTTGTTCAGGTAAGTTCGAACGTAATAAGTATTTCCACCACGTCCGCCTGGATAAGGAGATACGTTTTAGCAATCCTTATAGTTTCATGGCGCGTGACAAAAGCATTATTGATACAGCCTATGCGGGCGATGTGGTAGGATTATTTGATACGGGGAATTTTAAGATCGGGGATACATTGACGGAAGGGGAGGATTTTTATTTTACCGGAATTCCGTCCTTCTCACCCGAGATCTTTAAGGAAGTAGTCAATAAGGATCCAATGAAGACAAAACAACTGGAAAAAGGACTATTGCAGCTAACTGATGAAGGCGTTGCTCAGTTATTTACACAATTTGGCGGAAACAAAAAGATAGTCGGTTGTGTTGGGGAACTCCAATTTGAAGTGATCCAATATCGACTCCTGCACGAGTACGGCGCATCGGTAGTCTTTAATTCCCTTCCATTTTATAAAGCCTGCTGGATCACCAGTAGTCAGCCTTCCAAGCTGGAGCAATTCACCCGCTTTAAACAAGCTAATATTGGAGAAGATAAGGATGGTCATCTTGTTTACCTGGCGCAAAGCGAATGGTTCCTGAATACCGAAAGGACCAATAATCCCGATATAGAATTTCATTTCACATCGGAAATTCACAAAGAAGCCGTTTAAGAAACATAACCTAATTAGTGAAGAATGCAAGGTGTTCAAATCAAAAAGAAGTTTGAAACTGAAAGGCTGATCGTGAGATTATATACCGATGCAGATAGAGACAATCATTTTGCGCTCATGGGCGATCCAGCGGTGATGCAATATATCCGGGCGGTAAAGAATAAAGAGGAAAGTGATGCCTTCCTGGCAGAGGTCATTACTCACTCACACAAATTTCCTACCATGGGTCGTTGGGCGGTGGAAGAAAAAAAGAGCGGCAAATTCGTGGGCTCTTTTGCCATCATACCGGTCACGGGGGAGGAAGAAAAAATTCAACTGGGCTACTCATTACTTCCGCATTGCTGGGGAAAAGGCTATGCAACTGAATTGACAAAGAGCGGATTGATTTATTTCTTTAAGCACAATTCCTATGCGGAAATCTATGCTCACACCGAAATTCCTAATGTTGCCTCTCAAAAAGTATTAATGAAAGCGGGATTTCACCAGGCGGGAACGAAAATGGAAGAGGGAAAGGAGCTAATACGCTTTATATTTAAAAGGAAGAAATAGTATTTTCGATTCGTTACTTAAACCCCCGTATAATTATGCGGGGTGATCTTTTTCAACTCCTTTTTAACTCCATCTCCAATGGAGAGTCGTTCAATAAATTCGTGCAACGTTTTCTTACTGATCGTGTTGTTGCCCCTCGTCAGATCCTTTAACGCCTCGTAAGGGTTGGGAAAATTTTCCCTGCGTAATATGGTTTGAATAGCTTCGGCAATCACGGCCCAATTATTATCCAGGTCCTCATGAATTTTCACATCGTTGATGATGAGTTTTTCCAATCCCTTTTCAATGGAGCGGAAGGCAATTAATGTATGAGCAATGGGAACCCCAATATTCCTCAACACAGTAGAATCCGTAAGGTCTCGCTGGAGTCGTGAAACTGGAAGTTTAGAAGAAAGATGTTCGAAGATCGCATTGGCCATTCCCAGGTTACCTTCCGCGTTTTCAAAATCTATAGGATTGACTTTGTGGGGCATGGCTGATGATCCCACTTCTCCTTTCTTTACTTTTTGCTTGAAATATTCCATCGAAACATAGCTCCATATATCTCTACAGAAATCGATCAGGATATTGTTGATCCTTTTTATGCAATCGAAATGGGCGGCGAGATTATCATAGTGCTCGATCTGGGTGGTAAACTGTTGCCTGTTTAATCCGATGTGTGCCGCAAATTCATTCGCGAATTTTACCCAATCTACTTTAGGAAATGCGACATGATGGGCATTGAAGTTTCCAGTGGCCCCTCCGAATTTACAGGTGAAGGGAATGCCGATAAATTGTTCCACCTGTGCTTCAATCCTGGCGACAAAGACCATAATTTCCTTGCCCAACCGGGTTGGAGTAGCAGGCTGACCGTGAGTATGCGCTAACATGGGGATGTCCATCCACTCCTTCGCCAGCAATTTTAATTGGGTGTTGAGATTCAACAAGCCAGGTAAATATTCATATTCCACTGCGTGTTTCCAAAGTAGCGGTATGGCCGTGTTATTGATATCCTGGGAAGTCAATCCAAAATGAACCCATTCTCTGGCCTCTTCACTGCCGGCTTTGGACAATTCTTTTTTAAGGAAATATTCAACGGCCTTGACATCATGGTTGATCTTATATTCAATTTGTTTTATTTCCTGTGCATCCTCGGGACCAAAATCTGCTGCCAGTTTTTCCAGGTATTTTATAGTCTTACCGGATAATTTGAAGAATTTTTTCTTTTCCAGGAAAAGCAGGTATTCTATTTCTATGGCGACCCTGTATTTGATTAAACCATACTCTGAAAAATACTCGTCCAGGTGTTGAATCTGTTTGCGATAACGACCATCAACAGGCGAGATAGAAGTGAGTGCAGACAGTTCCATGATTTGATTTTATAGTAGCCGTTTCAACCTTAACTTTGCTGGCTGCCTGGCATCTACGGCGGTGAGCAAAAATAACTGAATTGAACAAGATTCGTGTCGGCATTGTCAATTACCTCAATACAAGACCGCTACTTTATGGGCTGCAAAGGCCACCTGTCCGCGAAAGATAGAATTGATCGAAGATTATCCTGCCCGATTGGCGGATATGTTATTGAACAATGAAATCGATGTCGGACTAATCCCTATTGCCGTCATCCCTGAACTGCCTTCATACCATATTATTACTGATTATTGTATCGGAACGAAAGGTGAAATTGCATCCGTTGCACTCTTTAGCGATGTGCCAATGGATGAGATCAAGAAAGTTTATCTGGATTACCAAAGCCGGACCTCCATTGCCCTATTGAAATACCTGATGAAGGAGTCATGGGGCATTAACCCGGAAATAATAGAAACAAAGGATGAAGTGTATCGTAAACAAATAAAAGGCACCACGGCGGGCTTAGTCATTGGAGACAGGGCATTTGAACAAAGGAAAATATCAACATTCATCTATGACCTGGGATCTGAATGGAGATCTATCACGGGCCTTCCGTTTGTGTTTGCAGCATGGATCAGCCTTAAACAATTGCCAAAGGACTTTATCGAATTATTCAATATGGCCAATGGAGTGGGGCTTGATCATATTGATGAAATAGCAGCTGCTAACTCCTTTGAATTATTGATTTGAATAAATATTACAGGTTCCATCTGAGTTACCTTCTGGATGATGCGAAGCGCAAAGGGATGGACCGGTTTCTAAAAGCAATTGGCGACAGTGATAGCGAATATTTTAGATCCCGGATACCCATAATCAATTAATTTTGCGGCCAATAAAAACATTCAAATGAAAGTCGTCATATTTGCCGGAGGCCTGGGTACGCGCATTGCCGAAGAAACAGAAACGCGTCCAAAACCGATGGTAGAGATTGGCGGAAAGCCTATCCTCTGGCATATCATGAAAATATATAGCCAGTATGGCTTCAATGAATTTATCATTTGCCTTGGATATAAAGGATATCTGATTAAAGAATATTTCATGCATTATTTCCTTCATAATTCGGATATCACGATCGAATTAGGAAATAATAAAATGGAGATTCACGGCACGAATACCGAATCGTTTAAAGTTACATTGGTAGATACAGGACAGAATACAAAAACGGCCGGTCGATTGAAACAGGTAAGAAAATATCTGAATGATGAAGACTTCATGCTGACTTATGGAGATGGGGTGACGGATGTTGATATGAAGGCTCTGTTGGCGTTTCATCAAAAACACCAACGCGTGGCTACCGTTACTGCGGTGCAAATGGATGCCCGCTTCGGCGGCATGGACCTGGGTGAGGATGGCCATGTTGTTTCTTTCCGTGAAAAAGCCAAGGATGAAAGCAAATGGATCAATGGAGGCTTTTTTGTATTAAAGCCCAGAAGTATTTGACTACCTGGAGGGCGATATGGACAATATGATGTGGGAGGATGAGCCATTGGAAACATTGGCTGCACGATGATCAGCTGGTGGCCTACCGTCACAAGGGTTTCTGGAAATGCATGGATGCGTTGCGTGATAAACTGGAACTGGAATCGCTCTGGCAGAACCATCAAGCAAAATGGAAGATCTGGTAATGCAGGACTCATTGCTTTCATATTATCAGGGTAAAAGGGTCTTTATTACGGGTCATACGGGTTTTAAAGGGGCGTGGCTGATGGCCTGCCTTCACCTGGCAGGGGCGAAGGTCAAAGGTTATGCTCTCGAACCCGAATCGGAGCAAGGTCTCTTCAATTTATTAAAATCATCACATCCTACAGAATCGGTAATATGCGGACATCCGCGATAAAGAAAGACTGCAAAAAGAAATCGATTCATTTCAACCTGAATTCATTTTTCATCTGGCGGCACAACCTTTAGTCAGAAGATCGTATGAGATCCCTGCGGAAACTTTTGAAATCAATGTGACAGGTACTGCTAATTTACTGGAAGCAGCAACTCATCTCCTTCTAAATGCACTGTTGTCGTTATTACTACTGATAAAGTATATGAAAATAAGGAACAGGATATTCTTATACAAAGAAGATGACCGGCTGGGGGGTTACGATCCTTACAGTGCCAGCAAGGCCTGCACGGAACTGGTCGTAAGTTCTTTTCGCAATTCCTTCTTTAACCCCAGGAAATATGACCAACATCATAAAGCAATATCTACTGCAAGAGCAGGGAATGTGATTGGCGGAGGAGACTGGAGTAAGGACCGGATCATGCCGGACATTGTGAGATCACTTCAAAGCGCTCAAACTATCGATGTGCGGAATCCACATGCGGTAAGACCCTGGCAGCATGTGCTGGAACCAATCACTGGCTATCTCCTGTTAGCATCTTTTCTTGAAAAGGACCCATTGGCTTATTCAAAAGCTTTCAATTTCGGTCCTTCACCCGACGATCATCTAACCGTTTCACATTTGGTAGAAACTGCTATTGAAAATTGGGGAGAGGGAAATTGGAAGGATGTCTCGGACCATACTCAGCCCCATGAGGCCGGATTGCTAAAACTCGATATCAGTAGAGCGAAAAATGAATTGAAATGGAAACCCAAACTTTCGGGAAAGGAAGCTATCGCCTGGACGATCAAATGGTATAAGCAATCAGCTAGGGACCAGGCGGAATTCACATTTCAGCAAATCAAGGATTATTTCCGACTATGACCTTTTCAAAAACCATATTGGAGGGCAGCTATACAATCGAAATAAAAATTCACGAGGATGAACGCGGATGGTTTGGAAGATATTATTGTAAGAATGAATTTAAGGAGATCGGCCATGAAAAGAATGGGTGCAAATGAATCATTCGGTTACCTACAAAAAAGGTAGCCTGCGCGGCATGCATTTTCAGTTGCATCCGCATAAGGAAATCAAGTTAGTAAAATGTGTTGCCGGAGCCGTCTTCGACGTGATTGTTGATTTGCGAAAAGATTCGCCAACTTTTCTGAAATGGTTGGGAGTGGAGTTGTCGGCTGAAAACAGTAAGATGTTGTATATACCGGAGGGATTCGCACATGGATTTCAATGTCTGGAGGATCATTGTGAATTGCTCTATCACCATTCTGAATTTTATCAGCCTGGATCTGAAGGAGGCATCCGGTATAATGATCCAATGATCAATATTTCCATGGCCCTTGCCGGTGACCATCATTTCATCCAGGGATGCACACCATCCCTTGCTGGACAAAAATTTTAAAGGAATCTAATTATGCAATGCCGATTTTGCAAAACCGAACTCGAACATGTATTTATTGACCTGGTCAATTCACCCGCCTCCAATTCTTTTCTGACCAAAGAGCAATTGAATGAACCTGAGGTATTTTATCCACTAAAAGTTTATACCTGCCATCAATGCTTCCTGGTACAGATTGATGAATACAAAAAGTCGGATGCCATATTTGATAGTAAGTATGCATATTTTTCTTCCTATAGTACAAGCTGGCTTGCTCATGCAAAGAAATATACCGAGATGATGATGGAAAGGTTTGGCTTCGATTCTTCATCGCAAGTGATCGAGATTGCGAGCAATGATGGATACCTGCTACAATATTTTAAAGAAAGAGAGATTCCGGTTATGGGAATTGAACCAACGGCCAATACAGCAGAAGTGGCCATTGGCAAAGGGTATCAAAACCATCATCGAGTTTTTTGGAGTGGAGCTGGCGGACAGGCTAGCTAATATGTGGGAAGTAAAGGCCGATCTGCTGCTGGGTAATAATGTACTGGCACATGTGCCGGATATTGTCGATTTTGTTGGCGGAATGAAGATCATTTTGGCGGAGAAAGGAGTGATCACCATGGAATTTCCTCACCTGATGCAATTGGTGGACAATAATCAGTTTGATACGATCTATCATGAACATTTCTCCTACCTTTCATTGCACACGGTAAAGCAGATATTTGAATCAGAAGAGTTGGAGGTGTTTGATGTGGATGAACTACCTACTCATGGAGGATCATTTCAGGATTTATGCCAGGCACAAGAAGCGATCATTCAAAACCGGTAACAGCAGCCGTGGCGACGCTCCTGCAAAAAGAAGCGGACAAAGGAATGACTCGGACTCGCCTATTACGAGCATTTCCAGGAAAAGGCATTGCAGGTAAAAACTGGAATTGCTATCATTCCTCCTGGAGCAAAAGAGATCTGGCAAAAAGGTTGCGGCCTATGGCGCTGCAGCGAAAGGAAATACGCTATTGAATTACTGCGGCATAAAAAATGATCTGATTGAATATGTGGTAGATGCCAATCCTCATAAGCAAAACAAATAGTTGCCGGGCAGTCATATACCGGTGGTGGAGGAAGAGTATTTAAAAGCCAATAAACCCGATTACGTCATCATTCTCCCCTGGAACCTGGAACAGGAGATTACTGCGCAACTTTCATATATCAGCGAATGGCGGGGACGCTTTGTCATTCCCATTCCCAAATTAAAATTACTTTAGCCCTGCTATGAAAGTACTGGTAACAGGAGCGACGGGATTTATCGGCAATTATGTAGTGGAAGAACTCCTGAAACAACCTCATTCCGTGGTTGCATCATCTACCGATCTGCAGCGAGCAAAAAATGCGACATGGTTTGACAGAGTAAACTATATCCCCCTGGATTTAGCTACCATGGATCCCACAGTCAATTACTTCAAATTTTTTGATCGCCCGGATGCTATGATCCACCTGGCCTGGGAAGGCTTACCAAATTACAAATCCTCATTTCACGAAGAAATTAACCTACCTCGTCATTCGCAGTTTTTGAAAAACCTGGTTCAAAACGGCTTAACGGATCTAACGGTGACAGGCACCTGCTTTGAGTATGGCATGCAGGAAGGCCGTTTGACGGAGAACCTTCCTGCTTCGCCCATAAATTCTTATGGAAAGGCTAAGGACGCCCTTCGCCAACAACTGGAAGAATTAGGCAGGGCACACCCTTTTGGATTGAAATGGGTCAGGCTGTTTTACATGTACGGCAAAGGTCAAAATCCGAATTCATTACTTTCGCAACTTGATAAGGCGCTTGCCAATGGCGAATCCACATTTAATATGTCAGGAGGTGAGCAGGAGAGGGATTTTCTGCCTGTTGAAAAGGTGGCGGAATACATAATTAAGATCGCTCTTCAAAATAAGGTGGCAGGAATTATTAACGTGTCGAGCGGAAAACCGGTAACAGTCAGGGAATTTGTGACGCAATACCTGAAAAAAATTGGTCGACATATTTCTTTGAATACAGGGTATTATCCATATCCGGATTATGAACCCATGGGGTTTTGGGGCGATAATGCCCGGTTAAAAACAATCTTAAGTAATGAGTGATCCCATACAGGCATTTATAGAAGAAAGGAAAGAACGGATTGAAAAAAACAATTCCAACAACGCTTTGCAAGAAGCGGCACGTCAATTCAATACTGAATCGAACCGTGCTCAATACTCTTATAATTTCACCTGGATGGGCCGGCCGATCATTCAGTATCCACAGGATATGGTGATGATGCAGGAATTGATTTGGCAAATAAAGCCGGACCTGGTCATCGAAACAGGTATTGCGCACGGAGGCTCCCTCATATATTACGCATCGATCCTTGAATTGATAGGTGATGGTGAGGTGCTGGGTATCGATATCGATATTCGTGAACATAACCGCCTGGAGATTGAGAAGCATGCCATGTTCAAAAGGATCAAAATGATCCAGGGTTCTGCCATTGACAAAACAACTATTGACCAGGTATTTGAACATGCCGCTGGTAAAGAGAGGATATTGGTTTGCCTGGATTCCCATCATACTCACGATCATGTTTTAGAAGAGTTGAGATTGTATTCTCCGCTGGTTTCTCTCCACTCGTATATTGTTGCATTTGATACGATCGTGGAAGACCTCCCTGAAGGCTACTTCTCACAGAAAAGACCCTGGGGAATAGGCAATAATCCCAGCACGGCAGTGGAGGAATTCCTGAAAACAAACAATAATTTTGAGATCGATCATACTATTGATAATAAGTTGTTGATCAGTGTCGCGCCGAAGGGTTATTTGAAAAGAGTTAAGTAAAGGATCCATGGAGAAAAAACCATTTGCCAGTTTTTGCTTTTCTACCTTCAAAAGACCCGCTTATTTACATTCAACCTTACAGAGCATACTCTTACAAACCTTTTCTGACTACGAAGTAATCATTTCTGATAATGATGTGGAGCAGAGCGGAAGGAGTGTTGTAGAATCTTTCAGAGATCCCAGATTTAAGTATTCCGCTAATGAAGCAAACCTGGGAATGAAGAAAAGTTTCAATAGAAGTCTCGAGCGTTCTTCCGGTGAATATATAGTGATGATCGCAGATGATGATCCTGTTTATCCACCTATGTTGCAGACTTTATTTGATTTACAGAATGAATTTCCCGGTTATGGAATGTACCTGGGAGGATGTGATTGGTTTTGCATGGATCATAAGGTGGGCCAACTTTACAATTTCAAGGTGGGCACCAATTCCTGCTTATCCAATGTGCATGATATCGATTATAAATACGCTTACTCACCAGACGAGTTCCTAAAACAGTTGTTCAGCTTCGGCATTTTTCCTCATTATTTATGGTCCACTTGTATTGTCAGGCGTGAAATATTGATCAGTATGGGCGGTGTACCCGAATACGGAACTCCTTTTCTCGGCGATTATGCTTACTTAAGCACCGCAGGGTCCAATGCTGGATGCGTGATCATTAACAGGTCGCTCGGATGTCAGACACTTCATAGTGAAAATTTTGGAAGGGACCAGAATGACCAGATTGTAGTGGCTGCCACTAATTTTCCACAGTACCTGGAGAATAAGGTGTCGCATTTGCGAGATTGGCCGGATATTAAAAAAAGAATGCTCCGATTCACTGCTTTGTGGGTCGTCTCTCACCTCGTTTTTTTGCATCATTATTATCGGAGAATGGGCATTGATGCCAAAGGACTGAAAAAGGCAGAAAGAGAGGTTTTCAAGATTTCTTATCTGAAGGAATTTCGATTCAAATATTTCATGAAAAAAAACCTTCCGCGAACCCATGACCTGCTGGTCAGAATGAAGAAGTCGCTGCGCAGCAAAGATTAGTCATAAGTTTGAATATTGCCAAAATTCAGCATCATATTGCCAGTGAAAAATGGAGGTGAGTATGTAAAGGAGTGTGTAAACAGTATCCTCGCACAATCCTTTGCTGATTTCGAACTGCTGGTATTGGATAATAATAGCAGTGATGGCACGAAAGAATGGTTGAGATCATTAGCAGATCAGCGGATCAGAATATTTCCGGCGGAAAGGTCTCTTTCGATTGAAGAGAACTGGGGACGCATACAAAGTGTACCGAAGAGTGAATTTATGACTCTCATCGGCCACGATGATAAATTGAACATTGACTACCTGGAAACGATGAATGCGTTGATCGATCAATATCCCGAAGCCAGTCTTTATCAGACTCATTTCTTTTATATGAATGCCCAGGGGAAAAAGATAAGGGACTGCAAGTCTATGGCGGCCGTTGAATCCGCTGAAGAATTCCTTCAAAATTTTTTACTCCACAAGATTGACGTAATGGGCACTGGTTTCCTGATGCGCTCATCCGATTATGACGGCACTGGAGGCATTCCAGCTTATCCTAATTTGTTGTTTGCCGATTTTGAACTTTGGATACGTCTGACCCAGAAAAATTTCAAAGCCACCTCCGAAAGGAACTGTTTTGCATTTCGCCTCCATCAAAGCACAACTAACCGAAGCGACGATGTCCGCTTTCACCTGGCATTCGAGAGATTTATCTTTTTCCTGGAAAAATTGAAAAATGAGAAGCAAAGTTTCCGGGACGTGATCAGCCATCATGCTGCAGGTTTCATTTCTTTCTATTGCCGAAGCCTTTCACACCGCCTGCTGCGTACTCCTAAATCCAAGAGAGGTAACCTGACAGTTAGAAGTTTTGTCAGGAAGTGCAAAGAATATGCAAGGATGCTGGAGATCGATGAATCATTCAGACCCGAACAGATCTTTAGTGTTAAATTGGCCATGGCTCTAGATGCCAGTGCAGTAGGAAGGGCGCTATTCCTGGGGTTTAAGAAAATCTATCCCAAACCAATAATGAAATAGTGGATTAATTGAATGACCAAGCTTTCCATCATCATTGTCAATTACAACACCTTTCTGCTGACCAGCAACTGCATCCGGACTGTCCTCAAACAGACACAGGGAAAGAACTATGAAATAATCCTGGTTGACAATGCATCCACAGAGCTCGATCCGAGGCAGTTTCTGATAGAGTTTCCAGGTATAAAATTGATCAGGAGTCAAACGAATGGCGGTTTTGCCTATGGGAACAATCTCGGCATTGCCAATTCAAGCGGAGAATATATTCTTCTCCTAAATAATGATACCCTATTGCATGAAGATGCGATTACGAAATCGCTGGAATACTTTGAAAGCCGCCCGGGCACGGGCGTAGTGGGTTGCAGAATGACTTATGAAGATGGGAAGGTCCAGTATTCTGCGCGTCGGTTCAGAAGCATTGGCTGGGAATTGCTGGATCTGTTCCGGTTCATACCTTATTTAATGCCTTATCCTAAAAGGTCCCGGCTCATGCTGGGCAAATATTTCCGGCACGACCGGGAAATGGAAGTAGATTGGGTGAATGGAGCATTCTTTCTGTTTCGCCGGCAACTCCTGGAGCGATTCCCGGGTAAGAAGCTCGATGATCGTTTCTTTATGTATGGAGAAGATCAACTTTGGTGCGAACAAATCAAGATATTAGGATACTCCATATCATTCTTTTCCGGAGCATCGATTATTCATTTGCATAGCGGCAGTTCCAGCCCCGATCGGAAATTATCGCTTCGTAAAACCATGATGAAGCATGAGCTGGCGATCATGAGATTGAGAAAAGGAAGAGGATTATACTATTTTATTTTTAAAGTGATCTATGTATCTAAAGAAGCCTCGAGGAATTTTATAAAATCAATTACTTACCGTATCACGGGACGACCGATTCGCTAGAGATGTCATCAGTTTTTGAATGATATTTTTCCAATAATAAGTTGTGTAAAATGAAGGGGGCGTAACGGCATCTTCCTTAGATCTTTCTATCGCCTTTTCCGCAAACTCTTTCCAATCATTGTCATCCACGGTAATGAGGTTTTCTCCGCATACTCTTGCATCAATGCCTTTGGCAGCCGTATTCGTTGCAATAACAGTGGACCCAAAACCGATTGCTTCGACCATTTTGGTTTTAATGCCGCCCCCCGTCTGTACTGCATTTAAGAATACCGAAGATGCTTTATAATATGTATCCACATCTTCTACAAATCCTGTGTAGATAATATTTTTGTTTATTTCATCTTTTAAAGAATTCATCTCTTCGGGCAATCCTTTACCGCAAATCAAAATCTTATAACGAAATCCGGGCTGAGAAGCGAGGAAGGGATTGATCTTTTCCCGGATTGCCCTTACTGCGTCCAGGTTAGGTTTATAACTAAGCGCGCCGGTGAACAGCAATATTTTTTCATTCTTATCCAGGCCGTATTTTTCTGAAATTGCCTGCCTGCTTTCTAAACGGTCGGTAGGATAACTATTGATAGTCATTCCAAACGGCAGTTCTATGCATTTCTGCTCGTTTATTTTCCATTGCTCAATGGCAAATCCACGGTCCTCGGGAGTAATAAATAAAATGCAGTCTGCTTTTTTAAAGCTCCATTTTTCATACTTCCGCAAGATCGGCCACCACCAACGATGAGTGGAGCGGAAGCGCTGGAATTCTATATTGTGGCTATGTATGATGGTGAAGATTCCTGTTCTTCGCTTAATGCGGAAGGCCAGCCAGGCAAAATATGGATGTTCCCAAATAATTGTATCAAATCTTTCTTTTCTAACAAGAGCGACTATTTTACGGATCAGGCTTCGGTCGACGTATCTGGAAAATGAACTCTTCAACATGGGAATACCGCGATAGTTGTTTGCCAGGGTAAAATCATTTTCAGGCACACTGATGACGGTGAGGTCCGTGACTTGAGCCAGGAATTCGAAAAATTGAGCAATGAATTTTTGCCCACCTGAATAAAACGGGAGGTAGGAATAAGGCGCTATTGCCAGGACTTTTCTCATCAGGGAAGTCAACTGGTTTTTCTGGCTTCTCGCCAGGCCATGAATAAACCACCCAGGAAAAATATCAAGATAAAGAACGAGGCGATGTAGGATATTCTTAACACCTTGCTTATAGGATGTCGGTTCAAAAGCAAATTTGATACTATGTTTACCAGCAGGCAATGATATGCCTCTGAGTACATAGTCGGCATTGCAATATTCTGTTTTCTTCCCGTCTACGTATGCATTCCATCCTTTAGGATAATAGATCTCACTAAAGACGGCAAATTGCGGACCTGCACAGACGGCTTCATATTCCATCACGTCATTGTCAAATTTAGTTAGCTTGATCGTTGAAGCAGAATCCCATTGCGGTTGAACTACAAGCTGGCTAAAGGATTTATCTACGATCGCCGTATCTTTTAGATTGGTAGAACCAATAGCCTGGATCTCTTCCACCGACCCACTTACCAGTTTTACGTTTTTGACCAGCCAGCAGTGACCAAGCGCGTCGGGATTGGGAATCAGGGTAGCCTCTCCGGACTGGGGATTCTGTACAAGGAAGTATTTGGCATTTAAGATATTCAATACGGTTCTGTTTGGACTACCGGAAAGGTATTTCTCAATCACGTCCTGGTATATGCGCAGTTTGGCCGGGTGATATCCACCAATTGATTTATGAAAATAAGAGGTCCGGGCTTCATTGTAGGTATCCGCTGCCATATTAAAGACCCTGAAGCTGGGATCCTTGTCCTGAAGTAATTGCTGGTCGTTGGCATTGGGTGTGAAATTCGTACTGGTTATCTCATCGGGAGATACATAACTTTCTTCGCCCAGGTATTCCTTACTCACCAGTGTTAATTCGAGAGTGCTAATAGTTATGAGGGCAATGGCTACGATCAGAGGTTTAATTCGATCCTTCATATACAAATAAAGGAGACCCAACAGGAGCACTCCAAATCCCAGCGCTCTCAAGAATTGACCTCCAAACATGGCTCGACGGTCAGCTTTTAAACCGGAAAAAATAAGACGTGTGATTTCATCATTGTTCTTCGTCATCTCGGAAAGATAGCCGGAAAGAGGACCATCTCCCGGTGAACTGTAATCCATGGCGAGATACATGAGTGCTAAAAAAGCAAACAGTCCACCCATTACATACAATATCCTTTTGAAATCTGCCTTGATCAACTCCCTCGTCCTCTCCTCGAATAATATTTTTTGCAATGCCAGCACGGCGATGATCCCGATAGTAAATTGAGGGATCACCTGCGCCATCGACGGTGCCCTGAATTTATTGTACATGGGAAGGTATTCAAATAGAAAAGTATTAAAACTGCCAAAGTACTTTCCCCAAGACATGAAGATACCGAGCACAGTAGCGGCGAGCAGGGCCCATCGCAACGGGGTCTTGACAATCACAAATCCAATCAGCCCGAGGAGACAGGTGATGATGCCAAGATAGGCGGGTCCGGCTGTGTAGGGAAGAGCGCCCCAATATCTTGGAAGTCGCGAAGCTACCTGTTCTGCCTGCGTCTCATCAACTCCCTTCGCCGTCAATTTGCCAACGACATGCGAGCCTTCTCCCATCTCTTTATTACTTGCTCCACCAAAAGCATTTGGCATCATTAAGGTTGATATCTCTGCCTTACCGATGCTGTAGATAAAAGCATACGACGTATCCAGTCCGGAGGTCTTTGCTGCCTTGACGGTGCCTCCTTCAATCGAAATATCTTTCCCTCCACGCATCGTATATTTTGCATATTCAGAAGTCGTTTTTAACGACAATGCATTGCCTGCCAGCCCTACTACTGCGGAGACAGCTACGATTGCGCCTGCGATCGCCATATGTTTCCATTCTTTTTGTTTGATCCAGTCATATACATAGCTGATCGTAACAGCAATGGCTACCAGGAAGAAGTAGTAGCTGATTTGAAGGTGATTGACGCCAATTTGTTGATAGGTGCCGAAGGTTGTAAGCGCGAGACCCAGCCAATATTTTTTTTCAAATGTGCATATTAATCCGGCCATTAGTAGTGGCATGAAAGCAGTTGCCAACATTTGAGTCTCATGACCGGCATTGATGATAACTGGATTGTAAGTTGAGAATGCAAATGCCAGGCCCCCCAGAATGCCAATGACTGGTCGTATCCTTAGCGTAAGACATAAAATATAAAAGCAGATGGCAGCCAGGAAAAAGAAGTTGATAGGCTTCGGCATTCCGAGGGATAATATTTTTACCATGTCGGGCAAGATGGTCTTGCCTTCCATGGCGATTTGATAGTTGGGCATGCCGCTGAAAAGATTTGGATTCCATAGAGGGAAGTGGCCATTTTTTTCTTTGTATGCAAAAGCATTTTGTGCCATGCCTTTCCAACCAATGATATCGCCCTGGCTCAAGACATTTCCTTCTAATACGGGCTTGCAAAACAAGATGGAAACAACTAAAAATATAACTACCGCAATAAGATGAGGAATTATTTTTTTCAGCAGGGGATTGTTCATACTGCTTGAATATTTGGCTGGCAAAATAATGCTATTTTAGACTAAAATCCCGATGCGTTGGCTTTTATTTTTATCTCGACTAGCCTTCATCTGCGGCATTGCTTTTATTTTATCAATATCATTGCGAATTAGTGATTGGGCAAAGGATGATGACATTACTTCTACCATCATCATTATCGGCTATTTTATGGGCATTGTCATTGTTCCTTTCACCAATATTTGTTATGGGATGCTTTTATTAATGAAACGGAAGTTGAGTGATTATGTGCCTGTCTGGTTGTCGGTGGCTAACTTTTTATTCTTATTCCTATTAATTTACTTCATATTTTATTTGAATGATCAACCACATCATTAAAGACCGGCCTACCAAACTGTTTATCGGAATAGCTTGTTTTTTTTGCTGTAATGCCCTCATTGCTGAGGCCATCGGTATCAAATTGTTTTCTCTGGAGAAATTATTCGGTAGTCACCCGGTCGACTTTACTCTCTTCGGACAAAGTGGAATGTCATTTACTTTAACCTGCGGCGTCCTACTTTGGCCTTTGGAATTTGTCATCACCGATATCGTGAACGAGTACTATGGACCAAAGGCTGTCAGGCGGATATCGTTCACCGCTGTTGCCCTCATTGCCTATGCTTTTGTCATGTATTTCCTGGCCATTCGTATTCCAGCGGCAGATGCCTGGATCAAAAGCAGTCCGGATCAGGGTGTAGAAAATATTCAAACCTCATTTAGCGCCATATTCGGCCAGAATAACCGCATTATTATAGGAAGTATCGTGGCGTTCCTGGTCAGTCAAATCGTTGATGTCACCGTTTTCCACCGGATAAAAAAAATGACTGGCGATAAACATCTCTGGCTGCGCGCCACCGGGTCCACACTGGTCTCCCAAATCGTGGACAGTTATATCGTCTTGTTTATTGCCTTTGCAGGTATATTCAGTTGGCAACTGATTTTGGCTATCGGTATCATGAACTATATTTATAAATTTACAATGGCCCTAATCCTGACACCGGTGATTTACCTGGTGGAGAAAAGAATAGAGAAGTATGTTGGAGAGGATACAGCAAAGAAAATGAAAAGAGCGGCAATGGGAATGGATGATGATGGGTTCAGGAATATCCCAGCCGCGGGTTGATCAATATTGCGACTTCACCAGCCCGGCTACGATCTTATCAATGGGAAGGGTAAGGGATTCCTCTGAAAAATGGTTCCAATCAATAAAGCGAAATGTTTCTGTCTCTCCCGTGGCTTCATACACCTTAAGTTGATGCTCATCGAAATCAAAAGCAATCTTTCGTAAGGGTGCCCTGATCGGTTCCAATGCTTTCGCAGAATAATAAATTGAAATGATCTGGTGTTGATTGTTGAATGCGGAGATTTGAAAAAAGTCTGTCGTGTAGATATGAGCACCTACTTCCACGGCCAGGTCCATCTCTTCTTTAAATTCTCTTGCTAGACACTCACGGGTGCCTTCACCGAATTCCAAACCGCCTCCTGGAAACTTTGTATAATAGTTGCCGCGAATAAATTCGTCGCTGACTAATACCTGCCTGGATTCATTCAGTAGAATACCGTATACTCTAATGTTCAGCATAAATAAAAATTACCAGGGGCTGAAACGTTATTATCCATCAAAACCATTTTTTCTTCAAAAAATACCAGCTAATGATCACCGATACTCCTACGGCAAGAACAATCGGTATGTAGAAGGCGTGTGGGGAATTAGCGTAAGGTATAGGCACATTCATACCGTAGATGCCCGTGACAAGGGCCGGCAGAGAAAGGATGATCGTAATAGAGGTCAGCCGCTTTAATACGTTATTGAGATTGTTGCTGATAATACTGGCAAATGCATCCAATGTGCTGCTCAGGATATTGGTATAAATATTGGCCATTTCCAGTCCTTGTGAAATATCCACGATCAGATCGTCCAAAAATTCCTTTTCTTCTTCGTTCAATTGTAAGAAATCCGTCCTCGTCATCTTCAGAAGGAGTATTTCATTGGAGCGAAGGGCGGTAACAAAATAAACCAGGCTTTTCTGTATCCTCATCAATTCGAGTAACTCCTCGTTGCGGTTGCTGGCATATAATTTTTGTTCCATCAAATTGCGGCGCTGATTAATTTCTTTCAGGTATTGCATATACGCCTGCGTGATCTTTTCGAAAATTTTCAATACCATCATATTTCTCTGATCCGTTCTTCGCTTCTGAAATGTGGTCAGGAACTTTTTGATGGCCGGGTTATCAAAGGAATTGACGGTGACGATTTGGTTATCGGTAAGGATAATACAAATAGGAATAGTGATATAATAAGCATCGCTTTCGTTGAAGGAGTTATTCTCTGTTGGAGTCTTAATGACGATTAATTTGACATTCTCGTCTCCTTCAAAGCGGCTTCTTTCGTCAATGTCGAGGGAGTCGGTCAGGTAATCGAGAGGTATATCCAACCCTTTGGACAATTCGGAGAATTCTTCTTGCTTTAGGGGTGGTGAAACGTTGATCCAGGAGCCGTTTTCGGGCTCCGTGATTTCTACAGTTGTTTGATCGATATTTTTGAAGTACTGGATCATTTTATTTTACCGCGAGGGCCAAAGAAAGCATAAGGTACGCGTAGCCAATTAAATGAGATGACTTATCGCAATTCAACCGAACCATCAAATACTCTTTCTGCAGGTCCGCAGAGCCAGATATCCTGGTAGAGATTATCATCGATGCGTTCAAATTCAACAGTCAGGTTTCCGCCCAAGCGTTTTTACCTCCACATCATTGAATCCATTTTCATTGTGAAAACAAACCAGGGCAGCAGCAGTCACGCCGGTGCCGCAGGAATAGGTCTCATCTTCGACGCCTCGTTCATAAGTGCGAACGATGATCTTATCCACATCGGCCATTTGTTCAACGAAATTCACGTTGATGCCTTCCTCTTCAAACTCCTTACTATGGCGGATATCATGGCCCTTCTTGTATACATCGATATTCATTACGTCGGTCACCATCTTTACATAGTGAGGTGAACCAGTATCCAAAATAAAATCACCGTGAAATTTTCTCACCTTGGTAACGTCCTTCATTTTCAATGATACAATCCCATCTGTGTCGATCTCTGCGACGTGACTTCCATCAACGGCAGTAAAGTTGTAAGTATTGCGGTGAATGCCCAGATGATACGCAAATTTTACCATGCAACGTCCGCCATTACCGCACATGCTGCCTTCCTTACCATCTGAATTGTAATAGATCATTTCAAAATCATAGCCGGTTTTTTCATTTAAGAGCATCAACCCATCGGCGCCGATGCCAAAGCGGCGGTCACACATTCGGCGAACCTGATCTGCCGAGAGTAAAGGATATTCCTTGCTTCGTTGTCAAGACAATAAAATCATTTCCGGTCCCTGATATTTATAAAATGGTAGTTGCATATTTTTTACCATAGTCATTCAATTTTCAATCACCGCTATCGAATATCTTCAATAAACTTAACGATGAGGTTTTCAATACTGTCCGCTTTACATCTTTGCGAAAAATCCTTTTTTACCCGGTTGGCCACAATCGCATTGATCGCCAGGCAATGATGCCCCAATAATTTCCCGAGGCCATAGATCGCCGATGTTTCCATCTCAAAATTAGTGATGCGGTGCTGACCAAAGCGAAAATCTGTTAACCGGTTGATCAGCTCGGGATTACGGACACCCAATCGCAATACCCGCCCTGCGGCCCATAAAAACCGGGGCAGGTAACAGTGATACCCTGGTGAAATCCCTGCACAAAATTCTTGATCAGGGAAGCAGCGGCGCTGCTGATATAGGGATAACCCATTTGTCCATGCATTTGCGTGTGTGTGACAAATGAATGAAGTAATTCCTTTTCCTGTTGATTTTGTTCATGGCGGTAAAAATTCAGCAGGTTGTCGATTCCCGAGGCCATGGGTGGATGCCACAAAACTATCGACTGGAATATCTCCTGAAGCGAACCGGAGGTTCCGATCCGGATAATATTGAGCGAGGTAAGTTTCGGTTTTATCTGGCGGGTTGTCAAGATCGATATTGGCCAGGGCATCCAAGTTCATTCATGACAATATCGATATTATCGGGGCCGATGCCCGAAGAAAGAACGCTGATTCTTTTCTTACCAACATATCCCGTATGCGTGATGAATTCCCGGTGTTTAGTCCTTACTTCAATCAGATCAAAATGTTTGCTGATTTCCTTCACCCGTTCAGGGTCGCCAACGGTGATGACGGTGCCTGCAATTTCATCGGGACGAAGATCTAAATGATAGACGGCACCACGGTCATTCAAGTATCAGTTCTGACTCGGCAATTCGATTCATTAATGAGGTTTCATAGCTATTAGATCTGGCAAGAAAATGTATATTTTTCGACTTGCTGATTCAAATCTAAAATCCCGGCCTCCGACCTTAAAAAATTTAATTTTTAGGTCCGGTCGGCGGGTGACAACTACTAAGAAGGTCCTGTGGCCGAGTGGCTAGGCAGAGCTCTGCAAAAGCTCCCACAGCGGTTCGAATCCGCTCGGGACCTCAAATGAAAATTAATAAATGCAAACGCCTGCTAAATCTAATAAAGCGGGCGTTTGTTTTTTACGAAAATCTAAATATATACGACAAATTTATAAGGCTTTACGGCCCAATTCTTGCTTTAACTAATAATGGAAGAAACAGGGAATTTGCAGATTTAGTTCCCACGAAGATCCTCTTGATTGGCCGCCCCCAAATCCTCTAAATTATCATCTTTTTCTTTCCATTTCCTATGGCATTTATGTAATCGGGTTGATTAACTTAAAGCGCCGTATGGACAAGATATGTGATTCTGCTATTGACTGTGGCGAAGAGAAAACTCTTTTATTCAAAAAGAAGGATTTCTCGATTTTGGAATGTAAAAAGTGCTTGCATCGGTATTCACGCGTTTCCGATGTCCAGAGGCATCTTTCCAATGTTTACTGTGACGATTATTTTTTTTCCGGGAAAGCTGCCGGATATTCCAACTACATGGACGAGAAGGATGTTTTATACAGGCACGGAATGCGATATGCCCGTATAGTTTCAAAGTATCGCGATCCAGGAAAAATACTGGACGTGGGATGTGCCGCTGGATTCATTCTAAAAGGATTTGAAAAATATGGCTGGGCCTCTTACGGTATTGAACCTAATAACACAGTCGCTGGATACGGTCGGTCAAAGTTAAATCTCAACATAACGACAGCTAGCCTAGAAACATTTGATACTAATGAGCAATTTGATTTAATTACCATGATACAGGTAATTGGTCACTTCTATGATCTTGATAAGGCATTGCAAAGCGCCTCTCGACTACTGAAACCAAATGGGCTGGTGCTGGTCGAGTCATGGAATATGAAAAGCAAAGTTGCAAGATTATTCGGCAAACGCTGGCACGAATACAGCCCGCCAAGCGTAGTAAACTGGTTTTCCGACAAAACATTAGCTCAACTATTCAACTATTATGGATTTAAAATAGTTACCAAAGGACGTCCGACCAAGAAAATTAATATAAAACATGCTATCTCTCTTATTGATGAAAAAACTCCGAATTTCATCTTTAAGAAGAAATTGATTAGCTCACTAACGCGTTTGATAGGAAAATTTAATCTTATCTATCCCCCATTGGATTTGAAATGGTATATTTTTAGAAAATTGTGAGGGAGACATATAAACGCGATTTTACTTTTAACTTACGACTTAATTGGGCACAATGGCATCAGAAGAAAAACTACGAAGCCGCAATTGGTTTGGCCGTGACGGTAAAGATGGATTTATTTACCGGGCATGGATGAAGAACCAGGGTATTCCTGCCGATATGTTCAACGGCAAGCCGGTCATTGGTATTTGTAATACATGGAGTGAACTAACACCCTGCAACGCGCATTTCAGGGACCTGGCTGAGTCAGTAAAGAAAGGAATTCTCGAAGCCGGCGGATTTCCTGTTGAATTTCCGGTAATGTCTTTGGGTGAAACATTAATAAAACCCACGGCCATGCTTTACCGTAATCTCGTCAGCATGGATGTGGAAGAATCCATTCGCGCTAATCCCATTGATGGAGTTGTGCTCCTTTGTGGCTGCGATAAGACCACACCTTCACTTGTGATGGGTGCATGCAGTGTAAATATTCCTACAATAGTTGTTTCAGGTGGTCCGATGCTAAAAGGGCATTGGAAAGGAAGGAATATTGGTACCTCCGATGTTTGGCGCTTCGATGTGGCACATAAATTAGGACAGATCACTCCCGAAGAATTCATAGAAGCGGAAGCATGCATGACTCGTACGCCAGGACATTGTGCCGTAATGGGGACTGCGTCTACAATGGCAGTCATGGTCGAAGCGCTTGGTCTTTCACTTCCAGACAATGCTTCCATTCCTGCAGCCGACGCAAGGCGCAAAGTAATTTCTCAATTATCGGGAAGAAGGATTGTCGAAATGGTAAGAGAGAATCTTACATTGTCGAGAATTTTAACCCGCAAGGCTTTTGAAAACGCCATCATGGTCAATGCCGCCATTGGCGGATCGACCAATTTTGTCATTCATCTGTTAGCCATTGCCGGTAGAATCGGTGTGGAATTGAGTATCGACGATTTTGATAAATTTTCTCAGCATATCCCATTGCTGGCCAACATTCAACCCTCCGGAGAAAATTATATGGAAGACCTGTACTATGCCGGCGGGCTTCCGGCAATTATCAAAGAAATGAAGGATTTTATTCACCAGAGTGTTAAGACAGTGAATGGTAAAACAATGAAAGAGAATTGCTCAGCGGCCGAGGTCTACGATCGTCAGGTTATCGCGACCCTGGACAAACCCTTCAAACCCGAATCAGGCATTGTCGTTGTTAGAGGCAATCTTGCGCCTAACGGAGCCGTGATCAAACCGTCTGCAGCAACGCCTGCATTGCTCAAACATTCAGGCAAGGCAGTGGTATTTGAAAATATCGAAGACTATCACCTACGCATAGACGATCCGGACCTGGAGATTGATGCGGATAGTATCATGGTTTTGAAAAATGTGGGACCCAGGGGATATCCGGGAATGGCTGAAGTGGGCAATATGGCTTTGCCAAAAAAGCTATTGGCTAAAGGAATTACCGACATGGTCCGCATCTCCGATGGAAGAATGAGCGGAACAGGATTTGGAACGGTAGTGTTGCACGTATCGCCGGAGGCCGCACTGGGCGGGCCATTGGCATTGGTTAAGGATGGAGATGTTATTCACCTGGATGCTCCCGGTCGAACATTGCGACTCGAAGTGCCTGAAGCTGAGTTGACATTGAGAAGGAAAGCATGGAGTCTTCAGGAAAAAGTCGAATCGCGGGGGTATGTTCATTTATATCAAACACACGTGGAGCAGGCTCACCTGGGTGCGGATATGGATTTTTTAAAAGGCGCATCAGGAGACGTCGTTGTTAGGGATTCGCATTAAACTTATAACCTACAACTTATAACTTAGAACTTAAGATGAACTTTCAGGATAAAGTCGCTATTGTCACCGGAGCCGGTCAGGGTATTGGCTTTAGGATCTGCAGTGACCTTGTGGAGGATGGCGCATTTGTCATATTAAATGATATTGACACGGCACTCACCAATGATGCAGTTACGCGTATTAATGGAAATGGAAAACCGAATTGTTTAGAACTTTCCGGCGATTGCAGTGATACAATGGTGATCCAACAGATGGTGAACCTGGCAGTGGAAAAATTTGGCCGCCTGGATATTGTGATTGCTAATGCGGGCATTACTTTATTCGGCGAGTTTCTGACCTATTCCCCGGAGGCATTTTCTAAAGTGATGAAAGTTAATTTGGGTGGGACTTTTTTCCTTGCCCAGGCAGCGGCCAACCAGATGAAGCAGCAGGAGGGAGGTGGATCTATTTTATTCACGTCTTCTGTAACAGGCCACCAGGCTCATAAAGATCTTGCCGCCTATAGCATGAGCAAAGCTGCATTGGAGATGCTGGCTAAAAATTTGGTGATCGAATTATCTCCATACAAGATCAACGTGAATACCATTGCCCCAGGCGCTACACTTACCGAAAGGACACTGGATGATCTGGAATATTCCCGCATTTGGTCGGAATTGACACCTATCGGACGTCCAGCCAGTGTAAAGGATATATCGGATGCCGCCCTGTTCCTGGTTTCAGATAAGGCCAGGCATATTACAGGACAAAGCTTAGTCGTCGATGGAGGATGGTCAAGCGTTAGCCCATCGCCATTCTAATTTCATAGCGCAAAAAGAAGTAGGGGAATCAGTTGTTGATGCGGCTTAGTTTTCAATACGTACTTTTCGTCCACTCAGCACCGTGAGTGAATCGAGTATCCTGGTTGTATCAGAAGCCGCGACGGGCAAGACCAGGAAAAGTTTATACGCCTGTGAATCCTTGGTCTCCATTTGGATCTTCCATTGAAAGCTCTTTAACCTGGCAAAGCGTTGTGCAGCCCTCGTTGCATTCGCCACTTCCAATATAAATTTATACTTACCTGGCTCTACGTTTTTGGCGGTTGTAGTTACACTATCTTTTTTAGTTGGTGTGGCATTATGATTATTCACAAATTGAGTGCTGTCCTTATAGACTACCAAGGAAGTATCCGAAGCGGGTATAATTTGATCCTGTTGATCGTCCTTGCCAATGGGACCTTCTCTTTTTGCGGTCGTTGTTTTGTAAACTGTATAACCGGCCCAGATTGCAAAAGCAACTCCTGCAATTGTCAGAAAGACAACTGTCGGCCTTCTCCATCGGACAATACTTCTTTTTTCGGAGAAGAGATTTTTGTAATTGGTGAATGAGTCTTCGGTTGTAGAAGTAGAGGATATTTCACGAACGGAATAGTCTTTCATTTTTTCAGGCACGATCTCGCCCGACATGAAATCGAATTCACCTGTTTTTAATTTTACAAGGCTCCCAATGCCTTCAAACAAAAATGGCTTGCCAATATTGAGGAATTGCTGGGCCAAATGAAGATGTGAATCCAGATCGGAAGCAGCCAAAGCCCTCATCTTTCCTGTTTGAGCGGAAATGAATTGGATCAAAGCAGCGCAATCTTTAATAGACGGATTGCTCTCGAATGAAACGCCAGCCATATTGACCGGGCGGCCATGCTTTTGGCTTTCTGGTTCAATGTCCATCGATGGGTCGAGGAAAAAGCTTCCAATACCTGGAAGGTCAAGCCGCTTGTTAACGTACAGATATTGGGTCAGTAAAGGCGCAAGTTTCAAAGCAGGCAAGTTAATGTAAGACAATATAGAGATTTTGACGCACTGTTCCAAGCATGAAACCCTCGTCTTTGGGCGGTTGAGGCTAAAATGGAGTTGCTAAAGCTCCTTTTGCATAGCCCATCGTAGTTTACCTTTGTTGGCAACATGCTTACCCGCGAAGAAGAAGTATTTATTCAGTATTGGGAAAGAAACCGCCTTCGGAAAAGACGGATGCTCCGGCAATGGGGACTGGGACTTCCACTAGGAGTTTTTCTTGTCGTTGCGATTTTTCTTAACTTCTTTTCTGGTTGGTACCGACGTGCCGACATGACTTTACGCAGCGAAGATTCCTCACTGATACTAGTGTTGCTTGTGGCAGCACTATTGATCGTAGCATTTATTGTAGTTTTTTCTATTCGCCATAAATGGGAAATGAATGAACAGTATTACAGGGAACTAATGGCAAGGAAAGATAAGAATGAATCGAGCAATAAGTTGATCTGATCTAATCCTATTTTTGTATTAAATATTTGTTTTGTCACAAGAGGCTATTTCGGTATTTGACATATTTAAAATTGGTGTAGGCCCATCCAGCTCACATACTCTAGGTCCCTGGCGGGCGGCTCAGCGTTTCGTTGAAAATCTTCATAGCAAAAACAAGCTATTCGATATTTCCAGGATCAGTGTTTTATTGTACGGCTCATTAGCCAAAACAGGGAAAGGCCATGGTACCGATATTGCTGTCCAGCTGGGCCTGTGTGGCGACGATCCCGTTACGTTTGCTGTGAATCAGATTGATGCTAAGATCCGGGATATAGCCAGCATGAAGAAAATCATTTTGCATGGCTTGCATGAAGTGGAATTTGATCCTGCCGAGGACATCGATTTCCTCTTCAGTGAAACCCTTCCGTTTCATCCAAATGCTTTGACTTTTCTGGCTCAGACGAGAAATGGCGAGTCCATTGCTGAAACCTTTTATTCCATTGGCGGAGGCTTTGTAGTGAAAGAAGGAGAAGAACTTTCTTCAGTTGCTGTAGCTCAACTGACATTTCCAATCAATACGGCAGACGATCTCTTGCGGTGGTGTATTAAAACAGGTTTGGCTATTCACGAAATCGTGATGGAAAATGAAAATACATGGCGCACGGAAAAAGACACAAAGGCTGGTATCCTTAAAGTTTGGCAGGTGATGAAAGAATGCATCTACGAGGGGTGTCATACTCCAGGTCAACTACCAGGTGGGTTGTTTGTCAAGCGCCGGGCCGCGGATCTAAACAAAAAGTTGCTTCGCAATAAATCTTATTCCGATGAGACTAGCTGGCGCGAAGCTATTCGTGCAGGTGGAAGGGACTTTAAATATATTCTTGACTGGGTAAGTTGTTTTGCGTTGGCAGTAAATGAACAGAATGCCAGTTTTGGGAGAGTAGTAACGGCGCCCACAAATGGCGCGGCTGGCGTCATTCCTGCCGTCCTCCAATATTATATGATATTTTGTAGTAACACTGGCGACCCATCTGAAAATAATAATGATCAGGATCCGAATGAAAAAGTTATCCGCTTCTTATTGACGGCCGCCGAGATAGGAAGTATTTTTAAGAAAGGCGCAACGTTGTCCGCTGCTATGGGCGGTTGCCAGGCAGAGATAGGTGTTTCGTCGGCGATGGCCGCTGCGGCGCTGACCGAATGCATGGGCGGCACTCAAAGGCAAGCGATGATGGCAGCAGAGATCGCAATGGAACATCATCTGGGATTGACCTGTGATCCAATTGGTGGTCTGGTGCAGGTACCGTGTATAGAAAGAAATACGATGGGAGCTATCAAAGCTATCACAGCCTCGCAATTGGCACTTCAAAGCAGCCCTGATTTTGCAAAGGTCTCATTGGATGCTGTTATTCAAACGATGTGGGACACTGCCAGGGATATGGATAATAAATATAAAGAGACTGCGGATGGAGGCCTGGCTATCCATGTTCCATTGAGTCTGCCCGAATGTTAAGTCTTATTGTGGGCCTTTGGATCCAGGTTCTTTTCCGGGTCTCTTTCGTGCAGAAAAAACTCGTAAGGCATAAGGTGGAATACCAAACTGTCTTTTGAATGCATGGTTGAAATGCTGGGGATCGGTATATCCCAATTGATCGGAGATCTCTGCAGTCGTTATATCGGTGTTTAATAAATACTGATGGGCAAGATGAAGGCGTTGCTCGGTGAGGTAGCCAAAAATGGTGGTATTGAAAGTTTCTTTAAATCCTCTCTTTAGCTTATACTCATTTAGTCCGACAGTCCTGGCGATCTCTAAAATGTCGGGAGGTGATGAAATCCTTTCATTGATCAGGTCTTTTACCGCCATGATCTTTTCCCTGTCCGTTTTATTTTTTATAATATTTTCATTTTTCAGAGCAGATTGACTGCACGATTCCGAAACCAACACAAGCAATTCAATGCTTTTGGAAAGGAGAAATAATTTTTTGAGATCACCGGTATATTTGCACTCTATGATTTGTTGAATGACCTGTTCCATGGCAGGATCGATAGTCCCCCAGCTATCAGAAAGCAACACACTCTTTCCGCGCAGAATATTTTGTGCGAATCGTTGCAGTTGTTCATTGGCATTTTGCGTGAACTGAACAAAAAGCTGTTTAGGAAACTGGATCCCGAAAGTTTCCAATTGCAGGGTTTTATTATGAACCACCATATCAAACCCTTTTGAATACATCATATTGTGGTGGCCCGCCTTCAGGTCAAATGATTTCTTGAGCTGCTTACAGCTAAATTGATAATCACCTTTCAGGCCAAAATGTATTCTGACCACATCATTCTTACTGATTGCCGGATGGCTGGTATAAGCGTTGAATTGAGAGAAAGTATGTCCAATCTTGATATCGTCACAATGCCATACCGAATAGGTTACGGTTCCATGCTCGGAAGTAAATTGTTTTCGATCATCCATTTTTTGCTAAGCAGTTTTTATTTTGGTCTTTACCAAGACAAGGATGGCTGCCTTTTCGCTGCTGGCAGAAGAACAAATTATTTTTGAGTTGTCAGGCCGGCCTTATCAGAAGTCTTTCAATTTCCATCCAGGAATTGACCCTGATATGTCTTCCCGCACTGGCTAGTTGATTGTGCGGTTGTGTAAACAAAAATGTCTTGCCACGAAAATAATCCAGGTTCTTGAAGTGATCATCGATCATGATATCGGCATCAATGATTTGTTTTGATCCGCAAAAAACCATCTGTTCCCAGGTAATAAAAGGGAAATGTTCATTCAACCAGGATTGTTTTTCCGCGAGACTTAACGGAAATTCCGTAGCCGCAGACACAATAAAGACCTCGTACACGCTGTTGAGTCGCGCGAGGATTTGCTGGCTGTCCGCCACTACTGGTGCATCTCTGAAAAAGCCGGGCGTATTTACATATTTTCTGCCACTGGGAAAGGCTTTTGGTTCGGGAATCCCAATGATGTCTTCCATAGACAATGGAATACCAAATTCTTCTTCGTGTTTTTTTAGGAATTGAAGATAAACATCTGCCAAAACTCCATCCATGTCTACAGAAATTCTTTCCATTTTATAAGCCCATTCGCATTTCTATCATATGACGTGTAAATCCTGCTTTTTCATAGGCCTGGATGGCCGCCACATTTGGAAAATACACATCCAATCGCATTTCCATGATATTTTTTGAGATAGACCAGTTCTTTAGGGCTTCGATGATCTTTTTGTTGACACCTTTTCCACGATACTCCGGTAATACATACATGAATCCCAGGTAAGCATGCCGGGGATGTTGCAGATAATGCTTCGCATCTTCTATGCGCGCATACCCCGATCCAATTACCCTGGCATTGTCTTGGGCAACGACTAATTCGATATGTGCTGCATCGATCATATTTTTCAAATCATAATAATGAATGTCTCCTTCTTTGAGGGTGACATCAAACGGTCGTTCGGCAGCAATTACCCCTTGTTCAAATTTGTAAAGAATTTCCAAGTCATCCCGAGTTGCTTTTCGCACGATAATATCTTCCATATCCTGATTTTAGCCAATTTGATTTTTTGACAATAGGGTACAAATTTATTTGATCCTGCTATTGATTGGAAAACGGATCCTCTTCCGAATCTTCCTGCCATCTGTATTCAATCTGGAAGGCGACATTGCGCGCAAATTCTACTCCATGCAGATCTTTGAGCAGATCCAGGGTCATGTCCATTCCTGCGCTGACACCCGACGATGTATAATATTTATCATCTTTCACCCATCGTGCTTTTTGGATCCATTTTACTTTTGCTCCCTGGGTCACTACCCACTGGAAGGCTCGCTTGTTGGTGGTAGCCCGCCGTCCATCCAATAGCCCGGTCCTTGCAAGCAGGGCGGTTCCTGTACAGACCGTAAGAACGTAGTTGCTTAGTTGAGAAATTTCTTTGATCCTATCGATCAGCGAATTGTTCTCAACTTCTACCCTTGTTCCATAACCTCCCGGAATGAGAAATATGTCAGTTCCTGCAATAATATTTTTTAGATTCTTGGTCACCATAGAAACACCATGACTATTGGTAACCAGTCCTCCGGAATGAGAATAGAATGAAACCTGGTAGAGGTCTTTTAACCTGCCCAATATTTCTACAGGGCCAAATACATCTAATGTTTCAAAATCATTAAACAGCAAAACGGATACTTTCATTATTTGATCGTTTCAATTTTTTTCTTGCCTGATCCCATCTTTACTTCCTCTGCCCAACCAAAGCAGGCTTTCCAGGATGAGTTTGTCTTCTAAGGCATTACCAAACGTAAAAGAGAGCTGCTTATTCGTCTTGTTTTCATAGTCCATATCATTGTGTCCCATATTCATGTATATCATCCGGTATTTTTTATTGGTCCAGACGACTGGATAGTATCCACTATGCCATATTTCATGAAGCTTAGGACCGGTGCCCAGGGGAAAGCTTGAGGAATCGATGGATAAAAGGATATCGATGTCGGGATTGGTCCTAAGGTCATTCGACCATCGATACCATTCGCTCGGCGCGGAACTAAATTTTTCGGGAAGGTTCTTCGTGACGGGATGCATTCTGTCTTCTACTCGCAGAATTGCTGATGTCGGTCTCCATGTATTGCTAACATAAGAACCTGCGCCGAGAAATTGGTTGTGATACCAATCCCAATTTTGTGGAAAGTCGGAGGGAGTCAATGCAAAGCCGGCAAAATGAAATCCCATCCAGGCGCCTCCGTTTTCCATATATTTTTGAAACGCCAGTCTTTGCGCCATACTGTCCGGGCGGGTATCTAAAAAAAGGACTACCTGGTATTTTGAAAGAAATTCAGAATTAAGTTGGCTCCAATCCGATGTGGAATCATAACTGAACCGATTCATTGCGCCCATTTTCGGGAACCATTTGTTAGCCTCACGAACAAAACTAATATGTGCCAGATCATTGCGAGCAGTATAAAACGCGATAACTCTAAATTCAGGCGGGTTGATTTGGCCCGAGATGGATGTGTTAGAAATGAACAGCAGGCAAAAGAGGACGATTCGATGAAAGATTGACTTCATGAAGGAAAGTGGTGAGTTATAGGTTTTAAGTTGTAGGTTATAAGTTATGAAAATAATCAATAATTAATAATCAATAATTAAACAACCCGGAGCAATAACTTAAAACTTACAACTTAGAACTCTTGTGGCACCTGTCATACGACTTGCGCATACCGGCTTCCACCTCCTTATCAAATTCTTTGAATTCAGCCAGGACAACCATATGCGAAATTCGAGGCATAGGTCCTGTTAGCTTTGACTTTTGGAACAGCGCAGAAAAAGATTGATCCCCGAGGTCCAGGCCCAGTCGGATCTCCTTTGGCTTGATGTTGACAGCGGCAAACTCCCTGACTGCCGTGAAGGATAGATATGTTTTTTTAGGTATGAGCAACGCGTCAGGAAAATTGCTCAGGATCCTTTTAGAAACTGTGTCGAAGAGTGGACGCATAGCTTCATTTTTCAGAAACTGGTTTTCCAACAACTGACCTTCATTTTGGTAAACGGGTTTACCATTATTTAAAAAGATCCCTGAAGCAAACTGTGCCTGCATATGATTCAGGCCGTGTTCGGTTTTTAACCAGTTCAGCAATTCCATTTGCTTTGTATACCCGGTCGATTTAAGCAAGGCCAGCCACTGTTCCAGGCTTCGGCCTGTTTTTTCCTTAGCGGATTGAATGAATTCCTGTTCAAATTCTCCTGAAGTCTTTGCCATGTAGATGAATTTTTATCGCCAACTACCAAGTATGAAACCGATCAATGTAAAGTAGACGGTTATGAATCCCCCGTTGATGAAAATATATTTCCACGAACGTTGCTCAAATAAAGCGATGATAGAAAAAATCAGTGTAGCAAAACCAAAGCCAGCCAAAAATCCCGCGGTCGTGCCCCATGCCATGTCAGTCTTGGCATCTCCCAGGAAAAAGGCGAGGTTATAAGAGATCATGATGGAGAGGATGAGGGTAATTGTATAAGTTCGGGCGGGTTTTGCCTTCTTGAGATCTTCGTCGGTGAAATTATTTTCCTTCATCCAGGCTTTGTAAAAAAGCAGGGGCGAGTACCAGATGGCGCCCAATGCCAGGTTCGAGAGGGCCGCGACCAACACGGCCCAATGATTGATCGATATAGATTCCATAAAAAATTTTTCTGAAGCAATGTAGCGACACGAAACGCGCTGGTATTGGAAGAAATTTACCTATCCGATCGGCACATAATTCAATTGATCATTCTTCTGAAGAAGGTATTGCTGAGGTGTGAATCCGGAAAAGTCTTTGAAATCATTGATAAAATGAGCCTGGTCATAGTAGCCACAATCCAGCGCCATGGATGACCAGTTGATCCGTTTGGATGCTTCAATTTCCTGAATGGCTCTTTGAAAACGCACGATCCTTAGAAATGCCTTTGGGGTCACACCCACATTTTCCCTGAACATTTGAATAAAATGTTTTTGAGAATAGCCCACCTTACGAGATAAGGTTGCCATCGTGAATTGGTTGGGGGCATGTATGATTTTATCGACGGCAAAATCGACAAAAGGGTTTGGGTCGAGGCGAGATCCAAATTGTTTCAACAAATGTTGTTCGGCATATACAAATTTTTGAGAAGTTTCCGATAGCGAAAGGATGATTTCCCGCATGTTCATGATTTCTTTTGTCAATACCAGGTCTCCATCAACCACACTATCGGTTAATTCATCCAATGGCATTTGTACAAAGGGATAAGCCCTTCCTTTCTTAAAATTGATAATGAACATTTCACTATCCTTTCCGGAGGGGATCGTAATATATCTATTCCTTATCCCTGAAAACCACACATGTTGGCAGGCCTGGATTTCCTTGAGAGTTTCATTGTCATAAATGTATTTTGGGTAATCGGTAAGGTCGATAACCACATTTATATTCCCGTCGGGAAGAAAGCGGTCAACGGAATGAATAGGATTGTAGTCACGATAGTAAATAAAACTGTCGATAAACTGATTCAGGGGAAGCGCCGGTTTGTATAATTCAAATATCATGACTTCAAAGGATGTTATTTTGACGCGTAGGCATCCTGCAACTGTTTTATATCGATCTTGTCCATTTGCAACATAGCCATCATCACTCTTTTTGCTTTCTCCTGGTCCGGGTCATTCATCAATTGGCCCAGAATGGAAGGAATGATCTGCCAGGAGATTCCGAATTTATCTTTGAGCCAACCACATTTCTGTATTTCTCCCCCTTCAGAAAGACGGTCCCAAAGTTCATCGACCTCTTTTTGATCTTCACAGTTTACGAACAAGGATATGGCCTCGGTGAATTTGAACATCGGTCCTCCATTGAGCGCGTAAAAAGTCTGGCCTTCCAATTGAAAGGTCGCTGTCAGTATTTTCCCGTCAGGCCCCGGAGTCTTGCGGATGATCTTTGAATTCTTAAATATGGAGACATAAAAATTCATCGCTTCTTCCATATTATCATTAAACCATAAGAACGGGATGATCTTTTGCATAAAGGTTGTTTTAGGTATGTATTGCGTTTAAAATGTAATTTTCTTCCCTGTCCTCGCCGATTCGCGAGCAGCCTCCAGAATCTGGACTACAAGCAGGTTATTTTCGAGCGAAGAAAGGTCGTTGGCAGGATTGACTTTTCCCCGAAGGACAGCCGACAAATAAGTGAGGTTATCGACGTACCGGGCAGGTTTGACATTTACTTTATAATAGGTAACGGTATCCCTTCTTTCGATGGCATTACTGTTTAATGAGTGTAAATAGCTCTTCTCCCCAAATACTTCCAGGTCTTTTATTCCATACGGCCAGTTCCATGAAGCTTCAATAATACCAATGGCGCCAGGATATTCCAAGAGGATGGTAGCATCGTCGTCCACCTTTGGATAGATATTTGGTTTCATCTGTTTGGTAATGGCCGTAACGGAGAGCGGCGCTTTTCCTTCCATTAGCCATGTCATTATATTTGCTCCATAACATCCGAAATCAATTAATGCACCTCCTCCATTCTTGATTGGATCTGTAAGCCAACTCAAAAAATCTTTGGTACAACCGATTTCCTGTGGGCCTTGATGACCCATATGAACTACCATTTTTCTTATCTGCCCGGTTACATTTTCTTTATGCACCATTTCATATACCTGCTGATTGCTGGAATACCAGGTCGTTTCATAGTTGGTGAGCAGATGGATGCCATATTGCTTCACCAACGCTGCCATTCGCCGAGCCTGTTCTACTGTTGTTGCCAGGGGCTTTTCAACCATTACGGAGATGCCTTTAGGTGCGCATGCTTCCACAACAGACAAATGGTCTGCTATAGCATTAAAAGCCATGACCGCATCCGGCTTGATGTGCTGCAGCATCTCCTCCACTGTCTTAAAAAACAGGGAATCGGGCAAGTGATAATCGGCCTTAAATCGGTTTGCCAATGACTTATTTTCTTCAGCGATGCCGACAATGATCACTTCGCCTTTTCTGAATTGATTCAATATGCCGAATACATGATCATGGCTAAGCCCCACGACGCCTACTCGCAATGGTTGTCCGGAAATTTGCGATGTCATCATTAAAAAAAGGGGCAGCATGATGACTATTTTTACGATGCGTATTCTTATTTGTGCGATTCCCATTTTTTAAATATTAGAGTAATAAAGGTAAATGGCTGAGCGCTAATGAAAATTAATTTTGTTTTAACCCTTTAGTCGTTCCGGAGCTGAGTTTGGCACTAATTTTCGTGCAGGTCTAAAAGACCAAATCTCAATAACATGAAAAATAATATAACAGGCAAAGCAAGTATTCATATTCAAGCGCCCGCTACAAAAGTTTGGGAGGCTTTAACCACCCCCGCGATTATCAAACAATATTTCTTTGGCACTGATGCGATCTCTGATTGGAAAGCTGGCAGTCCTCTTATATTTAGAGGTGAATGGGAAGGCAAGCATTATGAGGATAAAGGAACGATCTTAAGTGTTGTCCCTAACAAGCTCTTTCGCTATGAATATTGGAGTTCCATGTCAGGAATAGAAGATAAGCCGGAGAATTATGTGATCGTCACGTATGCATTGACGGAAAAGAATGACAGTACGATCCTTGCCGTGACTCAGGAAAATATTCCCGACGAGAAAATGAGGAAGCATTCTGAGGAGAACTGGAAAAAGGTGTTGGAGGCGCTAAAGAACTTGCTTGAAAAGCAAACCGTTGGTTCCTGGTATTAATGCAACAGCAGCGCTAATTCGTATTAGCAATTGTTTTAGTGGTGATTTGACCGGTATTCATATCGATTGAGAGGATGCCTTCATGCTGGTGATCAAGCTGAGCTAACAATATTCCCCTGCTGTTCCAAATGGACGACTTGCCGCCACATTCAAAGCCACCGGATATTCCGACACAATTCGAAAACAGGACTGTCATTGAATACTTTTTGGCGGTTTCGGAAAGAGTCTGGATGGTCTTATTCATCGCCGAAACGGATTTGGCCGCGCTGGCAATATAAATTTCATCGCCTCTTTTGTGAGCATCTACCGAATGCTGCGGCACCGACAATTCATAGCAAATGGCAAGAGCAATACGATTACTGGACAAACCAACGCTATCATTTCCAGGAACAAAAAACGGCTCTTCATCCGTGTGGAGATATTTTTTGGAATAGGCCTTCCTGGTGTGTCCGGGCTCGAATAGCGCCATCGCAATGCAAATTCCTTTATCATTCCTAAGCGGCAATCCGGCTCCAATGATCATGTTATGTTCATCGCTGATTTTTTGGAAAGTGTCGAGCTGATGATCGTGTAAATTCATGGCCAGTTGATTGGCCAGCTCTGGTTCATAACCCGTTAGAGAAAGCTCAGGAAACACGACCAGTTGCGCCCCTTGATCGATAGCCAGGTCAAGCATGTCTGTATGGCGTTGGATATTCTTATGTATATCACCTTTGACCGGTCTCGTCTGTACTACAGAGAGCTTCATTAATTATCGATTTATCTACGGAATTAATAATTCTTACTCCTTATTGTATAAAGATTGCCAATAGTCGATCCACCTGCTTTTGACCTCTGCTTCTGATGTCCCATCGTCATATGCAGGTGAAATGAGGCGAAGCACCCGGTCAACCTTGACCAATACGATATGCCGAATGGGATATTTGGATAAGAATTCCTTGTTGCGGTCAAATACTTCCTGGAACACGGGACCCTCAGAGTAGACAGTTGCGATCCCTTTAAAACGGTATCCTTTGCGGATAAAAACGTCGACTATATTGATTTCGATAGCGGGATTCAAGAGTAAATTTTTAATAGTCTCAGGAGAATGAATATCAGCAAACACCAGGTGTTCTTCATCCCAGGACATAGTAGTGCCTTTGGGCGAAAGATTGGGAGTGCCGTCCGGGCAAACGGTAGCAATGAAGCCTAATTTCGTTGTATTGACAAAATCCTGGATTTCTTGCGTTATTGGACCCATGGCGTTATTATTTATTATTGATTATTAATTATTGCTGCAGATGTATTTTCAATAATCAATAATCAATAATCAGTAATCATGTCAAAGTTCCTCTCGATTTCATTATAAAGCGTATCCCTCTCAACTGGAATTCTTCCTGCGCGCCGGATTAAGGTGACCAATTCAGTCGTAGTCATGGAAGGATGTTGTTCTTCCGCTCCAGCCATCGAATAAATTTTCGTGGTGTCATCAATAGTTCCGTCGATATCATCCACGCCAAAAGAAAGAGAAAGCTGTGTGTTTTGTCTGCCTAACATTGGCCAATAGGCCTTTAAATGAGGGAAGTTGTCCAGGTAAATCCGGGCAACGGCATACATTTTCATGTCTTCCACAATGGATGATTCAGGAATATGACTCATATCATTGTCTTTGTTGCGAAATTTCAGTGGAATGAATGTATTGAATCCACCGGTTCTGTCCTGCAATTCCCGTAACTGGCGCATATGATCAATGCGATGGTGATACTTTTCAATATTCCCATAAAGTATGGTGGCATTGCTATGCATTCCTAAATTATGAGCAGCTTCATGAATTTTGAGCCAACCGGCTGCATCCACTTTATCTGCTGCAATCTGATCACGTATGTCGCTGGCAAAGATCTCTGCGCCGCCGCCGGGAATGGAATCGAGTCCCGCTTCCTGCAGGTATTTCAATCCGTCCTCTATGCTCATGCCCGCTTTGCGAATCATATAATCCAATTCCACCGCAGTAAATCCTTTAATGTGAAGGGTAGGGCGGTGGGTCTTAATCCGCCGAAGTAGCTCTGCGAAAAAAGCCAGGTTCATTTTTGGATGAACTCCTCCTACAATATGGACTTCGGTAATGGGCTTGCCGTCATATTTCCTGACCATTTCCATCATTTGGTCCTGGCTTAATTCCCAACCTTCTTCACGATGGGCATATAGCCGGCTATAGGAGCAAAAATTGCAGCTGAATACACATACATTGGTGGGCTCGATATGAAAATTGCGATTGAAGTAAGTCTTATCGCTATGCAACTTCTCGCGAATATAATTTGCCAGGCTGCCAACGAATGCCAGGCTTCCTTTTTCAAAAAGAATCAAACCTTCCTGGTCCGAGATACGCTTACCTGCTTTTACCTTTTCAGCAATTCCGGCCAGATCTTCAGTCAACTCATTACCTAATAACTCTGTCCTTAAATTCGAAGTAATCATTGAGTGCAAAGATACTACTAGATACCAGATGCCAGATATGAGATGCTGGTATAAATCCTTATCTTCAGATCAACATGAGTATAAAGCTTCGTCTTATTGTCATGAATTTCCTGGAGTTCTTTATATGGGGCTCCTGGCTAATCTCGCTCGGCGGTTATATGTTCAGCGTGCTGCACGCGACGGGGAGCCAGATTGGAAGTACCTATGGCACGATGGGCATTGCTTCACTCTTCATGCCAGCCCTGCTGGGCATTGTAGCCGATCGATGGATAAACGCAGAAAGACTTTTAGGAACCTGCCATATAATCGGCGCGTGCCTGTTGTTCTGGGCCTCCAAAGTTGGTGATCCGGACACGATGTATTGGGTCATGTTCTTCAATTCTTTGGTATTCATGCCCACCATCGCCCTAAACAATACGGTTTCCTATATCGTATTGGAAGATAGAAAATTCAATATCGTAACAGACTTTCCTCCTATTCGCGTATGGGGCACCGTTGGCTTCATTTGCGCCATGTGGTTGGTAGACCTGTTCGGATGGACGCAAACTCCCATACAATTTATTGTTAGCGCCGCTGCTTCGTTGATCATGGGTATGTATTGTTTTTCAATGCCTCCTTGCAGACCTGGCAAGGCAGGAAAAAAACTTTCATGGATTTCTTCTTTTGGCCTCGATGCGTTCATCCTGTTTAAGAAGACAAAAATGGTGATCTTTTTCTTTTTTGCTATGCTATTGGGCGCCGCACTTCAGATCACCAATGCTTTTGGCAAACCTTTCCTGGATGATTTTGGAAGCATTGAAAAATACAAAACATCTTTTGCAGTCACACATCCCAGCGTCCTTATCTCGATCTCGCAAATATCTGAAACGCTATTTATCCTTAGCATCCCATTCTTCCTTCGAAGATTTGGCATTAAGAAAGTGATGTTGCTGAGCATCTTCGCATGGTTTTTCCGGTTTGCATTGTTTGGCATCGGTAATCCCGGCGATGGACTGATCCTGCTTGTACTATCGATGGTCGTCTATGGAATGGCATTTGATTTCTTCAATATATCAGGATCCTTATTTGTAGAAAAAGAAGCTGATATAAAGATCCGTGCGAGTGCGCAAGGATTATTTATGTTGATGACCAATGGCCTGGGAGCATTTTTTGGAGGCATGGTGAGCGGATGGGTCGTCGACTATTTTACTGTGGACGGAGTAAAAGACTGGCAGAGCATCTGGTTTAGCTTCGCCGGTTACGCATTGGTGTTGGGTATTATCTTCCCGATTGCTTTTCGGTACAAACATGATCCGACAATGACGCCCGAGTTAAAGCATTGATCAAATACTGTGAGGCATAGACGAAAAAAATGCGTGCTCCGTAAGGAACGGAACACGCATCATCAGAGAATAATTTCTTTATAGGTGAGCTTCTATCTTTTTCACAAAATTCCCCTTTGGCTGAGCTCCAACCATCTTATCAACTACCTGGCCTCCCTTAATGAACAGGATGGCGGGGATTGAAGTGATCCCATAGTTCATGGAAACCTGCGGATTCATGTCCACATTCACTTTGCCTACATTTATTTTTCCATTGTATTCCTTAGACAATTCTTCAATTACCGGACCGATTGCACGGCATGGACCACACCACTCCGCCCAAAAATCAACCACCGTTAATTTGTCTGCTGACAGTACCTCGCTCTGGAAATTTCCATCTGTAAATTCTTTTGCCATTTTATATAGTTTATTTTTTTATTGCAAATTTAATTCCGCTTCTTATAACATGCGTAGTTGACACAAAGTTGCGTAAAAGTTGTCATTTTAGATAAATAGTTGATCGGTTGCCTGCTAAAAAGTCTGCTAATATCATGCCGTTACTACCTGTACCTCCAGTTCGGGCTTATCCTGTAGGAAATTTACCATGTCGTCATTCATTTCAAAGCCGTTATCCATCGTAACCAGGCTGATTTTCATTTTGGACTTGGGTTCGGCCAGGGTGAATTTCAATGTGGCATTCCCGGGGAAATTCTTCACGTTTCTCTCTACGAACCGTATCATATCCTCACTAATATTTTGTGGGTTCACTTCAATGGTCAGCTGCTTTGTAAGATTTCTTTTAATGGTTTCAACGAGGGATACATTCATTACTTTAAACTCGAATTCTTCCCGGTTATACCGGGGTTTGAAATAACCGGTAAGAAAAACGGTGCTTCCGAATTGCAGAAGGGGGGTGAACTTCAGGTAATCTTCGCTAAATAAAACCAATTCGGCCTTGCCCGAATAGTCCTCCAAAGTAAAATTTCCGTATTTGTTTCCCTGGCGCGATACTTTATGTTGCGCGTCAGCAACGAGGCCGATCAACCGAAATAGTCTACCCGGATTTACCTGCATGCGAATGGAATCCCTGAATTCAATGAATTCTGCAATGGGAGTTACACCATAATGTTGAATTTCGAATTTATAATGGTCAAGGGGATGGCCACTTAGATACATACCGGTCACTTCCTTTTCGTGCTCGAGCTGTGTCACGAGCGGCCAATGCGGGCATTCGGGCAGTCGCGGTGGTGGTATTTCCATACTGACCGGAAGATCGCCAAACAAGGTATTGTAAGAATTTGCATTTTTTGATTGTATAACCTGGCCATAACGGATGATGCGTTCCAGGCCGTTTACAGTTTCTTCGGGCGGCATATTAAAATATTGCGCACGATGATAGTCAGTAAAGCAATCAAATGCGCCCGCATAGGCAAGACTTTCCAATGTTTTCTTATTGACCGTTCGCTGGTTTATTCGTTTGATGAAGTCAAAGACGGTTTTGAACGGCCCATTCTTCTTTCGTTCTTCAATCGTACTTTCCACGGCCGCTTCGCCCACTCCTTTCAACCCTCCAAGACCAAAGCGTATATCGCCGGTAGTATTCACTGCGAATCCTTTGAGCGATTCGTTAATGTCGGGTCCCAAAACTTTTATCCCCATGCGCTTACATTCTTCCATGAAGAAGGTGATCTTTTCAATACTGCCGGCGTTGTTCAGCACCGCCGACATATAAGGAGCGGGGTAATGGGTTTTTAAATAGGCTGTCTGATAGGCGATGTAGGCATAGCATGTGGAATGCGACTTATTAAAGGCATATTGCGCAAACTTTTCCCAATCGGTCCATATCTTTTCCAGCTTTTCGGGTGGATATAATCTTTCTGTCGCTCCGCTGATGAACTGCGCCTTCATTTTATCGAGCACCGATTTTTGTTTTTTGCCCATGGCCTTGCGCAGATAGTCCGCATCACCTTTACTGAATCCTGCCAATCGTTGCGCTAATAACATTACTTGTTCCTGGTAGACGGTGATCCCGTAGGTTTCTTTGAGGATCTCTTCCATCTCCGGCAGGTCGTATGTAATCGGTTCACGACCATTCTTACGCTCAATGAACTTCGAAATATATGCCATCGGACCTGGACGATACAATGCGTTCATCGCGATGAGGTCATCCAATTTGTCCGGTTTCAATTCTCTCATGTATTTCTGCATGCCGGGACTTTCAAATTGAAAAGTACCGATCGTCGCACCATGCTGGAATAGTTCGAATGTTTTCTTATCGTCGAGAGGGATTTTGTCAATATCAATGTCTATTCCATGCAGCTCTTTGATCAATTGAAGCGCGTTCTTGATGATCGTGAGTGTCTTCAGTCCCAAAAAATCCATTTTAATGACGCCAGCTTCTTCAATCAGGTTGCCCTCGATTTGGGTCACCCACAGGGTTGATTCTTTGGAGGTGGCAACAGGAATCAGTTCCATCAAATCTTTGGGTGCGATGATGATGCCAGCCGCATGTATTCCTGTGCTGCGAACAGATCCTTCGAGTCTTTCGGCTTCATGAAGGATCTTGCTTAACAGGGTATTCTCATTTTTATATATCTCCCGGAGTTTTTTTGCGTTGTCCCGGTCCTCGTTGCCCAAACCATCTCTTTCTTCCAACGAATTTTCACCGTCACTGTTTCTAAGTGGAGCATGCAACATCCTTCTCAACTCAATTCCCGGCCGTTCCGGAATAAGTTTTGCCAATGCGTTGGATTCTGGAAGCGGAAGGTCCATTACCCGGGCTACATCTTTAATGCTCATTTTCGCAGCCATGGTACCATAAGTGATGATCTGCGCCACCTGGTTTTTGCCGTATTTGGATACGACATAATCAATCACTTTCTGTCGACCTTCATCATCGAAGTCGGTATCAATATCGGGCATCGATT
Organism: uncultured Sphingobacteriales bacterium; assembly: GCA_963791295.1. Taxonomy (GTDB): domain Bacteria; phylum Bacteroidota; class Bacteroidia; order Chitinophagales; family Chitinophagaceae; genus CAWBRY01. Next base: position 34,526 of record CAWBRY010000004.1, on the reverse strand, counting down.
TGCGATCGGGATTTAAAAAACGCTCGAAAAGGAGATTGTATTTGATTGGATCAATGTTCGTGATGCCAATGCAATAAGCCACCACCGAGCCCGCTGCCGAGCCGCGTCCGGGGCCCACATAAACGCCCATGTTCCTTCCTTCACGGATGAAGTCGCTAACGATGAGAAAATAACCGGCAAAGCCCATCATTTTAATGATGAACAGCTCGAATTCGATCCTTTCTTTTAATTCCGTTGTTAATTCAGAATAACGATCGGCTGCACCCTCATAGGTGAGATGTTTTAAATACTCCCACTGGTTGTGCGACTCGGGAGAAACCGTGTATTTTCCAACGATCTCTTCTTTATCGTGCAACTGAAACCTTTTTTCGATGGGAAATGCAGGCAATAAGATGTCGCGGGTAAGATTCAGCGTTTCGATTTTATCAATGACCTGGTTTGTATTGTCAATGGCCTCAGGCAAGTCTTCAAATGCCTTCGACATTTCTGAAGATTTCTTAAAGTAAAACTGATCGTTGGGGAATGCAAAACGTTTGTTTTTTACATATTCATCTTCATCCGAAAATTCTTTTAGTTTCTCCGTAGCATATTTTTCTCCCGGTATTGATGCAAAGGAGGATATCGTGCGCATTGTAGTCTTCCAGGTCCACATAATGTGAATCATTGGTCGCAATGATCTTCACGTTGTATTTGCGGGCGAGCCTTATCAATACCTCATTCACCTTTTCTTGTTCGGGAAGGCCATGCCGCTGCAATTCAACATAATAATCCTCCTGGAAAATATTCAACCACCACTTAAATTCATTTTCGCCTTCGGCTTCGCCTTTTTTCAGGATGGTTTGCGGGACCAACGCTCCCAGGCAGCAGGTGGTCGCAATGAGGCCTTCATGGTAGCGATGGATCAGGGATTTATCTATTCTTGGAAATTTTCCATACATGCCTTCAATAAATCCCAATGACGTCAGCTTAATGAGATTCTTGTAACCCTGCTCATTCTTGGCCAACAAAATCTGGTGATGGCGTGGATCCCTTTGGTCTTTGGTGAAGGTTTTTTGTTGCCGCTCAGTAGTGATGTAAAACTCACAGCCGACAATAGGCTTTACTTTCAATTTGCCATTCTCATCTTTGTGTTTGTAGGCTTCAGCAATAAATTGAAAAACCCCGAACATATTTCCATGATCACTGATAGCCATGGCTGGCATTCCGTCTGCAATTGCCTTCTTGTAAAGTTGTTGAATGGAGGCAGCTCCATCGAGCAGAGAAAATTGTGTATGGACGTGAAGGTGCGAAAATTTCATATTGGGCTCACAAGTTCCTGATAAATTGTCAAATCTCGGGTTGCGGATATCATTCTTTATAAAAATTAAAGATGCTGATCGAGCCGTTGCTATAGCTGCAGACCCATGCTTCCAGCTTCTCGTTGTTTTCAAAAATATCCACGCCTACGGGGTGGCCGGCGCAGGGAAGGGAAATCACTTTGATAAATTCATTCTTTTCGATTTTAAATACATCGACCATATCCGCAGAATAACATGTAACAAATAGGAACTGCTGGTTCTTTGAAAGTGCGATCGTTCTGGGCTGAGCGTGGGTATCTACTGTAAATAAAGTTTTGCCGCTGATCGCATCCAGGCAGGCAACTTTTGCCAGCCTGTTATAGGATACAAACAGACGGCCGCTGGTATCGAGTAAAATATGACGCGGGTTGGAAGCGACATTCAGGTCATCTACTTTTTGCCAAACATCATTATCTACGACGCTAATGCTTGCACCGCCCATGATCGCAATATAGGATCGCTTCGTCCTGTTATCCACCGCTATCCCTCGAGGAATGTCAGACACCGGAATGGTGTTGACTACTTTGCCAAAAGGATATTTGTGCTTATCTATTTCCAACACGCTTACTGTATACGAATGCCAATTGCTGACGAGTAAATACTTATCGTCGGCTGTGCGGGAAATTATTTTTGGCGTCTTACCTGTTTTTATCAGCGGCACGCTAAATGAATCTGTTTTGCCCGTTCCCGGATAGATCACATTGATCTTTTTCACAGCCTGCTTTGAGGCCGAAATTTTTTGTTTGTTAGCATCAATGGAATCAACGCGGATCGGGACAATTCCTCCCGCATTATGTAAGGACACCCATAATATCTGGTCGTCGTTAGTCAGGCAGGCTTCTACCGGTTTTTCCTGGAAAGAAGGAATCGGTTTTTCTTTTACATAATCCCAGCCCGTTCCTTTGCTTGGTTTGAATTTATATTCCTTCCTTATTTTTCGGCTGGCCTGATCAAATTCATACACACTCATGCCTTCCAGGTTCATCGCATATAAACTCGTACCAGCGGAATTGAATAATACGGACTTTGTTCCCGGGGCGGCCAAAATAGTCTCTTCCTTGTCATAAATAAGCGTTGAATAAGGACGTGGGATGACGACCGTGTCTTTGAGATCAACTGGACGTTTTTCTTCACCGGCTGCGGGAGCTACAGAAACATCATTCGGATTGCCAAAAGTCTGGCAGCCTAAGACCAATGCCCAAAATGCCAGTACCGATAATATAAACTTCATAGAAAGAGTTCAATAATAAGTAAATAATGAGAATTGCAACAGACTTGCCGCCACTCAATATTAACAACCTGTGAACAGGCTTAAACCCTTTACAGACAGCTATTTGGGGCGAAAGGGATGCATCGGTTGAAATTCCCGGATCAAAAGCTCGGATTTTAGCCAGGCGGAGCTTATTTTTGCCCGTTAGTCAAAGCCACCACCTCAGATGATCCGCTCAAAGACTCATGATGAAACTGTTATCTTCCATAGCGCTTCTATTTTTTTTGGCCAGCTGCTCTAGCCTTAAGTCTCTGAATTTCACTAACAAAAAAGAATCTCCCGCCACTAACTCAACTTCCTCCACAGAACCCAAGTTTATCGACAGGATAAATGTAACTGTACCGTCAAACGAGGCCGGAAATGATGTTAACAGAGAAACTAAAGAATTGGCTGGTAAAGACGAGATTTCGCGGGTCGAGGAAGAAAAACGGGAAACGAACAACAACGAGTCAGCAACAAGTAATCGTCATTCCGCAGAACTGGAATCGGCTAACCAACTCCAATTAAAATACTCTGTTTTATTGAATACGAACGTGGAGCAATTGCAAAATGTCGCTTTGCTCAAAGGTGTCGACGAATGGTATGGTACACGTTATCGCATGGGAGGCACCACGAAAAAAGGGATTGATTGCTCCGCCTTTGTCTGTGCTGTCTTTGCCAGCGTGTATGGCATCACCTTACCGCGCATGGCCCGCGATCAGTATCGTTCCACCCGTCGTATTTCCCGCACCAATCTTCAGGAGGGTGATTTACTTTTCTTTAATACTATAGGTGGCGTGTCGCATGTTGGGATCTATCTCCAGAATAATAAATTTGTTCATGCATCCACAGGTCATGGGGTTACCGTGAGTGATATGTTTGAGAATTATTACATGAAAAGATTTATCGGGGCCGGAAGGATTGAAAACAAAATCACTCCGGTGGCTACTAACTAATCTCTTCTCCATCCCATTTTTTTTCTAATGGTCATTAGCACCGGCTGTATGTCGGGTGAAAGCTTTAGGTAGATGATCGCTCCTCCATATAAGAGAACAAAGGCCATGCTACGTAAAATCAAACCCATCCATCCGTGCAAATTCATGAAGGCAAAGTAGCAGACGACGTAACAACCTGCAGCAAGGATCAGCGTATAGCCGGACTGAAGGGTAAAGGGGAACAACTTGAATCTTCGCCACAGGAAGAGAATGCGGATCATATTGTAAATGCTAATCGAAATGAGATTGGCCATGGCAGGTCCCATAATGCCATATCTTTTTGTGAGGATATACGTCAATGGCAGTATTAAAATAAGCAGTATCACTCCACTGGTGAGTTCGAATCGCCAATAGTTAGAGGTATAAATGATTTGAGAATTGACCCCGGTACCCATGTCGACGATCTTGGTGAGGCCCAGCAAAAAGAACACCCAGGCAGCATCGAGATAAGCAGGTTTTAAGTTGAGTGCGCGAATGCCATCTGTAAAATTCAGCCATATCAATAAGAAAATGCCACATGCAAAGATCAATTGATTAATAGATGAACGCTGATATATCCGTTGCAGAAGACTCATATTTTTCTCCTTCCATGCTCTCGATAGATGCGAAATAGAGGCGGAGATGATCCCTCGCTGAGGAGCCTGAATGATGCTGGTCAAAATACTGGCCAGGCCAAAGACTCCTGCTTTGGCGGGACCTTCCGGAAGAATGGATGCAATCACTATCGTGTCAAAAACAATGGAAATGGTGAAAATCAAGGTCCCCGAATAAATGAACACACAGAACACCCAAATTTTATCAAAAAATCTTCTGGTAACCTTACTCACCTTGAATGTGAAATGAAGATTGCCGGAGATCCAGAGATAAATAAATAATATCAGAGCTATTGCCGGATAGGTGAGGGAATAAAGTTTGATAAACAAGTCATAGTCTCTAATAATACCGAGGACGAAAAGCACAATGAGGACGGTTGTGAATAGTCGCCATTGCACTTCCTTTAGGAAATTAGCCAGCACCGATTTTCCCAATTGCCATGTGTAGGCCTCAAGGACAGTATATATGGTGAGACCAAATCCCAGTGGGAATATCCAATAGTAATAGACGACCAGTTCCGGCGAATTGGTTCCGAATTTTTTGATCACGAGCTGCTTTAAAGACAAGCCGGCAATCATTACCAGGATAAAACCAATGGTACTGATGAATAGAGCCCAGGTAACCATGTCATTTTTCCGGAGGGGCAGATTATCACTGTAATAGTGATGGAATTTAAAGATAAAGGAAGGCATGGCAGCCACGGCGAAGGCAGACATCATGGTAGCGATGGCAATAAATATGGTCGTTAAGCCATATTGCGCTTCGGTAAAAGTGCCCTGCTTGGTGAAGAAGTAAGTGTTCAGCATTCCCACGCCAAAGCCTATATAAATCACCAACGAAGAAATGATGCTTTGTCGCCGGATATTACTCATGGATGGTCATTCTACTTTCGAGACGGTAACATAGAAGTTCTGATCGACTGCAAAATTCTTCAGGAGCTCAGCACTCATCGTGGTTTCCTGCCAGTTAGCATTCGGCTTTAGCCACTGGGTGGAATTTGCTAATCTTACCGGCATGTCGAAGTCATTTACGCAATTGGCCCACCGATAAGATAGATTTTCTCCCTGGATTTTGTATTCCAATACTGGAATTTTGATTGTCCTTAAATACTGATCAAAAATCTTGGAGAGGTCTTTACCGGATTCCTTCGACATATATGCTTCGACTTCTTTCGAGTCAACGGTCTTATGATAAAATACCGTGTTCAATCCCCGCAATACCTGACGAAAGCGTGAATCGTCATCTATCACCTGCCGGATGGTGTGTAATAGGTTGCTTCCCTTACTATACATGTCGCCACTTCCTTCCTTGTTTACTCCGTAGGGCCCGATAACAGGCCGGTCATTCTTGATAGTTTTTCTTATCCCCTGCGTATATTCATCTGCTGCTTCCTTTCCGTCACGACATTCCACAAAGAGCGTTTCCATGTAATCGCCAAAACCTTCATGTACCCACATATCTGCGATGTCATTGGTGGTGATATTGTTGGCAAACCATTCGTGTGCGCTCTCGTGGATAATGATGTAGTCCCATTTAGTTCCCCATCCGGTACCTGAGAGATCCCTGCCCAGGTATCCATTCAGATAGTGGTTCCCATAGGCCGTTGCACTTTGGTGTTCCATGCCGAGATGGGATGATTCAACAAGCTTAAACCCATCTTCATAAAACGGATAAGGTCCTACCCAATATTCGAAACAGGTGAGCATAGGTTTTACATCACGGCCAAACTGTTTCTTTGATCTTTCAAGGTTATAATCCATAACCCAATAATCCAGCGTGAGTTTTTTCCCTTTTTCGCCTACATAATCATCCGACCAATGAATATACTTGCCGATATAAGGAACGATATTGTAATTATTAATTGGGCTGGTTACTTCCCATGTATATAACGTGGTGCCGTCACCCTGTGCGTTTTTTGAATTCAGTCTTCCATTGGCTACGGCTGTTAACGAGTCGGGCACTCTGACCTGGATCATGGCTCCTCTATCTGGTTCATCGCTCTGATGATCTTTGCATGGGTACCATACACTGGCGCCAAGTCCCTGGCAAGCAACCGTCATCCACGGCCTTCCCAATGAATCCTTTGCAAAAACCCAACCGCCATCCCACGGCGGATTGCTCGCTTCGCGCGGTTTGCCATGAAAATAGATCCGGATCTTATAGCCTGGCTCTTTCGCCGATGACTTATTTGCATCAAAAGTGTAGTTGCTGAAGTCAATCATGTAGACATTCCCGTTGCGCTTGAAAGACTTGATCTGTTTTTTTTCAAAAATGATGCTATCAATCATCATAGGCTGCTGGAGATCGATTTGCATTGTTTTCTTTGCTCCACCATCCTTGACACCAAAACTAATCTCGTTGAAACCAGCGATCGTTTTCCGGGTGTACTCAGGTCTAACATAAATATGATAATAGAGAACATTCCACCAGGCGCGAGCGGGACCGATGCTCCCTCTCAGCGTATCCTGATCACTGAAATTCGTTTTTTTATTCAAGGGCTGACTGGAACAACCGATGGAAAGGACGAACGCCGCTAAGTAACAAACTAGGCAAGACCTGTACTCAAATCGCAACATATATTTCACTTCTAACGTTTTTGTTAATGTAAATTTAAGCACTGAATGCCAAGATGAATCTTAAAAAACGCATATTGTTTGGGCTGGTTCTGACCACGGTTTTCATCGTGTTGATCCTGCCGGGCTGTTACAATAAGGAAAAGAATGATCGGAAGATTTTTCATTATAATGAAATCACGGGAATTGCCACACTGGACCCCGCATTTGCCAAGAACCAATCGGTGGTGTGGGCGACTCATCAACTATATAATACCCTGGTTGAAGTGGATCAGGGGCTCCATATTATAGGTTCGTTAGCCAAAAATTGGGATATTTCGGCAGACAGGCTAACGTACACCTTTCACCTTCGCAACGATGTTTTTTTTCATGACGATCCGGCCTTTCCCGGATCGAAGGGAAGAAAATTATCAGCAGACGATGTAGTCTATAGTTTCTCCCGAATTGTCGACAAAGAAATCGCCAGCCCCGGAGCCTGGATATTTAACCGAAAAATTGATTCGTTGAAGCCTTTCACTGCGATCGACGACACTACTTTTCAATTAAAACTCCTTCATCCTTATAATCCCGTTCTCGGTATTTTATCTATGAAATATTGCTCCATTATACCGAGGGAAGCAATAGAAAAATATCGTAATGACTTTCGACGACATCCGGTAGGCACAGGTCCTTTTCAATTTGTTGCGTGGGAAGAAGGGCAGGACCTCTTGTTAAAAAGGAACGATCATTATTTTGAAAAAGATAGTAGCGGTCGAAGCCTTCCGTACCTCGATGGCCTCAATATTTCTTTCTTTGATAGCAAGGCGACAGAGTTCCTTCTATTCCGGCAAAAGCAGTTGGAATTCATCAACGACATTGAGGCGTCTTTCAAAGATGAAGTGCTTACCAAAAAAGGAACGCTTCGTAAGGAGTGGTCGATGGCAACAAATGCTGCTTTGGACCCTTCATCCCCCTCGCAGCCCAGGATTGTTTTGCAAACCAATCCCTATCTCAACATAGAATACCTCGGGATACTCGTGGATTCTACTAACCCGCTATTGAAAAATTCTCCAATGCGCCTAACCAAGATCAGGCAGGCGATTAATTATGGATTTGATCGACGAAAAATGGTCATGTATTTGCGAAACTCCCTGGGTACACCGGCCGAATCTGGTTTTGTGCCAATGGGCCTTCCGTCTTTTGATGCTTCCATTGTAAAGGGGTATCATTATGATCCGGTCAAAACAAAGCAATTGCTGCTGGAAGCCGGTTTTCCCGATGGAAAAAATCTTCCGGTGATCAAATTGCTGACAATTGCCATTTATGCGGACATGGCAAATTTTATCGTTAAACAATTAGAAGAATCTGGCATTCCTGTTCAGGTTGAAATTGTTCAGAAATCGTTGTTGCTGGAGATGACATCCAATTCGCGAGCCTTATTTTTCCGTGGCAGTTGGATAGCTGATTATCCCGACGCTGAAAATTACCTATCTGTCTTTTATTCAAAAAATCCTGCTCCTCCCAATTACACCCGGTATAAGAATCCTGCTTTTGATGCGATTTTTGAGAAAGCGCTACGGGAGGATAATGATTCGATTCGCTACCAACTCTATCGGCAAGCTGACCAAATCATGATCCAGGACGCGCCGGTCGTGCCTTTATGGTACGACAAAGTTGTGCGACTGGTTCAACCCAATGTGAAGGGATTCGAACCCAACGGATTGAATTTACTCGAGCTCCGAAAGACCCGGATCCTTTAACCGGGTAGGCTGAAATTCGCGCCTGTGGCGCGTTTTATTTAAGCTCAATAGCTAGTATTTTTACCAATTTTGCATGGAATTGTACGCGAACTATTGCAGGATTCCGAATTGAATTGTATGTTTGTTTTGGCACCGGATTTACCTACAAATCCACGATTTCCAAAGAGTAGGTTTACGAGTCAATCCCCGGTGAGTGCGCCCCGAAAAAGTCCTTTGAAAAGCCATTCGCAATAATCTGTAACCTAAAAAACGTACATATGGGAACGAATGGTACCCGGACTTTCATTAAGAGAGCCATCTTGTTTATTCTTCTTTCTATATATTTTCTGATTGTTTTTGGAACAAGGTAAAAGAACGATCAGTAATAATTGTAAACGAACCACCAACATAGGACCAAGCCAAGCAATCACTATTCAACCGCCATTCTTTTCAGACAAAGGCCCCTGGATTTCGCAGGGGCCTCTTTTATTTTAACTGGAATTTTTCAGCTCCCGATCCTAGTGTTTTAATTTGTCTTTAAACACTTTTCTGAACTTATCCAATTTAGGTCGTATGACGATCCGGCAATACGGGTTACTGTTTTCATTGTTCTCGAAATATTGTTGATGATATTGTTCCGCCGAATAAAATTTTGCGACAGGCGTGATTTCTGTAACGATAGGGTTTGGAAAGGCGCCGCTCTTATCTAATTCACCCTTGTATTTTTCCGCGAGCCGCTTTTGTTCATCGTTGTGATAGAAAATTCCGCTCCGATATTGTGTGCCCACGTCATTACCTTGCCGATTCAAAGTTGTAGGATCATGGGTCTCCCAAAACACGCTCAACAATTCTTCAAAACTTATCTTGGAAGGATCATACTCAATCCGTAACGCCTCGGCATGTCCTGTCTCACCTCCACACACCTGCTTGTAAGTTGGATTGTCCGTTTGCCCGCCGGTATAGCCTGAGGTAACGCGGATCACTCCTTCCAGTTCCTGAAAAATGGCTTCCGTACACCAAAAGCATCCATTTGCAAAGGTTGCGGTGTCTGTCTTCAGCGGTGTGGAAATGTCTTTAGCCATAGTTGCAGAATTATCCATTATAAGATTAGTAGTTGAGGGTGAGCGTTGAGTACAAGAAAAAAAAGTAGTAAAGATAGCAGCAAATGATACAAGGATTTTCATGAAAGGATATTTTATTGGCACTCTTGCCTGTTCTTTCGGATACGAAAAAGCAATGCAAATTTCGTTCAATTTTTATCAGTTAACAAGAGCTTGTTTTGTAAGTTGCATTCGTAAAGCCCTTTTTTTGTATTCCTTAACGAATCGGAGATCTGGTAGAAAATTATGAAGCTTTTTCCACCGTCAGCCTTTGTACAATTAGAGTTTGACAAGATCAAGGCCTTGTTGTCAGCCTATTGCCAGACTCATTATGCTGGTCTGAAGGTAGCGGAACTGGCTATCCACACACAGAAGGAAGCAGTAGAGTTGGAACTAAGTCAAACGCAGGAATACCGGCAATTGATTCAACAATCTATTTATTTTCCCAACGACTATGTACTTAACCTGGAAAATGAATTGAAATTATTAGCCATTCCGGGAGCCGTATTGACAGGGGAACAAATTTTACAGATCCGCAAACTGGCCGAAAGTATCGAAAAGATCTTTCGATGGTTCGATCATGAAAGGCAGCAGCTTTATAAATCGATGGCGAACGTGATCGGTGGGACATCTTATAAGAAAGCGATCAAAGAGATGATTGATTTTGTGCTCGATGATCAGGGCCAGGTGAAGGACAGTGCTTCGCCGGAATTGAAATCGATCCGCATGGACCTTTATCGGAAAAGGAATGACCTGAGACGCTTATTCGACCGGATCGTTTCCCGGTTGAATAAGCAGGGGTTTTTAGCAGAGATCGAGGAGAGCTTTATGAATGGGCGCAAAGTGCTTGCCGTATTTGCTGAGCAAAAACGAAGTGTAAAAGGAATTCTGCATGGCGAAAGCGATAGTCGCAAAACCGCCTTTGTGGAACCTGAAGAAACCATTGAATTAAATAACCGGATATATGAACTCGAAATTGATGAGAAGAAGGAAGTGTATCGGATTCTGAGAGAGCTGATGGGAAAACTTTCTCCATTTGCTCCCCTTCTCAGTGCCTGGCATGTGATCATTGGCGAATACGATTTTATCCGGGCCAAAGCGAAACTGGCGATCGATATAAATGGTGAATTCCCATTGATTACCGATCGATCTCAGATCCATCTCGTGAATGCCCATCATCCGCTGTTATATCTGTACAATCAAAAACTTTCGAAACCAACTATTCCGGTTACACTAAGTCTGGATGACGACCAACGGATACTTGTGATCAGCGGACCCAATGCCGGCGGCAAAACAGTTACGATGAAAACGGTCGGCTTCTGCAAATGATGGTGCAAAGTGGTTTGCTGGTTCCGGTAAATCCTGCTTCTGAGTTTGGGATTTTCAAACAATTGATGATCCATATCGGCGATACGCAAAGTCTGGAATTTGAATTGAGCACCTATAGCAGTCATCTGCTGCACATGAAACATTTATCGAAAATGCGAATGGGCGGACATTGTTCTTCATCGATGAATTCGGAAGTGGCAGTGATCCCAACCTGGGCGGAGCCTTTGCAGAAGTGATCTTGCAGGAAATGCTCGCAAAACATGCAATTGGTATTGTGACGACGCATTATCTGAACCTGAAAGTAATGGCAGGCAAAACATCGGGCATCGTCAACGGCGCCATGGCATTTGATGAAAAAAACCTGCAGCCGCTTTATAAATTACTCATCGGCAAGCCAGGTAGTTCCTATACTTTTTCCATTGCCGAAAGGATTGGCATGGATAAATCCCTTATCGATCGTGCCAGGCAATTGGTCGATGAAGATCAGTATCGGCTGGATAAATTACTGAACCGCACGGAGCAGGACCTGCGGGACATTGGAAAAAAAAGAAAAGGAATTGAGCCTTCTCGTGAAGGAAAATGAAAAGTTGAAGAAAGAAATGCAGCAGGTGATGACCGCGAAAAACACAGCCAGCAAGTAGAACTTCTGAAACAACAAAACAGGATAGCCGAGGAAAGAATTGCTTATCTGAAGGACATGGAAAGAAAATTGAAACAATTGATCATCGAATGGAGAAAAGAAGAAAACAAAAATAAAGTGATCCGCGAAATGGAAGGATTGCTTTTCAAGAAGAATGAAAAGAAAGTTGACAAAGAAATTGCAGCAAAGATCCATTCCAAATATGATGAAGTAGGCGGCGAAATAAAAGTAAATGATAAGGTGATGATGAAAAAGAATCACCAGGTAGGAGAGGTCATGGAGATGAGAGGCAAAAGAGCTGTATTAAGATCGGGTTGTTACCGATGCAGGTAGACTTGAAAGAATTGGTCGTAGTAAAGAAAAAGTCTCGCAGCAATGAGTGATTGGTCTGGAGGAAGATTCACTAAATCAAAAAAGCGAAGCCTTACGGGGTTTCGCTTTTATATTTAACAGGCAGGTAAGTCAAACATTGCCCTGGATATAACTTTCCAGGTGGCTGATGGTTTCTTTTTGCGATAGGATGGTTTGCTTTACGACATCGCTCATGGAAATGATTCCGCTATAACTTATTGTTTTCAAATACCGGCACATAGCGGATATTCAGAGAAGACATCAATTCCATGCAATGTTCAATGCTGTCCGTTGGTTTTACATGCGGAAGGTCGGTTGACATGATTTCAGAGACGGTCGTGGTGGGCGAATGCTTCCCTTTTAAGATCACTTTCCGGGAATAGTCTCTCTCAGTCATGATGCCGAGGTATTGGTCCTTTTCCATCACGACTACAGAACCGATATTTTTCTCAGCCATTATTTGCAATGCTTCCATGACGCTAGTATCCGGGGACACATGCAATCGCTGATTTTCCCTTGCGGGTCAATATTGAAGACACTGTATTCATATGGCTATTTTTTCCAAACGGAATTTACGAAAAATTTGATTACTAATTATTGATTGCTCACCGCCGTTTCGTGGTAGTGCTTTTATTACCTAAATCATTGGGGGATGTCAAATTTGGCGGCGTCCGTAGATCCCTTCCATTTATCAGTCCTGAATGGAGCCGCCGGTAAGCCTTCTTTATTGAATAGATTATCGCTACCCGCATCGTCGGCCCAGCCAAAACGGACAGCAACGGGATGACGAACGCTGTCTGACAACACCACTACCCGGTCCCCCTGGATGAATGCCTTTCCGGGATAAAATACCTTATCCTTACCGGCCACTTCAAAGCCCGATAAATTCCCATCTCCGCCTTTTATCATTAAACCACTTCCCACATTGTTAAATGAAAGAGTTACTGTATTGGCGTGGATTTGCATGGCCCTGTAGGTTGGTCCGATACTGCTGATATTCTTACCATAAGTATTGTGCAATGCAATTAGTGCAAGTCGTTTACCGACATCCTGCTTATTTGTCGGATGTATATCTTTGGCATCGCCAATATCTGTTGTCACTGCCATTCCCGTATTGGGCAACGTTAGTGTTAGTGATTGGGCTTCTCTCAACTCCGCCCATTCACTTCCTTTCCGACTATTTCCACCGCTAGCATCAAAACTGGATAATTGCACAAAATAGAATGGAAAATCCCCGGAACGCCAGCGCTTTCTCCAGTCGGAGATCATTAGTGGAAAAGCCTTGCGATATTGATAGGCGCGACCTGTATTGGCTTCACCCTGATACCAAATGGCTCCTTTGATCGCATACGGGATCAACGGATTTATCATGGCATTGAACAATAGTGTTGGATAATCATTTGGACCGACAGCACTGAGCTTCAGAATGGATTCTACCCGGTAAGACCAATCGCCGGCAAGAGAGACGGTTCGATCGCCAATGGTGATCTTCATGTCCTTGTCTTCACCATACACTCCGCCATCACCGCCGGTGTCCTCGATACGGATCGCAATAGTATTCTTTCCTGCTTTTAAGGTCTCTGCCGGTATTTTATATTTTCTTTCGGTGTTCCACGAATTGATGCCGCCCACCTTCACTCCATTTATATAGGTAATATCATTATCGTCGATCATGGCCAGTTCAAGGATCGCCTCCTTGCCGCTATCTGTCGGCGAAACTTCAAATTGCCTTCTATACCAAACCACACCATCGAAACCGTCCAGGCCTTTCCCTTCCCATAGCCCCGGTAAGCTCATATGGGCCCATTTTGTATCATCCAAACCTGCTTCGTACCAGTTCCTGGATTTTTCAATATCACCCAGTTCACCCTGTAAATCTTCGATCTTTTTTGTGATGGCGGCGTTGCGCACCTTAGAAAGTGAATCCAGGTTAGTAGAGGTTATTGATTTAATCAATTCACCGAATTCACTGCTGCTCTCCAATGCTTCGTGGCTTGTCCAGGTTTCTACCATAGTGCCTCCCCATGAACTGTTGATGAGTCCGATGGGAACTTTTAGTTTGTTATATAGTTCTCTTCCGAAAAAATAGCCTGTCGCGGTAAATTCACTTGCATTTTCGGGGTTGCAAACTTTCCATGGAGCGGGTTCAATGTCCTCCTTGGGCGTGGAAGCCACGGCGTTGGGGATCTTGATATGTCGTATCTCTGGATAATTCGCGTCACGCACCTCTTGTTCGTAGTTGTTTACTTTACCCCAACCATTAATCGGCATTTCCATATTGCTTTGTCCGCTGCATATCCATACTTCACCTACCAGTATATTGTTGAACTTTATTGTGTTCTTTCCGCTGACCAACAGTTCATAGGGTCCTCCGGCCTTTTCTGCATCGAGTCTCAAACTCCATTTGCCGTTTTTATCAGCGACCGCTGTCCTTGACTGGTGATGAAATCCCACTTTGATTTTTTCATTAGGATCTGCCCATCCCCAGACGGGAATAGGTTTATTCCGTTGTAGAACCATGTTGTCCCCAAATATTCCGGGGAGATGAACGTCTGCGTACGCGGGAATTGCCGAAATCCAAAACAGGATGGAAAGAATGCCCTTATTCATAGATAATTTTTTCATGTTGTCTTCAAGCATTTGACAAAATTAATGGATCGAATAGTTTTTTTGACAAACAGTGCCTTACGAAAAATGCGCTATATTAGAAATAATAAAACAGGCCAGGACTAATGATGCAAAAAGAATGAGAATTAGATCGATACTTCAGCTTTATGAAATTTTGCCGGAGGAAGAGCGATTGATCGTAGATGTGCTGCGCCAGATTATTATTGATCAACTGCCTTCTTACTGCAAGGAAAAAATCTCTTACAATGTTCCATTTTTTTATGGAAACAAAGGGATCTGCATTGTATGGCCATCGACGGTTCCTCGAGGCGGCATCAAGAAAGGCGTTTTATTGGGGTTCTGGTACGGGAACAGATTAAAGGACGTAGATAACTACCTGATCCACGGTACTAACAAGCAGATATTTTATAAGATTTATTATTCCGTCGACGAGATCAATGTCAGAGCCATCATCCGACTCCTGAAAGAAGCCATTGCATTGGACCAGGGCTACATAAGCGTGCGTCGCAAATCGTTAAGAAATAAATCATAGTCACGACGAAAATGGCTGGAGTCGAATTAATTAGAACTGGAACTATTGCACTCGGCGCTGAAAAGTGCGATTTTAGGTATAGGAAGGGCAAATAACGCGTTGAAACAGGCAGCTTTATAGTCGTTTTCACTTATATTTGCGTCCGCCAATATTAATCTTAGAGTCTTATGAAAAGTAAAATCCTTGCCGCTAGCATGGCGATTTTGTCTACGCTCTATGCAGCGGCTCAGACCGATTCTATCCCGAGCTTTGCAAAACTGCTTGAACTTTCCCTCGAAGATTTAATGAACATTAAAGTGGTGACGGCCTCCGGTTACCTGCAAACTACTTCAGAAGCACCTTCCACAATCACGGTTATTTCAGCGCAACAAATCGCCGAAAGAGGCTACGAGCAATTGGAAGATGCGTTGAGAGACATCCCTGGCATCGACATGATCCATATTAACGGCTATGCACCAACGCTAATTTATTTCCGCGGGATGTATGGCGCCGAAAACCTAAGGGCTTTGCTCATGGTCGACGGAATTGTTGAAAATAATATCCTGGGAAGCAATGACATGGCCGGCCCTGCTTACAGTCTTCACCATATTGAGCGAATTGAAATCATCTGGGGGCCTGTTTCTGCTCTCTACGGAGCAAATGCCTTTGGCGGCGTCATCAACCTGATTACGAAAAAGGGAAAAGACATCGATGGCTTGCATGCCGAGGCAGGGTTCGGCACTTTCAATACTCGCTTTGAAAAGGTAAGCCTGGGTATTCGAAAATCCAGATTTGAGTTTGCTGCTGCCGGCACACTTTATAGCAGTGATGGTCCGCGATTTACCAATAGGGATCCCAATTATTCAGGATCCTTTGTCGATAAGGCGTATTCGTTTAACACCACGTTGAGTTACTATGCCAATAAATCGACCACCACCCTGGGCTATCGCACATACAATACGCCCATGGGCTGGGGCACCTATTCCAACAGCCCCACGATGTTTCTTGGGCTTCCCTCGCAGGGCTTCCTGAACCAGGGAGTAGTGGGAATCGTGCAAAGGCCATACAGAGGTGAAAAGGCTGGATTCGAGAATTGTTATCTGCGAACCCTATTCTTGCAGAATGAATTCAAGCCCAATGACAAGCTCACTCTTCTTGGAAGAGTCGTGTACCGGGAAACGGGTCATGGCAAAGACTCCTATTTATATATCACAACCGACGGCAACCGCCTCATCCGAGTCATGATAGCCAGTTTTTCGAATCGTATCTCGGGAGAATTTACGGCCAACTACGCTCCTGCGAAGAACCATCGCATTTCCGCTGGTGTTCAATTCTACCAGGATAACATAGAAGAGGGTTCGCGGCAATCGACGATTGACCTGGTTAATTATTGGCTAGTCGATGGGAGAGATACGGTTACAAATTTGAATTCAACCTTTCTTCCCAGGGTTTATGACATCAGGAATACATTTGGAAGTTATGTTCAATACATTGTGAATACAAATTTGGCCGGCAAAACCACCTTCACGCTCGGTGCCCGTTTTGACCGCAATAATTATTTTGACGATGCCTTTAGTCCCCGAATAGCGATTGTTAACCAACCTACCAAGAATCTTACTTTGAAATTCCAGTTTGGGAATGCCTTCCGGGCACCGACAAATCTGGAACAATATCAGACTCCGCCCACGAGCAACTTTCAAATAAAGAATGAAAAGATCAGGACTTACGAGTTAAATGGAATATATACTATTTCAAAAAATATTCGGGTCCAGGTAAATGGATTTCGAAATGAGCTGTCTGATGTAATTGCTCTAGGCAACCTTTCGGGATTCAATCCCGACAAGAATCCGGGCGTTGTGACCGTGAATGGTGTGGAAGGAATTTTAGACATGGTATTAAGTAAAAATCTATCCAGTTTTCTCAACGTGACTTTCCAGGATTCAAAAGGCAAGAATTTGATTACCGGGACATCCGGTAGAATTCCAGGTGTTGCCCGCATCAAAGGTAACGTGGGGTTTACGGCGCACGTGGATGATCTTTTTACTGTTAGCCTGACAGGAAATGGGGTTGGTACCAGGCGATCACCGCGAACAGATCCTTATGGTCCGGTGAAGGGTTATTTCCTGGTAAACTGTGTCGTTAGCACGGGCGAATTATTTAAGAGCAGGGTAACTGCCAGCTTGAATATTCATAATCTGTTTAACACAAAATGGATGGATCCCGGCTTCCGAACGGCGGATGGATTTGTTTATTCCACTGTCCTTGAACAGCCGGGCATCAATGGTCTTTTTAAAATTGGAATTAGCTTTTAGCATGCAGAATATGCAAGTTGAAAAAATTGCATGCTGGATGTGTTGTGGAGAATATATGCCGTAATAATTCAATTTTTATGCTAAGCAGATTGTTGTTCCTGGTTATGGTGGGCTTGTCCGGCACTGCTGCAATGGCACAGGAGCAGGAACGCGAAGCCAATCTGAAAGCAGTGTTTATCTATAATTTTACTAAATACATAGAATGGGATAACACCAATGACGACAATGAATTTATCATTGGTGTTATTGGCACCTCAGCAGTCAGTACATCTTTGATTGAAATTGCGAAAGCAAATATGGTCAATAATAAACCTATAGTTATCCGCCATTTCGACAAACCTGAAGACATTGAGTATTGTCATATCCTTTTTATACCGCAACACCTGCCTTATCCCCTCCATTCTATTTTGGACAGGGTGAACAAAGAAGTTCTTACCGTGAGTGAAGAGCCGGGTTCCGCTAAAGCGGGAACAGCGTTTAATTTCGTCATCGTTAACGACAAACTTAAATTTGAAGCCAACTTAAAGGCGATCTATTCAGCCGGGCTCAAAGCAGGTTCGCAACTGCTAAAGCTGGCCATTATCGTAGACTAATCACTTTAACCATAGACCGTTTCATATTGGTTAGACTCCAGGACATATCTATCAGAAATAAACTGATCATCATGCTGGTTTTTACCAGTGTGCTTGTCCTTGGCATTTTTTTCACCGTTTTTATTATTACTGATATTCGCTCCTATAAAGAACGCAAAGTGGATAGCATGATCAGTCTCGCGCAGGTGCTTGGGACGAATAGTATTTCCACGCTGGAATTCCAGGATAATGAGGCAGCCCGCAAGATCCTTTCTGAACTTCATAATGTAGCGCCGGAGATCATCCACGCGGGTATTCTGGATAAGAACGGAAATCTTTTCGCGAGTTATGCCAGAACACCTACCGATACGTTCATTATTCCTTCGTCACTCGACAAGAAGGCATTTGTGTTCACCTCAAAGCATCTCTACATAAAAAACAATATTGTCAACGATAACGAAGTAATCGGCAAGGTGCTGCTGGAAGTAGAGTTATCTGAGTTGGCAAAAATCCGTCAGTCGATATACAGGTTAGCGACCGTTTTATTGTTGGTAGCACTTGGCTTTTCCTTCTTGATCGCCATTGTCATTCAAACCTATATATCTAAGCGATTGCTATCTCTGGCAAATACCATGGAGGAGGTGAGCAAGACAGGCAACTACAATAAATCGATATCGGACGATGGGAAAGATGAGATCAGCACATTGATCCGCGTATTTGACTACCTGATGAAGCAGGTCAAAGAAATTCAGCAGCGAAAGGATGAATTTATCAGTATTGCCAGCCATGAATTGAGGACGCCTTTGACGAGCATAAAAGGATACTTAGATCTGCTGCATATGATGGAAGCTGAGGAACCCAACAAGCAATTTGTTCATAAGGCCCTGGAAAATGTAAACAAGTTGGAGAGACTGATCAAGGACCTCTTGGATGTTTCCAAAATTCAAAGTGGCCAACTGGAATTGAATATGCGGGACTTTAATATCGATCATTTGCTGGACGAAACTATTTCCGCATTTCAAATGGTTTCCGCAACGCATGAAATTGTTCGTGAAGACAATTTTAGTAACGAAAGTATTTCGGCAGACCGGGTAAGAATCGAACAGGTGCTCACCAACCTGCTGTCTAATGCAATAAAGTATTCCCCTGGTGAAAGAAAGGTGATCGTTACCAGTCAAATGGCAGATTCGGAATTGATCATTAAGGTTAAAGACTTTGGAATAGGCGTACCCAAAGAGGAGCAGTCTAATATTTTTGAGCGATTTTACCGGACCAAAGACATATCCATCACCATTTCCGGATTCGGATTGGGATTGTATATATGCCGCGATATTATCAAGCGGCACAATGGAAGAATATGGATGGAGTCCGAGGAAAAAGGCTCAGCTTTTTATTTTTCACTGCCCCTCAAAAAAAATTCGAAAGTTAACCAGGCAGCTCTTGAAATGGACCTCAATAATCTTTCTCCTTAATCACCGTTGTACTGGTATTAGTCTCTGACCTTCCGCGGAAAAGGGAGACGAGGATAATCAACAGGACGATACCTCCAACGATCCATACCCATGGTTGTGTGTACCACGTGGTTGTGGTTGTGGTAGTGTGTGTGGTTACTGACTTGCTGGTACTATCCTGGGAAATCGCGATAAACTGCGAGAAAACGAGTCCAAGAAATAGCAATAACCGATAGCTGGCTTTGAAAATTTTTTTCATAATTGCAATTTGATAGAGGAAAATGGAAACTTTCGGTGGAGAGGATTCAAAGATTAGACCAAGCCGGATCACGATCAATCCATCCGAGAGCGGAAGCGTTATGAGCAATTTATTCTACAAGTTTGGGAATACAGCGAGATAGCCGAGCATAAAAAAATCCTGGAAAGACCAGGATTTTTTTCAGATTGATTTATGATAGATATCAGAATTTCTTCTGCTCCGTGATAGCTCCTTTGAACAACCGCGCATCAAACAATTTATTTACGGGCGCGATCAATGCAGCATCCCTGGATTTTTGCGCAGGTGCTGGCCTGAATGCGCCGGTTCCGACATAATGCATGACGCTGGCCAGGCAAGATTCAGTTTGGTCCCCAAAATCTTTATCAATTCCATCAGCGACTTCATTATCCAATGCCAGTCCATCAAAGTAACTTCCTTCGCCATTTTTATTGGTCGACCTGGAAGACACGGGAAATATATACCAGTCGCCAACAGGTATCGCGAAATAACCAACCGGTTTTCCATAGGTCCTTTCTGGTCCCACCAACAGCACCTGGTACATTGGTTTCAGGCTATTTATTACCAATTCGCTGGCTGAAGCGGTGTTTTCAGTTACCAGAAAGAATACCCTGCTTAAATTAACAGCACCAAGCTTTTGATAATAAATGCTTTCGTTAAAAGTGGGGTATTGATCATTGAATTCCCGTTCCATCATCAGCTGCCCGTTGCCTGAGCTATTCACCAGGTAATTGGCAAGGCTTGCTGCGAGACTGACATAACCACCTCCGTTGTATCTTAAATCAATGGCCACATCATCCACATTTTCTGCAGCGAACCGCGTGAATATCCGCGCATATTCGCTGTTGATCTCATTGGTGTCGCCAAGAAAAGCATTGAATACCATGTAGCCTAATTTCTTTGTCCCGACCGTATAAACGGTGTCCAGCAAAATAGCGTGAGATTGATATGATGCCGTATGCAGTGGGATATCCACTGAGGAACCATCAGGCTTTTCAAACGTAAACAACGTTGAGGTACTTTGATAAACAGCTGAGATGATAGCATCAGAATTGCTGGTAGTGATATTTGTGCTTCCGTTCAATTTAGTGATCCTCCAGCCTCTTCTTATGCCAGCGAGACCGGCAGGACCTGCTTTCTCTACAAAGCGAACGCGTAAGTCTCCCTCTGCAATAAAAAATACGTTAATACCAAAATCTTCTTCAGCACCGGTGCTGATATTATCCCAGTCAACTTGTTTGACAGCAAAGCTCCAGCGGTCCACGGGTTGAGTAAAGCCTGGCTCTGTACTATAGGCACGGATTGCTTGCATTATGTCATCCGGATCACCATATGCCTGGGCGTTGAACGAAGTTGGGATCTGGTCATACCACAAGTAGATTTCCCGTGCATATTCTATAGTAGTGTCTTTAACCTTGTCGACAGTCGGCGGTGGGGGATTGGGATTCCCCGTATCATCATTATTGTTTTTTTTGCAGCTTACAAGGATACTCAGCGCAACAATTGTCACTAGTCTTAACTTCATTATTAGTTTTTTATGATTATGGTAAATGGGTTGGATATTAACGTGCAAATTTCCGCAAAAGTTTTCCGGAATATGAACAAAAGCTCTTTTTTCACAAAATTAACGTCATTTTTTTGCAATAAGTTGCTTCACAACAGCTAATACCTGGCCAGGACCGGTCACGCGAGTATCTCTGCAGCTTTATCTCTAATCACCTGGGCAATCTTTCCCTTAAAAAAGGATAATACAAAAGGAAGGTCAGCTTCGATATCAACGGAGGAAGGACTAACCACCATAGTGCCCGAAAGATCATAACCTTTTGCACTGAAACTGAATGTTCCCTCATTGCCCTGCCAATCTTCTTTTACGTTACTTATTATATCCTTTTGAGATTCTTTCAAATCGCGAAGAAGGCCTTTTATTCGGGTTTGCGCCTCCTCCGGTGCAAGCTGATGAGGAACGCTAATCTTTAATTTTGACATCTTCGATTTTTAAGTTACTAATCCACTTTGGTTAGTTTCCTGGGTTTACTCTTCAGGCGTTTCAATACAAATACCTTTCGCTTTTCCCACCTGGCTAGCTCACTATTCTTATATATACTCTCACCCTTCTTGTCGGCAAGACCAGTGGCTTTGAGCAGTGAGCGGCTAAGGGCGGTCACTTTTTTATTATAGCCTTTTTGATTTTTTTTGTTGTGCGCTTCAAAGGCGGCGATAGCGGAGTGGATCGTTTCCAGTTCTTTCTCGTACTCGCCCAACTTTCGATAAATAATCATCAAGCGGTCATAGCCGCGGGTAAGAGTATTGTTTTTCTTAATGACCTTTTTCCAAAATTCTACCGCTTCTTCTGCGTCACCTTCCTTTTCATGAAACTCAGCCTGCGAGATCAATTCTTTAATGGTCATTGACTGCTTGTCGGTGCGGCGCATTTTTCGTAAGAAGGTACGTATTTTGCCGAAATTGCCTGCACTTTTTGCTCAGGCTATTCAGGCGTGTGAAACCGTTGCATTGCCGGGTTAAGAACTTTTCTTTCTGCTTTGGCTTGATGAGGAACTTTTTTTCTTCGGCACCTTTGCCCCAGCCTTCCTTGCCTCCGATAGTCCGATGGCAATGGCCTGTTTTCTACTTGTTACTTTTTTGCCACTGCCACTCTTTAAGGTTCCTTTCTTTTTTTCATGCATGACCTTTTCTACTTTTTCACTGGCCTTTTTTGAATACTTTGCCATAACTGTGATGTTTAAATAGTTAGGAAACAAAAAAAATATTTCAATAAAGCGCGTGACAATTTTCTTGCCAGAAATTAAAATAATTTTCATGGAAACAGCATAATAATTGTAGATTGAGTAACAGGAATTAAATCTTTTAACATATTTAAAAATTGATGTTATGGCGGAAAAGGAATACATGGTCTTCTTTAAAGACCTGTCGAAAAAGACAATAACAGCAGATAATATCCTGTCAGCACTTCAAAGTGTGGGAGAAATTGATGAGGTGATCCGAATATCTCTCTACGACAAGGGAAAATTTGCAGTCAGTGGCCGCGTGGTGGACGAAGAGTTCGAAACGCAGGATGAATTCAGACCGGCGACAGATGTTTAGGAGGTAATTATTGATTATTAATTATTGATTATTTTTTGAGTCGAATTCGGAACACTCACCGCTCACCGCTCACTGCTCACAACTCACAACTCACGATTCACGATCATCGATCGGCTTCGCAATTCACATTTTTCCCATCTTATGCACATTTGATCTCCAGAACTTCCTGGCTGTATTTGTTAGCGTAGTTTTCCTATTGTGGATAACAAATTTGTATCACGTTTCATGGCGATTATACCTTTATCAAAAGTTGTATCTACAGCTTTGGTTCCAATTCCAAGACCAAAACTAATTGCCTAAGACGAAACCAATTCATTATGTCCCGTATGAATTCTGCGCTTAAATGCGTGCGTCCTTGTATTTTATTTTTGCTACTTCAAGCTTCCAAAGTCTCAGCACAGTTGCCTACCGGTTTCTTCAGTAGCGTCGTGCAAAATACCTACACAGCGCCGATGGGTGTTGTTTTTAATGCGAATGGAACTTCCATGTTTATATGGGATAAGGCAGGTCATGTTTATATTTCCAAGTGGAACGGCAGTACGTATGTCAAACAAACGGCCGCCGCACTTGATATCTCTGATGAGGTTGGTGATTGGAGGGATTTCGGACTATTGAGTTTTTGCCTCGATCCGGATTTTGACGTTAATGGATTGGTTTACCTGTATTATATAGTGGATCGTCACTTTTTGTTGTTCTCGGGAACCGGGCAATACAATGCTGCCACCAATGATTATTTTAAAGCGGCAATTGGGCGTGTTACACGCTATCGTATGAATTTAGGGGGGACGACCACGACGGATTACTCTAGCCGTAAAATTCTGATTGGTGAGTCCATAACCACTGGCATTCCTCTATTGCATGAATCGCATATGGGTGGGAGTTTGATTTTTGGACGCGATAAGACTTTATTGTTGACCACTGGCGACGGTGCCTCCTACGCATCTGCAGATGTGGGAAGTGCAGGAGAGACTTACTATGTACAGGCATTGGCTGATGGCATTATCCGGTCGCAGGAAAATGTCGGCGCATTGCGTGCCCAGATGATCAATTCACTTAGTGGAAAATTATTGAGGTTTGATCCAAATACTGGGAACGGCATTACATCCAATCCTTTCTACGATGCTGCGAATCCACGCTCGCCGAAGTCCAGGGTTTGGGCGATGGGTTTTCGAAATCCATTTCGGATGTCTATTCAACCCAACACAGGAAGCACGAATCCTGCAGCAGGTGATCCAGGAACTTTTTTTGTGGGAGATGTGGGCTGGAATACCTGGGAAGAAATTTCAGTCGTTCACACTGCGGGTTTGAATTGCGGTTGGCCATTGTATGAAGGCCAGACCGCTTGTAGTCCCTACATGACTCCGAATGTCACGAACCAGGACGAAGGACAACTATTCAAGAATTTATGTCTGCAACCCACTTCCTTTACGATTAATTCGGTTATAGCGAATCGAAGATTAACTCACTACAGGCCAGCCGTAGCCTGGAAGCATGGGGCGAATGATGCAAGAGTTGCCTCGTTCAACGGCACGACCCCAACTGATCCGCAGGTGGGCGCGGCCGGCTCGCCAACGACTGGACAAATATTTAAAGGAAATTGTGCCGTCGGTGGAGTTTATTATACAGGAACCACATTAGGACCAGCTTATCAAAACACCTATTTCTTCGGCGATTATGGGGTGAACATGATAAAAGTCGCGAACCTGAACGCGACTCAACCATGGATGAGCAATATCAGCGGTTTTGCTGCGGAGAATTTTGCAAACGGACTTGTCGATATGGAGCAAAATCCTCGTGACAACTCTATATTCTATGTCAATATAAATTCGGGTGAGATTATGCGGATCAGTCTGGCAGGGACGTTGCCACCTGTTGCACAGATATCCTCCAACAAAACATTTGGACCCTCTCCGCTGGTCGTCAATTTCAGTTCAACAGGTTCTAATGATCCTGATGGAGGTGCGCTCACCTATCTTTGGAATTTTGGGGATGGTACCACTTCACCACAGGCCAATCCCAGCCATACATTTACAGGTTCAGGGGTAATTTCTTTCACCGTTACCCTGACGGTCACGGATCCGACGGGCATGACAAATTCCAAGTCGATGCTCATTTCATTAAATAATACGCCTCCGGCGGCTACAATTGTCAGTCCTGTAGACAGTTCAAAATATTCAATTCTGAATGCTACGCAACTTCAGCTTACTGCAAATGTCACGGACAATGAAACGACTTCAGGAATGCAATATTCATGGCAGGTTGCTCTGAGGCATAATAATCACGAACATCGCGAACCCGCCATCAACCAGGTCTCGCCAACAGTGCAAATCTCTCCCGTTGGCTGTGATGGTGAAAGTTATTATTATCTAATTTTACTAACGGTCACCGACAATGGCAATTTGGCGGCGATGGATTCTGCGAAAATATTCCCGGATTGTTCGATGAGCGGGTTAGCTGTAACCAATCTAACGGCGACACCACAAACTAGTAGCATCTTATTGAACTGGACAAACCCAACCGGCACTTTTAATGAAGTTATGGTTGCCGCCCAGGCGTCCACCGGATTCTTATCCAATCCATCCGGAACTAATTACGTTGCTGATCCCAACTTTGCCGGGGCAGGTACTGGCTTTGAACAGGGAAAGATCGTTTATAAAGGGACGGGTCAGAATGTGACCATTACCAATTTGGTTGCTGGCACTGTTTATTATTTCAGGGTGTTTACCAGGATTGGAACTAGCTGGACTGGTGGAGTTGAAACATCTTCCAGTATTGCGACAAATTTAGTTGGCTCCGGAATAGCGTCTTCGGCAACTGTGAATTTATCGGCAGAGGGCACAACGGATTGGGCACATTGGTCGGGCTATGATCATAAAGCAAGTGGAGGAGGTTTGATCAGCAATTATGTGCTTGTTGGTACGGGTTCGGTTCTAACATATGACGATGATCCGCGAACATGTTCATGGAATAATGGATCACCTGTTGGCAGCGGATCGAATCGCAATGGTATTTTTATTCCTGGGATAGGAAAGGGATTTCAAATCACGGCACCTGCCGACCTGAACACGCGGGTATTAAAAGTATATGTAGGAGGATTTGCAAGTGGGGGAACTCTTACTGCGCAACTATCTGATGGGTCTGCACCCAACTATGTGCATTCTGCTTTTTCCGGAACAGGTCAATACGATGCCGTATATACATTAACTTATAAAGCTGCATCGGCGGGCAAGTTACTGACGGTAAAATGGGTACAATCCTCTGGTTCGGGCAATGTAACCTTGCAAGCCGCTACGCTGGTTCAGTCTGGATCGGTAATCAATGTGACCGGAGTGACAGTGAATCCAACGTCAGCAACTCTTGCTGTAGGAGGCACCCGGCAATTAACAGCAACTATAACACCATCGAATGCAAGCAACCAAAATGTTAGCTGGAGTACTAATAACAGTACGGTAGCTACTGTAAATACAAGTGGGCTGGTAACTGCCACTGGTGTTGGATCTGCGATTATCACTGTAACCACACAGGACGGGAATAAGACAGCTACATGTAATATTACAGTCACATCCATAGCGGTGACGGGAGTAACAGTGAATCCTACATCAGCAACTCTTGCGGTAGGAGGCAGTCAGCAATTAACAGCAACCATAGCACCATCCAATGCAGGCAACCAAAATGTTAGCTGGAGCAGTAATAACAGTACGGTGGCTACTGTAAATACAAGTGGGCTGGTAACCGCCACAGGTGTTGGAACTGCGATTATCACTGTAACGACACAGGATGGGAATAAGACAGCCACATGTAATGTTACCGTAACGGCCATAGCGGTGACCGGAGTAACTGTGAATCCTACATCAGCAACTCTTGCCGTAGGAGGCAGTCAGCAATTAACAGCAACCATAACACCATCGAATGCAAGCAACAAAAATGTTAGCTGGAGTAGTAATAACAGTTCAGTGGCTACGGTAAATACAAGTGGGTTGGTAACAGCGGCAGCTGTTGGATCTGCCATCATCACCGTAACTACACAAGATGGTGGTAGAACGGCGACGAGTAGTGTTACGGTCAGCGGCGTAGCTCAGGGATCATTGAGTGGATCAGGGTTGGCGTCATCAGCCACTGTGAATTTATCGGCAGAGGGCACGTCAGACTGGGCACATTGGTCGGGCTATGATCATAAAGCAAGTGGAGGAGGTTTGATCAGCAATTATGTGCTTGTTGGTACTGGTTCGGTTCTAACATATGACGATGATCCGCGAACATGTTCATGGAATGATGGAACACCTGTTGGCAGCGGATCGAATCGCAATGGTATTTTTATTCCCGGGATAGGAAAGGGATTTCAAATCACAGCACCTGCCGATCTGAACACGCGGGTACTGAAAGTATATGTAGGAGGATTTGCGAGTGGGGGAACTCTTACTGCGCAACTTATCTGATGGGTCTGCACCCAACTATGTGCATTCTGCTTTTTCCGGAACGGGTCAATACGATGCCGTATATACATTAACCTATAAAGCTGCATCGGCGGGCAAGTTACTGACGGTAAAATGGGTACAATCCTCTGGTTCGGGCAATGTAACGTTGCAAGCGGCTACGCTGGTCTCAGTCTGGATCGGTAATCAATGTGACCGGAGTGACGGTGAATCCAACGTCAGCAACTCTTGCTGTAGGAGGTACCCGGCAATTAACAGCAACTATAACACCATCGAATGCAAGCAACCAAAATGTTAGCTGGAGCAGTAATAACAGTACGGTAGCAACTGTAAATACAATGGGCTGGTAACGGCCACTGGTGTTGGATCTGCGATTATCACTGTAACCACACAGGACGGGAATAAGACAGCTACATGTAATATTACAGTCACATCCATTGCGGTGACCGGGGTAACCGTGAATCCTACATCAGCAACTCTTGCGGTAGGAGGCAGTCAGCAATTAACAGCAACCATAGCACCATCCAATGCAGGCAACCAAAATGTTAGCTGGAGCAGTAATAACAATTCAGTGGCAACTGTAAATACAATGGCTGGTAACAGCCACAGGTGTTGGATCTGCGATTATCACTGTAACGACACAGGATGGGAATAAGACAGCCACATGTAATGTTACCGTCACGGCCATAGCCGTGACCGGAGTAACTGTGAATCCTACATCAGCAACTCTTGCCGTAGGAGGCAATCAGCAATTAACAGCAACCATAACACCATCGAATGCAAGCAACCAAAATGTTAGCTGGAGCAGTAATAACAGTTCAGTGGCTACGGTAAATACAAGTGGATTGGTAACAGCGGTAGCTGTTGGATCTGCCATCATCACCGTAACTACACAAGATGGTAATAGAACAGCGACGAG
Organism: uncultured Sphingobacteriales bacterium; assembly: GCA_963791295.1. GTDB lineage: Bacteria > Bacteroidota > Bacteroidia > Chitinophagales > Chitinophagaceae > CAWBRY01. The sequence continues at coordinate 6,435 of CAWBRY010000004.1, read as the reverse complement.
TAGTGTTACGGTCAGCGGCGTAGCTCAAGGATCGTTGAGTGGTTCAGGGTTGGCCTCATCAGCCACCGTGAATTTATCGGCAGAGGGCACAACGGATTGGGCACATTGGTTTGGTTATGATCATAAAGCGAGTGGCGGAAGTTTGATCAGCAATTATGTGCTGGTTGGTACAGGATCGGTTCTTACTTATGCCGATGATCCGCGGACATGTTCATGGAGTGATGGATCACCTGTTGGCAGCGGATCGAATCGCAATGGTATTTTTATTCCGGGGATAGGAAAGGGATTTCAAATCACGGCACCTGCCGATTTAACACGCAAGTATTGAAAGTATATGTGGGAGGATATGCGAGTGGTGGAACTCTTACTGCTCAACTATCTGATGGGTCTGCACCCAACTATGTGCATTCTGCTTTTTCGGGAACAGGTCAATACGATGCCGTATATACATTGACCTATAAAGCAGCATCGGCAGGCAAGTTACTGACGGTAAAATGGGTGCAATCCTCTGGTTCGGGCAACGTAACCTTGCAAGCAGCTACGCTGGTGCAGACAACGACTATCCTGACGAGAAATGATAATGGATTGCGCAATGAGGGTGAGATTGCCAGGAATGTTTCTTTGCAAAATGAATCACTGAAGATCTTCCCCAATCCATTCAATGAGAATATTACATTGAATTATTCAGGCAAGGAGACGGGACGTGGGTCGATAAAAATTTATACTGCGGAGATGAGGTTAGTTGGCAACTATCCCTTTGAAAAAGCATCGTGGAACATGACCAACAGCATACCGGTTGCCAGGTTAGCGAATGGGCTCTATTTTATTGAATTTAATTTAGGGGATCTAAAAATAATCAGGCGTCAATTAAAGATGCAATGAGCAATTGGGAATTTCTTTATCACAAAGGACACCAGGCATAATAGCTTAAATATTATGTCTATTCTGTGTCCTTTGTGATAAACCAATGCGGATCAGAAGTCGATGGTTAATGAAACTGCGGGATAGTGAATCTTATGAAGACTCCCTCCCCGGGCGATTTCGGAGCTTTCCATTCTTATCAATCCGGACATGCGGTTTGCCCGGCGTTTGTTTTTTCCCGCAGCGAGAAATACGGGTATGCTGCCGATCATGGAAAGGATGCCGACGCCACCTAAAACGGCTGCTGTTCCGGCATCGTCAAATGAAAGTTCCTCGCTGCTACCAATTGCTATGCCGACGCCCACCAGCGCGGCGCCACCTCCCAGCATTATCCAGCCGGCTGTTTTTTGTCTCTTACTTTTCGCGAGATAGTCTTGTTTGGTTAGGGATTGCTTAGCATTAGTTTCCTGGCTGAAGCAGCTACATGTAAGGATCAGCCATGTGAGGCAGAAGAGAAGCTTTTTCATAATTGTGGTTATTGAGGAAGTGAAGAAATATCCTAAGCTAACTCTAATTATAGTGAATTAAGAAAAAATGAGTTACCGAAACGGTGAGAAATGAGAAGCGAGGGGTATTTAAAAAAGAAATTATTCCTTCTCACTTCTTACTTCTCACCTGAATTGGATTTTGTGTTATTATCCTCTCAGGCTATTTTTGCGCCGGAGAGATGGCAGAGCGGTTTAATGCGGCGGTCTTGAAAACCGTTGACCCAAAAGGTCCGGGGGTTCGAATCCCTCTCTCTCCGCAACCTTCGGAGCAAAATCGCCCAAAACTGTTACTGGGCGCGCATCTCAGAAATCGCATGCTCACCAAATCGCGTCGACTCACCAGTTTGCTCACCAGGCATCTGGTGAGCAAACTGGTTCCCCTGCCCTGACAAAAATCAGCACTCACTGCCGGTAAAAATTTACCACTGAATGCGCTTTTTTGCGCACTACGGTGACCGGCAGTTAAGCGATTTTTGTAAACTATTTTATCATGGATATAATTACTCCTCACTTCCAGGTCTATGCCAAGCGCAGGACCTGCCGTCACTTGATGGCCCAAATCTATTTACGCATCGCCTACCAAACCGACAGGGTCGAGCGGAGCCTGGAGATAAGTGTTCCTTTTAACGCCTGGCAACCTCACCGCTCAACGGTTAAAAAGGATGCTACCTTATCGGCGCATCTGCACAAAAGCATTGAAATGATGAAAAACAAGATCCTGGGAGCTTTTTACATTCTTCGACAAAGTTCTCCTGAAATTTCTCTTCATGAAGTTGTCGCCACTGCGCTGGAGGAATCTACGCCACAGATGTATTCGGTTTACGGATGTTTTGAAGGGTTAATTCAGCGAATGGAAAAAAACAGGGGGGAGGGATCGTCGCCCGCCAATATCCAAAACACAAGGTAAGCCTGCGCCACCTTCGCGATTATGTATCTACAAATCATAAGTGGAATGATTTTCCTTTTTCCCGAATCAACCGGAGTTTTATTGATGGACTAGTTGACTATCTGAAAAATCAAGGAGGGTGCTCTCATAATACGTCCATGAAACACCTTGCCATTTTCAAAAAAGTTTACAAAATAGCGCTCGACAATCAATGGATCCGCTACAATGCCTTTTCGGGCTATAAGATTCGCATAAAGACGGTTTCCAGGACCTTTCAAACCCAGGAAGAGATTGATCAAATCCGGGAAAAACGTCTGGATTTGCAGAGACTGGACCTGGTGCGGGATCTATTTGTCTTCGCCTGTTTTTCTGGGCTTTCCTACATCGATACGAAAAACCTTGCGCGCAAGGACCTTCAGGAAAATTTAGGGCTTACCTGGATTAGGATCCAAAGGGAAAAAACGGGAGTTGGAGCCACCATACCTTTGCTACCACCGGCCCGAGAAATTCTGGATAAATGGGCACCAGATTGGAAGCATTCCCAACCTGACAAAGGGCTATTCAAATTGCTTTCAAATCAAAAGACCAACGCTTATTTAAAGGAAGTAGCTGAACTGTGTAGCATTTCAAAACCGGTGACATTTCACGTGGGCAGGCATACGTTTGCAACAACAGTTGCCTTAACCAACAATATATCCCTTGAGACCACTTCTAAGATGCTCGGTCATTCCCGGCAGTCCATGACACAGCACTACGGTAAGATCCTTGAATTGAAAATTGCCAGGGATACCGCGTCTCTATTCGAGAAGTATAAATAGAATTTGGTCAAAATCTAAAAAAGTATGTGAATAGCATGTGAATAATACTTTAGGAATTTTCTCATTTTTTTTGCTTAGATGCTTGGATTTCCAAAATCGCGATATACATTGGCAGCATCCCCTGCCAATGACGACTACACCAGACTGTATCATGATAGAGCGAAACTCCATGGAGGAAGTGCTCAATTCTCTCAATGAACTAAAGGAAATTGTCTTGTCCAAAAAGGAGGCGGTGGCTACATCGGACAATATCAGGTGGATGGACACTGCCGAACTAATGGAATATCTACATATTTGCCGGCGAACGACCTTGACATTTCGGCAAAAAGGACTTCCCTGTTCTCAGATCGACGGGAAAATTTTTTACAGGAAGGATCTGGTAGACAAATTTTTGCAAAAACATGAGGTTAAGCAAAAGGGCAAATAAAAAAACTAAATCAAAAATTTATAAAAAAAACATGTATCGGCATCAACGCAAAGGAATTGTGGGGTACTGATACGGTCGAGCGAAGAAACTGCATATTCAATATTGCACTTGCCTTCCATTTACCAATTGCGATCTCGCCACGTATGGAGTCTTTATTTGGTTTTTTTGGCAGTTTTCGGTCATTGTCTAACAGCAAGGATGCATCTGGAATCCAAGTTTCCAACCGGGCCTTTGGCATTGACGGTCGGGAATTATTGGTTAAGTGGAAGGAACCTGGATGCATCGTTTCTTACATGATTCATTGAGCTTTTTTGGACAAATGATGCTGGGACGCTAGCGTTGACAATTGCGGAGTTTTTGCTTTTCAAGCCTAGCTGGGGAGGCTAGATGTCGGCGGAGATTATTTCAGGCCAATTTTGCGACAAACACGGAGGTTTTTTTGAGGTTGATGCATCGTCAGGTTGTTGAGTGATATTGCTCGACGTATCCAACCCAGACCAACGACTCAGGATACAACATGCATCTGTCGGAGCAGCGACTTGGAAAACGTTTGGGTATATAGAAGGAATGGTGAAAATGCCCGAGACCTTACTGTACCCAAAATGGTGTCATCGAGATTTGCCCATAAATTCTGCATAAATCTGGTTTCTTAAAAGGATTAATGAAAGGATTGCCTTAGAAAAAGGAAATACAAAAAGAAATGGGTCCAGGAGCCCCGTTTTGACAAAGACCGTGCCCTTTATGCAATTATTTGCTTTTTTTGGTCTCGGTTCGCCAAATCAGGGATAATTCTATCCAGGTAATCACCTGAAGCACGTCGAAGAAACGTTTCTTTCAGGTCTTTTTCAAAAATGGATTTTAGATGACCACAAGTTTCGTGACATGTCCAATAATTTTCGGGATAATAACGATTCAATTCGGATTAGGATAGTTGATGATATAAGGAATGACACGTTTCTTAAGTCCTTTTTAAATGTTCAGGAGTTGAAAAGGCACGAAGGTCGCAGGATGTCCAATAAACTACTACTTTGCCTTTGATATTATTTTCCACTATATTCTATATTTTTAATTTTAGATTGTTGCTGCATCAATGACATAGCGGTAACGGGCTTCTTTGTTTATCACCTTCGTCCAGGCATCATTGATTTTTTCTGCTTTTATTATTTGTATTTGCGGAAAAACCTTGTTGTCTGCACAATAGTCTACTACCTCTTGTGTTTCGGGCATGCCACCTATCAGCGAAGCGTTGAAATTGACATGTGTGTTTGCCATTGCAATATTGCTAAGCGTTAGATTGAAACCAACGGGCATTCCTACTTGTGTAAAGAAGCCACCCCGTTTCACGACTGAAGCATAGGCAGCCACATCAAATTGTGCCGGAATGGTAGAAATCATGTAGTGCAGCTTTCCTTTATAAGGCTTTAACTTCGCTACATCATCGACAACAGTTGCTTCTTTCGCCCCAAAACGAAGTATGTCTTTTACCTTATCAGCGGATGTTGTAAATGCATACACATCGGCACCTTTCGCTACTGCCAGTTTCACCGCCATATGTCCAAGTCCACCGATGCCTGCGACACCTATCTTATCGCCACGTTTAAAACCAGCACTTATCAAAGGAGAGTAAGTTGTAATACCTGCACAAAACAAGGGTGCTGCCTGTTCAAGGGTAATGTGTCTGGAATATTAACAGCAAAATGATCCCGTACAACAATGTTATCGGAATAGCCGCCTTGTGAAATACCGGAAGGCGATGTTTTATCAGGAAAACCATACGTAAAAACGGTAGCACCATTATCACAAAACTGCTCCTCACCATGTTTGCAGCTTTCGCATTTCATGCAGCTATCTACCATGCAGCCAACACCTGCCCGGTCACCTACTTTAAACTTAGTAACGTTCTTGCCAACAGCGGTAACGATACCTGCTATTTCATGTCCCGGAACCTGCGGATAAGGTTGCGCCCCCCATGTCACCTTTCATCTGGTGAATATCTGAATGGCAGATGCCGGCAAATTTGATGTCAATAAGAATGTCATTGTCACCCACAGCCCTGCGTTCAAATTCCCAGGGGATTAATTTCCCTGAGGCATCTTTAGCGGCATATCCTTTGGATTTGATGTTTTTTATATCGTGTTTGGGCAAAAATCTGCAAGGGATTTGCCAAGCATTAATCCTGCACCTGCCATTGCAGTTTGTCTGAATGAATTTTCTTCTTGACGATTGATTGTTGTCTTCCATAAAAATCTATTTATATTATTTACTGCTGTTGTATTCTTCATCTGTTACTTTCTGTAACCATGTCACGATACCCTTTTCTGTTTTGGGTAAAATGTACATCTGTTGCATACCAGTATCAGGGCTTGCACCATGCCAATGCATAACATTAGGTGGACACTTTATTACATCCCCTTTTCTAATTGTTTGTCTTGGTTGACCTTTTATTTGGTGATAACCTACGCCATCTGTTATAATCAATATCTGACCTGACGGATGGGTATGCCAATTGCTTCTTGCTCCTGGTTCAAAGTAGACGTTTCCAATAACCGTGTTATATGTGCTGTCATTTGCAACCAGTGGTGTATTCCATGCATTTCCGGTAAAGTTTTCAGCAGGACCTTTTTCACCTTTTGGAAAAATAGCCTGCAACTCTGTCGCCTTGTTTTTGATTTCTTTTCCATACAACTTGTTGTTAGCAATGCCACAGAAGCGATTGCGGTTATGATTAATGCTTTCATTTATTCTGTTTATTAAACTGTTCTTATTATTGATGCTGCTCATCTTTATTATTTACTGTGATTTAAACGATACAGTGACATTGCCTGAACCCAATGCAGCAGTTAATCCAGATGCATCATAAATACGTCCCATTGGCGTATAGCTATATGATGTAAG
>CAWBRY010000003.1:0-405465 GCA_963791295.1 uncultured Sphingobacteriales bacterium | reverse complement strand
ATCAAACCAAGAATAAGAAACATCAGCAGCATGAACCCATTGATACGGTTACTCTGTCTTTGCGCTTTTTCTTCTCCTCGTATCACTGCCACATACTCACTTGCTTTGGCAATCTGAAAAGTGATCAGAAAGCCCAGCAGCAGTATCAAAACAACAAATAAACTTTGCATAACCTATTTTTTGGTGCCGCCCTATTCAGCAGCCATAACTACGTATGATGAATAACACTTTCTTTTACAAACGGATGATTTCTTGCCAGCAGCGGCGATCTGCTCAACGTTCTGGCAGTTACATACATGATCAATCCCACAAAGCCCAGTCCCACCCCAAAATCAGCGATCATCATCGGTACCTTATCCGGTGAGGGGCCCGGAAAAACCATCTGGTAAAAGTCAAGCCAATGACCAAACAGAATAAGCAGCGACATGAAAGTAATGGTCGCATAATTCCTTTTGGCTGGCTTACTCATTAATATTAAGATCGGCGCCAGGAAATTCATCAGGAACATCAGCCAGAATATTCCTGCATAAGGACTGCTCCGGGCCTGGTTGCCGATCCGGTTGATGAAATAAATTGTTTCCTCCGGTTGATTACTATACCAAATAAGCATGAATTGAGAGAACCAGAGATAGGTCCAGAATATGGAAAATGCAAACAGGAATTTGCCCAGGTCATGCAGGTGTTCCTGGTTCACCAGTTCCAGGTAATTGTTATTTTTTAGAAAAACTACAAACAAGGTAATGAGCGCGATGCCAGCCACGAATGTGCTCGCAAAGGTGTACCAGCTATACATCGTGCTGTACCAATGTGCATCAATGCTCATCAGCCACAACCAGGGGATCGACGACATGATAGTCAATGCGAAGAATACAATATATACTGCGGCCCACACCGTATTCTTCCAGATATACTTCTTACCTGCTTCAGTGTCCAGTGGTGTATCGTCAATGCTCCGGGAAAGCATTCTCATTTTTCGTCCCAGGAGCCACCATCCGCCAATCGTGATCACTGTCCACACTCCAAAAAATCCCTTATTTAAAAAACCGGATTTATATAATATCGTTTCATCGAGTTCACTCTTAGGCCTTGCCCAATGGTAGATCTCATGGTTTCCTCCGAAACATATTGCCATGAGGATGACCCCACTTATCACTCCGATGATAGGCACTGCTGATGATATCGCTTCAGATACCCGACGAAAGGCCATCTGCCAACCGCCCCAGGCCAGCGTTGTGGCGCAAATAAAGAACATGGCTGCATTAACCACCAACAAAAAGTAAACACTGTTTTGCAGCAGCGATGCCCAGAACCTCGCCTGCTTGTGCACGTCGCTACTGGATCCAAAGGCGATGAATAAAACAGCAATGGCCAATACACCGATCACCATTAATGCAATGGAGATCGTGTTGTATCTCTTTGGTATAACAAATTGTTCCCTAATTGCCATCAGTATTCTTTTATAATTTCAAATATCCAAAGCGCTTATTTAGTGCCCTGCGCCGTCGAATCAATTTTTGGAGTGGCTGCCGCTGTCGTATCCTTAGGTGCGCCGCCACCTTGTTTTGATTTAACATATGCAATCACCATCCACCGTTGCTTTACATTTAGCTGTGAAGCATATGAACCCATCAGGTTCTTTCCATAGGTGACCGAATGGAACATGGTGCCTTCAGTCATTTGTTTCATGGTCGCATCCATAAAATTCTTAGGCGCTGCGGGAAACGGTCCATTTCCGCCTTTCCATAGTGGGCCATTTCCATCGAGCTTGGAACCATGACAAATAGCACAATTAACCAGGTATAATCTCTCGGATTCAACCATGTTTATAGAACCTGAATCCAATGGATTTTTTATCATCGCCGATTGAGCATATCCTGCGGAATCATTCTTCAATGGATAGGGATTCACATCATCGCGCGCCATTGTCCCGGGAACAGGCATGGAAGTATAATGGACCCCTTCCTTTTGCAAAGCTTCAGTGGATGAATAAGTCTCATAAGCGCGGCTATAATACATATCCGGCATATAGGCCCTTCCCGTGCTGCGTCGAACTTTTTTGCAATTGGTCAACGAGATCACCAGCAACAAGCATCCGAATATGATCATTAGCCTTTTCATCCCTATACAATTATTAATTAGTGTGCGAGTTCTGGTTTTTTACCAAACCTCATCGTGTCCTTGTCATATCGTCCCAGCCACCATCCTGTTTCTCTATGTTGCACTTCAGTTCCTTTTGCTCCGATGCTCTCCATGAATGCAATCAGATCTGCATCATTTGTTCTGTCAGTGCATTCCAGCACCATTACAAAAGTGTCATCGGTCGACCGCGGATTGAAATGATCTTTCTTTACAAAAGGCGCCATTTGGCATAGATAGCAAAATGTAAGTACCATGCCGATAGATGAAAACAAAACGGTCAGCTCAAACGTAATAGGTATCCAGGCCGGCAGCGAAAAAAATGGCTTTCCTCCGAAATTCAACTGCCAGTCGATGGTCAACGCCCACGTTATAAAACCCAGGGCGGTACAAGTACCGGTGATGGCATAGATGAAGCCGGCAGTGTGCAGGCTGGTATCCCGAAGACCTAATGCCTTGTCCAACCCATGAATAGGAAAGGGAGTGAACACGTCATGTATCTTGTATCCCGACCGCCGTACTTTCTTTATAGCCGGAAACAATACCGCCTCATCATCGAAATTGCCAACGACAAATTTTTTTACACTCATACCTGGTTCAATAATTTATTTTCAAAACCAAATTACGCTCCGTGATCGTGACCATGGGTTTCCATGAATTCTTCTGTGGTTTCTTTTTCAATGCCCGCCATCTTTTGCTTGTAATTCTCGCCACTTCGTTTCAATATATGTTTGATCTCGGCAATAGCGATCACCGGGAAAAATTTAGAAAACAGGAAATAACAGGTAAAGAATAGTCCGAATGTTCCCATGTAAAAGCCAACCTCCCAAATAGTGGGTTTATAGTAAGTACTCCACGCAGCCGGCAAGTAGTCTCGGTACACCGAAGTCACAATGATCACAAACCGCTCGAACCACATTCCGATATTGATCAGTATGGACATGAAGAAAGTAATGATGAGGCTTCTTCTGAATTTTCTAAACCAGAAAATTTGCGGGGACGCCACATTACAAAACATCATGATCCAATAACTCCAACCGTAGGGACTGAAGAGATTAGCGCGGTTCTGGAAAAATGCAAAATGTTCGTATGGCACGTGTGAATACCAGGCCATGAACAATTCCGTGAGATAAGCAATACCGACGATCGAACCGGTCAGCACGATTACTTTATTCATCACATCGATATGCTCAAGGGTAATATATTCTTCCAGCCGCAATACTTTTCGGGTCACTACCAATAGCGTTTGAACCATGGCAAACCCGGAAAATATCGCTCCTGCAACGAAGTAAGGTGGGAATATTGTAGTGTGCCAACCGGGAACTACCGAGGTTGCGAAGTCGAAGGACACGATCGTATGCACAGACAATACCAGGGGCGTGCTTAAGCCCGCCAGTACAAGTGATAATGCTTCGTGACGCTGCCAATGTTTGGTACTTCCCGTCCATCCAAATGCAGCAACTCCATAAAATAATTTTCTCCATTTTTTTCTTGCCCGGTCACGCAAGGTCGCCAGGTCAGGCAATAAGCCACAATACCAGAATAACAATGATACGGTGAAGTAGGTGGAGATTGCAAATACGTCCCACAGCAGCGGTGAATTAAAATTCACCCATAAGGGACCGCGGGTGTTCGGATACGGAAGGGTAAAGAATGCAACCCAAACACGACCCATGTGCCAGATTGGAAATTGACCGGCACATATCACCGCAAAGATGGTCATGGCTTCAGCAGCGCGGTTCACACCGGTTCGCCATCCCTGGCGGAAAAGCAATAAGATAGCGGATATCAGCGTACCGGCGTGACCGATACCGATCCACCATACAAAATTGGTAATGTCCCAACCCCAACCAACCGTCCTATTCAGATTCCATTGACCTGTTCCATAGATCACTTCCATTGTCACAGACAAAATACCAAAGCACAGGACCAACACCGAAATGATAAAACCGATCCACCACAATTTGGTGGGCCTGGCTTCTACCGGGCGACAGATATCTTCCGTCACCTGGTGATAGTCCTTTTCGCCTTCGACCAGTGGTGGTCTTACCTGTGATTCATATCTGAGTAACGCCATAGCTTAAATGCTTCTCGAGAATATATTATCATTCAACTTTATTCGATTCCATCTTCTTTTCTTCATGGTCACCGTGATGCTCTTCCTTTTCTATAATTTCATCCGTATTCCTGATTTTTGACAAATAAGTCACATTCGGCAAGACGTGAAGTTGTTCCAGAACGTAAAAACTTCGTTGTGGATTATCATTCCGCACCTTAGTAACCATGCTCTCCTTATCATGTGCATTTCCAAATACAATGGCCGTAGTCGGACAAGCCATTTGGCAGGCCGTCTTTGCATCTCCGTCTTTTAGAATACGATTTTCTTTTTTGGCATCCAATTTTGCTAGTTGCAAGCGCTGAATACAGAATGTACATTTTTCCATTACGCCCCTACTCCTCACCGTTACATCCGGATTTAACACCATTCTGGTCAGGTCATCATTCATTTGAAACACCGCCTCATCCAGCTTTCCAATTAATTGTTGATCCTGGTTGTTAGGGAAACTATCGGCGCCGGTGTAATCAGCCCAATTGAAGCGACGTACTTTAAATGGACAGTTTTGCGCGCAATACCTGGTACCGATGCAACGGTTGTAAGCCATTTGATTGATACCCTCGCTGCTATGGTTCGTTGCTGCCACCGGACAAACATTTTCACAAGGCGCGTTATCGCAATGCTGGCAGAGCATCGGTTGAAAAACAACTCCTTTCAGCTCATCCGGATCCTTTTCATTGCTTACAAAATAGCGGTCGATACGAAGCCAGTTCATTTCGTGTGCCCGTATCACCTCTCTTTTTCCTACGACAGGTACATTGTTTTCAGCATGGCAGGCGATCACGCAGGCGCCGCACGCTACACAGCTGTTCATGTCGATTGACATTCCCCATTTGATACCGGGCTGCACGTGTTGCGGGTAAAGTGTTCCTTCTCTTCTAAAATCGCCGGTGGATTTAGCATAATCGTCAACCATCTCCTGACGCCAATCCGGGATCAGGTTGGGATCTTTCTTAAATGTGGCCAACGTTGTCTCTCTAACTACTTCCACACGGCCTTCATAAGAGTTATGCAGTTGCGTTTGTGCCAGTTTTTGTTTTTTCTTCTGGTCTGTCAATCCTACGTCCAGCGAATGCAATTCGACTGTCGTTCCATTGAACGTAGTCAAAGGATAAACATTCTGTCCGACGCCCTTCACTGTTTTTCCCATGCCCTCACTCCTTCCATATCCAACGGCAACAGCAATCGTGTTGGCATTCATTCCCGGAATAACGATGGCTGGCAGTTCCATCTCTGTTTTTCCGACTGTTATTTTGAGAACCGGCTTTTCGGGATAGTACTCGTAATCCGAATCCAATTTGATACCCAACTCCTTCGCTTTAGCCATGGATATAATCGCATAGTTATCCCATGTTGCTTTGGAGATCGGGTCCGGCAATTCCTGTAACCATGGATTACCTGATTGCCATCCCGAGCCGATGGAAACCTTTTGATATAATACTAATTCGTTCGCCCCACCCTTCTTTCCTGCAGCCACCTGTGATGCAGCATTTCCAACAGCGCTATCACTATAAGCACCCGGTGAATATGTTGACTTGTACGGCTGATGTATCAACTAAGGCACTGAGTGGTGGATTTAAAGTCGCGGCTTTTGTCCCTTCAATCACTCCATTCTTCAATGCATTGTCAAATGCTTCAGTCGAACCAAGTTTAGTTATCCAATAATTCCTGAAGTAATCTTCGTAATCGGTGTTATTCCCGCTCCATCTTAATAAAGAGGTCTGGAAAGGCCGCGTCTTAAACAGGGGAAAAATAGTTGGTTGGATAAAACTGGTATGGCCGATTTTCGCTTCGGCATCGCCCCAACTTTCAAGATAATGGTGACCAGGAATGATATAGTTAACGAGCTCAGTGGTTTCATCCATCTTTCCATTAAATGAAACGCTAAGCCTTACTTTTTTCAATGCAGATTTGAATTTCTCGGGGTCGTGATAAGTATATGCAGGGTTGGTACCATGAATAAACAATGCGCCCACCTGTCCGCTGTCCATTTGATCCACCAGGTCATGTATGTCTTTATCTATTCCCTGCCGGAAGTTCACCGGTGTGCTCCAGTCAATGGTTTTTCCATAAGCCCCGATCGCATTATTAATGGCATTCACAATCGTTTGAACATTGACATCATTGCTGCCGGATACCACCAGACCTGCACCGGCGTTGGCTTTCAGATCAGCGGCGACCTTCTCAATTCCTCTTTTTAATTTGGCGTCTTCGATAGCAGGAGCGGCCACATTTCCACCCAAAGCTGCCAACAAGGCGAGCGCAACTCTACCGGTATCCGATGGACGATGAGTAAACCGTTCATCGGCATTAGCTCCCGTCGTGCTCAAATGTCCTTCGAATTGATAGTGCTTGCTCATTTGCGGAGCTTTCTCATCAATCTTCCTACCCTTCGCATAGTCCCGTGCAAATTCAACCGGACTTAACCAGGTAGCAAGGAAGTCGGCGCCAAGGCTGACGATCACCTTTGCTGCACCAAACTGATAGTTAGGAAGTTTCCTGCCAAATCCAGTTGCTTCGTTGGCCAAAAGCATTCCGCTATATGATATTGCGTCGTATTGTACATGCCTGAGATTCGGAAATTTGGAAATGATCTCTTTAGTAGTCGGAGAAACAACCGTTCCGGTAAGTAACACCACGGCAGCACTGCCCAATCCACGCAAGGCATCCATAATCATCTTATCAGTTTGCTCGAGCGTGGGCAGTTCTTCAAATTTTCCGGCTTTTGTTTTCTGTTGAGGAAAGCGCAAGCGATATTTATCATAGAGGTCCAGTACAGAAGCCTGGGAACGAGCTGAAGTTCCTCCACCAGTAAAAGAACAGAGTTCGTTCCCTTCGATCTTTATCGGTCGGCCGTCTCTTACTTTCGCTAAAATGGGAATTACATCACCTTCTTCAACATAGGTAGTTGCATAATATTTGGGAACGCCGGGAATCAGATTTTCCGGCTTATTAGCGTAGGGAATTGCTTTTCTAATGGGAATCTTACAGCTTGCAGCCAGGGTAGCTGCAGCAGTGCTAAAGCCCAGGTATTTTAGAAAATCGCGGCGGGGAGTTTTGGAATCATGCAGCCCTTTATCACTCAGATCTTCAAAAGGCAATTGTTCACGAAATTCGTCTTCCGTTTGCTTTTGAAAATTTTCAGGGTCATTCACTTCTCCAAAACTTTGCCAGTACTTTTTTGCCATACCCCAATTAGTTGAAAATGGTTGTTATTCAGTTGTTATCTATCCAGTCTAATAATGACATTTCTGGCACTCCAATCCCCCAATATCCTTCACTGTAACGCTATCCATTCTACCTGCCTTGATATCGTTATGGAATTTTTCATAAATACTATAGAACTTGTTGCCTTTAGTACTATCATAGTTAAAATCAACCTTGGTCTGACGATGACAGTTTACACACCATCCCATACTTAGTTCTGATACCTGCTTTACCTCGTCCATTGCCGTAATTTCTCCATGGCAACTTTGACATTGCACTTTGCCGGCCCTCACGTGTTGGGAATGATTAAAATAAACGTGATCAGGAAGGTTATGTATTTTGATCCATTCCACAGGCTTTGCTTTGCTGGGATCCCAACTATTTGGCTTCTTGGGATCAAACCCTGCGTACTTAAACAACTTTGCCAGCTCCGCAGAACCATTCACTTCTTCCCCATTTCCATCGTAAAGTTTTGGTCCCTTTGTATATTCTGTAATTCCACGGTGACAATTCATGCAAATATTTACTGAAGGAACAGCTGCATGTTTGCTTTCCCAGGCAGACCCATGGCAATACAAACAGTTGATCTGATTGATGCCGGCATGTACTTTATGGGAATAATAAATCGGCTGAACAGGTTGATAATTTTTTTGGCGACCAAATCCAATTCCCGCTTTGGTGAAGAAGAAGCCGGCTATAGCGAAGAATATCAATGCAATGATAGCTATGTAGACTTTATTTCGATAAAACGGTACTGGCTCCGGTCGATGTATACCTTCGGCATCGTCTGATAATTTTTTCAGATTACTATTGACATGCATCAGGATCAATGCGATGATGGTCAATATCAGGGAGATAACTCCAAAAATGACGGCATTTTGGCTGGAAGAACCCCCAGCTTCTTCAGAACCTCCAGCAGCAGGTTGCGGAGCAGCGTTTTTTACATCGACCTCTTTATTTATGTAGGCAACGATGGCATCAATATCCTTGATCGTAAGATCGGGCATGGCAGTCATCATGGACCCATACTGCACTTTAAGTCCTTGAGTATAAGGATCATTTGCCATGTACGCGGCAGGGTTGTGTGTCCATTTCAATAGTTCTCCATGGTCACTCCATTTGTGCCGGCTTTCCAAATCTTTCAGCGGCGGACCGGTCATTGCCTGGAAAATATTGTGGCAACTGGCGCACCGTGACATAAACAAAGCCTGTCCGTCCTGAGCGTGAATCTTAAAAGAGAAAAAAGTAAGTAATAGAAGAAGGAAAAGTCTTGGTTTTATAACAGATGGTTTACCAGGAATCATAGATTCATTTGATCTGAAAAATGTGGATAATTTCCATTCGTCTGTCGCAAAAGTAAGTAAGGAATTTAACAAAATGACAACGTGCCAAATAAATTTTTAACCCTGTACCAGCTTGCATTTCAGACAATTTATGTGACTATGGTGAACCTCTTCATTTGTCTTTGTCATAAATCAGTCAAGTCATTTTCATTCACAAATTGCAATTAAAATTGCAACGACTATTGAATGATTTTTCCGCACTTTTGCTCGCCAAATGGCACCTGCCTTTAATGTTCGAACGATTAAGAAAAAAATGGAAGGTGAATGTTTTGCAGTTGATCCTCATCCTCTGCACGTTTGCTATTGGGGGAAGCTTGACCGGATACGTGTCCCGCAAACTCATGAACCTGTTTCAAATCGAACAAGGTTGGCTGTGGGTATTGATCTTCATCCTCGTATTGACATTGATCTGGCCATTGGCAGTGATATTGGTCAGCGTACCGATGGGCCAGTTTCCATTTTTTATCAATTACCTCCGGAAGATGGGGCGACGGATCGGCCTGGTCAGGCGCAGCAGGAATGGCACCGGTGTCCATATCGCCATCTTTGCATCGGGAGCAGGTTCGAATGCGCAAAAGATAATTGATCGATTTAGAAATCATTCTTCAATTCGCATCTCCCTGATCGTATCAAACAATCCCAGGGCAGGAGTACTAAGCATAGCAGAGAAAGAACATATTCCCTGTCTCATCATCCAGAGAGACCGGTTTTTCAATAGCGACGGATACCTGGATGAACTCCGCGAGAAAAAAATTGAATGGATCGTTCTTGCCGGATTTTTATGGAAACTTCCATCGGTTTTGATCAGCAGATTCCCCGGCAAGATCATCAATATTCATCCAGCTCTTCTTCCCAGGTATGGCGGAGCTGGCATGTATGGTCGTTATGTTCACGAAGCCGTCATCGCCAACAAAGACAATGAAAGCGGCATTAGTATCCATTATGTAGATGAGCTATATGATCATGGTCCCATCATTTTCCAGGCGAAATGCGAGGTATTGCCGGCTGATAATCCTGATTCACTTGCCGCAAAGATTCATGTTCTGGAACATCGACACTATGCCGAAGTGATCGAGAAATTGATCAATGAAAAGCTATCGGATAAAATGATGAAGACCTAAGGCCTGGCTCGATTTCATTTTACCATACGTTTTGCATTTTCTTTCGTTACTTGCTGACAATACAATCACCTTGCTGCGTATCCCCGTTTTTATATTCCCTTTATTGATAACCCTATGCTCGGTTACCGGTCCTCTTCATGCTCAAACCTATAAGATTCGGGGAATTGTTTATGATAGCTCGCGAAACTTCCCACTTGAAGCGGTGAGTGTGTTGAGCACTTCGGGAAGGGGAGCCATTACCAATGCAGATGGGTTATATGAAATTGAAGTCGTGGAATCAGACTCCATTTGGTTCAGCTATCTTAACAAACCGACGGTTAAGTTTCCGGTATTAAAAATTGTCAACCCTTCTGAATTCGATATTTCGCTGCACGTAAATGTTCCGATCCTGAAAGAAGTAAAGATCAGGCAGCGCAACTATAAATTGGATTCCATTCAGAACAGGCTTGATTACGCAAAGGTTTTTAATTACAAGAAACCCGGACTAAAAATAGCGACCTCCAACTATGGTGCCGGCGTGGGCTTCGACCTGGACGAGATCATCAATGTTTTTCGATTCAAGCGAAACAGAAACCTGGCTTCTTTCCGACGACGATTAATGCAAGAAGAACAGGAAAAATTCATCGATCATCGTTTCAATAAGCCATTGGTACGACGGCTAACTCAATTCGAGGGCAATGTATTGGACAGCTTCATGCGGGTGTTCAGACCCGCCTATTCATTCACGCTGATCGCAGAGGACTACGAGTTCATGCAATATATAAAGATCGCGTCTGCACGCTTCAAAAAAAGACTTCCTCCATTGCCGGCAATGAAAGTGGAAGAGTGAGATGTGAGAAGTGAGAAGTAAGATGTAAGTTGCGCCATATGAAACGATACACAATACTCCCATTAGCTCTGCTGCTATTTTCTTACGCGTACGTACACGCGCAGACGGATTCAATTCCCGGTTTTATAAAAGATAGTCTTGATCAATATGTTGAAAAGGCATTACACGAATGGTCGATCCCCGGTGTCGGCGTCTGTGTGATTAAGAATGGAAAGGTGGTGGTGATGAAGGGTTATGGTGTAAAGGAAATGGGAACGAATGACCCGGTGGATGAGAATACTCTTTTCATGATTGGAAGCAACACGAAGGCCTTTACTGCTACTGCGTTGGCAATGCTGGAAGCAGAAAAGCAGCCGGTGAGCAAGGCTGGAAATTTTTCATTGGATGATCGCGTTACCAAGTGGATGCCCGAATTCAAACTGGATAATAAGGCTGCGGGAGAGCAGGCCATTATTCGTGATCTGCTTTGCCACCGCATGGGATTTGAAACTTTCCAGGGCGATTTTACTTACTGGACCTCCGATCTCCAACGAAAGGAAGTGATAGAAAAAATGAGTCATATCAAAGCAAAATATCCCTTCCGCACTTCCTGGGGTTATACCAATGCGGCCTTTTTGACTGCCGGCGAGATTATCTCACGGGTGACCGGCGTGTCATGGGAGGATTTTATCAAGAAGAATATCTTCACGCCATTGGGTATGAAAAATAGCCTGGCCTTGAGTGTCGATTTTCCAAAAGCCTCAAATAAATGTTCTCCGCATACGATGTCCGAGGGAAAACTGTTGAAAATTCCATTCTGCAATATTGATAACCTGGCCCCAGCAGGTAGCATCGGTTCTTCCATCAATGATATGAGTCACTGGGTAATGATGCAATTGGACAATGGGAACTACGATGGGAAAGAAGTGATACCGGCTTCGGTGATTGCAACAACCAGGGTTCCGGCCTCCATCCTTGGGAATGGAGGAGTACTTTATAACAAGGGCCACTTCGCACTCTATGGGCTCGGTTGGTTTCTTGAAGAATATTGCGGAAGAAAAATTGTTTCGCATACGGGTGGAGTCAACGGTTTTGTTACCAGCGTCACTTTAATACCTGAGGAGAAACTCGGCATTATTGTTTTTACGAATACAGATCAGAATAGTTTTTATGAAGCGCTCAAGTGGGAGATCATGGATGCATATTTGGGTAATATTTATCGTAACTACAGCCAGGTCTACCATGGTTATTGGGACAGGCAATTAGGCGATGCACAGAAAAAAGATAAACAACTCAAAGATTCGGTTTTGCTTCACCTCAAAACAGAGCTGCCGGTTACGGCCTATACAGGAAAATATTTCAACGAGGTTTATGGGAATATGAGCGTCGTGCAGGAATCAGGCGAACTGAGAATGAAATTTAGTCATCACCCCAACATGTATGCGAAATTGGAGTCACTGGGAGGGAATCGCTTTTATGCCCAATTTTCTGACCCTGAATTCAGTAAGGCCGTTTTTCCTTTTCATGTGGAAAATGGAAAAGTGAAGTCCGTGACCGTGAAGGTGGCAGACTTTATAGAGTACGCGCCTTATGAGTTTGGCAAGTTATAAGCTATATCCTAAAACCTAAAAACGTATAACTTTAAGAAAACTTCTCCCATGGAACAAACAACACTTGGAGTCGGCACCAGGTTGCAGCACACGCAGCATGGACCCGGTGTCATCGTTGGAATCCGCTTCGCCACCTATCTTATCTCCTTCATTAACCACGGAATTAAGGAGATTGAAAAAAACGACTCTCACCTGGACGAGATCATTCCGGAAAATATCAGCGCCGAGCTTGAAACTCATAGCGATGTAGAGCGTTCGCTGCTCAGGATATTGAGAATGTGGGGAGGCATTACAGAAAATACGCCGCTGGGGGACAGATGGCTTAATGGCCTCATGCTCTTGCAACCAGCCGACAAAAGCCAGAAGCCAAAGGAAATACCCATCGATGTTTTTTTCCACAAGATCGTCATGCTTCGCGACCGCCTGCGAGTCCTGGAACAAAATATTAACAGCCACAAAAAATTAAGCGATGAGGATAAGGTAAACTTGCAGCAATATATCACCCGCATCTACGGTTCTCTAACGACATTTAATGTGCTGTTTAAAAACAAGGAGCAATGGTTTGTCGGAGAAAAGGGAAAAGAGGACTAGCTAAGATTCTAGAATGAGAATTATCCTTGCCATATTATTTATTCCTCTCCAGTTATTTGCCCAAACTTTTTCAAAACAGGAGATTGCGCGCTGGGAAGACGAAGCAAAAAAAGTTACCATCATTCGCGACAAGTGGGGGATTCCACATATTTATGGCAAGACAGATGCAAATGCTGTCTTTGGTTTACTTTATGCCCAGTGCGAAGATGATTTTCCGCGTATCGAGATGAATTACATCGAAAAATTAGGTCGGATGTCGGAAGTTAAGGGCGAAGATGAATTACAAAATGACCTGTATATCCGGTTGATCATTGATTCTGCCGATGCAGTAGCCGACTTCAGAAAATCTCCTTTTTGGTTGCAGAAGTTATTGAACGCGTACGCAGATGGCATCAATTACTTTCTTTACAAGAACAAGAACACCAGGCCGGCTCTATTAACTCGCTTCAAACCCTGGTATCCTTTATTGTGGACTGATGGAAGCATTGGTGCTATCAGCACCGGCGACGTGACGGAAGCCGATGTGAAAAGTTTTTATCTGGGCAGCTTGCCGCCGGATGTAAGCCGTGTAAAGGTTTTTGAGGAATCAACCAGTGGTTCCAATGGCTTTGCAATTGCGCCATCCATTACTGAATCAGGAAATGCAATCCTATATATCAATCCTCATGTCACTTTTTATTTTCGTCCTGAAGTGCAGGTTGCGAGCGAAGAAGGCTTGAATGTATATGGCGCCATCACCTGGGGACAGTTTTTTGTTTACCAGGGGTTCAATGAACATTGCGGATGGATGCATACTTCGAGCAATGTGGATGTGGCGGATCTGTACGCGGAGAAAATTGTCAAAAGAAACAATCGTCTTTTTTATGAATTTAACAAGACCCTGAAGCCCCTCATTCAAAAACGCATTCCTATTCGTTACAAAAAAGAGGGCCGGTTAGAAACAAAAACGATTACCGCTTACTTTACGCATCATGGTCCAATCATGGCGAGTCGCGACGGGAAATGGATCAGCGTAAAAGGTTATAACCGTGCTCTCACCAGCCTCATACAAAGCTGGCAACGAACAAAGACCAGGGGTTTTGAAGATTTCAAAAAGAATATGTCGCTGCTTGGCAATACATCTAATAACACTGTATTTGCGGATGATCAGGGTAATATCGCCTATTGGCACGGCGATTTTGTTCCGCGCAGAGACAGCAAATTAAATTGGTCAAAACCGATGGACGGAACATCGACCGCTACGGAATGGAAAGGCTTGCATACACTTGATGAGATCGTGCATGTTTATAATCCAGCCAGTGGTTGGATCCAAAACTGTAATTCTACTCCCTTCACTGTATCGGGAAGCAGCAGTCCAAAAAAAGATGACTACCCTGCCTATATGGCTCCGGATGGAGAAAATTTCAGAGGCATTAATGCGGCCAGAGTGTTGAGTCGCGAAAAAGCGTTTACTCTCGATAAGGTCGTTGCAGCGGGATATGATACTTATCTATCGGCTTTTGAAATATTAATACCTGCGCTTGTCAGCTCCTTTGAAAAAGATGTCCATGCCGATGATTCATTATATACAATGGTAAAAGATGCAATTCAAATTTTAAGAAACTGGGATTATCACTGTGCAGAAAATTCAGTAGCAACCACGTTGGCCATTACCTGGGCTGATAAATTATCGGCTTCCCTTCGCAGAATTTATATTGATGAGGGATGGGATGACCAGGTAACGCTAACAAAAAATTTTGCTGCGACATCCACCAGGGAAGAGCTATTCCCTCCTCTTATCTCCGCCATGAAGGACCTCAAAGAAAGATTCGGCCGGTGGGATGTGGCCTGGGGAGAGGTCAATCGATACCAGCGAATAACGGGCGATATTTCACAGACTTACCAGGACGATCAGCCGAGTCTGCCTGTCGGCTTCGCTTCTTCGGTTTGGGGAATGCTGCCTTCGTATAATAGCCGCTATTATCCAAATACAAAAAAGAGATACGGTGTTAGCGGCAATAGTTTTATTTGTGCTGTGGAATTTGGAAAGAAGATAAAGGCCAAATCTCTTTTGGCAGGCGGAGAGAGTGGGAATATTCATTCCAAACATTTTAGCGATCAACTGGAAATGTATACCAAGGGACAGTTCAAAGATGTTTTATTCTATAAGGATGATGTGATGAAGCATGCGGAAAGAACCTACCATCCCGGACAATGACTATGACAAGTAAATAATCTTCATGGAAGTCCATCATGCACATGCGCCAGGCGAAGGGAAGAAACATCTTAAGCATTATTTATTTGAATTTCTGATGTTATTCCTGGCTGTTACGGCCGGCTTCTTCGCAGAAAATGTAAGAGAACACTCTATAGAAGGTAAGAGAGAAAAGGAGTACATCCGTTCGATTATCGAAGACTTGAAATTAGACACAGCTTGGCTAAACCAATATCTCTCCAACCAACGCATTTCCATCCAGGCGTTTGACTCAGTGATCCTCCTCCTCAATCAACCAAACCGGGATCAATTCCGGCAGCAACGAACTTACTTACTGGCAAGAATTGCGTTGCGATTTAGTGATTTCCCCACAATCTATGATTATTCATATGATCAAATGAAGAATTCGGGCAATCTTCGCCTCATCCATAAGCAGATGGTAGCAAATAAGATCTCCCAATACTATTTTCATTTGAAAGATATGTCACTGATGGCTTCACAGCTCCTGCTTCGTCATTGGGGATTGATCGAATTTGAAGGAAAGATTTTTGACGGAAATATTTTTCAGGGACTGGTGAACCGGGAGACCTTTGAATTTACTGCACCGACAGGCAATCCTCCTTTGATTACCGAGGATAAAAAAACCATTAACGAATTTATTGTCCGGGCACATTATATCATCTCCATCATGCTATATTCAAAGAATGCTACCCTCGGACAGATTAAGCAGGCGACTGAATTGATTATCTTTCTGAAGAACGAATACAGACTATGACTATGAGATTTAATACAATTTGCCTTTTGTTGTTGCTGCCGATTTGTCTGTCTGCGCAAAAGAATTATGCTCCTTTGCTGGCACAGTTCATGAATGGACAGCATGATCATTTTAAGTTTAATGGAAATGTATTAGTGGCGCGCGGAGGAAAGCCCATTTATCAGCAGTCATTTGGTTATGCCGATTTCAATTCTAAGACAATGCTGAATGATAGTTCGGCATTTGAATTGGCTTCCGTCTCCAAACAATTTACGGCCATGGGAATCATGATCCTTAAAGAACGGGGACTTCTTCGCTACGAGGATGATATAAAAAAGTTTTTTCCCGCCCTCCCTTATGAACATATAACCATAAGGAATTTGTTGACACATACTTCAGGCCTTCCTTCATACGAAGATCAGTTCGAAAAGAAGTGGGACCGTAAAAAAATAGCATACAATAAAGACATTCTTGAAATGCTGATTAGGGAAAAAGATAGCCTGTTCTTTAAGCCGGGTAGCAATTGGCAATACAGCAATACCGGGTATGCTCTCTTGGCCTCGATCATTGAAAAGGTTTCGGGAATGAGTTACAACGATTTTATGGCCAAATCGATATTTAGCCCCCTTGGTATGACCCGTACGTTTATTTTAAATGGCCGCCGTGCATCGCGAAAGACACCGGATAACTATGCGCTTGGTTTTGTGTATTCGGATAGCCTGCACCGTTATATTTTGCCCGATAGTCTTCCCAAGCTGGACATGGTGTACTATCTCGATGGAATCGTAGGCGACGGATGTGTGAATTCAACTACGGGAGACTTGCTGAAATGGATCAACGCCTGGAATACAGAGAAATTGGTAAGCAAGCCTGCCATAAACGAGATGCTTTCACCACTGGTCCGCATCTCCCCCGACGACTCTTCCGGCTACTATGGTTTTGGCGTGAGGATCCAATTAGAAAAAGGACATCGGATCATCACCCACGGCGGAGGCTGGCCGGGTTATAGTACTCTCGTCGCCAAATTCGTCGATAAAGACCAAATCATTATCATTTTATCCAACAACGAGACATCAGCGTCTTTGATCAATGCCGGCCTGGCTTCCATTTTATCCGACTAAGCCCTTTCATGAAGACCTATAATAAAATTTGAGACCAAAGATGAATGCCGAAGCTATTTCCCGGCCGCTCAGCGAGAATACAAAGCGAATAGAATCCATTGATTTGCTTCGTGGACTGATCATGATCATCATGGCGCTTGATCACACACGAGATCTCTTTCATAAGCACGCACTCACGGGAGACCCGCTGGATCCCACTACTACGAATTCCATTTTATTTTTCACTCGTTGGGTGACTCATTTTTGTGCCCCTCTTTTTGTTTTTCTCTCCGGCGTTTCTGTATGGCTTCAACGGCGACGAAAAACAAAAAAAGAATTAACGATGTTTTTGATCACGAGGGGTCTTTGGTTGATTCTCGTGGACCTCTTCATCATGTCCCTGGCTTTAACCGGCGATATTCACTACGGCGCCTTTATTCTCGAAACACTTTGGTCCATTGGTATGAGTATGATCATACTCGGCTTATTGATCTGGATCCCTTACCATTTAATACTTCTACTTGGACTCCTCATTGTATTTGGACATAATCTGATCGACCTCGCCGAAAAAAACAGAACCTCTTTTCCAGTTTGGTGGCATCTGCTTCACCGTGTCGGCATATTTCCGCTATGGAAGGGGCATGTGCTTTTTATATTCTACCCGTTTCTTTCATGGACAGGTTTAATGCTCCTCGGATACTGTTGCGGTAAGCTTTTTACAGATGTTGAGCCTGCGGCAAGGAAAAAAATACTTTTGTGGACCGGTATCGGATTGCTGATATTCTTCATCGCCTTGCGTGCCATCAATGTCTATGGTAACCCTGCTCCATGGGCGCAGCAAAAAAACGGCCTGGCTACTTTTTTCTCATTCATGAACGTACAAAAATATCCGCCCTCCCTGCTCTTTCTTTGTGCTACTATCGGACCGGGTCTGATTTTTCTGGCACTGATAAAAAATACACGCAGCCGGTTGGCAAGAATTATTAGCGTATACGGACGAGTTCCTTTTTTCTATTTTATCGTTCATTTCTATATACTTCATATCGCGAGCGTCATTGTGTATTTGTTGAGGGGGCATAGTCTTGCGGAGGGTATGGCGGGAACGCCAGGCAATCCACTTAAATTCCTGACACCCGGAGAAGGATTTTCTTTATTTATAGTATACGTTCTCTGGATAGGGATTCTCGTCGTTATGTATCCGCTGTGTAAATGGTATGATCGGTACAAGAGCAACCACAAGGAAAAATGGTGGTTGAGCTATTTGTGAGGGTGTCCTATTTGGTTATCTTTGATCAGCCGTGTAGGAAAAAAAATAATCAATAAATAGCAAATCGCCTGCTATGGCTGCTCATCATCCTTCGCATCACAGTCCACCCCCGGAGTCATCGAACAAGTCAAAAAAATGGCGCCACTATTTCTATGAATTTTTCATGCTCTTCCTGGCCATTTCATTGGGCTTCTATGTGGATAATCTTCGAGAACACTACCTGGAAAATAAAAGAGAGAAACAGTACATGCGAATGTTGTTGGAGGATCTCCGGACGGATATTCATGTACTCGATTCCAATATCACGTTCAGACAAACCAGGGAAGATAAATTGCAAAAGCTGATCAGCCTCATGGGAGAAAAGGACCTACAAAAAAATGCTTCGCTTATTTACTACCTTCTTGATTCCACCGATGGTTATGAAACATTCACTCGCGATGACCGCACCATCCAACAGTTGAAGGGTGCAGGCGGCATGCGCATGATCCGGAACGATAAAGTGACGGCGGCCATCATCGATTATGATGGTTATCTCGTAACGGAAATTGATTGGAACAACCGCACCGAGGCCAACCGCATCGACAACTATAAACAAAGCCGCTTCAAACTTTTTAATGTTCAATTGCTAAATCGGCTGATCAATGGAGATAGCGCTATCTCTTTTTCCTTTTTGCCTTATACTCCTGCCAGTATCAATGAAATTTCCGGAGCAATATTCCAGGTCATGCGCATTTCCAGTACCTGCCGCGATAATGCCAAAATCGCTAAAGCCAAAGCACAATACCTGATGGATGTGGTCAGGAATGAATATCATATCAAACCCTGACCGAATGAAAAAAATTATCCTGGTCTTTCTTCTGATTCCACTCTTACTGGAGGCACAAAATCCTTCCTGCGATATCCTGATCCAGAATGGGAAGATCGTCGACGGTGCCGGCAACAGTTGGTTTTATGGCGATATCGCCGTAAAAGATGGTAAGATCATCCAGATTGGAAAAAGGTTAGCTTATTCAGGATCTAAAATCATTGACGCGACAGGATTGATCGTTGCTCCGGGATTTATCGACGTACATACACACCTGGAAGACGATGAAACAAAAGATACCCGGGCGACAAATTTCATTTTAGACGGTGTCACTACTTGCATTACCGGCAATTGCGGTTCTTCTAATGTCGACATTGGAAAGTACCTGCATTGGATCGATTCATTAAAACTTTCGATTAATGTAGGTACGTTGATCGGACACAATGATGTAAGAAAAACAGTCATGGGTCGCGCCAACCGGGATGCATCGCCGGAAGAAATGAAACAAATGGAAGGCCTGGTCGACAAAGCGATGAAAGAAGGGGCGATGGGCTTCTCAACTGGCCTTATCTACATCCCCGGCACCTATTCAAAAACATCCGAGATCGTAGATTTGGCAAAAGTAGCTGCGAAGTATGATGGCATCTATGCCACGCACATGAGAGATGAAGGAGATAGTGTGACCGAAGCGATCCAGGAAGCGTTGACGGTAGGAAGAGAAGCAAAGATCGCGGTCGAAATTTCACATTTTAAATTGAGTGGTCAGCAAAACTGGGGACGAAGCAAAGAAACAGTCCCCCTGATCGAATCAGCAAGAAAAGAAGGGATCGATGTGACCATTGATCAATATCCTTATACAGCCAGCAGTACTTCTATCAGCACACTAATCCCCGACGAACTTTTAGCAGACGGACAGGATTCTATTAAAGCCCGTTTGCAAGATCCGCAAATAAGAAAAGAAACGATTCGCTATATGCTCGGCCGATTGAAGAAAAGAAAGTTGAAACACTTTAGTTATGCTGTCGTAGCCAATTACGAGCCAGATACCAGTTACAATGGTAAAAGCATCGAAGAGATCAACCGGATGAAAGGAAGAAAACACAAAGCAAAAAAAGAAGCGGAAACTATCATCGATCTCATGATGAATGGAGGAGCCAGCGCTGTCTTTCATGGCATGAGTGAGGAGGATATCCGGCGCATCATGCAATATCCTTTCAATATGTTTGCCAGCGATGCGTCGATACGGGTATTAGGAACGGGTGTCCCGCATCCACGGGGTTATGGTACTAATGCCCGGGTGCTGGCTGAATATGTACGTGAGCAAAAAGTGATTACGCTTGAAGAAGCTATTCGCAGAATGACGTCCCTGCCGGCCCAGAAATTTCAGTTGCATGACAGAGGCCTCCTGGTAGAGGGATATGCCGCCGACATCGTCATTTTCGACGAAAAGCAAGTGAAGGATCTCTCTACCTTTGAGCATCCGCATGCCTATTCAAAAGGATTTCAATTTGTTATTGTAAATGGAGTATTAACCGTCGACAAGGAAACCCACGTAGGCGCGCGTGCGGGCCAGGCACTTTACGGCCCGGGATATAAGCCAGGCCAGTAGCGCAGATACAATTCCATCTGTAAAATATTTTTGGAAGATAGTGTCCGGCAGTTGTACCTTATGCGCCCCCGATTTATTATTTATTTAAAAAAATTATACATCATGACTGATTATGCACACCCCGAAGCTCTTGTATCTACTGATTGGGTAGATGAGCACAAATTCGATCCTAACTTGGTGCTGGCTGAAGTAGATGTGGATACGACCGCATACGCTGAAGGCCATATTCCCGGGGCCATAGGATGGAATTGGCAAACACAACTATGTGACACGCTGCAACGCGACGTGATCAGCAAAGAAAGTTTGGAAAAACTGCTTGGAGAAAGTGGTATCAGTAACGATACAACGGTCATCTTATACGGTGACAACAACAATTGGTTTGCAGCCTGGGCTCTATGGCAAATGAAAATGTATGGACATAAGGATGTTCGTATAATGAATGGTGGCCGGAAGAAGTGGTTGGCTGAAGGAAAAGAGCTAACTAAACAGATTACGTCGCATAAACCCACTACGTATCATGCAGCCGGTACACGTGATGAAAGCCTTCGGACCTATTTGCGTCAGGCACAGGATGCCATGGAATCCAAAGAATTTGTAATGGTTGATGTTCGTTCGGGAGATGAATTTACGGGCAAGGTTCTTTCACCTCCCGGTCTTCCCGAAACCTGCCAGAGAGGTGGTCATATTCCCGGAGCAAAAAATATTCCCTGGGGACAAGCCTGCAATGAAGATGGAACATTTAAATCTGCAAGTCAACTCGAAGAATTATATGGCAGCAAAGGAGTTACTCCGGATAAGCAAGTAATTGCCTATTGCCGCATAGGTGAGAGAAGTAGTCACACCTGGTTTGTATTGAAGTATTTATTGGGTTATCCCGTCGTTAGCAACTATGATGGATCATGGACCGAATGGGGCAATCTGGTGGGTGCTCCGGTTGAAAAAGAAGTCAGTGCTCCGGCAGGAAAGGAAAAGACAGCGACAGTATGAAGGCAGAAAATTTCCACGATGAGTTGAAGGTGATCAATGGTATTCAAGTGAAGTTAACTTCATACAAAATCGGTGATGAATACTATTGTCATGTAACGAATATAGATCCTGGTGGAACTATCGCACGCTCAGCGGGAAAAACAATGGAAGAAGCAAAAGAAAAGGCATGGGAGAAGGTAGTGCTGAGAGTAGGGTCGGCCAGGAAGAATTGATTATTGATTATTAATTATTGGATTGAGCATTGAATATTAATAGCTCAATAGTTTTTCAATAGATTCTTCCAGCCTGCTTTTACCGAGGAAATTTTTTTCCAGTTCGATATTAAATGGAATAGGAGTATCCAGACTGGTGCATCGCATGACAGGCGCATCCAGCAATTCAAAACAATTTTCTGCAATCCACGCTGCAATCTCACCGCCAATACCTCCTATCCTCGTGTCTTCGTGCAACAATAATATTCTTCCGGTCCTTTTCACCGCTTCGCGGATGGCCATATAGTCCAGTGGCAGCAATGTACGCAGGTCCAAAATATCGATAGAAATTTCCGGGTGTTCCGCAGCGTAATCTTCGGCCCAATGCACTCCCGCACCGTAAGTGATAATGGATATTTCTTCCCCTTCCCTTACATGTCTTGCCTTACCAATTTCAACCTCATAATAGTCGACGGGTACCGGCTCACTGATGCTTCTATACAAAGCTTTATGCTCAAAATACATTACCGGGTTGGGATCGTTAATGGCAGCGATCATCAATCCTTTTGCATCCACCGGTGTGGAAGGATAGACAACTTTCAAGCCGGGTGTATGTACAAACCAGGCTTCATTACTTTGTGAGTGAAAAGGACCAGCTCCAATACCGGCGCCAGTAGGCATGCGAATGACCACATCTGCATGCTGTCCCCATCGATAGTGGATCTTGGCAAGGTTATTAATGATCTGGTTAAAACCGACCGTCACAAAATCGGCAAACTGCATTTCCATCATGGATTTAAACCCTTCCATGCTTAATCCCAGCGCTATTCCTACAATGGCGCTTTCGCAGAGTGGTGTATTCCTCACTCTTGCCTTTCCAAACTCTTTCACGAAACCTTCGGTTATCTTAAATGCCCCTCCATATTCTGCGATATCCTGACCCATTAATATCAAATTAGAATGTCGTTGCATGGATTGATACAGGCCCTCTTTGATGGCGTCGATCATTCTTTTTTCGGGTGCTCCGGCGGTCGGCTGTGATGAAGGTTTTGCATTATCGATTACCTTGATACCGGAGTGGGAATTGGACATCGCATACACATCTTCCAACTCTTCTTCCGTATCAGGTATCACCTCATTCGCAACAAATCCAATCTTCAACTCGCTTTCTATTTTTTCCCTGAATTCATTTTTTATTCCTTCCGTCATTTCTGGGTTTAAAACCCCAACTGATTGTAAATAGTCTTCATATTTTTTCACCGGGTCTTTCATTTCCCAGAGTTCAAACAATTTCGGTGGCACATATTTTGTTCCACTTGCTTCTTCATGTCCACGCATACGGAATGTGAGACATTCGATCAAATATGGTTTTTGGTTTTTAATACAATATTCTCTCACTCCTTTTACCGTATCGTACACCGTTAGTACGTTGTTGCCATCAATTTGAATGCCTTCCATACCATACCCCTTAGCCTTATCGACGAGACTAATGCAACGATATTGCTCATTGATGGGCGTACTCAATCCGTAGCCGTTATTTTCAATAATAAATATTACAGGAAGATCCCAAACCGCAGCGGTGTTCAATGCTTCATGAAAATCGCCTTCACTAGTTCCGCCCTCACCAGTAAAAGCCAGTGATACTTTAACTGGCTGCCCATTTGAAGCCCCATTTAACTTATGAGCGAGCGCAACGCCATCGGCAATGGCGAGCTGAGGTCCCAGGTGTGAAATCATGCCGCAGATATGATGTTCTTTCGCACCAAAATGAAAACTTCTTTCTCTTCCTTTGCTGTAGCCTTCCCTGGCGCCCTGCCATTGCATAAAAAGTTTGGATAGCGGCAGATCCCGCGATGTAAAGACACCGAGGTTTCTATGCAAAGGCATTATCCATTCGTCGTTTTCTAATGCCAAGGTTGCTCCGACTGCAATGGCTTCCTGACCGATCCCACTAAACCACTTTGAAATGCGTCCCTGGCGCAGCAAGACAAGCATTTTTTCCTCGATCATCCGGGGCCACAGAAGCCGACGATAAATAGAAATGAGTTCTTCGTTCGATAAATCTTTGCGGTCGAAAGTCATGATGCAAACCTATAAAATTAACTACTCAATCTAGATAACTACCAGCTCATAAAAAGATTCAGGCTGAAAGTATTTGACCGCCAGTTCCTGCAAATCATTGGCTGTACTATTCCTGATCGTAGAAAGTGAGTTATAAAAATATTTTTCATCCAGGTTATTCAGAATAATGTTTTTCCATCTGGATATAATTTGAAAGGGGCCATCCAAATCACCCAAAATACTTCCCATCAGATAATTCTTAACCAGAGAAAGCTCTTCGTCCGACACGAGCGCTTCTCGAAGGTTTTTCATCTCTTTATATACTTCGGCAATCGTCGCTTCACATACTTCCCTGCCCGCTTCGGTTGAAATGACCCAGGCCGATTGTTGGATGTGATTTTGCAGATAGCTATGGACCCCATAGGTATATCCCTTGTCCTCCCTGATATTGCTCATCAGCCGCGAACCAAAAAATCCTCCAAGCAAACAATTTAATACTTGTGCTTTCAGAAAGTCGGGGTGATGACGATTGGGAAATGGCCTCGCCATACGAATAGACCCCTGCACCCCATCGGGATCATTGTTGATGCGAAATTTTTTTTCTTCCGCTGGCTCTGCCTGGCTACCCGCCCTGTCCTTTTTATTCTGCGGAAGATCTCCGAAATTCTCGTTTAATATTTTTTCGAGATTGGCTGGGAGTTTACCGGCCACAAACAAGATAAACTTTCCCTGCTGGTAATAATTAGAGTAGTAGTCCTGCAACTGATCCCGTTGCACCGCGTCAAACTCTTCGGCGCTACTGAACCTCCCATAGGGGTGTTTCACTCCATATATATAGGAGTCCAACAGGCGACCCGCAACAAAATCACTCTTCTTCAGGCTGACCTTTAAACGTTGCTTCATGTTCTGCTTGTAAATCAATAGTTCCTCCTCGGGCATCGTGGAATCGGTAATCAGCTCCCTGACTACAGGAAGTAGCTGGGCAATATGTTTGGTAAGGCAATGAAGCGTAATACTGGCCGTCTCATGGTGGCAACTCCTGTTCAGGTAAGAACCAAAATATTCGAAGTGTTCATTGATCTCGAAAGCCGTCTTTTTGCTTGTCCCATTTCGTAGCAGAAAATTGGCACTGGCAGCCACCAGGTTTTGTTGCTCATAACTATTGCCTGCAAAGAAAACCCATTCGATTGCCATCACTTCTTCTGCACCGGCATTGACCGCATAAACCTCAACTCCATTGTCGAGGATATATTTTTCGTAAGGTTTTAGCTGAAGATCAAAATTTACTGCGTCAACGATTGGAGGAGCTTGTTTCCTGTTTAACATCCGGAGATTTATTTTTTATTGACTCGGTCTCTATGCAAAAAGATCAATTAGAATGATAAAACAGCGTGTTGCTGTTATTGGTTGAAAAAATATTTTGACTTTCCTTTAGAATGTCTTCCGTCGTTACAGCGGCATATTTCTCCAGTTCAAGGTTCATCCAGGCGGCATCACCCAACAATTCATAGTATGCGAGACTGTTGGCACGGCTCATCACGCTCATATCTTCAAAAGCCATCATGCTCTCCGTCTTGTTTTTCACCTTTTGAAGTTCGGCCTCACTGATCAAGACATTTTTCATTTTGTCTAATTCCTGTTCAACGGCTTTTTCAGCATCCCCCAACAATATCCCCTTTACCAGTTTTCCTTCAATGGCCAGCAGATCTGAGTCCGAACTGCCGAAATGATAGCATTCAATATTGCTGAACAATTGTTTTTCCTTTACCAGCGACTGATATAACCTTGACGATCCACCGCCACTAAGAATATCGGAGATCAAATCTGCTGCATAATATCTTTTGTCCAGTCTCGCCGGCATATGCCAGGATTTATAAAAAGCATCTAACGGAACTTTCGCTTTTACTTCCGCTCTTCTTTCCTCCGTCTGAACGGGCTCTTGCGGGATGTTTCGTTGATATTTTTCTCCTGACGGCAATTCTCCAAACCATTTTTCCGCAAGCATTTTTACATTTTCCAGGTTCACATCTCCCGCGACAACCATGATCGCATTCACCGGCCGGTAATGTTTGAAGAAAAATTCTTTTACGTCCTTCAATTTTGCATTCTCGATGTGCGATAGTTCCTTCCCGATAGTCATCCACCGGTAAGGATGCACCTGGTATGCCAGCTCTCTCATTCGGTGCCATGCATCTCCATAGGGCTTGTTGAGATAATGTTCCTTGAATTCTTCACAAACTACTTTGCGTTGTACGTTCAGACTCTTTTCACTGAAAGCCAGGGAAAGCATTCTATCGCTTTCGAGCCAGAAAGCAGTTTCGAGGTTCTGAGACGGTAATTGAATGTAATAGTTAGTGAGGTCATTGGTCGTGTAGGCATTATTTTCGCCGCCAGCCATTTGTAAGGGTTCGTCATAGTTCTTAATATTGACAGAACCTCCGAACATCAGGTGTTCGAATAAATGCGCAAAACCCGTTCGCTCCGGATCCTCGTCCCGGGCCCCTACATCATACATCATGTCCAGAACAGCCATAGGAGTTGAGTTATCCTGATGCACAATCACTCTCAGGCCATTGGAAAGTGTAAACTTTTCAAATTGGATCATATTTTATCAACAATTGAAAGAGATAAAGGTTAGGTGGTAAACTTCATCCATTAGAAAATAACCTTAAAAATATTGAAAATATCAGTGAAATGCGGATGTGCCGGAAAGTGCTGTCAACGAATATTTTTTGCCCTGAATTCAAAGGTTTTCAGCTCACCCTCACGCCGAACGATCACCGTCAGTTTCTCATTGGCGGCTTGTAGGGCAATCTTATATTGATTGAGGTTTTGCGAAAAGTTTTTGTTCACGGCAATTACTTCATCTCCTTCCTTTAATCCCGACGCTTCCGCCGGAGATCCCACGGCAACATCCCCGATGATAATTGTGCCGTTCAGAAAATATAATTCTAACCCGGAATAAGAATAGTCAAAAGGATCGGCATAATGGCTATTTGGTATTATATATATATCCCCTTTGGCATAGTTCAGTATAATATTGAATCGGCGTAAAATATCATTGCCGATCAATCCTCCGAGATATGGATAGGAAGTAACATTATACACATCATCAAAAATATATACAGGTACTCTTCTGAATCGATAGGGGCCCAGCTTCAGTTCTTTAATTACGGTCAACTCCATATCAATCTTGCCCCCCAACCCCTCTCCTTCCTTTCGCCAATACTTTTTTTTCTTTCCCATTAAGGCGCTATCATTCACGAAGTCTTTAGTCAATAGCATACAAACGCCTGCTCCCATATCATAAAAAAAACGAGAGTTGATCGTTTCTTCATCCTTCACTCTTGCTGTCTGTGCGACCAGCATATTTATAACTGGCTTCAAAAGGTAACCTCCCCTGGGATAACGAATGGTGCCCTTGCTCCAGAATTCAAGTTTGAGACTGTCGTAGTCCAATTTAATAATGTAGCGATTCAATACAGAGTAGCCGATAATTCCATCTATGCGTTCTCCATACACTGCGGTAAGGATCGAATAATCATTTATGTGGAAGTCCAAACTATCTATGACCATACCTGGAAACTTCAGTTGCTGATTATACAGAAAACTTACTTTTCGAATTCCGGCTATTCCCCTGATGGTCCTTTCACTGGGGGTAGGTTTCAGTTTCATGACTTCTATTTGTGTGGAGTCCAATGAAATTCCACTACTTCCGGTATCGAGAATGAAGTTGAGCGTGTCAGGGATGTTTCCGAGTGTTGCCTGCAGGATGACTACTCCTCCCGTAAGTTGGTTGAAAGGAACCCGCGTGATCATCCTGGAAGCCGGCTCAATAAATTCTTCCTGTGCGGCCAGGCGCATGCCATTCAAAAGAGAAAGGCAGATGGACAAGCAAATTAAGGTGCGCTTCATCTTCTTAATGACAAATGTTTTAAACAAAAAGATGCAATTAGACCCTTTGTTTTTGGCTTAACAGCCTTTATTCTTCAAGTAAATTAGTTATTTACCGCGTCTGTTCAAAACAGGAGGATGTTTTATAATGTGCACTGTACCTTTGCATTCTGCACAGGGATATGCAACTACAGGAACTATATCAAAAAGCATTATTGCTCGATTTCCTCGATATTGAAGAAGGCGTTTTTCTTTTTAAAAACGCTCCTCTTACGGATTTGATGTTCGTTGCAGATGAATTGCGTAAAAAACAGGTAGCGCACGGTAGAGTGACATGGCAGATTGATCGAAATGTGAACACCACCAATGTCTGTATTGCGAATTGTAAGTTTTGCAATTTTTATCGCATCCCTGGGCATCCGGAAGCATATATCACAGATATGCCTACTTACCGCCGAAAAATCGAGGAAACTTTTAAATGGGGTGGTGATCAGTTGTTGTTGCAGGGAGGCCATCATCCGGAATTGGGATTAGAATTTTATACAAAGACCTTTCGCCAAATTAAAAAGGAATTTCCGAATATCCGACTGCATACGCTTGGTCCTCCCGAAGTCGCTCATATTACCAAATTAGAGAAAAGCACGCACAGGGAAGTCTTAATGGCTTTGAAAGATGCTGGCATGGATTCACTTCCGGGAGCAGGAGCCGAGATCCTGGTAGATCGCGTTCGGCGTTTGATCAGCAAAGGCAAATGCGGCGCGCAGGAATGGTTGGATATCATGCATGAAGCGCACAAACTGAATATTACTACGTCAGCTACGATGATGTTTGGCCATGTTGAAACCATCGAAGAGCGATTTGAACACCTGGTCAAACTTAGGGAAGTACAGGAAAAAGCGAAGGAAGGAGCCACAACCCTGCCCGAAGGACGAAAAGGTTTTCTGGCCTTCATTCCATGGACCTTCCAGGATGTCGATACCCTGCTGGCAAAGATCCGTGGGGTTCAAAATTTGACGACACCGCAGGAATATATTCGCATGATTGCAATGAGTCGTATCATGCTTCCCAATATTAAAAATATACAGGCATCCTGGTTAACTGTCGGCAAGCAAACCGCGCAGATTTGCCTCCATGGGGGTGCCAATGATTTTGGCTCAATCATGCTGGAAGAAAATGTGGTGAGCGCCGCCGGTGCGCCGCACCGTTTCACATACAAATCCATCCAGGACGCGATTCGCGAGGCCGGCTTTGAGCCACAGTTGCGCAACCAACAATATGGATGGAGAGAGATCCCCACCATGATTGAAGAGCAGGTAATTGATTACTAGAGACCGTTAAGATGAAAATCAACGAAGCCAACCGCTTACGAATTCTTTACTTCCTGGTATTTTGCTGCACCGCATCCTGGCTTCCCATCATGGCAGAGTTCTTAAAAGAAAGAGGATTGTCAGGAATAAGGATCGGGATTGTATTGAGTGTTACTCCCTTTATGATGTTCCTGGTCCAGCCCTTCTATGGAATGCTGGCAGATCGACTAGGCTACAAGAAATGTCTATTGCTCTCCTCCGGGTTGGCAACACTGAGTTATGTTTTATATCTCTTTCAGGGTGGCTTTCTGTATTTATTCGCTGTGACTATGTTCATGTCACTTTTTTACAACACCATCCAGCCGATACTTGATAGTCTTTCCTTAAAGTTGGCAAAGAAGAATCCTGCATTTTCCTATGGTACACTCCGGATAGCTGGCGCTGCCGGTTGGGCATTTACAGGAATACTGGCTGGTTATTACATTGACAAGGTCAATACTTCTGTCATATTCATCATAGCGGCGATCAGCATGTTC
Source organism: uncultured Sphingobacteriales bacterium (assembly GCA_963791295.1). GTDB lineage: Bacteria > Bacteroidota > Bacteroidia > Chitinophagales > Chitinophagaceae > CAWBRY01. The sequence goes on along the minus strand of CAWBRY010000003.1, from coordinate 375,828 downwards.
CTCACTTTTATTTTTTCCTTTTCTGTATCCAACGCGGATGAGCCGGCGACCCGTAGCGATGGTCAAGCTTATAAAAACGTGAGGCAGGTTTTTGCAAATAATACTTTGATGCTTCTTTTGGTAGCCGTTTTTCTTGTGTCTGCCGGAGCCACCACCATTTGGAATTTCTATTCTATTTACATGAAAGAAAATGGGGCAACGGCATCCTGGGTAGGCTATGGCATTTCGTTCCAGGGCCTCTGTGAATTGCCGCTGTTTTATTTTTCTGCCAGGATCATCCGGCGCTTTGGATTGAGGACTACTTTATTGATTACTATATTCACGACAGCGATCCGAATGTTTCTTTATAGCATTGTAAAAAATCCCCATGCTGCCGTATTTATAGAACTATTGCATGGTATATCCTGGTCGCTCTTTTGGGTTGTCTGCGTTGAATACGTAAATAAGCTGGTCAAAGAAGAATGGAGGGTGACGGGCCAATCCCTATTGTACGCTGCCTATTATGGCGCAGGTGCCATTGTCGGAAATTTTTGGACCGGTTATTTATACGATACGAAGATGCGTATATCAGAAGTCTTCCTGTTAAATGCAGGAATTGTTTCATTAGTGGGAGTGTTTGCGTGGATATTCCTGAAAAAAAAATCAGTTCCTGCTGAGGAACTGAACATGATAGCAAAACAATGAGCGAACAATATTACTTTAAGCAATGACCCTTTCGCTGATCCCTTCTCTCAATCGCTCCAGATACCATTCAATAAATTTAGCCACGTCCAGCTCTGCTGGCGCGTAAGGTCCGGGCTTATAATGACTGGACTCCACACCCCGGAAATTGTTTTCACAGAGCTTCCAATCCTGCTCACCTGTTATCTTCCAAAATTCAGTGAGGCGTTCCGGAGTATAGTCGATTCCTTCTTTCGCAGAGCTATCCACCAGCCAGGCCAGGTCAATAACTGTAGATGAAGGGCCTGTTGCCATCACTCTCATTGTCCACATGTAGTCGCTCACAGCATCCATCCAGAACCCTGGATACACCACTAGTCCCAAAACACCGGCATCAAAATCCTTATGAGCCCCCATCGGTTTAGCCACTGCCTTTCCATCGAGACTATAGCTTTCAACACCAGGCCTCAATGGATAACGGACGGCAAAATGATATGAGTCGTTTTCAAAATCAATGTTATGAATAGCTAACCCCTTCTCCTGCCAGGATACACGTCTTTCGGCAAGTACGTCGTCGACCGATTCTCGCAAATTAGCTCCGATCACTGCGCTGCAATATTCGGGATGCGCCGGGCCGCAGTGATAGCATTCCCGAAAATTCTCCGCGATCAATTTCCAATTCGTTCTGAGCTCATACCTTTTCTTAAAGGCAACTTTCGCCTGGTTGATCTTAAAAGGTTCCAGGAACGGTGCATATTCATCTATTACTCTACTAAAATCCGGTGGTTTCTTTGAAAGAGAAATAAAGATGAGTCCACTTGCTACTTGTACAGATACGGGCGGCAATCCGTGGCATGATTTATCAAAATCATCAGGCATCAGGCGTGCTTTTAAAAGTGTTCCGTCTTTATCATATACCCATTGATGATAGGGACAGATCAATTTAGGTGCATGTCCTTTTTCTTCCAGGCAAATCAATGAGCCGCGATGCCGGCAGGTATTGTAATGTGCATAGACCTCTCCTTTATTCCCTCGGATAATGATGATGGAATCATTCTGAATAGAATAGGTAAAATAATCGCCGGGCTTAGGTATTTCTGCCGTCGTGCCGGCAAAGAGCCAATACTTTTTCCAGATATGCTCCCACTCCAGGGCGAAGATTTCGGGGTCTGTATAAAACGGTTGTTCAAGACCCCAGCCGGGTTGATACCGTTCCAGCAACCGATCTATGTTGTATTCATTCATATGGCCCTCCGCAGATAAATTGCACTTACTATAAATATACCGAATTTTTGAGTGTGTTCCATCCGAACTTGCGCAAGTTTCGGGTTGCTCACCGAACCGTCTCCAGCTAAATTTGTTTTATAAAACGGAAACAAAATGAACACGAAAGAAAAAACGGATTTTAGCCGCATTGAAGAAGCGATTGGCTACATAAGCGAAAATTTCCGCGATCAACCCAGCCTTGATGAAGTAGCGAAAAAAATTCACTTAAGCCCCTTTCATTTTCAACGTCTCTTCACGGACTGGGCGGGCGTGAGCCCCAAGAAATTCTTGCAATATATCAGCGTTGAACACGCCAAGAATTTATTAAAAGATCAACAGGCAACTTTGTTCGACACCGCATTTGAAACAGGTCTTTCAGGAACGAGTCGATTGCATGATCTCTTTATTAATATCGAAGGGATGACGCCGGGAGAATATAAGAATGGTGGTGAAAACCTTTCTATTAATTACAGTTTTGCCGAAAGCCCCTTCGGTAATATGCTCGTGGCCTCAACGTCAAAAGGTATTTGCTATATGGCTTTCTCAAATGATGAGCAGGCAGCATTAACTGAATTGCGAAAACGATTTCCGAATGCCCAATTTAAACAGATGGTTGATTTGATTCAGCAAAATGCACTCTACATCTTTACTCAAGATTGGAAAACGCTGGATAAAATAAAACTACATCTGAAAGGAACTGCCTTTCAACTAAAAGTTTGGGAAACTCTTCTTAAGATACCGATGGGGAAATTATCGACCTATGGAAATATCGCGAAGCATTTGAAGAGTCCGACTGCCTCACGCGCCGTCGGAACCGCGATCGGCGATAACCCTGTAGCGTTTTTGATTCCCTGCCACCGGGTCATACAATCAACAGGAACATTTGGTCATTATCATTGGGGAAGCAACCGCAAGAAAGCCATTATTGGTTGGGAAACAGCGACTATGATTAAATGATACTTTGATTTAATGATTACCTTGATTTAATCGATTTATGGTTCATCATTTAGAATTAGGTCCAACCATTTTTTCCCGGAAAAGAAAACTGGTTACACTAATCAGGAAAGATCAGGCTGTATTTGCAGGGAATAAGAAGCTCAAAATATATGGTAAGCTTTCCTGCAAAAGCGGCAAGCGAATGAAACCCGAAAACCGTGTTTTCTTTCATTCCGAAGATGAGGCCATCAGCCTCGGATTTCGGGCCTGCCTGCATTGTATGAGACTGAATCTTACTGCGGGTATTTCACTACCAAATTCTTGACAGGGGGAAGACTTCGGAGATATGCATATATGGCTTTCAGATCCTCATCCTTCATTCCTGCGTATGCAATTACCGGCATATATGTATTCTGTTTTCCGGGATCAAAATTGTAACTCTTCTCATCGCGGTAAGCGGTGAATTTGGTCATAAACTTTTCTTCCGTCCAGGTGCCAATGCCCGTAGCGGTATCCGGAGTAATATTAGCTGAGTTCGTTTTGAATTTTCCAGCATCGAATAGAAATCCTCCGGCAAATGGACGGCTCATGTCCGGACCTTTTTGCGTCATAGGCGTATGGCAGGTGATACAATCAGAAAATGTGGCCATGTATTCTCCATATTTTACCGCATCACTTTGCGGCGGACGAACATTTCCGTCTATGGAAGGCGGAATTAATTTTGGATCATAAAAGGCCATTGTCGGTGCCATGAGCGTCCGCGTATTCACTTTATTTTTTATGGGCTTGAGTGTCCGGATATAGGCGACAATACTCAACAAATCTTCCTTTGCCATCCGGTTCAAATTATAGTAGGGCATAATGGGAAAGAGAGTATCTCCATTCTTGCTGATACCTTTAACTAGCGCTTTAACTATGTCCTCATCGGTCCAGGTACCAATGCCGGTTTCAGCATCAGGAGTAATATTGCGGGCATAGACAACTCCAGGCACTCCCAGTTTTTGGTCAAATACTTCACCTCCCTTTCCTTCCGTACCGGGGATAACCGGGCCTGAGTACTTTGAAAAATCTCTTTCACTATGACAATCTATGCACATAGCCACATGCAGCGTCAGGTATTCCCCTCTTTCAATAACCTGTTTTAAAGAATCTTCCTTCCCTTTTACATCCGTTACGGGTTCTGATTTCTTACCCTTACAGGCAGAAAAATAAATGGCTCCGATCACAGCAATGATCATCGTTGCCAGGGCGATAAGCTTTCTCATGTTGCAAGCATTTTTAGTTATAAAAATCCCTATCTAAAGTTTAGACTTTTTTTCAACATGACCAACTCGATGATGAATAAACCTGGTTATGAAATTTGTTCTACGTCGCGCAGGCTTTGATCAAAGGCAACCATTTTAGCCAGGTGGTTTTTTGCAATGCGCCCCAATTGATTGTCCATTTTTATAACCCGGGCCGGATAAAGACTGCACATCCGAAGTGCTTCCTGCAATTCGATTCCCACATAAGATACCAGGTTACGCACTGCTTTCAGCATGGTCAGGGCTGACCCGCTTAGTATACCGGCGCAGGTATATTTGTCGCCTTCCAATTCATGATGATAAGGTCCTTTGTCTGTATTCGTGACGGCATCGGTGATCACAAACAGTCTTTCTTTCATTACCTGTTTGGCAATTCGGATCGCAGCATAATCAACATGGTGACCATCGGGTATAATGCTGGCCATTACTCCGCCATGATCCATGGTAGCCCCAACTAGTCCAGGCTCCCGATGTTGCAGGGGACTCATGGCATTAAATAAATGGGTGACTGTAGGAATTCCCATCTCAAAACCATTTATTGCTTCGCGATAAGTTGCATTGCTGTGGCCGGCGGAGATGGTGATTTGATGAGACAGAATTAATTCGATTACTTTCTGACTACATAATTCGGGCGCGAGCGTAATAATTTTTATCACTCCCTTGCCATAATCCAACAATTCTTTCACTTCTTCAATTGAGGGAGGATGGATCAGCGATTCCAGGTGCGCTCCTCTTTTTATGGGATTCAGCCAGGGCCCCTCCAGGTGCAGACCGAGAATTCCCTGTCCCTGGTGATGCCAGTAGTTCCTCACCACATCGATACATTCAAACACTGTTTCTTTTGAATTGGTCGCCAGCGTGGGTACACAAAATGCTGCACCGCCGTCAGCGCAATAGTCATTAAGTTTATAAAGAGAATCTATTTCCGGGTAGGCAGCGAAAAGCTTTCCATGCGCACCATAGATCTGGAGATCAATAAAAGCCGGAGCAATCATACGCCCCGAAAACCTTATCGTTTCTATATTCGGGGGCAAAGAAGAGGAAGGCAACAGATCGACAATTCTTTCATTCTCCACTAAGACAGCATGATCGGGTAGCCAATCCTCGCCGGTAAAGATCCGGTCACCTGTATATGCTTTTATTTCCGGCATGGAATATTTTTACTGCTGCAAATTTAGGCCTACGCAACAATAAATCGATAACCAATCCCCTTGATGGTAAGGATTTCCAGTGAAGGATCTTCTTTCAGGTAGCTTCGTATCTTGGTAATGTAGACGTCCAGGTTGCGGCTATTAAAAAATGAATCATTGCCCCAGAGTAGATTTAGAATGTCCCGGCGGCCAATGATCCGGTCGCGGTTCTCATACAAGATTTTCAAAAGCTCACTTTCCCTGTAGGAAAGTTTGCGCTCTCCCCTTCCATCACTAAGCAATTGCCGGTTCCCCGGATTTGAAATCGTCCCCTGTTATCCGTCTGGGTAAATGTGACCAGCGAGGAATCCGCTTTTTCCAGCACGGTAACGGTAGCTCCGATGACCGGTTGATTGCTAAGGGTATCTACAGCGTTGCCGCTGATGGAGCCATTTTTTTGTGCATGCAGGATTGAAGCTGATAGTAATAGGGAAAGCAGAACGTAAAACTTTCTCATTGCACTCCGTTTCTGCTACGAAAGTATTCTGCTGCAATCGCAAAGGCAGTTAACGTTGCTTGCTTTAATGTTAATCAAGGTTAAAAGGTAATGTCGCAGCAGCAGGTAAAAAATCCGTCGTGTTTTTACTGTTTTTATCAATCCGTGGACTTTAACAGAGCAATAAGATTAGTGAATTCTTAAAAAATTTACATTTATTATATAATTTTAGATAGTATTTATCCGTTAACCCTCTATAAACAATCCGAATCATGAATAAACGTCATATCGTCCACTCCCATGAACAGGCAAGGATCTACCGCCACCAATACAAGCCATCCCTGAATTTCTTTAGATTTATTAAAGCAGTTCTTTCGGTATTTATTTCCGGATCATCGCAGGCCGCGACTACCACGTGGAAGCGAAAGTCACGTAGTTACTAACTCCTCATTATAGTTAGACGCCTCGTCACGTAAACCACGAGACGAGGCGTCTTTCATTACTTTAGGTCCCATTAATACATTCGAACATCCTGAGCATTCTTCTGCATGCGCCTGGGCATTCCCGGTCTCTCAGTTGACTGATTGCCTTTGCTTCCCATCTTGTTGAGGTTGAATAGGAAACTCACCATAAAATAGCGTTTCAATACGTCACTCCGTGTATCCTGTACATAATTGTCGGTGGTAACCCGGTTGATGCTCTGATTCTGATTCAAAATATCATTCACTGAGAACTTCAGTTCTGCATTTTTATTCTTAAACAATTGCTTGCTGAAACTGGCATTCCATAGAGGTATATTTTGATTAAAGCCCTCTGCCCGGCCCGTATTGATCAAATAATCAAAGCTGGTAGAAAGAATAAAGTTTTTGGGAAAGGTATAGCTGAAATCACCCGTATAGGTTTGAGTGAAATAATCTTCATTCAATTGACTGTTGATCGTATAGTTCACTTTATTGTAGGCGATGTTGGCTTTTATGCCGAAGTCAAAATTTCCTTTATCGATATTGATTCCTATTCCTTGCGTGATGGCAAATGCTTTCGTATAATTTTTCTCCTGGCTGATGATGCTCACGTCCCTGGTCAGGGAAAGATTATTCGTCAAGCTTATACTCGATCCTTTGAGTTTTGGATTTTTAAAAGGGAAGCCAAGGGTAACAAAGGAATTTGCCCGGTAATAACCATTCACATTTGCAAAACGCGTTATCTGCACCGGACCCTCGACAGCGATATCATTTACAATCTTGTTTTGCGTGGTGGTGAAGGTGAGGTTTGCCGCGATAAACCTGTAGGTAAGACTATTGAAATTGTTATACCCGATATTAAGGTTGTTATTAAATTCCTGCCTGAGGTTAGGATTACCAATAACCTGGTTGAGTGTATCGGTGAGGTCGGGCACATTCTGTAATTGAGAAATGCTCGGCTGACTCGTCCTTCCATTATAGCTAATTCTGAGGTTTTTACTCCGCGCCGGTGTAAAATTGAAATTGGCAGTGGGAAAGAAGTTTGTATACGAATGCCTGCTTATAGAATCTTTGCCGGTTAGCAATTGGAAACTATTACTCTCCAGCGTAGCATTTTGTACTCCCAGTCCAATTTGAAAGTTGTATTTCTTTTCCTGCAACCGGAAGTTGGCGCCAACTCTATGAGCCACAAACGAATTCTTAAAATCGTTGGTCAACCTTAAGTTAGGTTCATCATATTTGCCGGAACCGTTATCATAATTATTTGTTTCCTTATCTGATGTACTGACATTGTTGGTATAGGCATAGTTCAGCTCCAGGAGCTTGTTCACTCCAAGAGGTTCTGTATAAGAGGTGCTGATTACATTATTATGTGTTGTAGTCTTCTGATGATTGTCCTGGTCCTGAATGAGCGAGCGATACAACGTGCCGTCCGGCAGGAAAAATTCATTGTCTGAAAATGTAAGGCCGTTACTCTGACTCTGGCCAATGGTATTGTTCCAGCCCAGGGTCAGCGTTCGCCCAGTCTTTCCAAACTTGTGGCGAAACAAAAAGTTGTTCCCAAAGTTGTAGCCATTCCTAGTGTTGGTATTATTGTTTTCTGATGTAACAGCCAGCCATTTCGCAACGGGTGATTCACTTTGACTCAACGAACTATCTGCATTAAAGTTTGAAGAGTGTTGAAGAGTTAAAGATGGCGTGTACAATAAAGTATTCGCTGAATCGATCTCGTATTCAAACCGAATATTGAACCGGTGATTCTGATTCATATTGGTTGAGCCAGACTCCCTATTCAATGTGACTACTGAATCGTCGTAGGTTGTCCTCCGAAGAATGGTTTGATCCTGGTCTGAGTTGGAATTCGAATAGAAATAACTTCCGCTCACTTTTATTTTACTGCCCCATTGATCTGAATAGTTTAGTCCGGTTGACAAGGATTTCAGAATTCCGGTGGTTCCGCCAGTGGTGGAAGGACTACTGAAAAAACGGCCCGCTCCTCCCTCCTGTCCCTGACCACCACCTCTCCTTCCTCCACCAGTGGATCCACTTCCACCCCCACGACCCCCGGCACCGTTAAAACCTCCCATGGAACCAATGACATCTGAAAAGGAATATCCCTGCTTATTGATGTTGTTGGCATTTAATATTAATGATATCCGTTGATCGCCATTGAATTTATTCAGGCTCAGATTTCCTTCGTACCTGCCCTGGTCGCCGTAGCCGGCCAACGCCCTTCCGAAATACCCCTGATTGCGATCCTTCTTCAACCTGATATTTAAAGTTTTCGTGCGGCTGCCGTCATCAATCTTAGTAAACTTGGCCTGGTCACTCATATCGTCGAAGACCTGTACGCTTTCTATCATGTCGGCCGTTATGTTCTTGGTGGCGAGCTTGGGATCGTTTCCAAAAAATTCCTTCCCATCAACATATACCTTTTGAACTGCTTCTCCCTGCGATTTGACATTTCCTTCGCGATCTACTTCCATTCCCGGAAGCTTTTTAATGAGGTCTTCAGCGGTGGCATTTGGAAGCGTTTTGAAACCGCTGGCATTAAATTGAATCGTGTCGTTCTTTATCTGAATGGGAGATTCTGTAGTAACGACAATTCCCTGCAATGTTTTATATTCCTTTTCTATGGGTATCACTCCGAGATCGATATTTTTCTCAATAGAAGTGATGGATATTCCTTTCTTGAATTCCGAATAACCCTGGTGAGTGATCACCAGTTTATAATCCCCTTCTGCCAGTCCCTTGACCTCAAAACTTCCTTTCTTATCCGACAAGGTGAAATGGGCAAGCGAGGAATCCTTTGTATTTAAAACAGATATTGTCGCATCTGTAATCGCCTGCCTGGCGGTTGTGTCGGTTAATATTCCTTTAACATTCCCCAAACCCTGCTGCGCCTGGCTAACATTGAAAAAGAAAAGACCAACAATAAATAGAGTAAAAATTTTCTTCATGCTTCAACAATTGGTACAGAAATTAGACGCTCCGAAGGATCGAAACCTTCGAAAGAAGTGATCGTTATAGCAAGCAAACTGTTAAAATGAAAATGCTAACTGAACAGGTACTCTACATCTTCACGAGAGAGGGATTTAACAAATGTGGCATCATCGGAAATCAATTCCTTTGCAAGTAATCTTTTCTTTTCCTGGAGTTGAAGAATCTTATCTTCAATAGTATCCTTACAGATCATCCGGTAAGCAAATATATTTTTGGTCTGTCCGATCCGATGTGTCCGGTCAATGGCTTGTTGTTCTACTGCCGGATTCCACCATGGATCGACGATATATACGTAATCCGCAGCAGTCAGGTTCAAACCAACGCCACCGGCTTTTAATGAAATCAGGAAAACGCGCACTTCCTGTTCCCTCTGAAAACTTTGAATCGCCTTTTCCCGGTCGGGAGCCGATGTACTTCCATCAAAGTATTCATATTTCACTCCCAGCTGTTCCAGTCTTGTCCTGATCAGCGCCAGCATACCGAGGAACTGAGAAAAGATCAATGCCTTATGATCACCTATGTTTTCTGTTATCTCCCGGGCAAGCTCCTCCAATTTGATGGAATGATTTTCAAATTTATCCACCTCATTCAATATCGCCGGTGAATCACATATCTGGCGCAGCTTCATCAACCCCTGTAATATGGTCAGTTGAGATTTTTGAATTCCCTGCATATCGATCGTGCCCAATATCTGATTGCGGAAATCGTTGCGGTAAGCGTCATATATTTTCCGTTGCTCATGTTCCATCTCACAAAACAGGATCATCTCCTGCTTTTCAGGAAGGTCCTTGGCGACCTGCTCCTTTGTCCTTCTAAGGATGAAAGGATAAAGTATCTTTTTGAGGTGTTCTTTCCGGTCCTGCTCGCCAAATTTATCGATCGGTATCGCAAATTCCTGGCGGAAAAATTCAACCGTACCCAGCATTCCCGGGTTGAGAAAGTTCATTTGAGCAAAAATGTCAAAAGTATTATTCTGCAATGGGGTACCGCTCATGCATAGCCGATGTTTTGCATTGAGGAGGCATGCCGCACGAGTCACCTTACTGGATGGATTTTTTATGGCTTGCGATTCATCCAATACAACATAATCAAACTCGACGCTCATCAGTAGTTTAATATCGCTTCTCAAAGTGCCGTAAGTGGTAATCGTGATATCGTGGTCAATCAACTCTTCTTTCAACCTGGTGCGGCTGCCGCCGTGATGAATGCGATGAGTCAGCTTGGGGGTAAATTTCCTGATTTCATTTTCCCAATTATAAATGAGCGTGGTTGGACAGATAACCAGGGCCTTTAATTTTTCATGAGTCGTCTTATAATATTCAAGGAATGAGAGGGCCTGGACCGTCTTACCCAAACCCATGTCGTCTGCCAGTATTCCACCCCATTTAATCTCGCTGAGATAATTCAGCCATTGATAACCTGCCACCTGGTAAGGACGCAGTACCATTTTCAAACTATAAGGAGGGTCGATCTCTTTTATATTATTGAACTGCCGCAGCTTCGCATATTTTTCTTCCAGCTGCACAACGAGTTCTTCTTCGTCGCGACCCTCATACAATTCATCCACCACGCTCAAATGATATCTTGACAATTTAAGCGAGTTGGTCTTTCCCTCTCCCACCCTGAATAGGAGGGAATATTTCTTCAGCCATTCTTCCGGAAGGATACCCAGTGTACCGTCATTCAACTGAACAAATTGCTGTTTGTTTGCCAGTGCTCTTTTCACCTCCGACACCGATACCTGCTGATCACCAAAGACGATGTCTACCCGCGCATCAAACCAATCGGTATTGCTGCTGATAAATATCTTGGTCTGTGGTTTGGCCGTATTGAACCTGAAATTTTTTAATGCCTCAAAGCCAAATACAGACGTCTTCATTTCCTTCATTGCATCCACAAACAAAAAGAACCAGTTGTTTTTTAAAACATCGGTTCCTTTCAGGGCCAATGAAGCTGTTTCTTCGTTATAAATAAAGTTGGAATGAAGGTTCTGCAATTTTTGAATGAAAGCATTTTCTGCTTCGCGATTTCTATGGACGACCATGACCTTATCCCCCTGTGGAACGACCATTTCATCTCTGTCCTTTACCCTGGCCTCATAGCCTTTGTAGGTGAAGGTTGGTTGGAAAACGAGGTAGTCTCCTTTTTCCTGCAGAAACAGTTTCACTTCCGGGTTGCCATCTTTCACTTCCTGCACCAATGATTTGTCAAAATCCAGCTTATGCTCCTTCGCCAGCGGAAGAATGAATTCATTTAATGTCTTACTCCAATCTTCAGGAGTTACCACGATCTTCCCAGAAGGCAGAAACTTTTCGATCAGGTGAATGACTTCATTACTCTTCCACAGATGGATCTGGTGGTTGTACAAGAAAAACAAGGGACTCGCACTTTCATTGTCTCCAAGATCATAATCCATGCCTCCGGCATTGACGCGGCATTGGATCTGGTAATGGGAATTTTTGCGAATGATAAAATGCGGCCTGGCTTCATCGGACTGCAACTGGACCTCTTCCAAATTATTTGTCTTAAAGGCCTTCTTGTCTTTTAAAAGATATACAAAGGGACTTTCCGCTGATTCGGTAAATATCTTCTTGAGTTTCGGCAGCAGATACTCAGCCATTAGTTCTTTGGTCTCGTCCGGTAAATCATCTTCTTCCTGGTGAATGATATTTTCCCAAATACCAGAAAACGGCGAATTGCGACTGATGTATTTATTGATCTCTGTTTCCTGCAACTTGCGAAGCACCGTCAACAATTCCTTATCGGGGTCAGATAAGTGATCCGTGTTTACGTAACGACAGATGTCCAGTTTTTCTGTTTTGCCGACAAACCCATTATTATCATTGTTCGGCTCACCCATAACTACGTCCACCGTGAATTGCGGGTAATTCTTCTTATTGAAATTAAAAACAATGCCCAGCCGGTGCGAAGGTTTGATCATTACTTCTTCGGGTGCCTCCGTCACTTCTTCTACTTGCTGAGGGATAATGACAGGGCGGGCAGGAATAGCCACCGGAGCAACTCTTTTGATTGAGCCGTCCAGCACGCGCAGGAAGGGTTTGCCTTCCTTGTAAACAAATTCAAATTTTCCCTGGAGGTTGTCGTTCAATGAATATCCGTAGGCTTCTAGTAATTTATTTTTTTCCTTGTTCCAGTTTCTGATCGTATCGAAATAACCGGTGCCGTAGCTATTCATCAATTGCAATAAAACGATCAGCTTGGGAAGGCAGAGCGGATGCTTCGTGTCTTCATAATCGCAGCTCGTATCAAAATTTCTTTCTTCGTTCTTACGAATAATGACTTTATACACTTGACCATTCAAGGCAACCGATGCGCGGACTGTCTCATTCTCGGCCTCTTCAATACTGGCTTTGTTGCTCCTTAGATAAATCTCTGCTTCCGCGAAGGCTTCGGGAGAAGATAGTAAGCGCAGAGTCTTGAGGTCGATCGTCTTCATCTTGGCAACCGTGTGCCGTTGATCATACTGCACTTCATCTGCTTGCAGATGCCCACGATCTATCATCTCCTGCAACTGGAATAAAGCAGCTGCTTCATGACGACAGATGTCCCCGAGGTTATATGGGCAGCCACAGCGTAGCGATGTGGATTTAGGATCCTTGAATTTCTGGATATATACTTTGTAGTAAGTAGAATAACTATCGTCCTTCACCCTAAACACGGCGGAGCCGAACAAGTCATCATATTCAATCAACTCGACGAAGCCGATCGCATGTATCTTCTTACCTCTGCGGATCACTTCATCCGTTCCATGGGTGTATACGTACTTAACGAGGTGGGGTAAGGCCAAACGATGTGAATTTTAGTTTCCGGGATTTACTGAGATGTTTATAGGCAAATCAAAAAAATGGTTAACCGGCAAAAATAAAAGAATGTAATCCGTATTTCCTTGCAATTGACAAGAAATAAAAAATAAATTTTATTGAAGATATTGCCTAAAAAATGAAGTATCTTTAGAGGTTTATTTCTTCACTAATTTCCCATCATTATAAATCGGTAATACATTGTCTACATCGCTGGTAAGACAATACCGAATATCCTTTTCCAGGCCGAAGTTCATGAGCCGGTGAAAATGGGATGCGTTGTTTTTCTTCATAAAACCAAACATATTTTTTTTGGCTTTTTGATATAAGGTGGAAGCCATGGTCGAGGAATCGCAATTAATGGAAAAATTCTTGCCGATAGTGGAGATCACGGCGCCGGCGAACAGGAGATCCTCCATATTAACTTTGTCTTTCCACGCTGCGCAGCCAAGTATGACGGGCAGTTTCATTTCAGTGAGGTGTTCACATACGGCAGACAAATTGGAAAACGATCCCGTCACTATTTCCTTCGCTCCTTTTTCCAGCGCCATCTGTAAGAGCCGCGTTCCATTTGTCGTGGTCAGCACGAGCGTCTTTCCCTCAATAAATTCCCGCGGATATTCAAATGGAGAATTTCCATGCGCCAGGCCCTCGGCAATTTTGCCATCCCGCTCACCAGCGGTGATTCCGCCAATTTGCTTTCCTAATTCAATACAACGCGTCACGCTGTCAACAGGTATTACACACCTGGCTCCGTTATGGATGGCTGCAGCAATAGTGGATGTCGCGCGGAGTATATCGATAATTACTACTATGCTATTGCTGACATCATATAGATGTAATAATGCGGGAGAATAAGAGGTGTAAAGAGATGGTTTGTTGTTCCTCATAGCGTAGGAACAAAAATAAAGGAACAAAAGTTAATGAGCGAAGGAGGTTTACTTTACGAGTAAGTGTTTCCATTTTCCACTTTCCGCATATTCTTTAATGGTCTTATTGCGACGCTCCAGCAATCGCCGGACATATCTGGTAAAATACAGGCCATTAAACCATCTGCCTACCATTCCAAACGGAGATTCAAAATGGAAGAGATCAATTAGTATGGTACCGTTCTCGCAGGATTTGAAGTGGTGCTCATGTTTCATCATCTTGAAGTTGCCTTCCAACTGTTCGTCGATAAAGCCAACCGGTTTTTTCATCTCTGTTATCTTTACCCGTAAGAATCTCTTCTTTAAGAAATGCTTGGCTTTCCAGGTAATCGTATCTTCTTTTTCCACCAGGCCGAACCGGGTACCCGCCACTGCTTCTTCCTTAAAACGCTTCATGGATTGCTTATGCATTTCAATACTTCTACTCAGATCAAACACCACCTGAACAGGCGCCGCAATGAAAGTGGTCAAATGAATGGTAGGCATATAGGAGTTTGAATTTTGAAATCCCTGCAAATTTATAAAATGAAAGACATCTTTTTTAATATTACAATAACGTATTTGGGCAATCGATTATGCGAAGGGTATTTTGGCTACTTTGGCTTGCAGTAATTTGTCCCTCACATGGATGTAAATATCCGACCCAATGCTGGCAAAATTGGTTCGAACATACCCCATGCCAATGGCCTTGTTTAAACTAGGTGATTGAGTACCTGATGTCACCCTTCCAATTGTGGCACCGGAAAAATCCTTGATCTCATACCCATTTCGAGCGATGCCTTTTTCGATCATTTCAAAACCCACCAGTTTTCTTTCAACACCTTCCATCTTTTGATTTTCTAAAATGCCTCTTGCCGTAAATTCTTTAGTAAATTTTGTAATCCATCCCAATCCGGCTTCAAGAGGTGAAGTAGTGTCATCTATATCGTTGCCGTATAAACAATATCCCATTTCCAAACGAAGAGTATCCCTGGCTCCCAATCCCACGGGCTTCAAGCCCTGGGGAGCGCCGATCTTAAGTATCGCATCCCAAATCCTCTGCGCAGGCTTTGCTTTTTTATCTCCCTCTACGTCCCTGGAAAAATAAATCTCCACTCCCCCAGCCCCGGTATAACCAGTAGCGCTGATTAAAACGTTGTCGATATCCGCAAACTTCCCCTTTACAAACGTATAATACTTGAGATCCAGTATATTCATCTCCGTTAGTGGCTGAAGTATTTTGGTTGCGTTGGGTCCTTGTACGGCCAGCAGGCAGGTTTTGTCAGAGATATTATGCATCTCCGTTTTTCGCGTATTGTGCTTGCTGATCCAATTCCAATCTTTTTCAATATTTGACGAATTCACCACCAGCATGTATATATTGTTTTTTTCGATACAATACACCAGCAGATCATCTACAATGCCGCCGGTATCATTCGGAAGGCAACTATATTGTGCCTGGCCGGCATCGAGCTTCGAAGCATCATTGCTGGTCACTCGCTGAATCAGATCCAGTGCGTTTTTTCCTTTCAACATGAACTCACCCATGTGACTCACATCAAAAATGCCTGCATTCTTTCGAACGGCCATGTGTTCATCGTTAATTCCACTATAACTGATAGGCATGTTGTAACCTGCAAATTCAGCCATCTTTGCCTTAAGGCCCATATGTATCTCTGAAAAAGGAGTGTTCTTCATCCGGCTTTTATCTAATTGAGGGATTGCAAAATTAGGATTAAATAAAGAGTCCCTACTTCAGGGCCTCCAGGGCGCTAAAAAGGCTCTTCTGTTTGAAAACAGAAAGAGCCTTTGTCCCGGTTTTCACCGGGACCCAACTTCAACCGAGTTCTAATTAAGCCAGCTGATCAAAGAGAAGACTGCCGAAGGCGATCCGGCTAATTCCTCATTGTTCTTGTCTTCCATGCGTACTTCTATTTTCGTACTGGGCTTCGATTGTTTTTTCTTATTCTCCAGGTCCCGGATCTTTTTTTCGCTTTCATCCTTCCTGCGAATTTCTTCATCTATCTGCCGCTGTATTTCCGATACTGAATCCTTTTTTGCGGTGCTATCATTCTCGGAGTAGCGGTAACTATTCACAGAAACTCCATCCGGTCCTTTTAGCTCTCCATCAGCGCCCATTGTATAATCGACGCCTGTCTTGTAATCAAAGTAATGATCCATATCAATGTCAAATCTTCTGTTTCTTCTATTCCAGTTTCGATTGTCTTTCATCCGGATGTTCAATTCATGAAGTTTATTCAGTGATTCGTCAAAACGGATCTTTCTTCCAGATGGAATTTTTACAACCACAATTGCTTGTTGTCCCCTGAATTTTGTCTCCTTGCCTATCGCAATCCCACTTCCTACGTCCAGCACACTGTCCTTATAATTTACGTTGTACACTATGCGCTGCGCTTTTTCTTCTGCATCAGCCAGTGTCCTTCCGCGACTATATTTCTTCACTTCCACGTGAAAGCTCGAGTCTTTGCTTTGCTCCACCCTGATCCTAACATTAGAAAGTTTAAATGAATCTCTCGTAATATCCATACCATTGCCTTCAAAACTGATCCATGGAAGGGAACCGGAATATTCAACTTCTGGTTCGCTTACACTCACCAGCAATTTGCCTTTGGCGGGTTGCGTAATCGACATTTCTGTTCCGTCTGTCCTATCATTGCTTACACGAAAATCATTAGACAAGCTGGCTCCAAGGCATGCAACAGAGACCCAGCCCAGGGTCCATAAACCGCCGAACGTCCAACCGAGGTAATTGCTTTGAGACTTTACCCGCATGATCCTTCTCAATAACCAAATTATAAAACCGATGAGGGGTACTCCCAGGAACAGAATTAATGTCCCCCATGCAAATGCGTTTTGCCAGAATCCGTCCAATATAAATGTGGTGAGAGGCCACATGCCAATGCCCCCGAATACTAGCCCCATAAGAGCGACAAATAAGGCGAATGCAATGGTGCCGGCAATAAACAGGAAGAATATCTTAAATAAAATGCCGATGATGCGGCCTATTCCGCTGCCCGTTCTTCTTACAGCACTACTTGCCTCAGAAGCAAACGATTTACCACGAGTATCGGCAAATTCTTTGGCCTTCCCTTTAAATTGCTGAGCCGTACTTTTTACTTCTGTTCCCCAATCTTTAATTTTTGATTTGGTATTTTGAATTCCTTCCTTCACATTTTGGCGAATGGTATTGACATCTACTTTTTCTCCGCGCATTTCCATTTTCTGATATTGGCTTTTGGCCTCCGGCAATACAATCCATAAAACAATATAGGCCAGGATAAAGGTTCCGGATATGGAACCAAACACGATGTTTGGTACAAATGACCCGTCACTATGGAACGGCCAATTCAGTATTCGGAAGAATATATTTAATAGTAATGGTGCAGCAAACAGTATCCGGATAAACCAGGGATCCCTGCCAAAATATGCCGCCAGTCCACTGCCCACGCCACCGAGTATTCTATCTTCAGAATTGCGATATAATCGCTTTCCTTCGAATTCCTCGAGCCCTTTGACCGGCAATACGATCCACAATAAAATATAGATCAGTATTCCTGCGCCAAAGCCACCAAACGTAATAATGGCAAATAATAATCGAACGATGGATGTGTCAATATTTAAGTAATTAGCCAACCCCGAACAAACTCCTCCGATCATTTTATCACTACTGTCCCTGTACAAGCGCGACTTTGGCTTCGAGGCGGTATAAGTATATTCTCCTTCGGGTTCGGTTTTGGCCGAGGCGGCCTGAGCTCCTGCCGATTTTTCATTTTCTGCCGCTTCAAAATCTTCCGGGCGACCCATGGAAGCAATGATATCGTTTACATCATTGTCGGTGATGGATGCCGAACCTAACCGCACCTTTTCACTCATCAGTTCTGCAATCCGGCTTTCAATATCATTGATGATCTCATCACGGCCTTCTTCGTTGGCAAAATAGCGTCGAAGACTTTCAATGTAGGCTTGTAACATTTCATAAGCGGAGTCCTCTATTGGAATTACCCTTCCGCTTAGGTTTATGTTGATGATCTTTTTCATCGTGAAGAATTTTTGGTTGAAGTATGTTGTTATTGATTGAGTGGTTCGTCCGATCGTTTACTAGCCAATGCATTTACTCCGTTGGATAATTCATTCCAGGTCTGTTCCAGTTCCCGGTAAAAGTTTTCGCCTTTGGATGTGAGGAGAAAATATTTGCGGGGAGGGCCTGAATTGCTTTCCACCCAACGATAGGTGAGCATTTCCGCATTCTTTAAGCGCGTTAACAAAGGGTAGAGGGTTCCTTCGAGAATGGATAGGCGGGCGGCACGCATTTCCTCGACTATATCGCTCGGATACGCTTCTCCCCGGCGAATGATAGAGAGGATACAGAACTCCAGTATTCCTTTCCGCATCTGGCTCTGTGTGTTTTCAATATTCATAGATCACTTTTTCTAATTAGGAGTACTTAAATCATTTGTTTATTTCAATGATCATAGCTCACTACCCTTGCAATTTTCCATGCACCATTCTCCTTTTTCCAAATATGTAAAAACTTGAATGTGCCGCAATCCGGTTTGCCATTTTCCATATGGCAAAAACTGTGGGAGCCCGTTTCAACAGCGCCATATCCTTTGATCGGAAAAACTTCCATGCTCCCCTTTACCAGATCTCTTTTCAATCCGCGATTCTCTGAAAATAGTTTTTTAAATGCCTCTACATTTTCTGAATAATGAGTTAAGCCGCCCTTATCGTGGTAAAATTCGAGGTCTTCAGTAAACAACGTTTTTATTTTTTCCAGGTCCTGGGTATTATATGCATTGAACAATACTGAATCCATGTGGGCGATCTCATTATATAAATCCTGGTTCTCCTCACTGCTCTTTCCAGATTGAGCAGAAACAAACGAAATGGCCGAAAAAAAGAAGAAGAATAAAGTGATCAACTTGCGAAATAGAGATTGACTATACATACCAGAATCGATTTATTGTACCAAAGATAAGGTGATATTTGGTACTATACAACACATAGTACCATATTTTTTCAGGTAATGGCTATTGAACAGGAAGGAAAAAGCATCTAAGCTACTGATAATCACCGGTAAATGTAGAACTTTCCTTCCTAACCCGTTTCGATAGAGGGTAAGATTTGCTGGTTGAGCGGTGGGAGGATTTAATATATCCGTTACTCCAAAACCCTTCGTTGGTACTCTTATTGATAGTTTTCTAAATATGAAGACGATTATCATACCGACCGATTTTTCACCTACTGCAGCGAATGCATTGCATTATGGAATTGAAATGGCAAAGGTGGTAAATGCCAGCGTTATCCTTTTTCATGCGTATCAAATCCCCGTGACCATCAGCGATGTTCCGGCCATCATCGTTTCGCCTGAAGAAGTAAGAGTAGCAGCAGAAGAAAGACTAATGAGCTTAAAAAAGGAAGTAGAGCATATTACTTCGGGTCAATTGAAACTGGAAACTCAGGTCAGATTGGGTAATCTGACTGATGAATTGATAGAGTTATGCAAGACGGAGCCCTTTGCTATCATCATGGGCACCAAAGGCAGTTCGGGGTTGGACAGAATATTGTTTGGCAGTAATACTCTTAGCGTTGTTCGTCACCTGACATGCCCGGTTGTCTGCGTTCCCCAGGGAAAGCAATATGGAATGGGCATTAATAAAATCGGCTTTGCATGTGATTTCCGGGATATCGATGAAACAACACCTGCACAATATATAAAGGAGTTCGTAAATGAATTCGGAGCTGAGCTGCATGTGCTCAATGTGGATTTTCATCCGCAGCAGTTAGGACAGGACGAGATACCTAATTCTGAATTATTACACAAGTTGCTAGAGGACCTAACTCCTGAATACCATTTCATCCAGGATAAAGATGTAGAGCATGGTATTAATGAATTTGCGGAGAAGAACAATATTGACCTGGTCATAACTATTCCCAAGAAACATAAGTTTTTGGAAAATATATTCAAGTCCAGCTCGACTAAACAATTGGTATTCCATTCACATATTCCCGTGATGTGCGTTCATCAATAATTCTCACGTGATTTAGAATTCAGCGCTCTTCGGTGTGCGGGGAAAGGGAATTACATCGCGGATATTTGTCATTCCAGTAACGAACTGTACCATTCTTTCAAATCCAAGACCAAACCCTGAATGAGGGACAGTTCCAAATTTCCTGGTTTCGAGATACCACCACAATTCTTCTGACGGAATGTTCATCTCTTTCATCCGTGCTTCCAGCTTATCAAGACGTTCTTCCCTTTGTGATCCACCAACAATCTCACCGATGCCGGGTGCAAGTATATCCATGGCGGCAACCGTTGTACCATCATCATTTTGACGCATATAAAACGCCTTGATCTGTTTTGGATAATTGGTTAGTATGACAGGCTTTTTGAAATGCTTTTCCACCAGGTATCTTTCGTGTTCACTTTGTAGATCCATGCCCCAACCTGTAATTGGATATTGAAATTTCTTTTTCTTATTGTAATTACTTTCTTTGAGAATGTCTATCGCTTCGCCATATGTAAGGCGTTCGAATTTATTATTGATAACGAATTCCAGTTTTTCGATCAATCCCATCCCACTCCGCTTGTCTTCCGGCAATTGTCTTTCTTCTTCCTGCAATCGCTGAGCAAGAAAATCAAGATCGTCCCGGGTCTTATCCATTGCATATTGAATAAGGTATTTGACAAACTCTTCAGCAAGATTGGCATTGTCCTCCAGGTCATAGAAAGCCATTTCCGGTTCGATCATCCAGAATTCAGCGAGGTGACGGGCTGTGTTTGAATTCTCTGCGCGAAAGGTTGGTCCGAATGTATATATATCTCCAAATGCAGTAGCAGCGAGTTCTCCTTCCAACTGTCCACTGACGGTGAGGTTGGTCGGCTTGCCAAAAAAATCCTCAGTAAAATTGATGGCGCCGTTCTCATCCATTGGAGGTTTGTCGAGCGGCAGGGTAGTGACCCGGAACGTTTCTCCAGCTCCCTCCGCATCACTGCCGGTAATAATGGGAGTATGTAAATGGAGAAACCCTTTTTCATTAAAGAATTGGTGAACCGCAAATGCCAGTGCATGACGGACACGGAATACGGCTCCAAATGTGTTTGTGCGAAAGCGCAAATGTGCCTTTTCACGCAAATATTCCAGTGTTGGTTTATTCTTCAATTGAAGAGGGTAGAGGTTGGCATCGGAATCTCCGAGAATTTCTATAAGACTGGCCTTCACTTCTGCCTTCTGCCCCTTGCCCAATGACGGTATTAATTTACCCGAGACCTTTAGTGATGAGCTCGTCGTGATCCGCTTCAGGAATTCATCGTCGTATTGACCTAAGTCAACCACCACCTGCAAATTGGTGTTGGTTGATCCATCATTCAGGGCAATGAATTGATTGTTTCGAAAGGTCCTGACCCAACCCATGACAGTTACTTCCTGTTGCAGGGGCTCCTGTGCCAGCAGGTCTTTTATTCTTACCCTTCTATTGAACATTTTGATTTTTTTCGAGGAGCAAAGATAAGCAGCAGGGTCAGGAATGGCCGCTAATTCTCCGGTAGTGAACCCTGATAATTGAATGGTTTCATTGCATGTAGATGACAGCAAAATGGCCTCTACAGTCCCCATCTCCCGCCTAAAAATTTTTGTTTTTGCCAAAATCGGCGTATTATTGCATCCGGAACCAAGCTGATAAGTGCCCTTCTTTAGCTCTCGGCTTAGCAGTTTACCCGTTTCCATTCATAATAAATTCAAACCTTTTTCTTAGTTAAGATTGGTGATCAGGGCTCAGTGATAACTTCAAGTTTTTTGTATGTACGATATTCTCCAACTGAACGACATGCTCGTTCCTGAGTTGCTGGACATTGCAGAGCAACTCAAAATACCGAATGCTAAAAAGCTGGGAAAACAAGATCTGGTATATAAAATTCTGGATAACCAGGCTATTGCCGGCGCCAAGACCGGCGTGGCTAATGAAGATAAAAATAAGCGCAAGCGAATCGTTAAAGCCACCACCGGCATCACTACAGAAGAAGCCCTGGTAGAAAATGGCGATGACGTCAAAAATTTTAAAAAACCTCCAATGCCTCCTAAAAAAGATGATAAGACCGCGGTGAAAAGAGGCCGTAAAAAACCCGATGAAAAGGAAGCGTCGGATGAACAGGTGGAAGCAAGCCTTCCGGAAGACACAGGCAATGCACAGGAAGAAGCAGATGTTGCAGAAAACAATGGTGGTGATGGCCTTCAACAAGAATCAGAATCAGCTTCCAATCTGGCAAATAAAGTGTATCCGCAACGGCGTGATCAACAATTCAACATCGAATTTGATGGCGTCATCCTGTCCGAAGGTGTTTTGGAAATGATGCCCGATGGTTATGGCTTTCTTCGCTCCTCCGATTATAACTATCTATCCTCGCCAGACGATGTATATGTATCTCCATCGCAGATCAAACTTTTCGGTTTAAAGACCGGTGATACAGTTCATGGCGCAGTTCGACCTCCCAAAGAAGGAGAAAAATATTTTGCCTTATTGAAAGTCGATACGATCAATGGAAAAAGTCCTGAAGAAGTTCGCGACCGGGTTCCGTTTGATTATCTCACTCCTTTGTTTCCCTTTGAGAAGTTAAATCTATTTAGCGGACCTGCTGATCTGTCCACCCGTATCATGGACCTCTTCACGCCTATTGGTAAGGGACAACGCGGATTAATTGTAGCGCAGCCGAAAACAGGGAAGACGATGCTGTTGAAAGCGGTGGCCAATGCCATTGCAGAGAACCATCCCGAATGTTATTTAATGGTGGTCCTGGTAGATGAGCGTCCTGAAGAAGTAACTGACATGGAAAGAAGTGTGAAGGCCGAAGTAATAGCCTCAACTTTCGATGAACCTGCTGAAAAACACGTAAAGGTTTCCACGATTGCATTGCAAAAAGCCAAACGACTAGTTGAGTGCGGCCATGATGTAGTGATATTGCTGGATTCTATTACACGTTTGGCACGTGCCCATAATACGGTGGCTCCTTCAAGTGGAAAGGTCCTTTCCGGCGGTGTGGAAGCTAACGCGATGCAGAAACCAAAACAGTTTTTTGGCGCTGCGCGCAAAATCGAATTCGGGGGATCACTTACCATCATTGCAACTGCCCTGGTAGATACGGGCAGCAAAATGGACGAGGTGATCTTTGAAGAGTTCAAGGGTACCGGTAATATGGAATTGCAATTGGATCGTCGCTTGTCCAACAAGCGTATATACCCGGCGATAGACCTGGTTGCTTCGTCCACACGCCGCGATGATTTGTTACTGGAAAGAGACGTATTACAAAGAATGAATCTCCTGCGGGTATTTCTCAATGATATGAATACTGAAGAAGCCATGCGCGAATTGCAGAACCGGATGAGAGGTACCAAGGACAACGAAGAATTCCTCGCAAGTATGAACCGGTAAGTTGCTCCTTCCCTTCAAAAAAATTGCATCTCTAAACGAAGTGGTTCTTTTGCCACCGGCAATCACCCATGCCCATTGAGAGGTTACATATCGAAGGATTTCTCCAACTTGCTAAATCGGGCGTGCTCATTGATGTACGAAGTCCTGGCGAGTACAATCATGCGCACATCCCGTCTGCCCATAACCTCCCGTTATTTAGCGATGAAGAAAGAAAGATCGTCGGCACTGCATACAAACAAGAGAGTCGTGAAAAAGCAATCAAGATTGGATTGGATTTTTTTGGCCCAAAAATGAAGAGCATCATAGAATCCGTTGAATCATTAGTGGCTGCCAACTTAGACACTGTCCAAAATGGATCGCGTATCGTGCTTCTTTATTGCTGGAGAGGCGGTATGCGAAGCGGCGGCGTAGCATGGCTACTGGACCTTTATGGTTTTAAAGTATATACGCTCATCGGTGGATATAAAAAATTCCGCAATTACGTATTGGATACATTCCGGTTGCCGATCTCCTACAAAATAATCGGTGGGTACACTGGTTCGGGAAAAACAGAAGTATTAAAAGCTTTAAAAGAAAAAGGACAGCCGATTGTCGACCTGGAATCCATTGCTCATCATAAAGGTTCTGCATTTGGTGACATCAGCATGCCGAAACAACCTGGTCAGGAAATGTTTGAAAACAAGCTGGCCACAGAGATTCGATCGCTCACAATTGATCATTTATTTCATCATCCTGATTCGTCAATCTGGCTTGAAGATGAAAGTCAGCGTATTGGTTTCGTAAACATTCCACATGATCTTTGGATCCGGATGCGGGAGTTTCCTCTCTATTTTCTTGAGATTCCCTTTGAAGAAAGATTAGAGCATATCCTGCAGGAATATGGAAGCTTGGACAGGCAAGCTCTGATCGACGCGATTGGTCGAATCAGGGAAAAATTGGGAGGCCTCCAGGCAAAAACCGCTATTCAACTCCTCGAGGAAGGCAATACCAGGGAAAGTTTCCGGATTCTATTGAAATATTACGACAGGTTTTATTTCAAGAGTTTACACAATCGCAAGGCGCTGAATTCGTTATTATGTGTAGTTCCCCGTAGTTCAGTAACCCCTGAAAATGCCGCCTATCTTGTCCAGCAACCGGAATATTACTCTGAAAAGTCTTAAGCTTATTGCTTTATTTCTTCTTTCCCCATTGTTCATTTTTGCGCAAACGCTAACCGGATTATGGATCGGCACTCTCACCAACGACAGTAATTCTGTTCGCAAGGACCAATCCTATGAAATAGCGTTGACGGAATACCGGGGTAAGGTTTATGGTTATTCGCGCAGCGAATTCATTGTTCGCGATACGCTCTACTATATCGTCAAGAGAGTAAAGGGTACCATTGATGGTGATACTTGTGAAGTAAAAGACGTTGAAGTACTATCTGATAATTTTCCCAGGCGTCCCGAAAAGGGAGTAAAAGTGTCGAGCTTTTTTTATCGCAATAAAGTTGATAGCACATGGTTCCTCGCGGGTAAATGGAAGACAACTGCAACCAAGAAATATTTTTCAGTTACAGGAAAAGTGGATTTGAAAGAGGAAAAAGATCTGTCAGCATCGAAATTATTTCCTCACCTGCAGGAATTAAACCTTGCCGATGACGTGGCTTTTTATAAGGAAAGGAAAGAAGATACTCCGCCCATTGTAATGAAGAAGGTGGAGTCTGAAAATAGGATTAGCGCAGAGATGGATGCCATTGCTTCGAAGATTATGGAAAATAAAAAAACGATCGTCATTAAGGAGAAGCCAAATGAAGAGATTGCCTCTATCAAAAATAAAGAACCTGTCGTCACCAAGCCGATCGAAGCAATAGCAACGGAAAAGGAAAAGACAATTCCTGAACCAGCCAACAATTCTGTTGCAAAAAAGCAAGATCCGCCTCCAACAACGACAATTCCTGTTTCGCCAAAGGTTCAATCGATTCCAGAACCTGAAAAGGAGAAACTCACCGTTAAGACTACTCAACAAGAACCTAAGAAGGATCTCGCTAATGTTGTCACTAAACCGCCTCCTCCTAAGGTGGTGGCAGAGATCAAAAAACCTGTAGATACGGTAGTAGCAAATAAGGCAGAAACATCCGTTGCCAAAACCGCTCCCCTTACTGAACCGAAAGACACGAAATTCGTTCCCATCAGTGACGTGAAAGATTTACCTGTTCAGATGGCGGGTAGAAAGTCGGAGTTTTCGCAGTTTGTCAATTTCAAATCCGATAGCCTCGAACTGGCGCTATATGATAACGGGGAGATCGACGGCGATACGGTAAGTATATTCCTAAATGGAAATGTTCTGCTGGCTAAACAATGTTTGAAGGCCACTGCCATAAAGAAAACAATTTATCTCAGTCCCGGAAAAGACGACGAATTTACTCTTGTTCTATTCGCAGAAAATCTCGGAAAATATCCTCCCAACACCGGTCTACTGGTTGTGCACGACGGAGAAGATGTTTATAATGTTCGCTTCAGCGCTGACCTGCAAAAGAACGCCGGCGTACTTTTTAAGAGAAAGAAATAATATTTCCACTTTCCCTCTGCACCTTTGCATCTTTGTGAACCACAAATTGAAGCAAGAAGTTATTCAATGGAACCTATTAAGCTCACTCAATATTCTCATGGAGCCGGTTGTGGCTGCAAGATCTCGCCCGGTGTTTTAGCTGAGATTTTGAAGAATAACATTACTCTGCCCGACAATGATAAATTGCTCGTCGGCAATCAGAGCAGGGATGATGCTGCAGTATATGATCTGGGGAACGGCCTGGCGCTGATCTCTACAACTGATTTTTTCATGCCCATCGTCGACGATCCTTTTGATTTTGGAAGGATCGCTGCCGCCAATTCCATCAGTGATGTCTATGCGATGGGCGGAACACCCATCCTGGCGATCGCCATATTGGGTTGGCCGGTTGCAAAGCTTTCAGCAGAGATAGCAGGGAAGATGATGGATGGGGGAAAGGCAATTTGTAAGGAAGCCGGAATTCCTTTGGCCGGAGGCCATAGTATTGATTCGCCTGAACCCATATTTGGATTGGCAGTAACCGGCACGATCAGCATCAGCAACCTGAAAAGAAATAATACGGCTAATGAGGGTGATCTTTTATTTCTTACAAAGGCGCTAGGAGTGGGGATCCTTTCAACCGCCCAAAAAAGAGGATTACTCAGCGATTTCCATTTGACTTCCATGGTTGATCAAATGACGACCATAAATAAAATAGGAATGGACCTTGGAAAAATTGCTGGGGTAACTGCAATGACCGATGTCACCGGATTTGGCCTGCTCGGCCATCTAATAGAAATGGCAGAGGGGAGTGGACTCAGCGCCGAATTATTTTATGATAAAATACCTGTCGCCATGGGCGTGAAAGAATTGATCGATCAGCGGGTTTTTCCAGATGGCACCACCCGCAATTGGAAAAGTTATGGCGAAAAAGTATCATTCAATGAGGCAGTAAATATTTACGAAGCCTTTACTTTATTATCCGATCCTCAGACCAATGGCGGGCTGTTGATTTCAGTTGATCAACACAGTGTTGAAGAGGTAAGAACTCTTTTGAAAAATGCCGGTCTTGAAAATTACACGGAGCCCATTGGCAGAATGATACATAAAGAAGATAAGGTTGTCATGGTTTCACCCCGCTGATGATTTTTTTTCCAGGAACAATTCAGCCATCATGCATCTCACGCTCCCACCTTCCACCTCTTCAATGGTGGCAACGGGAATGGGTAGTAAATGGCCGTAGGCTTCAAGCATTCGCAACTGTTCCTTCCTAAGTATATGATAGGCGGTCTGGCTCATCACAAGAAATTTCTCGCCTTTTTTATTTTTTACCTGAAGCATATTACCCGCAAACGCATGCATTTGTTCCCGGGTGATGGGTATAATGCTATGGCCTGTCGACTCAA
Organism: uncultured Sphingobacteriales bacterium; assembly: GCA_963791295.1. Taxonomy (GTDB): domain Bacteria; phylum Bacteroidota; class Bacteroidia; order Chitinophagales; family Chitinophagaceae; genus CAWBRY01. Next base: position 348,458 of record CAWBRY010000003.1, on the reverse strand, counting down.
GTAGTTGCCGGACCGCAATCAATTCCCACTCTTCGTCGATCGATTCTTCGCATAAAATGGCAAATCCTTCACCCACGGTCATGACCACGTTGGTATGGTAAACCGGGTATCCATTTTTATCGGTCGCTATGAAAACGATGGCCTGATAATTATTAGCAGATGCGAATTTTTCCAATACAGGCAGGCTGGTCCTTTCCGAAATAGTTGAATAGATCATCCTGTGTTCATGGTCGATGACCATGCTTCCCGTTCCCTCCAAATAGCGTTGGTTACTTTCATATTCACTCCAGTCTTGAAAATCCTTCACCGCGAAGCCACTGGTTATTTGCTCAAGGATATCCTTTCTTTTTTCAGGCCGGCGGTTCTGTGCGAATAATGGGAAAACGGAAAGTATGCCGTCAGGTGAGGTTATCAACCAATTATTAGGAAATATGGCATCAGGCTTTGGAGGCTGAGGTGTATCATCGACAACGAGTAAATCGATTTCATGGCTCCTGAGAATGTCGACCATACCGTCAAATTCCCGGAGAGCTATCTGTTGCAATTGCTCCGGGCTAACGGTCGGATGAGATTGGAAATAGTTATTGGTGGCTGTTTCTTCATTGTATCCAAAGGCCGCCGGGCGTATCATCAATATGGTCGGAGCAATGGACAAATGAACGGCTCAGCTCGCTGAGGATGGTTTTAATATGCCATCGATTTTCTTGGCTAATTTTTTATCCTTTTCTGTAACCTTATCTCCCGCGTCATGCGTGGATAGCCAGAACTCTACCGTATTCCATACGTTGGTCCAGCGAGGATGATGATCCATTTTTTCAGCTTCCAGCGCTACTCGCGTCATGAAGGCAAAAGCTTCGCTAAAATTTTTGAATTCGATTTTCCTGTACAGCGCATTGTCTTTTTCTGTCCACATGACTAAAAGTTTAGAAGGTTGAATTTAGAATACCAGGTGTTCTTTGTTTTTTATTTTCTCATTCGTTAGTTCAACTACCAGTTGAACCCCATGTATCGACCTGATGTATTGGCTGATTTCGTGAAGTGCTTCGTCGGAGACTTCATCACCTTTCATCAACCAAAGGAAGTCAAGATGCTTGAATTCCGGCAATAAATATTCTCCGTCGAACTGGTTCTTATAAATATAGTGGCATAGGGAGCCCGTTGGTTCGTTAAATTCAAATACCGTAAAAAAATAAGCTCGTTTCTTTTTATTGAGCTGTATTTCGATATCGTTATTGATCCGGAAATCCATGCCGATGATCCTGTTTAGCTGCCAGCAGAATTGATAATCTTTTATCGGCGCCATAATCCCCAAGAGGCGGGTATCTGAAAAGAAATCATCGGTGAGATCACTGGTATTCAGAAGCAATTTGACACCCCGATCGGTCATACAGAATGTTTCCGTTACAAATTACAAATTAGAATTCAATAGGCGCTTCTACAATTTCTTCACCCCGTTTATATTTTACTGTTGTTTTATCACCTTTCTTAAATTTTCCCAATGCCTGCATATATGTTTCCAGGGAACTCACTTGATGATCTCCCAATTGAACAATAACATCTCCAGCCTTTAATCCGGCTTTCTGGGCAGGCCTTCCTTCGCTAACGGCATCCGCTCTTACACCCGATCCCGAAAACGAATAATCAGGCATGATGCCGAGCGTAACTTTAAAGGAAGTAACGCCAGGACCCGAAGTTTCCCTGGTCTTTGTAAAAACAAGTTTCCCTTTGGTATTTAGTGATTCGACCAGGTGGTATATATGTTGAACGATTTTAAGCTCTCCCGCATAATTGATCTTATCAGCGTCGTCAGTGGGTCTGTGATAATCCCGGTGAATGCCGGTAAAATAAAAAAGTACAGGGATCTCCTTTCTGTAGAATGACGTATGATCACTGGGACCAGTACCGCTGCTATCATATTTCATCACGAAGGCTGGTTGGTTTTTTCCTTTTGGTGACAGGGATGAAAAATATTCTCCCCATGCCGGGGAGGTTCCGTAGCCACCAATGGTGAGCGTCCTTGTACTATCGTTTAATCTCCCTACCATATCCATATTGATCATGCAGCTCACCTGTCGAAGATCGATAGTGGGATGTTCAACAAAATATTTCGAACCAAACAACCCGAGCTCTTCTCCTGAAAAAGCAATGAACAGATAGTTATGGTTAGTAGCCCGGGATGATTTCAGTTTTCTTGCCAGCGCCAATAATGCGGCAGTTCCACTGGCATTGTCATCTGCGCCGTTATGTATTAGTCTTTCGCCCGTTCTCATTAATGAATTACTATCTTCTCCATATCCCAAATGATCGAAATGGGCTCCCAAAACAATTGTAGTTTGAGCGCCATTGTCAATATAGCCGATCACATTATGACCGGTCCTGGCCTTTGGCTTTAATTCTGTCCGCAACTTGATATTCAGCGTTGCTGCTTTGTCGCTAAAATATTTCATCGCCGGCTCATGGAAAACATAGAGTACAGGAATTGATAATTGAGCACTCCGGTCCTTGTGTTCAAACTTCAGGTTATCATCGATCGCGGAGGTATTGTAAAGGAGGATTGCAGATGCGCCTCCCTGGATCGCATCCTTACCATATTGTTGAATTATATTGACCAGGTCGAAGTGAGGATTTTCTTTATTCTCTTCCATTATTTCTTTGAGATCATAGAACCAGGGCATGCCTGTTTCCCTCACCGAAATAGCCGGTAATGCTTCGATGCTTTGATCAGGACTATAAGGAAAAATAAAAAAATCCTTTCCAGGATCTAATGTATTTCCATTGATCATTAATTGTGTTGCAGCGCCCATTTCCTTTCCATCATCAACATTGAACGGCTGACTGTATTCTTCTATACCTTTTGGAGAAATTCCAGCCGATTTGAATTGCTCGCTGATGTATTCCACAGCCAGGCGCTCACCGTTGCTGCCCGTTCTCCTTCCTTCCAATTTATCATCGGACAGGTATTGAATATCTGTTTTAATATTATTGAGAGTCTGTAAATCTGCCTGACTAATTTGGGTTGATGGCGAACAACTGGTTATCAGTAATAAAAGAAAAATGGATCGGATAGGCGAGGAAGACATAGTTGGCGGTTGATGCGGCAAAGGTATTGACGTGTTTTGTTTTTCGTTGTTTTTGCTCCGATATTTCCGTTAAAGTTGCCTTTCAGGACAGTCAAAAATCGCAATTCGTAAGCTGGTTTGGCCGCCCACGTTTACTTTTGCAGGTTAATGCAAACATGAGGAAAGAAAAGCTACATATTGCTTTAGTGGGAAATCCTAATAGCGGAAAAAGTTCCATTTTCAATTGTCTCACGGGACTCAATCAAAAAGTAAGCAATTTCCCAGGGGTCACCGTGGATAAGAAAACCGGAAGTTCTACTGTATCTGAAACTTTAAACGCCGAAGTGATAGATCTGCCGGGAACCTATAGTCTTTATCCACGACGTGAAGACGAATGGGTGAGTTATAAAGTATTGCTGAAGCAGGACAAGTCATTGAAAGCGGATGTAGTAGTGGTAGTAGCCGATGCCAGTAACCTCAAGCGAAACCTCCTTCTATGCACACAGATCATCGATTTGAAAATACCCGTCATCATAGCGCTAACGATGATGGACCTAGCCAAGAAAAAAGGAATCAAGATCGACATACCGGCACTGGAAAGAGAGTTAGGAGTTCTGATCGTGTCGGTAAATCCGCGTAAGAACAAAGGCATTCTTCAATTGAAAAAAGCCATTGATCAAACGGCACAACAAACCTATTCTGTACCTGTCAGGGATTTTATAGATAATAAGATACTGGCGGAAGCGTCTGTAGACGACATCAAACAACATCTACCTCACCTCAGTGATTATACCGCCATCCATTATCTCATCAACCATGAATCCTTTGATCTGAATGAGCCGATGCAGCGCACGATCGAAGGCATTGAACAAAAAAATAATTTCAATCCGACGAAAACGCAGGCCGAAGAAATTTTGCAACGGTATAGCCGGATAAAGTATATCATGCATCAATCTGTATCGGAGCCGGATCCATTGCAGAAGACTTTATTTACGGAACGACTGGATAACGTATTGCTCCATCGACGCTGGGGATATGCGATTCTAATCGCGGTGCTGTTCCTTTTATTTCAAAGTGTATTCTGGTTAGCCCAATATCCCATGGACTGGATCGACTCGGGATTTTCATCATTAAATCAAGTCCTTTCTAATGCGTTGCCTGAAAATCGATGGACCGACCTGCTCACGAATGGCATTCTCGCGGGACTCAGCGGCATCCTCATCTTCGTTCCGCAGATCATGATCCTATTTGGTCTCATCACTTTATTGGAAGACTCGGGATATATGGCGCGCATCAGTTTTCTATCGGACAGGCTTATGCGAACTGTAGGATTAAATGGAAAGAGCGTGATGCCGATGATCAGCGGCTTTGCCTGTGCCGTCCCGGCCATTATGAGCGCGCGAAATATTGAGAATCGGAAAGAAAGATTGTTGACCATCCTGATCACCCCGTTGATGAGCTGCTCAGCCCGCTTGCCTGTATTTACTATCCTGATCGGACTCGTTATCCCGAATACCTATTTATTTGGATTCCTCGGTGTGCAGGGACTGGTGATGATGGGATTATATTTATCAGGTCTTCTGATGGCGCTCCTTGTATCTTACGTCGCTAAATGGTTTATCCATATAAAGGAAAAAAGCTACTTTATACTTGAACTTCCCACCTATCGTTCGCCGCGCTGGAAGAATGTATTTCCGACCATGATCAATAAGGCCCGAATATTTGTAACAAATGCGGGAAAGGTGATTATGGTCATCAGTTTAATACTTTGGGCACTTTGTTCCTTTGGTCCCGGTAATTCCTTAAGTACTATCGATGAGAAATATGAGAAATTAAAAACCGAGCCGGACGCCGACATCCGGCAATTGAATAAAGAATCCAGGACAGCGAAGTTGGAAAGTTCTTATGCAGGAATCTTAGGGAAGAGCATAGAGCCTGCCATTACTCCACTGGGATACGATTGGAAGATTGGAATTGCCCTGATCACTTCTTTTGCAGCGCGGGAAGTTTTTGTCGGCACCATGGCCACTTTATACAGTGTTGGCGACGACGATAAAAGTGGGTTGATGCTCAAGGAGAAGATGAAAGCCGCGGTGCGTCCGGATGGAAGGCCTGTTTTCAACCTGGCCTCTGGTTTGTCGTTAATGATCTTTTATGTGTTTGCGATGCAATGCATGAGTACGTTGGCGGTAGTGAGGAGAGAGACGCAGACCTGGAAATGGCCCATCATTCAACTGATTTATATGACGGGGCTGGCTTACGTGATGAGTCTGCTGGTTTATCAGCTATTCAAATAAAAATTACTTCATGTTCATATAATCAATCACCAGGTCGCAAAATGCTTTGATCCCGGTCTTAAAACCACTCTCATCAATATAAAAGTCCGCCGTATGCTGAGATGGCGCTTTCTTTGGATCATTGCCTTTAGGCATTCCACCCAGAGTAAAATAGAATGAAGGTGCTTTTCTGCCATAGTAAGAAAAATCCTCGGCGATAGTTACCCAGCTACTTTCAATTACATTGCCGGCGCCTGCAGCGGATTCTAATGATGGAATCATTTTGCGTACAAGTTCGGGCGTATTATAAGTCACCAGGGTCTTCTCATCAATCTTTGTTTCGGCGGTGGCTCCCGATGCTTCGGCAATTTTGGTTGCAGTCAATTTTATTCTTTCAAATACATCCAGGCGCATATTGCTATCCAGTGTCCTTATCGTTCCATATATCATGCAGTCATCGGGGATGATGTTGTTCCTCACGCCGCCAATGATCTTTCCTACCGTTATCACTACGGGGGCTTTGGACAGATCGGATTGGCGGCTGACAATTGTTTGAAGTGTTTGAATGATCTGTGCGCTAATTTGGATTGGATCAATCCCAAGCCAGGGATTTGCACCGTGACTACCCTTGCCTTTCACGTTGATGGAGAACCAATCGGAGGAAGCCATGAATGCTCCTGGCTTGTATTTGATCTTTCCAACTTCGATATCCGGAGCGATGTGCAAACCGAATATCACATCGACGTGCGGATCATCCATTACTCCTTCTTTAACCATGATATCGGCTCCGCCCTCCTCTCCTTCCGGCGGCCCTTCTTCCGAAGGTTGAAATATAAGTTTGACGCTGCCTTTGATATCTTTTTTTATTCCTGCGAGAATTTCTGCGACACTCATTAAAATAGCTACATGGCTATCATGACCACAAGCGTGCATGATGCCTACCTCCTGACCATTGTATGTCGCCTTTTCTTTGGAAGCAAATGGCAGATTTCCTTTTTCGATAATGGGCAATGCATCCATATCTGCTCTCAATGCAATGCAAGGGCCAGCCTTTCCTCCGCGCAAAAGACCGACAACACCTGTTTTGCTGACACCCTCTTTTACCTCTAGTCCAAGACCTTTTAAATGATCCGCTACCATTTTGGCAGTCTTGAATTCGCGGTTACCCAACTCCGGATGTTCGTGGATCTCCCTTCGCCATGCAATACATTTTGATTCCACTTTATTGGCTGCTTCGGAAACTTGCTGCCTAAGCCTGGTGGCATCTCCCTGTGCTTTTAATGAAAGGCATAAGGAAAAAAAGATGATGGTGAACGTGATCTTTTTCATTGCCGAATTTTTGATGAATTTAATCTAAATGGTATTGGTATTCCCGTTCCCCCTTTCTTTAGTTTCCTCCTTAGCTGATTTTTTTTATATTTAAAGTACCATGATGCTGCGCCACGTCCCGTTTTTAAAGGCCGTGTTCTTACATAGTCTTACTGCTTTTGGCGGACCACAAGCCCATTTGGCGATGATGCTGAAAACATTTGTGCACCGCAGACCTTACGTAACCGAGCAGGAATTGATGGAATACAATGCTTTTTGCCAACTCCTTCCGGGCGCTTCATCTACTCAAACCCTCACTTTAATTGGTTACAAGCGAGGCGGTGTTCCATTGGCAGTATTGACATTGATTATTTGGATCCTTCCGGCGTGTATCATGATGGGGGCATTGTCATTCTTACTACACTATATAGATAAACGCGCCCTGGATGACCGGGACATTTTCACATTCATTCCACCGATGGCAGCAGGATTCCTTGTATATGCGTCGGTGGCGGCCTTTCCACATGCGATTAAAAACACCATTACCTGGACTATCATGTTCGTCAGCGTAGCTGCTACCTACCTATTGTTCAAGCAGCCGTGGATATTTCCTTCATTGATCGTAGCGGGAGGCATCGCCACCAATTTCAGTCATAAACGTATTCCACAAGTAGAACAAAAGCCTAGAAAGATCAAATGGTGGAATTTCTGGTTGTTTGGGATGATATTCATTGCCGCCGGTTTTATCAGTGAAAAGGCAAAGAAGGACAATTGGCCGAACAGGACACCCATCAATCTTTTTGAAAACACGTATCGTATGGGCAGTCTCGTCTTTGGCGGCGGCCATGTGCTCATGCCCATGATGTACGAACAGTTCAGTGTTCGTCCAGAAGCCATCCGGCGCAAGGATCCTAATGTGGTGCAAATTGACAAGGAAGATATGTATACAGGAATGGGACTCGTAAGAGCGGTTCCGGGACCGGTATTCTCCATCGCCGCATTTGCCGGAGGAATGGCGCTAAAGGATATGGGCATCGAAATGCAAATACTGGGATGCCTGATTGGAATGGTAGCCATTTTTCTTCCCAGCGCCTTGTTGGTATTATTCTTCTTTCCTATTTGGAGCTACATGAAAAAATATGCAGCTGTCTATCGATCGTTAGAGGGAATCAATGCAGTAGTGGTGGGAATAATGATCGCTTCCACGTTTTATATAATGAAAGATATATCCCTGATTGAACCCAAGACAATCAGTTTCATTAACGTGCTGGTTATACTCGGAACTTTCCTGTTGTTGAATTTTACGCGTATTGCCTCTCCGATCATTGTATTGGGATGCCTGCTGCTGGGTTATTTTTTCTGAGCCGGTTTTTTGTAATAGCCTCCTTTTTCAATTTCCTCCAATACTTTATCAGGGACCATGTAGCGAATCGATTTGCCGTTCTGAATAAACTCACGGAGTTGGGTAGCCGAAATTTGAAGAAGTGGCGCATTCACCTCATGAAGCTTTGCATTTAATGGGTTCGTTATTTCAAAGCCTGGCCGTTTATACACATAGATCGGGTAGTTCTCTACTATGGTCTCATAATTTTTCCAGCGATGCAGATTTTGAAAGCTATCGCTGCCCATGATGATACTGAATTCGTGTTCGGGATATTTCTCTCCGAGATAAGCGAGGGTGTTGGCAGTATAGGAGGGTTTGCGCAGACTGAATTCTATGTCGACGGCTTTGAAACGATTGTCCTCTTCTGTCGCCAGGCGAACCAGATGGAGGCGGTGGTATTCGTTCAATAAATTTTCGGAACTCTTCAGTGGATTTTGGGGAGAGACGACAAACCAAAGTTTTTCAAGCTCAGTTTCGTTCAGGATGTGATTAGCAATGATCAGGTGGGCTACATGAACAGGGTTGAAGGACCCAAAATAAAGACCTATTTTCATTTAACTTATTGATAATCATCGTTTTACATCTACCAAAATGTCTTCAGCCTCATTGAGTCGAAGGCTTAAATGGTAGCCGGCAATATTAACCGAAATCGGATCTCCCATAGGAGCAACCTGTTCCAAATAGATGCTTTCTCCTGGAACACATCCCATCTCCATCAACTTCAGGAATATCTCGTTGTTCCTGAATTCCCGGATGATGCCCTCCTCCCCAGGTTTTAGTTCAGATAACTTCATAACCATTTGAATATTATTAAAAACAAAACTAGCCTTGTTGATTCTTGTTTGTTTACGAATTTTGAAATTATGGGATATTCAGCCACGCCGAAGGTCAGATTCTTTTTCAATAAGCCGGTCTCTTTGCCTGACCGGAAAAAATTAAAGGCTTTCATACACTCCATATTTAGAATGGAAAAGCGCGCTTTGAAAAGTCTGAATATCATTTTCTGCAGCGATAAGGAGCTGCGGCAGATAAACAAGAGCTATCTCGGCCGAACCTATTTCACAGATGTAATCAGCTTTGACCTGTCTGACGACGCGGCTGTCGAAGGGGAAATATATATCAGTGTGGAGCGGGTCAGGGAAAATGCGCGGAATCTGAATGAATCTGTCTCTAAGGAACTAAAACGGGTCATATTTCACGGAATTCTCCACTTATGCGGGTATAAAGACAACTCCTCGAGTGATAAACTTGCTATGAGGAGGAAAGAAGATGTCTTGTTAGCACGGTACAAATCCAGTCATGGTCGTTCCACGTGACACAGTCCGTTCCACATGGCACAGTTTCTAGGTGAAACTGTGCCATGTGGAACAATTTTGCATACTTTTGCCCTAATGCCCAGGAAAAAATGGACGCCTAAGACCGAAATCACCGACTCCTTAAAGGAATTCAATGCTAAGAGGAGGTGGCAGATTGCCTTACGGCGCTACGTCATAGAGAAAAATCCAAGCTTTGATTACGCACCCTATTTTGCGCTGGACATTGAAAAATTCCGCCATTGGATTGAACTCCAATTCGATGAAAACCTCCGCTGGAGCAACTTCTCTTCCAAATGGCAATTTGATCATATCGTCCCGGTTTCCAATTTCGACCTCGAAAATGAGGCAGATCTCCGTTTGTGCTGGAATTTCATCAATATCCGGGTCCGAAAACGTTTGGTGTCCAGGAGCAAAACAGATCAATTTGATCCTGCTTCCGCCAGGACTTTTTTTGAGAACCTCTACGAACATACTCATTACCAGCCCGCGCATGACATGGTCAAAAAGATCAGCCTCCTGGAAAAATCCGCGATGGAAAGCCCTGTCAAACAACAACACTTCATCAACCTCCATAAATATTACCTCAATAAGACCGCCGACTTCTCCGATTATGAGTTTGACAAGCTTAACTATGGAATATCGCTTGGAGTGATCATTGAGGAAAGAGAGCTTCTCAAGAAATACGAATAGAACTTCCGGCCATTTGATCCAGCCGCTAAATAACAGAGTACCTTTGCACCCCATGTTTCCGGAATACGACATAATAGTGGTAGGGGCTGGCCATGCCGGCTGCGAGGCAGCGGCTTCCGCGGCTAATTTGGGATCGCGCGTTCTCCTTGTCACAATGAATATGCAAACCATTGCCCAAATGAGTTGCAATCCGGCCATGGGCGGCATCGCTAAAGGTCAGATAGTCAGAGAGATAGACGCATTAGGAGGGTATTCAGGAATTGTGACGGACCTCTCAATGATTCAGTTCAGAATGCTGAACCGTTCGAAGGGTCCTGCAATGTGGAGTCCGAGGGCGCAAAATGATAGAATGCTATTTTCCCAGAAGTGGAGGGAAATGCTCGAGAAAACATCAAACCTGGACTTCTATCAGGATATGGTGAAGAGCCTTTTGATCGAAAAAGGAAGGGTAAGTGGAGTCGTCACGGGCCTTGGCCATCAGATAAAAGCCAAATCAGTTATACTTACAAATGGAACCTTTCTGAATGGAATCGTACACATTGGCGAAAAGAATTTTGGGGGCGGACGAATGGCGGAGAAAGCGGCGACTGGTCTCACTGAACAATTGGTTTCTCTTGGTTTTCAAAGTGACCGGCTAAAGACAGGTACTCCTCCTCGCATTGATGGGCGCAGCCTTGATTATAGTCGAATGGAAGAGCAAAAAGGGGATGATGAAATTGTAGGCTTTTCATTTACTGAGACAGAAAAGCCGGTTCAACAAAAAAGTTGCTGGATTACTTATACCAATCAAAAAGTCCACGATATCCTCAGGACCGGCTTTGACAGGAGTCCAATGTTTGCCGGGCGCATTGATGGGGTAGGGCCACGGTATTGTCCCAGTATAGAAGATAAGATCAATCGTTTTGCCGAAAGGGAGAGGCACCAGCTCTTCATTGAGCCGGAAGGATGGAATACCGTCGAGATTTACGTTAACGGATTTTCTACTTCCTTACCAGAAGAAACTCAGTACGAAGCGCTTCGTAGTATAGAGGGGTTTGAAAATGCCAAGATGTTCCGTCCCGGCTACGCCATTGAGTACGATTTTTTTCCGCCGACTCAATTAAACTACACACTGGAAACTAAACTCATTCCCAATCTCTTTTTTGCCGGTCAGATTAATGGGACCACCGGATATGAGGAAGCTGCCTGCCAGGGTTTGATGGCTGGAATTAATGCACATCAAAAAACGAGAGGCCTTGCTCCTTTTATATTGAATAGAAGCCAGGCATATATCGGAGTATTGATCGATGATCTTATTAGTAAAGGAACTGAAGAACCTTACCGCATGTTTACATCGAGAGCTGAATTCAGGACGCTCTTGAGACAGGATAATGCCGATCTACGCCTTACCGAACTAAGTTATCGGCTAGGGTTGGCATCGCAGGAAAGAATGGAAAAGGTGAACGAAAAAAAGGAGTCGGTCGAGAAAATAAAGTCGGTCATCAATAATTTCCAGATTGAAGCAAAAGAAATAAATCCCTGGTTTGAAAAAATAGGATCGGCATCGATCACTGAAAAACAGAAGGCCCAGAAAATATTGTTACGCCCTGGGGTTGAGTTGGATGACCTCGCAACCGAATTGCCCAGGCTTTCTGATCTTTTGGCTTCTTTTTCAAAAGAAGCGATTGACCAGGCTTCCATCCAGGTAAAGTATGAAGTGTATATTGACAAAGAAAAGGAATTGGTTAGTCGCATGAGCCAGCTGGAAGAATTACAGATCCCCGATGCATTTGATTATAAGAGGATCATATCCCTCGGCAATGAAGCCCGCGAAAAACTTTCTCGAATTAAGCCCCGAACTCTCGGTCAGGCCAGCCGGATTTCAGGGATTAACCCCAGCGATGTGCAGATATTAATGGTGTATATGGGAAGGTGAGATGATGATTATGAATTTACCCTTGAATTTCCCACGAGTTGTTCTCTTCCGGTCAATGAATTGTGTTTAGCACCCATGATTAAACCTCTGCAATTCTTCGATCCACATTGACATTGAAATGGTTCCATATTTTCATCGAGGAACTGAACATAATCTACTGTAAGTTCCTCGTCTTTCTTGATGTTGCGGACCGCGCGCATATTCAGTCCATCAAATGCCGTGTTAGGATCACAGCTATGATTTTGGGGCGCCCATTCGGATGGATCCTCATCCCAAAGAATAAATAGCTCTTCGCTTACCGGATAGGCATAACGGCGAAAATGAAGTTTCTCTTCTTCATTCCAATTGTTTTCAACATGCCTTCTGGTCACAATACGCTGTGATCTTTCCTCGCCATAAAATATCATTTCGCCCCTTCTAATGTTGCGCGATGCATAAATCCCAAATCCTGATATCGAATTGCCTTTCATTATGAACGGTCGCTTGCTTCTCAGGTGCCTGGCAATACCTTCCTGGATGATATGGCGTAAAAATCCATCCTGTCCTATTCCATCAAATTTCAACACAAAATCCGCTGAGCCTTCGTAGCCGTCGGTATAAAAAACTGAACAGGTAAAGTTGATCTCTAAAAAGTAGACCTCCCTCTTGTCATTAACTCTAAAATCCAAACGTGCGTAGCCGACTCCCTTAAATCCATTGAATATACGTTCGGCTGCCATTCGGAGTTCCTTATCCAATTCGGCGTCCGTGCAGGGCACATTACAATCCGGATGTAATTCAGATGTTTTTAATGCATAGGTCTTAAATGTCCTGTCCTTCGGAAAGACATATTCCACCGGACGAAAAACAGTACAGGTCTTACCGTCCGTATTTGCGGCGACCAGCACCGTAAACTCCCGGCCAGCTACATACTCTTCCACCAATAGAGGCCCATATTCTTCCATGATCTCCCTGGCCTTTTGTTGCAGCTCTTCTTTATTGTGAACCAGGGAATGTTCATCCACCCCAAGGCTATCGCCGGCTTTAGCAGGTTTAACAAACAGCGGAAACTTCAAATGCCTGACTACTTCTTTCACTGCTTCAGGTTTGTCCATCAGAACGTAACCAGGAGTCTTTATCCCTTCGCAGTAGGCGACGTACTTCATTAATTCTTTAGGCGGGTCGTACAGTTTGGGTGGAGGTCCCGTAAATGGCAATCCCAATAGTTCAAGGCTATACATGACATCGATGGAAGGGATCTCCCATTCAAGATAACCTTCGCAAAGGTTGACGAAAATGTCATAGCCTTGCTTACCAAGTTCTTTAAGTTGTCTATACGTTGTTAGTTTGTTGAGGAAGACCGTGTGAACCTCTGCCTCAGGAATCAACACTGCCAGGTTGCGAGGCGGGTCATAGTTCTTATAGTCAACGCCCGTAGTAGAATAATCAGGTTGTAATACACAAACTTTCATTAATCACTAAGATACTTACAAAGCCAATTAAAAAATAAATTTATCGATTGATGGTGATTGTTTTCCTGGATTTGGATGTGCGGGAGCGTTTTTGTTCTGTTGTTTTCGGCCGGGTAATGCTTCTTCTGATTGCATCGCTCAATATTTCAACAGTAATATCGGTAAAGGATTTACCAGATACTTTTAATATGGCGCCAATAGAGGTGTAGTTTTCATCCTCGCTCAAACCGCACTGTGCATTTACTTCCAGCATGTAAAGCTTGCCGGTAGCAGCATCCAACCGGATATCGAGCCGGGCATATCCTTTTCCACCACATGACTTATACGCATCCATGCTTAATTCCTTGATAGATGCAATTAATGCAGGATCAACGCTTCTATATTCATAGAAATTCTCATTTTGAGGCATGGGAGACTCTTCGTCGTAGATTTCCCAAAGCCGATCAAAGGATAGAAACCTTTCTGTATCCGGAAGGGATGAATGAAAGACTCTTTCTACGGGTTCATAAACAATGCAATTCTCCGGATCGTCCCATGAGCCGGTGATAAAGGTGGTGAATTCAGGTCCGGTGATGTATTGCTCAACAAACAAACCATCGGCCAACAAATTCCATCCATGATATCCCTTGGTTATCTCGTCGACCCGACAAGCAAGGTCCTCTTCGTTATGGACTACATTCTTAACTGATACTCCCATGCTGCCACCTGAGACGGCTGGCTTTATGATGATGGGTGTGCCCACTCTTTTACAAATCCCACGGGTAGAACCTTTACTTCCAGCGATGACGCGCCAATTAGCCGTCGATACGCGGGCTTTGTCAAATGCCTTCTTCATAGGTATTTTGGAAGTAGTTACGCGGTAGAAATGATCATCCGATCCGGTATAGATCAACCCGTATTTTTCCAACTCATAGATTACAGAGATACCGGGAGTGCCATTTACTTCATCGCCATCACATAAATTCAGCACCAGGGGAAGCTTGCCATTCGTACTGGCCACAATGGAACGGATCACTTGCTTATAATTGTCCATTGTTACCGGCTGCCATATCCAATCGGCTTTTAGTTCTGCGAATACTTTGGTGTATTCAGCAAGGCTTTGGCTAAAGTCGTAGTAGTGTGAAATATTGGGGTCTGTTGTTTCCAGGTGGGGAAAGAGAACCCAGACCTTATAAGGCTTTAATAGACGCGTGGCTTCAGTTGGCTTCATATTTCAGGCTCGAAGTTTTCTGGCCGACCGCCTGGCCAGTTGTTGTTGAATAAAATCTGTTAAGCGATATCGCTTCCACACATTTTTTGAAAGGAAGGCGGCTCCTCTTATTTTTCCTACACATTGTGGAGTTCCACAATAACAATCGAACGTTTGTTTCATCTCCCATTCTGAAGAAGGGTAGAAGAATGTCATTTCTTCTCCTGCCTGGACTTCTTTCAAGGTCACCAACTCCATACTGGTTGTATCAAAAAAAACGTTGGGGTCACAACTGTGATTGATGTATTGTAAGAACTCCGGCTGCAGTGTTATGTGCTTCCCTATATCTATCTGTACCGTAAGGTACGTGGGCTCTGCAGCAATGGTTCCGGCCGAAAATTCAGCAATCACTTCCCCGGATTGAAATGATTGAAGTGCGAAAAATGCGTTTTGATCTGTAATGATACTTTGCCGAACCTGGGCAAAGCCATGATCGCTAATTAAGCGATAGTTGGGGTTAGTAAAAGTCACCATAGCTCATTCGTTATGAAAAGATATATATAAACTTTTATGTAACAAGTTTATTATAGTTAAATGTGAATAATTATTATAATTTATTTGGATAAAGTGGTCTATTCATTCTATAAATGGATAGACTATAAACTTATTAAGCATATGCTATAGCTACCTAATGGATAAATACGTATGCAATGATGAAAGGAAAGAATGTATAGAAGAGCAATAATGGACCCATGTAGGTAAGAGGGATCCATAACGGTCGTATTTTTACCAATATTAAGATTGGGTTTCTTCTATCGAATTGAATATCACTGTTGCTTTACCGACGCTTCCTTGAGGTCCAGCCTTTCGCCTTTCGTTCCTACGCGATAAATTTTGTCATCTTCAATGAGTATGGCCTGTGCATTCCCTTCATGCTGGTTTACATCCAGTCCAATCACCTTGCCTCCATAAAGCTTTAGAATATCCTTAAGTACCGTGTGGCCCACGAAAATCTTCTTAACATCAAAAAGGGTAAGGGAGCTATCGACCTGGGATTCTGTGGCCCGGGGCGCGATAAAATAACCCCGATACCAAAAGGGTGAGTTGTCGGTACCATAAAAACGAGCGATCGAAGCTGGCAAAGAGTCTATATCGATATCATAGTACATGCGGCTCGAATCATTGATCAACTGTGCCGATAATCCCAACCGGGTGACTTCAGGTGAAATTCCTGCATGGAGAAATAGCATATCACCAATCTTCTCCATTATGTTTTTGGTTCTCAACCACCGGCCCAGTTCCGTGTTCTTTCCAAAGAGCTCCCTATATTCTACGCCGAGTGCTTTAGCGGTCTCGAAATACTTGGGCTGAACATAACGAAAGTCACCACTGAGGTTCATAATATCGTGGTTGCCCAGAATGACATGAACATACCCTCCTTTAGCTTTTGCGTCCTCTTCTAGTTTATACAACAACCATAAATATTCCGTCACATGTGTCCCGCGGTCAAACATGTCCCCACATATCACCAGGTGCCCGTCTCCAAAGATCCATTCATAGTTGCCATCTATAACACCATTGGCTAACAGAAGGGTTTTGAAATTGGCAAACTCCCCTTCGATATCGGAAAGAACCAGGAGCTTTTTCGGTTTTGGGTATGTAGTGGGTTGGTTTTGCAATGGCGCCAGGTCCAACCCGAATCCATTCCCTATCGTATCAGAAGAAGGAATGTTGACATGAATCTTCTCTTTATTATTAAAGATAAGTTGCTCGGACATAGCTGGCTTACCGTCCTTGTCAATCACTGTACGAATAGCCAGTGTATCATGCAGGTAAAATACATAAGGCCCATCCTGGAATTGCGAATGGGCGAAGGCGCTGCTAAATACAGTCAGAAACAGACTATTAATGAATCGTGTTATCTTATTTTTCATATTTCAGCAATTCTTTACAATATGAGACAAATATTTCTCCAAACTGTGTCCCAATAACTGGTTTGGTTATCCTAAAGGGAAATGTACCATTATAAAAGATTAGATCTTTCCGAAATTTAAATAAAGACGAGAGAATGAGGAAAAAAGACCACGAGTTTGGCAGGTTTTTTTGCTGTTGAAACTCAAGAATTAAGGCAATTGCTGAGCTGGATAGTTCACCTATTTTAAAAGTTTCTCTACTCCTTAGTTATTGGCCCTCTTAGTAGCTGCATCAAATACTCTGCAAAAATTGCCACCGCCTATCTTGCCGATTTCATTCTCATTGAAACCTGTCTTTAACAGCGCATCCACGACAGTATAATAGAAACCGACCTTTTGTTCTTGCCAGGCTTCTTCGACGCGACCATTCTTGTTTATACTCTTTCATAAATAGCTTGAATCCATGAATTGCCTTGTCTTAGGAACGGATGAAATTATGATTTCCGAGGCATTATTATTATATATCGCGCGCAATAATAATATGCCAACATGATTTACCTTAGGAGTACACTCCCTAACATCAGTTCTTGATGCCGAGCCAATACAGACAACTGGCCGCTATTCTTTTCACCGACATCGTTGGTTATTCCGGTATAATGCAAAAGGATGAGCAAGCTGCTTTGGTGATTTACCAGCAGTATATGACTGTCCTAAAACAATTCGTGACCACCTATCATGGGAGAATTCTGAATGATTATGGCGATGGAAGCCTTTGTGCTTTTCCAAGCGCTATTGAGGCAGTTCAATGTGCTGTTGAAATACAAAAACAACTACAAAACCAGCCAAAAGTTCCGCTCCGCATCGGTCTGCATGTGGGGGAAGTGATTTTCGAGGGTCGCAAGGCGATGGGAGACAGCGTCAATATAGCCTCCCGGATTCAATCGCTGGGGCAGGCTAATACCATTCTTTTTTCGAAAGAAGTATTCGACAAATTAAGAAATCAACCGGGATGCAATTGCGTCTCTCTCGGACAATTCGAATTTAAGAATGTGGATGAACCGATGGAGATCTTTGCACTGGCGAAGGAAGGACTGGTTGTTCCCCGGAAAGAAGAAATGAGCGGCAAGCTCAAAGAGATACAAAAAAAATCTTCCGCGGTAAAATGGATCATTGCAGTAATTACTCTCTTATTGTTGACAGCCTCTTTTTTTATCTATCGAAATCTTACGAGGGAAAAGGGGTTTTCAGGAAGTGATAAGACAATTGCGGTTTTACCATTTGAAAATGTCGGAGCAGATAATAGCGAAGAATATGTTTCCGACGGCATCACCCAGGATATTATCAATAGCCTTTCCAAAATTTCTTCGTTACAAAAAGTAATTGGCTGGTTTTCGGTAAGAAGCTTTAAAAAAACAACGAAGTCCCTGAAACAAATAGCCGCTGACTTAGGAGTTACGGCTATCCTTTCAGGCACGGTACAAAAGCGCGAAGGCAAGACAAGAATTATTACCGAATTGATTGAAGTAAGATCCAATAAACGATTGTGGGGTGATGATTTTGAATACGAGGCTAAGGAGCTTTTATCCATTCATTCAAGAGTTGCGGCAGAAATTGTTACTCATTTAAAAGCTACTCTGACGTCAGAAGAAGAAAAGACGCTTTCCAAGCATTATACAGAAAATGTCGAAGCTTATAAATTTTATTTAAGGGGAAGGAGCCTCTGGAATGCCTCCGGACGGGAAAATGTGGACAGCGCAGAATCTAATTACAAGAAGGCTATTGAACTGGAACCAAACTATGCCCTTGCGTATGCGGGTTTGGCCGATTGCTATGCTGTTAACTACAAAGGCTTGTCGCAATTGGAGCAAGTTCCTATTGCAAAGATTTATGTTAAAAAAGCACTTTCGCTGGATAGTACATTAAGCGAAGGCCTGACAACGCTAGGGTATATTCAACAGAATTTCGAGTATAATTGGAAAGAAGCACGAAGAAATTTGGAGAAAGCAGTGAATCTGAATCCTAATAATACGGCTGCTCATTTATATTATGGACTCGTCCTTATCCATTCTACATCGGATAGGGAGGGAGCGCTTAGGGAAATGGAGAAGGCGGTTGATCTTGACCCACTCTCTTATATATCGAATTGGATATTGGCCAGAAATTATTATTTCACCGGTAAATATGATTTGGCTATTAAGCAATTTAAAAGAATGAAATTGTTCATACCCAAGGGCGTTAAATATGTACCCGTCTGGTCGACTGGACTTGTGTATTTGAAGAAAAACCTTTATCCAGAGGCCAGAGGTGAATTCAATCAGCTGCCGGAGGGAAATGATAATCAGATTGACAATTATCAAGTGATGCAGAGTTATGCTTACGCTGTCATGGGGGAGAAGGAGAAAGCACTGACGTTGCTGCAGAAGACTTTGAAACAGTATCCTGACCTATCGTATTATAGAAATTCCCAGGTATATGTCGCACTCGGTAATTTTGATCAAGCCATGGTTCAGCTGGAGTTGAGCTTTGTAAATCGCGATGTGCATATGTTTTGGATAGGTGTTGATCCTGCATTTGATCCAATCAGAAATGATCCGCGCTTTAAGAGTCTGCTAAGGAAGATGAACCTTAATTAATCCGCATCTTCAAAAATCAAATTATGAATTCGCGCAGAAAATTTTTAAAACAGTCCGGGATGGCGACCTTAGCTTTGGCGGCACCGCCTTTATCTTTTGAAGCCTTTGCAGAACCCGAAGACAAACGGTTCACGGAGTTACGAAAATCCATCTTGGATCATGCCAGGATGCTGAGAATTCCGGGTTTGGTCGCAGCCGTAGTGGAAGATGGAAAAGTGGTCTTTGTACAGACCGAAGGTTTTGCAGATATGGAAAAGAAGGTCCCGGTTCGCCGCGACCATATATTTCCGGTTGCGTCCCTGACCAAGACATTTGCCGCAGTTACCCTGATGTTATATGAACAGGAAGGAAAGGCAGGTATGGATGATTACATACTGGATTATCCCTTCCTGCCGGTCGGCCTCACGCCGGATCGCCTCTACAGCCCGAATTTAAAAGTTAAACATGTGCTGAGCCACACCTCTGAAGGGGAGCCCGGATCAAATTACATGTACAATGGCAACCGCTACAGTTTTGTGTATGGTGTCTTTGAAAAGATGAGCGGCAATACAAAGCACTATGAGGCTTTTGCCGATGAGGTGACCAGGAATATCCTCCGCCCGCTGAACATGACAAGTACCCTGCCGGGTTACCCAACCGATAAAAGCAATCCGGCGATACCCCGTATCGTTAGCACCTATAACTGGGACCGTGATCACAAAGCATTTAATCCGGACAAGGGCCTGCCGGGAGCGACAACTTTATATCCTGCTAATGGCATGCTCACGAGCATAGATGACCTGGTAGCTTATAGTAATGCACTCGACCAGAATACACTGCTGACCGAAGAAAGTTACCGGAAACTGACATCTCCCTTCGTGACGACTGGCGGGCGGGAGAACCCTTATGGCCTCGGCTGGTCCACACAGAAAGTAGGAGAGCGGCAGGTACATTGGCATTACGGTTATGGCGATAGCTTTGCCGCACTGATCTTACGCATACCAAAAGAAAAGAAATGCTTTATACTGTTGACCAATAGTGTCGCTGCCTCCGAACCTTTTTTGCTGGGCTATGGTAATTTGCTGAATTCTCCTTTCGCACAATCATTTTTCAAGCATATCATTTATGGGCGCAAGGGACAGTTTTCCTTTTCTGAATTTACAAGTAAACCAGCCGTTGCTCCAGACAGTTTATTCTATGATGAATTATTCGCACAGTCAATGATGCGCTATTGGGTAGAGCAGAATTACAGGGAACACCAGGGAGAGGCGGCCATTATAATGGATTACCTCGCCAGGCAGGATCCCATGCGTTTCCGGAAATTAGATCTTACATTAATCCACCAGGTCGCAAATTTATCCCTCCCCGGCTTAAAGGAGCAAATGGAAAGCGCTATCGCCGCTTATGCCGCAAGTGGTTGGTTCCACGCGGAAGTCCACGATAAAATTGCCGGATGGTATGTTCAAAATAATAACTGGCCGACCGCCCTTGAATGGTATCACCGGCTGGCAGACAGCAAAGGCTATGGCGAGCAATGGGGAGTTAAAAATGCGTGTACTGTCCTTGGCAAATATTATATGGAGCACGGGGAAGAAGAAAAAGGAAGGTCCTATTTGTGGCGCGAGGCATTGTATGCTCCTGATGATGCGGCCGGTCAGATTTCCATCATGAATTCACCCGCATCCAGACAAAAATAATAAAGCCGCTAACACATTTATGAAACGCGCTTCAAACTTCCCGACATTTTCATTCTAACAAAAAATATTTCTCAAAAGATTTGCGCAACCAGATAATTGCACTTACATTTGCAACCACGTAGTTGCAAATAATATAAAATGGAAACAAGAAGAGACATTTTTCAAGCTATTGTTGACCCAACAAGAAGAGCAATTATTGGGCTTATTGCTATCCAGGCAATGACACCAAATGCCCTTGCCGAACATTTTAACACAAGCAGACAGGCTGTATCAAAACATATTAAAATATTGACAGAGTGCGAGCTGGTAAAACAGGAACAACAAGGCCGGGAAATTTACTATTCACTTGAAATTGAAAAAATGAAAGAGGTTGATAAATGGTTAGACCAATTCAGAAAAATTTGGGAAACCCAGTTTAATCAACTTGACAAAGTATTATCTACACTAAAAAAACAGAAAAAATGAAAACGAGTTTGTTATTCGATTTTACCGTGAACAAAGAAACAAAAACGGTATTCATAACCAGGGAATTTGATGCTGACCTGGCGCTGGTTTGGGATGCATTTACCAAAGCAGAGCTCCTTGATCAATGGGTAGCGCCTAAACCCTGGACGTCAAAGACAAAATTTATGGATTTCAAAGTTGGGGGGCGAAGATTTTATGCTATGGTAAGCCCGGAAGGACAAGAGCGTTGGGCAATTCAGAGATACACTTCCATTACCCCAAAAACTAACTTCAAAATGTTTAATGCTTTTGCAGACAAAGATGAGAACGCTGAATTGCCGGGTTCTGATTGGGATTACCGTTTCAGCGAACAAGATGGAAAGACAACAGTGCGCATTACTATTTATAACGAATCCCTTGCCCGTATGGAGAAAATGATTGAAATGGGCTTCACAGAAGGATTTAAAGTGTCAATGGACAATTTGGACAATGTTTTGGCAACTTTATCGCAAAAATGATTTTCGTTTTCAAAAACAAATAAGAAAGTAACGAATTTAACAACCTAAACAATATAAAATTATGGCCCTTATCAATCCTCATATTAACTTCAACGGAAATGCCGAAGAAGCATTTACCTTTTACAAATCAGTATTTGGCGGAGAGTTTGCAAAGATTATTCGTTTCAAAGACCTTGCAAGTCCTGAATTCAAGGTTGCAAAAAAAGAAGAAAATAAAATTATGCATATTGCTTTGCCTATCAGTAAGGGTAATATGTTGATGGCAAATGATGTTCCGGAAATTATGGGAAAAACAAACGAAAATGAGAACAGAAGTAAAATTGTAGTAAGTGCAGAAAGTAAAGAAGAAGCAGACAAATTATTTAATGGGCTTTCGGTAGGAGGACAAATAGAAGGGCCTCTTGGTGATAGTCCCTGGGGTTCATATTTTGGTTGTTTTAGAGACAAATACGGTATTGAATGGATTGTGGAATTTGACCCGGAAAATATAATGGACAAATGTAACTGGAGAAAATCCATGAAAGCGTAGAGAATATAGATTATACACACAATACATACGCACAAAAAAACCTCTGGGTAACAGAGGCTTTCGTGGTGTGGGGCGGGATCGAACCGCCGACACAAGGATTTTCAGTCCTTTGCTCTACCGACTGAGCTACCGCACCATCCCCTTATTCGGGCTGCAAATATAAAAGGATTTTTGATGTTTTTCGTTTAGACAGGCAATTGAAAAATAAACTCACTTCCTTCCCCCTCTGTCGTTGCCACTTTCAGCTGGCCTCCATGGGCGTTAACAATATCATAGGCCAGTGATAAGCCCAATCCGGTTCCAACTCCCGTGGGCTTCGTGGTAAAAAACGGTTGAAAAATCTTATCAACTACCTTTTGCGGAATACCATTACCATTATCGGCGACCCGTATTTCAATCGTACCGCCATTTTTCCCTGGTGCTTAAAGAAACAAAAGGCTCATATCCCTCCCTTTGCAGCTTTTTCTTTTCATTCACTGCATAGAAGGCGTTGCTGATTATATTCAAAATCACCCGCCCAATATCCTGCGGGATTATCTGTATGTTGCCTATAGCTCTCATCATACGATCAGTCTTCAAGGTGGCATTGAAGGATTTATCCTTTGCCCTCAAGTCCATGATAGGCCAACCGGAAATACTCATCTGCCAATAAGTTGATATCCGTGGGCTCCTTGATAGTTGAAGTGCTCCGGCTGTGTTGCAACATTCCTTTTACGATGGAATCCGCCCTCTTACCATGATGGCTTATTTTTTCCTCATTTCCTGGTAATATAGGAAACAAGCGATTTTACTTCTTCAAAATTTCCTTTTTCAATTTCTTCATTTAATTCCGCCAGCAATTCTTTATTCACTTCAGAAAAATTATTGACGAAGTTTAGGGGATTCTGTATCTCATGAGCAATACCGGCAGTCAATTCTCCAAGCGAGGCCATTTTCTCCGCCTGTATCAATTGTTTTTGTGTTGCCTGCAGTTCAGTCAGCGTACTGTCTACCTGTTTTTTAGCCGCCTCCAACTTGTTGAAGTCTTCATAACGCGCGTAGGCTGTCGAAAATGCATCTGCGAGGTTTTGTATCAGTTGTAATTTGCTCTTCCGCCAGTGGCGTTATGATTCCCCACGTAGAGCATGCCTTGCAAAAACGGGAGCAGGTGTAAATAGAGATTTTCCGGAGGCTGTTCGAGTTTGATTTGACTCGCCTGAAGTCTCTCCCAAAGTTATGACAATGCGTCCATGGCCCTGATAAATGCGGTTGCGTCCCAATATTTCTTTATACACTTCCTTTTTTCGCCAATGGCTTACTCCGTTAGATATGATAGCGAGATCGAATTCAAAAGGAACATGAAGGGTTGCAATGGCCCTTCCTCCGGAGTAGATAAAAAAGTATGCACTTTCTGCTGCTCCTCATCCATAATAAAAACACCACAATCGAATAAATGGAACCTCCAGTATGGTCAGTTCGCTCCAGATAAGCGGTGTTATCTTTTCGAGGTCCCTGGTGGTGCGCATGGCATGCAATCTCAGCACGTACCCTGTCAACCGAGTGCTCGCTTGATCGCTTTCAATGCCTGCTCTTCAACCTTTAGCATATCACTAAGACATTTATAAATCCGTTCAAATTCTGTACCAAATCAGAGAAGAATTCTTACTTTCTTCCTCCTGTAAATCGTTTTTAACCATTACACCAAAGCACCCATATTTCATAAAAGCTTCAACATAATACAATCCATCGCTGAAATATTCTAGTTTTAAATGTTCTACTCCACCACACAATTCCTGCCAAGCGGCAAAATAACCATTCACTCCGGCTCGTGTAACATAGTAAGAAACAAGAGAGTCATCGCTTTTCCAATCAACCAGACACCGTGCCGTAGCGAGCTCATTTCTGTCGAGTATATAATCAATAGCCTTGCTCTTGAAAGAAAGTGTATTGTTCTCAGTTGAATTTGTAACAAAAATATTTTCCGACCAAATGTGCCCAAAATATATGTCGCTCTCTTTTTTCATCCTGTAACCATAAAAACGAAAACTCAGAATATATACCGAGCAAAAGAATTTGCGCGTGAAAAACTCGCAAAGAATCATCAAGCTCTCTTTAATGCTGCATGAGCATACTCTGCGTTCTTGTTCTTTCCAGTGCGACCTCTATCTTATCTTCCCTTACCTAAAGCTTCCGCCCTTTGCAGATCAAGAAATCTAATATAGATCTGTTCAAAAACTTTTGCAAAACATTTAAAAAGAAGGATTTACTATGTCAATAAACAATTTGGAAAATCTGTTGATGACCTTATCGAAACGGTCCTGAAGGAAGCCTTGTTGTAACCGCTTCATTGGAGCAATGAAAAAGCGATTTCAACATTATAGTTGAAATCGCTTTACTTTTTTCGTGGTGTGGGGCGGGATCGAACCGCCGACACAAGGATTTTCAGTCCTTTGCTCTACCGACTGAGCTACCGCACCATTTAATGGGCTGCAAAAATAAGATTATTCAACTTTAAATGTGAAATCTAAAGCCCAAAACTTTAGGCCGCGCCGGCAGATATACATTACATCCCATATTTGCTCAAAAACTTGATCCGCATGATCTTTAATTGCTCCCAGGTAAAATCGTGCTCCGCCAGCTCCTCCTGCGCTACTTGCAGCGATGACGTCTCGCAACTCTTGAAATAGTTGAGGATCTCTTCCTGCTCCTCTTCATCCAACATTTCATCAATAGCATAATCCAGGTTGAGCTTGGTACCACTGGCTGCAATCGTCTCCATCTCCTCCAACATCTCATCCATACGCCACCCACGGTTTTTTGCAAGAGTCTCCAAAGTGATCTTCTTATCAGTCTGTTGAATGATATATACTTTGTCTCCACTCTTGTTCACTACACTCTTCATCACGAAATCATCCGGACGCACAATATCATTATCCTTTACATACTGAGCAATCATATCTACAAACGGCTTTCCATAACGAAGCGCCTTGCCCTTACTCACCCCCTGGCATTTTTCCAGATCGGCAACATTTGTCGGATATAGCGTCGCCATATCCTGTAATGATGTTTCCAGGAAGATCACAAACGGGGGCAGATTCTTCTTCTTTGCCTCCTTCTGCCTCAACTCCATCAACATCTCAAATAACTTCTCATCAGTTGCGGACCCATGGTTTGACTCACTCCCTTCTTCGTCATCCGCATTGGCATCATCATACAATTTATTTAAGATGATCTTGAAAGACTTTGGCTTTTTCAAAAAGGCATCGCCCCTTCTCGTAAACTTTAATACACCATACTCTTCAATATCCTTGACAAGAAGTCCTTCTAAAATAAATTGCCTGATCAAAGAATTCCAGAAATGGCTGTCCTGGTCCGACCCGCTCGCAAAAACATCTAATACGTCATGGCGGAACATCTGATTCTGTGGAGTCACCCTTCCAATCAGGATCGACACGACATAATCCGTAGCAAACCTTTCATCCAGCGCCTTGATAGTCTTCAGAGCTATCAACGCTTCGGCCTTAGCCTCTACTCTCTCTTTCGGATGCGTACAATTATCGCAATGACCACAATTCTCATTTTCGTATTCTTCACCGAAATAGCTCAGCAACACCTTGCGCCGGCATACCCCACTTTCCGCATAGCCCACCGTTTCATTGATCAATTGCGCACCCACTTCCCGCTCACTCAAAGGCTTGTCACGCATCAAGTGCTCCAACTTGGAAACATCTTTATGCGAATAGTACAGGATGCATTTCCCTTCCAGGCCATCCCTTCCTGCACGACCGGTCTCCTGATAATAATTCTCAATGGATTTGGGGATATTATAATGAATGACGAAACGGATATCCGGCTTGTCGATACCCATGCCAAAGGCAATGGTAGCACAGATCACCTGCACATCTTCATTTAAAAATTGATCCTGCCTTTCCGTTCGCAACTTGCTGTCGAGTCCCGCATGATAAGCCACAGCCTTGATGCCGTTGGCCATCAGTATATCTGCCAGTTCTTCGGTAGTCTTTCGATTGAGCGTATAAATTATTCCGCTCTTCGTCTTCATGCCCTTTATGAATCGCACTATGCTTTCATCGGTCTGAGACTTTTTGATCTTCGGCAAAATCTCATAATAAAGATTGCTGCGGTTAAAAGATGAAATGAAAATATTTGGATCCCGCAATCCAAGGTTCTTTACAATATCACTCTGCACCTTTGGCGTCGCTGTAGCCGTCAATGCGATAATCGGAAGATCAGGATTGATTTGAGTTATCATTTCCTTCAGCCTTCGATACTCCGGCCGGAAATCATGCCCCCATTCAGAAATACAATGTGCTTCATCGACCGCAAAAAATGAAATATCCAGGTCGGAGAAGAATTCCAAATTCTCCTGCTTGGTGAGTGTTTCCGGAGCTACGTAAAGCATTTTGGTCCTACCCGAAAGCAGATCATCATGAACTTCCTTGATTTCCTTTCTGTTTAATGTGGAATTAAGAAAATGAGCTATTTCATCGTTGCTGCTATAACCTCTAACCAGATCAACCTGGTTTTTCATTAATGCGATGAGAGGAGATACAATGATTGCTACACCTCTGCTGACCATCGCCGGCAACTGATAGCAAAGGCTCTTGCCTCCACCGGTCGGCATGATGACAAACGTATCACGGCCACCCATTAATGAAGTGATTACTTTTTCCTGCGTATCCTTAAATAGATCAAAGCCGAAATGATCCTGAAGCGCTTTGTGTAGTTGTACACCGTTGGACTTTTCTCTGCCTTGTTTGTCCGTTATTTTCTTAACGGTGGTCTCGGCACTTTTTTTTGCTGTAGTTGTTCCCATTGCTCATTGTTTCTCCGAAGAATAATTGGATCCTCTGCCAGTCTCTAATCCTGCTTCTTTTAAGATAATCCTTTTTCCCCGATCAGCAGCTCCGTCAGGTTGTTTTTTTTACTACGGGCGAAAGCAGATTTGACACAAATTGCTGGCCGCTTAAAATCGTTTCCGCTCTTAATTGATTTCAAAACTCAGGAGCTGTACTCACTTTATCCACTATCCAAAGACAGAATGCTCAGATAGAAATCAGGGATAACGAATTTACGGCAGAATAGCTGTCTTTTGGCGCCTCAATCCGTTAAAATTGAGCATGAGCGGATTACATTAAAGGGAGTTCGGTTTAAAATCCTATAAATTTGCGCCGCCACCAACACAGGCCAACTGCAGCAGGGTAAAAGCAGTTTAAACATGTCGAATTCAATCAGACAGAATGCCCTCAGGACCATCGAGCTGGAGGCAGGCGCCATTGCAGGTTTAGCCTCCTTTATCAATGATGATTTTGAAAAGGCAGTCAACACCATCATTCAATCTAAAGGCAGGTTGGTAATTAGTGGCATGGGTAAGAGTGCCGTGATTGCACAGAAAATTGTCGCTACGCTCAACTCAACAGGTACTCCCTCTATATTCATGCACGCAGCAGATGCTATACATGGTGATTTGGGAATCGTGCAGCAGGAAGATGTCGTGATGATCATCAGCAAGAGCGGAGAAAGCCCCGAAATAAAAGTATTGGTTCCTCTTATCCTCAATTTTGGTAATAGGCTCATCGGCATGGTTGGACAAATTGATTCCTATCTTGCTAAAAAATCCAACATAATATTAAATACTACCGTTGATCAGGAGGCTTGCCCGAATAACCTGGCGCCGACATCAAGTACGACTGCCCAACTAGTGATGGGTGACGCCCTGGCAATAGCATTGATGGAAGTGAAGGGTTTTCAATCGGACGATTTTGCAAAGTTTCATCCTGGTGGCACACTCGGTAAAAAACTCTACCTGCGCGTCTCCGATCTGTATGCCGACAATGAAAAACCCAGTGTTCTTACTGGTCAGTCCTTGAAAGAGGTGATCGTGGAGATGACCAAAAAAAGATTGGGAATTACCGCTGTTGTAGACAGCCAAAATAATCTGCTGGGTATTATTACGGATGGTGATCTTCGACGTATGCTGGAAAAGAATACCCAAATAGATAAAATAAAAGCAAATGATATAATGACTCCAAATCCCAAGACCATCGGAGCCGATGAGTTAGCGGTGGATGCGTTAGACCTTTTACGTAATCATGGCATTACTCAATTGGCCGTTGTTGGAAATGGTAAATACCTGGGCATTGTACATTTGCATGATCTGATCAGAGAAGGAATTATTTAGCCACCATATCAACCAGACCCCTTGACGAACTCATCAACCATTCAACCTTAGACAATGAACAAACACCACTATGTAGCGATCATGGCGGGAGGAATTGGAAGCCGTTTCTGGCCCATGAGCCGCACTAACTTTCCCAAACAATTTCTGGATATCCTTGGCAGTGGTAAGACCCTTATCCAGCAAACCTTTGACCGCTACAGCAAGCTGGTACCCAAGGAAAACATCTTCATTGTTACCTCGCAGGAATATGTCGACATCGTAAAAAAGCAACTCCATGGAATAGCCGATCACAATATTTTAGCTGAACCTTCCCGGAAAAATACAGCGCCCTGTATCGCTTACATCGCATTTAAACTATTTAATCAGGATCCCAAAGCCCTCATGATCGCCGCACCTGCCGACCACCTCATACATGAAACTGACGGATTTCTAAAAACATCCAAAAGAGCGCTTGGCTTTGTAGATAGCGTGAATGCACTGCTTACCATTGGAATAAAACCCACTCATCCCAATACGGGCTACGGTTATATACAATATGATACGACTGAAGCCGCGCCGGAAATACATAAAGTAAAAACCTTTACCGAAAAACCAAATCTTGAATTGGCCAAGGCTTTTATTTCCAGCGGCGACTTCCTTTGGAATGGAGGCATATTCACCTGGAAAGTGAAAAATATATTAACCGCTTTTGAAAAATACCTTCCCGAGATCTACGAAGTCTTCGCGGCAGAGAAAGAAAAATTTAATACCCCTCAGGAAGCGGCGGCAGTTGAACAGATCTATCCTCTTTGTACAAATATTTCTGTCGACTTTGGTATTATGGAGAAAGCCGACAATGTTTTCGTAACCCCGGCCTCTTTTGGATGGAGCGACCTCGGCACCTGGAATAGCGCCTGGGAGAATATGGAAAAGGATTACTTCAACAATGCTGTGGCCGGGAGGAATGTGATGGTAGTAGATGCCAACAACTGCATGGTGCACGTACCCGACAATAAGCTCGTGATGCTACAGGGAATTGAAAACTATATCGTCATAGATACGCCCGATGTATTGTTGATATGTAATAAAGATAAGGAACAGGAGATCAAAGAATATGTCGCAGAAGTAAAGCGAAACAAGGGAGAAAAATATTTATAGATAAAAGAAATGCAAAGAACCAATTATTCATCAGGCGCCAAATGGGAGGATATCGTTGGCTATAGCCGCGCTGTCAGGATGGGCAATATAATTGAAGTCACGGGCACCGTTGCCGTCGACGATAGCGGTCAACTGATTGGCGGCAATGATGCCTATGCCCAGACCAAATTCATTATTCAGAAAATAGAGTCTGTATTGCAAAGAGCCGGAGCATCATTAAAGGATGTGATCAGGACCAGAATGTTTGTAACCGATATTTCCCGCTGGGAAGAGTATGGTCGCGCTCACGGCGAGTTCTTTGGCAGCATAAAGCCCTGTACAAGTATGATTGAAATCAAGGCGCTGATTGCTCCCGAATATTTGATAGAAATAGAAGCCACCGCCATCGTTGCCTAAAGAAAGGTTCATTAGGGACTTCAATGAATATAGAATCACTGCGTGAATATTGCCTGTCCAAGCCCGGAGCTGAAGAAACGCTACCCTTCGGCCCGGACACGTTAGTTTATAAGGTTGATGGAAAAGCTTTCCTTTTAACAGGTCTCGATAGTGACAGCTTGCGTTTCAATGTTAAGTGCGATCCGGATAAAGCTATCGAACTCAGGGAGGAGTTTCCCTGCGTCCTGCCGGGCTATCACATGAATAAAAAACATTGGAACACCGTTGTTGTAGATGGCTCCGTTTCCACCAGGCAATTAAAAGAATGGATCGACTGGTCGTATGACCTGGTAAGAAAAAAGAAAAAATAGAATTCGATCTTACATTAGTTTATTATCATGGGCCCAGTTATTTCAAGCAAGCTTCCCCAGGTCGGCACCACCATTTTTACAGTGATGAGTGCCTTATCTACCGAATATTCGGCGGTTAACCTCGGCCAGGGTTTTCCAGACTATCCAATGAGCGAGGAACTGATTTCATTGGTAAATGATGTCATGAGAAAGGGGTTCAATCAATATGTACCCATGCAGGGATATATGCCGCTACGGGAGGCACTTGCAGAAAAAATTCAATCTCTCTATTCCACCGTTATCGATCCTGATTCGCAGATTACCATCACCCCTGGCGGCACATATGCCATTTACACCGCACTGACGACAGTGTTACGCCCCGGTGATGAAGTCATCATTTTTGAGCCGGCATATGACAGTTATATTCCTAATGTAGAGATCAATGGCGCCATCCCGGTCCTGATCGATCTGCAGTTTCCGGAATATAAAATTGATTGGGAGGAGGTAAGACGGAAAATAACTCCCAGAACAAAAATGATCATGCTGAATTCTCCCCATAATCCGACGGGCGCTGTATTGGGAGAAGAAGATATAAGGCAGCTACGCGCCATCACCAGCAATACTCAAATTTTTATCACCAGTGACGAAGTATATGAACATATCATCTTCGATAATATTCCGCACCAAAGTATTTTACGATATCCTGACCTGCTGGAAAGAAGCTTTGTGTGCTTTTCTTTTGGCAAAGTTTTTCATTGCACGGGTTGGAAACTGGGCTATTGTGTATCGCCGCCTGATTTGATGAAAGAATTTCGGAAAGTTCATCAGTTCAATTGCTTTTGTTGTCATACTCCCTCACAAGTGGCATTAGCTGATTTTATCCGGGACAGGAATTCTTATTTGCCCTTAGGGTCGTTCCTACAGGAAAAAAGAGACTATTTTCAAAAGCTAATGAGCCAAACCCGGTTCGAACCGCTTCCCAGCCACGGTAGTTATTTCCAATGCTATAAATATGGACAAATAAGTGAGGAATCAGATAAAGACTTCTGCATCCGGATCACCCGGGAACGCGCAGTAGCGACGATTCCTGTTTCTGTCTTTTACAAAGCGGCAACCGATAATCACGTCATTCGGTTTTGTTTTTCAAAAAGAAACGAAACGCTGGAGACGGCCGTTGAACGGTTGGTCGGTTTATAGGAATTCACTATGACATTTGGAAGGTAGATCGTATATTCGCGATATAAGATGCTTCTATGGCTTTTCACAAAAAAGAAGAATTTACGCAGAAGGAACAGGGCCTTGCTGATTTTGCGAAGGCAATCTCTCATCCTGCCCGGCTTGCTATTCTTAAATTACTGGCGCAAAAGAATGAATGCATCTGCGGTGAAATCGTAGAGGCGCTTCCCCTTGCGCAAAGTACCGTTAGCCAACACCTCAAAGAGTTGAGTAACGCCGGGCTGGTAATTGGCGAAACAGACGGACCCCGCAGCTACTATTCGATCAACTGGAGAGCCTTTGAGAAATTTAGCAATGATTTCAACTCACTCTTTGAACGGCTCAGGGCCGTGAACTCCCGGTATTGATTTATATCCCTTATATACCTTTGCCGAAACTTATCCCGGCTTGAATTCTCCTTTTCTCCCTAATCGAATATATCGGTTACTCTTCGTCCTGCTGGGGATCATTTATTTTATCGGATTGTTCGTCCCGCTAATGGACAATGATTCGGCGCATCATGCAACGATTGCTTTGCACATGTTCCTAACCGGGGACTATGCAAGTCTCATCGATCAGGGTGGAGACTACCTGGATAAACCACATCTCCATTTCTGGCTCAGCGCGATGAGCTATAAGATTTTCGGGGTAAATTCCTTTGCTTATAAGTTTCCATCCTTCTTATTTACCATCCTGGGCACCTATTCTACCTACCGCCTCGGTAAAGCTCTATACCACCAGGAAATCGGCAAGCTGGCTGCATTGCTGATCGCTTCGGCCTTTGCATACATACTAGCCAACAGTGATGTGCGCATGGACGCGATACTAACAGCTTCGATTGCGCTAGCGACATGGCAACTGATCGCGTTTATTCAAAACCAGAAATTCGTTCATGCATTTGTTTCCGGCCTCGCACTGGCACTGGGCTTCAGCACCAAAGGTCCGATTGCTGTCTTTATTCCTCTCTGCGCAGCCTTCTGTTACATATTATATCGAAAGGACTGGACACTATTTATAAATTGGAAATGGATCTGGGTAGTAATTTTTTTTGGAATATTTATTAGCCCCGTTCTTTATTGCTATTATCTTCAATATAATCTACATCCAGAAAAAATAGTTCGCAATCGAGATCATATTAATGGAGTAAAATTCATTTTACTCAACCAAAGTGTCGAACGCTTTAGCGGTGGAATGGGATCAGATGCAAAAAATGACTACCTGTTTTTCCTCCATTCTTTCCTTTGGGCCTTCGCCCCCTGGAGCATTTTGACCTATATAGCAGTTGCCGGTAGAATTAAAAATTTCCTGCAACGAAGAGAGGAGTGGGCTACTACCGGAACATTTATTCTGGTGTTGCTGGTGGTTTCCTTTTCTGGTTTTAAACTTCCTCACTACCTCAATATTGTGTTTCCTGTGGCTTCGGTCATCACATCTGTATTTATAATCGGCAAGAACTCTCAACCCCGATGGATCAGGACAATTCTGATCATACAGCTTACTATTTCAATTTTATTATTATTGCTGAATGTCGTGATCAGCGCCTGGGCCTTTCCGGTAAGCCAGTTTTGGCCTGTCGCGGTGACGGTGCTGCTACTTGCCCTTCTTTTCTATTTTTTCAAAAGTCCTTCTTACACTCGCCTTCAAAAGGCGGTTATGATTTCGGTTCAGGCTATGATCCTCACTTTCTTTTTATTGAACAGCAGCTTCTATCCACAACTGTTAAAATACCAGGCCGGACAGAACCTCGCAAAAGAAACCAAAGGAAAAGTTGATCCTCAAGACGTATATGAACGGCCTCATAGTTATAGCGCCTCCTACAACTTTTATACGCGTTCGTTGTACAAACCTTTCTCGGATTCGCTGTTGCATTCGGGGAAGAAGGTCTGGCTTCTCACGGAGCCCGGACCCTTAAATGAATTCCAGCAGGAAGGGTATAGCATTGGTCGAATATATTCTGTTCCGCACTATAGAGTTTCTAAACTTGGTCTAAAATTTTTCAACCCCTCAACGCGTGCGCAGGAATCCTCTACAATGATGCTGGTTGAAGTAACTGGAAAAAAATGAATGTTCAACCGCTCCATAAGTTCATCGAAAAAATCAGCATTAAGCAAATTCTGTTTATCGGACTCACGTTTCGTTTGTTGGCTGTTTTCTTTTCGAGAGGTTATGCATTTCACGATGATCACTTCGAAATGGCAGAGCTGGTCTTTAAATGGAGGGACGGGATCTCTTTCATGTGGACGGGGGGAAGTGCCCATGTATTCAGTTTGATATATCCCGGCATCATGTATCTCTTATTTGAAGCCTGCAATGCGGTGGGCATTCGCAGGCCGGAGGATATGATGTTTGTGATTCGTGTTGTCCATGCTTTATTCTCGTTACTAACCATCTATTATTCTTATTTGCTGACGCTTCGGTTGACCAATCAAAGAAAGTCAGCCAATATGGTGGCACTGGCCATGGCCATATTTTGGATATTTCCATTTATGTCGGTCAGAAGCCTGCGAGAATTTTTCTGCATCCC
Organism: uncultured Sphingobacteriales bacterium; assembly: GCA_963791295.1. Lineage (GTDB taxonomy): Bacteria > Bacteroidota > Bacteroidia > Chitinophagales > Chitinophagaceae > CAWBRY01. The sequence continues at coordinate 314,378 of CAWBRY010000003.1, read as the reverse complement.
ATTCATGATCATCGCAAGCTATCACATTGCCGATCCTAAACTAACACGGCGTTCGATCGTACTTTCTGCTCTGTTTTTTGCTCTCGCGTTTTCCATCCGGCTTCAGGTCCTCTTCTTACCGCTTGGGATAAGTCTTTCTTTCCTTGCAAAAAAGGAATATTTCAAAAAGGCGTTGATATTGGGGATTTCCTTTGCAATCTTTTACATGCTTACTCAGGGTCTTTTTGATTTGCTGTACTATGGTAATCCCTTTGCAACGATCATCGAGTATGTACGCTTTAATTCGAATCCAGTGAATATTGAAATCCAACCACAGGGACCCTGGTATCAATATATCGGCACCGTTGCCGGTGTGGTCTTTGGATTCCCTTTCTTCCTTCTGCTTTTGGGTTATGTATACTGTGTCCGCATTTCATTCCAAACAAGAATGTTTTTTGTCGCGTCGTTGCTCTTTCTCGCATTTCATTCCTGGTACAGCAATAAGCAAGAGCGATTCATTCTTCCATTTATTCCTTATTTTCTGTTGCTGGGAATTATCGGCTTCAAGGAATATTACAACTTGAATCAACAAAAACCTTGGCTGAAAGGGATCGCCAGGTTCCTTATCATTTGGTTTGTTGTGTTTAATACTATCGGATTAGCCGTCCTCACTTTCACTTATTCCAAGCGATCAAGGGTCGAGGCGATGATTTGGTTGCGAAAGAAAGGTGATGTCAGTAACGTTGTTTTGGAAGGTGATGTATCGCTCCAACGCCCTCCCACCTTTTACCTTGGCAAGCATCTGGAAAACTTCGTGTTGGGTCCGGGCGAAGATATAAATGCCCTACAGAGTGAAATACAGAGTTCAGGAAAGCCGCCTCCCAATTACGTGATCATGGCTGGAAGGCACGACTTTGATCGGCGGTTAATTAGGCTCAAAAGCATTTTTCCCTCTCTCGTTGAAGAGACAACTATTAAAAGCAGCTTCGTTGATAATCTCGCACATTGGCTCAATCCGAAGCACAATCAAAATGAAGATTGGTATATATACAAGATCAAGTAGGAGGTTTTTTTCTCGACTCAACCCCATGCCTTTTTTAAGAACCGCAACCAGTTTCCATGCATTATATTTCTGCGGTCTTCTTCTGTATATCCCCTCCTTTCCAGCATGGTGGGGATCTTTTGCTCATCTGCAATCGTTTCTATATCGTGCGGACTTTGTTCCTTCCCGAAAGCTCCGTCCAGGTCGGAGCCAATGCCCACATGTAGTGCGTTTCCTGCCAATTGACAAATACGATCCATGTGATCAATCACCTGTTCCAAACCACAATTCATTTTTTTCGGATCTGATTCACCTTTGATCCATCCAGGTACAATCATCCACGCATCCATTGCTCCACCGATAACAGCGTCTCTCTCTATCAACACCTTTATTTGTTCGTCGCTGTATTGTCGGTTGTGGTTAACCAGCGCGCGACAATTATTATGACTGGCCCATACATGACCGTTAAAGTTGTCCAGCGCCTGCCAAAAAGCATCGTCACAAAGGTGGGTGGCATCCAGGATAATATTCAATCTCTCCATTTCCTTTATCAGTCGCAAACCATCTGCATTCATTTGTCCTGTGGCATTCGTTCCATTGGCATATCGACCAGGGCCATAATGCGCGGGACCTAGCGCGCGCAGACCGTATTGATAAGCTTTTTCCAAATAAGAAAGATTCACAATAGAATCGGCCCCCTCCAAACTCAAGATGTATCCAATTGGTTTTTGAGGTTGGGAAACTTTATTCTGCCACAGGTCTACCTGTTCGTCTAATTCAGAAAGATTGGTAATCTGTCTCATCTCTCCGACCGCCTCCATTTCCTTATACCAAACTCTTTGGGCTTGTGTTGCTGCCCAGGCCTGCTCCGGTGAATGCCAACCAGGTAGTGCACTCTCCTTTCCAACATATCGTGCTATCTGCGTAGCGACAACCAGCCCCACATTTCCTTTTCTTAGTTCGGGCAACGAAACCGTTCCTTTGCCGCGGTCTGGTTTATCAATCATGCCTTTTTCCCGATCTCTTATCTCGTGGATGTCACGCGTGAGATCGCGATTCCATTCGATAGCATTCATTGCAAGATCCAGGTGGGCATCAATAGTAAACATGGCGAAATAAAAATGGATTTAAATTCATAGACCAGCCTGCCGGCTGATTTCAAGCATTTGATCGATGGGCTTTTTTGCTGCCTGGCGCAATTCTTCTTCCATCACTATCTCCGGCTGCTCATATTCCATGCACAGATAAAGCTTTTCGAGTGTATTGCGTTTCATATGTGGACAGTCGTTGCAGGCGCAACTGTTATCGGGAGGGGCGGGTATGAAAGTCTTGTTGGGCGCGGCTTTGATCATTTGGTGCAAAATGCCGGTCTCGGTAGCCACAATGTATTCCTGCGATGAATCGCTTTGTGTAAATTTCAAAAGACCTGTAGTAGATCCAATAAAATCTGCCATACGCAAAATGGGATCCTCACATTCAGGATGAGCAATCAGTTTAGCATTCGGATGGCGAAGCTTTAGTTTGGTTATTTTTTCGAGGCTGAAGATTTCATGCACCATACAGGCGCCGTTCCACAAGAGCATTTTTCTGCCGGTGACCTTGTTGATGTAGGCTCCCAAGTTTTTGTCTGGCGCAAAAATTATGGGGCGGTCCTTTGGAAAACTTTCAACGATCACTTTTGCATTACTACTGGTGCAAATCACATCACTCAACGCTTTTATCCCTGCACTGCAGTTGATATAGCTGATCACGGCATGATCGGGATTTTTTTCTTTGAATTTTTTAAACAGTGGTGGTGGACAACTATCGCTCAAGGAACAACCCGCTTTCCAATCTGGGATCACTACTTTTTTTGTCGGATTTAGAATCTTTGCTGTCTCGGCCATGAAATGCACTCCGGCAAAAACAATCATATCCGCTGTTGTCTTCTCTGCTTGCTGCGCCAGGCCCAGACTGTCGCCGATATAGTCTGCCACATCCTGGATATCGGCCTCCTGGTAGTAGTGTGCAAGCAAGACCGCATTTTTTTCTTTTTTCAACCGTTCGATCTCGGCAAATAAATCCAGACCTGAATCCAGTTCAATGTCCAGAAAACCTTTCCTGTCAAGATTTTCTTTTGCATATTCGAGAACTGTGTTGTTCATTTCAATTTTTTTATTGGAGAGGCAGCAATATTCCAACAACTCCAACAACTTTTCAAAATAAATTTTTCTTTCTCTCTTTCTTCTTATAATAATAGTATTAATATATTTTTATAAAAAGAGTATATTATTATTACGGCTGTGAATTCGTGGAAAAATTGATGTCTTCATTCAATGTAAAATTACAAACAAGCCGTTACCCACATTAGTTTACCGAAATCCACATTTGCTTTCCAGTCTGAGCCTGTTTTAACCTATTGAATACACAACGCTGTGGACAAGAGCTTATGGATAAATAATTGCTCAATAATCTTTTTTGATTTGTGAATTGTTGTAGAACAACCAGGTGATTCCTGACACGAATCGCAGCTCCTTATCTGCATTCACAAAATACCGGCGGAATATACTGTTCCATATACATGTTTCACATGGCCTTATCCACAGGAAATCTAAAATGCTAACAGACAAGTGGGGAGAAATAAATGGTTTGTGAGAAAAGGACCGTCCCATTTCGCAATGCAATAGATAGAAGAGATGTCGAGGCAGGGCATAGCCAAAAGGGTATTGAAAATCAATCATTCATCACTCCAACCCGCCTATTTTTCCCAAAACTTATCCAATATTTACCTATTTTTGCAATCCGTTTTTTAATCCTAAACACTAGTATGTCAATAATACAGAAAATAAGAGATAAGTATGCGCGAATTGCAGTCATAGCTATCGCGCTTGCCTTGCTTGGATTCATTCTAATGGATGCTCTTGTCAGCCGGAACCAGGGACTATTCGCAGGTGGCAACACAAATGTTGTCGGTCGCGTAAATGGTGAAAAAATTGATGTCACCGACTTTAACAGGAAGGTTGAACAGCAGGAAGACTTCATGAAGCAACAGGGCTATGCGCAGGGAGGAGAAGCCAGCCGTCAGCAAGCGATCGAGTCTGTATGGAACCAGGAGGTAAACCGAATATTATTGACAAGTGAGTTGGATAAATTGGGAATGCAGATTGGTAAGAAAGAGCTGGGTGATATCTTATATGGACCCAACGCTCCCGAAGATCTCAAAAAACAATTTACCGATCAGGTGACGGGCCAGTACAACCCTGCGCAGGCGAAACAACAGATCGATCAGATGCTCAGACGAGGCACCGCGGAGCAAAAAGCGCAGTTCAACAATTATTTAAATCAACTTGAATTTATCCGCCAGGTAGACAAGTATAACGCGCTGTTCAGCAGCAGCATTAATTTCCCGCGTTGGTGGCTGGAAAAACAGAATAGTGACAATAGCCTGCTTGGAAAAATTTCGGTGGTAAGAGAAGTCTATACCAGCATTCCTGATAGCACAATTAAAGTGAGCGACCAGGAAATCTCAGACTATGTCAGCAAACACAAAGACGATTATAAACAAGAAGAAAGCCGCAGCATTGCTTACGTGACCTTCAATGCGAGGCCTAGTGCAGCCGATAGTGCCGATGCGAGAAGCAGAGCGGCAGCCCTGATCCCAGAATTCGATTCAACAAAAGATGTGCGACAACTGCTCGCCAGCGAAGGAGCAGCTTCATATTATGCTGGTTACATTAGCGGGGCAACTATTAAGGTGCCTTTCAAGGACTCAATTTTTAAGACCCCCGTTGGACGTGTATATGGACCATACCTGGATGGAGCTACGTATATGCTGGCGAAAGTGGAAGGAGTAAAACAAATGCCGGATACGGTGCAGGTGCGTCACATACTGATTTCTACTGCTCAGCGCGACCCTCAAAGCGGTCAGATGATGATGGTAAGAGATAGCGCTACTGCCAAGAAAACCATTGACAGTATTCAAACGGCGATTCGTGGCGGAGCGAATTTTGATACACTCTGTGCAAAGCTTTCGGAAGATCCGGGCAGCAAGGATAAAGGAGGTCTGTATAGCAACGTTAGTTCGGGTCAAATGGTCCCTGAGTTTAACGATTATATTTTTGGAAACCCAGTCGGTAGCAAGGGCGTGGTAAAAACTGAATTTGGCTATCATTATATTGAGATCCTTTCACAAAAAGGAAACGCACCTGCATACAGGATTGCTTATCTCCCACGACCCATCATGGCAAGTACGGAAACCGATAACAATGCGAACAACCAGGCCAATGAATTTGCGGGTGATAGCAGAGATCAGAAATCCTTCGATGCCAACTATGAAAAGACCCTAAAACCCAAGGGAATCGTAAAAGCAATAGCTACCGATATCAAGCCTTCGTCATTCGAAGTGCAGGGCTTGGGTGTATCGAGAGAATTCGTGAGAAAGATCTACCAGGCAAAACTTGGTGATGTGCTGCAACCCGAGCGCGTCGGCGATGATTATGTTGTTGCAGTAGTGACTTCAACTCTTGAGGAAGGAACTCAAAGTGCAGCAACGGCCAGATTGTCGGTTGAGCCCCTTCTAAGAAATAAAAAGAAGGCCGAGACGCTAAAGCAAAAAATCGGAAAAGTGTCGACACTGCAGGCTGCCGCAACAGTATTAGGAAAACAGGTAGAAACGGTAGATAGCCTGCGGATGACAGGTAAATCGACCAGCACAACATTGGGGTATGAACCAAAAATCAATGGTGCCGCATTTAATCCGGGCAATAAGGGGAAAGTTGTTCCCGAAGTCTTAACCGGTGTAAATGGGGTTTATGTTATTCAGGTGGATAGTATTTCAGCTACCGCAGTCGGCAATGCGAATGTGGCGGATCAAAGAAAGACAATGTATCAGCAGGCTAAACAAATGGCTCTGTATAATCCGCCTGTCAACGCCCTTAGGACCGCCGCCACTATTAAGGACAAGAGAGGCGACCGATTTTAACCCATAGCGCCAAAACTGTTTGCATTCCCCAGCGTAACGCTGGGGTTTTGTTTTACTGAACTCGCAAACAAATTGCCGTACCCATTGTTAGTTTTACAGACCAGAGAAAGGCATGCAAGAACCCATCATAAATAAGGTTGCTGAAAGCGGGTTGATCACGATCGACCTGGAAAAATTTTATCCTGCGGGAGAAACCATGGTGTTCGACCTGAAGGATTATTTGTTCATGGGAATGATATTAAAAGAAAAAGAATTCCGCGAAGCCTTGAAAAAACAGGATTGGGAAAAATTCAGGGATAAGAATGTTGCCGTTACCTGCACTGCCGATGCCATTATTCCCGTGTGGGCATATATGTTGATCGCAACGTATCTACAACCCGTCGCAAATCAACTGGTGATGGGGGATGAAAAAGAATTGCACAAAATGCTCTTTCTTAAAAACATTTCCCAGCTTGATCCTACTGAATTCAAAGATCAACGCGTTGTGATAAAAGGCTGTGGGGAACTACCGATTGGTGATTTTGCTTATATGGAAATAACGAATCTATTACGTCCGGTGGCGAAGAGCATCATGTATGGCGAGCCATGCAGCACCGTCCCGATTTATAAGAAGTCTCCGGCTACAAAAGAGTAAACCGCTTCAGCTTAAAACCATCCCCTTTTTTTGAACGCCATTATCATCCACACCGGAATGACAAGCATGACTGCCACGGCGGCCCAAAACCCATATTCGTTATGTAAGTAAGGGATTTTTTCAAAATTCATTCCGAAGATACCCCCAATGACAGTGGCGGGCGCCAGGAGGCAGGTAACAATGGCCATTACTTTCATCACTTCATTCATCTTCAGGTTTACATTATTGATATGAAGGTCCTGCATGCTGACGATAACGTCGCGATAGTTCTCAACTAAATCAATAGATTGAACAATGTGATCATAGATATCTTTAAAATATCTCGAGGTAAGATTGTCCAGCAATTCACTTTCGCTTCGCAAAAAACCATTGATAAGATCGCGGACGGGTGAAAAATTTCTTTTCAAAACAATAAGCTCCTTCCTGAGCAAGGTGATATTAGCCAGTGACCGGGGATTATTTCCGCGGGAGACCTCTTCTTCCACCTCTTCAATTTGCTGACCCAACTTTTCCATCACTAAAAAATAATTGTCCACGATAAGGTCAAGCATAAAATAGCATAGATAATCGGCCCCACGCTGACGGATCTTACTGCTGTTTACACGAAGGCGATCACGTAGCGAATTAAACGCATCCCTTTTTGCGTCTTCCTGGAAGCTGAGCACATAATTCTTGCCGAGGATAATGCTGATCTGTTCCTGCTCAACCGTTTTGATTTCGGGATTATAAAAAAGCATATTCAAAAGACAGAAGAGTGTATTGTCCGACTCCTCCATCTTCGGCCGTTGGTTGATGCTCAGAATATCTTCTACGACCAGAGGATGTATTTCATAATGAGCGCAAACGGCTTCAACATCAGCTTTGCGAAGTCCATCGATATTAATCCAGGTGATCCGGTCGGTGTTTTTATAAGCAAAACATTCTCCCACAGAAGGCAACGCTTTCTCCTCCATGGTATTGGCATCGTAATCGAATACGGTCACCGCCACCTGGTTGGCCTCTTCGCGATGCGGTATGATGGTTGGATTGATCGAAAGGATCTCCTTGGTACGCCGGGCCCCAAAAATATGGGGGATATGGAGGTAACGAAGGTATTTTTCCGGGCGGAGGTTGACGTTCATAGTATGGAAAGTTAGCAAAAGAAATTCATGAGCGCTAAACCCGAAGGGGCCAGGGTCAAGTCAAATTCTGAAATCACAATTTCTCATACAGTTTTCTCAATTTATCGCGGGTCATCTTTTTTTCCCAATCCTTTCCTAATGCATTTTCCCAAAGGGGTTTCATGCCCAAGGAAACATTGATCATCTTATCAAATTCTTCATCGCTTAAACCGTTGCAAAGTCCTTTTGGGATTTCGATATGATTTTTTTCAACCATAAACTTAAATTCTTTCACTCCGGCCGGATAATATTCTTCCAACTGATCCATAACGATACAGTTGCCAATGCCATGCCGCGTGCCCAACAGATAACTCAAACCATAACTTACGGCATGGGCAACACCTACCTGGGAATAAGCAATGCTCATCCCACCGGCATAAGAAGCCATCATCAGCTTGTCATCTGAAGCGCTGTCCCAATTTTCTTTTTCTGCAAACACATGTCGACATAATTCCAGGGCCTTTTCTCCATAAGATCTGCTGAATTCGTTTAGAAAAGTCCCTTCCAAACTCTCAATACAGTGGATATAGCAGTCCATGCCCGTATAAAATCGCTGGTTCACCGGTGCGTTAGCTGTTAATTCCGGATCAAGCACGATCTGATCGAAAGGAGTAAAATCTGAATTCATACCCAACTTTTTTGTGGGACCTGTTAGAACCGTCGTCCTTGAAACTTCTGCACCGGTGCCACTCAAAGTGGGGATGCCAACTTTGTAAACACCAGGCAATTTCACCAGATCCCATCCCTGATAATCCGCAGAGGAGCCGTGGTTAGTCATCATGAGAGATACGGCCTTCGCTAAATCCATCACACTTCCCCCACCAATGCCAACAATCCCGCTGATGGATGAAAACTCATCCTTCAGTTGCCTTGCCAGCTCATCTACGTAAGTAGTTTTCGGTTCATTGCTGACATCTGCAAAAACGATCTTATCATTTGCCTGGAGAGGGATACGATCCACTAATGGATGGGATTTCTTATTATTCGCGGCTGAAAAAAAATGGTCCACCAGGAAGATCATGGGCATTCCTTCGCGGCGATGAGGTGAAATGATCTCATCCAATTGATTAAAGCTGCCCCGCCCATACACTACAAAATCAACCATCTTGAAGTTTCTGAATTTCATACACTATTTTTTTTACAATAACGCAGCAGCTCGGTTAAGGTCGTCCGGCGTGTCGATTTCAACACCCATATAATCGACAACGACCATTCTCAGCGGTATCCCGTATTCAAGAAATCGCAAGCACTCAATTTTTTCTGCGTTTTCCAGGGGCGTGATGGGCCAGGTAGTGAAATCGATCAATGCCTGCTTGCGGAAAGCGTAGACACCGATATGTTCATAATAAATATTTTGCATCTCCGAATTCCGGAGATAGGGAATTACACTGCGACTGAAATAGAGAGCGTTATTATTCTTATCTACAACTACCTTAACGAAATTCGGATCGTCAATGTCCTTCTGGTTTTTTAACTCCTGCATCATCGAAGCGACCTCTACCGACGCGTCATCAAATTGTTCAAGTAATTTTTGCAATGGGGCCATTTTTACAAATGGCGTGTCTCCCTGTACATTCACAATAATATCGGCATCCATATCTATAGCCGCTTCGGCGATTCGATCAGTCCCGCTTTCGTGCGTTTTTTTACTCAACACTGCCTTTCCACCACCGGACAAGATCTCGTTTAAAATAATCTCGCTATCTGTAACAACAATTACTTCATCAAAAAGACCGGTCGCAAAGGTGGCTATATATGTATGTTGAATAACGGTTTTCTCACCCAGCTTTTGCATCAACTTGGCCGGGAAACGTGTGGCATTATATCTTGCCGGTATCAAGGCAATCCTCTTCATATATATTGATGAAATGTCAGGGATTTAATTTCTGAAACGGCTTTTTCATCAGCATGAGAAAGTCTTCATCTTTTTCCGCCGGGTAATGCTTGTCCAGACCATACCGGATGTCTTTTTGATCCAGTTCTCTAAAAGTGCCCATGAGCCTGTCCCAAAAAGAAAATACCGCGCCATAATTGCTATCGGTATATGGCTGCATCCAGTGGTGATGGACTTTATGCATGTTTGGCGACACGAACACATAGCTTAATGCCTTATCCAGTTTGCGGGGCAAGTGAATATTGGCATGCGTAAAGGCCGTGGAGATAACGATCAATGTTTGATAGATCATGACACTATACACGGGAGCGCCGGAAACAAAGATGAGCAGAATAAAAAACAGGCCTCTTAATAAACTGTCCCCGGGATGGTGGCGCAAGCCCGTGGTTACATCTACGTTATTGTCAGTATGGTGTATTAAGTGAAACCGCCAAAGGACCATCGTCTTATGCATCACGAAATGCACCAACCAACTGCTGAAGTCGAGCGCTAGTATAGCGATCACAATGGTCAGCCCCGTACTGGCATTGAACCAATAAACCAATCCAAACTGGTTGGTCAGGCACCAGTCAGAGAGTTTTACAATTAAAATTGCCAACAGGGTATGAATAACCAGATGGATTGCCGTAAAACCCAGATTAACGAAGGCATGATTATACTTGTTCTTTTTATATCGCAGCGGAAATAGAGGTATAGCGCCTTCAATGATCCAGAAAAGAAGAAGTCCACCGACCAGGATCACCATTCTTTCCAGGGGCCGCTGTTCCAGTGTTTGAAAATGGTCAATGAACGATTTCCACATGAGAGGAGACGTTTATCTTATTCTTGTAAGTCTTTTAATATACTGATTGCCCGTTCGCTTTGTGAAGATACTACCATCAGTTTTATACCTCCGATGGCATTAGAAAGGAAAGGATCTATAGTGACTGAATGCTCATCTCGAAGCCAGCAATTAATGCCCTCTTCTTGAAGTCGGCCGAGGGCAATATGCGCCGGAATGTAAGAATCGTATGAAGCGACACTCACGAAATCCATAACTGCAAATCTTGAGGTGAGCTTATTGATTCAGCATTAAAGGCATCACCAGCATTAGCAATTCTTCATTCTCATCCTGTTCCGAAGGCTTAATAATACCTGCTTTTGTAGGAGTTGATAATTCAACATTTATTTCACTGCTATCTGCCACGTTTAGCATTTCAATCAGGAATCGTGCATTGAATGCAATAGTGAGGTCTTCCCCATTGTATTGGCATTTCATCCTTTCATTCCCTTCAAAACTAAAATCAATGTCCTGGGCAGCTAATTGTAATTCGCTTCCCGTAATATTCAGGGCGACCTGGTTTGTGCTCTTATTGCTGAAAATGCTGACCCGGCGCAACGCTCCCTGGAAATCGCTTTTATTTACTGTCAGTCTATAAGGATTGTCCGCCGGTATCACGACTTTATAGTCTGGAAAGCGCGCATCGATCAATCGGCAGCTCATTTGGGTGGTTCCATGTTTCACAAACAAATGATTGCTATTATAGCTGATCGTGATCTCGTCACTATTTGACGGGATGGCGGCTTTCAATAAATTCAAAGGTTTACGTGGTACAATAAAGGTGTCGTTCTTGGGACAACTCACATCCTTTCTCTTATATCGGACCAGGCGATGGGCATCGGTTGCCACACATTGCAAGCCCTTACTATCCAATTCAAAAAACACACCGGTCATGGCAGGACGCAGGTCATCGTTGCTGGTAGCAAACAGGGTCTTATTAATGGAAGTGACCAACCCCGAAGCAACCATAGTGAAGGAAGTGGTCTCATCAGCTGTCGGCTCCTTCGGGAAATTGTCCGGATTTTCCCCCATCACTTTGTATTTGCCATTGTCGCTGGTAATTTCGATCCCAAAATTTTTGTCGATATTAAATGTCAATGGCTGATCCGGAATATTTTTTAGAGAGTCCATGAGGATCCTGGCAGGAATACACACCTTACCGCTTTCCTTTGCTTCAACACCCAATTGGACCCGCATGACCGTTTCCAAATCGGTGGCTACGACAGTCAGCTTATTTTTTTCTACCTCGAATAAAAAATCCTCCAAAATGGGGAGCACGGTGTTGGCATTAATTACTCCTCCAATGTGTTGTAGCTGCTTGAGTAAGGCCGAGGCTGATACAATAAACTTCATATTAAAAATTAAGTCGTGGCTGGAAAATGAATGGAACGAAACTACTAATTTTTAGTTTACAGTCAACTCTTTATAAAGTGAGGTGGATTACTTGTTTACCCACTTTGAATTGCCGCCAAAGTTTCATCAACACTATTACCTCTCAACGTTTTGTATTATCTTGCTTTTCCTCTAAAATCTGATCATGCTGGACAAACTTTTTAGCTGGGGAAAGAGAAAAGGTGATGCAAATCCGGATCCCAACATTCCCTTCGGACGCTATTCTGATAATAATAAGCCAGTGGCTAAGGTGAGCCGCTGGACTGATGCAGATAATCTATTTAAGGAAAAAAAATACGCCGACAGCCTCGATGCTTTTTTCGAATATCTGCGGGATGATTCCGCTCAAAATGTAGTGTATGAACGCAACGGAGCTGAAGGGAGATTTGAATTTTACCAGGGCTCGAAGATCGTGCGGGGGTATTTTACAAATGAGCGGGTAAATGCCGAGCTAACCCTGGCCAAAATGCCCCAACCTTCGGTGCCGGTAATGCGCCGCCTGCTGGAAATGAATTTTACATTGTACTACAGCCGGTTTGCTTTGGAAAATGAAAGGTTATGCATGCGGTTTGATAGCGATATCGAAACAGCAAATCCCAGCAAATTATATTATGGGCTAAAGGAGCTGGCTACAAAGGGAGACCGCCAGGATGACCTTCTCGTTCAGGACTTCAGCATCCTTCAAAGCATCGACAACGAACATGTCACCGACATTCCGCTCGCGGAAAAAGAGATAAAATATGAATGGCTTCAAAAATGGATTAAGCAAACACTGGATACTGTTGCCCTTCTGGATGCAGACAAATTATCAGGAGGGATCGCGTATATGTTATTAAGCCTTGTCTGCCGCATCGACTATTTAATTGCACCGGAAGGAAAACTGTTGACAGACCTGGAAAAAATTGCTGCCATTTATTTTCTGAAGGATGAGAGACCGGTGATAGATAAGAACCGCGACATGGCAGAAGAGTTTCGAACGTTGCAAGCCCGGAAAAAAGAAGAGATCTTTTCTTATTTGAAAAGATCTAAATATACTTTTTCAATCGTATCGCCGCAAAATTACAAAACGGTTGCCGACTCGATACACAGCGCCAATCAGAATACGCCCTGGTATCGCGAAAACAACTATCCCTTTGTGGCCACACAGATCTGCGAATACGGTATCGCATATTGCCAGTATTCCTTTAGTGTGCCGAAGGTGATCACCGAGCTATTCCATTTATATATGATGGTCAATTACCAGGATTATTTCCGGGCGCTTGGATTTAAAGAAACCTATTTTGACACGACCAGGCAACAATTCAACGTACAGGGGATCACCGATAAAATAAAGGCGACACAGGAAAAATGGAAGAGTAAGTATCCACATATAGATTTCAAAACGCAGAACCTCCGATTTGATAACATGGTCGAGTTTGATTATTCATTTACCAACGAACTCGAATTGTTGAATATGGAGAGTAAATAGCCATGGATCCACAGCAAATCATTGAACAATACCAGAAGGCGATCATACAGATCGCTTCTCAAACCGGGACGGGCACAGGTTTTTATGTGAAGGAATTCGATCTGATCGTCACTAATAACCATGTCGTAGAAAATAACGCCGAAGTGACAATAGCCGGCAGGGCATTCGATAAGACCCTGACGCGAGTATGGTACACGGATAGAAAACATGACCTGGCCTTCCTGCAATCACCTGCAAATATTGAACTGCCGGAGATCAGGCTTGGTCACTATGAACTAACAAAGGATGGTGAGGCAGTAGTGGCTATTGGCCATCCCTACGGACTAAATTACACTGCGACCCAGGGAGTCATATCGAAGGTTGACCGCATACGCGAAGGACTGAAATTTATACAAATCGATGCAGCCATTAATCCTGGCAATAGTGGCGGACCGCTGGTCAATTCGAATGGAGAAGTGATTGGCGTTAATTCTTTTATTATTCGCGGTGGGGACAATCTGGGATTTGCCTTACCCGTCAGCTACTTAAAGGAGGCACTTAAGCTTTACCTGCCCAACAAAGGTTTGGCGTCCACGCGTTGCTTTAGTTGCGACTTCCTGGTTACCACTGCCAACATCGATTCAAAAAAATATTGTCCGAGCTGTGGCACAGAAGTAAAGCTTCCTGAGATCCCTGAGAAAGAAGCTGAGCCTACCGGAGCTGCAAAAACTATTGAGGATATTCTTAAGGAATTAGGAAAGGATGTGCGCTTGGCCAGGGAAGGTGTGAATACATGGAGTGTAAAAGAAGGATCTGCTAAAATAAAGATCAGCTATAATGCAGAGAATTTTTTTGTAGCCGGGGATGCTTTTTTATGTCAAATGCCCACCGATGCAACGAAGATCAAGCCACTTTACCAATTCCTCCTCCAGGAAAATTACCGCATGAATGGATTGGTGTTGAGTTGTGTCAAACAAAATATTGTTCTCTCCTGCATCATATACGATTTGGACATGACAAAAGACAATGGATCCAAGACCTTCCGTAATTTATTCCTGCAAGCCGATCACTATGATGATTTCCTCAAGAAGGAATACAATTGTCTCGAACGGCTGGAAGAATAGAAAGATGCAGAGGTATGCGATGCACACTAACAAACGACTTAACAAGAACCAGGCAATTCAAAAGCTGCGTCAATATTGCAGATACCAGGAACGCTCTCCAGGTGATGTAAGGGGGAAACTGGAAAAACTTGGGATAGAAGAAACAGACCAGGACGAATTAATAACTGTGCTTATTGACGAAGGCTGGTTGGATGAGCAACGCTTCGCGACCGCTTATGCCGGTGGAAAATTTCGGGTTAACAAATGGGGCAGAATCAAGATTAAGAACGAACTCAGGAAAAAAAGGGTAGGCGAAAATTTTATCAAAATAGCCTTGCAGGAAATTGATCCAGCGGCCTACTCCAAAACTTTGCAGAAACTTTACGAACAAAAGACGAAGAGCCTTCCGACTGCTATGGACAAGTTTGTAAAATTTCGCCGTACCCGTGATTACCTATTGCAAAAAGGGTATGAAATGAACCAGATCGCGCGCTTATTCAACAGTCGCTGATCCCGGAAATGCTGGTGCTCATGATTACGATGGCTGATTGGAATCATGACTTACCATCCACTGGATACCGAACTTGTCTGTGAGCATTCCAAAATAAGCGCCCCAAAACGTTTTATCGAGGGGCACTGTCACCTTACCGCCGGCTGATAGCCCGTCAAATATTTTTCTTGTCTCTTCTTCACTATCTGCACTAATGGAGAGATGAAAATTATTTCCCTTAGTCAACTTGTCTCCGCGGGATTCCAGTTCGTCTGTTCCCATCAAAACGTTTCCTTTACCCAGTGGAAGAGCGATGTGCATGATCTTATTTCCATCATTAGGGCCCACCTCTCCGGCTTCGGGGGTATCTTTAAATCTTTGTACCATGGCGAAATCTCCGCCGAAAACGGATTTGTAAAAATTGAATGCCTCTTCGGTATTACCAAGAAAATTCAAATAAGGATTGACTGCTTTCATTTTGTTTAGTTTAAATGATCCCGCCGAATGCGGGAATGTTAGATAAATATTGTTTTATCGGCAAAAGTTACTTTAATACTTTTTGTTTTTTTGACGCTCCGGCCTTTGCGTTTTTATTCAGGGATTTGGAAAGAAGGCGTCTTTCATTCTCTTTTATTTTCGCCTGCACCAATTTTTTTATCAAAGTAAATGAAAGCGGTTTGCCTACGGGAAAGCGTATGGTAACACCTGAAGTATCATAACCATCCAGTTCCTGCTTCAGCGTTTCCATTACCGAATGGCTCATAGTGTAGTAACTGCAATGATTGGTGAAAGCAGCAAATGCAGCGATCGGGCCATTGAATTTGAAAGTAGGAATCTGATAACTGATCACTTCCTCGGCTTTTGGTTGAGCTGCTTTGATGGCCGTTCGGACCTTTTCAAGCGTATTGCGTACATCATCTGGCAACGCATTTAGGTAGGCATCCACCGTTTTCGATGTCGTCGACTTATTTATCTTTTTCATTACTTTTTATTTATCAGGGTTATCCAAATTTATTTTGTTCCCATCATAATTGAGCATCCACCGGACTCCATATTTATCTATTAGAGGTGAGTTGTGAGTGGATTTGCCCTGGTGCGTGTCTCACGCACCAGACCGACCAACGCCAACGATCCCTGCTGGCGCGTGAGACACGCGCCAGGGCAGCTGCTTAGATACTTATAACTTAATGCTTATAACTTCCCACTCCTCTCCTCAAGCGTGTTAAGGATATATGTCCAGCCCACCACAAAATTCTCTTTTGCCAAATCCGGATTGCTTAGGGGGAATGTTTCCAGTCCCACGTGAGTCAGCTTGAGCCTGGTCTTATTCCCTTCGGGAAAAAATTCAAATGAAACTTCGGAATTTCCTTCGTAACCATCATACCGCCATGTATAAGCGATCTTTCTGTTCTTGATCGCCGCCGTGACCTTGCATAAATGCAGATATTGGTTATTTTCTTCGCCGGCAAGAAACTGGAACTCGAGGCCTTGCTCGGGTTTGAACTCAGGGATATCAAAATACCATTTTTTCATTTCGTCCTTGTCTGTGAGGGCTGCCCACACTTTTTCGACAGCAGCATTTAGGGTTCTTTCCATCACAATGGGTTCATTTTTTGTTCTGACCGCCAGTTCTTCCAGGCGGTCTAAGGTCTGATTCCAACCTTCATCCATGCCATCGAGATAAGGCGTCGCCTCCGAAGTAATTTTTGAAACTTCTGCATGTAGCGAGAATTTCGTTTTACCCTCCACGTCTACAAATGTTATTGTACTAAGAACTTCAAATAGCGGTTGGCCATTCTTGTCGAGCGGCGAACTGACGAAAACTATTTTGTCAGGCTCTGTAACTTCTTTGAAATTTCCATTCATGGGAGAAACCGTGCCATCGGGTCCTTTCATTTCGATATACATTGATCCACCCGGGCGACTGTCTACGCGGCAAACAGGGTTGGTAAAACCTTTAGGTCCCCACCACTCACATAGTTGTTTCGGATCCGTCCATGCCTTAAAGACCAAATTCCGCGGTGCGTTGATGACCCGGGTGAGCTTCAGCTCCTTTTTTGCATGCGTTGTCTTTGTCATGATATTCAATTTAATAAAGAATTATCACAACGATCAGGCCATATTCTGAAACAACTTGAACAATATTTACCTTTAGGGATATAAAAAAAAATAAATGTCGACACTTACCCTGACTCTTATTCAAACTGATCTTCACTGGGAAGATAAGAAGGCCAACCTGGAGATGCTGGAGAAGAAAATAAAAGGAATACAGGAGAAAACGGAGATCGTCATCCTGCCAGAAATGTTCAGTACTGGCTTTAGTCTGAAACCCCACATGCTGGCCGAGACAATGGATGGTGAATCGGTGAAATGGATGGAACGGATGGCGAAAGAAAAAAATGTAGTTCTTACCGGAAGCCTTATCATCGAGGAAAATGGTCACTTCTTTAACCGCCTCATTTGGATGATGCCGAATGGGCGTCACGGCATCTATGATAAACGGCACCGATTTGCGTTTGCCGGCGAAGACGAGGAATACACAGCCGGCTCCAAAAGACTCATTGCTTCGGTGAAGGGATGGAAAATAAACCTATTAGTTTGTTATGATCTGCGCTTTCCGGTTTGGGCCAGGCAATCACCTGCATTAGAGGATCATGGCGCGGACAGCGAACTGGAATATGACATCTTGGTATTTGCTGCTAATTGGCCGGAAAAAAGAGTTCATGCCTGGAAAACATTATTGCAGGCCCGAGCCATCGAGAACCAATGCTATGTGGTGGGCGTCAATCGTGTCGGTGACGATGGCAATGGGATACATTACACTGGCGAGAGCATGGTGATTGATCCATTCGGGGAGGTGCTCTATCAAAAGAAGGAGGATGAAGATATCTTCACCATTAGCTTAAATAAATCTGATCTACAATCTATACGGGAAAAATTTCCATTTTGGAGAGATGCCGATCATTTCATGATTGAAAGCGCAGTAAGCTCCGATCCTTCATGACTTGATCCGGTAGCGGTCATCACTGTGCCAACGAAGAAGAGGAATTTGCTTTATCTTTTTTTATCAGCTCCATTACTTTATCCAGTTTGAAATCCGCACTTCGTCGCACGGCATCCACCGTGGGCATTGCTTCCACCTCGGGTTGTACTCCTCTGCCACTCTTGGGATAATTCTTGTCTACTACTAACCTGAATAAGGGTAGCCGAAAGCGAATGCGCGTCTCCGGTAGAGTTACATCCGGTATGAGCCAGGCCGTATTGCCATAAGCGCCACCGCCAGTTTCTTCTCCCACTACCACTACATCATCCTGCTTTATAATAGCGCTCGCAAAAAGTGTGGTCGCAGAAAACGAATTGCCCCCAATCAGGACATATACCTTGCCATTAAATCGGTTCCGATTTTTCGGCCTGAAATGATGGCGCTCAAAGTATCCAAAATGATAAAACCCATCCTTTCGTCGTTTGGTCAATAACGTGATGAAGGCCCGATTAAAAAAATCGTTTTGAATATAGCGTCCATATTTACTTCTTTTCCGGATCGCATAAAGCGAATCAGCTATTTTGAACCGATGATTGATGAGGTAGCGCGAGATAAAAGTGGAATTCGTCACGCTTCCTCCGCCATTGTTTCGGACATCGATGATGAGGTATTTAATCTTCTCCCTCCTTAGGGCCCTGAATGAATGCCGGAAAAAGGATTTCAAATGATAACCCCGGCCAAATGAATTGAGATCCATGAAAGCAGTGCGATTTACCGTATCTATCTTTAACTGCCTCACGGAACTCAATTCCCTTAATTTTCTTTCTTTTCTTGAAGGTTGTGGAATAGTTGAAATGAGTCGAATGAAAGCGCGATTGAAAGTATCCGTAGCAGAATTGTATACCGGGATGGAAGTTGACCTGCTTTTACCTGCATCGTCTACATAATCGATAGTATAACTTTCAGACAATCCATATAAGGAAGTATATAAATTTCCAAAGTAACCCCGGTTGCTAAGCGTTTGAAATTTGTGCGTCCGATTATATCCATCGGAAGAAATAAATTGAAACATCGTATCCAGGATTTCTTCGATCGGCCGTCCGTTGATTTTTTCTACCCGCGTACCTCTTTTAAATATTGTATCCCGGCGGTTCAGGTTGGTGGCTACCACCATGGTGTCTTCATCGCCAGGATCCTTGCCGGACCAAACCTTCATGCTCAATGGAAAAATTTTTGATCGAACGGTGTCCAGGTATTTCGAATAAGGCTTGGAAAAACGAAGAGAAGTATGCCCACAATGAATTTTGGAGGTAACCCAGGTTAACACCCTTCTGAATTGGGGCTCAGTCATTGAATCTTTTAATTGGGCTGCACCCTCGCGGAAATATTTATCCATGCTGTCTTTGGGAGTATACCAATAAAGCCCGGGATGGGAATCCTGTAACATCGTTTGGTAAATTGAATAGTCGTTTTCGACCTGTTGAAGAGAGTATTTTTTTGTAGGGGAGAAAGAAGATTTGCTAACCCCGCAACCGGCCAGAAACATCACAATAGCAACAGCAAATAATATCCGCATAGTTTTGGAAGGCATAGGGTTACCGAAATTGTTTCATATGATTCCATCCCTGGGCAGTAAGAGGATACTTGCTGCCGCCTTTAGTAATGATATTTTTTCCTTCTTCCGGTTCTGTCATATATCCTACCACGCTAATCTCATCATTCAGGATGAGTTTCTCATAAAGGGTCGGATCGACCGTAAAGAGCAACTCATAATCTTCACCGCCACTTAACGCACAAGCCGTAGGATCTATTTCAAATTTATAAGCAGCGGCCCTCATTTGATCACTAATAGGAATTTTTTCCTCGTACAAAACGCAGCCCAGGTGACTTTGTTCCGTGAGATGCAGGATTTCGGAACTCAGCCCGTCGCTGATATCGATCATGGAACTGGGAAGAATTTCCTGCTTCGCGAAAAATTCAATAATGTCTTTACGGGCCTCCGGTCTCAGCAGCCTTCCAATCACATACGACTCACCTTCCAGATCGGGCTGTACTCCGGGACTTTCCATAAATATTTTTTTTTCTCTTTCGAGAAATAATAAACCGACATAGGCTGCTCCAAGGTCTCCACTAACACATAGAAGATCACCTGTCTTTGCACCACTGCGTTTTACATAACTGCCGGGGGTGACCTCACCGATGGCGGTGATTGAAATGATAAATCCTTTTTGTGAAGAGGTGGTGTCACCACCAACCAGGTCAACGCCATAGTGGGAGCAAGCAGCATAAACGCCATCATAAAATTCATCCAATGCTTCCACGCTAAACCGGTTGCTAAATCCAATGCCCATAACAATTTGAGTAGGGACCGCGTTCATCGCATATACATCGCTGATATTAACGATCACGCTTTTGTATCCCAGATGCTTTAATGGCGTATATGACAAATCGAAGTGAACACCTTCCACTAATAAGTCGGTCGTGATCACTGTCTGCTTACCGAAATGATCAATCACAGCGCCATCATCACCTACTCCCACCTGTGAAGAAGCATTCTGCAGCTCGACGTTCCTGGTTAAATGATCGATCAGGCCAAATTCACCCAAAGAAGAAATTTCAGTTCTTTCGTTTGTCATAAACTCTTCTGATTATTAATGATGGCCAGCATTTCATCATGGATCTTTCCATTGGTGGCCAACAAACGGTGCTGATAAGGAGAGAATTTTTTTCCTTCCAGGTCAGTAACTCTTCCACCAGCTTCCTCAACGATTAGATAGCCGGCAGCGCTATCCCAGGCTTCCAGCTTATGTTCGTAAAATCCATCAAAGCGTCCGGCGGCAACCCAACAAAGATCTATTGCTGCTGAGCCGAGACGGCGGACGGGAACTCCCTTTCGGATGAAGCGTTCAAAGATCTCCAGTGGACCATTGGGAAGATTTATATACGTATAAGGAAATCCGGTCACCAAACAGGCAGATATAACTTCTACTTTTTCACTGACGCGGATGGGTTTATTATTCAATAATGCGCCCTTGCCTTTTTCGGCCAGAAAGAATTCATGAAGGTGGGGATTGAGAACAGCGCCAAATAACATTTCTCCGTCCTTTTCAATACCAATAGATACGCAATTCAATGGAATGCCGTGGGCAAAATTCACGGTGCCATCGATCGGGTCAATTATCCATTTATAATTGGAGTCCTGGATAAAAGCACCGGTCTCCTCGGTGAGAAAAGAATGCTTGGGAAATTTAGATTTAATCACATCGAGGATGGCTGCTTCAGATGCATGGTCGGCTTCCGTAACCAGGTTATTTACTCCTTCTTTATTGGATATTTTAAACGCGCCATTGAAAAATCGGAGGATCTCACGGGCTCCTGCTTCTGCGGCTTCAATAAGAGTGGATTTAAGCATGACCAAAGATACGCAGTAACGAAAAGATTAAAACATAACAAAGGAGAGAACAACTATTTTCGTGTCCCGGGGATGATTGCATGCAGCTTTCTATCATCATAGTAAACTACAACGTCAAACTGTTTCTGGAACAGTGTCTTTGTTCGGTGCAAAAGGCAATGCAGGGTATCGATGGCGAAGTGCTCGTAATAGATAATCATTCCGTTGATCGCAGCATTGAATATTTGCAGCCTCTATTTCCTACAATAAGTTTCTTATCCAATTCGGAGAACCGCGGTTTTGCAAAAGCCTGCAACCAGGGATTAGCAGTTGCCAGGGGAAAATATATTCTTTTTTTAAACCCTGATACGATCGTGGCGGAAGATTGTTTTCAGAAATGCATTTCTTTTCTCTATTCCCATCCGGATGCAGGCGCATTAGGAGTAAAAATGATCGACGGCGCTGGCAGGTTTTTAAAAGAATCCAAACGTGCCTTTCCCTCTCCACTGACTTCGTTTTATAAGTTATCCGGCTTATCTACCCTGTTCCCGCGTTCGGCAACATTTTCCAGGTATCATCTGGGCAACCTGGATGAGGACAAAAACCATGCAGTGGACGTGCTGGCCGGAGCCTTCATGATGATAAAAAAGGAAGTGATAGACAAGTTGAGTGGTTTTGATGAAGATTTCTTCATGTATGGTGAGGACGTGGACCTAAGCTACCGGATTCAAAAAGCAGGGTATAAGAATTGTTATTTCGCCGGGACAAGTATCATTCATTTCAAAGGAGAAAGTACCAGGAAGGGCAGCCTCAACTATGTACGAATGTTCTACAATGCAATGAGCATTTTCGTTCGCAAACAATATGGAGGCAGCAGGGCGAGCCTTTTGAATTTTTTGATGCATTCAGCGATATGGATCCGGGCTACTATGACGGCGATTAGTCATTTCATTCAGCGAATCGGTTTGCCATTGATCGATGCGGGCATCATCCTGCTTTCGTTCTGGTTGATGAAGAATATCTGGAACCATTATGTAAAAACAGATACACTATATGAACCCAGATTGCTTTGGATCGCGTTTCCGATTTTTACGGTGGTTTACCTGATTACTGCTTATTACGCCGGTTTGTATGATCGATGGTACAAACGATCAGAACTGGTTCGTTCAACTTTGATCGCGACCATCGTATTATTGGCAGGCTATTCTCTGCTGCCGGAAAAATTCCGTTTTTCCAGGGCCATCATTTTATTCGGAGCCTTGCTCGCTTTTCTGTTGATCAGCTTGCTGAGATGGTTTCTTATTCGGCTGAAAGTATTGGGAATGAACAAGGGCAAGGAAGAACCAGCGACTATACTCGTGATCGGTTCACAGGATGAATATGAAAAGGTCAGTCAATTATTACAAGATGCGGGCCTGGGCGAAAAAATACTGGGTAGGGTCGCCATTGTTGAAAACGATAACGACGGAATTGGGTATTGGAAAAACCTGAGTAAGATTTCTCATTCTGTTCCCTTCCGGGAAATCATATTTTGCGAAGGCTCTCTCTCATTCAAGGAAATTATTGCGACTCTTCCGGAACTGCCGTCGCAAGCAGAAATAAAATTTCACGCCAGTGGAAGCACAGGCATAGTAGGTAGCAATTCCAAAGATGGTTCTGGTGAAGCGGTCTCCAAAGAAAATGGGTACAAGCTGAGTGATCCTTATTACCGGCGTTTAAAAAGATTAATGGATGTCGCTGTTTCTTTTTTAAGCATCCTTACATTCCCCATTCACTTTTTTGGAGTAAAAAAACCTATCTCCTTCTTTGGAAACTGCTTTTCTGTATTGTTTGGTCAAAAAACCTGGGTTGGCTATATGGTAGAAGAAAAGAAACTTCCGCGGTTGCGCCAGGGGGTGATGACCTGCAATGGAGTAGCATTTTCTGTGAAGCAAACATTGCCGACTGAAAGTTTACGCATGATGGATCAATGGTATGCCAGAGATTATGAGCCGGCCAGGGATCTCCGGCTAA
This sequence comes from uncultured Sphingobacteriales bacterium, assembly GCA_963791295.1. Lineage (GTDB taxonomy): Bacteria > Bacteroidota > Bacteroidia > Chitinophagales > Chitinophagaceae > CAWBRY01. The sequence continues at coordinate 291,070 of CAWBRY010000003.1, read as the reverse complement.
TATGGCGAGCTTATCGACGATTGGGGGACTAAAAAGCTTATTTCCCCTCGATATTCGCAGGAGGATCAAACTTAACATTGTAACTTTAAATTCAATCATTTAAGGATTGCATGGCCAATATTATTGATATAAAATTGCCCAGGGCGATTGCCGCCGCACTGCGAATCCCGCCCAACGATCCGCGGCGTCAACAGCTAAGAGTCTTGAAAAAACTTCTTCGCAAAGCCAGGTTTACAGAGTTTGGTCAGTTTTATCGCTTCGATGATGTATTGCTGAGTCGCCAACATGTAAAAAAATTCCAGGAACTCGTCCCCGTTCATGATTACAGCAAGATATACAGCGAATGGTGGAAGAAGACGCTGGAGGGTGTACCCGATGTGACATGGCCTGGCAAGATAAAATATTATGCATTGAGTTCCGGCACCTCGGAAGCAGCAAGTAAATACATTCCGGTAACCAAAGAAATGCTGAGAAGCAATACGGTGAATTACCTGCGCCAACTATTGACTTTATTAAATTATGAAGAGGTGAACCGCAAGGCGATGAGAAAGGGTTTCCTGATGCTGGGTGGCGCTACCGATTTGAAAAAAGGGAAAGCCGGTTGGTATGCCGGTGATCTCAGTGGCATTCTTGCCAAGAAGCGGCCTTTTTGGTTTCAGACCTTTTATAAACCCGGAGGACGTATTGCTGCACTGAGTGATTGGAATCAAAAATTAAATGAAATTGTTGAACACGCCAGAGAATGGGATATAGGATACATCGTCGGCGTGCCCGCCTGGTGCCAGATGTGCATGGAAATGGTGGTGGAGCATTATAAAGTAAAAAATGTTCATGAAATATGGCCAAACCTGGGATTCTTTGTTCATGGAGGCGTTGCATTTGAACCCTATAAAAAAGGGTTTGAAAAATTGCTGGGTAAGCCAATCGTATATATTGAAAATTATCTTTCCAGTGAAGGTTTTATCGGTTACAAAACAAGAGAGCACGCCAGCGGCATGCAACTGATTCTCAACAACAACATTTTTTTTGAATTCGTGCCTTTTGACGAAAAAAATTTTGACAGCGAAGGAAAAATTAACAACAACCCGGAAGCAAAGACCATTGAAGAAGTAGAAATCGGCAAGGAGTATGCATTGTTAATGAGTACGAACTCAGGAGCCTGGCGCTACCTGATCGGCGACACCATTAAATTCGTCGATCTCGAAAGAAGTGAAGTGATCATTACCGGCAGGACCAAACATTACCTAAGTCTCACTGGCGAACACCTCAGTGTGGAGAACATGAATAAAGCTATTGAATTGGTCAGCGATGAGCTTAACATCAGCATCCCCGAATATACAGTGGTCGGATTTCCATACCAGAATTTTTTCGCGCATAAATGGTATATAGCCTGCAATGATGATTGCGATACAGAATTGCTGCGGAAAAGAATTGACCAAAACCTGCGATTGATCAATGATGATTATGCTGTTGAAAGAGACAGCGCTTTAAAAGGAGTGTTCCTGGAAAAATTGCCTGAGGAAAAATTTATGAAGTTCATGGAACTAAAGGGAAAATTAGGCAGCCAGCATAAGTTTCCAAGAGTGATGAAGGGAAAGATGCTGGAAGATTGGAACCGCTTCCTCGAGACCGGCAAAATCTAATTATTTGACCCCGGCACACTGCCTCCCCTGAAAGCTATGTTAGAATCGTTACTTAAAGGACTGACGTTTGGATTGCTATTAAGCATTTCGGTAGGACCGGTCCTGTTCTCTATCATTAAACAGAGTCTGAATAATGGTTATCGCGGAGGACTCGCTTTCATCGCAGGCGTGTCTGCGAGCGATATTTCATTAGTGCTATTAAGCAATATATTTACCGAATTATTTAACAGCCTGAGGCTATATAAGACGGAGATTGGCATCGCAGGCTGCGTGTTTTTAGTCTCTATGGGAGTTTACTTTCTCTTTTTTAAAAAAATCAGTGTCAATGAGGCGGGCAAACAGATACTCAAGTTTCGCAAGCGCGACTATGCCAAATTGTTTTTATCGGGGTACTTGATGAACACCCTGAATCCTTCAGTTTTTATCTTTTGGATCACCACTTCTACGGCTGTCATTAATCATAACGTTCAACAGCGAATTATCATTTTTACTACCTGCCTGGCATGGATGCTGGGCACGGATATTTTAAAAGTGATCCTGGCCGGGAAAATAAGGACCCGCCTTACGCCGCATAATATTCATATACTGAACCGGATCAATGGGATCATCTTAATTGTATTTGGGTTTGCATTAATCTGGGGACTGCTGATCTATGGAAAAAGACTCTGAAATAGTTGTCGAGAAGAAGAAAAGCATCCTGCTCAAAGTTTGGCGATGGACCAAACGCATTTTCATTTGGCTTTTCATTGCACAGTTCATCTATATTATCTTGTTGAAATGGATATACCCGCCTATTACGATGACGCAGCTGATAAGTTGGATCGGCGGCCATGGCTTTAAGCGGGACTACATTGGAAGGAACTCTATTTCCTATAATGCAAAATTGGCTGTGATTTCTTCAGAAGATCAGTTGTTTCCTGACCATAGCGGATTTGATTGGAAAAGTATCAAGAAGGCAATGGCATACAATACGAAGAAGCCGGGTCGTGTGCGCGGCGCCAGCACCATCAGCCAGCAGGTCGCAAAGAATGTTTTCTTATGGCAGGGCAGGAGCTGGATCCGGAAAGGACTGGAAGCTTATTTCACTTTTATGATTGAACTGATCTGGGGCAAGAAAAGGATCCTGAATGTCTATCTCAACGTCATTGAAATGGGCGATGGGATTTTCGGTATCGAGATGGCCTCCCAAAAATATTTCAATAAGCCTGCAAAAAACTTAAGCCGCCAGGAAGCAGCCATGATTGCTGCCTGCTTGCCCAATCCCAAAAGATTAAAAGTAAAGCCCCTCTCACATTACATAGCTTCCCGATCACGATGGGTGATGCAACAGATGAGTTTCCTGGAATCGGATCCAGACATTCAGAAGATCATTGCGTCCAGACTAACAAAAAAGAAATGATCATTCAATAGTCATCCCGATCTTCTCGCTATTGTGAGTGGGATTGGAATAATCACAGTTGATGGAGAATATCAAATAGTAATTCCCTTTTGGCAGACCGGGATCAAATTTGATTTCAAATGTTTTCTGATCAACTAGCCGCCGCAGGGATAGATCAGTAAACACATCTCTCAGCCATCCATTTTTATTAAAAAGGCCAATCCGGGTGGTATCATTCAGTGCACTACGAGAACGAATAAACCTTTCATATTGTTCAGTCAATTCAATCCGGCACGGAAATTTGCATTCTTCGCCTGCTTTCACACGGATATTTTTTGTTAGTGCCTTAAATTTTATTTTGGCAAATGAATGGAAAGACGAATCATATCGATAACCAAGCAAACCAATGCTTGTCTTCATCGAATCAGTTAGCCGCTCGTGATTGAATATGTCGAGGAAATAGACAGGCTTACCCAAAAGCGAATCTTCCACCGGCCAGAAGTTGTAATTGTTTTTTCTTTCCCGGTAATAACTTTGGGAATAGGTCATTTGACCGGTGTAAAACCAAAACTTGGATGCCCGCTGGTAGGAATTGCTAAAAACGCCAGGAAGCCCCTCGGTTCTTTTTTTCATTTCATTGGGCCATCCCTTCCATGCGTGGTAGCGGGATCGGAGTTCCTTTATAGGAATGATGTCAGCGATCATGATGATCCTGGCAAGTAAAACGAGGAAGAGGGTGATGGGAAAAAGTTTCCGTAATAATCTTTCTGCTCCAATGGCCAGTCGCGTTGATCTATCATTAAGATACCGGTGAGATAGAACGATGAGTGAAACCAATACCGGAGAAGTCCAATTCCCTTCTACCTTGCCGCGGAAGGAACTAATCAGAAAGAATAGATAGATGCCAATCATCGTAGATCTCAATGCCTTTTCTGTCTCATTGACGGGCCTGTAGAGGAAGGCCGCAGGTAATAGTATCAATCCCGCTATGGGTCCGGGCAACAGCAACTGACCCACGATGTAGTTGATGGTGTAAGAAAAACGGTAAGGGTTGACATTGCTTTCAAATAGATGGTATCTTATGCTTACCCAATCGTGCTGATATTGCCACCAAAGATGGGGTGCGAAAAGTGAGAAGGCAACAACTGCCGCCAACCAGGTCTGATACCTTGACAGGAGCTTGATATTGGACAGGAGCGTGAATAATACAATTAGAACAGCATGATACTTACTATAAAATAAAGCCGCAATGGAGATACCCAATAAAACGGCATTGAAGAGAGAAAGCTTGTTTGTGAATCTTTGGTAACAACCGAAGAAGCACGCTGCAAAAAATATCAACGGAATATCCGGAACGGCAATAAAGCCAGCCACCTGCATGACTGCGATAGATAAGGCAATAGTATAAAAGAGAAATGGGTTTTTCCGGAAGATCAACTTCTCGATCACCAGCAAGCATAGTATATTCAGCAATAATGGAAAGAGTCGAACACCTCCCTCATTCTGAAAAATTGCATAGCCCATTTTAACCAATGCCGCGATCATTGGCGGGTGATCAAAATAACCCCAATCCAGGTAGCGGGAGTAAACCCAATAGTAAGCCTCGTCATCCTGCAATTCAGTTAACCATGATTGAAGAAGGCCTAAAATGGTCCACGTGGTGTAAAATAGAATGCGATGGTGTCTGCGAAAGAATTGAATCATGGCAGATACGAAAATAACGACTATTGCCCTTTCAGTAGGTTGTCTACCGCATCAATAGCGCCTTTGAGGCGTTCATCATAGCTCTCTCCCGCGATCTCCACCCATGGCGTGGATTGATTGATCATAATATCCTTATAGATATGAAATAATTTCTGACGTGATTCGAGGTCTGGATATTCCCGCAACTCGTCCTTTACCCAGGGGAGTTCTGTATTGCAAAGCAAATAGAGGTCATATTTCCTTTCAATGACCTGGTCGAGGATAAACCGGTGACAGTTATCAAATACGAATTCGCACCAAACCTTCATAACATACATTTCAGTATCGATAAAAATGGGTGAAGGATGTGGAGGATTTGCAGTGGACCGCTGATCTTCGATGACGGCGGCGAAGTCTTTAAGGCATTCGTCTTCCAGGGCTATCTGACCTTTAGCAATGGTCAACAACTCATCAAATGTGTAATCCATACCATTTTTCAACAGGTATTCCCTTGCAAACTCAGGGCACCATGTAGTATGATAATGTTTGGCCAGGTGTTCGCATAGGCTACTCTTACCCGTGGACTCAGGCCCGATCGCTGCAATTTTTTTTATATCCATGCCATTAGCCAAGGGAGTCCAAAAAGATTTATTGTCCGGAACTACGTTCGAGAAAAAAATGCCTTTTAAAAAAGAGAGTCCACAAATAACCGATACCCATGCCCAGCAAGGCGCCTGAAAGGATATCCATTGGATAATGCACTCCCACATATATTTGAGCATATCCAATTAAAAAGGCCCAGAAAAAAATAAGCCAGATCCATTTCCCCACTTCGGATTTCAGTGTAAGAAAGATAAATGTTGCCATTGCAAAGTGATTGGCGGCATGAGAAGAAGTAAAGCTGGAATTAAGTCCACAGTAGCTGGCCAGCAGGCGAACATGTCCGGCCATAGACTCATCACGGCAAGGTCTCAATCTGTAGAATAATTCCTTGATGACGCGACTGCTGATCATGTCTGCAGTAGCAACTGTCAGGATTCCGAACAATAGCCAGAAAAGGCCGCTTCGTTTATAGTTGATGATCATGAACACGACAAAAAACAGGTAAAACGGAACCCATATAATGGCGCTACGGGCGTGAGTAAGAAAAAAGTCAAGAGTCGGATTGGTCCATTTGCCGTTGATCGTTTGAAATAGCTCGCGGTCCCATTTTAATATTTCCTGTAGCAATGACATATTGGTAAAATAAGGCAAATTATTCTAAAACCTCGCGGAAGCGGCAATGCGTTTTCTCCATTCAACCAGGCCTGCAAAAGCAAGGACTAGTAAGATCAAATAATATACGCTGGTGAATACATAGTGTTTTACAAAATACAGCGGTAGGGAGGCAATATTAGTAGCGATCCACCAGTACCAACTCTCCAATTTTTTCTTCGTCATCAGCCACATCCCCGTAAATGCTGTTGCAGAGGCAAAGGCATCAGCCCAGGGAATGGCTCCCGGAAAAAACTCTTTCTTAAAATAGCTCAGGGAGATGAAAATGCTTGTATAGAAAAAGAGAAAAAACAATATTTGCAGAGCCCATTCCTTTCTGGTGGAACTGGTAACGTGTAAGATCAATTCCTGCCGTACGTCCTTCTTTAGCCAACGGTACCAGCCGATAAAACTCATAACCGTATAATAAACGTTTACGCTCGCTTCCCCGAACAGGTTTCCATCGACGCTAATATAAATGTAGATGATGGTATTGATCAATCCAACCGGGTAAACCAGGATATTCTCTTTACGGCTATACCATACGCTGGCAATACCGGCAAGAACAGCGAGGTATTCGTACCAGGTGGTATGACTCATGTCGGTTATAAACTGCTGATATATTTCTTCCAGCGACAAGAAATGGTTTATTCAAAAATAAGGGATCAGGTACTATTGAAGAGGATTGGTGTAAGTCTTAAATGAACGCAGGTATTTCACGCCATGTGACGTTTGGAAGCGAGTTGCCATTTGCTGCCATTCTCCCTGTTCATTAAATCGCCACACCAGGAAATGAAGATGGGGCAAAGCGGTGTATCCTGTCTTGCCGCTTATCGCAATTACCTGGCCTTTTTTTACGGTGTCACCCACGTTTACGAGGGCACCGTTCAATTGCAGGTGCCAATAGCCCGCCCTCGATCCATCGGGATGCTGGATCACAATATTGTTTCCGTAGGCCCGGTATTTTCTATTAAATCCGCCGCGGTCGCCATCTTCTTTTACTCTTACAACGACTCCCTCTCTTGCAGCGCAGATCCGGGTGCCGCGTTGCATTTTGAAATCCAATGCAGCTCTCTGTTTATGTGAAAATCCACCAAAATACCCCTGGATGAGAAAGTAGGATTGGCCTGGTTCAAAAGGCAATTGATAAATGTAACTGGTATCATCCTTGAGGATGCCTTTTTGGAGTTTTTTGATTTCCTTACGCAACGGATTTTTGCTGGCGGAGCAACCCGCCAAAAAAACGAGGATGAGAAAAACGGCAGTTTTCATAACGTGGACATTTTCCAATTCACATGTCTTTCTTTCAGGTAATTCATCACGAAATCAAAGCATTGCTTATTTTTTCCCACTAACTCGGGTGGAAAAACTCCTTTTTCATTAAAGAGTTTTTTTGCAATGAGATTCACTGCCGCTGTGCATGTATAGCCTGTCGTTCTGGCCATGGACGACGTCATAGTAGCAACGTCGAAATAATCGAGAAGATTAAATTCGATCTTCTTGTCCCTTCCTCCCTGAACCCCATTCAGGATCACTTTCATCACAGTGAATTCTTCTTCTCCCGGCTCCAGCTTCCATTTATTGATGAGCAATTTGGAAACAAATTCCAAGGGGGAGACCTCGACATCATTTATGCGGACAGGATTGGTATCGAAAAACCCGGCTTGTTGCAATGCGATGATCAGGTCTACATGCCCGGGATATCGGAGCGTTTTCTCTTTCATCTCGGGAATATGGCTCATTGTATATATTAGTGAACGAAGACCATCCGTATTGAATGCTTCCAAATCTCCGACTTCTTCAAAGCTCAAAGTTTCTTTATCGGTCAACGCAGGAAGCGTAACTACCTTTCCATCGATGACCAACCTGGCGGGACGGATATATTCCTGTATCACATCCACCGGCGAGAACGGCGCCTTGTATTGAAAAGGAGGTTTCCTTTCCTTTGGTAAGCCACCGACATAACAGTAAAAAGAACGAATCGTCATTTCCTCATTGTAGCGGCCGATAATCAGGTTGCTAATGCCGGGCGCTACTCCGCAATCAGTGATCGCAGTCACTCCATTTTTTTTCGCCAGTTCATTCAGTTGCAGAGCGTCCTCCGGAAAAAATGAGATGTCCACGACATCCTTGCCTGCCTGGATCACTGCCTCCAGTGTTTTATAACCCATGAATCCCGGCACCGCTGTCACAACGATATCAAAAGTATTTAGCCAATTGGAATACTCGGCATGCTGTGAAAGATCCGCTCCAACAGTTTTTACTTTCTTGTTTCGCCTGTTCAACTCGTCCATATTTTCCTTGCTGAGGTCAAAAGAAGTCACATCATAATCTTTAACCAGGTCCAATGCCATGGCGCGGCCGACCATGCCGGCGCCTAAAACTGCAATCGTCATACGAAAAAATTTAGGGCACAATTTACGCCATGCCCAACCGATTTATTTTTTCAAATTTTTCCCGCAAATAGATCAGGAAAAGCCCAACATTTCAGGCGGCTTGTTCACCTTCTTTCAATTCACTACCTTACGATAAACTGCTGCTATGATTTTCGTTTATATTTTTCTAGGCCTGATTGTACTGGTACTGATCGTTGCCGCTTTTCTTCCGAAATCATACAATATTGAAAAGACAATTATTATTCAGAAGCCGGTGAACGACGTCATGAAGCGAGTGAGCAATCTGAGCGACTATGCCGACTGGAATCCCTGGCAAAAAGCAGAACCTGCGGCAAGAAAAGTCATAACGGGTGTGGCGGGCATGCCCGGGCATCGTTATTCATGGCAGGGCAAAAAAGTTGGCGTCGGCAGTCTCACCATCGACGATATCGATGATAGGCATATTCATTTTCTATTGGAATTTTTGAAACCCTGGAAATCCAAAGCCAGGGATAATTGGTTGTTTGAGCATTGGGGCGATGATGGGACTAAAGTGACGTGGCAAAATAGCGGTAACCTTCCCTGGCCAATGGCGAGGATGATGGGCCCTCTGTTAAATAAGAATTTGAATCACCAGTTTGAGGTGGGGTTGAATAATCTGAAGAAAATGTGTGAAGGAGCGTAATGGCCGGATACTACTCCGATTCTGCCACGACTTCCCTGACTTCCGGTATCATTCGCTTCATCATGCCTTCGATACCTGCTTTGAGGGTAATCATCGATGAAGGACAACCGCTGCAGCTTCCCTGCAACATCAAGTTAACAACACCTTCATCATAGCTCTTGAATTGTATAGCGCCACCGTCCATCTCAACGGCTGGCCGAACGTAATTGTCCAATAATTCTTTGATCCTCTTCACTACATCCGTATCATCAGCCAGCACATTGTTCGTGCTTTCCTGTTTCATAGCCGCGACCTCTTCTTCATTGACAATAGGCTTTCCTTCCTCCAGGTATTCTTTTAAAAGCTGACGAATGGAAGGGATCACATCACTCCAATCAGTGTCCGGAGTTTTTGTAAGTGTAACGAAATTGCTGGCAATGAATACGGCTTTGATAAAAGGAAACCCAAACAACTCGGTAGCGAGAGGCGAAGATTTTGCCGTTTCTACATCTGGAAGATCAAGGCTTCTTCCGGGATACAAGAGTTTATTGGCCACAAACTTCATCGTCTCCGGGTTAGGAGTCATCTCTGTATAAATGCTAATAATGGGATTGCCGGTCTTTATCATTTGCTCACAATTGAGAAGCAAAATTACGAATTAATCGTTATTCGAAGGAGTAGGGACTCAAACGTCCTCGATCTCAAGTGTTTACGCTCTCATTCCCGGAACCTGCCGCTTTTTTTCAAATAACGGACCAGACCATATAACAAGACGAGTAAAGACAGAGTAATGATCAGCCCCTGGTTTCGCAATGTTTTGTAGTAACCGGTAATCTCCGGATATTTTAAAAATAGGATCGATATAATACCCGCCAGCCAGATAAATTGAGTCGTGTGTTCCTTCAATATCCATCGTCGCCAGTTAAATCGCATGCTTTTAAAAGTCGCACCTATTCCCCGAAGGTTAGGGAACCATCGATTTACTTTCCTGCAATAATCATCATAGCCCAAGCCAAACTTTCTTCGGAGAAAATTTTCTTCAGCTAACACGATAGCCTGGTACACAAAAAGAAATACAGGGATCACGATGGCGACATAAACCAGCGAGTTGGCCAAAATGCCGATGCCGAACAACATCAGGATGTTCCCAACATACAAAGGGTTACGGCAATGATTAAAAATTCCTTCTGTCACCAAACCCTCCGCATAAGGTTTTCCTGCCTTGCCTCCACGAACGATATAAGCTAACCCAATCGTCAGTCCCCGGATCAATTGGCCAAAAATAGTCGTGAACAAACCAATGGTTATCGGCCAGACGTAATAGTATTTACCAAAATTTTCTTTTGAGAAGATTGGCCAGGAGGGAATGAATATGGCTCCATAGAAAAGTATGAAGATCCAGTTCCGGTATTTGAAAAAGAAATTTCCAATCTTTACCATGTTAGCCCAACCTACTATTTACTTTTTTAATGCGACAAGGCCGGCAAAATTATACCATTTAAAAAAGACCTCGCAGGTGGAAAAGCCAGTATCACGAAGGATAGAAATATCCTCGCTCAGTTTGTAAGGGATCAAAACATTTTCCAACGCTTCCCTTTTCTGCGATATCTCCAATTCACTATAGTGATTGCGGCGCTTATAGTCATAATAGTAGTTGATGAAGTCACGATTGAAACGGCTATCCTCTGCCAAAATTTTTTCAACGAGGATCAGTGCGCCTCCACCATTCAGTCCTTCATAAATGCTTTTCAACAACTGTTCCCGGTAAATCGGTCGAACAAACTGCAGCGTCAGGCAAAGAACAACGACAGAAGCGTTGGAGATCTTCACTTGCTGATTCAAATCGGCACAGCGTAATTCGTAGTTGCGCCTGAAGCCTATCTCCATTAATTTCGATCTGCATTTATCGAGCATTTCCTCGGAATCATCAATGCCAATGAAACGAACGTTGGGGCTGACCATGGTATCCATACCAATCATAGTCGTTCCGGTTGAACAACCGAGATCATAAACGTCTGACCCATCTTTGGCATGGTCGGCGCTAATCTCGGCCATCATTCTTTGTATTTCGCCATAATAAGGGACTGACCGATTGACCATGTCATCGAAGACGGTGGCTACATTAGCGCCAAACTTGAAATCGCTGGCTTTTTTGATCTCTCCTTTGAATACTTCGTCTTTTCCCATAATTAGATAAGCCGGCTAAATTAGAGAATTTTATTTTCAGATCATGGGTCCTTTGGAGTAAAGGCAGGTGCCGCTTGCTTTTCCTTTTTTAAAACAAGCCAGGCTACTATGGCGCTAAAGACAAAAAGTACAGCGCCCAATAAGAAGGGGGCACCCGGAAAATGCATGGGTGCATTGTCCTTAGTGAAGAAGTAAAACAAATTACTCATGATAAATGGGCCAATCACAAACGTAAGGCTCATCAGGCTGGTCAACGCACCCTGCAACTCTCCCTGCTCGTTGGCAGGAACATGGCTGGAAATGGTGGCCTGAAGAGCAGGGCCAGAAATGCCACCAAGGCAATAAGGGATCAGGAAAGCAAACATCATCCAACCTTCTGTTGCAAAAGCAAATAATAGCATTCCTAAGCCGTAAAGACTTAATCCAATATAAATGCTTCTTTCGTTTCCCAATTTTGGATTGACAACACGGATCAATCCCGCTTGTACAATCGCAACCAATAACCCGATCAATGCTAATGAGTATCCTACCATTTTTTCGGACCAATGAAAACGATATATCGTAAAGTAGTTCCAATTGCCCTGAACAGCTTGCGCACCGAGGTAGATCAGGAAAAAGGAAAAAGCAAGACCGCTAATCGCAGGATACTTTCTCAATTGCAGCAACGAGCCCAGGGGATTTGCCCTTTTCCAGTTGAAGGGCCGGCGATTTGCCAGGCTAAGAGATTCGGGCAAAACAAAAAATCCGTAGAGCCAATTGAGTAGGCACAAAATAGCTGCTGCATAAAATGGTGCTCTTACTCCCAGGCTCCCTAATTGACCACCAATGGCAGGGCCGATAATGAATCCCAACCCGAATGCAGCGCCGATCATACCGAAATTTTTTGCACGCTTTTCGGGAGGACTGACATCAGCGATATATGCAGAGGCAGTCGTGAAGCTGGCGCCCGTGATTCCTGCCAAAGCCCTTCCAATAAACAACCATCCATAGGTGGGGGCGAATGCGAGAAATAAATAGTCAATACCAAATCCAAATAGTGAGCAGAGCAAGATAGGGCGACGGCCATATCGGTCGCTGAGATTACCAATCACCGGCGCGAACAAAAACTGCATGATGGCATAAATCGATAAGAGGAAACCGCCGAATTTGCTAGCTTCGTTAATAGGTATGTTTTTCAAGTGGGCAATGAGCTCGGGCATAACGGGAATGATAATTCCCCAACCGATCACATCGATCAGTATGGTTATGAAGATAAATCCTACTGCCGCTTGTCGTGGTAAAGGCATACTGAAAAAATGTGGTGCAAAATTGTGATTTTTTTCATTGAATCAAAATCTTATTGCCAATAAGCATATTTTTGGAGCATCCAAAATACCATAGGAAAGCTCGCAATAAATAATCTATTCAATCATATAAAAAACAAAACCATGAGAATTCAGCAAATAATTCTGCCTGTGGTCTCGTCGATCTTGCTTTTTTCCTGTGTCAGCAGTAAGAAATTCAAGACTGCCCAGGCGCAATATGACACGCTCCAGATCCGCTACACGGCTTTGCAAAGCGATCTCAGCAACTGCAATAATGAAAAAGCTGAGCTGGCGCGCCAAAAAGCAGGGTTGGAAAATGACAATGCATCCCTGAATAACAAGATCACCGATCTAAACAAGCAAGTTGATTTTCTGAAAGAAAATAGCACACAGGCTTTGAGACAACTGCAGGACCTTTCAGTGATTTCAAATGCGCAAGCCGAAAGCATTAAGAAGTCAATGGAAAATATTGGCGCCAAAGACAGTTATATTCAAACACTCCAGCAGCAGATGGCACATAAGGATTCATTGAATATGGCGCTGGTGATAAATTTAAAGGGAGCTATCGGAAATATCGATGACCAGGACATAAATATCAAGGTAGATAAAGGGGTGGTCTATATTGATATTTCGGATAAACTGCTTTTCAAGAGTGGACAATATGATGTTACCAGCAAAGCCAACGCTGTGTTGGGCAAGGTAGCAGCCGTCTTAAAAAATCAACCCGATGTTGAGTTCATGGTTGAAGGACATACCGACAATGTCCGTTATAGTGGAGGTATACTGGTGGATAACTGGGACCTGAGTGTGAAACGGGCTACTTCTGTGGTGAGAATACTTCAGAAACAATATGGGCTTGAACCCGCTAAAATGGCTGCGGCAGGTCGCGGTGAATACAAACCGCTTACCGATAATACTACTGCTGAAGGGCGAGCAGCCAATCGCAGGACCAGGATCGTCATCCTCCCTGAACTCGATCAATTCTTCAAACTACTGGAGCCAAAGAAGGAATAATTAAAAAGCTTAAGGATTTTAATAAAGAAGCCATCCGCAGTTCAGGATGGCTTTTTTATTATGATGAATATCTTAATTTAAATACGATCGGCCTGAAAAAAAAAGATCAAAAAGTTTAACCTTAATTTAATTTCATATTATATTAGCAGGCTACAAAAAAGAAGGCCTACTGTAGAAACAGCGGGCCTCTAACGATTGCTTGCCATATGAAATTCTTCGTATAAGTTTATATTTTGATGCTGGTCACTCAGCGTAAATTCAGGGTTCAGTTTTAACTCAGGCCTCTTACGTATCTTGCCACTTCTAACGATTGCCTGGCTATATGAAACAATTCCAGCTACGAAAGTAGGTAGCGGGGCCCTGTCATTCAAACCAATTTCATCCGGATTTCATCATGCCCAAAAAGCTTGAGGCAGGCCTAAAACCCTTTCTGGCAGGCATTTTCAACAAAAAACCAGTATGATGGCCAACCGGTCTACAGATATATTATTTCAGCTTATTAAGTCCCTGGAAAAGTCGGAAAAAAGGCACTTTAAACTCTATATACAGAGGAGTTCGTCGCGGGAAAACCTGAAAATCGTTCAACTTTTTGATGCCCTGGACAGGATCAGGGAATATAACGAACAAGCCCTCTTGAAGAAACTACCAGGAGTTACCAAACCGCAATTGGGTAATCTGAAGATTCATTTATATAAACAAATCCTGGCGAGCTTGCGTCTGCTAAAAAGCGCAGATAGCCTCGACTTACAATTGAATGAACAATTTGATTATGCCCACATCCTTTATAAGAAAGGACTCTTTATGCAAAGCCTGAGAATCCTTGACCGCGCAAAAGAGACAGCAAAGGCAAACCAAAAATTCAACTTCCTGCCGCAGATCATTACACTGGAAAAAAGGATAGAGAACCTCCATGTAACTAACAGTATTCAGGATCGCGCCGAACAACTTTCTGCAGAGGCCAATGAAGTAAGCCGTCATATCGACATGGTCGCCCGACTCTCCAACCTTTCGCTACAACTTTACAGTTGGTATATCAGGCATGGTCATGCGCGAAATGAAAAGGATGAGAGAGGTGTAAAGAAATTCCTCAAAGAAAATCTACCGGCAGATGTATCGAAGCAAACCGGGTTTTACGAACGCCTGCACCTCTATCAGAGTTTTACCTGGTATGCATTTATACGCCAGGACTTTTTGCAATATTATCGCTACACTCAAAAATGGGTGGATTTGTTCCAGCGGGAGCCCTTAATGATCAGGGTAGAAACGGCGCATTACATCAAAGGCTTGCATAACTTGCTGAATGCTCATTTTGACCTTCGCAACTTCAGGAAATTTGAAATCACGTTGAAGCTATTTGAAAAATTTGCTCAGACCGACCGCGTAAAGGATCATGATAACTTCCGTATACAAGCGTTCATTTACATTAGTATCGCCAAGATCAATCAGCATTTCATGATGGGTACGTTCAAACAGGGATTATCCCAGGTTCCGGCAATAGAAGAAAAGCTGGAAGAATACAGCTTATTTATTGATCGCCATCGCGTATTAGTGCTGAATTATAAGATAGCCATGTTGTATTTTGGCAGTGACGATTACAACACAAGCATTGACTACCTGCAGAAGATCATCAACGATAAGGCCGACCTGCGCCAGGATCTCCAGTGTTATTCACGGTTGCTACACCTGATGGCTCATTACGAATTGGGAAATGACTCTATTATTGAATCCCTGATCAAATCGGTTTACCGTTTCATGGCGAGAAAGCAAAATCTGACGGTCATTGAAGAGGCCATGTTCCGCTTCCTTCGACGTTCGTTTTCAGTCTCACCCAAGCAAATGAAGCCCGAGTTAGAAAAATTCCTGCAGACTATTAAACACCTCGAGAAAAACCGGTTTGAAACCAGGGCCTTCGCTTACCTGGACATCATTTCCTGGTTGGAGGGAAAGGTACAATGCAAACCGATGAACGTCGTCATTCACGAAAAGTATCTTGCCAGCAAAAGAAGACTGACTAGGTAATCATCCTTTATTCAATCTATCTTTCTATTCCTTAATTTCATGCAATCAACTTCTAACTATGGCGATTCGCATCTTTATCACCGGCGGCACTTTTGATAAAGAATATAACGAATTGAACGGTCAACTCTATTTCAAGGACACACACATGCACGATCTCCTGCAAATGGGTCGTAGCAGGGTTCCTGTTGAGGTAAGGACTCTGATGATGATCGATAGCCTGGAAATGACCGATACGGACCGCGACCTGATCGTGCATCAATGCAATCAATGCGACGAGGATAAGATAGTAATTACACATGGCACCGATACAATGGCCGATACGGCGAGGGTATTGGCTCAAAAAGTGAGGAACAAAACCATCATTCTTACGGGAGCGATGATCCCCATCAAATTCGGGAGCAGCGATGGACTATTCAATCTTGGGAGCGCCCTTGCCTTTGCTCAAAGTCTTCCCAATGGCGTCTTTGTTGCAATGAATGGACGGTGCTTTGCCTGGGATAATGTGCGCAAGAATAAGCAAACGGGAATGTTTGAAGAACTTAGACCGGTTTAGGTTGGCTTATAATGTCTCTTCACAACCAATTGGAGCTCCAGGTGGAATTGGCAGATGAATTGTCGGTTTTGCATCCGCTGGGGCATCCATTCGTTTCAGCGCCAATAATAAATCTCCATTATAGGTGTAATCTATAACGGTTTTTTTCTTTGTTACGATGAAAGATTTTAGATCATCCAATGCTTTTTGTACGACCGACCTGGTGATAAAAGAATTGTCAGTATTCACACTCGCAGCGAGCAAATAGGTGAGCAGTATCTGTTCCGTTTGTATTTGGATCAATGCTTCCATTCCCTTCCTCCTCGGAGCTTTCCAGGTCGAGTTTATTAGAGTTTGGATCATTTCATTCAGGCCAAGACCGCCATTTTCGATCTCATATTCTGCCAGCCGGTTCATTCGTTGAGAATTAAATAATAATGATATGGGCAGATCTGCGGCCGTTTCTGCCGGACTAAGGGCATCAAGCGCCAACCCTGTTCTTTTCTTAAAAAGCTCTCGTGTAGGTCCGTAGCCTGATGGCCGGGGTGGTATCAACTTTAAAATTCGTTCTGGTAATAGCAGTACAGACGGATCGATCGTAGTGATCACCTCCTTCAACGCGTCTACCTGCTGTTCTTTAGATAATGGTTTGGTAATTGTCTGTCCGTCGCCACGGAGTGCATAAGTATAGTTCATTCCTCCTACCAATTTTGTTACTGCCTCCACCTGGTAACGATGATAGAGGTATATCGGTACCAACACGTCTTCCAGCGTAGCCATTGGCATACCTGACGGAATATTATTTTCACTGAATTGATTTAATGCCTTTTCACGAACCTTCATCACATTCTTTAATTCCTCCACCGGATTATTGCCATTATCCCATAAGTGCGCGGTGGGATGCAGTCCACCCGCTGGCCGTGCATCCTCATCGCTGATATATTGAAGCCCTTTTTTGTGAGCTTGGTCTAATATCGCATTCAGTGCTGCCTTTTCATCGGTCCCCTTCGCAAAATCCTGGTAGCCCCAATCAATGCTAACCTTATCCCATTCACCGATCCCGTTCGCATAAGCATGACTGATATCGATCTCTCCTTTTTCATTTATGGTCACTGCGGGTGGAGGATAGTCCATCACGCTGGAACGGTCGATAACACTGGCTGAATAATTATGCGAGAGGCCAAGAGTATGACCCACCTCGTGTGCGGATAATTGTTTCAACCGGTTCAAGGCCATCTGTAGCATTTTGTTGTCAGCAGGAATTCCATTTTCAAATGGAGCAAGAAGGCCTGTGGCAATGAGATAGTCCTGCCTTACCCTCAATGAGCCAAGAGTGACATTTCCTTTTATGATTTCCCCTGTCCTTGGATCAATGACTGCGGCTCCGTAGGACCAGCCACGCGTTGAACGATGGACCCAATTGATCATGTTGTATCGAATATCCATCGGATCCGCGTCATCCGGGAGGACTTTTACCTGGAAAGCATTGATATAACCGGCGGCCTCAAATGCCTGGTTCCACCATTGAGCTCCTTCCAGCAGGGCGCTACGAATGGGTTCAGGCGTACCGTTATCCAGGTAGTAAATGAGGGGCTTTACAGCTTCGCTCTTTGCAGCAGCAGGATCTTTTTTCTGCAGCCGGTGACGCGCAACAAAATATTTGTCGATGCGCTCGTATACCGGTGTGCTATAATCGAAATAGGAAATGTTGAAAAAACTGCTACGCGGATCAAAAATCCGGGGAGTATAATTGTTGTCGGGCAATTGAACAAAGGAGTGATGCATGCGCAGAGTAATGGCTTCAGTCGATGGAGTAACAGCGCTAACAAAGTCGCCGACCTCGGGATCCTGAGTGATCAGTGTGATGGTAGCTTCCAGTTCCGTGTTCATCGGAAAGTTTTTGGATTGCTGCAGATAAATAGCCGACCTGGTCTTATCCAACATGTAGTTTCCCTGCTTCATTGACCGGATGCGGTTAGCTGCTTTCATTGCATCGCGCAATAAAAAATCGGTAGCGTCCACCAATACATGGCCATTCGTCTCAGCGTCGATGGCAAATCCCCAGAGGATCGACTGAGCAAAGGATTGTTCCACCGCTCTTTTTTCTGCCAGGTTATTGGTAATGGCGCGGTAGTCATAATTCGGTTCGATCATCAGGAGCTTGCGACCGACGCGACTGAATTTTATAACATGCCGTTCACCAATCAGGCTTCTGTCCAAACCTATATCATTCGAACCGAGTCCTGCCGGCAATGAAACGATATACAGAATCTCTGAATCGAGCCTGTTTACTTCCATCCAGATCTTGCCTGCCGACTCATCCCAATAATAATTTATGAACCCTTCCATTTTCTTAAACCCCTTCGTCTTTTCATCGATGGACGGAAGATTTTGAGAAGTTGTAACCAGGGGGAGTAGTAACAGGAGTGCAGCAGCTAGTCGACGCATGGTAAAAAATTTAATTATTCATTCATCTCGTATAGTCGAAGCCTGTTCTTCAGGCTATTGATTTCCTCTTGCAAATTATTCATTCTTTCCAGCAGGTACCGAATGGTTTCAATCCCTTCCATGTTGATGTCCATTTCATAATACAGTCTTGTCCACTTTTCCAATTGTTGAAGTTCGCTTGCAGGGATGTAACCCGTTTCCTGTATGGTGGTAAGTTGAATCAAGCCATATTCCTGCAAAGAATGGATGAATCGTATCTCAACCTGGTGGTGAGTACAAAACTCGTTGACGTCAATCAATTCTTTTTCCGGCATGACTATAAATTTATATTATTTCATTTTTGACAATTCACTAAACAGTGCTTTTTGTTTTTCTGTCAAATGAGTCGGCAACTTCACGGAAAAGGTAACATACAAGTCCCCGTACGCACCTTCCTTTTTATATACTGGAAAACCTTTCCCCTTAAGGCGGATCCGGCTACCGTTCTGTGTTTCCGGATTCACTTTCAGCTTTACCTTTCCTCCTAACGTATCGAGCATAATCTCTCCACCTAGCACCGCCGTGTAAAGATCAATCTCACAAGATGTATAAAGATCGTCGCCCAATCGTTTGAACCTGGGATCATTCTTAATGGAAAAGGTAATATATAGATCACCTGCGGGGCCATTATTTATTCCCGGACTTCCGTAGCCTGCCAACTTAATTACCTGCCCATTCTCAACACCAGCAGGAATGGTTATGCGAATATTTTTGCCGTTGACGGTGAGCGTTTGTTGCCTGGACGTATAAGCGTCTGCCAGGGTCATTTGCAATTCTGCCTGGTAATCTTGTCCCCTGAATTTGGATTGCTGACGGCCCGAGCCTCCGAAAAGTGATTCGAAAAATTCAGAGAAATCTCCCTCACCAAAACCTCCGGACGACGATCCGGTCTCACGGCGCCTGGGGCCCTGCCCGCTTTGCCGGGCCTGTTCAAATTGATCGGCATGCTGCCAATCCTTTCCATATTGGTCGTATTTTTTTCTTTTCTCAGGATCGCTTAATACTTCATTGGCCTCATTCACCTGTTGAAATTTTTTATTGGCTTCTTTGTCATTGGGATTTAAGTCCGGGTGAAGCTTTCTCGCCAACTTGCGGTATGCTTTTTTGATATCCTCGGCCGATGCAGTTTTGCTTACTCCCAGTACCTTGTAATAATCAACGTATTCCATTGGAGCAAAGCTAAATCAAACCACCTAAATGTGTTGTTGGCGTATAACGAAAATCCCGGGCAGTGCCCGGGATCTGTAATTCTGTTATCCTGAATGAAACAGGTATTATAAAATTCCTATTTGCTTTTTTTCGAGTCCCTGGCTTTATTAATTTCTGTCAACTTATTCAGGGAGCTATTATTGAAAGGATATTTTTCCAGAGCCATCTTATAATACTTTTCAGAGGTATCTAAATCGCCCTTGTTGAAGTAGTATTCCCCCATGGAATCATAAGGGTTACAACCATCCGGATATAATTCAATGTATTTTTCAAAACTAGTCTTTGCCGCAGCTGTATCTTTTTTGGCTGACATATATAAGTAGGCTATCGTATTATAACCTGCGGGTTCCTTTGGAAATTTTTTCAAATAGTCCTGCGCCGCTACAAACTGCTCCTCGGGAGTATTCAGGCTGAAAATGTAGAATAAGCCCAGCATCTTGCCATCTGGGAACATTTCATGAAGTTTGGCCATGGCTGATTTGAAAGTCTTGCCAGAAGTATCACGGGGAGCGATGGAGGCAAATATTTTTTCACCTTCAGTTTTATTGGCCGCACTTTTTACTGCTCTTTCTGCGTATGCATCACTTGTTTTTCCGAAAGTAACGTTAGACATCAGAGTCAATGCAACCGTAAAATCGGGATCTAATGCCAATGCCTCCTGTAATTCTTCATACGCTACCGCATTTTCCAGGTTCATGATGTGAAATGATGCCTTTTGAACCAACTCTTTCGCTTTTTCAGACTTAGTAGTCCATGCCATCATTTTATCCTGCGCTAACATGGGCACACTAATCAGAAGCAATGCGGAAATTCCCAGTAGGGACGCTACAATCTTTTTCATTTTTAAGTTTTTTTAATTAGATAAATATTTTGGCGGGGTGGGACGCTATAGTTAGTTTCTGAGAGGGGGGAGATCAATAAGCGGGAAGATACAGGTTTTCCTGATAACTTACACTGATTATCCGGGAAGCATGAGTTCATTATCAACGTTCAAATTGTTGAGAGTTCCCTTCTCCATTTTTTTATCACCATTATACTTTTTTGCCCTGTCACAGGTGCCACATATTCATTGGGGTCGCGCAGCCTTAATATTTTTCATTCTTCATTTTCTCATCTATCCCGCGAGCAACGGATATAATAGTTATATGGATAGGGATACAGGAAGCATCGGCGGAATTGAAAAACCACCGCTGCCGACGAGCCAACTTTTTCTGACGACCATCATTTTGGATCTGTTGGCCATTCTATTGAGCTTTTTGATCGCTCCGCTGTTCGCGGCAGTAACAATGCTTTATATCGGAGCTTCGAAGGCCTATAGTTATCGACGGATCCGTTTGAAGAAATATCCGGTGATCAGTTATCTAACGGTCATCATCTTCCAGGGAGCCCTTACATTTTGGTTGGTTTATTATGGAAGCAGTGAGGAATTGATCCCATCAGCTCCCATCGAAGGAATGGGAATATGTGCACTATTGATCGGCGGCTTTTATCCATTGACGCAGATCTACCAACACCAACAGGATCTGGACGATGGAGTGGAAACGATCAGTTATAAATTGGGCTATTCGGGTACCTTTGTTTTTTGTGCTGTTGTTTACTTGCTCGCGATCCTATTGATGAGTGTATACTTTATTAGCAGAGATCAGTTTAATAAATTGTTGCTGGTAGGCATCTTTTTTGTACCTGTTATCGTTTATTTCATTAGTTGGTTTTCCCGGGTTCGAAAGAATAAAGAAAACGCCAATTATAAAAATACAATGATAATGAACTGGCTGGCTGCTATTTGTACGAATGCTGCTTTTATCATTTTATTAATCAGGAGGTAGTTTGAGTAAAATAGTATCGATCGGCACAGCCGTCCCCGACTGTCTGCACAAACAGTCTGATATCCTCGATTTCATGGAAAGGGTGTATGCGCTCAATAATGCTGATAAGCGTAAATTAACTTTTCTTTACAGGCAGGCCGGAATAGAGACGCGCTATTCCGTCATCCCGGATTATAGTCTGCCTGCCGCAGGTTGGAAATTTTATAGCCCAACCGAAAACCTGGAGCCCTTCCCAAATTTGGAGCAACGAATGGACTGGTTTCGGCAACACGCCGCTTCACTTTCTATGCGTGCTATTGTTCCGTGTGTAGAGAAATTTCCCACTACTGAGATAACTCACCTTATCACCGTCAGTTGTACCGGCATGAGCGCTCCAGGCCTCGATCTGGAATTAATGGAATTGTTGAAGTTACCATCCACTACATTTCGAACCTCTGTCAATTTCATGGGTTGTTACGCGGCCATACATGCATTGAAAATGGCAGACGCGTTTTGCAAGTCAGAAAAAAACGCGAATGTATTAATCGTATGTACTGAATTATGCACGCTTCATTTTCAAAAAGAACATACCATAGACAATATCACCAGCAGTATGCTCTTTGCTGACGGGGCTGCAGCAGTGCTCGTCAGCAGCGACCCGCAATCAGAAGGATTATCCATTGATCATTTCTATTCGATGGTTTCGCTGAAGGGCAAGCGGGATATGGCCTGGGAATTCTCTTCTACCGGATTCCTGATGACGCTAAGTAGTTATGTGCCGGACCTGATAGAAGACAATTTCGAAGCCTTGACAGAAGGAGCCCTGGTGTCAGCCGGGCTTTCAAAAGAAATGATCACTCACTGGTGCATACACCCCGGCGGCCGCAAAATATTGGAAGCAGTGCATAACAGCCTGGGATTTACCAATGGCCAACTTCAAAAAAGTTATGACGTCTTGAAAAATTACGGCAATATGTCTTCGGCCACTGTATTGTTTGTGCTGCAGAAAATCATGGATGATTTGAAGAAGAACGAACCGGCGCGCATATTTGGCGCAGCCTTTGGACCCGGCCTGACCATGGAAACGTTTATTTTATCAAAATGATCAATCTAAGCAACCGCAGTCATGAAAAGGAGTTAATGGATGGTGAAAACATTCCGTTTGAAGATATGGCTCAAACGCTAAAGGAATTGAATATCATCAACAGTCGCCTGGGAGGACATGCCATCACTTTGCAAGGCATAAAGCAATTCATCCAGGGAAAGCAGCCATTAACAATATGCGAGATTGGTTGCGGAGGCGGGGATAATCTTTTCGCTATTTATAAGTATTGCCGGAAAAAAAGAATTCCCGTCGATTTTATTGGAATCGACATGAATATCGAATGCATAGAGTTTGCAAAGAAGCAGTATCCGGAACTGCCTTGCCAATGGATATGCAGCGACTATGCCGTGGTTAATTTCGGAAACAAAAAACCCGATATCACGTTTTCTTCGCTGTTTTGTCATCATTTCAAAGATGAACAACTGGTACCTATGCTTCAATGGTTGAAACAAAATAGTAAAAGAGGTTTTTTCATCAATGATCTGCAGCGTCACTGGTTACCCTGGTACCTCATTAAATGGCTTACCCGATTCTTTAGCAAATCATATCTCGTAAAAAATGATGCCTGTCTCTCTGTAGCCCGAAGCTTTCAAAAAAAAGACTGGGAGAAATTATTTAATACCGCCGGCATTGGCTCATACATTATCCGATGGAAATGGGCTTTCCGCTGGCTGATCATTTCGAAGTATAATCATTAATCGATGTACTATTTTGGAATCAGGCAATAAATATGACCTGGCTATTGTCGGCGGTGGACTTGCAGGATTGGCCCTGTCTATTCAATTGGCCAGGCAGGGGCACGCTATTATATTATTCGAGAAAGAACAGTATCCATTTCACCGGGTATGCGGGGAATATATCAGCCTGGAATCATGGGATTTTCTGACCAACCTGGGAGTGGACCTGGATAAAATGCAGGTTCCTATTATCACGCAATTGCAGGTCTCCGGCGTGGATGGAAAGTTGTTGCAACAGAAATTACCACAGGGAGGTTTTGGTCTCAGCCGTTACCGCATGGACTATGAATTGGTAAAGATCGCGCGTCGGGAAGGCGTTTTGGTATTGGATAATACCCGGGTAAATGACCTCCGCTTTGAAAAAGATGAATGCGTCATCGAGACCAGCCATCAGGTTTACAGGGCATCGGTGGTAGCTGCAACCTATGGCAAACGAAGCAATATAGATATTAAGTGGAAAAGACCATTTACCAGAGTGTCCAGGAGCAAGTTGAACAATTATGTAGGAGTCAAGTATCATATTAAAATGAAATTTCCTGCAGATACTATTGCCTTACACAACTTCGATAACGGCTATTGCGGAATTGTGAAGATCGAAGATGATAAACATTGTCTTTGTTATTTGACAACAGCCAGCAACCTTCAGAAAGTAAATGGAGATATCAAAGACATGGAACATATGATCCTGAGTCGAAATCCCCACCTGAAAAAAATCTGGGCGGAGAGCCAGATCATCTATGAGTCCCCGCTAACGATTTCACAGGTCAGCTTCAACAAAAAATCGCAGGTGGACCGCCACGCCTTGATGGTCGGTGATGCAGCGGGAATGATTGCTCCGTTGTGTGGCAATGGAATGAGCATGGCCTTGCATGGAAGTAAGATCGCTGCGGCGACTATCCATTCCTTTTTGAGGGGTGATATCAGTCGCGAAGAGATGGAACAACAATACAAGCGAAGTTGGCATAAGAATTTTTCCCATCGGCTGAAAACAGGCCGTCGCATTCAGCGGCTATTTGGAAAGAAATGGGTGACTGACATATTTATTAGTCTTGCCCGGTTTTCTCCGCGCTTCCTGAATTCCTTAATTCAACAAACGCATGGGAAGCCTTTCTGACGATTGATTATGCAGAGTGAATAGCCAGGACCGGCGTAGTAGAGTGGAAAGCCATCTTTCGCGTAACGCTTTTATGAAAAACCTTTTCCCAAAAGCCTTTGGGATAGGTGATCATCGCCGCCATATCCGTTTCATGATGCAGATGATATAGCTCAATGGCATTTTCAAAATCCTTTCCATCAATCACCTCTCCCCTGAACTTGACATCCGGATAGGTTTTGGTGAGAAAGCCAAGATATTGCGTTAACCGTTCATTGTATTCGGTGAATTCACCCGAATAAACCGTGTCCAGGTTAATAAATACAACCACGTGGATTGTTGCACCGAATAACCGCGCGAGCTCTATGATAATGGATAAGAGCGTTTTCTTTTCTTCGAAATGATGGGTGGCAAACAAGATCCCATCTGGCTCCTTCATCTCATAATCGCCAGGAACAACAAGAACGGGTACACGCGAACGGCTGATGGTATCGGTGGCCACGGTTCCTATCAATGCTTCCTTGATGCCGCTTGCACCTTTGGTTCCCATAATGATCAGGCTACTCTTGTTACTGTCGGAGTATTCGACGATATCGTTGACAACCGCTCCGTCCTTGATAATAACATTTGTCTTGATAGTTGAATAAATGGAAGTGACGCTATTGCGGAATTTTTCCAGCTCTCCTTTTGTCTCTTCCAACACCAGGTTTTTGTACTTATCATAAAGCGGTAATGGTTCTTCCAATTTTTCAGTTCCCACAGGAACAGAATGTAAAAATGAAACCGTTGCGCCGTTACGTTTTGCGATCTCAGCAGCATATAAAGCGGCTTTCAGTGCATTGTCGGAAAAATCGGTAGGAACAAGAATATTTTTCATCCTTTTACTGTAAAATTTAAGATACAGGAAATCTGCTCAAGAACTTTGGAGGCGTTCTTTTTTTGGAAGCTTGCTCAAATGCATAAGCAATGGAGATCAACTCAGCTTCTTGATAAGCTCCCGAGATAAATGAAATTCCGGCAGGTAATTCATGCACTCTGCCCATAGGCACAGTAATGTGCGGATATCCTGCCATGGCTGCCGGCGGACAAAAATAGAAACCGGTATCATAATCCCCGTTGATCAGATCGATGCAATCAGCCAGGCCGATACTGGTTCCGGCAATCGCATCCAACTTATCCGAACTCATCATATCATCAATGATCTTTCGGCAGCTAAGTGTTTTTTCCAATGCTTCCTTGTATTCCTGGCTATCGAGTCCTCCTTTGCCTTCACTACTCTCCAATGTTTCCTGTTTGAAATAAGGCATCGCGGTGGATTCATTTTGTTTATTAAATGCAATGACATCTGCGAGAGATTTCATTTTTGAATTCGATGCTGACAAATAACGGTTGAGCCCATCCTTAAATTCAAATTGAAGAACAGCAAACTCTCCCGAGCCGGCATCGGAGGTATTTTTCATCAGGTCCACCTCAACAATCGTGGCACCCTGGTTCTTCATCAGATCAATCGCATCTTTGTACAATCCAACCATCCCCTCGTGCCCTTTCAAAAAGGATTTTTCAACGCCGATCCTTTTCCCTTTCAATGCATTGGCATCGAGTAACACGGTATAATCTTTTTTTGATTTTCCATCACTTTCTTTCGTGACCGGATCTTCATCATCGATCCCAACCAATGCCCCAAGCAGCAGAGCTACTTCCTTCACTGTGCGGGCCATCGGACCGGCAGTATCCTGCGTTTTGGAAATAGGGATAATGCCGCTGCGGCTCAATAAACCAACGGTTGGCTTCATACCAACGATGCCGCAAAATGATGCTGGTGCAATGACGGACCCATCGGTCTCCGTGCCGATGGCAACAGCACAAAGATTAGCGGCGACGGCTACTCCCGATCCAGAACTGGAACCGCAGGGATTCCGGTCAAGAATACATGGATTTTTCGTCTGCCCTCCGCGACTGCTCCAACCACTGGTGGAGCGGCTGGATCTAAAATTCGCCCATTCACTAAGATTTGTTTTTCCTAATAATACGGCGCCTGCTTCTCTTAAGCGCTGGACGATGAAGGCATCTTTTTTCGCAATATTTCCGACCAATGCTAGCGAACCTGCGGTCGTCATCATTTTATCGGCGGTGTCAATGTTGTCTTTTATCAGTACCGGGATGCCATGAAGCGGCCCGCGGATCTTTCCTGCTTTTCTTTCCTCATCCATTTTATCCGCAATGGAGGTGGCATCAGGGTTTAATTCAATAACGGAATTTAATGCAGGGCCATTCTTGTCTAAGTCCGCTATTCGTTTCAAATAACGGTCGGTGATGGACCTTGACGTGTACTGGCCATCCTTCATTTTTTGTTGTAACTGATCAATCGTCAGTTCCTTTAATTCAAAATCATCCATAAATTCTGTTGAACCGTTTACGGCGGTTGGTTTATTTGCTTCATTCTTTGTTTGGTTGCAGGATACGGTCGCCAAAGAACCGATAGCTAAACTGGCCACAGAGCCGGACCTGATAAATTTTCTTCTGTTCATGATCAAAAACAGTTAAATTTTAAAACGTCTGCGTCGCCTCGCATAAAAATAATTAATCAACAATACGATGATCAGAATTGCCAATCCGAAGAATTCGCGCGTTTCTTCCACCCACGGCTTTTCGGCCTTCATGGTTTCGGCAATATTTTCAGCACGATGCTTTGTTAACCAATCTATGACACCATTCTTATCGAATATCTTATAGATGGCATAAATGGTGTACAGAACGATTCCTATAATATATGCAGTTGGATAAAATCGATCCCGGAATGCCAGCCAACATAAGATGGCTGCATAGAGATAGATAGGTACCCATAAATATGGATCGGGATCATTGTATTGCAACGCGGCAAATGCAATGAAAGCCAGGCAGAATAGAAGGTTAAAGATTTTCATAGAATTATTATGGAGATAAAGATAGGAAATACACTGCTGCTTCGTTCAACGACGAACAGCATCAGAGGCCGTTTGCAGCACAATAGACATTCTCGAAGGATAAGAATCAAAGCATTGAAGGCACAGATCAATCACTGTTTTCGAAATGGATATGCTGATTATGGGCGCCGGCAGCTATATGCAATGCGAAGCACATAATGGCCGTGTCCTTCAGCAAATTGATCAATGCCAACTGGCGCATCTCCTTTGCTCCTGCATTCATATAGTTAGGCAAATGGATCGTCACTACAAACACGAGCAAAAGCCCCGTGAGCAGGTAGCTAAAAAATTTTACAAACCGATTGGTCAGGAATGAGAGTCCAACCAATACCAGCGCAATACCTACTCCCTGGACCCATTTGATTCCACCAGGTAAGAATGTCGGCACATAGATGATCATGTCGTGTGGATTCATATATTGGAAAATGCCGAAAACGATCAATACAACAGATAACAGGTAGATGGCAATCCGGGAGATGATATGATAGTGTTTCATATAGTGAAGTTTTATGGCAAGAAATTACAACCGTAAATAAAGCGGTCAGCCATGCCCGTTGGTGAAGCATCCACGAGGGCTGGTAGGGAGAGGTATATATGGGTTAGCAGGTGGGACAATTAGGGGAAAGAGTAATCCTCACCTATAGCTCTATGTGGGGAGCATCACGGGGCTTTATTGAACAACCCGCCGGTAGGAATATGCCTGTGGTGGTTCCATCATATGTGCATGCCCTCCATTTTAAGTTAAAGCTCTTTGATCATAATATTCTTATAGAAAGCCTTATTTCCATGATCCTGAAGAGCGATCCTTCCTTTTTTGGCAGTGCCGTAATCCGGATAATCCTTCCATTTGCCTTCTGCTTTCTTTTTATTCCATTCATCACTCCACGCCTGGAACTCAACAACTTTTTCTCCATTCAGCCAGTACTCAACATGGCCTTTGTCGAAAACGATCTTACTGCTGTTCCAGTCTCCTACTGCCTTGAGTTTCTTTTTATCATTCGCTGCATACATTCCATAGTCGGCTCCCGCTTTTTGCCAATCCTCCAACTTATCCGGAAAATCGATATCATCAATCACCTGGTATTCCGGACCCGTTTCGTAGGGCGCCTGATATTTGGCATTTTCCACCACATGATACATCACGCCGCTATTGCCACCCTTTGAAATTTTCCAATCCCAGGTCAATTCGAAATTTTCGTATTCTTTATCAGAGACGACATCTCCACCATGAGCATCTTTCGCTGCGCCCAGGCAAACCATCGCGCCATCTTCTATTGCCCAATTCTTTACTTCGCCTGTCTTGTTGAATCCATGCCAGCCGGCCAGGGATTTACCATCGAATAGACTTTCAGGCGCAGCCCCCACCGTTTCTTTCTTCTCATTAGTTTGAGCCGTTGTATCTGCTGTTCCTTTTTCATTAGAGCCGGAACTATTGCATGAAAACAGGATGGCAGTAGACAATATTAAAGCGGCTTGGTTTAGTGTATGTGATTTCATATTTATATTGATCTATTTATTTACTAATTGCATTTTTTCAGGGTTCCATAAGATAGCGGTATCCTTATTATAACTATCGTTGCATAGAAGCGCAGGAGCTGCAGCCCGATATCCAAATACTGCATCTTCTACAACCTTGCCCCCTGTTCGAATGGCATTAAAGAAACTGACAAAATGATCGTAAGGGCCACCCAGGTAACCTTTTTCCGCAGTGAATGTATATTCTTCAGGAGCTAATATTTTCTTACGATTGGTAACAGGTGTGCCCGCCTTTTTCATTTGCTCAATATAGAAAGGATCGTCTGATTCAAAAGTCTTGTTCCTTTTCAATGTCACACTCTCCCAGGTAATATCCATCGAACCTTCGCTGCCAACTAATTTGAGATAGGTAGTGCCACTTGTCCCGTCCACGAAATTGCAACGAAGGGAAAGATTGAAGGGTGGATGAGCCTGGCTTTGAGGATAGTCAAATGTTCCTAGTAAAACATCCGGAACTTCACGCCCGTCTTTCCAATAGCGAAGGCCGCCTGCAGCATAAACTTTATTAGGGCCCAATGAATTGGTGATAAAGTGTAAGCTCGAAAATAAGTGGACAAACAGATCTCCCGACATAGCGGTTCCATAATCCAAATAATTTCGCCACCTGAAAAACCGCGTGGCGTCGAAGGGCCGTTTGGTTGTATTACTGACAAAAGTGTCCCAATCAACCGTTTCTTTTGAAGCATCTGCGGGGATAGGGTACTGCCAGGCGCCTGTTGGAGAATGCCTCGCCCAAAATCCTTCCGCATAATTTAGATCGCCGATCGCGCCGCTCTTCAACAATTCTTTAGCCTTCTCATTTCCCAATGAAGAAACTCCCTGGCTACCCACCTGGAAAACCTTTCCTGTTTCTTTTTGGGCTTGAATAACGGCAGGACCTTCAACAACAGAATGAACCATAGGCTTCTCACAATAAACATGCTTCCCTGCCTTCATCGAATCGATGGAAATTTGCTGATGCCAATGATCAGGCGTGGCGACGATCACTGCATCGATATCCTTTCGATTTAATAACTCCTTATAACTGCGTGTAGCCAGCAGGTCGGAGCCCCATTTCGTCTTGGCATCCTTTAATCGTCCGTCATAAAGATCGCATACAGCTACGAGTTTGGTTCCAGGTACACTTAATGCCGTAATCATATCCTGCGTTCCCATTCCTCCGGCGCCGATCAATCCAATATTGATATTATCGTTAACACTCCGGGACTCCCTTTTAAGGAATTCAATATAATCGCGTCTCTCCTGGCCGGCAAAGACATTTGATCCAACCGCAACTGCAGCGGATGAAGCAGCTAGTTTCTTAATGAAATTTCTACGCGATGACCCGGAAAGATTTTTCATGAAAGTAATTTACAATTATTTGATAACATACAGGCGGGACCTAATTCTTTAATTCCTTGATCCGAATTCCCTTCCATCTTACTTTTATTCCTCCTCCATCATGAATTTGAAGTGCAATAAAACCTTTTCCCATTCCTATCTTTTCATCTTTCAGATCAACGATCAATTTACCATTTAACCAGGTAGTCAACTGATCGCCCATCATCCGGATGCGCATATTATTCCATTCTGTCGGCTTTAATATTTTTTCATCTTCGGGTTTTGGCTGTATTAACCAACCCCTGCCATAGGATTCATAGATCCCACCCGTATGCATACCCGCAGGCGCCACTTCAACCTGCCATCCACTGATCTTGGTGCCTTCGATGCCGGAGCGGATAAATACTCCGCTATTTCCATTGGCTTCCAATTTGAAATTCAGTGTAAGGAGAAAATTGTTATAGGATTTATCAGTGGACAGGTATCCATACTCTTTGTCCGGCCCGCTTTCACAAACCAGCTCTCCATTTTCAACATACCATTTTTCCGTACCGTGAATGGTCCAGCCGGTGAGGTCTTTTCCGTTAAAAATAGATTTGAAACCGGCCGTATAAAAGCCGGATGAAAGGAAGAACGACGAAAGAAGGATCAATAAAAATTTCATAGCCCGAGCCCCGTAAATCGGGTAGATAAATATACTTGATACCCATAAATAATGGCTGCTAAATATTTCAGGGCAGCGCAAAAGCTACATATGAATCGCCGGACCTCGTGTTCAGCTTGCCTCCGCCACAGGCGATCAGCAGGTATTGCTTTCCATTCAGTTCATACATCGCCGGCGTTGCAAATCCCGGCGCCGGAAGTTCGTATTCCCACAATAATTTGCCGTTAGATTTATTAAACGCCCTTATTTTTCCATCCCTCGCTGCCGCAATAAACAAAAGACCTCCTGCCGTCACTATAGATCCGCCATAATTTTCAGTGCCGGTCCGGGGAACTCCTTTTGCTTTTAACTCCGGGTATTCACCCAATGTAGTCTTCCATATATACTCACCCGTATTTAAATTGATCGCCGATATAGTACCCCAGGGCGGAGAAATGGCAGGGTATCCCTCGGGGCTGAGGAATTTATAATACCCGGTGGTCGTGAACGGAAGATGGAGAAAGCTATCGACCGGCTTCGGCGGAAGAACAAAATTTTTCTGTTGTTCTTTTTTCATATCCAGCACAAAAGTGATAATGGCCATTTTTTCTTCATGATCCAATTGTTTTTGGGCCGGCATCATCCTCCTTCCATTATTGATCAGTTCCATTAAACTATCCACTCCATATTTTTTCTTTGTCTCTATAATGCTCGGGTAGTTGCCGGAGCCTTTTCGATCCTCACCATGACAGACCATGCAATATTGCGTATATAAGCGTTGCCCTGCCTGCAAATAATTTTCATTCGTATTCCTGTCTTTTGTTTCCTTCAACGTTAGCAACCAACCCATCTCATTAGCATTGATATAAAGGACTCCAGTAGTGGGATCGTATGATGGACCGCCCCATTCTGCGCCCCCATCATAGCCGGGAAAGACGACAGATGTATGTTTTCCGGGTGGAATAAACATATTTCCATAACGGTATCCTTGTAATTCTTTTTTAAGTCTTACTAATGAAGTGTCAGCCAGGTAAGTATTAAGATCATTTTCCGTAAATGTTTGCCGGACAAAGGGCTTAGGTATTTGAGGAATGGGTTGAGTAGAAGATAATTTTTCGCCAGGCATTTCCGAGTTTGCATCTACAGGCACTTCGGCAATGGGATAGACAGGTTTGCCCGTTTCTCTTTCAAATATATAAACCATTCCATTTTTTGTGGGTTGTGCCACAGCATCCACTTCTTTTCCATCTTGACGTATAGTAACCAGGGCGGGCGGAGTAGGGAGATCCTTGTCCCATACATCGTGGTGTATGATTTGAAAATGCCAGATACGCTCTCCGGTAGCGGCATTCAAAGCCAACAAACTATTGGCAAATAAATTATTGCCCTTTCTCTTTCCTCCGTAAAAATCAAAAGAAGCAGATCCGGTGGGAGCGAATAATATCCCTCTTTTTTCATCCAGCGTAAAACCGCTCCAGCTATTGGCTCCCCCGATATGTTTCCAGGCTTCGGGATCATCCCAGGTATCATAACCAAATTCACCGGGATGAGGAATCGTATGAAATATCCATTTCAATTTACCAGTGCGAACATCGTAAGCCCGAATATGACCTGGCGCGGCGGAGGGACCTTCGTCAACTCTCGAACCAAGGATGTAGAGATCTTTATAAATGATGCCTGGAGAAGTAGCCGCTACGTATAAGTCTTTTACATCTCTATCCAAGCCTTCATGCAAATCCACCCGTCCACTATCTCCAAAGGAACGGAGCATTGTGCCATCTTCGGCGTTAAGAGCATAGATCATAGAACCCGCTGTATAGAATATGCGCTTTTCTTTTTTATCTTCCCAGTAAGTAACTCCCCGATTATTATTCAGAACGAAGTGGAGTCCATCTTTTTCCTTTCCTGATGTCTGCGGATTAAACTTCCATTTTTCCTTGCCGCTGCCTGCATCCAGGGCAATCAACCGAAGCTGAGGTGAAGTAACATAAGCAATCCCATTGATGATAATAGGATTACACTGTATTTGTGAATGCTTTGCGGTATCCGCATCACCGCAATGATATTCCCACGCAATTTTTAGTCCAGTTACATTACTACTATCGATTTGGTCCAATGAAGAATAGTGTGTGCCTTCCTTGCTACCGCTGGTCACTTTCCAATCGCTGTAGCTCCTTTCAGAACCTGAACGGCAGGCAGACAAGAAAAACAGGAAAGAAAGAATGATCAGGAAATGTGCTGATCGCCTTTCAATCGATTTCATAGTGGCAAGTTTACCCCGCATCCAGCATTTTTTCAACGATCTTATTGGAATGTTTGTTTTTCAGGATTACCTTTTTCACTCCATAGTGCGTCATTTCTTCCTTCACGAGGTAGTGATCTGAATCGTATTCCGTGAGGTGGCTGTCTTTGCCAATCCCTTCTTTGCCTCGCCATATCTCCAACTTCACCGGCTCCCATAATTTTGTTTTCGCCGATTTATACGCCGCATCAAGGATTGCATTGACCACATAACCGTCGTAAAAAGTTTCTGTCGGAGCCTTTCCTGATTCGATAGAATTAAACATGTCGGTAAACATATGGTTGTATCCCAATTCATTGATCTCATCGCCAACGGGAAACAGCCAACCGGCATTGCTTTCCGCCTTCTCGGCCACATAATCCGCGGCTTTGCCTGTAGTAAACATTTCGAAGCCGGTCCTTAAGAAATTGTTCAGCCAAATAGTACCTTCTGTACCCATCACTTCATCCCGGAGGTCCATTCCACCCCTGAATGTCCAGCTCACTTCAAACTGTCCAATCGCACCATTTTCATATTTTACCAATCCAATGGCATGGTCTTCCGCATCGATGGGTTTTACTTGTGTATCTGCCCAACACATCACTTCAATAGGTTTAATATCCTTTCCGATAAATGTTCTGGCTATCTCGACGCAATGACATCCCAGGTCAAGAATGCAACCACCACCAGCTTGTTCGATATTCCAAAACCACTCACTATGAGGACCTGGGTGTGTTTCCCTGGATTTGGCCCAGAGAATTCTTCCCAACGCGCCGTTAGCCACACTCGCATATGCTTTAAGAAACTTAGGAGTGTAAACAAGGTCTTCCAGGTATCCGTTGAATATACCTGCGGCTTCAACGGCTTCCAACATTTTTTTTGCTTCAATCGCATTCCTGCCTAACGGCTTGGTGCTGATGACCGCCTTCTTATGTTTACAACAAAGCAATACGGCTTCCTCATGGAGATTATTGGGAAGTGCGATACAAACCACATCCACCTGGGGGTGAGCTATCGATTCCTCCATATTCGTCGTCCAATGTTCACAATGATAATCCTCGGCAAACTTCGTCGCAGATTCTTTCCTCCGGGCATAGATGCTTATAAGTTTATCCTGCCTTCTTTGGCCGACTAATGAATCGGCATAAAAGCGACCAATGAAACCCGCACCGAGCATCGCAATTCGTTGCATAGTATTTTGTTTTGAATAGTTGAAAATTATGTTGGCTTGAGAAAGGTAGGAAGAAAACCAGATACTAGATGCTGGATGCCAGATGCCAGATATTGAATATGCCCTACATGCTATTGCCTCCTGATAAGTCGTTATTTATCAGCATCTAGTATCTACTATCCAGCATCTGGCATCTAGTATAAAATCCGGGCAATTTTGCCTATCTTGTCCTCTCTTTCCTCCTGGTATATCCGATGCAATACCGCAATTCCAATTTCATTTGTTACAGACTATTCAATGAAGGCGTTAGTCATATTAATCTTATTGCCCTTACGTGTTCTTTCTCAGGACCTAAGCGGAATCTGGACAGGCTCCATCAGTACCCAGGGCAGCGAGCTATTGTATGAATTGGTGATCAGCGGAAATAATGAAAAAACAGGTGGCTACTCTCTCACCGTATTTACCATCGATGGCGTTGAAAATATAGGGATAAAATCAGTTATCCTTAAACAAAAGAAAGGCAGCATATCGCTCGAAGATGATGAGCTTATCTATGATAACTATACCACGACTCCCAAGCGGGTAAAATTATATGGCAGCCTTTTCCTGAACATGGAGGATTCGGATATGACCCTGACGGGAAACTTCCACACCAGAACAATGGACTTCAGAGCTTCTAATGAAAACACATATTCCGGTACGATTACGCTTCATCGTCTGAATAATTCCGCCCAGACCAAGTTGATCTCCCAGTTGGATAAGTTGAACCTGTTGAATACGCTTGCATTTTTTCAACCCAAGAAAAAGGAAAAAGAAAATGAACCGGTAGCGAAGGTTGAAAAGCCTGTTGCCATTATTCCGGAGTCAAAACCGAAAGAGCCTCCGGTAGCTGTTGTCCCTAAGGAAGAACCCGCGACGATCATGGCCATGGAGGATGAAGAGAGACCCAAGCTTTCAGCGCCAATTACAAATGAACCGAAAAAGCCTGCTTACGAATTAGCGAAAAAGGATCAGGAGGCAAAAATCCCGGTTTCCATAACAGAATCGAAGCCGAAACTACCGACTACTTCCATCATCAATACGCCAACTGATCTTGCAAAGGCTGCTGCTGCGATCGACCAAAGAAGAACGGAGATCATTCGCAGTGTATTTTTTCATTCGGATAGTCTCGTACTTAGTTTATATGACAACGGCACGGTTGACGGAGATACGGTTAGTGTAGTTATGAATGGAAAAGTGATCATTGCCAGAAAAAGTCTTTCAGAAAGCGCGATTAGGCTGGTGGTGCCAGTGCCGCGCGAGCTAGGAGATTCTATATTGCTTACGATGTACGCTGAAAACCTCGGTGCCATACCGCCAAATACCGGCTTACTTTTTATCCAGGACGGAAACGATCGAAATGAAATAAGATTTGAGGGAGATATGAAGAAGAGTTCCGCGGTAATATTAAGGCGAATACATTAACGCAATCTCGAGGCGGGACAGCCCACTCTCTTTTGTTTTTTTCCGGACGGAAGTCCAACAATCTTTTTATACTTGTCAAAATAGAATCTAACGGTATAGGTCAGGGCCATATAGTAATAACCATCTTTTCGGTCGGAGCTACCCCTGGAAACGGTGGATGGAGGATAAGGACCTGAGCCTACTTCATCACCCCGATACGCGAGATCAACTGCCCTTGCCCCTCTTGCATTTAATAGTGCCGTCTCATCCACATAATGAGAGCTCACATCATCCAGGTAGTCGGTAAAAAGTTTTCTGTAGCCGAACTCCACTCCCAAGCGCATGTCTTCATTCAACGAATATTCTGCACCTAATCCGATGGGCCAGCTAAACTGGGTCAATTTATATTCTTTAACACCCGCCACGAATCCTTCACCCTCGGTACTCAATGGTTTCAGGAAGGCCTTGTTTCCACCCGCATCCATAGCATAAGGCCTGTAATGGTA
The DNA here is from genome assembly GCA_963791295.1 of uncultured Sphingobacteriales bacterium. GTDB lineage: Bacteria > Bacteroidota > Bacteroidia > Chitinophagales > Chitinophagaceae > CAWBRY01. The sequence goes on along the minus strand of CAWBRY010000003.1, from coordinate 254,718 downwards.
CAATCCAATTCCAGTATATATATATGGAGTCCACCAGCGGTCGTTCAGGCTAAACAGGCTATATTGAGCCGTGACTTCCCAATCAAAAACTTTTGTCCTGAAATTGAGATTGCGGGCTTTCATGGTCGCCGTTCCATTCTTATCGTCGGCTCTCAGCGAAGTGAAAGTAAAATAGCTTCGGGCAGTAATGTGTTCCGAGAGGTCATATCGCGCACCTAACGAAAGCAGAAACCTGGCCTGGGACAGGGAGACTCTTTTAGCTTTCAGATCACCCTGGTAATTCGCCAACCCAAGGCGCCACGACAAATGAAAGTTCTGGGCAGAGGCGAGAAATGGAAAACAACAAAGGCAAAAAAATAATTTTTTCATCCATGAAATTGATAAATCACTAACGTATTATAGATGATTTTATTATATTACCGATAGTAACCAAACAGCTGCTCATATTTTGAAATTTTCTTTCTGTTTATTGTTGATCTTAACCAGCTTCTTCGGCTATAGCCAGAAGTTGAACAATCATTTTGAACTTCATATCAAGAAGACATCAGGTGTCATAGCTGTCGATGGCGTAATGGATGAATCAGCTTGGCAGGAAACGGAGACAGCCGGAAGTTTTTTTATGGTATTACCCATGGATACAAGTAAGGCTCTTGTAAATACGGAAGTAAAGATGACCTATGATCAACAAAATCTCTATATCATAGCCATTTGTTATTTACCAAGGATCTCTTCGCCTTATATGGTTGAATCGCTGCGGCGGGATTTTGCTTTTGGAAAAAATGACAACTTCATTTTCTTTTTGGATCCGTTTAATGACCTGACCAATGGTTATACATTTGGGGCAAATGCAGCGGGTGCTCAGTGGGATGGTACTTTATATGAAGGAGGGAAGGCCGATCTAAACTGGGATAATAAATGGGTATCCGCTGTAAAGAATTATGATGATAAATGGATCTTTGAAGCAGCTATTCCTTTCAAGACCATTCGCTATAAAAAAGGGATGTCTAAATGGGGAGTCAATTTTAGCCGGCTGGATATTACGGCCGCTGAAAAATCTGCCTGGGCTCCTGTACCAAGGCAATTTCCCACTGCATCTCTTGCATATACCGGTCATTTGATATGGGATCAACCACTGCCGGAACCCGGGTTAAATTTATCTATCATTCCTTATGCATTGACGGGAATATCTAAGGATTATGCCGCGAATACCAAGTCCCATTATCATAGTGAAGATAGGAACCGATGCAAAAATCGCCATCACTTCATCTCTCAATCTGGACCTTACGGTTAATCCTGATTATTCCCAGGTAGAAGTAGATAAACAAGTTACGAACCTGGACCGGTTCGAATTATTCTTTCCTGAAAAGAGACAGTTCTTCCTGGAGAATAATGACCTGTTTGGAAATTTTGGATTTGCCAATATCCGTCCATTTTTTTCCCGGCGAATCGGCTTGGGAGTACCTATTAATTTTGGAGCGAGACTAAGCGGTAACATTGATAAGAACTGGCGAATAGGAGTGATGGACATGCAAACCAGGAAAGTCGGAAATATCGGCTTGCCGTCTCAGAATTTTACAGTAGTGGCATTGCAGCGTAAGATTTTTGCACGGTCAAATATCCGACTGATCTTTATTAATAAGCAATCGATGAATTATGAACCGGGCAAGGATAGCACTAAACCGCAATATTCACTATATAACCGCAATATCGGCGCAGAATATAACCTGGCATCTTCCAACAATATATGGACGGGTAAATTCATGGTATTGAAATCATTTACTCCCGGCAAGAATGACAACAGTTTGAGCCATGCCGCCAATCTTCAATATACCAGTCGCCATTGGACGCTATTATGGCAGCATGAGTATGCAGGCAGAGGTTATTCTGCTGAGGTGGGCTATGTGCCCCGCGTCAACTATATAAAACTCAATCCGGGTATGTCGTATTTATTTTTTCCCAAGAGCGGCCCGGTACTGAGCCATGGTCCTCGTTATGTTGGCGGCTATTATTACAACACATCATTTAAGAAAACAGATTATGAAAATATCTTTTTGTATATTTTTAATCTGCGCGATCAAAGCATATTTGATGTATGGGTGGGCGACGACTATGTAAAACTATTGCAGCCTTTCGATCCGACTAATAGTAACAAGGATTCATTGGCAACCGGCACGACTCATCGATGGAAAGCATGGGGATTTGAATTTTTCTCGAAACCTCAAAAACTTTTCACTTACAGCATCACTACACGTTATGGTGGCTATTATGCTGACGGGAAAAGAAATAATGTCAATGTTGATCTCGGCTATCGCATTCAACCATATGTCGGCATTACATTGAGTACCGCTTACAACCGGATCAAGTTACCTCAACCCTGGAATGATATTACTTTTTGGTTGATCGGGCCCCGAATCGACGTGACGTCTTACCAACACTCTTTTTCTGACCACATTTCTTCAATATAATAGCCAGCAAAAAAATATAAATCTGAATGCGAGGTTCCAATGGCGTTACCGGCCTGCATCGGATATATTCCTGGTCTACACTGATAATTATTATTCAGCCCCTTTCTCGGTGCGCAATAGAGCTTTTGTATTAAAGGCCACGTTTTGGTGGAACAACTAGGTGAGTGGTGAGTTGTGAGTGGTGAGTATTACCCTGTCTGCTTGATTTCTCTTTTTTCCCGGAAGAAGATGAAGAAATAAATAAGAACAGCAAGCGCGATCGCGGCAGGTACAAGCCAAATACTCATCCAGTTGTGCCCGGCAACCGTCTTATACTTGTCTACTACAAATCCTGAGAACCAGGTCCCGATAAACATTCCCAATCCATAAGTCGCAAAAGTGAATAATCCCTGCGCAGAATTCTTGATCTTTTCGCCGGCCTTTTTCTCTGTGTACATATACCCTGTTACAAAGAAGAAATCATAGCAGATGCCATGAAGAATAATTCCTGCATATAGCATCCAGGTATTTGCGCCGGTATCTCCGTATGCAAAACAAACATATCGAAGTATCCAGGCGGACATACCCATGAGCAACATATTTTTCACACCGATCCTGTAGAATAAGAAAGGAATTGCCAATATAAACAGTGCCTCTGAGACTTGTCCCAACGTCATCTTCGCTGCCGGATCGCTCATATTGAGTTCGTTCAGGAAAAAATTGGCAAACCCGTAGTAGAAAGCGAGCGGGATACAAATTAAAATGGCAGCAATGAAAAATAACAGATAAGGCCGGTCCTTAAAAAGCACAAAAGCTTCCTTGCCAATGGAACTGGATGCCGTTGAGCCCGGGATTCTTCCCTTGGGTGGTGTATTGGGCAGGATGAAACTGATCAGTCCCAATAATCCGGATACGACGGCAGCCATGATGAATGTGGAGGAAGTTTTTTCAATTCCCAATTTGGTAACTAATAGTCCAGCAGCGATCCATCCAACCGTACCAAAAACCCTTATCCAGGGAAATTGTCTTCCGGGGTCACTCATCTGTGAAAACGCCACGCTATTGGAGAGAGCGATGGTTGGCATATACATCAATGAATAGACCAGGATGACCCAATAGAAAAGAGTATTGTCTGTAATTTTTGTAGCAACAAATAGCAGGACGGCACCTAATAAATGCAAAACTCCCATGACGCGCTGAGCGGCGAAATAACGATCTGCGATCAAACCGATAAAGAATGGGGAGATCATCGTCGCGATGGCCAATGCACTATATGCTGCGCCCACCTGCACTCCGGAGGATTTCAAATTCTCACCCATGTAAGTGGCCATAGTTACATACCATGAACTCCAAACGAAATATTGGAGGAACATCATCATTGACAAGAGGAAGCGTTTATTACTACTCATATGATCACTTTAAAGGTTAAACGTGATGAAAAGTAGGAATGATTTATTTATTCTCAAATATTATTTTATTCGAGGGAGTAAGATGTCCGAGGATCATTTCTTTTTTTTCTTCGAATCATTCGATTTACTGGCATCACCAAACCGAATTTCATTGTCCACCTCATTCTTAAACGGTCTGATGAAGGCATTCTTAAAAATGTTGGTGATCATGGTCCATAATTTAAGATCCGGATTATTTAGGTCTCCCTCAATGGGGATCTTTGTTGCAAAGGAATCTCTTGGTTTGTTCTTTAGAACAAAACCGAAGAAAGTGATAACGCCTTCCCACAGCCTTTTTAAGATATTACTGTTGGGCTTCCCGAGGCTGTCAGGTATTTTAATATTTTGAAACATGGGTTTGAAATAGCCTTTCAGATAGCCATTTTTGATAGCGAATTCGCTATATAGTTCAAATCGTCCTTTTTCAAAATCAAATCCGGCAGTAGCAAGGGATACTGTATTCAACGCAGTAACGTCTGAGTTTTTCAGAGAAACATTTACATCCATATCAGGAATCTTTTTCAGCAGGTTCATGTTCGCACTCACGTTCAGGTTCCCTTTGCCAAATGAAACTGCATTTATTTTTATATCGGACGGGAGGATCTTGGACTTATCTACCACATTGCCCAGGTTGGTCGCTACGAGGCTAATCTTTTCTACCTTAAGATTAATATCCGGGCTTTCCAGGATATCGGCGTACAGAAATTTTCCATCCTCTACAACAAATCGGTTGATCGTGATGGGCACTAATTCCTTGAGGGCTTTTGTCCAGTCAGACCTTCCTGGCGTTTCGTTCTTCGATAATTTATTGGCTGTAATGTACATATTGAACTCGGGTCGGATCATTTTTACTTTGCTAACTATTTTCCCACGGAATAGTGATCTCCATTCGATAGAAATGTCCGTTATGGGAAGATCAAGCATCGGTTTTTTATTTCCGTCTTTGAATAAATGCAGGCCATTTATGACATAGGCCCCTCTCCACAATGAAATGTCTATATCGTCCACCCATCCATGATAGCCGGGAATGCGATCGAGCGTCCTATTCACATAATTTTTTACTATGACTGGCAGGTAAAGACGGAAAATAATCAATGCAATGACAACGACTAATATGATCACCCTCGTCCTGGACTTAAAAAAATTTCGGAAATAGCTCTTATTTACTTTTTGCATGATAGCGGAAATTACGCTTTAATAATGGGGTCAAAAACACTACCGAAAACATCAAGCCTGTGCGTCAGCCAAATTTTTAGATAGCTCTTAAATAGGTAAATGAAATCTGATTTAAAAGTTCCCCAGGTTGAGGAATAATTTTCGCATCGAATCCAATAATTAGTAAATTTAATTCTGAGCAAGTATCATCGACTTCTTCGTTCCTTTCTTCAATAAATATTAATCATCAAATAAAACCTGAGAAAATGTCTGGCAAAAAAAACATCAACCGAAGGGAATTTATTGGATCAGCCGCTGCAGCCGGGGTAGCTTTTACCATTATCCCCAGACACGTAATGGGTGGCCCTGGTCATATAGCCCCTAGTGATAAGATCAACATCGCCTATATTGGTTGCGGTACTCAAGGTCTAAGAGAAATGTGTGAGTTGATCGTTAATCCTGAAATACAAATTGTATCTGTTTGCGACCCAAACAAAATGAGTACGAATTATATTGACTGGTCAAAGAACGAAATCCGCGACTCGATCCGGGAAGTGATCCAGGAGCCGAACTGGGGTGCTTCATTCGATGGTGTTCCGGGTGGACGTGACGTAGGCAAATACCTCGTAGAAAAATATTATGGCAAGATGAAGGACACGAATTTTAAAGGATGTAACTCTTACGCAGATTTTCGTGAATTGCTGGAAAAAGAAAAAGATATTGATGCCGTAAAGATCATGACACCCGATCATCTTCACGGATATATATCTATTGCAGCCATGAAAAAAGGCAAGCATGTGGTTATCCATAAACCCATTGCCAATCGCATGTACGAAGCCAGGCTGACGATAGATACCGCGGAAAAGACAGGCGTGAGCACCCATCTCCTCGCATGGAGCAAGCAAAGCGGAAATGACCAGGTCAAACAATGGATCAATGACGGAATGATTGGAAACCTTCTTGAAATTCATAATTGGTCCAACCGACCTGTATGGCCCCAATGGTCGGCCAATCCTACCGATACACCACCTGTTCCCCAGGGATTTGATTGGGAGCTATGGCTGGGGCTGGTTCCTCATCGGCCTTACCATCCGAACTACACATTTAATGTTTTTCGCGGATGGTATGATTTCGGCGGAGGAAGCATTGCGGATATGGGACATTATAGCCTCTGGCCTATGTTCATGGCGATGGGAATAAATACACCGCCTTTATCAGCCGAGGCATTCGGCACCACCACCAGCATTGTCATCGATCATGTAAGTGAACGCGAACCCAATGGCGTAGCATTTCCTCATTCCTGCATTGTGCGATTTAAGTTTCCAAAACAGGAACGTTTGCCTGCCTTTGATCTATTCTGGTATGATGGCGGCATGAAGCCCAATACGCCGGAGGAAATGGAAAATGAAACGCTGCAGGCTGAGGGAATGATGTTTGTAGGTGACAAAGGAAAAATAGTAGCAGACTTTAGAAATGAGAACCCAAGACTATTGCCAGAAAGCAAAATGAAAACATTTTTGAATGGCAAACAAGCAGCTGAAAACGTAATGGAAAATGGACTGAAGCACTGGATCAATGCGTTCAAAACTAAAACGCAGTCACCAGGCAGTTTCTTAAATGCAAGAGCCGTGACTGAAACTATTTTGTTGGGTGGTGTTGCTTTAAGAGCCGGGAAAAAAGTGGTCTATGACTCAAAGAATATGAAAATCACCAACGACGACGAAGCGAATAAATTTCTTCACCGCGAATACCGCAAGGGTTGGGAGCTTTAAATAGATTACATGGTCACAGATGACATATCACTGGCAGAATGGGCGCTGGTAGAAGAGATACGGGCAGGACAATGGAAAAACCTGGATTTTCCAAGGATCGCGCGCGAAGACTTTGACTTGAACGGTATCGAGTTCGTAAATACGTTGTTTGAATCGCCAACAGAAGGGTATCTAAAAAAATTGAAACAGAATGCAGCCGCTTACGATGTGAAAATGGTACTCATTATGGTGGATGAAGAAGGAGATGGATGTTCTGATACGCCCGAGGGACGAAAACAATTTGAGATCAATCACCGGAAGTGGGTTGACATCGCCCATTATTTAGGTTGCCATGCGATTCGAACTAATTGTCGCGGTCCGGAGAATGCCAACAAGGAAGAAGCGTTACAATGGGCATCGGAGTCTTACATTCGCTTGCTGGAATATGCAGCACCATCCGGGCTGAATATCGTAATAGAAAATCACGGAGGAGTGTCGAATGATCCGGAATGGATGCTGGCCTTATTAAAAAAAGTAAACAATTCACGTTTGGGTACTTTCCCCGATTGGAGAAATCCCAGTGATGATTTCGACAACTATAACTATTTGAAAAAAACAGCTCCGTTTGCGAAAGGGATGTCTTACAGAAATCAGCCAACCGAAGAATTGACCGCCGCCATGATTCAGACAAGTAAGGATTCAGGCTACCGAGGCTGGTACGGAATTGAATCAAAGGGCCGGGATGAAGTTAGAAAGGGGATCGGATTGTTGAAGAAATACCTGGTGCATGAATGAATTGAACAGCTTCGGCCTTACAATTGCAATGGATTTATCGCTTTAACTAAATAGATTGATTCATGTTTCCACTAGGAGATGACAATTCGGACAGGTCGGTTACACCCATGGTAAATTATGTACTCATTGTCATCAATATCCTAGTCTTCATACTCTTTCAGAAAATGGGCAGTGACGAAGGAGTCATCGCCCGGTTTTCGACTGTTCCGGAAGAAATAATAAGGGACACAGATATTTCCAATGGCACGCTGGGTCCTACTCCCATTCCTGTTTATCTGACATTGATTACATCGATGTTCATGCATGGTGGATGGGCACATATTGGAGGCAACATGCTATATCTATGGATCTTCGGGGACAATCTCGAAAACAGGATGGGTCATAGCCGCTATCTTTTATTTTACCTGGTATGTGGTGTGATTGCGGGCCTCAGTCACGTGTTCACTACTTCTCTTTTGGGCAAGGATACGCTTATTCCCAGCTTGGGAGCCTCGGGTGCAATATCGGGAGTGCTCGGAGGATATATCATCTTATTCCCTAAGAACCAAGTGAGAGTGTTGATGATCCGGTCCATTATCCAGGTGCCGGCCGTGCTAGCTGTAGGGATCTGGTTTGTCTTTCAAATCATCAGTGGCCTTGGAATGCTCGGGGGGAGTGAAAGTGGTGGAGTGGCGTATGCGGCGCATATCGGAGGCTTTATTGCAGGGCTGATCCTTGTATCGCTGTTTGCAAGGAGGCCAAAAAACGTATAATTACCAACTTTGAAATAGTAGAAAAAATCAGGACAATCAATGAGTTTGGCACTTTCATTGCGGAAAATTAACGATGAGTAAATCTGCCTTTTATATCCAACTAAACATGAAGACCCCTGCGGGTTTCGAAAGCTTCGGTAAATTTTTTGCCAGCACCAACCGAAAATTTGCGCATGCACTCTTTTCCATGTTGAAGGGTGGCGAAAATGTAAGCGAAGACAGCATCCTCTGTTTAGAATTAATGGAAACATCTGATGGTCTGCCTGTGAATATGGTGGCGATCAGTTGCACCCTGGAAGAATTAGCTCAGAACTGCAGAACAATTACACGAGAGACATTCAAGTTCATGAACCTGGATGAAGCTTAGGCACACTCACAACTCACCACTCACCACTCGCTCCAATGACATAATTACATGAACATGCCGATGGCATGTTATTAGTGCTTGCAACTAGTTATTTCATTATTCACAAGTAAAACAAAAAACATGCACTACAATCAGTCATGCGCCGCAAAAGGCAACGCTTACGGAAACAGGAGCCTGTTTATCCGTTCCATGCAACGTGCAGCCGTCAACATTTACAAGACAGACAACAGTTATGAATTACTGCTGTTTGCTCCCGGCCGCATCAAAGAGCATTTTCATTTAGATGTAAACGGGAATGAGTTGACCATTTCCTACACGCCGCCCGAAGGGTTCCCGCGCCCTGAATGGATCTTGCGGGAGTACAGCCGGGGAGGTTTTAAAAGGACCTTTACCTTGAATGAGAGTATTGACTCTAATGCTATTTCGGCAAAATATGCCGATGGTGTTTTGGAAGTGAGTCTCCCGATTATTCCTGGGAAAGAAAATTCGAGAAAGGAAATTGTGATTAACTAAGGGAGTGGTGAGTGGTGAGCGGTGAGTGCTGAGAAGTGATTTGTTCTTACTTCCCACTCACAGCTCACCCTTGCTATTGAGTAAAAACACGTAAAAATACCTTAGAAAAACGAGTAATTGTTGGTATTGCAATAAAACAGAAAATTCACGTTTTTTGCATTATATCCAATACTATGAAATTAATGATGTATATCGGAAACGATCTGATCGAATCGGTTCAGCTCGATACCGAAAAGATACGTAAGCCGGGTTACCTGGGAAGCTTCAAACGTACTCTTAAAAGCAAGCACAGTGAACTGATCCAAATGTATCCGGATCCACCGGAATTTCTTGTGATCAATCCCCCACCGGCATCCGCGTCGAGCAAGAGTTAAATCACTTCGACATTCCGCTCCACGAAGGCAGTCAGATCGGCTCCCTTTAATAATCCTTGTGCCAATAATGCCAGGTCAAACGCTTGTTTTGCCATGGCTGTCTGCTGGCCTTCCTCCGCCTGAAGGATTTTTGAAATCACTTTGTGGTTGGCATTTATTGCGACTTTATATGTATCGGGCATCGACCCGTAGAAGTTCATTCCTCCTCCTCCACCCATCTTCGACATTTCTTTCATTCGCCTCATCCATTCCTCCATAGTTATCGTCACCGGCATTGCTTCGGGTTGCTGATTCTCTATTTCCACTTTCATGGTGGGATTATTGATCGCCTTTTCAAAAAGAGTTTTCAATTTGGCAATTTCATCCTCCGTCAACAGATGCTGCACCGTATCTTCTTTTACAATCAACTTGTCCAGCACATCAGCGTCCACTCTTTTTAATGAAGTCTTGTCCAGTTTTGACTCCAGGTGATGAATAAAATGAGTGTCGATAGGTGAATTCATTAGCAATACATCATAATCTTTTCGATTGGCCGCACGGACATAGCTGTCGTGCCGCTCAGGATCGGCTGTATAGAGATAAACCAGCCGTCCCTCTTTATCCGTTTGAAAATCTTTCACTTTGGCTTGATATTCCTCGAGTGTGAATTTTTCATTGTTAGTATTGGAGAGTAATAAAAACTCTTTCGCCTTTTCATAAAATTTTTCATCTGTAAGCGCTCCATATTTTACAAAGAGCCCTACATCGCCCCATTTTTCTTCATATGCCTTCCGGTCTTTATGAAACAGTTCATTCAATTTATCGGCTACTTTCCGCGAGATATAACTATTGATCTTCTTTACATTGCTGTCGCTTTGTAAAAAAGAGCGGCTCACATTCAGAGGTATGTCCGGAGAATCAATAACCCCATGCAATAGTAGCAGAAATTCCGGAACGATATCCTTGACCTCATCCGTTATGAAAACCTGGCGACTGAAAAGTTTGATCTTGTTCTTTTGAACTTCAAAATCATTTTTGAGTTTTGGAAAGTACAGGACTCCTGTAAGATTGAATGGGTAGTCAACATTTAAGTGGATCCAGAAAAGGGGTTCTTCGGAGAAAGGGTAGAGATCGCGGTAGAATTCTAGATAATCCTCATCCTTTAGCTCATTCGGAGGTTTGATCCATATTGGATTTGTGTTATTGACAATGTTATCGACTTCGATGGTTTTGTATTGAGGTTTACCCTCCGCATCTTCACCGTCCGGTACCGATTCCTGCTTCGTTCCAAATTTCACCGGCACCGGCAAGAATTGAGCATACTTATTCATGATTTCCTGCAGGCGGTGCTCCTGCAAAAATTCTTCTGACTCAGAATTTATATATAGAATGACATCCGTCCCTCTTTCCGTGCGATTGCCTTCAGTGATTTCAAATGAGGTAGTTCCATCGCAGAGCCAACGCGCTGGTTCAGCATTATCCTGGTAAGACAATGATTGTATCTCTACTTTATCGGCTACCATAAATGATGAATAAAAACCCAGTCCGAAACGCCCGATGATCTCATTAGCATCATTGGCTTCTTTGAACTTTTCCAGGAATTCGGTAGCGCCGGAGAACGCGATTTGATTAATATATTTTTTTATTTCATCGGCTGTCATGCCGATGCCGCGGTCAGATATAGTGATGGTTTTTTTATTCTCATCTACCCTTACCTCGATTTTCAAGTCGCCCAACTCCTTGCCATAATGTCCCAAAGAGGCCAGGCGTTTTAGTTTTTGAGTGGCGTCTACGGCGTTGCTTAACAATTCACGCAAAAAGATCTCATTGTCTGAATACAGGAATTTCTTGATAATAGGGAAGATATTCTCTGTATTGATGGAAATCGTTCCTTTCTCCGTTACCATGATGTAATGTGGATTTATTGATGGCTCCCAGCCTGCAATAGCTGTTCCAAAGAAGGGAGGTTTGACAGATTGACAGGTGAGTGGTGAAAATGTGCCCTGGTGCGTGTCTCACGCACCAGACCGACCCACGCGAACCATAACAATCTATGCTGGCGCGTGGACACGCGCCACGGCAATGACCTTATATACCTTTGAGTTTTCGAACCTTAAAAGCTTATTTCTTTGGCGGTGCTGGCAACGCACGACTATATTGAAATATGAGGTCGACCTTGCCGTCCTTATTGAAGCGCCAGGTTTCTTGAAGCGCTACCGAATCTACCTTACCACTTTTTTTATCCGTACGTATTTCAGTTCCCCAAATCAGTGCCCAGTCTTCATTCATATTTGTACTTCTCGCCGGGAAAATTGCATCAATCCTGCTTTGAACGGTGCCCAGGGTATTCCGGTAGGCTTGTGTAGCGGCAACTGCGCTGTCTCTTGGTCCACTGACTACAGCTCCGTCGTAACCCAGGAACGTCATCGTATCTGCGAATGATGACTTACCGGGTGTCAGGTCTCCGCTATCCCAATCTTTCCACAAAGCGGCAACCACTTCTGCGTTTTTTGGATTTCCCATTTCAAATTGGGAAGAATAACCCACCGTATAACCCGCGGTGTTGATCATCATTGGTGTTTTTTCCTTTGGTTCTTCTTTAGCGACGGTTTTATCCTTGTCGCTGGAATTACAGGAAACAATCGATAGAATCAATGCTGCCAAAAGCAATTTTTTCATAAAAAACTGTTTTATAATGATAAAATAAGGGTGTACAAAATAGGGGGGTCCGAAGTTTCCAAGAGGAGGGCTAATATAGGATTTTTTACTAAAATCTTTGTGCTTTTGGTAGTTTGTACCTGTCGCTTAAAAAGTCATCCTCAATTTTCCTATCTTTTCGGGAACTAATCTTTAAGCACATGCAACGTCGTTCGCTTCTGTTCATTTCAATCGTTTGCCTATCTGCATTTTCGCACGCACAATCCTCCGATACCCTTATCTATTCCATCGTTTCTGCCGGTGGAGAAATAAAAGGCTTTGATAAATACTGGAAGCTGCCGGACGGGAGCTTCGACGAATGGTACCAATATAATGATCGCGGTCGTGGAGATAGCCTTAGAATTAATTTCAAAGAAGACGAAGAGGGATTTCCCATTTCTATCAAGGCCAGCGGTAAGGATTATATGAAAAATGATGTCAATGAAGAATTCAGTTGGGTAAATAACAATGCGAGGTGGAAGAACAACGCAGAAGACATGCAGCAAGAAGTGTCCGGAAAGGCTTTTTACATAGGCCTGAAAGCGAATGCGGGTCATATGATGAAAGCCCTGAAGAAAAATGGCAATAGGATAAAATTGATACCATCAGGCGAGGCCATGTTGACTGTTCTGGAGAAAAAGGTGCTGGGTACGGGTGCTGAAGAGATGGCGGTTTGGCTCGTTGAGACCAAAGGATTTGATCTTACACCCTCCTATACATGGATTGACAAGGACGACCTGGACTTTGCGATCGTTAATGACTGGCAATCGTCCATTCGCAAGGGTTATGAAAAATATATAGCTGAATTGTTAGCAGCTCAAAAGGTTCATGAATCCAATTTCTATAAAAATCTTGCTTCCACACTCACTCAAAAAGCCGATGAATGGGTATTGATCAAAGACGTTTCTCTTTTTGATGCGGTACAGGCGCGGCTCGTCCCTCACAAAGACGTGCTGATACACAATGGCACGATTGACAGAATAGCTGAGGGAAATACGATACAAAATGCCAAAGCAAGGAGTTTCGCCGGGGAAGGCTTAACCATTCTTCCGGGTTTATGGGACATGCATGTGCACGTGTCTGACAACCTGGATGGAATATTTCATATTGCTGCAGGTGTCTCTCATGTTCGTGACATGGGTAATAATAAAAGTTTGCTGGAAAAGATCCGCCAAATAAATGACGGAGAAATCATTGGCCCTCGCGTTGAGATCATGAGTGGTTTTATTGATGGAGCCGGCCCCTTTGCCGCACCCACCGGAGCACTGATCAACAATGTGGAGGAAGGAAAAAAAGCGATACGAGAGTATGCCCAGGAGGGATATCAGCAAATAAAGCTGTATAGCTCCATTAAACCTGAATGGGTCAAACCATTGATCGATGAAGCAAGGAAACATCATCTTCGCGTGGCCGGACATATTCCTGCTTTCATGACGGCTGCCCAGGCCATCAATGCCGGATACAACGAAGTGACTCATATGAACATGCTGGTCTTGAATTTTTTTGGCGATACCGTTGACACGCGTTCACCCTTGCGTTTTTCTTTACCGGCCCAAAAGGCTGCGACACTTGATCTGCATGGCGCTCCTATGGTTCAGTTCGTGGAGTTGATGAAGAATAAGAAAATCACTGTTGATCCTACACTGGGCGTGTTTGAAGATTTGTTTTTATCCCGGGATAAAGAGATCTCAGCAAACTTCAAAAACATTGTCGATCATTTTCCTTTACAATGGCAACGGCGGATTAAAGCAGGTGGGGGAGGCGTGCCCGTGCCAGAAGGAATGGATCAAACCTACAGGCAATCCTTCCAGGCCTTCTTGAATATTACAAAAATGGTGTATGATAAGGGCATTCGGATAGTTCCCGGAACCGATGGACTGCCAGGCTTCAGTCTTCACCGGGAATTGGAATTGTATGTGCTGGCTGGCATTCCTGCTAATAAGGTCTTACAACTGGCAACCTGGGGACCGGCCAACTATACGGGCAAGGCTAAAGAGTTTGGCAGTATCGAAAAAGGCAAAAAGGCCGATTTCATTTTGGTTGAAGGAAATCCGGTTGAAAATATAAGCAGCATTCGCAAGGTCAGGTGGGTAATGACCCAGGGCAAGATATATGATCCGTCGAAATTATATAGTTCAGTCTCAATTCAACCCTTTTGATTCCAATTAATACCTTTAATTTTATTTTCCATTGAAAAATTTAAAACCTATAAAAAATGAAGCGATTTAATTTTTTGGCAGTAAATACTGTCGCCTTAAGTCTGTTGACTGTTTTTCTTTCCTGTGGTTCGGGAAGCGATAAGAAAACTACTGATGCCACGGAAGACACCACCATGTCCAAAACGGATACAACTAATACGATGGTCACTGAACCCAAGCCCGAAACTTTCATGATCGTACAGCACAAAGTCGCTAACTATTCAAAATGGAAGCCAGACTATGAAGCGCACGATTCGGTGAGGCGTTCGAATGGATTATCCAGTTATGCTATTGGAAGAGGTATGGATGATCCGAATTCACTGATTGTATATCTAAAAGCAGAGGATCTCAGCAAAGCCCGGGCTATGGCAAACTCGCCGGACCTGAAGACCGTTATGCAAAAAGCCGGAGTTATCGGAGCGCCTACTATAACCTACCTGGATGTAGTGATGAATGACACTTCAAGTATTGACGAGAAGAAAAGATTGTTGGTGACTCATCGGATTAAAAATTGGGACGACTGGAAAAAAGTCTTTGATGAGCACAAATCTGCGAGAATAGAAAACGGGCTGATCGACAGAGGCCTTGGATATAGCGATGGCGACAAGCAAAATGTCTTTATAGTATTTGCAGTAAAGGATCTTAAAAAGGCAAAGGAATTTTTAAAGTCACAAGATTTGAAAGACAAGATGGCTGCGGGGGGCGTGGAATCTCCACCCACTTCTTTCTTTTATAATATTGTAGAAACGTATTAGGAATTCTTATTGGAAGCAAAACGACGAAGAAGGCCGTATCGCTGGTTCAGGATCACGATAAGAATTGTGATTGTACTGTTTATATTGCTGATCATTGCCTGTTTTATTTTTGATCACTATGTACAATTCCGCAGGTCGGACGAAGAACTTAAACAGATATTTGCCGAAGGAGGGATCGATGCTTCCATTCACTATTATACCAGCCAGGGAAGGACTTTGCGATATGTAAGTTCGGGAAATGATAGTCTTCCAGTCTTGCTGATGTTGCATGGTTCTCCCGGCTCCATTAGTTATTACAGTCGTCGGTTTGCCGACACGAATCTGAGAAATAAGTTTCGCTTCTATGCGGTCGACCGGCCGGGATATGGTTATTCCGGCTTTGGTCGTCCTGTTGGCTCTATTCAAAAACAAGCCGAAATGATCAGGCCGATCCTGGACAGCTTGAATAAAATTCATCATCCTGTGATCATTGTTGGAGGTTCTTATGGTGCACCGATTGCCTGCCGCTTGGCCATGGACCATCCCGATTTAGTGGATGGACTGGTGCTTACCGGTCCTGCGATTGCTCCGGGCCAGGAAAAATATTTTTGGTTCACCAGGATCATTGAACATTGGTCCATTCGTTGGTTCATTCCCCGGTTATTTCGATCGGCGAATACGGAAAAGGTGCATCATAAGAAAGAGTTGGAAAAGATGCTGCCGTATTGGAAAAACATTCGTGTTCCCGTCGCCTACCTTCAAGGTGAGAAGGATGAAATTGTAGATACCTCTAATGCGAGTTTTGCACGACAGCAATTGACAAATGTTCCCTACCTGAATATTAAATTGATAAAAGATCGTTACCATCGCCTGGCCCAATTTGAATGGCCCTCGATCCGCGAAGCCATTTTGAATGTATATAGTAGAGTTAAGTGACGTTGTCCACTCCAAACTCAAACTGCATTTCATTCAGCTTTTTATAAAGACCATTCAGCGCTATCAACTCCGCATGAGTACCTGATTCGCAGACCACGCCCTTATCAATGAGAATGATCTTATCGGCATTGCGAATGGTTGAAAGGCGGTGGGCAATTACAA
This sequence comes from uncultured Sphingobacteriales bacterium, assembly GCA_963791295.1. GTDB lineage: Bacteria > Bacteroidota > Bacteroidia > Chitinophagales > Chitinophagaceae > CAWBRY01. The sequence continues at coordinate 238,413 of CAWBRY010000003.1, read as the reverse complement.
AAGAGGTGCGACCCTTCATCAGATTTTCCAATGCCTCCTGCACCAGTTGTTCACTCTCACTATCAAGCGATGAAGTAGCTTCATCCAGGATTAAGATTGCAGGATCTTTCAAAACCGCGCGAGCGATCGCAATACGCTGTCGCTGGCCGCCGCTAAGCTTGATGCCTCTTTCTCCGACTATCGTTTCATACTGTTCGGGGAACCGGTCAACAAACTCATGAGCATTGGCAGTTTTTGCCGCCGCCATGATCTCTTCATCGGTCGCATCTGTTTTTCCATAGGCGATATTTTCTTTAATGCTTCCTCCAAACAAAAGGACATCCTGGGGAACAAGCGCCATCTGCCTACGAAGTTGAGAGATTGGAAATTGATTGGCAGGTCGTTCATCGAAGTATAACGTACCGCTATCGGCTTCATAAAAATGCAGCAATAGGGAAGCAATGGTGGACTTCCCCGCTCCGCTGGGCCCTACGATAGCGATTTGTTCTCCATTGTTCGCCGTGAGCGTGATGTCTCTCAAAACGTGCACATCTCTGCGACTTGGGTAACTAAACGCTACGCGATCAAATCGCACATTTCCTTTCAATAAGTACTGCGGTTCTACTATTGTTGGTTTTAGCTCCACTGCTTCACCCTCGCCACGAAGGATCTCTCTAACACTTTGGGTGGCTCCCAATGTTTTTTGTATTTGTGAAAACATATCTGCAAAGCCGGCAAAGGTTCCGCCGACAAATACCGAGAAGATCACAAACATGGTTAGGGAGCCGATGGTTAGTTCGCCTGTTTGGATCATTCCGGCGCCATACCACATAACAAATGCGATCGTACCAAATACACTGAAGATCATGAACGAAACAAATGCACCGCGATAGCGGGCATTGCTGATGGCGGTTACCACGACGGAACGAATACTTTTTACATAGCGACTGATCTCATAGAATTCACTCGTGAATGCTTTAACGATGGAGATTCCCTGGAATGTTTCCTGAACAATCGTTCCACTCTCAGCCAACTGGTCCTGCGCTTTTCGGGACATCTTACGGATCCTTTTCCCAAAGATCACAGCAATGATCGCCAGCAAAGGCACAACAGCCAACATGACCAGCGCTAATTTCGCGCTGATCCAAAAAATAAAAAATAATCCAATGATCAACGTGAAAATGCCGCGCAGGAATTCGGCAAGAGTAAATGAGATCGCATCCTGGATCTGGGAGAGATCCGATGAAATTCGATTGCTCAATTCTCCAACTCTTTTCTCCGTAAAATAACTCATGGGCATGGTGAGTAATTTGCTATATACATCCTTACGCATATCTGCCAGCGACTTCTCGCCGGCTGCTGTCAACAGGTAAACACGCATGAATGAAAAAATCGTTTGCACAGTTAATTGAAGAAAGATCAGCAGGAGACTGGTGTTGATGGTCCAATGAATATTCTTAAATCCAATTCCGAACTGTGAAACGGTATTCATTCCTGGTATTCCGGCGCCCGGTGATGCAGCATCAATCATTTTGCCGAGGAAAAATGGAAATAGACTGGTAGTAAAGGCAGAGAGGGCGATAAAAAGTAAGCCCAATATGAAACTCCTCTTATAAGGTTTTATATAGGTAAACAATATTAGAGCCTGGCGAATTGTTTCCTTCGATATTTTGGCTTTAGGCGACCCGCTTTTTCGCTCTCCGATGCTATGCTGTGATTTTGCCAAATGAGAAAATGTGTGGAATTATTTACTTACCCGTTATGGAACGCAAGATAAGTCTTAGGCATCGTTGATAATCGTCCGATCAGCAATGGATCAAAAAAAAGAACTTATACTTAGCAATAAAAAATATGTGTAGAGATAATAGAGATGTGCGACTAAATATCTGTTAAACTAAGGTCACTCTGAATGACAGGCACAATAAATGTGAATAGTATTTCACTTTATCACTACCATGCATCTTAAGAAAACCATTTTTTTTCTCTTCCTCTCTATTGGCATTTTCACAGCCTGTCATAAAGATGATACATCCACCGTTCAAACGAACGAAGATATTTGCGTGCAAAGTGCTGGAGCAGAAAATGGTGTCGTCATTGACGGACAATATATAATTTCCTACAATCCTGCAATTGCATCAAGGGGCATGGATGATCATTCCATGCAGAATATGACAGTAACTACTTTATCCAGGAACAATATCCGCGAGTCTGCCTTACAGCAAAGTTTTCCCGGTGAGCCCGGCGGATTTATCGCCAGGTTGACACCAGATGAAGTCGCCAGGTTGAGGGCAGATAAGAACATCTCTATGATCGAGCCCGACCGTATCATTTCATTGGGTAGTTGTTTCACAGTAGTGGCACCGCGACTGATAACCTGGAACATCAACCGCGTTGGATATGGTGATGGTACGGGGAAAACCGCATGGATCATTGATTCGGGGATTGACTTTACCCATCCTGATTTGAATGTTGATTCATCGCGCAGCCGGTCATTTTTAAGTGGTGTCAGTTCAGCCCGCGATGAGAACGGTCATGGAACTCACGTAGCCGGCATCATCGGTGCCAAGAACAATACGTTTGGAGTTTTAGGTGTGGCTTCGGGCGCAAAGCTGGTTTCATTGCGTGTCCTGGATAAAGACGGTAAGGGAACGCTCGGTTCCATTGTGCAAGCTCTCGCATATATAAATAGTATTGCCAGTCCCGGCGATGTGATAAATCTCAGTGTAGGTGATGATGAAGGCACGTCATCCATTCTAGATCAACAGGTACAAAGTACGGCTGGCAGAGGGGTTTTAATCGCCATTGCAGCTGGTAATGAACATACGGATGCGGCGAACTCTTCACCTGCCAGAGTGAATGGCACAAATATTTACACTGTCTCCGCTATTGATAGCCTGGACAATTTTGCCAGCTTTTCAAATTTCGGAAATGATGCAGTGGACTTTGCCATGCCCGGTGTTCGAATTCTTTCCACTTACGTTGGCTCGCGGTATGCATATATGAGCGGTACTTCGATGGCCGCTCCTCACCTGGCAGGACTATTATTACTTCACGGAACTAATCTTTCTGTGTCCGGCAATGCGAAGAATGACCCCGATGGAACGCCGGATCCGATTGCACACTTTTGAGAGGGCGATAAATATTTATGCTAGAGTACCTCCTCCCTAGTCTCACTCCACTATTAAAGTCTGGATAGAATGCGGAAGGCTATTGATCTCGGCTGCCTTTCCACCTATCCATAACCGATAATCAATTTTATCATCACTTTGGTTCATCACCACTATCGCGAGCGTTTTGTCGGGGTTCATAAATGCAGTAGTCAGCAACTGGCCGCGGCTGGAGGAGCTAATCACTCTCCTGGCACCGGGCTTGATGAACTTTGAAAAATGTCCTATATAATAAAATGAATTCATATAGGTCAAAGAACCATCCTTCGTATTTGCATGCACCGGAGCAAAGCAAAAATTACCGACATGATTAGGCCCCCCGGTTTCATCTAATAAGATATTCCAATCAGTCCAGCCCACCGCGCCGTTATTGAAGTCATTCACCATATTGCGTCCGTATGCCTCTCCTTTTTTCCAATCATTTATGTCACTGGCATTGAAACGGTCTGCACAACCTTCGGTAAAGATCAGATGAGTGTTCGGAAATGCTTCTGATACTCTTTTTACATTGTCGAATATCTTCCCGCCTCCAGTCCAGTCCTCATACCAATGATAACCGATGCCCCAAACATATTTGGCGCAAGCCGGATCATTCAAAACTGTGCTGGCGCGTTGATAGATCAGGTCGCGGTTATGGTCCCATGCAATCAGCTTTTTATTGCTCATACCTGCTTTTTGAAGCGTGGGTCCCAGGAAATTTTTGATGAAATCCCTTTCCTCCTCTCCGGAATAAATACAGGACTCCCAGGTTTGTTTGGCCATGGGTTCATTTTGTACGCTCAAACCCCAAATGGGAATGCCTGCTTTTTGATAAGCGTTGATAAATTTCACATAATAATTAGCCCAGCTTTGATAGAACTTAGGCAACAACTTGCCGCCATGGAGGATATCGTTATTATCCTTCATCCACGCCGGCGGACTCCATGGGCTCGCATATAAAGGAAGTTTACCTCCCGCAGCGGCGATGGCTTTCTTGATAAAAGGGATCCGGTATTGTTCGTCGTGTGAAACGCTGAATGACTTAAGTGAAGCATCATTTTCATCCGTGTATGTATAACTTCCACTCGAAAAATCACAGCTATGAATATTTGTCCTTGCCAGCGTATAACCGATTCCCTTATTAGGATCGAAATACTCCCGTAGGACTTCGTCTTGCTTTTCAACCGGCAGTTTGAAAAAGGTTTCAGCAGAAGCATCAGTCAAAGCCCCGCCGATGCCTACAAATGTTTGAAAGGTCTTGGCCGGATCCACAAAAACACAGGGTTGCGTTTCCAAAGGTTGTCCAAAATTGCTGAATGTTAGTGTATCGGTAGCCGTTATTCGGTAGTCTGTTTTATCAGCGGTGCTGTAAACGATGATCTTTTTTCCCACTGCTCCCGTTTTTGTAGTGGTAGAACGCATAGGTTGGTGACTTGTTTTATTGGAATTGAACGCTAGCAAAAGAAAAATGCCGGACATAAAAAACACTCTGTTCATTATGATTAATTTTTTATTTGCATGATGAAATAAAGGATCGAGTTTGCAAATTAAGGTACAGATTTTTACGACTAAATTTTGAAATGAGGCAAAGGAACGCAGTACATTCCCTAAAATGACGAAAAATGTTTTTATTTTAGGGTTTCAACCACTGCTTATGGCACCCGCTCAGCGATATTCTGCTTTGGATATATTTCGTGGCATGACGATCTGCTTTATGATCATCGTCAATACCCCAGGTAATGGCGCCACCACCTATGATCCCCTTGAGCATGCTCAATGGAATGGTTTTACTCCCACGGATCTTGTATTTCCGTCATTCATGTTTGCTGTGGGCAATGCGATGTCGTTTTCGTTAAAAAAATGGGCAGAGTTGTCGAACGGCCAGGTAATCTGGAGAATCCTGAAAAGAACCCTCATCATTTTCCTGTTGGGCTACCTGATGTACTGGTTTCCTTTTGTTACCTGGAATGATAACCATCAATTAGTGGCCAGCCCAATCAGCCACACGAGGATTATGGGAGTGCTTCAGCGCATTGCACTTGGATATTTCTTTGCTTCTTTGATGGTGAGGTATTTGAAGCAAAGTACCATCCTCACCCTTTCGTTGATTCTATTGTTAGTGTACTGGCTCATACTGTTGATGGGTGGCGATCAAAACGATCCTTACAATATGCTCACTAATGCAGGGACGAGACTGGATCTCTGGTTGCTGGGATCAAATCATCTTTACCATGGAGAAGGTGTTGCCTTCGACCCGGAAGGCGTTTTGAGTACTATGCCGGCCATTGTAAACGTGACCTTTGGCTACCTCGCGGGTCGTTGGATCCAGGAGAAGGGAAATACTTTTGAAGGACTGGCAAAACTCCTGTTGGCCGGTATATTCGTGGTGGCAATAGCCCTATGTTGGGATTGGTATTTTCCGGTCAATAAAAAGTTGTGGACGGGGAGTTTTGTGCTCCTTACAGTAGGAATTGATTGTTGCATACTTGGTCTGATCATCTATATAACCGAATTTCTGCAAAGGAAGAAATGGGGCTATTTTTTCGAGGTATTGGGCAAAAATCCTCTTTTCATCTACCTATTATCCGAGTTAGGGGTAACGCTACTCTGGTTTTTCAGCGTGGGGGAAACGCGGCAGCCCTTATATTCCTGGATTTATCAGCACATTTTTAAGAATGCAGGTGATTATTTCGGCTCTTTTCTATTTGCCGTGAGCGTGATGTTGACCTGTTGGTTCGTAGCTTACATACTTCATAAGCGGAAAATCTATGTTAGGGTATAGGTCCCGAAACCTCTCCCAACACCCATTTTTCCGGCCAAAACCTTCTTAATTTTCAGAAATGGCGTGTTTTCGTCATGAAATCTTGCTTTTTAGCCATAGGCTATGCTTGTATAAGCTAACTTTATAACGAGGGCGTTTTGACCGTAAAAATACCCTCGTTCATATTTTGGCTAAATTCGACAAGTTTACTCCTTTTAATAAGCTCCCTCGCCTGCCTTCTAAACATGATGTTGAAAGCAGGGAAATCCTTAAGTATGCCATTCGAGCTCATAGGGCGTTGGCTGTCTTAAATACGTCCATCAAATTACTGAAAGAGAGTCCGCGGCTGTTATATACTTTAAGCTTGCTGGAGGCAGCAGAAAATCTGGCCTTTTCCGGGCTACCTACTGACAAGCGGCGAATTTTTGAAGCGGATCCAGAGAAATCGTTTAGTGAAGATCCATCCCTGGATGGAATATTTCTTGAGAGGGAAGCTTTATGGGAAGCATTCGAAAGATTGAGTAGCAGGACGCCGTTGAACGTTGAATTTCTGGTAAACCTATTTCACGGGATTAGAGGCCGAAGGGAAGGGATAAGAAACACTTCAGGTTTTCAAATCCTGGCCTCCGGCTCCAATGAAGTCATTTACACAGCACCGGAGGGAGAAAAGATCATCCTAGAGAAGTTAGAAAATCTGGAGGACTACATTCAGGAGAAAGAAGATGAAACGGAAACCCTTGTTAGATTGGCCATTATTCACCTCCAATTCTGGGCGATTCATCCTTTCGCGGATGGAAACGGAAGAATCAGTCGCATCTTAGTCCCGCTCTTTTTAAAAATGAATGATCTACTGGACGCCCCTGCCTTTTACCTGACCCAATACCTGGTAACGAATAAAGAAACTTATTTCCGCCTTCGGATGAGAGCAATAGCAGAAGATAAATGGAAGCAATGGGTGCTTTTCATATTGAAAGCCATCGAGGCATCGGCAAGTTTCACCAGTGCAAAAATAGAATCCATATTTAAGTCGATGCAACAAACAAGGTTGGTTTTGACCCGGCAAGCGCCCGAGATCTATTCTGTAGAGTTGCTCGAACTGATCTATTCTCATCCCATTTGCAAGCGAAAATTTCTGGAAGATGCAGGAATAGTAAAGAAAAAGACGGCTGGAATTTACCTGTCGACTTTAGAAAAACTGGGAACATTGACAAGCACTAAGGCTGGCAAGGAAAAACACTATGTAAATGGCGAGATGATGAATATATTGGTTGGAGAATAGTGTATATATGGTATCCGGCAATTTATACCACTGAATAGCCATCTCGTTATGGACATCATAAATCCCAGTAACTTGCACCTATGCAAGAGTACCTAAGAGAATTGAATGATCCGCAGCGAGAAGCCGTACTGCATATAAACGGACCCTTGATGATCATTGCCGGAGCAGGCAGCGGGAAGACCAAGGTCCTCACTACGCGTATAGCCCATCTCATGGCGCAGGGCGTGGACGCTTTTCATATACTTGCTCTCACGTTTACAAATAAAGCGGCCAAGGAAATGAAGGAACGGATTGAATCTATCCTTGGCAGCAATGAGGCGCGAAACTTATATATTGGCACATTCCATAGTGTATTTGCCCGCATCTTGCGAAGAGAGGGTTATCGACTGGGCTACCAGCCTGCATTTACTATTTATGACACCGACGATGCTAAAGCCGTGGTAAAAACCGTGACGAACGAGCTTCAACTCGACGATAAACACTACAAGCCTAACATTGTCTATAATCGAATATCGGCCGCAAAAAATGCGCTCGTTGGACCAGAAGGATACCGCAATGACTATGCTATTCAACAAGAGGATATGCGCGCTTCCAGGCCGGCAATTGCAAGCATTTATGCCGCTTACGCCCAGCGTTGTTTCCGGAATGGGGCCATGGATTTCGATGACCTTTTATATAATATGTATCGCTTATTGAAAGAACATCCGGAAGCCCTCGTGAAATACCAGACGAAGTTTCGTTACATATTGATTGACGAATACCAGGATACCAATCCAGCCCAATACGAGATCATCAAACTATTGGCTGCACAACATGAAAATATCTGTGTAGTCGGAGATGATGCACAAAGTATCTACAGCTTCCGCGGAGCCACCATTCAAAATATTATGCAGTTTCAAAAGGACTATGAGGACGTCACGATCATCAAGCTGGAACAAAATTATCGCAGCACGCAGCATATCCTGAATGTTGCCAATGAAGTAATAAAGAACAATAAGATACAGATCCCCAAAGCCCTTTGGACGATCAATCCAACGGGCGAGAAGATCAACCTGGTGCGGACGATGACAGACAATGAAGAAGGTAAGTTCGTGGCCGATGCGATCCAGGAGCAGAAACTGCGTAATCACTATAACAACCGGGATTTTGTTGTTCTCTATCGGACCAACGCTCAAAGCCGCGCTTTTGAAGAAAGCCTTCGGCGCATGGGAATTCCTTATATAATTTATGGAGGTATCAGCTTTTACCAACGCAAAGAGATCAAGGACATGCTAGCCTATTTACGAATCATCGTAAATCCAAAGGATGAGGAATCGCTAAAACGAATTATCAATTTTCCAGCCAGGGGTATTGGAAAGACCACTGTCGATAAGGCTATTTTATATGCGAATGAGAATAATATTTCCATGTGGGATGTATTGACAAGGGCCAGGGAATTTGGATTCAGGGCGGGCACGCTGGAAACCATCGAAGAATTTGTGCTGATGATCCGCAGCTTTCAAAGCATGTTACAAAAGCAAAATGCTTATGAAGTGGCTTTTCATGTAGGCAAGCAAACCAATATTGTAAAGGAATTATTTAATGATAAGAGTACAGAAGGCGTCAATCGCTATGAAAATATCCAGGAATTATTAAACTCAATCAAGGAGTGGATTGAAACGCCGCTGAATGAAGAGGATGGAGAGGTGGGTGACAAGGGATTGGGCGCTTATCTGCAACAGATCACCTTGTTGACGGATGCTGACGAGAAGGACCCCGATGCAGACCTGGTAAAATTGATGACGGTGCATTCGGCAAAAGGCCTCGAGTTTCAGTGCGTCTTTGTAGCCGGATTAGAAGAGATGCTTTTCCCAAGCGGAATGAGTGTGAATACGCGGGAAGAGCTAGAGGAAGAGCGAAGGCTTTTCTATGTAGCAATCACCCGCGCCAAGAATAGGTTATGGTTGACCTATGCCAATTCGCGATATCGCTTTGGTACATTAGTACAAAATGAACCCAGTCGGTTTGTTGACGAATTACCAGCCGACTTTATGGAGAAGTCTTATGCGGGCGGAGGGACCAAGAATCAAACCGCGCGCAGGTGGGGCCGCGGCCCTTCCAATGATCGCGATAAAACTTTGTGGGATGACGAATCCGGCAAGGTCAGCCGTCAATCGGGTACATATTATAATGAGGGTCCAGCTGCAAAAAAAACAACTCCATCCTATCTATCTCCGAAAACGACAATACCTAAACTCACAGAACATACTCCATCTGCAGATTTTGAAGCAAGCGATACATCTTCATTGCAACCTGGTCAAAAAGTAGAACACCAAAAGTTCGGTTATGGCGAGGTCATCAAAATGGAAGGCAGTGCGCATAATCCAATTGCGACCGTCAAATTTGAATTGAACGGTGAAAAAAAGATCATGTTGAACTATGCGAAATTGCGGATTGTGAGTTGACGCACGCCCTGGTGCGTGTCTCACGCACCAGTCTATCTCAACCATGACTTTTTAGTGACATTCATATCGCTAAATAAATTTCATGTCATCGTAGTTTTCCCAATTGATTTGATTAAACCAGCTAGAGAAGATAGGGTCTGAGATGCAACACCGACCACCCTAATTTTTGAAAGAGTTTATTTATTCACTTAAAAACGAAAAGCTATGAAGACGATTCAAAAAGCAATAGCACTTTGTTGTTTTACATTTATTACTGCAAGTGCTTTTTCGCAATTAAACCTGGGTGTTCAATCGGCCACTCAGGCAGCAGTAAATGCCGCAGTTAACACTACTGCCATTACTCAGACGACGCAAGCCGTGGTTACTGCCACTAAAACTGTTGTTCAGTCAACCACTACAAGAGTGATGGATGCAGGAAACAAGGCAACCACTGCTATTGATGCCCAAGCCAGGCAGACATTGAACAATGTCAATTCAACTAAAGATGGTTTGAAGAATGCCAGTGATGCAAATGTAGCTGTCAATGCTTCAACCAATTCGAATGTTGGCGCTAACGCAAATAGCGAAGCAAAGGCAAGTTTCCACAAAGAATAGCCCCGCAGATCATACCTCCGTCTGTTTAAGGCGGAGGTATATTTTTTCAATCAACTAATTTTTATGAAAAGGAATTGGAAGAGATATGTTTTGTCGTGCTTGTGGGTTCTGCCTTTCATGGCACAATCACAAAGGGATTCCGCCACGGATCGAACTTCCTTCAAACTCGGCATCTTTTATAACACACATCTGAACTATTATGGAAGGACAGACAGCTTAAACAGCAGCGGGTTTTTTCCTTTAGCAGAAATTGGATTGGGAAAAAATTTCTATGTCAATGCAGCGCCGGTATTTGTCAACAATTCAATGGTTTCATTCCAATATGCCGGAACCGTGTCTACTGTGGGCTATCGCTTTTCTCATGAAAATAAGTTGAACGGAAACATTTATTTTGTCAAACCCTTTTACAAGAGCAACAGCCAACTGGTGGAATCGGCATTGAAGGCGCAATTGGCTGCCAGTTTCACCTCCCGGAACAAACTCATTAACTTGACGATGGGAGGCGATGTAAAATTCAGCGAGCAAATCGATTTTGGCGTTAATGCCGCATTGGATCATCTATTTCGCTTCAACCTGCCTGAGTTTTCCTTCATTGTGATCGACCCTACTGCCAGCGTAAATGTCGGGACACAGCAATTCAGGAAATCGTATTATAAACAAAGCAATTTTCTTATCCTTCCTGGAGTAGAACAATCAGTCAATGAAAGCGTAAACAATTTTACCATTCTGGCGTATGAGTTTTCCGCTCCCATTGTTTATGGAAAGGAAAAATGGCAATTGATCCTTATTCCTGCTTACGTTGTCCCCAAAAATCTACTTACGGTAGCCAATCGGCCAGACCTCTCCGAGAAAGGCCAGAATATGTTTTATGCAACCCTGGGAGCTAAAATAACCCTGTAGCATCCACAATCGCCTTATCTACCCCATCTTTGCATCATCGTATCATAGCGATCATGCGGAATCATTTAATCATAGTCTTTTTACTGACTGCTATTTGTCCAGCCATCAATGGACAGCAATATATCGAGGATAGCCTGCTTCGAAGCGTTAATAGTTCGCGCTCCGAAGTTGAGAAAATAAAGAACCTCGAAAGGCTTTCAGATTATTATTACGCTAACAAGAATTTTACCGCCGGCGACAGTCTCATCGAAAAACAGATCATGTTGGCAGAATCAACCCTGGATCGTCAGCAGGTGCTTCGAGCCCTGTTCGCCAATGCAGGATATCGGTCAACCGGCGCTTCTACGAAAGACAGGTCTAACAACACAAAAAGTTATATCGAAAGGGCACTAGACTATGCAAAAGCCAATAATCTGACTGACTATATAGCGCTCGCTTATTCTAACATGGCTGCGTTAAACGTGGTGGAAGGAAATCTGAATGGTGCGTTGTCCAACGCCAGCCTGTCCTTTACGACCGCATTAAATAGCGAAAATGATTCTGCCAAAGTGATCTGCGCGATTCAACTGGGGGATGTATATCTTCAGAAATCAGATATATTGACGGCTTTTAAGACCTACACAAATGCGCACAACATAGCCGTAAAACAAAAAGATGAAGCATTGTTGCCACCGGTATTTCATGCCATTGCTAATCTTTATAAAAAACTGGGAAAGGATGAGGATGCAAAAACCTATTTATACCGGAGCCTGATCATCAATAAAAGGAATAACAACATTAAAGCCCAGACTGACGACCACATATTCCTCGCAAAAGTTTCGGACTACGCGCCGGCCAAAGAGCATTTACAACAAGCCATTGAACTGGCAGATTCTACACATGACGTCCTACAAAAAATTGATGCTGAAAAGATTCTTTTTTCTTACATGCTATTAAAAGAGAAACCATCTTTTACAATTGCTTACCTGGATGCCAAACCTGAACTAAAAAATGTATTTGTCAATACGGGTCCGGATTATATCGATTGGATGTTGGCAGAGATCTACCTGTATGGAGGAATGCCAGACAGCGCAGCTTTTCATTTCAAAAAGGCGGAGAACTCATTTAATATAGGATATGATCTAACCTCGAAGAAGAACTTCTTTGGAGAGTTTGCTGACTGCATGGAGCAACTGAAGGATATACCCACGGCGATCACCTATTATCAAAAATCACTGGAACTTTCCAGAGCTGCGTCCGACCTGAACAATCTAAAATACTTTAGCTACACATTAAAAAATCTATATCAACTACAGGGCGATTATAAATTAGCACTGGCTTACAATATTCAATATGACAATTACAAGGATAGTGTGGACCTGCTCGGAAAAGAAAAAGACCTGGCTTTACTGGAGATCGACAACGAGACGAAACAGCAACAACGAAAAGTGGAATTGGCATTGCAACACCTGCAACGGAAATACAACCTTCAATACATGTTGATCACGATTATCGTAGCAACGGCTTTTGTGATCATGTTGATGATTGGCATGTTTAAAGTTTCCACCTTTACTATCCGGCTGATGGGATTTCTTTCACTGATTTTTCTATTCGAGTTTATTATCCTGATACTGGACACACGAATACATCACATGACTCATGGTGAACCCTGGAAGGTTTGGTTGATCAAGATTGGAATTATTTCGATTCTCTTACCCGTCCATCATTTCCTGGAACACAAACTCATCCATTATCTCCTATCAAGGCATTTAATAAAAATCCGAGGCAGATTTTCTCCTGCAAGACTTTTTGGGAGGAAAAAAAGTCCTCTCACAAAACTTGGGTCTGAGGAAGAATCCAATCAATCCATCGAAGAAAAAAACTGATCGCCTATTTGTTACAACTGGCTGGCGGCGGACAGATCTTTCCAAGCGTCAGGTATACGCTTTTATCGGCAGGCGGCAAATCTGTGTATGGAGAGTCCATGATTAATAGACCTGCTGCCATCAAGCTCATCATTAAAGGATTTCCGGACGATTTGGCTTTCGAAGTGAGCACGTCTGCAAAAGCGGAGCGCGGCACTTTAAAAACCAGAGTCTGGCTGCCCTTTAATTGGTCGTCGGGCCCAGTGAATTCCGGGTTCATTCTACGGTAACGAGCCAGATCATTTTGGCGAAGGGATATAATATAGACCACTACTTCGGTAACATTGTTTGCAGCGCAGGCGTCCATTACTTCTTTTAATTTGTCCACCGGAAGCGTAATCTGCTCCGTAGCGTTTTTTTGCCCACCACCCCTGATGATGTTCAGATAGGTGTCCTTTGCACCTTTAACATCTGCACTGGAGATCGTGTCTTTGCTCCAGTCAATCTTGCGCGAGCTTTGTTCCTGGCCATAGGAAGTAGTTGCGAGTATGAACAGAAATAGGATCACGGCCTTGATCCGGTAAAATGTTAGCTTTCTCATAATTGTAAGTTTGGTAAAAAAGTAGGACAAACAATATAGTACTTATTTTGGCTTTTTGTTTTATTTTTTGCCGATAATCATAATTTCCCAAGATGCCTTCCCGTAAACAAAAAAAGATCATTCGAAAGATAGTATTTACGATTCTCGGTCTGATTGCTGTGGTCGTTATAGCGTGGATAGGAATTAACTGGCTGAAATATGGGAGGGCAAAGTTTACTCACTACCCCGAGTTTGGGATTAAAATTCCTGAGAGTTATTCTATACATGGCATCGATGTGTCGCGATTTCAATACACCATAGCCTGGGAAGAGGTTAAAAGCATGCAGGTCAGAGAGGTTCGATTGGGATTTACGTTCATAAAAGCCACTGAAGGAATTGGCAATATGGACCCCCAGTATGGTCGCAATTGGAAAAAAGCAAAAGCCAATGGCATTATCCGCGGAGCCTATCATTTTTATATTCCTTCCAAGGATGGAAGAATGCAGGCAGAGAATTTTATCAGCAAAGTGGATCTTAAACCTGGGGACCTGCCGCCTGTATTGGATGTGGAACAATTGAACGGTACTTCAATCGCAGAACTAAAGAAAGGAATTAAGAAGTGGTTGGACGTTGTTGAAAATTATTACCATGTCAAACCCATTATCTATACCAACGTGGATTTCTATAACCGCTGCCTGGGCGTTGAATTCGATCAATATCCTTTATGGGTAGCGCACTATTATCAACCCCATCAACCCCGCATTAAACGCGGTTGGATCTTCTGGCAACACAGCGATGAAGGCAGAGTAAACGGAATCATTTCAAAAGTAGACTTCAATGTATTTGGAGGCGATTCCCTGGAATTCCGGAACATTCTGATTCAATAAAATTTCAGGTGTCTCAAAATACCAGTTTCGGGCGATAGGAACATCGTTAAAATGAAGTATTTTAGAATCCCATTCAATAATATGGAGCTAAAGCAAATCAGCAGATGGTTCGTCATTGTCGGCACGATATTGATCTGGACAGTTAAATTCATCATTCGGCCACTAAATTTGTTTGAAGAACCTTTTAAGTTTTTCCTGGGCATTGCTCCCAATCTTTTTGGCTCTTTCCTGATTCCTTTTGGCGCTTATTGGTTCTTTAGCGGACGGAATTTCCTGTTGGCTCGTATTTTCAGGATCCAGACTATGTATGACCTGCGACTGGTTTGCGTATTAGGCTTTGGAATGCTGGTCGTGAATGAATACCTGCAAAGAATTCCTCATTTCGGACGTACGTTCGATTATTATGATATCTTATTTTCTTCGTTTGGGCTGATACTTTCCTTCTTTGCTTTTGGCAAACTCCAGTCTCGTAAGAAACGCGATTATGGGGTGGAGACAAATTGATTGTTAATGCTAACTGCTGTGGTCGGCGACGATCTGCCAAATCCCATTTATTTTTTTAAATACAAGGGTGTAATGGCCACTTAGATTTCCAATGCTTCGCGCGAGATCCCATTTGCCAATCACATGATAGTAAGTTTCTGAAAGTGGCTGGACCGAAATGATCGTAAAAGAAAGTTTTCCCATCGCCGCAGTATCCGGATAATTCTTTTTATATCTATCGAGTGTGTTCGTCCATCCGTAAGTGACGCCATTCTTACTGATGAACATCAGCGAATCGTTTTTCCAATAGCCTTTCATGAAATTTTGCAAATCGCCGTGGTTCCATGCCGCCGTCTGGTCATCTAAAATCCTGCGGATCTCCGCTTCATCTTTTGATTGAGCACTAGCGGACAGTGCTAAGAAAAGACAGATAACAGGTAAAAAATTCTTCATTGTACATTAATTTATCTAGCATCTAGTATCTGAGTTTTCAATGCTCACAATCATCTGAATGCGCATGCGCATGAATACGGCAGGACCGGTAATTCAGCAGATGTGCTGAAATGATACCAATCACCGCCGGGATCAATAGCCAGGTCTCATACTGGATGAAAAATTGCTTGAGCACCAAAAATATGAACCCAATAAGAAACACCGTTAACGGTATCCAACTATGGTGATGTTTCTTAAAGCCATGATAAAGCGAATAAGTACCGATGATAAAAGCCAACAGGATCATCCCCATTTCAAAGCTGATGTTGTTGATGATATTGATCCCAAATAAAGGCAGACTGGTTAAAAACAGGGGTAGAAGGGCACAATGAATAGCACATGCCAGGGAAGCACCAATTCCTAATACGTCCCAATTGACTCTCGACTTCATAAGGCTGCAAAGGTAGGTAAAAAAAGGCAACATAGTTGCAAAATGTAAGTAGAAATTGCCTGTTCTTGCGCCTTCGAATTAACTTTGTCGCTACCTGTCAAGTGATGTCGAAAAAGACCTTGTTTTATATAGCGTTCTTTGTGGTGCTCGTTGCTGGCTTCTATCTGGTGTTGACCATGGTCATACCCAGCTTTGGAGAGAAGAAAGTCCCCCCGATCAGCTATGTCAGACCTTTTTCATTCATCAACCAGGACGGGAAATTGGTTTCCGAAAAAGATGTAGCGGGAAAACTTTTCGTCTCCACTTTTTTCTTCACGACCTGCAAGGGTATCTGCCCTAAAATGAATAATAATCTGAAGCGGGTTTACGAACGATTCAAGGACCAGGATAATTTTCTTATCCTTTCTCACACCTGCAATCCGGAAACCGATTCAGCTGCTCAGTTGAAGCATTATTCAGATTCGTTGGGAGTGAACACATCCAAATGGATATTCCTGACGGGAAGAAAGGATAGTTTGTACAACATGGCACGCACAAGTTATAGGATAGACGACCCGGCCAATAACCTAAGAAGCATTGATGAAGATTTCTTGCATACGCAGTTTTGGGCGCTGGTTGACAGGAACGGAGATGTTGTAAAGATTTACGATAGCCTGAAAGACAGCGAAGTCCAGGCCCTGATCAATGATATTTCAAGGATGCTGATTAAAAAATCCTAGAATCGTTACAACAACTTATTTTCTGATTGGATGTTATTATAAATAGAATCGAACAAATGATTTACGGTTATGAACAGACAGACTACGACCCAAATTGAAAATGATGTGGAAAGCCTGCT
This sequence comes from uncultured Sphingobacteriales bacterium, assembly GCA_963791295.1. Lineage (GTDB taxonomy): Bacteria > Bacteroidota > Bacteroidia > Chitinophagales > Chitinophagaceae > CAWBRY01. The sequence goes on along the minus strand of CAWBRY010000003.1, from coordinate 221,795 downwards.
GAAGCGAAATAGCCTGAGCGTGACGGATAGCAGAAAAAAGATATTGCAATTGTTCCTTGAACAGGCAGGGGCATTGGCTCATGGGGATATCGAAAAAAAGGCAGGAGAGAAATTTGACCGCGTCACAGTGTATCGCACCCTTCAAACCTTTGTTGAAAAGGGCATCATTCATACTATTCCAACTATTGACAATTCCATCCGCTATGCCGTTTGTAAAGATGATTGCCGGGACGGCCATCACCATGATCATCATATCCATTTTGTATGTAACTCATGTGGTAATACCTACTGCCTGGACGATGCAGTAACTCCTGAAATCAAACTTCCCAAAGGTTACGCGACGGAACACGTTGAAGTGTTAGTGGAAGGAATCTGCAGGGACTGTAACAGTAAAGCTCTGTCCTGAAAACAACCGCACTAAAGGCTGTTCAATTCTTGCTTAACAAACAACATTAATTCGCTGATATACCCTGGGGAAAAATTGAAAGGAAGCCGTGCTGCTTTGAATAATTCGGGCAAAGGCTGGGTGCCTCCCAACCGCAGAGCATTGATATAATTTGCGATAGCCGTATCGGGGTTTTTCTTGTATTGTTGCCAGAGGCCCAATGCACCCAATTGAGCGATGCCGTATTCGATATAATAAAAAGGTACCTCGTAAAGGTGCAGTTGCCGCTGCCATCCATATTTTCGATATTCATCCAGTCCGGAAAAATCAATAGCCGGCGATGAAAATTCGTCAAGGATGGACATCCATTCATTCATTCTTTCTTCGGTGCTGTGTCCCGGGTTTTCGTAAATCCAATGCTGAAATTTATCGATCGTTGCTATCCATGGAAAAATGGTAATGACTCTTTCCAATTGTTGTTCTTTTGCGCGACGCAATTCTTCCTTGTCAGAAAAGAACACAGTCCAATGATCCATTGTAAATAGTTCCATGGCCATGCTCGCTACTTCGGCGATTTCCATGGGATAATCCTTAAAACCGTTCAATTCCAGTCCGTGAGCAAGAAATGAATGGACAGCGTGGCCCCCCTCATGTACCATCGTTGTGACGTCATCGAACTGCCCGGCCGCATTCATAAATATAAATGGAGCTCCGCTTTCGGCGAGGGGACAATTATATCCGCCGGGAGCCTTGCCTTTTCTGCTTTCCAGGTCCAGATGACCCATTGTCTTCATTTTCCGAAGGCAATCTCCAAAAAAAGATTCCAATTGATCAAAGCATTTGATCGTCTTTTGAATTAATTCATCCCCATTACTAAAAGGGCGAAGCGGCTGAATACCTGTGGGCTCTGCTTCAACATCCCATGGCCGCAACGTGTCGAGTCCAAGTTTCTTTCTTTTGATCTCATACACCTCGTTTACCAATGGCAATACATGCAGCTTTACTGCTTCATGAAACTGATAACAATCTTCCCTGGTATAGTCAAACCTACCAAGTTCGGTAAAGCGATATTCCCTGAAATTTTCAAATTCTGCATTTCTTGCCACCTGGTCTCTCTTGTCGACCAGCGAAGTGAACAGATTATTCAGTTGGTCTTTGTCCTGCAATCTCCTGTCATTGATCTTGCGATAAACTTCTTCGCGAAGCTTTCGGTCAGGATCCTCTAAAAATTTGGCGGCCTGTTGAAGAGTATATTCCTGGTTATTTACGTTTACCGTCATCTTTCCTGCTATGACCCCAAATTGTTGCTGCATGACGTTCAAGTCGGCAAGGATCGGGATGTTTATGTCGCGGAAGAGCTCAATATTCTTTTTTACATTTCGCAGGTAAGTGAAATATTTTTGTTTATTCAATTGGGCGGTGAAAGGAGAATCCAACAATTTTCGGTTCAGCAAATCGGAATAAGGTTGAAATTTCGGTTGTATCTCCATCATGAAATAGGTGAATGCCTCTTCCAGTTGTTTGTTTTCCGTATCGCAGGTCATCTTGATTTGACGCCAGCATGCATCTTCACTGATAGCCGCTTCCAATTCACTCGCATCTTTCAGCCAATGCTCCAGCTCGGAGAGGGACTGGATGGGACGTTCGTTCAATTCTTTAAAAAAAGGTTCGAGACTTTCCCATTTGGTGATCGTAAAATCGGCAGGTAGATAATGACGGGGTAATTTTTTTATGTTGGCTGAGAGTTGCATAGTGTTAGGATCTTTTCGAATGATTGGTCAACTATTTTTTCTTTCCGGGGGATTTCTTTTTAGCTGTTTTGTCAGCAGCCGCTTCTTTCTTCGGTTTCTCTGAAGTCGCTGCCTTCTTTGTGGCGGGTTTTGTTTTCTCCTTCACGGAGGGTTTTTCTTCCGCTACTGTTTCTGGGGTTTCAGTTTCTTCGGGTTCCGCCGGTTCCTCTGGTATTTCCGACAATTTAATCTCGATATTATTTTTCTTAAGTGCAGAAAACCATTTGATCATTTTCTTCAAATCGCTGCTATATACTTTGTCGAAATCGAGGTCGGGATATACCTTTTCAAAATATTTCCTCACGGCGCCGGCGTCTTTTTCATCCGGTAACTTTCCATCCTCATTTTCCATAGCATGAAAAATCTCTACGAGGTTCACATTATCTTTTACCGTATAGACCTCAATACCCTCGAGATGAGAAAATTGATGAATACGACTGGACACAAAGCGATTTGTATTGTCATCGAGTGAACGGACAATCGCTCCATCCGTTTTGCTATTAACCAATTCAAATATTCCAGGCAGGCCAGAAACTGCTACAAGTTTACTATAGTCCATATTTTTTCAGCATTAAGGAGGTGCAAGATAAATCAGTTCTGTCATATCAGCCGTAATGTTAAAAAGGTTTGGGTCTAGAAGACCAGGCCAAAGGTTTTTTATCACTAGACCGTCTCATTAAACGTGTATTAATTATAAATATTAAAATTTTTCTATGAAAAAAATGTCTTTATTGCTGCTGGCAATGTGTGTAATCGCAGCAACCCTGAATGCCCAGCCGGGCAATGGTCAACGTCGCACGGTTGAAGAAAAAGTTAAAATAGTGCACGAGAAGTTTGACAGTGCATTCAAACTGGCGCCGGACCAACTAACCCAGGTGGATACCGTTTTTGCAAACTATTATCGGTCATCCGATAAAGTGAGAGAAGAGCTGAGAGCGGGTGGGGAACGTCCTGATTTTTCGATGATGAGAGAAAAAATGCAGCCTCTTACAGATGAGAGGGATAGGGGATTAAAAACTGTGTTGACGGAGGATCAGTTCAAAATTTGGAAGGATCAGATTGAGCCTGCCATGAGGCCGAAAAGGAGAGGATGATAGTTGGATGAGGAGCATGGTATATAAGGTAGAGAGGATGTATACCCTCTCTACCCTATAGCCATCTGCAGGTAGAAAAATCTACTTCTTCCTCGTATATTTTATTTCGAACATCTTGGCTTCCTTGCCGTCCGGACCCGGTCCATACATTTCCATGAACTGATGATTGTCATCGATCATCTTAAACACTTCCCTGTAATCGTTTTCTTTAAGCGTTACCGGATCAATTCCCTTGCCTTTCAGGGTTATAGTTTTACTGGCTTCATCCCAGGTACCTTCCATGTTCATTATACCCGTTCCCATATTATCAACCCATGAACTGACAAAAACTTTTTTGGCATTGTCGTAGCCAAACGTTCCACGTCCTTCAAAGGGCATCCCCATCATGGTGCCGGTGTTGACGGATTCCTGGTAGCGCCCACCCAATATCATCTTATTGACGGTCGTTCCCTTGCTCGTGAATGCCTCAGCACCCACTCCCCCAACCATTTCCGTGGTCCATGTTCCATTTGATTTAGCCAGGATCTTGTGTTCTTCACCCGGAGTCATGTACGTCTGCATATTTTTCATCATCGTAGCCGAATCAGGCATCTGAGCTAATGTATTACAAGAAAGTAACAACAAGACGGCGCAAGCAGCAATCGTTAACTTTTTCATACTAGAATATTTTTATGAAAGGTAAAAAAATAGATTGTTTTTTTAAAAATTAATGCGCTTCGAGCCAATTGCTTCCTTCGCCGCATTCGGCGATGACCGGCACTTGTTGCGGAAGAGGCATGGCTGATTGCATGGATTCAATGATCAGCGGTTTCAATGCATTCGCTTCAGATTTTAAAGCATCAAATACGAGTTCATCATGCACTTGCAGCAACATCTTGCTTTGAAATTTTTCTTTCTTCATTGCGGCATGCACTTTTTGCATTGCCAGTTTGATCATATCTGCAGCCGTTCCCTGAATAGGAGAATTGATAGCATTCCTTTCTGCAAACCCCCGCACCGTGAAATTAGCCGAGTTAATATCCCTGAGCCATCGTTTCCTGCCCATCAGGGTTTCCACATATCCGTGTTCCCTTGCAAAATTGATCGTGCCATCCATATATTTTTGAATGCCCGGAAATTCTTTTTTATAGTTATCAATGATCCCCCTGGCTTCCGCGCGCGATATGCCCAGGTTATCAGCCAATCCAAATGCTCCCTGCCCGTAAATGATTCCGAAGTTTACACTCTTTGCTTTATATCGCATTTCCTTCGTCACTTCATTCTCCGAAACACTATAAACCCGAGCAGCAGTCGCTGTATGGATATCCGTCCCGTTTCTGAAAGCAGCGCACATATTTTGGTCCTCGCTGATCGCTGCTACGATCCTCAGTTCAATCTGGGAATAATCGGCAGAAAGTAAAACATGTTTATTGTCTCTTGGAATAAATGCCTTCCTGACTTCCTTGCCGCGGTCTGTCCTCACCGGTATATTCTGCAAATTGGGATTGTTGCTTTGCAAACGACCGGTAACCGCAACTGCCTGACCATAGGTGGTGTGAACCCGGCCGGTTTTCTTATTGATCAATAAGGGAAGTGCATCCACATAAGTGGATTTGAGTTTGGTTAGTTCGCGAAATGTCAGGATATCCTCAACAATGGGATGACCCTTGGCAGCGAGTTTCAGCAATACGTCTTCGCCAGTTTGGTATTGTCCCGTTTTTGTTTTCTTGGCTGATGGGTCCAGTTTTAATTTATCAAAAAGAACTTCACCCAATTGGCGAGGAGATGCCAGGTTGAATCGGACACCCGCTTGTTTATATACACTTTCCTCCGCCCTTTTCGCATCCTGATCGAGTTCTTTTGAATATTCTGCCAGAAAATCAGTGTCTACACGGATACCTTCAAATTCCATGTCTGCCAGCACTTTCACCAGTGGATTCTCCACCTCGGTGAAAACTCTTTCCACTTCTTTCTCTTTTAAAAGAGGTACAAAGATGTTTTTGAGTTGAAGGGTGATATCCGCATCCTCCGAAGCATAGTCTCTTATTTTTTCCAATTCCACATCTCTCATCGTTCCCTGAGTTTTGCCGCCGGCTGCTCTTACACCTTTCTTACCAATCAATTCTTCAATGTGAATGGGTTCATAACCGAGGTATTTAGCACTCAAAAGATCCATTCCTCTCTTTCCGTCAGGTTCTATTACATAATGAGCAAGCATCGTATCAAATACAGCACCTGCCAATTCGATACCATACCATTTCAAAACCAGCATATCATACTTCAGGTTCTGGCCAACCCAGGTTTTTTTCTTGTCATTAAATAGAGGTTGGAACTGAGCCAATATCTCATTTGTCTTTTTCTGATCGGCAGGACAAGGGATAAACCATGCTTCGCCGGGCTTGAAGGAAAAACTAAGTCCGACTAACTCCGCATCATTGGCATCTATATTGGTTGTTTCCGTATCAAAGCAGATCTCATCGTATTTCTTTAATTCTGCGATGAGCTTTTTGATATCCTTCTCATCTGTTAGCGCTTCATATTTATGATCGGTATTATTAATGTTCCTATCAGCACTTAATCCATGCTCCACACCATTTCCTTCTAATTCCAAAGAAGGTTGAGGGGGCTTTGGTGTCTCTACAATATTTCCAAACAGGTCTGTTTGTACTCCCTGGGGAATTTCCTTTTCGATTATACTCGGCTGACCAGTGGTGATAGAAAAGTCGTCACCCAGTAACCTTTTGCCAAGTGCCTTAAACTCAAGGCTGGTAAAGATCTCTTGCAATTTTTCCCGGTCCCATTCTTTCAGCCTGAAATTTTCTTCATTGAATTCTATAGGAACGTTGGTAATGATCGTCGCTAATTTTTTTGAAAGAATAGCGTCTTCTCTTCCTTTTCTTATTTTTTCTCCAAGCGAACCTTTGATAGAGTCAGCGTTATTCAAAGCATTTTCCAGGCTTCCATAATCGGCAAGAATTTTAGCTGCCGTTTTTTCGCCAATACCTGCAATGCCCGGTATATTATCGACGGCATCACCCATCAAACCCAGGATGTCGATCACTTGATTAACATCCGTTATATTCCATTTGGCACAGACCTCGACGGGACCCAGGATCTCAAAATCTCCACCCTGGTAGCCTGGTTTATAAATTTTTATTTTATCTGTGACCAACTGACCAAAGTCTTTATCCGGGGTCACCATAAAAACTTCATATCCGACCCTGGCCGCTTGTTTGCTCAGTGTCCCAATGACATCGTCTGCTTCATAACCGTCCAGCTCGACGACAGGGATATTAAAACCTTTGATGATCTTTTTTATATCCGGAATGGCAGTGAGGATGTCCTCGGGGGCCTCCTGCCTGTTGGCTTTGTAATTGGCAAAGTCCGAATGACGTTCGGTAGGTGCATTGGTATCAAAGCAAACAGCCATATGTGATGGCTTCTGATTATTTATCAGTTCTACAAGTGCAGTGGTAAATCCAAATTGGGCATTTGTATTTTTGCCTTTGGATGTGAGACGCGGGTTGCGGATTAGTGCATAGTAAGCTCTAAAGACGAGGGCCAGGGCATCTAACAAAAAGACTTTTTTTGCCATGGTGCTAAGTTAAGCCCCATGTCAACCCCTCCCAAATGAGCGGAATTTCTACGCTTATCGAAATAGGAAATCCTGCCTCGCTTTTTCCGAGGCAGGATGATTATTTTATTAGTGCTTTTCTTAATTTATGGAAAGCTTCAACGCAGCTGTGTTCTCTTCTCCCTTATCATTACCCTGAGTGACCGGGGCAGCAGCCTCGTTCTTGTTATCCAGGTATTTTTCGGGGTTGTCCACCAACACAGTGCCGCTGAAAGCAGCCGTTGCATGCTGGTTATTTTGAACAGCCGGGGAAGAAGTAACCTTGTCTTTGTGGATGAAATTCAGGTAGAGGGCGAAGAACAACAGGTTGAACGCAAAGAAGTTAGCGATTTTACGGACGCGTCTTTTCATAAAGTATGGATTTTGCGGGTTACGTGAAATTAGATTGTACTCGGTTTCGAAGACCAAGATATATCACGAAAAATAAAGTTCAAATCTTGCGGGGAATTAATTACCCAAATTACGCACAAATACGATCAGCCAATTAGTACTATTTCGAGTGAGTAATCACTTTACGCTTTTCACACTTCACTTGATTAAAATACTAGTTCCGTAATGCAATACAACTCACGCCCCCTTCATTTCCTCCAGTTTCTTTTGTAATAAATAGAGCTCATCCCTCAACCGGGCTGCTTCCATAAAGTCCAGGTCCCGCGCAGCTTTCTCCATTTCTTTTTTCAACCGGCTTATCGCTTTTTCCATCTGCGGGATAGTCTTATATTCTTCCTGTTCTTCGGCAGCTACACTCACCATATCTTCATCCGGTGCAATGGCATAAGGATTTGCAGGGTCATAACCTTTTATGTCGAGAACAGAAGTCTGTGCGAATACCTCCCTTGTAGATTTCTTGATGGTTGTAGGAATGATGTCATGTTCGATGTTAAAGCGAACCTGTTTTTCCCTCCTCCGGGTAGTCTCATCAATGGTCTTTTGCATGCTTTCCGTCATCTTATCTGCATAAAAAATCACCAGACCATCCACATTTCTCGCTGCTCGTCCGGCTGTTTGTGTAAGTGATTTTTCATTTCTCAGAAAACCTTCCTTGTCTGCATCCAGGATCGCTACCAACGAAACCTCGGGGAGGTCCAAACCTTCGCGAAGCAGGTTCACACCAACGATCACATCAATCTTGCCCAATCTCAATTCCCGAAGTATCTCCACTCTATCCAGGGTATGCACTTCACTATGAATGTATTTGGATTTGATATTGATCCGGTGAAGGTATTTATCCATCTCTTCAGCCATCCTTTTCGTGAGAGTAGTGATCAACACCCGGTCGCCCTTTTTCACCCGCTTATCTATTTCATCCAGGAGGTCATCGATCTGGTTGACAGAAGGACGGATTTCAATGGGAGGATCTAAGAGCCCGGTAGGCCGGACTACTTGCTCGACAACAACACCGCCGCATTTTTCCAATTCATAATCATCGGGGGTAGCGGAAAGGAAAACAGTTTGAGTCACCAGCGATTCAAACTCATTAAAATTCAGGGGGCGGTTATCCAGGGCAGAAGGCAACCTAAATCCGTAGTCCACTAGAATCAGCTTACGGCTCCTATCACCGCCGTACATCCCGCTGACCTGTGGAATAGTCTGATGGCTTTCGTCGATCACACATAAATAATCCCTGGGGAAATAATCCAGCAAGCAGAAGGGACGGCTTCCAGGTCTCCGCCGATCGAAGAAACGGGAATAATTCTCAATGCCATTGCAATATCCCAGTTCACGGATCATTTCCAGATCATAGTTCACCCGCTCTCCAAGCCTTTGAGCCTCGATGTATTTGCCGTTACTCTTAAAGTAGTCGATTTGTGCCTGCATTTCATCCTGGATCTCATATAGCACTTGTTGCAGTATGTCTTTAGGAGCGACATATAAATTAGCGGGGAAGATAGCGGCATCCTGCATGGTGCTGATGCGCTTGCCGTTCAATACATCGATGCTTTCTATCTCTTCAATCTCATCGCCAAAAAAGGTCACGCGATATCCATAGTCAACATAAGGAAGATTTATATCTACGGTATCTCCCTTTACGCGAAAGGTGGCGCGGTTGAAATCTAGTGTCGTCCGGTTGTAGAGTGAATTGACCAACGAATGGAGAAACCCCTGCCTGGAAATAGTTTGTCCTTTATTGATGCGGATGATCCCGTTCTCATAATCTGTCGGATTGCCCATACCATAAATGCAACTCACGCTGGCGACGACAATGATATCCCTGCGACCTGATAACAAGCTAGAAGTTGCGCGCAAGCGCAGCTTATCCAATTCGTCATTGATGCTGAGGTCCTTTTCGATATATACGTCGCTTACCGGCATATAAGCCTCGGGTTGGTAGTAATCGTAATACGAAACAAAATATTCTACCGCATTCTCCGGAAAGAACTGGCGGAACTCTCCATATAATTGCGCCACCAGTGTTTTGTTATGCGTCAGCACCAATGTCGGTCGTTGTACATTTTGAATGACGTTGGCGATCGTGAAGGTCTTGCCGCTACCAGTCACACCCAGCAGGGTCTGGTACTTTTCATCGTTTAATACTCCCTCCGTCAATTGGCGGATCGCTTCCGGCTGATCGCCGGCAGGTGGGAAAGAAGAATATAATTTAAAAGGCATAGAAGCTCCTGCTTCAGGGCAGGCTGACCTGCAATTTAGCCTGAAATTGGCTTATATAATTAAAGCCGTTTAGATCAGCACAGCCTTATTCATACCTTAGAGCGACAGGAATGTTTTTGCAAACTGAACCACTACACAAATTCATGAACAAACGAAAATTAAATAGCCGCAAACGCATTGCGTTGGTAGCCCACGACAATAAAAAGGATGATCTGATCGAATGGGCGATATATAATAGGACCACTCTTTCAAAACATCGTTTATATGCCACCGGCACTACCGGTATTATGATGGAAAAGGCGCTTGAAGTGTCCATCACAAAATTACTTAGTGGCCCATTGGGCGGTGATCAGCAAATCGGATCTAAAATCGCAGAAGGCAAGATCGACGTCCTCATTTTCTTTTGGGATCCCATGGAAGCCCAGCCCCATGACCCGGATATAAAGGCGCTACTTCGAGTGGCGGTCACCTGGAATATTCCCATTGCCTGCGACAGGTCCACTGCGGATTTTATACTGACCTCTCCCCTGATGCATGAGGATTATGAAACAGATCTTCCGGATTATTCTGCCTATACTAACAGGAGGCTCGGCAAATGAATATTCAATTGAGGGAATGGAAAAAGAAAGACATTCTTCCTCTAACCCTTTTGGCAAACAATAAATTGGTCAGTGATAGTCTTCGCGACCGCTTTCCATTTCCATATACCTCAAAAGACGCTGAAATATGGATTCGATTGAATAAGAAGATCGAGCCGGCCAGGAATTTTGCCATACAAGTTGACCATCTTCTTGCCGGCGGATGCAGCGTCATGCTCAAAGATGATATTTACCGTTGTTCTGCAGAAATCGGTTACTGGCTTGGGCAACCGTTCTGGGGAAAAGGAATCGCCACAGAAGCTGTTCGATTATTACTCAAAAAGATAGATGCCCAATATCCATCTATTGTACGACTCTATGCAGAAGTGTTTGAGTTCAATGAGGGTTCCATGAGAGTGCTGCAAAAAAATGGATTCCACCTGGAAAGCATCCGGAAAAGAGCAGTCATTAAGAACAATAGGATCCTTGACGATCATGTCTGGGTGAAGCTCATCCACTAGCGCGCGGAAAAACAACTCACGCCAGCTGCATTTCTTTGATCTTTTCCCTGATCTTTCCCTCTATTTCTTTTGACAGTTCCGGATTATCGATCATGAGTTGTTTTACTGAATCGCGTCCCTGACCCAGCTTATCGTTGTTGTAGCTATACCAGCTTCCGCTTTTCTGTACAATGCCCAATTCCGTACCCATGTCGACGATCTCACCTGTCTTGGAGATACCTTCTCCGAATATGATATCAAATTCCGCAGCCCGGAAGGGAGGAGCCACCTTATTCTTTACTACTTTCACCTTGACATGATTACCGATTGCTTCCTCTCCATCTTTTATTTGTGACATTCGACGGATATCCAAACGAACGGAAGCGTAAAATTTCAATGCGTTGCCGCCGGTAGTCACCTCCGGGTTGCCGAACATGACTCCGATTTTTTCCCTCAATTGATTAATAAAGATGCAAATGGTATTCGTTTTAGAGATTGTCGCTGTCAGCTTACGGAGAGCCTGGCTCATCAACCTTGCATGCAACCCCATTTTACTATCGCCCATTTCGCCTTCAAGTTCACTCTTTGGTACCAGGGCGGCGACTGAATCAATGACGACGACATCCAAAGCGCCAGAAAGAATCAGCCGATCGGCAATCTCCAATGCCTGTTCACCATAGTCCGGTTGCGATATGAGAAGGTTGTCTACATCAACGCCCAGTTTCTGCGCGTAACCGCTATCAAAGGCATGCTCTGCGTCAATGATGGCACACATACCACCTTTCTTTTGCGCTTCGGCAATAACATGAGTCGCGATCGTGGTCTTTCCGGATGACTCGGGACCATATATCTCTACCACCCTTCCTTTTGGTAATCCCCCAATGCCCAGGGCCGAATCCAGGCCAATAGAACCGGTGGATATAACCTCCATTTCATTGGCACTTCTCTCATTCATCATCATCACACTTCCTTTGCCATAATCTTTTTCGATCTTGTCGATCGTTAATTTCAACGCTTTCATTTTTTCTCCATTATTGCTGGTCATCTCGATGGTTTTTTCAGTCTTTGCCATGATTTAAAGATTAGATTTTATGAAGGTCTGGTAAAATGATTGATGAAAACACAAAACTAAATGTTTTAGTAAACAAAAACTAATAATTTTTGTATTATTTTTTATTACCCCAGCCAACTCGAAATTAATTGAGCCAATATTCCCGCAAATAATCCACCATATACCTCTTTTCGAGTATGATCAGAAACAATAAATCGCGATGTACAAACAAGTCCGGCGATCAGGAGTGCAATAGATATGTAGAGACTGAACGAAATGGTTTGCCCGATCGCCAACAAGATCATAAAAGTGATCATCACTCCGATTGCAATGGCATGCATGCTAATCTTCATGAAGATATTTGCCAACAAACCAAAGATCGACGCGACAAAAATGGCTAAAGAAAACTTTACGGCGGCTGCTGGATAATCCTCCAGGTGACGCCAAACGTTCCAGATCCAGAAATACCAGATCATACACGCTACATATGGAAAAACCCGATCTCTTTGTGAACGCAGTTGAACAGATTCGATAAATTTTAGTCCCTTCAATAATAAAACGGTAACCAGCGGGAAGAATGTATAATTCACGAATGCCTGGATCAATACTTTTGTCTTATCCCATTCTGAGAATCCGGCGAATAGGTAAGGGTGAATAAAAACAATGAAGCCGGTTACGTATAAAGGAATGAAAATGGGATGAAAAATGAAGGAAATAAAGCTCGCTGCCCATCTTATCGGCGCCGGCTGCCTGGGAAAGCCTGATTCGCGGAATTCCTTCAATTCACTTTGGCTATCAACGACTAATCCTTCGGGCATGAAGGGCTTTTTTTTGCAATCTAAAGGATTCTTTAATAAGAAAGTTGATTTGTATATTTACCCTCCTGTTTGTTGATAAAAATCCATTTACGAAAAGCCGTAGGCTCCAAATATTTGAAAACAAGTACATTAGACTATAAACGATGGCTAATGTTCGGCATACTTGCGCTGAGCCTGAATGTCGCTTTCCCCCAATCCAGACCCTTTATTCAGAAGTTCCGGCCACTGGTAGATTCTCTCTCCGAAGAATACGGCGTACCCGCTGCAATCATGTTGGGAATCTCGATCATTGAATCAGCCTCCGGCACCAGCCGCAACTGCAAACTGCTGAACAATTATTTCGGGATGGAGGGTAAGAATGATTTGAAAAAAACACGAGGCATCACTACCCGCTATAAGCAGTACCCCAATGCCCAGGCCTCCTTTGTCGACTTCTGCAGACTGATGACGCGGAAGAAATTTTATAAAAAGCTGAAGGGAAATATGAACCACCATCTTTGGGTGGATGCAATCAGTAAGGCTGGCTATTCAGAGGCGCCTGAACTCTGGAAACAAAGAGTAAGTACTACCATTCGAAAACATAAACTGTCCCCGACTCTCTAGACGACATCGTATGGCCGGCAATCGCAAGCTGTTTCTTTTTGTGGTTTTCAGTGTAGCTATATATGGAGTGATTTCCATCATGGCCCTCTTCCTCCATATTAGCTGGATGCCCCTGCAACGTATCAACCTCATCTCTGATATTGTCCGGAAAGATTCAACTGAGCCCAGGGATACCACCCAATTTCTTAACCCCGTCATTGTTGAAAAGAAGATCAATAAGGAATTTAATCTTTATCATCATCCAAGACTCATTACAAATTTCAATGAAGATACTTCACAGCCTTCTCTGCTCACTTTCTTAAAAAAAATGCATGAGCTTAAGGCCGGCAAAAAAAGAAAGATCCGCATTGCTTATTTTGGCGATAGTATGATCGAAGGGGATCTGCTGACCCAAACCCTGCGAAAATTATTGCAACAATCTTTTGGAGGCAGGGGCGTTGGGTTTGTTCCCATTACGTCGCCGGTGTCCGGCTTTCGCCAATCTGTAACCGATATTTATTCTGCTGGCTGGCAGGATGAAAATTTTAAGAATGCCGGAAGCAACCGGCTTTTCTTTTCCGGTCATTTATTTCGGAGCAATGGCGATTGGGTCCAGATGATCGATCAGACATTCAAAGACAGCGGTGCTCTTGTTGAAAAGAGCTTGCTATGTGGCCAGTCAGATTATCCGGTTAGATTGATAATCGATAAGAAACCCTTTGTCGTCGATGCTCGTGAGATGTTTAACCGCGTCGTGATCGGTAAGAATGTGAAGAGAGGGATAACTCTATCATTGGCTGATCGACGGCTGCCTGTATACGGCATTAGCTTTGAATCTGACTCCGGGATCTTTGTTGATAATTTTTCTTTCAGGGGTATTACCGGCATCGAATTCTCCCGGATCGATTCTGCTTTCTTACGATCCATTGCCGCAAACAATCCTTATGACCTCATCATTTTTCAATATGGCGTCAACTTATTGTTTCGCCCCAACGATAAAAATTTCAATTGGTATGCCAGGGCTTTAATGCCGGTGTTGAGAAAATTCAAGAATTGTTTTCCAAAAACAGAGCTACTGGTGATCAGCACGGCAGACCGCGCGTTTCGCTATTCCGGAGAATACCGCTCGGCAGTCGGTATTGATTCATTGGTGAAGGTGCAAGCTACCCTTGCCTACGAGACGGGGAGCAATTTTTATAACCAATTTGAGAGCATGGGAGGCACCAACTCTATTGTGGAATGGGCGGCCAAAAACCCATCCCTGGCCAACCGGGATTACGTTCATCCGAATCATCGTGGATCCGAATTGCTCGCAAATTATTTCTATGAAGCCATGATGAATGAGTATAAGAAATATGTGAAAACATTAAAATGATGCTAAATGCCGTCATTTGACTTAGGTGCATTTCTTGAACAGTTTCTTTATGATCCCAAGAACCCTTTGTTGTTCAACAATGGTTTCTTTGTGTTCTTCTTCGCCATTTTCATCGCACTCTATTACAACTTCAGAAATAATTTTAAGGTCAGGCGCTATATATTTTGTTTTTTCTCTCTTTACTTTTTCTATAAAGCCAGTGGCTACTTTGTCATTTTCGTCGTTATTTCCGCGATTGCCGATTACATACTGTCCAACACCATATACCGGCAGACAAATAAGAAAAAGAAGAAGCTTCTGTTGCTATGCAGTATCCTGTTTAACCTGGGACTTCTGTTTTTTTTCAAGTACACCAACTTTTTCATTTCTGTAACCAATGATCTCCTGCATACCGGTTTTAATCCGTTGAATATATTGTTACCTGTCGGCATCTCTTTTTATACGTTTGAAAATCTCAGCTATACGATTGATGTCTACCGCGGCCATTTTCAACCGGCTCGCAAATTCACGGACTATCTTTTATTTCTTTCCTTCTTTCCAAAACTGGTGATGGGCCCGATTGTGAGAGCGCATGATTTTATACCGCAGATCAATCAACCATTTGTGATCAGTGAAAATGATTTTGCCAAAGGATTTTACCTGATCCTTTCAGGTTTGTTCAAGAAACTCGTCATTTCAGATTTTATCACGCTGAATTTTGTCAATTATATTTTTGACGATCCTTCGCGCTATACCGGCATGGAAAATCTGTTTGCAGTTTACGGCTACGCCGCAGTGATCTATTGCGACTTTAGCGGTTACAGCGATGTGGCAATCGGTATTGCGAAATGGTTGGGTTTCAAAATTCCCACCAACTTTCGATCACCGTATCAGAGTAAGAATATTACTGAATTCTGGCGACGATGGCATATTTCTCTTTCCTCCTGGTTAAGAGATTACTTATATATTCCGTTGGGTGGAAACAGGAGGAGCACTTTGGCTACCTGGCTGTTTTCCGGAATATTTTTTTTGGGAACATTCCTTGCAGGATTTTATTTGCTTGACTTCTCATTTGTCGTAGCCCTGTTCATCACCGCCGCTGTATTCATGGTGTTTGCGTTACCCGCTATTCTAAAAAAAGACAAAGAAATCATTTCAACAAACATGAACGTATTGGTGACCATGTTGCTCGGAGGCTTTTGGCATGGGGCCAGTTGGAATTTTATTGTTTGGGGTGCGATACATGGAATCGGTCTTGCCGTTCATAAATTGTGGATGTTGTTAACGGGACAAAAATTAGCAAGTGTAAAGCGGCGCTGGTGGTATAATGCTTTAGCCGTATTCATCACCTTCCATTTTGTTTGCCTGGGATGGGTGTTTTTTAAAGCAGGCAGTTTTGAAGATGCGAGCCACATGATATACCAGATCACCCATGATTTCAGCTTTGCGGTTTGGGGCGCCTTCTTCTCCAATTATAAATCGGTATTGGGAATGATTCTACTCGCGGCACTTCTTCACTCCATTAGGGATGATTTTGCAGACAGAGTGATCAATCGGTTTACGAAAATTCCGTTGCCAGTCTACCTCGCCACCTTTTTTGTTTTCGTGATCCTATATGGTTACTTCAAAGCTGCAGAACCCGTCATGCCCATTTATCTACAATTCTAGAATCGCCAGGACTCAATAATTGCTGATATAACTATTGTATCCTTTTGCGATGGCATTAAATAAAAGCTGGCCCTGAATTCGGTAGCCCTCACCAGTATAATGGATCCCATCGGCATTCATGAGACCTTTTTGTCTCCAGTTATAGGAAGAACCGTAGCCGTTCGTTATCCGGTAAAGATCCCAGAAAGGAATATGATGAGCATTCGCATAGTTGAATAAAGACATATTGATGCTTCTCAGGACATTATTCGGTCTCCTGTTTTTAAATGAATCCGCTGCCGTGGTAATGATAATGGATGCATGCGGGGAGGCGGCCTTAAGCTTTTCAAGGAATAAAGAAACGGATTGCTGAAAGGATCGTTCATCAAATTCACTACGTTGTGCTTCATTCGTACCCAGCGAAACAATGTAAAGATCTGCATGAAGCGCGGGCAATTGTTGCCAAAATAATGGCGCGATATTATACTGATCATAACGAGCGCCATTGACACCAATAGTATGATAAAGAATTCCAGGGTTGGAGTTTTCCAATGAGACTCCATAAAATTCCTTGGTATTCAGAGAAGGAATAGAAGCCAATGAAAAACTGCGGCTATTGTTTTCCAGCACAATTTCGCGGAATAGAGAACTGTCGGTTTCCTCTTTTTTGACCAATATAGGCGCGTTGTTATTGTCTGCCTGTAATATCCAGAATGAAGTGGAGTTGGTATCCAGGAAAAACTTCAACCGGTTAAAGGATTGGTCCGCAGCTGCTGGACGTAAAGTAATGTCGATACTGGCGCCCAATGCATTGGTCTGAATGCCGAAGCCCGAGACGCCAGCCGCGATAGGGATTTCGGGATGCGCCAAGCGATTAAAATCCCAGTTAATGTTGGAGGAACTGACGATATCCGGGGGTGCATTGGATTGTGCCACCTGAAAAGGAAATACCAGTCCTCTCCCCGCATTTCCGAAGAACTGCTGGAGATTGTTTCGGACAAAGCCGGAAAGATAGTCAGCCTGAATATGAGAGTCTCCGATGTGTACGATAGTAACGAGGCCCTGCCCTGTCTTCTTTAATATGTTTAATTTCTGATAAAATGTATCCATTCCACCGATATTAAATAACCGGTTGAATACGGAGCTGATAAATGAGTATTGCCTGAAGGATGCCCGGTCGTCTATCGGAATTTGTTGCGCGAATAAATGAAGGGATAAAAGGAGAGGTATGACAAAGCAATATTTTTTCATGGCATGCATCAAAGCTCCTTTCGGAGACGAGCGACGGGGATATTCAGTTGTTCCCTGTATTTGGCGACTGTGCGGCGGGCGATGTTATATCCTTTTTCCTGTAAAAGTTCTGTCAACCGCTCGTCACTCAACGGTCTTTTCTTGCTTTCTGATTCGATCAGATCGCTCAATATCTTCTTTACTTCGCGGGTGGATACTTCTTCTCCACTGTCGGTGCTAAGTGATTCACTGAAAAAGAATTTTAACCGGTAGGTGCCGAATTCTGTTTGCACAAATTTGCTATTGGCCACGCGACTTACTGTCGATATATCGAGGTTGGTTTTTTCTGCAATGTCTTTGAGGATCATGGGACGCAGATTTGTTTCATCACCGGTGAAAAAGAATTCGTGCTGATGCTGCATGATCGCATTCATGGTACTGAGAAGCGTATGTTGTCTTTGGATAATGGCGTCAATAAACCATTTGGCTGCATCTATCTTTTGTTTGATAAAGATCACGGCCTCTTTTTGTCGTTTGTCTTTCTTAGCGCCCCTGTCGTATTCCTTCAGCATATCCCTATAACCTTCGCTGATTCGCAGTTCAGGCGCATTCCTGGAATTCAATGTTAGCTCCAGCTTGCCGGCATTATTATAAATAAAAAAGTCAGGGACCACATAGCTTTCGGCTTTATTGGTCTCACTGACGATGCCTCCGGGTTTTGGATTCAGTCG
The DNA here is from genome assembly GCA_963791295.1 of uncultured Sphingobacteriales bacterium. GTDB lineage: Bacteria > Bacteroidota > Bacteroidia > Chitinophagales > Chitinophagaceae > CAWBRY01. The sequence goes on along the minus strand of CAWBRY010000003.1, from coordinate 203,812 downwards.
GATGATCTGTTGCATCACATCTTTCAGCTGATCCTCATCCAGGTTCAACCCTCGCTGGATCTTTTCATAATGTTTCTTGGTAAACTCGTCGAAGTATTTTTTGATTGCCAGCAAAGCGACGTCGACTTTTTTTCCTTCATCTTTCAATCGAAGCAGTTGAAGGATCAGGCATTCCTGCAGGTCCCTGGCGCCGACGCCCGGGGGATCAAAGCGCTGGATCATTTGAATGAGTTCTTCTACTTCCGTCTCTGTGGTAACGATATTCTGACGGAAGGCCAGATCGTCTACTATCGCTCCGGTCTCGCGGCGCAGATATCCATCTTCATCAATACTGCCTACAATTTGTTCGGCTATGCGTTGTTGCCTGTCATCCAGCTTTAATAAGCCCAGCTGAACTAATAACAACTCATAGAAGCTGGTTTCAGTCTTGATGGGCAATTGCCTCTTTTCGTCTTCTTCCGGATAGTTTTCATCTCTTAGCCGGTAGTCTCCTACATCATCGTCACCATCCTGCACATATTCGCTGACGTCGATATTTTCATATTCATCTGCACTGCCGTCATTTTCATCATATTCGTCCACGGGTTGCTCAAACTCATCTGCCGTGTCATCCGCATTCTCATCATGCTTTTCATCATCCAGCTCCAGGGCTGGATTTTCTTCCATCTCTTCTTTGATGCGTTCTTCTAAATTAGCTGTAGGCACCTGCAACAGTTTCATTAATTGAATCTGTTGAGGGGAAAGTTTCTGAAGTAGCTTTTGTTGTAGCCCCTGACTCAGTGCCATTTCCTCTTAGATTTAGTAGCTTACTGGCAGGATTTCAAAAACCCGGCCATTTATCAAAAATAATGCCGTAAATTTAGAAACAAATTGATTAAGGATGCCGCAACGATCTCTTAAATTAATTGTTGTGCTACTGGTTTTAATTCATCCGAATTTAATTAATGCACAAAAGAACGATAGTCAAGCGTTAACGGTCCCTGATTTTGAGTTTTGGAGGGCTAAAATGCATGCAAATGGGCAAAATAACTATCAACATGTTGCTGTGGATAAATTGTGGATTAATTACGCTTACTTAATGAATTCCTCATTGGAAAATGCATTAGCCCCGGTTTCGAGGCTACCTTATACTGGTGCGTTTCATATACCCTCCGGCAAGATTTATACAGAGTCAATGGGATTTTTTTGCAAGCAGGAATTGCGATTTGAACAAAAGACTTTGATTCCCCTACGGTTTAGGTTGGGTTCACTTGAATACGTAAATTCTTTGGAAAAGAACGGGGTCAGGTTATAAGTTATCTAGCATCTAGTATCTGGTATCGAGCATCTGATAAAGCCCCCGCTTGATTGCGCCCACCATTTTTTCTCCCTTCTCGATGATTTGTTGATTTGTCCATGACAGGCTGATGGCAGTAGAGATACAACGACCCATGATCGCATCACTGGCTGAGAAGTCGCGATTGCATTGTTCAATGAGCCTGGCCTTTAACTCAGGATGAATGGCATTTAGTGTAGTTGCATTCTTTAGGTGCTCCCACTTGCGTATATAGTGCCAGTTGTTATCATACCAATAAAAATTTCCAGGTGCAATCCCGTCTTTCTTCATTTCATTGATGACAGATCGGGCAGCTTCTTCCGTCGGCAGGAACCAACTGATAAAGGTGCAACTATCTCCAGCGGGGTCAGGAATCTGCCGAAAAGCAATTTCCGGGATCTGAGATAAAATAGTTTTTAATTGCCCGTGATTGTTTTTCTGGATAGACAGAAATTGATCCAGCTTTTTTATTTGAGCAAGGCCGACGGCAGCATGCAATTCTGAAATTCTGTAATTGAACCCAACAAAAGGATGCGTCTCGGCACCGCGATCATTGCCTTTATGGTCGTGGCCATGATCTGTAAATCCATCACTCTTAATATATATATCATCGCGGTCGGTGATGACCGCACCGCCTTCGCCGCAGGTAATTGTCTTTACAAAATCAAAGGAAAAGGCACCTGCATCCCCAATCGTGCCCAACATTTTTCCTTTATAAGTGGCGCCAATGCTTTGGCAGGCGTCTTCAAGTAACAATAATTTGTATTCCCTGCAAAGAAGGGATAAATCATCCAGGTTGGCCATACTCCCGCACATATGGACGGGCATGATGCATTTCGTTTTCTTCGTGATCAACTTTCTTACTGCCTCCGGGTTCATTGTTAGTGTTTCATCGACGTCTGCAAAAATGGGAACAGCTCCAACGGCAATCACCGCTTCAAAGCTGGCCACAAAAGTGAAAGTCGGAAGAATAACTTCATCACCTGAACCAATTCCGAGGGCACTTAGAGCCGTGACCAGGGCGGCAGTGCCGCTGGATGCCAGCTGTGCGTAGCGGCAGCCAAAGGTTTGGCAAATCGCTGCTTCCAGTTCCTTTGCTTTCCAAACTCCCTTGCGAGGACCGTCAAATCCATAACGCATGAGGATTCCCGATTCCAATACGTCATTTATTTCCTTGCGTTCTTCATCTCCCCAAAGTTCAAAGCCAGGCATATGATAATTTATTTATCGGTTTATTGTTCGCCATGTCGAATTCTGTCCAAAAGGTCACTTAGTGTCGACGCATCTTTCTCGGACAAATTGCCGACGATGGCATCCAGTTGATCCTCTTTTGCGTCGAGCCGTTCCAATAATTTTTTTCCTTTGTCTGAAATGATCACATCCACGAGTCGACGGTCATTCTTGCAGACTATCTTTTTTACCAGTCCTTTGGTGATCAACCGGTCCACAATCCGGCTAGTGTCACTCATTTTCTCCAGCATTCTTTCCCGGATCTGCAAAGTAGAAAGTGGTTTCGGATAACTGCCTCGCAGAATCCGAAGGATGTTGAATTGTTGAAGGGTAATGTCCTCTGATTCCAGGAAAGTCTTTGTCTGGTCCCGCATCCATCCAAGCGTATAGATGAGATTAACCGTTACTTTTTGGTAAATGTTGCGGAACCTGGCCTGCTGAATGTCCTTTTCTATACCCATTGGGATCAAAAGTAGAAAGAATATACTAGATACCCGATGCCAGATGGTAGATGTCAGATATTAACAATAATGATGCAGCGGGTGTGAAGAAAATCACCTCTTCATGGGATGCCGTTATAAAGAGAAATTAGTTTTTTTGTACTATGAAGTTGCTATCCGAATCTGTCAGGAATTTTTGGGAAGGATTTGTTTCCTTTTATACTTCTATTTATCGCGAGATAAAGCAATGGTGATAATCTAGTATTCCTTTTTCAATTTAGCCGCCAATTTAAAGATCGTAAAGAGATGGTGTGCCTCGTGCAGCAGAAAAAAATTCAGCCATTGAGCGACCGTCATTTCTCCAAATTCAGGATGCTCACCCGTCTTGGTTAACTCGGCTTCTTTATATGAAAGAATAACTGCCGTCATTTCCTTGCGCGTAGTGATCATGTCCTGCATGATCTCGCGCGTGGATTTGGAGCAATTGTCTGCAAACAAAGGATCCGAATCGGCGGTATAACGGGAAAGCGAAGGATTTTCTTCCTGCATCATGCGCTTCAGCCGTTCCATAAATACATGCTGGTAAGTAGAGAGGTGAACAATATTTTCAAATATGCACCACTTGCCCGGAATGATCTGCCGGCGGATCTGCTCATCGGTCAGCCCTTCAATCAGCTCCAACAGGGATTTGTGCTGATATTGTATCCGTGTAGATATCGATGAGGATAATTCCATGCATTCAGTTGATCAATTAATCGTTGCTCCAAACCTTAGTTCCCTCCGAGCAATTCGCGCAAATGTCAATATTCTTTCTTCCTTTAAGGATTTTCTTTCGGAATTTGGTGTATTCTCCATTTTTCCAAATCTCTTTGAAACTCCTTTCTTTTAGATTCCCCAGGTGATGCTGTGCATCTTTATCAAAGCAACAGGGCGCCACCAGTCCATCCCAGGTGATCACCGGATCATGCCATAGTCGCCAGCAATAATTGGCAAGCTTTCCTTTGAATTCAAACCCGTTATTCGTTGACTTATACCGGCTATATTTATCGATGGTAGGAATTAGATGATTCGGATCGCTCTTGTAATCGTAAACCTGGGCTGTCTTAAACCATACATCATCTACTCCAACTTCCTTTGCGAGTTTCTTTACTTCTTCAATCTGATGTTCGTTGGGCTTTACTACTAAAAACTGAAACACGACGAAAGGTGTCTTACTTTTTAGTTCCTTTTTCCATTTCATCACATTTCTGGCACCTTCAATCACTTTTTTAAGATCACCCCCAACGCGATATTGTTCATATACTTCCTGTGTGGTGCCATCAATGGATATGATCAACCTATCCAATCCACTTTCAATTGTTTTCCTTGCATTGGCATCATTTAAATAATGAGCGTTGGTAGAAGTGGCCGTATAAATTCGCTTGCCGGAGGCATATTTTACCATCTCGAGAAAGGAAGGATTCAAATAAGGTTCTCCCTGGAAATAGAAAACGAGATAAAGAAGTTCCTTTGAAAGCTGGTCGATAGTTTCCTTAAAAAAATCTCTTTGCAGCATTCCCGTTGGCCGGGTAAACGCGCGCAAACCACTGGGACATTCCGGGCAACGTAGGTTGCAGGCAGTGGTCGGTTCAAATGATATGGATACCGGATAGCCCCATTGAACGGCCTTTTTAGTCCACTTGCTGATATAGTAACTGCCTAGCACCTTCGTCGCATTCCATGCGCGCCGGACTGTCAATTTGGACAATAGATTAAGACTGTCTCTGCGGTTAAATCGAGCCATCTAACAGTAAAGTTAAGTTGCTAACTTGAAATGGATTTTAAACATGTCTGCGCCAAATCCATACCGGATTTTCCCCCTGGGAGATGCTGCCATCACACTCGATTTTGGAAACCTGATCGACAGTACTATCAACGCGCAGGTGATCTCCCTGTTCCATTCATTACAGCGGGAGCCACTGGATGGAATGAGCGAGGCGGTGCCGGCATATAGCTCCCTCACCATTTATTACGATGTATACAAAATTAAAAGTCACCATGGCCCACATGAAACAGCCAGCGAATGGATGATGCAGCAACTCGAAAGGAGATTGAAATCATTTTCTTCCGTTGCAGTCGTAGAACCAAAGGCTATTCGCGTGCCTGTTTGCTATGAAAAAGAATTTGGTTGGGACATCGAGGAGATCTCTATTAAGAGAAATATTGCAGTAGAAAGAATTATTGAAATTCATATTTCTTCAACATATCGCGTTTTTATGCTTGGCTTTCTTCCCGGCTTCACATACATGGGTGAAGTAGATAAACAAATTGAAATGCCAAGAAGAGATCAGCCACGACAAAGAGTAGAAGCCGGATCAGTGGGTATTGCAGGAAGACAAACCGGAATATATCCATTGCCATCGCCCGGAGGTTGGCAAATCATCGGTCGCACTCCTTTAAAAATATTCGATGCGTCACAAAATGTTAGTGCCGGAGAAGCGATGATAAAAAATTCAATTTGCCTGTTTCAACCTGGAGATATGGTTCAATTCTATTCAATCAGCAAGGATGAGTTTGAAAATTATTAAATCCGGCATCCAGGATACGATTCAGGGCCCTGGCCGAACCGGTTATCAATGGTTGGGTATCAATCCGGGCGGCTCAATGGACTCATTTGCATCCCAGATAGTAAATATGCTGGTGGGAAATGAGCCGCGAGAAACGGTGATAGAAATGCATTTCCCGGCCGCAGCCTTCTTATTTGAAAAAGACGCGCTGATAGCAGTCGGTGGCGCCAATTTTTCACCTACGGTAAATGGTGAAGCGATCCATCTTTGGCAGCCAGTGGTAGTCAATCAGAATAGCGTTTTACAATTTGAACAATTAAGGTCCGGAGCCCGATGCTACCTGGCAGTAAGGGATGGTTTGCTGATAAAGCCCTGGCTTAATAGTTACAGTACTAATCTAAAGGCGAGTGCGGGCGGTTTCCAGGGCAGGATGCTTCAGAAGGGAGATATCATTCCATACAAAAAACAAAATGATTTTTCCGCGTTGCTGCAGGACAAAGACTTGATCTCTCTGCCATGGACCGCTGACGTCAACTGGGAACCTTTATCTGATCACCATCGAATTGCGGTTATACAAGGCAGTGAATGGGATTGGATGGATGCCGGTTCTCAAAATAATATGTTTGATCAGCCCTTTCACATTCAACAAGCCTCCGATCGGATGGGATATCGATTGAGCGGAACTCCACTCCGTTCAAATAGTCAGGGGGAGTTGGTTTCATCGGCTGTAAATTTTGGCACCATTCAATTATTGCCGGATGGTCAATTGATCATCTTAATGGCCGATCACCAGACGACAGGTGGCTATCCAAGAATCGCCCATGTGATCAGGGCGGATCTCCCGCGGGTGGCCCAGCTAAGGCCTGGTGAAATAATAAATCTTTATCCAATGGATGTTGCTACCGCAGAAAAAGGATGGATCATGCAACAACAACATTTGCTGCATCTGCAAAATGCATGTAAATTCAGATTGCAAGAATATATGAAATGACTATAGATCTGAACTGCGACATGGGAGAGGCTGTCGGAAATGACGAGCTCATTTTCCCATTTATCAGTTCGGCCAATATTGCATGTGGTTATCACGCGGGCGATGAGAAAACAATATGGCAAAGTATTCAATGGGCTATTCAACACAATGTAGCCGCCGGGGCTCATCCTTCTTTTTTTGACAGGGAGAATTTTGGCAGGCAGGATATGGACCTGCCCGCAGAGGATATATATGAACTGGTTACACAACAATTATTAATTTTTAATGAAATAGCGAATTCAGCGAATGCCCCATTTCATCATGTCAAGCCACATGGCGCTCTGTATAATAAGTCGGCCAGGGACCCGAAAGTGGCCAAAGCCGTCGCCCGTGCCGTAAAGGATTTTGATGAAGGATTGATCCTGGTTGGCTTAAGTGGAAGTCATTCGATCAAGGAAGCAGATGCTCTTGGATTAAGGACAGCCAACGAGGCATTTGCGGATCGCAGCTACCAGGACGATGGCAGTCTTTCCCCCCGGTCTTCTCCAAATGCATTGATTGAAGATGTAGAACAGGCGCTGGGCCAGGTATTGCAGATAATAACCAAAGGGACCGTGACCACCGTCTCAGGCAAGGAAATTCCTGTACAGGCGGAAACTATATGCATACATGGCGACGGAAAAGAGGCAGTTCAATTTGCGAAAGAGATAAACCGGCTGTTAAAGGAAAATCATATTGACATCAAAGCCATTTAAATTTCGGTTATTCGGCGGCGTTGGACTCGGTGCCGCTTTTTTAATGGCCAATTCTTCGATCGGCCCCGGTTTCCTCACACAAACTTCGGTTTTTACTCAGCAGTTGATGACGAGTTTTGGGTTTGTCATCCTGGTTTCCGTGTTGATAGATATCGGAGCACAATTGAATACCTGGCGGGTCTTATCCGCGAGTGGACTGCGCGCGCAGGATTTATCTAATCAACTACTACCGGGACTCGGTTATTTTTTGTCGGCATTGGTTGTCCTTGGTGGTTTTGCATTTAATATTGGAAATATTGCAGGGTGTGGCCTTGGCATTAATGTGTTGACCGGACTGGGCTTTCAACAAGGTGCTATCATTAGCGGCCTCATTGCGCTGACTCTTTTCTGGATAAAGGAAATTGGTAAGATGCTTGATGGTTTTACCAAAGTATTAGGCACTTTAAAGATCCTCCTCACTTTATTCATTGCATTCAGCGCGCATCCGCCACTCCTGGAATCCCTTCATCATACTTTTATTCCGGAAAAGATCAGTTTACTCGCCATTGTAACCATAGTTGGCGGAACTGTCGGAGGTTACCTGACATTTTCCGGCGCACATCGACTGCTCGATGCGGGCATTAAGGGAAAGGAGAATCTGGGGCAGGTCAATCGTAGTGCATTGAGTGGAATTATTATTTCGACAATAATGCGGTTTGTTCTTTTTCTGGCTGCTGTGGGGGTATTGACGCAAGGCGCCAAATTGAACAATGACAATCCTGCCTCCACTATATTTCAAGTCGCTGCAGGGGAGTTAGGATTTAGGATTTTTGGAATAGTGCTATGGAGTGCGGCCATTTCTTCCGTGATTGGTGCTTCCTATACTTCGGTTTCCTTCTTTAAGACTTTTCATCCATCGCTGGCAAAAAATGAGCGCTGGTGTATTTCAATCTTTATCATTCTCACGACGGTGATATTTGTATTTATTGGGCGGCCGAGGGAATTGCTGGTGCTTGCCGGCGCGATCAACGGATTGATTTTACCGATAGCCCTGGGCATCATTTTGCTGGGTTCGGCAAATCGGCGAATCATGAAAGACTATCGGCATCCGCTGTGGATGCAGGTCGCGGGCTGGATCGTTGTGGGAGTGATGGGGTGGATGGGGGTGGTTGCGATATTGCAGACGGTTGGGGGTTAGGATTGTAGGTTATAATTATCACGCAACATCCCCTCCTTGGAGGGGCGAAGTAGATGTCATTGCAACAATAAACGACTTAGGGGTGGGTTTTCGAAACTCAGGGGTGGGTAATTCCCAATAATAGGGTATTGCTACCAAGTTCTGCCCGGGCGTAGCTTAGCTAATCAATCCCAAGCTCAGTAACATGCCTCGCACCATCCTACCCTATGATCCAAAGCTCAAGCAATTAGCCAGGAAACTTCGCAACAACATGACTTTATCCGAGGTCGTCCTTTGGAATGAGTTAAAAAACAAAAAGCTGATGGGTTACGACTTTGATCGACAGCGACCAATTGGTCGCTACATTGTTGATTTCTATTGTAAAGATCTTCACCTTGCGATTGAAGTTGACGGGACCACGCATTTTGAAGAAGGAGCCAGGCATAAGGATTTGATTCGCCAGACAAACCTGGAAAGTATGAATGTATCCTTTCTTCGGTTTGACGGGCTGGAGGTTATTAATAAAGTAGAAAATGTGCTTGAAGAAATAAAGGATTGGATTAAGCTATATGAAGCAGGACGTGAATGCTACTTGCCTCACCGCTAAGGTGAATCGTCTGGAGTCAACCCACCCCTGAGCCGTTTGAACCAGCGTCTCTCCGAAACTCGCCCCTCCAAGGAGGGGATTGCGTGCTCACAACTCACCGCTCACCACTCACCACTCAACCACTCACCACTCACCATCTCGCACAAAAAAGCCCAACCATGGGAAAGTTGAGCCTTTTGTTATCATCCATCCTTGTCATAGTCCTATCAGCCATTTAATATTTTAGATCCTTTCAGGTAAGTCCTGATGGGATGATAGATGAACAGGCAGGTTCCGTTCTTAATAGTATTAATAATAAACTTGCTTTCTTTTTGAGGGACGGCCGGGCAACCATAACTACGTCCCATGTAGTTACTGCGATGAAGCCAGGATTCGTCAATATAATCGGCACCATGGATCACGATATTCCTTTGCATAGCCTTATCATTGATGCCAGCTTCGAGCCCGCTAATTTTTAATGATAATCCGTGTTCGCCAGTGTAGGTGCCTTTGGTAACATAAAAGCCCAAACTGCTTTCCAACGATTCGGGCCTATTAGAAAAACGAGTCGCGAATTCACCGCCGGAATTGCGGCCGTGCGCGACATAAGTATTGAATAACAATTTATTGTTGGTCAGATCCACTAGGTAAAGACGCTTGTTCTTCGATGACTGGCTGAAATCGCAAATCGTAAGGTAAGAACAGCAAGTGATCATCTTCTTTTCCAACAAGCGTTGGTATCCTTTATAGGCATAAGAAAATGCATCCTGGGACAAACCATACTGCTGAAGATTGAGGTTGCTATACAAAGTATTTGCAGCCTGTTCCTGATCAGTAATTAAAGAAGGAGCTGAGACGGTAGTCACGATGGCATCCGGAACATTGCTAATAGAGGGCTGTATAGTGGGAATGAAGCTAAATGATAGGGACAAACAGGATACGGATATCGGGACAATAAGTTTTCTCAACGGGGTACGATTTTCAGGGATACGGATCTAATACGGGTGTGAAAATATCATACGCCAACAAAAAATACAAGAGGTGCTCGCCTGTTTTTTAAATCATTGCGAACAAGTACTCGACCCATTTATGCATGAGGGTATAATTACGGGCAAAAAGACGAACGTGTAAATCAGGCGCGAGTTGCTGCGAGCAAGGAGAAACTCTTAGGGATTAATTTTCCAAAGGTTTTTCAATAGCTCGTTGTTTGGTAATGAACTCGCTAGTATAAATTTTAAGGAGCAACATGAATAGAGAGATCAGCAGAGGACCGAAGATCAGACCGATAAATCCAAACAAGGACAGCCCTATTATGACGCCAAAAACAGTGGTGAGTGGATGCACATTTCCGATTCTTTTTAGGAGGGTAAAGCGCAGTACGTTATCGATAGTTCCGATGATGCCAAACCCGTAGATCATCATGGCGACGCCTTTCCAGGTTTGATCATTGGCGAAGAAGATGATGATCAGGGGGATATAGGCCAGGGCTGCTCCTATAACCGGAAGCATGCCGGCGATGCAGGTGACGCCAAACCAAAAGAACGGCTCCTTTACACCCAATGCCAGGTAACCAATCAATCCTACCAACCCCTGGGCAAATGCGATCACTGGAATGCCAATTGCATTAGACAAAACCATCATATTTACTTCTTTGCCCAGCCGATTTACATTTTCATCTTTCAGGGGGATATATTCATACAGGGTGTTCTCCATTTTCCTTCCGTTGACCAGCATGAAATAAAGTATGAAGTACATGAAGATGATAGTGGTCACGGTATTGAATGTAGCTCCCAGTATTTGCGGCAAGCTTTGCGCGATCACATTTCCCAACCGGTTTATATTCTCATCACTCAGGACCTCTATGCCAAAGCGATCCTCTGCATTATGGACTACTTTTTTCAATGCTTCCACTAGTTCGGAGGAATGTTCTATGGCATAGCTCACTTTGGATGAAAGCATATCGGCCAGCAAACCCACTGGCAGCAGGATGACGATCATGGAACCTATCATGAGAAGGGCGGCTGTCCAACCTTTTTTCCAACCCCTTTTCTCTGTCAGGTAAAACATCCAGCGATGCATCAATATATATAATGTGATGGCGCCGAGCAAAGCTGGAAGAAAAGAGGATAACTGTAGGAACAATAAGACGCCCAGCAGCAAGAGGATGACAATGAAAAAAAACTGCCTGATGCGGTTTTGGTCAAAGGTTTTCTCCATTTGTGAAGGTAATTATTGATTATTGATTATTTATTATTCATGCTTCAAAAACCGATCTCTGCGTTATTAAATTTACAATAATCAATAATTAGTAATCAATTATCAATTCACACCTTCACCTTCTTCCATGCTCCTTTTCTAAAATAATACCAGGCAATCAGCGCGATCGCCGTTTCGGCAACAGGGATGGCAATAAATGCGCCAATGGGACCTGTTTTAAAAACAGTGGATAAGACATAAGCAAGCGGTATTTGGAAAAACCAGAAGCCCACCAGGTTGATTACCGTTGGTGTCCTCGTATCGCCTGCACCATTCAATGCCTGTATCATCACCATTCCGATTCCATAAAAAATATATCCCGAACCAATGATCATCAATGCCTCTGCTCCAAACTTTGCAACGACCGGATCCTTCGTGAATATATTTATTATCGGCATCGCAAAAAACAGGAAAAGGGCTGTCACGCCGGCCATAAAAATCGCGTTATACCGGGCAGTAAGTACGACACTTTGCGCAGCTCTCTCCGGTTGATTCGCTCCAAGGTTTTGACCGACGAGTGTTGCGGCTGCATTGCTTAATCCCCAGGCCGGCAGAATGAAGAATACTACATTACGTATGGCCACCTGGTAGCCGGCAGAGGCTTCAGTCCCTCCCGTATGTGCGACCAGCCACGTAAGGACGATCCAACTGCCTGAAGCAATGATGAATTGGAGTGTCGCAGGCCAGGCAATCGTTATAAGTGATCTGATAACGGGTAGGTCAAACCGAAAATGCACTGCTTTTAATCGGATGATGCCCTTTCCTTTGAACAGGTGCCAGCATTGATAACAAACGCCAACTCCTCTTCCAATAGTAGTGGCAATAGCTGCTCCGTTTAGTCCGAGTTCGGGAAACGGACCATATCCGTTGATAAGGCAGGGACACAGGATAATATTTAGCAGGCTGGCCAGCCAAAGGCTTTTCATTGCAATAGATGCATTGCCTGCTCCGCGAAATATTCCGTTGATGAGGAACAGAAGTATAATGACCACACTGCCACCCAACATGATCCTGGTGAAAGACGCTCCTTCAGTCACCACCTCCGGGGAAGCTCCCATGATACGCAATATATCAGGCGCCCAGATAAGCCCTGCTGCACTCGTAAAAAGTGTAACCACCAATGAAATCAGGATCGATTGTGCTCCGGCATGGCCAGCAGCTTCATTATTTTTCTCGCCTACTCTTCTGGCGACCATTGCCGTGGCGGCAGTACTAAGTCCAATAGCCACTGAATAGATAAGCGATATCACCGCTTCTGTAAGCCCTACTGTTTGAATAGCATTTTTTCCCAGCCGGCCGACAAAGAACATATCGACTACAGCAAAAACACTTTCCAGGCTCAATTCCAGGATCATTGGTATCGCCAATAAAACAATGGCCACGCGCAGACTACCCTGGGTATAGTCATGTTCTCCTCCCTTGATGGATTGCTTCAGTAATGCAAAAAAATGAGAGGCCTTATTGATATAAGTCGGTTGTGACATGATGATAAATTTTGAAGATAACCTAAAATAGATTGAAAGAATGCATCCCGCAACGCAATGGCGGGTTGTTCACGAAAGAAACCTCAGGAGATTTTCATATGCGAAATTGACGAGGAGCGAAGCTAAAGATTATTTTTTAATTTTAATTCGTTGGCAGATAAATAGCGAACTCTGTGAATTCGCCTTCCCGGGTTTCTACTTTCAGTTCTCCGCCATGAGCTTTGATGATATCATAGCTCATTGAAAGACCCAGTCCTGTTCCCTGTCCTGCAGGCTTGGTGGTAAAAAATGGTTGAAAGATCTTTTCCACTACTTTTTGCGGCATGCCATTTCCATTATCCTTTACTTTTATTTGTACCTGTCCATTCATTTTAGAAGTACTAAGGGTCACTGTGGGCTCATAACCTGCCTGCCCGTTATCGCTTTGTTGCTTCTCTTTCTCCGAAATAGCAAAAAAGGCATTATTATAAATGTTTAAGAGCACTCTGCCGATCTCCTGGGGAACAATTTGAACATTTTCAATGCGATCATCCAAGTGGGTTCGCAGAGTAGCATGGAATGATTTTTCCCTCGCGCGCATACCATTATAAGACAGCCGAAGATATTCTTCCGCCAGCACGTTGATCATACTGGGTTCTTTCTGTCCACTGCCCGTTCGCGCATGTTGAAGCATTCCCTTCACGATGCTATCGGCCCGTTTACCATGGTGAATGATCTTCAGGTTGTTTTCCTGTATGCCCAGGGCTACATTTAATGCCTCAGCAGGATTACCCGCTTTAAAAGCCTCTTTCATCTCTTCAAGGAGCTCGGCATTAACTTCTGAAAAATTGTTGACGAAATTCAGCGGGTTTTGTATTTCATGAGCAATGCCTGCGGTAAGTTCACCCAGTGAAGCCATTTTCTCCGACTGGATAAGTTGTGTTTGGGTAGATCTTAGTTCTTGTAGAGCATTCTCTGCCTTTGATCTTTGTTTATCGATCTCGGTCTTTTGAAATTCAAGTATTCGATTGGCTTTTTGTTTATTTCGGTTGTTACGGTAAAGAAAGAGGGTGAGGAAAAGGAATATTGTGACGGCTGCGATCAATAAATAAAACCTGATCTGGTTCCGGTATCTTTCTTTGGCAGCACTGATATCCCTTTGGCGCTGCGACTCATCAAAATTCAATAATTGAAATTGCTGAACTTTTGTCTGGTTAAATATAGAGTCCTTTATGACCATCATGACATTCATATATTTCAGAGCGCTGTCAGAGTTATGAATCGATTCATACGCTTGCGCCAGGATACTCGCCGCATCGGAACCGTGCTCTCCATAATTACCGTGCTGAGCGAGCTGAACAGCTGCCTTGGAATAATAGATACACGAATCTATGTTTCCTGTTCTCCTGAAAAACCGCGCGTAATTATTGTAGAACCTTATCCGAAGCAGAATGGAATTGTATTTATTTGCTACCTGTAGACCAATAAGAAAATACTCGCGCGCCTTTGAATAATTTCCCATTTCTGTATAGGTCCGTCCCAATTGAGTTGCCATGACAGATATTCCGGCCAATTTATACGGCTTTGCAGCCAACGACACTTGATAGCCTAAGTTTGCATTAATTATCGCCGAGTCAAATTGCTTTCTTTTTAAATAGATTGCTGATGAATTCAAATAACAACCAAAATTAATTTGATCCATTTTCGCCCCTGCACTTTTAAAGAGCCGGATTGCCTGCAGGCAATGCATTAAGCCAAGGGAATCGTTTCCCATTCTCCAATTCATATTGCCCATTACTTCATGGCTCTCTGCCATTCTCAATTCCCGATTCGTTTTTAATTGTTCGGCTACTTTCAGACTTTTTATACCCAGTTCCATGGCTTTAGGATAGTTGCTACTGGTATTGAGAATAAATGCAGCCTTTACATATCCCTGGTGTTCCCCCTCCTGGTAGTTTATTTTTTCGGCAAGATTTACTTCCTGGAGCGCATAATACAATGAACTATCGGGTCGAAGAAAGACATAATAGTTAGCTAGCGAATCCATTATGCCCACCCTCGTAGTATCAGATGATGCATTTTTTAGTAAGCGATGGAAGCTTTCTACCTTATTTGGCTGTGCATGGGAAGAGAAGCTCAACACCAATGAGATCATCAGCAGAAAGCAGGCCTTTTTCATTTATTCGTAAATTAAGGAATCTAGGTTTAAGGCACTCAATGAGTTTCTTGGGAAGAAGTCGTATCTAATCCGCGCGTCAACGCACTTGTTCCCAAAGATAATCTCGAAACTATTTCATTTCCCACGAGGCATACATGCCGCTGAGCTCTGCGGGCCTTCAGCTAAGTCATTAATAATCAAAACTAAACACTTTTGGATAAATTTATTTCCACCATTCCTAATAAATTAGTTTGTCTCCTAATGGATTAGTAGTAGCTTTATTTAAACGATGATTTCATGAAAAAGCTGGCAAAAAGAGAAGAGCAGATCATGCAGGTATATTGGGATTTGGAAAAAGCATTCGTAAAAGAAGTGATCCCACATTTACCAGATCCCAAACCACATTATAATAGTGTTGCCACGATGGTGAAGATCTTAGAGGATAAGGGGTTTCTCGATCACGAAATGATCGGCAATCAGTACCAGTATTTTCCGATAGTTAAGAAAGAGGAATATCAAAAACATGCGATGAAGGACATCGTTAGCCAGTATTTTGATAATTCTTATCCCCGCATGCTGGCATTTTTTGCTAAAGAACAAAACCTCTCCGATAGCGAGTTGAGTGAAATTTTGGAAATGATTAAATCAAACAAGAAATGATCCCTTATTTAATTAAAGTGGCTTTGATTCTTTCCGGCTGCGTGGTTTTCTACAAATTAATATTGCGTAAGGAAACTTTTTATATGATGAACAGGTATGTATTGATCATTTGCCTGTTACTTTCTTTTGGTTTACCCTTCTTGCCCATCCCCCAGCAATGGGCACTAAGAAGACAGCAGACGAGTTCTATAACCAAGCCATCTCCGGCCACAGGTATAAAGAACTTAGAAAACAGTTCCCAACCAGCGCAGGAGACAGTCCAGGTTCCTGTAGAAAATCAAAATTTACAAGGCACCGACGGCAAGTTGATTTCCTTCAAAGAGCTATTGCGGTGGGCGATCATCCTTTACTGGTTCGGCGTGGGAGTATTCGGAGCCCGGTTTTTATTACAACTGGTCTCACTCTTCCGGAAAGCGTATCTCAGCCCGGTGATTCGCGATGGCAGATATCGGATTGTAGAAGTTCAGGGAGAGAACGCGCCATGCTCATTTGGCAATAATATTTTTATTAATCCGGAGAAATATGAATGGGATACATACAATCAGATCCTCCTACATGAAAAAATTCATATTCGTCAAAAACACAGCCTGGATATTCTTGCTGCCGAGCTGGCGCTGATCTTTCAATGGTTCAATCCTTTTGCATGGATCTATCGCCGTGAAATGGAGAATAATCTCGAATTCCTGGCAGATGATGAGCTGGTTCGACGAAACCAGGTAGAGAAGACCAGTTATCAACTCAGCCTGGTGAAAGTCTCGGCTCCTCATTTTCCCCTGAGCCTGACCACTAATTATAATCAATCCATTCTTAAAAAGCGTATAGTCATGATGAACTCAAAAAGGTCAAACCTGCACACGGCATGGAAGTATTTCTTCATTTTGCCGCTCCTTGCTTTCTTTGCCTGCCTGTTGAATGAACCACGGGCAATAGCACAAGGTGATCCGAAAGAAAAGAATAAAGTAAAAAATGAAAATTCGAATGGGATCCAAACCGAGGGATCCTGGTTTGCCATCCTAAAAGGCGACAAAATCGCCATTCAATTCAAGAATGATGAGGATGATGAACATTCATTCAATAGCTCATCATTTCAAATCAACGAACTGTCTAACCTGCCCAAAGAATCGACCGGTACATTTAAGATCAGTCGAGAAGCCGGTACCATGGAGTTGACGGGTAAATTTGAAGGAAACAATGGAATGGGTCATTACAAATTCATTCCCAATAGTGAATACCGGACCTACATGGCCACTGCAATAAAAGAAAAACTGGATGACGGAGATCAAATGACTTTCTTTTTTGTGGATATTAAGAAAGGATATGTAGAAATGCTCAAGAAAGAAGGATACGATGGAATTGAAAAAGATCAGTTGATCCCGCTGGCAGCCTTAAAAGTAGACGGCCCATTTATTAAGTCTGTTAAGGAAAGTGGATTTAAGGATGTGAGTACGGATAATTTAGTCACACTTAAAGCATTGGGAATAGACCAGGCGTATATTCAGGAAATCCGCAGTACCGGTTTAAAGCACCTTGATATTGATAATCTAATTACATTCAAAAGCCAGGGAATTGATAAAGCGTATATTGAAAAAGTAAGAAAAGAAAGATCGAAAGTCGCAGACAAAGGCGAGGATGACGATGAAGCAGACGATATAGTGACTTTCAAATCCCTGGATATCACTGGTGAATTTATTAATTCATTTAAAGAAGTAGGTTATAGCAATCTTTCGAATGAAGAACTCATCACGATGAAAGCTACGGGGATCACTCCAGCATTTATTAAGGGCTTCCAGGCAATTGGCTATAAGAACCTAGAAGTTGAAGAACTTTCAGCGATTAAGGCGCTGGGAATTACTCCTGAATTTATTAAGGAGTTCGAAGCTATTGGCTATAAGAATATTCCATTCGAGGATTTAACGAGCCTGAAATCGGTCGGGGTTACGGCTGATTACGTGAAGCGCATGAAAGAAAAAGGGTTTAACTACGACAAGCTGAGCAAGTACATTGCGTTGAAGAGTATCGATGAGTAGCGAGAGGTAAGAAGTGAGAGTGGGAAGTGAGAAGTGAGAAGTGAGTGGTGACTAATAACAGTTCACTTCTTACCTCCTGCTTCTCACTTCTCATTTTAAAGATCTCATCTCTCCTTTTTCAGTATATTCAGGAAACAGATACAGCCCAACTATTCATCAGTGAAACGCTAACTCATGGACTATGCAACGGACGCTGCAAAAAAGGCAGCATGGAGAAAATTCATTTTGTTATATGGTATTTCCCTATTGATAATTATTCCGGCTGTTTATTTTTTATTCAATACTCCAGCCAGTATTTTCAAGAAAAGTATTCAACAATATAAAACGGCGGCGGTAGAAGAAGCGGATCTTTTGAGCAAGACCGATGCGATCACGACTAATATCTATAAGATCATTGAGGCGGACAATGGGTATAAGGCAGCCATCAACGTCCCGGAGAAAGAGAAATTCAAGGAGGAATTAGGCCAATACACCAACGAAGTGACGAATGCGTTGCAGGACCTTGAAAATGATTCAGCCAGCCGCAAATCTTCCACTTCAAAGCGGAATGCGAATAATTACCTGTTCATGTTCAGGAATTTCATAGAATATATGAACGCATCCTCCAATGATTTTGCTGCCCTGGAATCGAGAAAGGACCTGCCTTCCCAATTTCGGAGGGTCCTGGATTCAATGAGATCCTATCAAGTTCAACGAGAGAGTCTCCGCGCACAATTAGCAGCTGCATTGATTAAAAACCCTACTCAGACTGCGAGTGTCCAAAACACGGATGCGGCGAGCAGAGCAGCTAATGAAAAGCTGATAGATGATCTTCAGAATAAATTGAAGCAGATCCAGTCTGATTTAACCAGTTGTAACCAGAAGAATTCGACCTTAAGCCAGTCAGCCTCACAGACGCAGACCCAAACAACGAATCTCACTCAGCAACAAATGTCATCTTTGTTGGTGGACGCAGGAAAGAGAATTTATGGGTTAGCTCTTCAGGGTAAGAGCTTTAAAGGGGGAACAATTGAGCAGAGAGGATATTTCGCTTGTGCCCGCCAGGTATTTGAAGAGGCAAAGAGTCATGCTCCCAGCTCGGACATTGATGAGTATTTGAAAAATATTGATAGCCAGATTAAGAAATTGAGTTATTAATTCTGGATACTTGATACTGGATAGTAGATATTAAAGAGTAGATTTAGATAGGGGATACGATATAAAAGGCTGTTATGAGAAGAAACCTATTGACTCTTTTGACTTTTTTCCTCACGTTTATTGGCCACTCGCAGAATAGCATATTTTCAAAACTATATGTAAAGGCCTATGGAGGATATGGATTCTTATCTCCTGGTTCCTATCGGGTTCAGTCTAATGCCTATGTCAATTATCTTGATCTAGCTAGCGGATTATATAAAAGTAAATCCGTAAATAGTGAGGGCAACAGGGGGATTGGCCTTGGTTGGAGATTTGGAGGAGGGTTAGGATATTTATTGAATGATTTCCTGAATGTCGGTATTGACTTTGAGTATCAGAAGGGAATAAAAGTAACAAATCATCTCGGCACCCGACAGGATCTGTATCAATATGATTCGACTTCAGACGAACTTCATTATAAAGCCCTAACTCTAACTCCTTACATAACTTTTAAAGCTCTGGCAAAACCGAAGTTTTTTATTTATAACAAGCTCGGAATCCAAATCAGCCTGCCTTTTGAATTATATACTTCTGGAAATTCCTTCAAAGGAGCAAACGGCTATGGGCCCTGGCCGCCGGGGCCGAGCGACTCTGCTTATAGTTCCATTTCCAATCATATTATTACCCGCGAAGGAAGTTATAAGATATCTCTTGGAGTGGGATTTAATGTTGCGTTTGGTGTCAATTTTCGCTTGAGCAATAAATTGAGAGTATTCACCGAGATGTTCGGAAATTTTGCGGCATTGGAACCCATCACTTCAAAATTGACTACAATTGATGAAACCCATTATTTTAGCTATGTTGGCAATTACGATTACTCAACTTCCCCAGCGACATTCATCAACTTTATACCAGATGAATTTATTCGAACCGACGGAAGCATTACGACTTATAAATATCATAAGAAAGGACCAAGGCATTTTGGCCAGGGTTCTTTTAGTGCAGGGCCCGGCCCGGATTTTATTAACTATTACATCCAACCCATAGAGGATCAGGGATTCACTGTAAATATGAATTCAATGGGTTTAAATGTTGGAATTATTTACAGGTTTTAGTGAAAGAGAAAACTCAAACTAACTGTATGAAATTTATTTTTCTCGTTTTTGCAAGTGTGTTTTTCATAGAAAGCGCGAATTCGCAATTATCAGTAGCAATTGTAACTAATCCCAGGAAAGCAAATAAAGAGAATAATACTCCCAAAAAATTGTTTATTAAATTATATACTGGTTCTGGGATGTTTACTCCTGGGTCCTATCGGCCAAAGTCCGAAGCTTCAGTGTTCACATCGGTTCTTAATACGGGCTCATTTCGAGATACTACCGTTAAAGGCAGAGCAAATAAGGGGATTGGCGGGGGTCTTCGATTCGGTGTTGGCATTGGGTTGGTTCAAAACGATTTTCTCAACATTGGGCTTGACCTGGAATACACACAGGGGAAGAGTGTGCACTCGATCGAATATGCTTTTATCGATAAAAGAGCTTATAGGACAGCCTCTGATCAAATGAAGTATAGCGCAGTAACTCTCACACCGCATGTTATTCTTAAAGCGCTGGCAAGACCCAAGTTCTTTTTGTATAATAAATTGGGGGTTACGCTGACCCTTCCATCTACTCTCAAGGCTTCGGGCTACCGTAATGGTGAATCTTCATATCAGATTCAGCAATTTTATGGCGTAATCGACGGAAGATTATACGAGAACTTTACCTATACTTTATTCACCAAGGATGAATCTAATTATGATATTAGTTATAAAATTCGCCCTACTCTTGGATTAAATGTTGCATTCGGGATTAATTTCAGACTCGGTAATAAATTAAGGGCCTTTACAGAATTTTTTGGCAATTATTCGGCTTTATCTCCTTACAAATCGGTGGAAAATAATTATTATAAGTACCGAAATATCACAAATTTGGATTCAATCGGGCTTCATTTTGAAAGCCTGGAGAAAAAAATTCAGTACGGTACAATCTATAATAAATATTCAAAAGCTGGTCTTGTCGAATATATTCCGATTGATTCGAAGGATTTGGGTGTCGACGGCGAGGGTTACGAAGGAACGCAGCAAAGTGCGGAAAGCAAGGCTCACCGGGTAAATTTCAATATGGCTGCGTTGGGAATTAATGTAGGAATTGTTTACAGATTCTAGTTGTATAAATAACAATGCAGGGAAAAGGGAAAATATTTGGCTACTCGGCTATTATTATTGTCCTGATAACTATGCTGAGCCTTTTGCAAAAGATCGACGTCGGCCGGATCGATCTCCTGTATTATTGCGCGACGGCAGGTGCACTGGTAATAGGCATTATTCATGTTATTGCTCTGAATAAATTGATAGGCGCGAGCCGGCAATCCCTTCGAACCGGTACACGGATAACCGTTATGATCGTCCTGATTTCCGCGGGTATCATTATTTCAATATATCAAATGGCCGGACTGAACATTCAATTTGTTACATTTATTATTCCATTCATCGTAGCATTTTTTGCGTGGAATGCTTTTCTTCACTTGAAGGCAATGCAGCAGTAACTAATATCCTCACCCATATGATTAATAGGATTTAATCAAAATAATGAACAGCCGGCTTTATCTAATAATAGTGGGGTTATTTTCCTTTAGCCTGCCAGTATTGTCCCAAAAAATTGTCTTTGAGAAAGTACCTGTCAATGAGGATAATCCTACGGCCCGCATTAATGGGATAACCCAGGACAAGGACGGCTATATGTGGTTTGCTTCTAACGGCATTGTGAAATTTGATGGCTACCAGGTCACGCGCTTTGTCAACGACCCATTAAATTCTAATTCAATCACCTCTAACCAGCTTCAATGTATCATCACCGATCCCAAAGGGATCATCTGGATCGGAACGAATGGAAAGGGGCTGGATAAATTCAATCCCTCTACCTCTGCATTCACTCATTATAAGCACCAGCCGAAGAACCAGGCCAGCCTCATCCAGGACAGTATTACAGCACTCGCAGTAGACAAGGAAAATTTCATTTGGGTGGGTACAAAAGGGGGCCTTGATCGGCTAGATCAGAATACAGGAAGATTTGAGCATTTTACTCACGACAATAACAGCAATGTTTCATTGAGCGGAGATATAGTAAATGCGATTTTCATAGATCGTGACGGGATCGTATGGGTGGGAACGGGATCAGGTCTAAATAAGTTTGATGCAAAGAGCCGCAATTTTCAACGTTTCTCGCAGGCTGATCAACGCGGATTGCTGGATAACAGGATCCATTCCATCTTTGAAGACAGCAAGGGCAACTTCTGGATCGGCACTTCTCACAACCGCTTTTTCAAAATGGATAAGATTAATGGAACCTTTGAAAATTTTTCCAATCCTGAAGGAATTTCTGCACCCGCGGAAAAAAGAAGCCTGGGTAACCAGGAGGACTTTGTAAGTTTTATCAGCGAGGACTCGTCCGGTTCGATATGGGTCGGTACCATGATTAATGGCATCAACCGCTATGATCCCTCTACTCAGAAGACCCAACATTTTGAATCGGGCAACGGAAACATTTTTCCCGAAAATAATGGCCTCGCTGCTTACTCCTCGGCAGATGGATTATTCTGGATCAGTACGGTGGGTGGTGCACTTTATAAAGTCGATCCCATCCTCAATACAGTTCCCCACTATTCGATCAGCAGTCCTGCATTTGCTATCTATGAAGACCCTAATAATATTTTATGGATCGGAACAGCCAGCGGATTGATGAGGAATGACCGAAGCAATGGAAATGTTCAACAGTTTTCCAATGATCCTTTTAATCTCGCTAGCTTAAGCAACAACATAGTCTTTTCGATCTACGAAGACAGTCAAAATAGACTTTGGATTGGGACAGATGGTGGAGGATTAAATATGTTGAACAGGGCAACCCGCTCATTCACAGTTTATCAAAATCAACCGAGAAACAACCAGAGTCTTGTCAACGATGTGGTCTATAGTATGTGTGAAGATGGAGATCGCTATATGTGGGTGGGTACAGGAAATGGTCTCGATCTGATGGACAGAAATACAGGCAGGTTTACGCATTATTTGCACAATTCAAAAGATACGGGCACCATTGGTAACAATTTCATTGAAACCATCATAAAGGACAATAGCAACAATATCTGGATAGGGAGCGGGTATAGAGGAGGCATTAGTAAATTGAACAGGTCTAACAATAAATTTTCTCATCTTCTCACGGGCAGAAGTATCTTTTCATTGATTCAAGATAAGGATCACACGATTTGGGCCGGAACAGACTCCGGTCTCTATTATATGAAGCCATCCATTGGCACATTCGAGGAATTTGCTCCCGCCAATTTGGATATTAGCTCTTCGGCAGTTATCTGCATCGTTGAGGATTCCAAAAGAAGGCTTTGGCTAAACACTTCATTGGGCATTGTTGAACTCGATCCATCCCGCGCGGTTATGGGACTTTATGGAAAACGATATGGCGTGGGCCTTTCGAGCTATGTTTTGCGGGGTGGCTATGCCAGCCGAAGCGGTGATATTTTTTTTAGCAGCGGCGATGGTTATTATTCATTTAGCCAGGACCTGTTAACTCCGAATCTCAAACCTCCGAAATTGATGTTGACTGATTTCAGGTTGATGGACCAGACTGTTAAGGCGGGAACCGGGCCATTGAACAATTCGATTAACAATACGGATAAATTGAGATTGAGTTACAAGCAAAATGTTTTCTCTTTTGATTTTGCTGCGTTGGACTATACCAGTCCTGAAGACAACCAACATTTTTACATGTTGGAGAACTATGATAATGGATGGCATAAATCCGGCACTGACCGCAAGGCTTATTATTTTAATGTGCCTCCGGGCCACTATGTATTTAGATTGAAGGGATTTAATGGCAATGGATTTGGCGCAGAGAAGAAGATAGATATCATCATCAGGCCACCCTGGTGGCGCACCTGGTGGGCATATACCTTATTTGCATCTATAGTGGGAGGAGCCATCTGGGGTGTAATCTATTATCGCGGACGAAAACTTCGCCGGGAAAACAAATTATTGGAGGATACGGTCAATCGACGCACTAATGAATTGCAATTGTCGCTGGAAAATCTAAGGTCCGCACAATCGCAATTGATCCAATCTGAGAAAATGGCCAGCCTGGGGGAACTCACGGCCGGTATTGCTCATGAGATCCAGAACCCGTTGAATTTTGTAAACAACTTTTCTGAAGTGAATTCGGAGATGATCACCGAATTGAAGAATGAGATGCAGGAAGGAAATATCACCGAGGCCATTCAATTGGCTAACAATATCGAGGCCAATGAGAAAAAAATATTACACCATGGCAAGCGTGCCGATGCGATCGTGAAAGGTATGTTGCAACATAGCCGGAAGGGGAGCGGTTTAAAGGAACCTACCGATATTATTGGGCTTGCAGATGAATATATGAGGTTGAGTTATCACGGCCTGCGTGCTAAAGAAAAAACATTCAATGCGACGCTTCAGACGGATTTCGAAAACAAAATGCTCAAAGCGAATATTATCCCGCAGGACATCGGCAGGGTATTGCTTAATTTATTTAATAACGCTTTCTATTCGGTGATGCAACGTAAAAAAATAGCAGAGGGTAAATATGAACCTACTGTAACGGTGACAACGAAAAAAAGCAACGGAATGGTAGAGATACATATAAAGGATAATGGTTTGGGCATTTCACAAAAGGTGGTTGATAAGATCTTCCAACCTTTTTTTACGACCAAACCAACAGGGCAAGGGACCGGTTTGGGTTTGAGTTTAAGTTATGATATTATTAAAGCGCATGGAGGAGATATCCATGTAAACACCACTGAAGGCGAGGGGGCGGAGTTCGTGGTTAGTATTCCCGCTTAATTACCTTTTTCCCTGGTCAGGAATACTGAATGAATTGTTTTCTTCATCTTCCTCTCCAATGTCTTCGTTGGCATCATCTTCTTCGCTCCCGGGAACGTCGAGGTCTCTGCCGCTACGGGTTGCTTTTTCGTTTAGAGGAGTTCCATCCGTATCTGTATTGTCAACCGTAGCACGTAATATATCTTCATCTTCTTCGGTAGCCATTGATTCGTTGCTTCGTTTTAGAAGCTCTGCTTCTTCAGCCGTTACATTGGATTCGTTTTCCAAATCCAATTCTTCATCGTCCATAAATAAGTGGTCTGCTTCCTCGTCAGCCGAAGAGATGGTCGTATCAGCCATTTCACCTGCTGGCAGTGGATGTATATGTTCCTGACCCGGTATATCTTTCACTTCAGGCAGATCTAATATCACTTCTTCGGATTGCAAATGTTTCTTGTCATCGGCAGAATCCGGGAGATCGCTACTTACTTTGGATTTTTTTGTCTGATTCTTTTTCATATGATAATAGTTTAAAATTCGAAGGCATTTGTATAGTATGCAAAATCATGCCTTTAATTCTAAAGCGACCGAGAAAAATTTTTGGTGAAGAATGTAGAAGTCTCACCCCAGCAATTCCGATCCTTTAGCATGTTTAGGGCAATACATCACCCTCCACCCCTTCATTCATTTCCTTCCCTGTAAGTGCCGCTATCGCAATATTGATCATGGTTAAGAGTTTCCCATTTTTCGTATCCCAATAGTGTCCTTCGGTGGGGGAAACTTTGATGAGGCTGAGTTCGGGATCATCAACTCCTTCTTCAAACCAGGCTTTGTCAATAGGACTCCAGATTTCTCTTGCCTTTTCCTTATCGGTAACGATCGTGGCATCTCCATTTAAGACGAGGTAGTGGTTTTTCCCTGAATCCATGTAGATCAGATCTACATGATGGCCGTGGGAAATTTGTTCGTTTTTGCGACTACTTTTTTGGCTAAAAAACCAAAGATTGCCGTCCTCATCGACCGAGGAGGTCGCCATAGGCCGCGAGATCATTTGATCATCTTGATAAGTAATTAGCATGCATATTTTTTTTTCTGCCAACTCCCTGATCTTCTCAACTGCTTTCTCACCGCTTAGTGATTTTATTTCTTCTTTCATGATTTGATTTTTAGGAATTGAATCAGAAATTATACCAATAAAGTTTAAGGCTCATTGAGGCTGATAAGCGGTTGTTTCTAATTAATGATGAAGAAATTTTCTTCAGAAATGGAAGACTTTTAAAGAGGCTGTTGAACGATTTTGTGAAAAAATGCGTTCATATTTAAACAAATCATGAATGTGTAGAAGTTTCTACGAAAGAATGAGTGACCACCCCTAAGTCGTTTATGGTTGCAATGAAATTTACTTCGCCCCTCCAGGGATGGGATTGCGTGAATCCAGTATCTACCATCAAGTATCTAGCATCAAGTATCTAGTAGTTACTGCTTCTCCAACACCAGCTTTGTTACTGCAGATTGAAGTATATGAATCGTTTCGCCCGAATCCATGTAAGTCGAATCTTTTGAATAAGTCTGGGTAATCGTCAACAGCTTGCCATTCCAGGCATACCGTCCGCCATTCGCAACTACCGGAGTAGAACCGCTTGCGGGCACACTCGATGCTATAGAACCCTGGGGAAAATAGATGGAATCTGCGCCGATTAGCTGGTAGGTTCCTGTTGCGTTGCTGGGAGGCAGGGTATACACAATTGGAAGGTCTAATGAGTCAAGCAGATCAGTTCCGTCATAGATATAATACTTCCCTTCTGCGTCTACTTCATATGTCAAGCCGCTCCCGCTGGTAGTGGAGTTACTAAACTGGATAGTTCCGCCGTTATTGATGCTTGTCCATTCCACAGCAGTGACTGCCTTTGCCCCAAAACTGGTTGCCGTGCTGCCATCCTGTTTGGATGTGATGTACTTAAATGTATAGGTACCTTCCAGGGCGTCCGAAGTCGGTTTATTTTCGCTGTCTTTTTTGCATGAGGCAAGTATTACAATCAATACAATTACACCTACGGTAGAATATCTACTCATAATTTTAGTTTTGGTTTTGTGAAAAAATGAATAACCTGAAAAACGGCTATCACGGGATGTTTAATCCGAGAAATTAGTGTGTAATAGGTATTGAACGGGGAGGGTAGGGAGCTAAAAGGATATATAAGATAGAAAAAATGTACTAAAAAGAGGCATCTATCCCGAAGATTAATTGAAAAAATTAGAGGGATAAGGTATATACCTGAGTATTAATAAATTAAAAATGACAACCATGGACACTACCCGAAAGTTTCCGTGTTAGTTTTCTGGTTAAATTTACTTAGCCTTGAAATTCTAACAATTTAACCTTAGCTCCCATGTCCCTATTCCCCAAAACCGCATGGCGCAACCTGCGCAAGAACAAGACATTCTCAATAATTAATATCGCCGGTCTGGCCATTGGCATGGCCGCATGTTTATTAATTCTGCAGTTCGTCAACTTTGAATTGAGTTACGACCAGTTTAATAAGAATGTTAATGATGTTTACCGCGTATATAATGACCGTTATCAGAACGGCAAGCTGATTCAACATGGTACCATTACCTATTCGGCTATTGGAAAGGCCATGAAGGACGATTATCCCGAGGTGCTGGAACATGCCCGCGTTGAACCATTTGGCGCGCTGATCATTACAATCGAAAACAAACGATTTGGTGAGCAACAGGTAATCGCGGTAGATAACTCGTTTCTTAACATGTTTTCTTATCCTTTACTGGCAGGCGATTCAAAGACAGCGCTCAAAGAACCACATACAGTTGTATTGGACCAGGACGCGGCGGACCGGTACTTTGGCGTTCATGGAAATTATGAACAGGCATTGGGCAAGGTGCTGATGATGGGACGGGATTCGACGCTTTATAAAGTCACCGGTGTATTTAAGAAAATTCCCGAGAATTCGCACCTGCAGTTTGACATGCTTGCATCCTATGTTAGTTTGCTTGTGGGAAAAAACGCGTACGTGCAGGCGGACTATGATTTTACAGATTCGGATTTCTGGCACTATATACAATTAAGGCCCGGGGCCGATTATAAAAAACTCCAAGCTAAATTTCCCGCATTCAGCGAAAAGCATTTTCAAGGAAATAAGATCTCCGGAAGCGTAGAAAAATTCTATCTCCAACCCCTGGCTAGGGCGCATCTTTATTCTGATTTTGAATATGAAATTGGAAAAACAGGTAGCGCCACAGTAGTCTGGGGCCTATTGATCATCGCCTTGTTCATCATCGCCATTGCCTGGGTGAATTATATTAACCTTTCTACCGCAAAATCTGTTGAAAGAGCAAAAGAAGTCGGCATTAGAAAAGTTACCGGCGCAACCAAGACACAACTGGTCCGTCAATTTATTTCAGAATCACTTCTTATCAACCTGATTGCTCTTGTCATCGCTATTGCGTTGGTTCTTTTAATGCAGGGCCCATTCAATTCACTTGTGCAGCACAAACTTTCTCTGGCATCCTTGTTTCATAAGAGCCTGGGAGGATACAGCGTGACCATCGGATTGATAACCATATTGCTTGCGGGAATTTTTGTTTCTGGTTTCTATCCTGCATTTGTATTATCATCCTTCAGGCCTATTATCGTATTAAAAGGAAAGTTCGGAGCGTCGCTAAAAGGTATTGTCTTGCGTAAGTGGCTTGTCGTTGGACAATTTGCTATAACAATCGCATTGATCATTGGATCTTTCGTCGTTTACAAGCAAATAAAATTCATGCGTTCGCAGGAATTGGGCATGAACATCGATCAAATGCTTGTTGTCAAACCTCCCGCTCTGAGCAATTGGGATTCAACTTTTATATCAAGGGCAAACAGTTTTAAGGCAGAGCTTAAACAAATTGCCAATGTGAAGGGCGTTGCTACCTCGGGACGGTTGGCGGGCGATGAGCTGAGTCGTGCATTTGATGTGAGGAGGTCTGATGATAGTAGCAGTAACCATTTCACCCTACGGAATATGGGTGTAGACAATGATTTCCTGGATGTATATAAGATCAAAGTCCTCGCCGGAAGAAATTTCACCAACACGGATTTTAACCCTGAATTTGACAAGCTACATAATATTTTACTGAACGAGTTTGCGATCAAGCTGCTGGGTTTTAATTCAAATGAAGATGCGTTGGGCAAACGAGTGACGATTTGGGGAAAGGAATGGGATGTCATTGGGATCATAAACAACTATCACCAGAAGTCTTTGAAATATGCGATGGAGCCGCTGGTGTTGATGCCATATTATGGAACCTATAATCCCATTTCAGTGAAGGTCAATACGAGAAACCTGGCATCAACCATTGCCGCCATTAAAACAAAATACCTGCAATTCTTTCCAGGCAATATTTTCGATTATACATTCCTGGATGAGAAGTTCAATGCTCAATATAAGAATGACAAATTATTCGGCAAGGCCTTCAGCATTTTTTCATGCTTTGCCGTTTTTATTGCCTGCCTTGGCTTATTAGGGTTGTCGTTGTTCACCACCGTGCAACGCATCAAAGAGATTGGAGTGCGGAAAGTATTGGGTGCTTCTGTGGGAAATATTGTTGTGTTGTTATCGAGGGATTTCATCAAGCTTGTCTTGATCGCATTCATAATAGCATCTCCCCTGGCCTGGTATGTGATGCATGAATGGCTGAAGGACTTTGCATTCAGGATAAATATTGAATGGTGGGTATTCTTGTTGGCAGGTATGCTGGCGTTGACGATTGCATTGGCAACGATCAGCTTCCAGGCGGTGAAAGCGGCCTTAGCTAACCCGGTGAAGAGTTTGAGAACGGAATAGAAAATTTGATCACACCCACGATTCATGTATGAAACAGAAGCCAACGACCATCAACGAGTACATTGCTACGCTTCCGGAAAAAGCCGGGAAATATTTAAAGCAAATTAAGTCCCTGGTCAAGAAGGCGGCACCAGGATCTCAGGAAACAATTAGCTATGGAATCCCGGCTTTCATGCTTGGCGGAACCTATTTAATCTATTTCGCAGGATACAAGAATCACGTTTCCATTTATCCCGCCCCCAAGGGAAATGCGGCTTTGGAAAAGGAGGTTTCAACTTATAGGAGGGGCAAAGGAACGCTGCAGTTTCAGTTGTCGGAGCCGCTGCCTTCCGGACTTATTACGAAGATTATCAGGCAAAGTATCAAAACCAATAAGGAAAGGTCCGAACGGAAGAAAAGGACAACCCAGAAATAATACTTCGCGGCCGAAATATTCATGGCTTGGAGCGCCAATTAAGTTACCTTCAGACATGACATCTTCCATAACTATTCACCCATAAAAATTTCAACTATGCTAATCATTGCTCATCACAACGTTAATGATCCGGAAAATTTTTGGAATGCCGCGAAGGAAGTAACAAAAAGCCTGCCCAGCAACATGACGTTGCATGGCGTATATCCTTCGAAGGATCTAAAATCAGGAACCTGCCTATGGGAAGCAGAAGACGTTCAAACTGTCCAAAGTTTTCTGGATGAGAACGCCGGTAAGTTTGCCAAGAACTTTTGTTATGAAGTGAATGTAAATGAGTCTGTAGGACTTCCGCCAGTGAAGTTACACGCGAATCAAGCCAATTAAGATTTCATGCAGATTTCCAGGTGTCATGTATGATGTACGTGACACCTGTTTTTTTGAGTATGGAGGTAAGATTTGGAAGCCAATCCACCGATGTATCTAATGGATTTTTCCTATTTTTGCCGCCCAGAAATTATATTCCTCCTTAGCTCAGTTGGTTAGAGCATCTGACTGTTAATCAGAGGGTCGTTGGTTCAAGTCCAACAGGGGGAGCTGGCATAAAGAAAAGGGGTTATACTTCGATAGTAGGCCCCTTACTTTTTACATATATGTGGAAATAGCCGTTTTTTTATTTTAGGTTAGTCCTTCCTATATTTAATATCTAACCACTCACCATGGAGGTTCACCATCACGCACACACCGTTAGAAAAAAATGGACGCATTATTTCTGGGAATTCCTGATGCTCTTTCTTGCAGTTTTCTGTGGCTTTCTCGCGGAAAACCTGAGAGAACACAAAGTAGAGGATGTCCGGGCAAAAGAATTTGCAAGGTCATTAGTAAAAGATCTAAGTAATGATACATCAGCCATAGCTTCCTACAAAAAATCGGCAGGACGCTATATTTCAATTTGTGATACGCTTCTTAATCTTAGTAAAACACGTTTAGAAGGGCCTAATGCAACTGAGTTTTCATTCTATACACGCTTCACCTATTGGACTGCCGGTGTTCCCTGGAATCGTACCACTTTTGAGCAAATTAAGAACTCGGGCAGCCTCCGCTATTTCAAACATCGCCTCTTGGAAAAACTGATGAAATATGATGCTCTAATAAATGATATTGAAAGAGAATTCTTCAATCATGAGACAAGGGGAAACATGTTACTTAATTCAATAAATAAGATCTTGGAACCGGGCTTGCATCATGAAGTTTCAAAGTTATTTCTATACACCCTGGATACTCTATCCAAAGAAGCCTTGCAAAATTATTTTGCAGTTAAGACTAACTCATTAGAAAGTAAACGATATGAAATATCAGAATTGCTAAACATGATCGTTGTACAACAAAGGAATTTACGTTTCGGAGCGAAGCACTTAGAGCAGGCCGAAAAACTGGCTACCGAGTTGATTGGAGAATTCATGGATGAGTATCATTTGAAATGATCATTAGAGAAAATTCGTTACCAATACAATAAGCAAACGCTGAGCACCTCTTCTCCTTCACTCAACCAGTTTCTTTTTGTAAGAGCCTCTTTTCTTTGATTATGTTTTTTTTCTCTATTTTTTTCTAATTTAGTAACCGCAAAAGATATAAACCACAGGGCTATTGCATTATGTAAAGCAATGGCTTTCCGCATTGGGTATATTTGACAGTCCGCCTTTGAAGAAGAAAAAAATTACCTCACTCTAAAAAAGGTCATATGAACATCACACTTTCTATGGCAGAGGCAGCTATTAAGGCAGCCAAAGAAAAATCAAAAGAACTCGGAACTTTAATGAATATTGCTGTTGTAGATGCAGGAACCAACCTGATTGCTTTTGTGCATGAAGACGGAGCATGGCTAGGCTCAATTGATATTTCGCAAAGAGTAAAATAATTTTTTCATTTAAAAATCTTCGTTATGTCTCAAAACCATGGTGTAGCGTATCTGAAACCAGGTAAAGTCCAGGTACAGGGAATTGAATATCCTAAACTCGCATTGGGTGACCGTAAATGTAAGCACGGCGTTATTTTGAAAGTTGTGTCTACAAATATCTGCGGGAGCGATCAGCACATGGTCAGGGGCCGCACTACTGCCCCGGCAGGTCTTATACTTGGCCATGAAATCACCGGCGTTGTTATTGAAGCGGGCAGTGATGTTGAGTTTATCAAAGTAGGTGACTTGGTTTCTGTTCCCTTCAACATCGCATGCGGCAGATGCAGAAACTGCAAGGCGGGGCAAACGGGTATTTGCCTGAATGTAAATCCATCAAGGCCGGGTGCTGCATACGGTTATGTGGATATGGGTGGCTGGGTAGGCGGACAAGCAGAATATGTAATGGTTCCTTATGCCGATTTCAATCTCCTGAAATTTCCCGATAAAGACCGGGCTATGGCAAAAATTAAAGACCTTACTCTACTCTCTGATATTTTTCCCACCGGCTATCATGGTGCTGTAACAGCAGGAGTGGGACCAGGCTCAATTGTGTACGTGGCCGGGGCTGGTCCTGTCGGGCTTGCCTGTGCAGCTTCTGCACATTTACTTGGAGCAGCAGTAGTGATGGTGGGGGATATGATACCCGAAAGATTGCAACAGGCAAAGAGTTTCGGCTGTGAAACTATAGACCTGCGGGAGAAAGCACCTTTAGGGGAACAGATAGCAGAAATCGTTGGTGTTCCTGAAGTAGACAGCTTCGTGGATTGTGTGGGCTTTGAAGCAAAGGGTCATGGCGCTGACTCCGGAAGAGAGCAGCCAGCCACAGTATTGAACACCGCTATGGCCATTACACGAGCGGGCGGAGCAATAGGCATACCAGGCCTTTACGTCACCGGTGATCCCGGAGCGGTTGATGAGGCAGCGAAGGAAGGCAACCTGGTTATCAGGATTGGACTGGGCTGGGCTAAATCGCATTCTTTTCATACCGGCCAGTGTCCTGTAATGAAGTACCACCGTCAATTAATGACGGCCATTTTATATGACAAGATACAAATAGCCAAGGCAGTGAATGTGCAGGTGATCACACTAAACGAAGCCCCACAGGGTTATGTAGATTTTGATAAAGGCGCCGCAAAGAAATTTGTTATAGATCCCCACGGAATGATTGCTAATTAAGAGGGCTTTCACTAACGCATGATTTAAAAAGTGCGACTCGACCCATCTACAGATCAGGAACGTAAGGAGTGGGTGGAACCCATCTGCTGTGCCCGAAAAATCCTGAGCATTCTGATAAAAAATAAATCTCTCAGCTTGAAAGATATCTTAGGTGTTGTGCTTTGTGGTGGCAAAAGCAAACGTATGGGCAGCGACAAAGGATTGAAAAAGATTGACGATAAAACGTGGGCCGAACATATTGCTGCATTATTTATTCAACTGGATATTCCCTTTGTGGTTTCTGTAAACGCTCAGCAAATAAAAAATTACAGCGAAATATTTGATGAAGAAAAATTAGTGCTTGATAGTGTTACAATTCCCGCAGCACTAAGAGGAGTATTGAGCGTATATAAACGGTTCCCTGATAAAAACTTACTACCGGTGGCCTGCGATCTGATAAGAATGGATACAGATGTGATGACCGGTATAATCAATGCCTACCTTAATAACAATCGATACGATTTTTATGTTTACCAATTAGCAGGCAATGATTTTGCGGAACCATTTGCAGGTATTTATACGAGTACAGGATTACAAAAGGTAGATTCAAAATACAAGAATGATGAGCTTTTGAAATACAGCTTTCAGAATATTTTTGATTCTTACAAAACCCTGCGCATTACAACTGATAACGCTGAAGCCTTTAGTAATATCAATAAGACCATTTAAAATCAAAAGGTCACAAAATAAATGGTTATCAACAATGCCAAATATATTCAATAAGAGCAGTAAATTTAATAGATGCAAAACCTTTCAGTTGCCTATATAAGAATGAAGAAAGTTAGCGCTAACGAACTACTTGATGTTGATGATGAACTGGCCGTAGAAGAGCCGCTTGAGATAAATGTACGATATGACAGTATAGGGATCCCGGTACAAAAATGTATCTCAATTACGATGCGTACACCTGGTAATGATGAGGAATTAGGAGTTGGCTTTTTATTCACCGAAGGCATTATTCAAAAAAGAGAAGAGGTGTCTGAAGTAAGCGCTATTCCATTTGTAGACAATAAAGTGTTGATCACTCTGAGTAAAAATAAACAACCATTGCTTCAAAATGCTGAACGGAATTTTTATACTACTTCCAGTTGCGGGGTTTGCGGCAAGTCAGGTATAGATGCCATCAGAACGGCATCTCTTTATAAAAACGATGCAGATGAAATTTGTTTACAAGCAAGTTTATTTTATCGGTTAGATGATGCGTTAAGAAAACAGCAGGCGGTTTTTGAAAGTACCGGTGGTTTACATGCTTCGGCTTTATTTGACCTGCATGGAAATTTCATGATGCTTCGGGAAGATGTTGGAAGGCACAATGCATTGGATAAGGTAATCGGAGCTGCTTTTTTAAATGACCAGTTGCCCTTGAGTAATGCAATTTTATTATTGAGTGGAAGAGCAAGTTTTGAATTGGTTCAAAAAGCAACAATGGCCGGTATAAAAATAATTGCTGCAGTTGGCGCACCTTCCAGTTTAGCAGTGCAAATGGCAGAAGAGACCGGCATAACGTTGATTGGTTTTTTACGCAACCAACGATTCAATATTTACTCGGGCGGGCACAGGATCAGGTTATAAATGGTATCCAAAAAATTACTGCAGCAAACGACAGTATTTATGAAATTACGCATCAAAGGAAATTCACTGCGGCTTCGTTTGTCAAAAACTGATGTAGAAAAGCTGGCTGTCACTAAATATCTCGAAGAACGTACTTCATTTGGCAGCAATACTTTTGGTTACGCATTACAAATTAAACATGCTGGTGACGAACTTTCTGCTGATTTCGACGGTAACAAAATAACTGTGTTCATTCCTGAAATCTTTATAAAAGATTGGGTAGTAAATGATGTTGTAGGGTTTAATGCAACGAAGCAGGTAAGCGATGCAGAATCTTTATATATTTTGGTAGAAAAAGATTTTAAATGCCTTGATGAAGCAACCGAGGACCAGCAAGACAATTATGAAAACCCGAATAAAACCTGTGAATCATGAACGATGGAGTAAAGCAGCCAGGTGCAGAAAATCCTGAACAGTTTACCGGGTTGAAACGAAGTAAAATTATGAAGGCTGCCGCCGGTATAGGGGCTATTATATACGCCGGTAAAATGATTTTAAAGAAGCTGGTTTTTTTCGTGGCTTAAAAGCGTTGTGGCATTTAAATAAAAAAAGCGGATTTGTTTGTCCCAGTTGTGCATGGCCAGATCCTGACGATGAGCGGTCAGCAATAGCTGAATATTGTGAAAATGGTGCAAAGGCAGTAGCTGAAGAAACGACTACAAAAAAATTAACTGCTTCTTTTTTTACAGAGAATGCTGTAAAAGATTTAGCAACCCTGAGCGATCATGAGATCGGTAAAAAGGGCCGCATAGCACAGCCAGTGTATTTGTCAAAAGGAAGCTCTCATTATCAAACTATCTCCTGGAACAATGCTTTTAAGAAAATTGGAGCGGCATTAAATAACCTGGCTTCACCCGATGAAGCTATTTTTTATACATCGGGCCGCACGAGCAACGAAGCAGCTTTTTTATACCAGCTTTTTGTAAGGGAGTATGGAACGAATAATTTGCCCGACTGCAGCAACATGTGCCATGAAAGCAGTGGGATAGCTTTGACAGAATCGTTAGGTGTTGGTAAAGGCTCTGTAAAGTTGGACGATCTGTATGAAGCCGAAGTAATTATAATATTAGGACAAAATCCGGGCACCAATCATCCCCGTATGCTTATTGCCTTGCAAAAAGCAAAAGCTAATGGAGCCACTATCATATCCATAAATCCGCTGCCGGAAACAGGTTTAATGGGCTTTAATAATCCAAAGCAGCTTAAAGGAATATTAGGTATTAGTTCGCCATTGACAGATATTTTTTTACAGGCAAAAATAAACGGCGATATGCCTTTGTTGCAGGCAATAGAAAAGTTATTGCTGGAGGAAGAAGAAAAAAATCCGGGCTTAGTATTTGACCACGATTTTATTGAGCAAAAAACCTTAGGCTTCGATGATTTTAAGAAACACTTGCAGCAACTAAGCATGGATGAACTAGTAAAATCCTCGGGCATCGACCTGGTGCAATTAAAAGAAACCGCTGATATATTAAAAGATAAAAAGAAAATTATTGCCTGCTGGGCAATGGGCCTTACTCAACATAGAAATGCCGTTGATACTATAAAGGAAATAGTGAACCTATTATTATTGAAGGGCAGCATAGGTAAACGTGGCGCCGGCACATGCCCGGTTCGTGGGCATAGTAATGTGCAGGGAGACCGCACTATGGGCATCAGCGAGCGGCCATCTAAAACATTTTTAAAATCAATAGAAGATCACTTCCATTTTACCCCGCCTCAACAGGAGGGTTACGATGTGGTGAAAAGCATTAAAGCGATGCATGAAGGAAAAGCGAAAGTATTTTTTGCTTTAGGCGGCAATTTTCTTTCTGCAACACCCGACACAAATTATACCGCTGAAGCATTGCGACGATGCCAACTCACTGTTCATGTTTCTACAAAACTTAATCGTAGCCATTTGATACATGGCGAAGAGGCATTGATATTACCTTGCCTTAGCCGTAGCGATAAAGATGTTATCAATGGAGTAGAACAATTTGTTTCCTGCGAAAACTCGATGAGTGTGGTACAATCGTCCAAAGGAGTTTTGAAGCCCGTATCCAGCCAGTTGCTGAGCGAGCCTGTGATCGTATGCAAACTGGCTAAAGCCACCTTAGGCAACCGCAGTAAGGTTAATTGGGACAAATATGCTCATCACTATGATGCTATCAGGGATGATATTGAACGTACTATTGGGGGTTTTGAGAATTATAATGAAAGTATAAGAGTTCCCGGAGGGTTTTATTTGCCCAATTGTAACCGTGAAGGGAATTTTGATACTCCTTCCGCAAAAGCACATTTTAATATAACAACCTTTACGGAACTTCCTATGAAGGAAGATGAGCTAATGATGATGAGCATTAGGAGCCACGACCAGTTTAATACAACCATCTATGGGCTCAACGATCGCTACCGTGGAATTTTTAATGAGCGACGGGTAATACTAATGAACCAGTATGATATGAACAGCCGTGATATTAAAGATGGTGATGTTGTAGACCTGTTTAATAATCATGACGGGATAGAAAGGGAGGCACACAAATTCATAGCGGTGGCATATCCAATCCCAGGAGGTTGCACAGCCACTTATTTTCCCGAGGCAAATATATTGGTACCTATTACTAGTGTCGCATATAAAAGCAATACACCCACATCAAAACAGGTAATAGTGAAAGTAAAAAAACATACTTGAAAAACAGTTCATACGCCACTTGGCAACTCAATTATAAACTCTGATCCTGTCCCCTCTTCCGTTGCTACTTTCAGCTCACCACCGTGTGCCTTCACAATATCATAAGCTAATGATAACCCTAACCCGGTTCCCTGGCCTGTAGGTTTGGTAGTAAAGAAGGGTTGAAAGATTTTATCCACTACTTTTTCAGGAATACCGTTACCATTGTCTTTCACTCTTATTTCAACTATATGGCCTATCTTTTTTGTGCTTACTGAAAGAGAGGGCTCATAGCCTCCTCCTATGTGTCTCTTTTTTTCTGAAAGAACATAAAAAGCATTGTTGTACAAATTGAGCAATACTTTTCCAATATCCTGGGGAATAACTTGAATGTTACCGATGCTGCTTTCAAAATCCGTTTTTAAGGTGGCGTTAAACGATTTATCTTTCATTCGCAGACCATGATAAGATAGACGTAGATATTCATCAGCTAAAGCATTTATGTCGGTTGGTTCCTTTGTACCTGATGTTTGCCTTGAATGTTGCAACATTCCCTTTACAATGCCATCTGCTCTTTTGCCATGAAAGGAAACTTTGTCAACATTCTGTCTTAGATTTTCAACTATTTCATCGGCCTCCTTCCTTACATCTTCAGGCAATTTTCTTAAAGCCCCATCCTTCAATTCATTTAATAGCTCGGCATTGACTTCGGAAAAATTATTAACGAAGTTCAATGGATTTTGTATTTCATGCGCAATACCTGCGGTAAGTTCACCCAACGACGCCATCTTTTCCGATTGTACCAACTGTGCCTGGGTAGACTTGAGATCATGTAATGATCGATTAAGTTCAGCGGTTCTTTCTTTTACCTGCCGATCCAACACCACATTCTGATCAGACAATATTTGTTGTTTTTCCTTTGACAACTGTTCTACTTCTGCCAATTTTTGGCGCAGCAACCCGCTGGTAAACGCATGGGAATAGCCAAGGTAAATGGCCAATCCTACGGGGCCCATTAAATAAGCAAAAGGTACGTAGCCACCGAGCCAGGGCATAGAGATAACAGACAGTTCGGACAGGAAGGAGCACGTCCAAAAAACAAGGTTTATCGCATAACAAACTACG
The DNA here is from genome assembly GCA_963791295.1 of uncultured Sphingobacteriales bacterium. Taxonomy (GTDB): domain Bacteria; phylum Bacteroidota; class Bacteroidia; order Chitinophagales; family Chitinophagaceae; genus CAWBRY01. The sequence continues at coordinate 165,427 of CAWBRY010000003.1, read as the reverse complement.
AGGATAACCGGGCCCTTATTACTAGTTGTCCGCACCGATTGAATCGTTATCCTAAGCGCATCTATTAGGGTCAGTAAGGCGAGTGACATACTCAGGTAATCGCCGTTGTTAAAAAAAGTAGATAAAACGCTGATACCACCTAGCAATAGTAATAGCCAATACATCCATCTTAATGGCCGATGGAATGTCTTATAAATGCAATAGAGCAATGAAAGGAGATAGAGTGTGCCAAAGATCGTCGTTAAAAAATTGATGATCGTAACCTCATCATGATTATTGTATAATTGCAATGTCGAGATCAAAAACAACGAAAAGAAAAAATTGCACAGGGAAAAATAAAGGTTCACCTTATTCGCCGGGAAAAAAAGATAAAGAGACAAATACAAAATGAAAAGAATTAAAGCGACGCCAACACCGACATAAAACCTGTTTATAAAGGTTTTGTAAAAACGCGTGATGTAGTCATTCTGCGCGTTGTCGGCTGTAGAAACCCATAATAACAAAAAGGAGCGATAGTTGTTATAAGAAGTATATCTGACCGGCATGTTGGCAAAACGTATGGCAAGCAACTGTTCTTTCCCATTTGAAAGAGGAAAAGAAAAGTTATCGCGGTCAGGATTATAAAATTTGCTTTTGCCGGAGTTCGTAGTTACGGATCCAAATCGGTGTATCAGTTGCCCATCCAGGTAGATTTCGGAGGCCCCGGATTGATATATGCGCATGAGTAGTGGTTGCTCAAATGTGCTATCATTCTTAATTTTCACCCTGAACCAGATAATCCCTTGTTTTGGAATTTGCGGCAGCGGATATAGATCCTGAAAAAGATTTATGGACGACCATGAAGAATCGTTGAAATCTGGCTTTGCCCATTCCTTATTATCACCGGCCTTATATTGCCATCCGGCATCCAGCTTAATCCAGCCCGCGGCTACTTTTGAATTACTCTGTGCACTCGATGTAAGCGTTAAGACGGAGTCATCTTGCGAAAATGCGAATAATGGGCTGATAAAGAGAAGAAGTAAAAAATTCTTCATTAAATAATAACTTAGGTTAAAGATAATCGAATCCCAATTCCCTTTTATCAACCTTTTCTTTCGTGTATAATAATTTCTTAAAAGAATTAGATTTATAAAACCAACATCGGCGTAGAAAGAGCAGTTTTATCACATGAAAAAAGCATCAGCAGTAACAGCAGTCCTTTTCAGTATTATTTTTTATGTAAATTATTCCTGTAAGAACAAGATAAATAACGCAGATAATACAATTGTCGAAGGAGAAAAACTGGCCCGTGTTCATTGTATCTCCTGTCACGCATTTCCCGAGCCGGCATTGCTTGATAAGAAAACATGGAATTTGAGTTTGTTGCCAAAGATGGCACAACTGATGTATGTAGAGAATTATTACGATCCTAATAATTCAAGTGGGACAATTGGCGATCTGCCCTCGTCAAGAGTAGAGCCTGATAAACTTTTTCCATATGAAAAATGGGAAAAAATTGTAAAATACTATACTACCGCTGCTCCTGAAAATTTACCCGAAAGAACTGATACGCTTTCTCCTATTCAGATCGGGATGAAAAACTTTTCTGCTCGTTCATTGTACGGTAAGTTTCCGAATCCAATAACCAGCCTGGTTTATTTTGATACGGTGGCGAAAAAAATTTTCTTTGGCGATGGCAGTGCGGGTAAAATTTTTGTAACCAATTCTTTTTTAAAAATAACTGACTCACTTTTTACCGGACCAGGAGCGACAGATATTCATCCTGGTAAAGTTACTTCGGTGATCGCTATTGGAAGTATTACTCCTTCAGATGCACCCCAGGGGAAACTGGAAATTGTAAAAAAAGGAAAGAACCCTACTACCGTAATTGGTGGGCTGCGACGCCCGGTGCAGGCTACTTATGCCGATCTTAACAATGATAATAGGGAAGATATAGTTGTTAGTGAGTTTGGTTTCAGGCAAGGCTCTGTCAGTTGGTTCGAAGATACCGGGAAAGGGAACTATGTAAGACATATGCTGAGGGCTTTGCCTGGAGCTGTACGAACTGAAGTGTATGATTTTAATAAGGATGGAAAGCCTGATATTGCTGTACTGATGGCACAGGGAGATGAAGGAGTGTTTATTTATTATAATGAAGGCAACGGTCAATTCAGGGAAGACAGGGTGATCCGGTTTCCTCCGGCATATGGTTCAAATTATTTTCAGCTTTTTGATTTTAATGGCGATGGATTCATGGATATAATTACCACGAATGGCGACAATGCTGATTACTCGATTATATTAAAGCCTTATCATGGTATCAGGATATTTTACAATAACGGAAACAACCAGTTTGATGAAAAATATTTTCTGCCTGTCTATGGTGCACAGAAAGCAATACCTGCTGATTTTGATAATGACGGTGATGTTGACATCGTTTCTATTGCCTTCTATCCTGATTTCGACAAACTGCCGAAAGAAAGTTTTATATACTGGGAAAACTCAGGCGACAATACTTATAAAAAATATACATTTAGCGGTTGTATTGATGGACGGTGGTTAACTATGGATGCAGGCGATATGGATGGCGACGGAGATATAGATATTGTTATGGGAAATGCTTTTATTCCGGTTGGCAATGTACCACGGTCACTTATAGAGAAATGGCGAAGCAGGCCCGTTTCCATTACGGTTCTTGAAAATACAATTAATAAAAAGTGATGGGCAATTTCTTTTGCTATTGTTGTGATTTCCCCGCCTTTTTATTGAAAGCTGGCAATATATACTTACTGATCAATTCGTCAGATGGTGATTGAACATTGTAATTGCCTCCTGTTATAACAGTCACCATGTTTTGTTCTTCCCAAATGAAAATTTTTTGCCCTCCATTACCTTGTGCCGCCTTTCCAAAGTATCTAACTCCATCGGCATCTAAATACTTAATCCACCAGAAATAGCCATAATCAACTCCTTGAATCACTGAATGCTTAGATAATGACTGTTTTATCCAATCACGAGAAATGACCTGCTTCCCATTCCATTGCCCTTTGTTAAGAAACAATAACCCAAACTTTGCCATGTCTCTTGAATTTAAGAACACCTCGCAAATTGTTTCCGTACTTGATTTATCAGGTTTAAAGTTCCAAACATAATTTTTGATGCCTAAATCCTTAAACAGAGTCTGTTTTGCAAATTCAGGTAAAGTCATTTTTGTTTGTTTCTCAATGATTCGTCCGGTTACTATGGTAGTACCCGAACAATACCTTCCAATGTTGCCTGCATTCTCAATCATAGGCAGATCAAGCGTAAATTTTACCCAATCGTCACTATTGTTCATTTTGTTTTCATGACCTGCCGAACTTGGATTAGTTATATCACAATCCAAACCGCTTTGATTGGTAAGCAAGTTTTCAATCGTTATTCGTTTTTTTGCTTCAGAATTATTCTTAATTGAATATTCTGGAAAGAACGAGAGAACATTTTCGTCTGTATTTTTTATGTAGCCCTTGTCAATGGCAATTCCTGTCAGTGCAGAAATAAAACTCTTAGTCGCAGAGCGTGTTTCGTGCAATTTTTCCCTCGTGTATTCATAAAAATATTCTTCGAAAACAAGTTTGCCATCTCTAATTATGAGGACACTGTGTACGTTAGGGTATGTTCCATTTATGATTTTTAGCATCATCTCGTTTAATAGAGATGTGTCTAAGCCCGATTGGTTTATAGACCCTGTCTGTAATCCATCATCGATAGCTTTAGGTTGCACATAAGTATATCCTTTTAAAGTGTCCATTCGGACATACCAAAGTTGAATTGGGAATTTAACTTCTTTGCTTAATAGCTTAAATCTGGTATCGTCTAAAATATAGCCGATTACTTTATTAGAAGAATTTCTGAAAAATTGTATTTTCTCCTGAGCCTGACTTATAAATAAATCTTTGCCAAGGTGTGTCAATTCAAATTTTACATCATTAATAATCGCATACAATCGAGTGTTTTTTGGAGACGCCGCAATTTTAAATGGCGATTGATTTCTATATTCATATAATCCCTCGTACTCTTTTAACTTTTCGTATGTAATCGGGTATTGTTGTTGCGAAAATGCTCTAAGAACTGTCATCGAAAACATTAAAACCAACAGAATTGTCTTCATTTGTCTGTTCTTGTTAAAGTGTGGTTATTTCAAATGATATTCTTCTTTGAGCGTTGCGATTAATTCTGTTGCTGTTTGTTTAAGGGGAAGCAAAAAGTGTTTGACCTGGGTTTGGTATATAAGCGATTCAAAAGCCAGCCATCCAATAAACTCTTTCATCATCGCCCTGTCTTCATTAATCAAAGGCGTACTTAATTTAAATATTGAATCCCTGACTTGGGGTTGACCATTAACAGAATCTCTATACTGAGCGTCTCCTTCCCGTAAAAGCTGCGGAATTGCATAGCCATCAAATATTTTAAAATAGAGTTCTTCGATTTTTGCAAATTCAGGCCTTGTCAGCCCGTATTCATTTTCCAGGGCCTTCAATTTTTTTTCATAAACATTGATTAGTTGGGTAATACTATCGGACATTATCCGAAGATTGCCTGAGCCCTTTAGCTGCTCAATAGTTGTGTTTTCAGAGGCATATAAATTTATGGATGTTGTATAGGAAGAATAATAATAAAGCATGCCATTGGTGACATCGCGGCCTATTTTTTCTGTGCCGAGCAGGCAAAAACTGTCCAGTTTGCCAGTAGATATGTTAATATCCTGAATTGTATTATTTATCCCGGTGGTATCCTTCATTAATTCCTGGTACAAATTAGCTGCATATACTTTTGCTCTCTGGTGTTCGATCATGTGTTCTCTTTGGTTCTCTGCCAAAAAGCCGCAGAACACAGCAAGAAACAACATTAAAAACTCCCAGAAATAGTGAGTCCATTTCTTTCGTGGAGTATGAGTGTGCGCATGTACTTCCATCACCCGAATTTACACTCAAAAGTCGTCCGCACAATTATCTAAAAGAATATTTGCCGGCTTATAGTAGAATACGATTGAACCAGATCCAAAGGTTTTTGTTTTCAGGAGTTTCAGATTGATTCTCTGTTCAATATGGTTAAATAACGGTAGCCCCTTTCCTACTATAATTGGCTGAACGCAGAGTTGGAATTCATCAACTAAATTCTGATTCAACAAGGTTACAATTAAACTCCGGCTGCCAACCAATATGTCCTTGCCTGCTTGCTGCTTGAGTTCTAAAATTTCTTCTTTAATGTCTCTCTTTGCTAGCCGGGTGTTTTTCCATTCAACTTTCTTTAGGGTGTGGGAAAAAACAATTTTCGGCATATTGTCTATTATAACCGCAAATTCATCCATTGGTTTGTTACCGGTAGGATCTTTTACCATGGCAGGCCAGGCACTTTCCATAAGTTGGTATGTGATCCTTCCCCATACAATGGCTCCTGCATTTCTTAATAGCTCACTGTAATGTTGATGTAATTCATCATCTGCAATCATTGCTGTGTGGTCGCAAAACGCGTCAAGTGTCATATTGATTCCTGCAATTACTTTTCTCATTCTATTCTGTTTAATTCAGGTGTTGGGCATGTACAAATTTATGGTATAATTAAAAGATTGAAATTTTCACCGGTTGTCTTAAATTCAATAACTCAAATAAAGTCATAGCATGCGACAAATTCTTTTTATAATAATTTCCGCGGCATTCATGATATCCTGCGGAAATCAGGAAAGTAAGACCGTTGAAAATAAATCCCTGAATGATTCACTGGCTGTACAGCTTTGGACATTTCGTGGAGAGCTTGAAAAAGATGTGCCGGGAACTTTGAAAAAGATCAAAGCTTTGGGCTTCACTAACGTCGAAGGTTTTGACGCCCCTTTTATTGTTGGCAATCCCGATTCTTTCAGGGCGCAACTCGACGCTGCCGGCCTAAAAATGTTTGCCCTTCACTGGAATAACCTCGCTGATTGGCGGAAGGACCCGACGATTATCCTTGCGACAGCCAAGAAACTGGGGGCACACTACACGGGTATAGCCTGGCTGAAAGAGTCGAAGGCAGACTCAGTGACACTTAATATTGTGAATGAAGCCGCGGATATTCTTATGAAAGCCTGTCCACAGGCCCAGGCATCCGGACTTCAATTATATTATCACATCCATGGATACGAGCTCCAGCCAATGGATAGTCAGCATACTTTCTTTGACAGCTTCGTACGCCACATCGACAATAAATGCGTGCGGTTAGAAATGGATGTGTTTTGGGTTACCTATGCCGGCGTGGATCCTGTGAAGTTCATGGACAGTTATCGTGAAGGCGTAGAATTGCTGCACGTCAAAAACATGGCGGATCATGTGTCGACTGGCATATTTACGGGGGCCGATTTCATGCCTCCTGATATGCCAGCTGACAATTGGGTGCCGCTGGGAAAAAGCAACAAGATCGATTACAAATCTGTTTTTCAGAAAGGACGCGAGATCGGAGTGAAATGGTATATCCTCGAAATGGATAAGTTTGATGGGGATGTCTTTGCCGCAGTAGACTCATCCCTCGCGTACATTCATAGGGAGAAGCTTCTGAATCCTTAACACCCTACTTCAATTTCATATTAACCGGATCCCAGTTTATAATTTTTTTGGTAAAATAACTATCGTTGCATGATAAAGCCGGAGCGGCTGCCCGGAAACCAAATTCCGCATCTTCAACTACCGGCTTACCGGTTCTTATTGCATCAAAGAAATTGGTAAAATGATCTAAGTGTTCATCATAACCGGGTGGAGCTTTAAAAACAATATCCTCTTTCTTCTTTCTTTTTCTTTGATCAGCCGTCCATTTAGCTTCGTATTCTTTTTGCATTTCCTCCTGCATGCTTTTTGAAAACGTAAAAAGGGAATCATACCCTCCGAATCCCGGAGCCTCAGGCATCAAACTATGTTTTATAGTAATACTGTTTCCATTTACTTCCAACACGCCTTCGGAACCAACCAACCGGATCACTTCCTGACCGCCCGTACCACTGATAAAATTTACCTGCAAGGTCAGTTGGTAAGCAGGATGTTCTTTGCTGTCCGGATATTGCATAACACCCGACATTACATCAGGCATATCTCGGCCATCTTTCCAATAACTCAATTGCCCGCCACTAAAAATAGTTTCCGGCCCTTTTGAATCTGTGATAAAATGGGTGCCGCTTAATAAATGGATGAATAAGTCGCCGGCTACGCCCGTACCCACGTCTTTAAAAGCCCTCCACCAAAAAAACTTTTTTGCATCAAACGGCATTTTGCCCGTCACTTCAACAAACTTATCCCAGTCTATAGTGGTCGGATTCGCATCCTTTGGAATCGTGTACTCCCATGCACCAATGGAGCTTTGCCTGTCGTACACTGCATTAACCATATTAAGCTTTCCAATTTCACCGGCAGCCAGTAATTCTTTTGCTTTTGCGTAAGCGATGCTGCTCACCCGTTGACTACCCACCTGGAATACTTTACCCGATTTTTTGCTTGCTTTTATTACATCATAACCCTCCGCTATCTTATATATCATGGGCTTCTCGCAATACACATGTTTGCCTTTCGCCAAAGCATCTAAGGTGATGCGGGTATGCCAACAATCAGTGGTGGCATTAATTACGGCGTCAATGTCTTTTCTATCTAAAAGTTCTTTGTAGTTTCTTGTTGTGTAAAGCTCATTGCCGAATTTTTCCTTAGCGTTGTCAAGCCGGCCGGTATATAGATCGCAAATACCTGCCAGTTCAACTCCGGGTACTTTAAGTGCAGTACCTAAATCAAAATGCCCCTGAACACCATAGCCGATCACACCCAAACGGATCTTGTCATCAGATGAAATTTTCCGCTCATATTGTAAAATGCGTTCTTCCGCTTTTTCACGGGCAGCAAGCGATGATAGCGGCGATGCAGCAGCGACTAAGGTTGTGGCGCCTATTTGCTGTAAGAATTTTCTCCTGGACGTTGAATTATCTTTTTGCATAAAATTTCAGTCATTTATTAATGTAGAAGTTGAACACCTAAAAGTATTTGAAGAAATCCATTTTACAAACCCCAAATTATAGGCGGTAAATGGTGATAAATAGATTTTCTTGCCATCTGGAATATGTTTATTTTTTACAACCAAAACAACAATTATGAAAAAGACTCTTCTCGCCTTATTAATTTCCCAGGCATTATTTTTTTCTACTAACGCCTTCTCGCAGAACTCAATTTTCCTAAAAGTCGTATCTGACGGCGTTCCTTTTAAAGGAGGTTCCACCGTAAAAGGGTATGAAAACCAGATTGAAGTTCTCTCGTTTTCAGATGGATTTAAGGGTTGCGATGCTCAAAGTGCAGGTGCAAAAACCACCGACAGATCGGCCTGTCTGGTTTCCTATGCTGGTTTCAGTTTGGCATTGCCCTTAAGTTTGGCAGCCACGTCTTTCCAGGTTGCTCAGCTTCAGAGCAAGATGATTACTTCAGCTGATTTGGTTATGGTGAAAATGAGTGGCTCTGCACCCATAGAATATTACAAAATCCATATGGAGGATATCATGGTTAGTTCTTTTTCCGTTGCAGCGGGTGGTGACTCTCCAACTATTTCGGTTGAGCTCCGCCCGACCAAAATTGCCTGGAAGATAACTACGCAAAATGCTGCGGGAGGTCCTGGTGCAAGTTCTTCAACTGGTTGGGATTTTGCGACGAATAAAGCATTTGCCTATGGCTTCTAAGATGGATTTCTGATTTCTTCCATCTTTACATAGATCCCGTCTTCCCTGACCTCCAAGGGCCAGTTTTTTAAATGAAAGCCTTCCCCGCTGGTATTGTAGCCATTGTGAAGTCTGTAACTATAGCCATGGACGGGACAAACAATATTTCCGGATGCGTCGATTTTACCCGCTTCCATGCTTCCTCCGGCATGCGGACAACTAAAAGCGATGGCAAATAGTTCATCCCGGAAGCGCGCAATGCAGATCTTTTTCCCATCTGCTTCCGCCACGGCAACATTACAACCGCCGAAGTCCATATCGGAAACATGATTGGCAATCTTATACCAGGTGAATTTTTTTTCCGGCATTTATATCCGACCTAATAGATGAACTTGGTTTTATACGGATACCTGATCCTGTACATCTTCCTCACTCTTTCCAGGATCAGGTGACGAAGCGTGTCGATATTTCTTTTCTCAATCGCCGAGATGAAAACGACATTGCCCTCCGTCTCTATCTCCCATCGTTGATACAGGTCTTTCAACAATTCCTTTCTATTGCTTTCATCCAACCATTCGTCAAAAGTCTTCTCTTCATATACGTCCATCTTATTAAATATGGTAAGTATAGGTTTGTCCAAACTCTTCAACTCCTCCAAGGTCTTGTTGACCACTGCAATCTGCTCCTCATAGCTCGGATGAGATATATCCACCACGTGCAGTAAGATGTCCGCCTCCCTCACTTCATCCAGCGTGGATTTAAAACTTTCTACCAAATGGTGTGGGAGCTTTCGAATAAAACCGACGGTATCACTGAGTAAGAACGGCGTGTTTTCAAAAACCACCTTACTGGTAGTCGTATCCAGGGTCGCAAACAATTTATTTTCGGCAAAAACATCCCGCTTACTCAACAGATTCATGATCGTGGACTTGCCGACATTGGTATATCCCACCAATGCTACACGAATGAATTCACCTCGGTCCTTGCGCTGGGTGAATGCCTGCTTGTCAATCTCCAAAAGTCTTTTTCTCAACAAAGAAATCTTATCGCGTACGATACGTCGGTCAGTTTCTATTTCGGTTTCTCCCGGACCTCTTGTGCCGATGCCACCTCCCAACCGCTCCAGGTGTTTCCACATGCCGCGAAGCCTTGGTAATATATATTGGTATTGGGCGAGCTCTACCTGGGTCTTGGCCTGCGAGGTCTTAGCCCTTCGCGCAAATATGTCCAGGATCAGGTCCGACCGGTCAATCGTTTTTACATCCAACGCCTTTTCAATATTGTTGATCTGTGCCCCACTCAGCTCATCGTCAAAAATGGCGATACGGATATTCTTGCCTTCTGCATATTTCCTGATTTCCTCCAGTTTACCCTTGCCAATGAGCGTCTTGCTGTCAGGCTTATGAAGTTTTTGAGTAAACCGTTTCACCGTTACTGCACCTGCTGTTTCTGCCAGGAAGGCCAACTCATCCAGGTATTCCTGTACCTGGACCTCCGTTTGATTTTGATGAACCAATCCTACCAACAATGCCTTTTCCTTAGGTTGAATGCGATTTGTCTTGTGCAGCATATTAATAAAAATACCCTCACCTAAGCAAGGGGTCACGCAAAGTTAAAAAATAGAGGCAGGTTTGAACGCGAGCTGAATAAATAAATAATAAGGATCTCACGTGTATCCTACAATCCACTTAAAGTTAGGCCAATGGAGTAGGGGTGAACTTCTGCAGCAAGTCCGTCTTTAAATAAGGAGCTGACCTGGTAACTTCCATACAAACTAAAATGTCCTATTCCAACCCTGCCGATGACACAAAACCGGTTGTTATTGAAAAAGCGTTTGCTGGCCTCCTTCATCGTATATGCATTTATGGTGTTGCCACTCTTGTCCTCCAATTCCTTATTGCGCGTATGAGCTCCCATCAGAAACCCAACCTTGAGACCGATCGCCAGCTTAAAGCTCTTTCCATTGTGAAGAGGATCTGAGTTGTAACGAAACTCTATCGGAGCCTCGAAATAAGTCGTCGCTAATTTCACCCTTTTGAAATGAGTCGTATCCTCCTGGTTAGTAAAATTGAGGACCGGCGTCAGGTCCTTGATGCCCACATACGTTTTCTTAAAAACGATTTGATCAGATCCGATGCCCGGTCCGAAAGCCATGCTAAGCTTAGGGTTGGTCTTGAATGGAAAATCAAACATGAAATAAACGTTCAAGCTCTTTGAAAGGCCGGTATTAATGGAGTCGGGTTGACCCGACCACTTGGTATATCCCAGTTGAATTAAAAAATGGTCATTGGAACGGTTGCCTATGAAAATAGCCTGCCTTCTCGCCGTAGAATCCTGCTGTGCAAAGAGGGAAAGGGTGATTAATGTGCTGAAAGCGAGAAATAAAATTTTCTTCATATGCTAGTTTAGAGATGGACAAAAGTATTTTCATCCCGGTTAACAAAAGGTTAAAGAAACCATCTCATAACTGATTGATTGCCTCCCGATAAAATGGCGGAAACAGGTTCCGCCAACTCCAATTGTGGACCCTGCTGGGATCGAACCAGCGACCCTCTGATTATGAGTCAGATGCTCTAACCATCTGAGCTAAGGGTCCTTTGACTGATAACAGTCAAATAATAGAGTATGGAAAGAACTGTTTATTTGTTATAATGAATTAGTGAGGCGCAAAAATAAAAAAATAAAGCAGACCGGAGAACTTATTTAATCTCTTCAAAATCGATATAATCGGCGGCTTTGACAGAAGGTTCAGCCTTTGGAGCAGAAGCGTCGGCATTAGGGCTTTGAGCCTGGTTCATTTCTTCCTGCATCCGGTCGTGCATTTCCCGAAATCCTTTTTTGATCTTTCGGGTAGCCTTGTACACGGGAATGATCAGATCAAACACCACTTTGTACAAGATATAGAACAGCAACGCATATAGTAAGACACGCAGGAACATGATAGAACAAAACTACAATAGAGTAGCTATTTTCCTCTTCAAAATACATCAAAGGCTTCGTTAAAGGATGCCTCTGCGCGCACGATCTTACTGATATGGGATCGGCGGATAAAGTTTTTGGAACGAATGACTGTTTTTCCTAAATTTGCACCAGCAAAAGTCGATAGAAGGGAACGAGGTCCGTTCCCTTCTTCTTTTCTATGACATGAACGAGGACCCGCAAATAAGAGAGTTGGAACAAAAGGTGGAGGTGTTGCTTAGCTCTGAACCGTCGCTCTTCCTGGTGGAAGTAAGGATTAAGCCCAGCAACAATGTGAAAGTGTTTATTGACGGTGACCAGGGTATTAGCATCGACAAGTTGGTTCATTACAATCGAAGGCTTTACCGTGAGTTGGAAGAAAGTGCCATGTTCCCTGGCGGCGATTTTTCGCTGGAAGTATCTTCGCCAGGTCTTGATGAACCCCTGAAACTCTATCGCCAATACGTAAAAAATATAGGACGGGAGGTGGAAGTAATGGAAAAGGATGGCGGCAGGAAGGAAGGGAAATTGTTAAGTGCAACAGAGACGGAAATTGTAATCGAAGAGGAACGAAGGCTCTCCCGAAAAGGCATATTACAGACAGGAGAGATCCATCCGACAGGCCCTGGCAGTAAAAGGAAGGAAATAGTTACCTACAAGATCCCATTTGAAAATATTAAAGCAACTAAAGTGCAGGTGAAATTTGGATGAACAGAATCCAGCCTGCTATTAAATAAAATATAATATAAAAATCGATTTCAGTTATGGCTAGTATTAACTTGATTGAGGCATTTCAGGATTTTAAAGAAGCCGAGAACATTGACCGCCCTACCATGATGAAGGTAGTGGAAGATGTATTTAAAACCCTACTGCGCAAGAAATACACCAGCGATGAGAACTTCGACGTGATTGTGAATGCAGAAAAAGGTGACCTGGAAATCATTCGCCGGCGTATGATCGTAGAAGACGGACAGGTAGAAGACCCATTGGCGCAGGTAGCCTACTCGGATGCAGTCAGAATTGAACCCGACTTTGAAGTTGGTGAAGAACTCTATGAAGAAATTGACCTGGTCGATTTTGGACGCCGGGCAATTTTAGCCGCCAAACAAACCCTGGCCAGTCGCATCAGCGATCTGAAGAAAAATGTCCTGGCCAAAAAATATGGTGACCGCGTCGGAGAAATCATCAGTGCTGAAGTCTACCAGGTATGGAAAAAAGAAATTCTGTTGCTTGATGAAGAAGGAAACGAATTGATACTTCCTAAAAGTGAGCAGATACCACAGGATTATTTCAAAAAAGGAGAAAATATACGGGCTGTTGTCAAGAAGGTCGACATGAAGAATAACACTCCGGTCATTATACTTTCCCGAACTTCGCCTGACTTTCTGGCCAAGTTGCTGGAAATCGAAGTTCCGGAGATATTCGACGGACTCATTGTAATCAAAAAAATTGTTCGGGATCCCGGGGAAAGAGCAAAAGTGGCCGTCGAGTCGTACGATGACCGGATCGATCCTGTAGGCGCCTGCGTGGGCATGAAGGGGAGTCGTATTCACGGTATTGTTCGGGAATTAAAGAATGAAAACATTGACGTGATCAACTGGACCAGTAATAACCAACTACTGATCCAGCGTTCCCTAACACCGGCCAAGATCACGAGCATGGAGTTGGACAATGAAAGTATGCACGCCAATGTTTACCTGAAACCCGACCAGGTTTCACTGGCTATCGGTCGTCGCGGCGTCAACATTAAACTGGCCTGCGAATTGACAGGTTACGAACTGGATGTTTACAGGGATAACGAAGGTGAGGTAGAAGAATTTGATATCGACCTGGAAGAATTCAGTGACGAAATTGAAACCTGGGTTATCGATGAATTAAAACGAGTTGGTTGTGATACCGCTCGCAGCGTGTTGGCGCTAACACATGAAGAGCTGGAAAGAAGAACGGACCTGGAAAAAGAAACCATTACCGAAGTCAGAAAAATTCTGAAAGAAGAATTTGAAAAAGAATAGTGAAAGGGCAAATAATTAAAAAAACTGAATGGCAGAATTAAAACTTCCGAGATTATTACAGGCGGCCAAAGAATTTAATGTTGGCCAGGATACACTTATAGATTTCCTCATTGCTAAAGGATTTCCAAAGGATGACTTGAAACCCACCTCCAAATTGGGAGAGGACATGTACCGTGCTCTTCAACTGGAATTTCAAAGTGATAAGGCGGCCAAAATGAAAAGCGACCAGGTAGATCTTCCTAAGGGCGCATTGGCTGAAGCAAAGAAGAAAAAAGAAGATGAAGAGATCGTTTTTAAGAAAGAAGATAAATCCTCACTGAAAGTAGTCAAGAAGGAAGAAGAAGTCGCCGTAGCATCAACCGAAGAAAAGGCCGCGAAAGGAAAAGCAAAAAAAGAGGAACCTGTCAAGGAACCTGAAATAACCAAACAGGAAACGCCGGAGATAGAGGGTCCCAAAGTGATTGATAAAATCGATCTGTCTGCTATTGATTCCTCAACGAGGCCTAAAAAGACAACCAAGAAAACCAAAGAAGATAAACCCGCTGCCGAGGAGAAAGAAGCTAAGGAAAAGGGTAAGAAGATTGCAAAAGGAAAGAAAGGCGAAGCGAAAGAAGAAGAAGAGCAACAAAAAGTCCAGGAGGCGCCGGTAGCAGAGGTTGCGGAAGTAGGAGAAGATGTTCAACCCGTCATTGAAAATATAAAGAGAGACAAGTTAGAAGGACCCAAGATATTGGGAAAGATCGACCTGCCCGTCGATAGCGATACCCGTCCTAAGAAGGATGAAAAGAGGAAAAGGAAACGCATTCCTATCGAGAAAAAAGAAGTAAAGAGAGAAGGATTTATTAATAGAGAAGCCGACAAGAGACCGGGAACGGGCGGCACCGGTGGCGGATTTAATCGCGGCGACAACCGAGGCAGAAGCGGCGCCGGTCAGGGAGGAGCTAATCGCGGGGGACATAGAGGAGGCGTGCGAAGGGAAGAAAAACTGATCGACGAAAAAGAGATTCAGGAAAAGATCAGGGAAACCCAGGCTAAGCTTGCCGGAGCAGGAGGAAGAGGAAAGAGCATGAAGGCGAAGATCCGGCGGGAAAAGAGACAGGAAATGGCAGAAGCCCATGGCGAAACCGTCGATGATAATAAACTGCACGTGACGGAATTCATTAGCGTCAGTGAATTGGCGAACCTGATGAATGTAAGTTTTGCGGAAGTGATAAGCAAGTGCATGAGCCTGGGTATTATGGTATCTATTAACCAGCGCCTTGATGCGGAAGTGATCGAATTGGTGTCGAGTGAATTCGGATTTGACGTAGAGTTCATTGACATGGAGAAGCAAATGGAAATGGAGGAAGAAATTGACGAAGATGAGGACGATGACCTCCAACCCCGCTCACCCATCGTGACGATTATGGGCCACGTTGACCATGGTAAGACATCCTTGCTGGATTATATCCGTAATGCAAATGTGGTGGCTGGCGAAGCAGGAGGCATTACTCAGCACATAGGTGCATACCAGGTGACACTGCCCAATGAAAAAGAAATTACATTTCTCGATACACCCGGCCACGAAGCATTTACAGCTATGCGTGCCCGGGGTGCCAAGGTTACTGATATTGCAGTGATCGTAATTGCCGCCGATGATGCCGTGATGCCCCAGACCCGGGAAGCCATTAGCCATGCGCAGGCAGCGGGTGTGCCCATGATCTTTGCAGTCAACAAAATCGACAAAGACGGAGCGAATCCTCAAAAGATATATGAGCAGCTATCACAAATGAATTTGCTCGTGGAAGAGTGGGGTGGCAAATACCAAAACCAGGAGATCGCAGCGAAGAAAGGTTTGAACATTGACAAATTGCTTGAAAAAATATTGCTCGAAGCAGAGATCCTTGAATTGAAGGCGAATCCTGACCGGGAAGCGACCGGCACTATCATAGAAGCTTCCCTGGACAAGGGCCGCGGCTATGTAGCCACTTTGCTCGTAGAGAATGGAACATTGAAAACGGGCGACCTGGTCGTGAGTGGTCAGCATTACGGCCGTGTGAAAGCGATGTTCAATGAAAGAAATAAGAAGGAAAATGAGGCCGGACCTTCGGCGCCTGCAGTGATATTGGGACTAAACGGTGCTCCGCAGGCTGGTGAGAAATTCAAGGTTTATGAGGATGAAGCCGAAGCCAAAGAAATTGCAAATCGTCGCGCCCAAATATTAAGAGAACAGGGCATTAGAGCTAAGAAACACATCACTCTCGATGAAATCGGGCGTCGTTTGGCACTTGGTAATTTTAAGGAGTTGAAAGTGATCATCAAAGGAGATGTCGATGGATCCGTTGAAGCTTTGAGCGATTCCCTGCAAAAATTATCTACACCTGAAATCCTTGTGAGCGTAATTCATAAAGGAGTAGGCCAAATTAATGAAAGTGATATTGTTTTGGCGGAAGCATCGGACGCCATTGTTATCGCCTTTAATGTTCGCCCTTCTTTGCAAGCATCAAGACTTGCTGATAATGCGGGCATTCAGATCAAGATGTATTCCATTATTTACAACGCGATTGAAGAAGTGAAGAGTGCGATGGAAGGAATGCTTGAGCCGAAGGTTCAGGAAAAGATCACTGCCAATGTAGAGATCCGTGAAGTATTTAAGTTTGATAAAGCCATCATAGCAGGATGCTTTGTCCTGGATGGTAAGATAAAAAGGGATTCAAAGGTCCGGCTGATCAGGGACGGTATCGTCATATATCCCACCGGCGAGGGAGGAAGCGCAGAACTGGCCTCGTTGAAACGATTCAGGGATGACGTGAAAGAAGTCCAGTCGGGCATGGAATGTGGTCTGACCATCAAGAATTTCAGTGATATTAAAGTCGGCGATGTGGTTGAAGCTTATGAAGAAGAGGAAGTAAAGAGGACTTTATAGGTCTCAAATTCTAATAGGCTAAACGCGCAAACTTTTGTTAAATACCTTTCGTGTCCTGTGGAGGATTTACTGAGAAAACTACTTTTGAAACTATGGTTAACATCGCAAGGACCTGGTCACTCATTTTCGTCTGCCTGGGCCTGGTTACAATCGCTCAGGGACAACCGCAGAAAGTAGTTGCCGACAAGATCACCGCTATAGTTGGAGACCGCATCATTCTTCAGTCCGATATTTCAAATTCTATTGCCGACATGGCCCGCCAGGGTGCTACCATTCCTGAAAATGCGGAATGCGCAATAATGGAGCAAGCACTCATTTCCAAATTATTGATGTTGCAGGCTGAAAAAGATTCGCTGCCTGTTACAGACGAAGAAATAGAAGCAGAATTAGATCAACGCATCCGTTATTTTATTAACCAGGTTGGTACCCAGGAGGCTTTGGAACAGGTGGCAGGAAAGACCATATATCAAATAAAAGATGATGCAAGAGAATCAGTGAAAGAAAGAAAGCTGGCCGAGGCTATGCAAAGGAAAATTGTTGAGAGCGTCCGAATAACTCCAAATGAAGTAAGGGCATTCTTTGACAAGATCCCTAAAGACAGTTTGCCTTTCTATGAATCCGAGCTTGAAATCGGGCAGATCGTTGTTTTTCCCAAGGCTACGAGAGACCTGGAGCAATATATTGTTGGGGAAATGAATAATTATAAGAAGCAGATTGAGTCGAAGGTGACTACTTTCGATCAATTGGCCCGCAAGGTTTCCGAAGACCCTGGTAGCAAAGACCGGGGCGGACAATATCAAATAAACCGCAATGAAAAAACCTGGGATCCTGTCTTCCTTTCCACCTCATTCAGATTGAAGGATGGTGAGATCTCAGCGCCAGTGAAGACCAAATTTGGATATCATTTGATCCAAATGGTAGAGCGCAATGGAGATGATGCCGTCATCCGTCACATTCTTAGAGTTCCACCGGTGACAGAAGCCGAACTACAACAAGCCAGTCAGAAATTGGATTCCGTACGATCTTTGATTGTTGCCGGCACAACCGGATTCAATGAAGCGGCTTTAAAATTTAGTGATGATGACCAAATCAAATATGCCGGACCCTTCCTGACGAACCGGGATGGATCTACCTATGTCACGATCGACCAGCTCGATAAAGATATGGTCGGGATGCTCAGCAAGATGAAAGTGGGCGAATATTCCAAGCCTACTATCTTCGAAGGTGAGCAAGGAAAGAAAGGTGTAAGGATTGTTTATCTAAAATCCCGCTCCGAGCCGCACCGGATGAACCTACACGACGATTACAGTAAGATCTCTCAATTTGCCCTCGACGAGAAAAAGAACCAGGTGCTTGATAAATGGATGAAAGCCAAAGTCCCCACCTATTATATCATGGTCGATACAGAGACCACCGCCCATTGTCCGGAGATCGAAAAATATTCAACAGAGAAAAAAGGGTTTTAATTAGTAAAGCATTTTAAGGAGAAGCCGTTACCGATGTAGCGGCTTTTCTCTTAGGGTCAAGGCGTCCCACGTTAAAAAGGCTAGTAAAATACCTTGTGAAAAAAATCTTAATATGATTATTTTTACCCATATTTTATTTTAAACCGAATTCCGCATGCCTTCTGAGATCCAGGGTCATCATCACCTCCTTCAAAGCGAACAATTTTATCGCAATCTATTTGCGAATTCTCTTGATGGAGTCTTGATCACGGATGAAAGAGGGCTCATCTCCTATGCCTCCGCATCCATAACTCCCATTCTCGGCTATAGTGTGGAAGAAATATTGGGCACGACTACATTTGATTATGCTCATCCGGATGATCATGAGCTGGCTTATTCAGCATTCATGGATGAAGTGGCCGAGCAGCCTAAACAAAAGTTTATTTCCATAAGACTTCTTAAAAAATCGGGAGAATGGCTTTCGTGCATCATTCGCGGTCATAACCTGATGCAAAATCCATACGTCCGCGGCATGGTGATCTATTTTTATGACGATACTCTTCGAAAAAAGGCAGAGGATGCACTTTCAGAAAGCGAGAAAAGATTTCGAAGCCTTATTTATAATCTAAGCCAGGGCGTGGTTTTGCAAAATGAAAAGGGGGAAGTGATCATTTTCAATCGTGCAGCGCAGGAGATATTGGGGATTACTGACAACCAGCTTTTTGATACCAACCTGTTTGATCCGCAATGGGACGTTATCCTTGAAGACGGTCATGTTTTTCCCAAAGAAGAAAATCCCGTGCAGGTCGCCTTTGTGACCAAAAAACCGGTTAGAGATGTGGTGATGGGTGTGAGAAGGCCGGCATCAAATGATCGTGTATGGCTTCTTGTGAATGCTGATCCGGTCCTTGATAAAGAAGGAAATATTTTCAATATCATTTGTTCTTTTACAGATATCACCGAGCAAAAAAGACTATCGCGTGAACTGATCCTTCAGGAAATCCAAAAACAAAGATTGCTGACCCAGGCCACCATCGACGGGCAGGAAAAAGAAAGACACGAGATCGGGAAGGAACTGCACGATAATATCAGCCAACATCTTACTACAACCAAACTTTATCTTGAGGTGGCAAGGGAGAAAGCCTCCGATGAAGTATTGGAAATGATTACGCTCGCCCACAAGAATCTCTCCGATACTATAAATGGTTTAAGACAACTATCCCAGTCGCTGGTGCCCCCGACCTTTGGAGATTTGGGAATGATAGAATCGGTGCAGGATATCTGCGATTCTTTGAAAAGGACGCATACATTTAATGTCGAATTTCATCACCGTCACTTTGTAGAGGAAATGCTGCCAGCCAACCTGAAACTAATGTTGTTCCGGATTATCCAGGAACAGGTCAACAATATCATCCGGCATGCCCAAGCGAACAGTATTCAAATAAGACTGCAGGGAGATGCAGAATATGTTTTCTTAAACATATCTGACAATGGAAGGGGTTTTGACCTCTCGCACTATAAAAAAGGATTGGGGCTAACCAACATTACCAATAGGGCAGATTTGTTTAATGGAAAGGTCGAAATCAATGCTGCCCCCGGCCAGGGTTGTTCTCTTTCTGTTGCCATTCCCCTACCCATTTCTAAACTACAAAAGGACGAGCTCATATAGAGTTTTAGCCTTAAACGCCTACCTTTGCGGCCTTCATGAGTGACCCGATCAAACACGAATGCGGCTTGGCATTCATTCGGCTGAGGAAACCCTTCTCGTATTACCAACAACAATACGGTTCTGTATTGTGGGGCCTGAACAAGCTCTACCTTTTGATGGAGAAACAACATAACCGCGGCCAGGATGGCGCCGGTGTTGCCGCTGTAAAATTAGATGTAGAACCTGGATATCCTTTTATGCAAAGGATCAGGAGCAATGCACCCCAGGCCATTGCAGATATTTTTCAGCAAATCGGAAAGGAAGTCGACGAACTCGAGAAGTACCATCCCAAAATCCAAAATCATCCCGGTTTGATGAAGGGACATCTTCGCTTCATTGGCGAACTTCTCCTCGGCCACCTTCGCTATGGAACACAGGGAAAAAATAAGCTGGAGTACTGCCATCCCTTTATAAACCGCGATACGATCCCTTCCCGCAACCTGGCTCTTGCAGGTAACTTTAACATCGTCAATTCAGACGAGTTATTTACCCTGATAGGAAAAGAACCTCATCACACGATTCGATTTAGCGATCTCGCCGCAATGATTGAGTTCATGCATACATTTTTATGCAGAGAAGATGAATTGTCACCGGAAAAAATGGATATTAAAAAGGTATTGAAGAAAACCCTTCCCATGTTTGATGGAGGTTTTCATGTTGCAGGCATGACAGGTAATGGAATTGGATTTGTATTCCGCGATGCCCATGGCATTCGTCCTTCTTATTACTATATAAATAATGAAGTCATTGTGGCGGCATCGGAAAGAGCCGCTATTCGCACGGCTTTTAATGCAGAGGAAAATGAAGTGAAAGAACTTATGCCCGGCCATGCATTGATCGTAAATGAATTGGGCGAATATGAGATCACGCAGGTACTGGAACCCAAAGAGCGGAAAGCCTGCAGCTTCGAGCGTATCTATTTCTCCAGGGGCAGCGACGAAAAGATATACCAGGAACGCGTAGCGCTAGGATATAACCTAAGCGACCAGGTTTTGAATGCTATTGACCACGATCTTCGCAATACTATTTTTTCGTTCATACCGAATACAGCCGAAACCGCTTTTTATGGAATGATGAAAGGCCTGGAAGATTATCTGAATAAAGTAAAGGTGGATAGGATCATGAGCTGGGGAAAGGATTTTGATGAGGAGAAATTGAATGAAATGATCAATCGCCGCATCCGTGTTGAGAAAATTGCGATCAAAGATGTGAAGATGCGGACTTTTATAACAGAAGATTCAGGCCGCAACGAGATGGTGCAACATGTGTATGACATTACATATGGAACGGTCCGGCCCGGGCAGGACACATTGGTCGTGATCGACGATTCGATTGTCAGGGGAACCACATTGAAAGAAAGCATCGTTCGGATGTTAGCGCGATTAAAACCCAAAAGGATTGTGGTTGTGTCTTCCTCGCCTCAAATACGATATCCTGATTGTTATGGCATTGACATGAGCAAGATGGGCGATTTCATTGCATTTAACGCGGTGGTTGAACTGATGAAGGAAAATGGCAAGGAAAAATGCCTGAAAGAATTGTTCGAGAAATGCAAAGACCTGCAAAGGAATAATCAGTTGCATCGCGAAAATGTGGTTAAACAATTATATAAGCAATTTTCCACGGATGAAATTTCTGCGAAGATTGCAAAGTTGATCACTCCATCCGGCATGGATATTCCAGTGACCGTCATTTTCCAAAACATCGACAATCTCCATAAAGCATGTCCCAACAACCTGGGTGACTGGTATTTCACCGGTAACTATCCAACTCCTGGAGGGAACAAGGTGGTCAACAAGGCCTTTATCAATTATATGGAAGGGAAAAATATAAGGGGATATTAACTTGTCAAATCTTAATGTATGAGTGAGGAGAAACAAAAAGATTTAAAAAAGAAAGAAAAAGATAAAAGAAAAACGCTCATCCTGGTGCGTCACGCAAAGAGTAGTTGGGATGATAATTCCTTGCCTGATTTTGACCGGCCGTTGAATGACCGGGGAAAAGGAGATGCACCGGTAATGGCCAGAAAATTAAGGGATCAAAAGGTAAAGATCGATGCCTTTTTTTCCAGTCCTGCACAACGCGCAAAAAAGACAGCTAGCATTTTTGCGAAGGAGTACGATACCAATAAAAAGAATATAAATCTGGTTCCCGAATTGTACGAGGCCGAAGTGCAAGACTTTTATGAAGTGATCGGTAAAGTAGACAGAGACTATCAAAATATCGCCGTCTTTTCGCATAATCCCGGAATTACGGATTTTGCCAACAGCCTGACCGAAACAAGAATTGACAATATTCCAACCTGCGGCATCTTTGCTATTCGTGTTGATTCAAAGAAGTGGTCGGATTTCAAAGACAGTAAAAAGGAATTCTGGTTTTTTGATTCTCCGAAGAATGGAGATTAAATCCTTCACGCCGTTGTGAACTAGTTCCTATTGTCGTGACTTCCTGCTCACCAGGAACACTCCTGAAAAAATTAAGATCCCTGCAATCAGCTTTTGAAGGGTAAGATGCTCCTGCAAAAACAATATAGCTATGATCGCTGTGAAAACGGGTTGTGTGTAGATGTAGGAGCCGGTTATACCTGCGCCCAGGTGGCGGATACCGTAAATATTGAATGTATATGCAAGGAAGGTGCCGCCGATTACAATATAAAATAGTGCGCCGAGATGAGACCAGTCAAATTGCTGCCATTCAATCTCCGAAAACTGCAACCATCCAAAGGGCACTATCAATAAAAAACCGAAAGTAAAGACCCATCTCATCACATGAATGGGAGAGTAGACTTCCATCAAAGGTTTAACCAGGATAAAATAGATAGTATAAGCTATGGCATTCAGAATGACAAGTGTGTCTCCGGATAAGGAACTGTCCGAATTGCCTCTTTTATCCTTTGACAGGATTAGCAACAAGGCCCCGCTTATACCCAGCGCCAGTCCAATAATTTTTGATACCGACATTTTTTCCCGTAAGACCCAGAATGCAAATACGGTGATTAGCAACGGAGTAGAAAGCATCAACAGGGATGCATGAATAGTGGAGGTGAGGGTAAGCCCTTTTATGAAAAGCATTTGGTTGAGTGCAACGCCGGTACACCCACACAGGAAGAACCGGAACAGATGCTCTTTTTTAATACCGGCTTTGGTTGTTCCCATCGTCCACAATAGCCAAAATAATAGCACACTGATGCTTACCCTAATCACATTCAAACCATAAGGCTTTACCAACGATGGAGAGACGTATTTGATCATGCTGTAGTTGATACCAAATAAAATATTGGTAAACAAAACAGCGATATGTGCTTTCGTGGTGGTTTGCAAGATAATTGAGATTAATTTTTTTCAGAAAGCCTCGCAACGAATCTGCTCACCACTTCAGCAAGTATATTTTCTTCATCCCATGATGGAAGTCGATAGGCGAATTCTCTTGCTTTTTGGAGTGCAGTACGCAGTGAAAACTCTTTCTGCGAAATACAAAATGCAATTTGTTTTCGCAAAAGATGATCAGCAAGATATTCTTGTTCCGACTGACCGGGCGTGGGTATCAAAATCGTTTTCTTTTGCATTTTCACCATATCCATAATGGTGCTGTATCCACTCCTGCTGATTACATACTCTGCCATCTCTACTTCCTTGTTCAAACCCTCTGTATCCAGGTGATTATAAAAGCGAATCATGCCCGTAGATGGGATTATTTTAGACATACCGGGAAGTCCCCTGACAATGGTCGCGGTTCCCTGGTAATGGATGACTTCCTGGATTATCTTTTCTTCCAGGATAGTCCTCTGCGGTTCCGGTCCGGATAGTATCACCAACAGGTGGTCTTTTTTTTCGGCTGCTGAATGATTATTATCGAGGCGCGAAAGAATGCCCAGGTAGTAAACGTGGATTTGAGGCAGTACTTCCGGATGAGACAATGCGCCAGCCAGGTTATCCTGACCCTGAAAATCAGGTACCCAGCATTCACTGAAGCGATTGATATGCTGGTAATTTTTCTTTTGTAAAAGTTTTTCAGTCCATTTTCCAAATGGGCTCTTGATCCTGAGTTGGTGCGTAATGAAAATGGTGGGGATAGTTGGATGATTCAAACCATAGCGATTGTCACTGATGATGGCATCAAAGGAATGCTCCGATACGATCTTTTTCAACCAACTATTTTCTTTTCTAATTGCGGCAAGAATTTTATGTGATTGCCTGAAAATGCTCAATAATAAACCCGCGGCTGATCGCGCATACCTAACTCTGTAACCATCGAGGTCGATGAAAGGAAGATCGGGAAACTCGGATTGTAAAAGCTTTTTCTGAGCGCCTTCACCAGCCAGCCAAACCTCGGAATCTTTGGATAGCAATTCTGTTATAATGGGGATGCAACGGGTGGCGTGGCCAAGCCCCCAATCAAGGGGAGCCACTAAAATGCGGGGTTTTCGGTCGACCGGCTGCTTTGTAAACAAGTATTTTCCCCTTGAAGGCTGATCCATGTTAAAATTTTGCCGGATTTAACGGGCTTGCATACTAATTTGTTTGTAAAATAGTTTTAATTTAGAACTTCCGGTAAGGATAAATGGCTTCTGAAAGGTCGGCTTGGAAGTCCCGTTTATATATGAAAAAGACAATCCATAAAATCACCCTTTTTTTGCTGTTATCAGGCATGATCGTTGTGACTGCTTGTAGCAAGAATTATTATTCAGGCACAGGCAAAGGCAGCAATTGTGGCTGTCCAAGCCATAAAGGAATGTCTGGCTATTAAATCGGATAAGCCATGGGTAATCCCAAAAGGGACATATTGGTTCTATTGAAAAACGAGTTCATGAGCGAGCGTGCCATCGAACAGGAGGTGGAATGCCTCAATAAGATCCTCCGTCAAACAGAAGCTCCCGATCAATTTTGCATAGCACATGAGCTGGTCGATCGCAACCACATTACTACAAGACCTATCCGCATCCTCAATGCGACACGCACGCAAGAATTAAAACCGTTCAGGTTTTTGATCAACAAGAATTGATCTCACTCAATTCATCTCTTCTCATTACTCCACATATCTTAGGCACCTGCACTGAATGTTATTTCAGCAATTCTTTCTATTCAAGGCTGTGTAAGGCTTTCATCAATTTAGGGTAGAATTACGAGGGGAGTTTCCGTAGACCGAAGTCTACTCTATAATGGTTGAAGGCTCTATTTTTTTGGAGCCATTTGGGTGCTTTCTTTGTGTAAGCAAATCGGAAATAATAAAGAGGCAGGACGAAAGAAGAAAAGTTATTTGACATGTTGGCGAACCTTAGTTTTTGAAAAATTACCCTATGAACTTACCCTATGATTTACCCCTATGAATACCCTAAGAATTAATCCTGGAACGAAGAATTACCTATGAAAAAATGAACGTACCCTTTGATCTTAAAGTCACCCTATGAAACAGACTTTACCCTTTGAAATGAAAATCTTCGTACCCTATGACTGGCCCGTTTGAGATTTCGTTACCCTATGAAAACTGTCACTATCAACCCTAACCCGTACCCTACCCATTCCGTCCTTTGGAAACACCATTTAAAAAACCCTAAAAAACTTTTTTATGAAAAATCCAATGAAGAACCGCAACATGGGTATGCAGCCGACTAACCTTTCTTTACAACGCCTGGTAAGCCAACTGCTGATCCAATTTCAACCCGCAGCCGTACGCCAAAAAAGTTTCATTCTCAATGATGTACCAGGTAATTTCTGGGTAAACACAGATGAGAATATGCTGGCATCCGTAATCAGTTCACTATTCAGTTCCGTTATCAACCGCTGTAAGAGTGCTTGCATCAGAGTTTCAGCGAGCACTTATGATAATATGGTGGTTGTAAATGTGCAGGACAGCAATCATGCTGGTAAGGCAGGTATTCCTCAGGAATTAAATGCCGCACTTCCCTTAGCCGAACGTCTTGGTGGCTTTATTTCAATGCACAATCGCCGCCAGGATGCTACAAGAATTACTTTTAGCTTTTTTAGCCCATCCATAGCCGCCTGACAACAGGCACAAATACATGCTTCCCTCCTTGTCCAAGTCCAAGTCCAGCCGCGTCTTTTTAGAAGCGGCTTTTTTATTTCATGTCAGGATAATTTCTTCAATGCTTCGCGCAGTTTGTCAATCATCACAGGTATTTCTTCTTTTTTGCAGGTGCCCACGCTGAGCCGATACCATGTCGAACTCATGTCTGCACCAAAAGCATAGAACGGAACGACAGCCAGGTTGGCCTCATTTAGAATATAAGCAGTCACGTCACTCTGATTTTCCAACTTTTTATCTTCCTCTGTTCTCCTTCCAACAAGATTGATCTGAATTGTAAGATAGATTGCCGCTTCTGGCGCGATGCAGTTTACACTCAGACCCTCCGATTTGAGTTGAGTGAATCCTTCATAAATAAGTCGCAGCCTTTCTTCAATCTCTTTTTTGAATTTTGATAGAAATTCATGAATGCATTCCCGGTTACTGAGGTAATGTGCCACCGCTTTTTGTTCGGCCATGGGAGCCCACGCTCCAACATGAGTGAGGATCGCCTTCATCTTATTAATTATCGTGGCAGGGCCCATGCTCCAGCCGACACGTACACCCGTAGCCGCAAATATTTTGCTGATGGCATCAATATAAATGGTGTAGTCGCGCATGGATGGATTCAATGAAACAGGATCATAATGCCGGATATCACCATAAGTAAGATGCCAGTACATCTGATCAAACATCACATACAATTTCTTTTCTTTGGCGCCCCTCCTGGCATTCTCTTCCACGACCATATCGCAGATGGCGGCCAGCTCATCCCTTCGGAATGTAGTGCCCGTAGGATTTTGCGGAGAACATAACGAGATCAATGTCGCTTCTCTAATATGCGGCGCTATATCCCTGGCCGTCGGCATAAAATGATTTGCCTCGCTGGTTTCCACAACCAGGTGCTGGCCGCCGACGAAATGAGTGTAGTGATTATTATTCCAGGAGGGAACTGCATAAATGACTTTGTCACCTTTATCGCAGATTGCGCGGAAAGCTGCATATATCAGTGGACGGCCACCGGAAGCAACTAAGATTTCGTTGATCCCATAGTCCAGCTTTTCTTCATTCTTTATAAAGGAAACAATGGCTTCGCGAAGATCCAAATTGCCCTCCGCTGCAGGATAATTTGTGAAATGATTGCGATAGGCCTCGACAATAGCGTCTTCCAGTTCTTTAGGAATGGGAAAAATAGAAGGATCAAAATCTCCTACCGTAAAATTATAGATATGTTCACCCTGTCGGATCTTTTCCCGGATCTCACCTCCCAATTTTACAATTTCAGAACCAATCAGCGTTTCAGAAAGCTGCGACAACTTCATCTAAATACTATTTACTCGTTCTTTGACAAGGCCGTTATGATGCGCAAAAGTAAGAGTAATTATTCCACCAGGTAAATCACCTTCGTCTCCCATTTAGTTGGGTCTTTTTCATTGAAGGGACCCGTAACATATTTTTCTATAAAGGGCGGTTTTTTCTTGAGATTGTTGGTTGAAATATATTTATCAATAGAAGTATAGGCCTCCATGATTCCGGAGTATGCGCCATAGTAGGTGGTGAATAGTGACTTTGAAGCCGTGATCTCAGTCGTCTGGACAACAGCATTGTCAATTTTAATATCAGCGGGAATCGAAACCGCCGCTGCCAAATCCGCCACATCTTTTTCCTGGTCCCACCCATAAATCAATGCATAAGATTGACCGCCTGCAGAATTCATTTTTTTGAGTTCTTCGATGATCAGGGGAATATGCTGGTCGAAGAATGCCGGGATATCGTCTTTTTTCACTTCCTGGCGCACAAATGCAAAACGGGTCGTTGGGAAATTCATAGCTTTTATATCATAGGTTTTGGTGGTCTTCAATTGAGTTTTCATTTCAATGGCAGTTTTGATAAGCAGAAGGCCTTCCTCAAAATCTTTGCCCATCTTTTTCTCCATGCTGTAAAAAAGATTGAAAATATTCTTAGGTCTTGGTGTCTCCAGGTCAAATTCCCAGGTTAGTTTAGTTCCTCCTGAAACCTCTTCCAATTTGAATTCTGATTCTGCAGTTCCTTTATTGGGATGAGTAAATTCTATTAAGTGAACAATTTTCTTACCTGGTTCCAGGGATGCAATTTGGATCTTTCCCATTCCCGAAATCTCGGGATTGCCTGTCCAGGAACTGCTTGCACCCACGGTAGCATCCTTGCCGGTAATGGTGAGTTTCACCGAGGAGTCCCTGAGATTCCATACTGACCATTTATTAAAATTTTCCAGTTTTATTAATTGATCATACACCTTCGTCGCAGGCGCATCGATCATGATAGATCTTATCACCTGCTGCTGGGTGGGCATAAATAATGAAAGAAGGATGACGATAGCAATGACTATTACAATCAGAATTCCCAGTATCCTAAGGTATTTCATAATGTTGCTCTTAGATCCTCTGCAAATGTAGTTTTTCTGCAAGATTTCTACAGTCAGCATGGCTAGCAAACCGGTTCATCTCTTTTTTCCAATCCTCCTATCTTTGTTGATCCTAAACCTTGCACCACATGAAGAAATCATTTTCATTTTTGATGTCCGTGTGCGCTATTTTATTTTTTCAGACCACCTATTCGCAGGAAAAAATCAGGTGGAAGGAAATGGATTCCTTTCACGAGATCATGAGCAAGACCTTTCATCCTGCAGAAGAAGGCAAGTTGGAACCGATCCGTTCGCGGAGTGGAGAAATGGTAGAAAAAGCGGTGGCATGGAAAAGCTCCACAGCTCCCAAGGGATATGATAAGGAAGCGGTGACTAAATCCTTAAACGATTTGGTAAAAGGAGCCAAAGACATCGACAAATTGGTAAAAGAAAATGCTGGAGACGATGTATTGAAGGACAAGCTCTCGGCCCTGCACGATGTCTTTCATCAGATCATGGAAAAATGTGAACAATCATCAATAAATTAATAATAATGAAAACAACCCTGATTTTTTTGCTGACGATCCTGGTGCTTCAAACTGCCTGTAAAAACTCCGGTGATAAAAGCAAAAGCGATGTTGATACAACTTTAGGGCAGCCTAAAACTTCTGCTGATACACTGTTGGATGATGTCTTGAGGGGACATGATCTGGTGATGGGAAAAATGGGAAGACTGAGCGCACTGGAAAAGCAAGTGCAGGGAGTTTTGGATTCAATCGGAAAGCTACCTGCTAAAACGAGAGTAAAATTGGCACCGTACAGGGAAAAGATGGAAAAGACGCTGGAAGATTTGAAATCGGCTAAATCAGGAATGGATAAATGGATGGATGAATTCAATTTTGATTCTGCCAAAGACAATGTTGAAGCAAGGATCAGGTATTTGAGCGATGAAAAACTAAAGGTGTCCGTCGTCAAGGAAAATATTCTTCGTGGCCTCGAAAAAGCCGACTCGCTTATTAAGGCAAAATTTTAGGTGTTAAGCGGTTCTACTCCAAATTGCCGAAGATGGTGGAGGGCATGTTTATATAACAATTGAACGTTTTGTTCAAAATTGAGGTCGCCAAAAAACGGGTTTCTTATCACCAGTGTGTGGTCTTTTTCGTAGGCTTCAAAAAAATAGATGATCTCCTGTTGAAGCGCGCCGATGGCGCCTTGGACTGTTTTATAGTGGGGCGGCGTTGGTTCTTCGGCCATTAATGGGTTTTTTGTATTTTCTTGAAATGGTTTTTCACTCATCATGAAATCCCGCATCTTTTCAAGGGTTTCGGGCGGTGTAATTATGGTATCCGCTTTCAATCGTCCATTAGCGTTACGGATGGAAAGGCTAAAATGTTCAATCATCTGTTGCACATTCATTTTCCCCCAGCGAGGTGGCGTCGAAGGGTCTAACCTTTGTAAGTAGGAAATGAATTTTGTTCGCAGGAAATTTTCTTTTTCGAGACTCATAGCAACATATTGCAATTAAGGAATGAATCAGTAAGGGAGTAGGAATATTATTAACCTCACGCTACTTCATCTTCTTCGCTATTGCTGCGGATAATGCTCCAAAAATTTCGTCCACGGTGCCCTCACCTTTGATCGAGTGAAATTTTCGAGCCTTTTTATAATGTTCGGCGACCGGCGCTGTGTCGTTCATGTAAACTGCAAACCTTTTCCGTATCACGGATTCATCTACGTCATCGGATCGTCCTGATGTCCTTCCCCTGTTCAACAATCGTTTCACCAACTCTTCTTCACCAACTTCGAGGGCCAGTACAATATTGATCTCTGTTTTTTTCAATTCCAACAATTTGTCGAGAGCCACGGCTTGCGCCGCAGTACGAGGGAACCCATCAAATAAAAACCCTTGTGAATTTTTGTGGAGGTCCAGGCAGGTGTCGATCATTCCGATGACTACTTCGTCCGGAACCAGCTGTCCCTTGTCCATAAAACTACGGGCTTCAATACCGAGAGGAGTTTTGTTGTTGATTTCTTCGCGGAGCAGGTTGCCGGTAGAAAGATGAATTAGCCCATATTTCGCCACCAATTTGTCTGATTGTGTACCTTTTCCACTCCCTGGAGGGCCAAATAATATCAAATTAAACATAAGTGGGATAATCTTGGTGCGTTAACAAATATAAAGGAACAGGCATAATATTCCTTTAACATTTTTGCTCAGATTTTTAGAAGATATCGAATGCAGAAGATTGTTAAACCCAGCAGTTTATAAAGGATTGGAATCCGCGCCAACCATTGCATCGTAGATTTGTTATTTGATTATGCACAGCTACAAATTATCGCGATGGATATTTGCCCTGCTGGCATTTATTTTGCTCTGTCATTGTAGGAATTCTCAAAATCATCTAACTAAAACATCAACTATGGATAGTACGAATACACTTAAAAATCCCATTTTCTCAAAAACGGACAAAAAGCCTGTAAATATGAGCGAGGAAGAATGGAAAAAGATCCTGTCGCCAGAAGTTTACCAGGTTGCACGGAAAAAAGGTACCGAGAGACCGTGGTCGAGTCCCCTAGAAAGTATCAAAGATATCGGGACTTATTATTGTGCCGTATGTGGCAATCCTCTTTTTAAGAGTGATACCAAATTTGAAAGCGGTTGCGGTTGGCCAAGTTTTTATGAGCCCGTAACCAAGGAAAGTATAATATACACTCCCGATCGTTCACATGGAATGAGTAGGACGGAGGTGCAATGCGGGCGCTGTGAGTCTCACCTGGGCCATGTGTTCAACGACGGTCCGCCACCAACAGGTCTTCGGTATTGTATTAATGGCGTTGTGCTGGATTTTGAAAAAGCACAGGAGGCCGAGAAAAATTATAAAGACAGTTCGAACGCCAAGCAAAGCGAATAAAAACGTTCATAATATATTGGTCAACTATTACACTTTGAAAAACCCTGATTTGCCAACGCCCCTCTGATTCAGAGGGGCGAGGGGATCAGTTTAATCCTTGTCAACTCTATCCTAGATTCAAAGTGAAAAGGCCATATGAAACATCCCTTTCACCTTTGATTGCGTTTGACCCTCTGCAAAATCCTGCGATACCGGCAATTGTACATTAAGTCCAATAGTTAATTTATTAAAACTCATTTCCACTCCTCCTGCCGCCATTAAAAGATTACCTCCTGTAAGATCAACTTTGGCTTCCTGTAATTTGTTTTCGGCAGCATGCTCATACAATAGTCCAAGGTTAGGTGTGATAACAGATTTCAAAGATGGCGCCGCAAGAGAATAGTAAATAAACCCATTGGCAGAAAACTTATTGCCGAACTCGTAATCATCATCATTGTGTGTATTGATCTTATAGTTGGCATTGACGCTGAAGCCCAAATTGTTGATATGAAGGTTATAGATCGCATTCAGCAGGAAATCGGTACTGCCCGAACCGATTTGGGTGTTTGCGGCAGATGCTACATCGGGATCCGACGGATCAATCGTAAATTTTCCAGTAGGTGCTTTTATGCCAGCACCTAGCCAGCCTTGCTGAAAAACATTTTTATTCTTCCCATTCTTCGACATTTTTTCAAACACTTTGTAATTGGCCAGGACAGCTATATCTCCCAAGCCGCTACTATTACTGACGCCTTCATCGGAACTTTGGTGATTAATATTAAATGGAACGAAAGCCAATACCTGCCACCGTTTCCCGATGTTCCAACCGCCCCATAATTCTACTGTCTGATAAAAATCATTGCTGAATTGCGTTGGATCGTCCCTGAGCCGGGTTTTATAGTGGCTGATTTGATAACGAAGTCCTACGAACTGCTGGCTGAATTGGGGTAAAATGCCGATATAATAATTTCCCAGCCCACAACCGCATATCTCGCAGGCATTGCCAGATATGGAAATAGCAAATGCAACAAGAATCACAGAAATCTTTCTCATGATAAATGATTTAGTACGATAAATAAAAATAAAGGGTCCTGGTAATAACCGTTAGGCAGAGGGAGGACGAAAAACAGGAGATGGGGTCCCAGCCGAAATCATTTCAGAGAAATTGGCATAGGTTAGAAGATAATCATGCGGTAATAATAGATCTATTGTAAAAAACGATCTTGAAGAGAATATCTCATTCTTATTCTCGAGTTTGCGTTCGGGATTTTGTTGATCTTTCTTTTCTTCTTGTTTTAATTTTTTTGCCAACTGGCACTTCCCATTGCAATTTAGCTTAGGTCGATACCTGTTCTCGCAGCGGTTAGCCTTTATATAGTTTTGATTTGCATAAAAGTTAAAAATGATGATTGCCTGGTTGAATGATTGCGCCGCGAAGGCCAGGAGTAAGAATAATGCTGCCGTTTTTTTCATTCAATCACCGGGATGTAAAATTAATCACTCCCGGGCATAGTTAACCATTTGAGTTAATTTCGTTGCTGATTCAATGACCATTTATGAATAAACTGGAAAACTATGTGGCCGGCGATTGGATAACCGGGGATGGAGAAGGGCAGGCGCTATATAATGCAATCACCGGAGAGACCATTGGTTCGGCGACAACCACCGGGTTGGATTTTAAAGAAATGACGGACTGGGCGAGGAAAGTGGGAAACCCGGCCTTGCGCAAAATGACATTTCATGAAAGAGGAAATATGCTGAAAGCTCTTGCTCTTTTTTTACGCGGCTATTTAGATGAGTTTTACAAAGTGAGTTTTCAAACGGGCGCTACAAAGGCGGATAGTTGGGTGGATATTGAAGGCGGCATTGGAAATCTTTTTGCCAATGCTTCATTGCGTCGCAAATTTCCCGACGAAACATATTGCATAGATGGTGAAAGCCACAATCTAAGCAAGTACAATACATTTATGGGCGTGCATATTCTCGTGCCCAAAGAAGGAGTTGCCATACATATCAATGCATTTAATTTTCCCGTCTGGGGGATGTTGGAAAAAATAGCTGTCAATTTATTGGCCGGCATGCCTTGCATTGTCAAGCCGGCTACCATCACCTCTTATCTTACCGAAGCCGTTGTAAAAAAGATCATTGCCTCAAAGATCCTTCCCGACGGAGCTTTGCAATTGATTTGTGGTAGTGCGGGAGATCTATTGGACCATGTCACCTCGCAGGATGTCGTGACTTTTACAGGATCTGCTTCAACAGGTCTGAAGCTGAAATCGAACCCGGTTATTCTTCGTGAGTCGGTTCCATTTAATATGGAAGCCGATAGTTTGAATTGTATCGTACTGGGCGACGATATAACACCAGGCAAACCGGAATGGGATATATTCATAAGGGAGGTCCGGAAAGAAATGACATTGAAAGCCGGCCAAAGATGTACAGGTATCAGAAGAATCTTTGTGCCTGAAAACAAAATGGAAGAGATCTGGAAAGAAATAGGCCGGTCACTGTCACAAACTACTATCGGCAATCCCCTCAATGAAAAAGTAAGAATGGGAAGCCTGGCTGGTCAATCCCAAAGAAACGAAGTCAAAGGCCAGGTTCAGAAATTATTAGCTTCCTCTCAAATAGTTTATGGCAGCCTGGATAGCGTTGAGGTGATTGATGCCGATGCGGGGAAGGGAGCGTTCCTGTCACCTATACTATTAATGAACCAGAAGCCATTTGATAGTCACGAAGCTCATGAAGTGGAGGCATTCGGTCCCGTTAGCACCATCATGCCCTATAAGAAAATGGAAGAAGCGCTTGCATTGAGTAAGTTGGGTAAAGGAAGCTTATGCACGACAATAGTAACCGCGGATCATCAACTGGCAAGAAATTATGTGCTCGGTGCGGCTACGCATCACGGCCGGATACTAATTCTCAACAATGAATGTGCTAAAGAAAGCACTGGTCATGGTTCCCCGTTGGCATTGTTAGTACATGGTGGTCCCGGTCGGGCCGGGGGTGGAGAAGAAATGGGTGGCATTCGCGGAGTGAAACATTATTTGCAAAGGACGGCACTGCAGGGATCGCCGACCACGCTTACAGCCATCACCAATGTGTATCAGCCAAAGGCACAAGGCAAGAACCCCGGTAAGCATCCTTTTCGAAAATATTTTGAAGAGCTTCGGATCGGCGACCAGATCATTACACAAAAAAGGAAAATTACATCGGAAGACATCGACCGGTTTGCTGATCTGAGTGGTGATCATTTTTACGCCCACATAAAGACAACCAATTTTACAGGCACTATGTTTGAACAACAGGTAGCTCATGGTTATTTCATCTTGAGCGCTGCTGCGGGCTTATTTGTGGATAGCTATGAAAGGAACCCAGTCCTGCTGAACTATGGCATCGATGAACTCCGATTTACTAAACCCGTATATCCTGGCGCCGAGATATATGTTCGATTTACATGTAAGGAAAAGATCACGCAGGATAAAAAAGAAGAGACAGACATTGATAGAGGCATTGCAAAATGGTATGTGGAAATATTAGACGAGACGGATGAACCATTGATCGGCGTCGCAACCATACTTACTATGGTTCAAAAAAAACCGGTTTGATTCTTTTAAGACAAGAAAATAATCATCATTATGGATGGATACGTTACATCGAATAAACAAGCATCAATAACCACCATTGAATTCTTCCATCCACAAAGCAATTCTTTACCCGGTATTATCCTCGAGCAACTCGCTTCAGCCATCCGAAATGCCGGGAGTGATAAGGAGACAAGGGTCATCGTTCTTCGTTCAGCCGGGGAAAAAATATTTTGCTCAGGAGCATCTTTTGATGAATTAGCTGCCATTAAGAATGAACAGGAAGGGTTAAAGTTTTTTAGCGGATTCGCTCATGTCATCAATTCCATGCGCACCTGTCCTAAATTTATTATTGGCAGAATTCAAGGTAAATGCGTAGGTGGAGGAGTCGGATTGGCTGCTGCAGTAGATTATGCGATAGCAACAGAAGGTGCTGACGTAAAACTTAGTGAGTTAGCTATCGGCATTGGCCCTTTTGTAGTTGGCCCGGCCGTGGAAAGAAAAATCGGGACCTCTGCTTTTTCTCAGCTGGCGATTGATGCGACGATATGGCGCGATGCGCAATGGGCCGGTCGAAAAGGGCTTTACACTGAAGTCTATAATTCTATCAAAGGCATGGATGAATCGATTGCGAAGCTCGCTGATACATTAATGAATTCTAGTGTGGACGCAATGACTGAAATGAAAAAAATATTTTGGATGGGCACGGATCATTGGGATCAGCTACTGACTGAAAGAGCAGCTATCAGCGGAAGACTGATCTTAAGTCCATTCTCGAAAAAAGCGATAGAAAAATTCAGGGCAGCCCGGTAATCGAAACGGTTTTTCTAAATATTCAAGCCCCCGCAAACACTGATGGTTTGCCCGGTAATGTAGGCGCCCATATCTGAGGCCAGAAACAGTGCTGTGTTGGCTATGTCTTCGGTAGTGGCAAAACGACCTAATGGTATTCCGGCCTTATATTTTTCTGCCCCTTCGCCATCTTTTAAATAGCTCGTCATATCGGTTTCTACAAACCCTGGCGCGATTGCATTGCACCTGATGTTCCGGCTTCCCAATTCCTTGGCCACACTCTTCGTAAATCCAATAATGCCGGCCTTACTGGCTGCATAACTACTCTGACCCGCATTGCCCATCTCTCCAATGATAGAACTCATATTGATGATGACTCCGGATCTCGCTTTCATCATTGTCCGGATCACCAGCTTGGTCATGTAAAAGACGCCGTTCAGATTTACTTGTATGACGTCACTCCACTGTTCCGGGGTCATCCGCATTAATAAATTGTCTTTGGAGATGCCGGCATTGTTAACGCAGATATCGATGGTAGGAAATTCCTTCAAAACATCCTGGATGAATAGATCACATTGAGAAAAATCGCCTGCATTGCTTTTATAGGCTTTTGCTTTTACACCCAAAGCGTTGAGCTTTGCTTCCAACGCCGTCGCTTTTTCTGCGCTGCTATCACTCACATAAGTAAAAGCTATATTAGCTCCCTCCTGCGCAAACTTTAAGGCAATAGCTTCTCCAATGCCGCGGGCGGCACCTGTGACAATGGCAACTTTTCCTTCCAACGCTTTCATAATACAATTTAGGATAAAAGATCAATCCTTCAAGGCAAGTAGTTCTTCAAGAAGCTTTCGTTCATTACTTAACCTCGGCACTTTGTGCTGCCCACCCAATTTGCCTTTTTTCCTCAACCACTCGGCAAATGTGCCTACCCTCAATGAATGAATAACGGGTAGGCGCAAGGCAATATTTCTATGACGCTTGGCTTCATAGTCACTGTTAATGCTCTTAAGAGCTGTATCCAGTTCCCTGGTGAAGCCTTCAAGGCTTTTTGGTTCCTTTTCAAATTCGATGAGCCATTCGTGAGATCCATTGTGACTATCTGAAAAATACACGGGAGCAGCCGTATAGTCATTGACAATAGCTCCGGTTTTCTCTGAGGCAATGGCGATGGCTTTGTCGGTATTTTCAACAATTACCTCTTCGCCAAAGGCATTCATGAAATGCTTTAAGCGCCCTGTCACCTTGATCCGGAAAGGACTAAGTGAAGTGAACTGAACCGTGTCTCCTACCAGGTAGCGCCACAGGCCACCATTGGTGCTGATCACCAGGGCATAGTTCTTTTCCAATTCCACATCCTGCAGGCTGATGGTTTGAGGATCCTTTTTTCCGTATTCACCCACCGGCATAAACTCCATGAATATGCCGTGATCGGTAAACAACAACATCCCCTCCTTGCCAGGTATATCCTGCGCTGCAAAAAATCCTTCGCTGGCATTATACATTTCGAGGTAGTGAATTTCTTTTCCAATCAGCTTCTTGAATTGTTCTTTATAAGGAGTAAATGAAACTCCACCATGCATAAATAATTCGAGTGAAGGCCAAACCTCCATCATGGTCTTCTTACCTGTCAATTCAAGGATCCTCTTGAATAATACAATAGTCCAGGTAGGAACTCCTGAAATGGAAGTAACATTTTCTTTGATCGTGCTCGCAGCCAACTTTTCAATTTTACTCTCCCATTCATCCATCAGGGCAATACTGAGGTCAGGAGTTCTTAGCCAATGTCCCCAAAAGGGAGTGTTTTGTAACAGCACCGCACTCAAATCCCCGTACTGCGCTTCCTTATTCATCGGGTTAATATTATGACTCCCACCGAGGACCAATCCTTTTCCGGTAAGCAATTCGGAATCGGGATTAAAATGATAGTACAGGGTCAGCACATCCTTAGCGGCTTTAAAATGACCGTCCTGCAAACTTTCATCACTTACCGGTATAAACTTGGATTTGTCGCTCGTAGTACCGCTGCTCTTAGCAAACCAATAAATGGGCGTATTCCAAAGAATATTTTGTTCTCCATTCATGATCCGTTCAATGTAAGGTTTCAATTCGTTGTATTCATGAATAGGTACTTCAGCCTTAAAGGAGCGTACATTGAAGAGCTGAGAGAAATTATATTTCCTTCCAAATTCTGTGTATTGCGCAGAGGTAACCAGGTCCTGTAATACTTCCCGTTGAGCGTCCAGAGGATTATGCTTCCACGCTTCAATGCGCCAAAGGCGCATTCTCGCAAGTGATGATATAGCAGGACTGAGCAGCTTCATACCTGGTGACAAAATAAGGAATTTGTAAGACTATTGCTGGAATACAACCAATCCTGGTTTGGTTTTGCGAGGGCAGATCAACGTTGTTTAGAAAGGGTCGCCGCCTCGTGCTTCTTCATGGAGATAGTCCTTTCTCCTTAATTCAAAGTTCCGGCCTAAATAAAGGCTTCTCACCTGGTCGTCGGCTGCCAATTCTTCCGCCGTGCCGTGTTTGAAGATCTTTCCTTCTATCATCAGATACGCGCGGTCGCAGATAGAAAGTGTTTCCGTTACGTTATGATCAGTAATGAGGATGCCTATATTCTTGTATTTCATTCTGGCAACGATGGCTTGTATATCTTCCACTGCAATTGGGTCAATGCCCGCGAAGGGTTCGTCCAATAGAATAAATTTTGGATCTACCGCCAATGCCCGGGCGATCTCTGTCCTCCTTCGCTCACCCCCACTCAATACATCGCCATTATTCTTACGAACATGATTAAGACGAAACTCCTTCAACAATGATTCCAGTTTTTCTTTTTGTTCGTGCCTGGAAAGTGATGTCATTTCAAGTATGGCAGTTATATTATCCTCCACGCTCAACTTTCGAAAAACAGATGCTTCCTGGGGTAGATAGCCGATGCCCATCTGGGCTCTCTTATACATGGCCTGTTTGGTAATGTCCTGGCCATTCAAATAAACTTCTCCCTGGTCCGGCTTGATCAATCCAACCACCATGTAGAAAGTCGTCGTCTTACCGGCGCCATTGGGTCCCAGCAAGCCAACGATCTCTCCCTGATTGAGTTCAATGCCTACCTGATTTACAACCGTTCTACCGCTGTAAACTTTAACAAGACTTCGGGTATTTATCGTCACAGGCATAGATGGCAAAAATAGGACTTGACAACCTAATGCCTTATTTAATAATTTCATTTAACGTGGTTTTGACTAATGCCTTTGCATCATTAGCTTTGCAGACCATTAAAAGAGCTAACCGATAGATATTGAAAATACGTGGAGAACATTCAATTGTTTTCAATGTTTAAAACTCAGTCATTGCATGAAGGTTATTGAACATATTAAGGAGTCAAAAGGAACATTGATTTCATTTGAAGTGCTACCGCCGCTGAAAGGCAAGGGTATCGGGGCTTTATATGCCCACCTGGATCCCCTTATGGAATTTAAGCCATCCTATATCAATGTCACCTATCACCGAAGCGAGCATGTATTCAAAAAAAATCCTGATGGTAGCTTTCAAAAAGTGATTGTACGCAAGCGACCCGGTACGGAAAGCATCTGTGCTGCCATCATGAACAGATATAATGTGGACACCGTCCCCCACCTGATATGCGGAGGGTTTAGCGTGAACGAGACGGAAGATGCGCTGATCAATCTTCATTACCTGGGTATCGACAATGTATTGGTGTTGCGGGGCGATGCCGCCCGCAATGAGTTGGCCTTTGAACCAGAACCCGATGGACATAAATATGCACTTGACTTGCTGAAGCAGGTAGTCAATCTTAATTCGGGCGTTTATTTAGAAAATGATCTGAAGGATACTCATAAGACCAAATTTTGCATAGGCGTTGCAGGTTATCCCGAAAAACATTTTGAAGCGCCGAACATGGAGACAGACCTGCTTTACCTGAAAGCAAAGGTGGAAGGAGGGGCAGATTATATTGTCACCCAGATGTTCTTCGACAATGCAAAATACTATGCGTTTGTTAAGGCCTGCCGGGATGTGGGCATTGGCGTTCCTATTATACCTGGATTGAAGCCCGTGTACACAAAGAAACAAGTCACCATGTTGCCGAAGACATTTTATATAGATCTTCCAACCGAACTTTCCACAGAAATGCTGAAATGCAAAACAGATGATGAAGTAGAGCAGCTGGGAACTGAGTGGCTATTATATCAATCAAGAGACCTCAAGAAGAACGGAGTACCGGTACTCCATTATTATACATTGGGGCGCCCTCACATCATTTCCAATGTAGTAAAAGATTTGTAAGTCTTCTTAAATCACTTCAAAATACTGTTCAATACCTTTTGGTCAATGGTAACCGGGTATTTCTTTTTCAAAACTGCTGTCCATCGATCTTCAAGGATAGCCTGATAGTCATTGATCACCAATCCTTTCGCCTCAACAAAATTGCGTTTCTCAGGCTTGGGATACACTTTAATGATATAGGCAAAGGAAGCCGTGTTATCGTTCCCATTTATCAGCGGCGTAGTGATCATTCCGGCAACCGGTTGAGATTTACCGAGGTTGGGAATCTGCGACCATTCATACCTGGCGGAGTCGGCCACCATTTTTTCACTCACTGTTTCCGTAATTGTTTTCCAATCAGCGGGATTTTTTTTCATTTGTTCATAGACGGACTGAGAAACGGTCTGATCGGAACCAAAGAACAAGATGGCATCAGCGCTCTCCTTC
Organism: uncultured Sphingobacteriales bacterium; assembly: GCA_963791295.1. Taxonomy (GTDB): domain Bacteria; phylum Bacteroidota; class Bacteroidia; order Chitinophagales; family Chitinophagaceae; genus CAWBRY01. Next base: position 125,320 of record CAWBRY010000003.1, on the reverse strand, counting down.
CAAACATAGTTGTCCTTGTTCTTTTCATATAAGGAAGTCAATGCAGCCGAATCATTCTGAGCTTTATTCCAAACCTCTTGCTGCATGATCTCAAAAAACAAGTTGCCGTCCTGGAATTCCTCCATTTGCATCCGGAATTCTTCGTTAAAATCCTCGAGGTGATCGCGGTAATAATTGAACATGATTGAATGGACAAATTCATCCATCATCTGCTCATAGGGCCTGCGGCCAGTTCCATCGGATTTGTATTGGAAGACCTGGGCATAATTTATCCAATCCGGGATCCTTAGCGTGGTGTCGCCCACGGTAAACAATGGAGCATCCCCTGCCATTGTTTTGCCAATGCCCATTGGCTTATTTTCCAAAAGGCTGTCACTGACTGCCCAAAGCACCTCGTCCTTATAAGGATATTTTTTATATCCTGCCTTCTTGGTCACCCGTTCATAAATAAAATCCCGCGACATTTTCCAGCGACTGTCTCCCGACATTTTCTGTTGAAGCTCCTGAAGATTTCCTTTATCGTTTGGATCTGTCACAACCGGTTTTATGGAAATGCGTTTCACAATATGCCACCCATGCGATGTTTGAAAAGGCTTGCTCAATGCTTCATCTTTGGGAAGGGACCATACAGCATTTTCAAAAATCGGATCATATTGGCCTACACTGATATCGGGCATGATGCCGCTGTTTGCTGCACTGATATAATCATTGCTGAAAGCAGCAGCCAATTTTCCAAAATCTTCTCCGGCAAGTAGCAGGTGGTAAAGTGAATCGGCGCGCCTGGCGATCTCGGCCTTGCCTGTCTCATCAATATCAGGAGGAAATGCCAGGAGTATTTGTTGCGCTCTTATTTTACCCAGGGCTTTTCTTTCACCCAGGTTCTTGAATATGTGAAAGCCAATCCTGGACTGATGTGGTATTGAATATTTTCCTACAGCAGTTGAGTAAGCAATATTTTCAAATTCATAAGGTATTGTAAACACAGTGATGAAGCCCATATCACCTCGATTGCTCTTTGCCGATGGGTCATCAGAAAGTTGTGCTGCAACGGTTAAAAAATCTTCACCCTTTTGCAGTCTTTTCAGCACTTCCGCAAGCTTGGCCCGGGCGCCGGATGAATCTATCGTTGCATTACCGGATTTAATTGAAATAAATATGTGTGCGAGATGTATATCTTTTAAGCCTCGTTCAAAAGCTTCTTTGACCAGGCGATTGACCATATCCGGGTCATTCATGAAATTTTCCGCAATCTGTGAACGAAGATTTTCGACTTCTGACTTTATTTGGGGCAGTGTGTCATAGCCCCTTTCATAAGCTTCCCGGATCTTCAATCTGGATTTGATGTAAAGATCAAGGTAGTCCCGCATGGCTTTCGCCTTGTTAGTAACAGGTTGCGTATTGTTCTTGTTGTAAGCTCTAAGAAATTCCCTGGCGTCAACCTTATGATTTCCATACGTGAGAAGCGTTTGAGCCGAACCGGTAGATATCCATAAAAGAATGATGATGGCGATCAGGAAGTTTTTGATCATAGACCGAATTTTGGATGCATCGTCCTACTGTCCCTTTAGTTTTAGTTCCAGCACCTCGTCTATTTGCTCATAGGTGAGTTTTTTGGCAACTATTCGTTTGTCTTTATCCAGCAAATATAATGTAGGGAAGGTCTGCACGTCATATAATTGCGAATAGCCGGGTACGCCGGCATCCACCCTGGCTTTATCATCTGCCCTGGAACAATATACGTTTTGCCATTCCTGCAATTGATGTTCATTGATAAATTTCGTCCACTCCTTTTTTGGAGTATCGGTTTCCTTTGCTACCGCAAATATTTTCAAGCCGATCGCTTTCCATTTGGCCTGGTAAAATGAATCCAGTTTTGGCAGTACTTCCTTGCAGTGGCCACAGCCGGGATCCCAGAAACACACTACGGTGAAACTTGCGGGTATTGAATACAGGGATGTCATCTGGCCAGAAGTATCCGGCAATTCAATGTCGGATGCGGGTGTTCCCATGATATTTGCCATCAGGTTGTAGGCCCTGTCGGTAATGGTCTTCCGCCCGGCTTCGGTTAACCACGGATATGTTTTTTGGGCAAAATATTTTTCGAAAAGATGCACAAAGACGGCATCCTCCCACATATAACGCTGAGTAAGATACCGGTTGACAAACTTCAGCAAGAGGAACCGGGTCATTTCTGCATTGATACTTGCGAAGCCCAGCATCCAGTCAATTTCACGGATCACTGAATCAGGCTGCGGCACCACCAGTTGATTATAATATTTATCTAATTTTTCTTCAAAGAAAGTTGTGTAAGCAAGGCGTCCATCGCCAAACTTAACTCCATCCCAATAATGATCCTTATAAAATTGATAGGCACTAAGTGAATCTGCTTGGTTCTTTGGTTCTTTTAGATTTGCAGGTATTATTGGTTCCCGCATGGCCACTAGTAGGGTGCTTAAAATTCCATCCGGATTTTTTTTGATGACATCTTCCCTGTAAGCCTGGATTTTTTTATTGGTCTTTTCCAATTCATCGCTCCAATGGGAGGAATCTTTTGCATTCGTGGATGCTTTCAACTTTGCCTGCGCGGCGGATATTTCCTTTCCTGCACCAGACATGTATTGCTGATACTGGTTGAATGCGATATTGTCGGAAGAATTGGTAAAGTTGATCCCTTTGGCCATCGTGGCCGTATCAGCGTTGATGGAAAACTTCTGTTGTTTATCAACCAACACTTCAAAAAATCCACTTTTCTTCGGATAGCCGATCAGGTAGATACCGGGAACGAGAGCCTTGTTGCCCTTAAAGACCGTCTCGCTTTTATCATTGAGCAATGCGGAATCAATAATAGGATATTGCTTACCGAAATAATGGCCGAGATAAATAAACTCGTTCTTGAACGGCTTAAAAGTTACTTTGATCTCGTAACCGGATTGGGCTGATGAAAAAAATGCCAGGAACAAACAAAATGGCAATAAAGATCTTTTCATAAGTCAGAATGATAGGGTAAAGTTATTAAAAACGGGCTGACAAACAGACTGTATCCGTTTCAAAATGGTTGTCAATTTTGAAAATAAAATTTGATTAACATCTTTTCTGGCAATTTGGCATTGTCTATACATCAACGGTTTAGCCCTTCAAAATCACATAGCTTTGCGCGGTGAAAACCAGGAAAAAAAATATCATTCTGGAAAGGGTATTGGTTGAGGATTATGCTGCTGGAGGAAAATCGCTTGCCCGTGTGGATGGCAAGGTTATATTTATTGAACAGGTGGTGCCCGGAGATGTGGTGGATGTCCGTTTGTTGAAGAACAAAAAAGATTGGGCTGAAGGATTTCCCATTCAAATACACTCACTTTCTTTCGATCGTGTAGCGCCTTTTTGCCCTCATTTCGGCGTTTGTGGAGGATGCCAATGGCAAATGCTCCCCTACCAAAAACAATTGTTATATAAACATCGCGAAGTGGAAGAAACACTGAAGCGCATCGGTAAAGTAGCATTACCTGCAGTACAGCCAATTGTTGGGGCCAGTGAAACTAAGTATTACCGCAATAAACTCGAATATACCTTCGCGAATAAAGAATTTACAAAAGTCCCTCCCCCTCCAACGGGTGAACAAGGGTTGATTGAAGCTACAGTGGCCGGATTTCATGCTAAAGGATTTTTTGATAAGATAGTTGATATTGAAACATGCTTTCTGCAGTCAGAACCGACCAATATCATCAGGTTACTCGTTAGAGATTTGGCAAAAGCGAAAGGTTGGTCTTTTTACGATAGCCGGAAACATACCGGATTTTTGCGGACCATGCAGTTACGTATTTGCAGCACCCATCAAATCATGGTGAACATTGTCGTAGGAGAAGATGATCAGGAGAAAATAAAAGAAATGATGGATCAGTTATTAACGCAGGTTCCATCTATAACAACTCTTCTCTATACCGTCAATAGGAAATGGAATGATAGCATTCATGATCTTCAGCCTATCGTGTACTATGGAAGAGGCTATGTGATAGAAAATTTAATGGCGGAAGAAGGCGAAAGCTATCAATTCAAGATTGGTCCCAAATCCTTTTTTCAAACTAATACACGACAGGCCGAGCAACTCTACCGGGTGGCGAGGGACTTTGCTGAACTTAGCGGAAAGGAAACGGTATATGATCTTTATTGCGGCACTGGAAGCATTGGCATTTTTTTGAGCAGGAGGGCAAAGAAAATAGTCGGGGTCGAATTGGCTGAAGCGGCTGTTGAGGATGCACGACAAAATGCTGAACTCAATCAGCTTGATAATTGCAAATTCTTTTCGGGTGATGTAATAGAGGTATGCAATGATGAATTTTTCATGGCCAATGGAAGACCGGATGTCATTGTTACCGATCCTCCCCGGGCCGGGATGAATGAAAAACTAATAAAAAAACTTCTGGAAATCGAGGCCCCGGTTGTTGTATATGTTAGTTGCAATCCAGCCACACAGGCGAGGGATCTCACCTTATTGGATTTGAAATATGAGGTTACGAAAATTCAGCCGGTCGATATGTTTCCGCATACCCATCATATTGAGAATGTGGTTCGATTGAAAATGAGGGGCCGATAATAAAGATTGTGATCTGTTGAGTGGATATAACTATTAATTTTACCCCATGAGTGAATTCCGCTTTACCCGGCCTTCTGGTTTTCCGCCCATTGTTAAGAACCTGATCATCATTAACGTATTGGTTTACCTGGCGCAGGCATTATTGGATAAACAATATGCCATCACCGAGAAGCTGATGATGTGGCCGATCATGCCGGGAAAGCTACACCAATACCTGGTGGATGCAAATGCATTGGATGAATCCCAACGGTTTCATCCCTACCAGATCGCCACCCACATGTTTTCGCATGCCCCTCCTCCGCAGTTTTATCATATCCTGTTCAACATGTTCACACTTTGGATGTTTGGCCGGATCCTGGAAAATGTATGGGGGGCCAAGCGGTTCTTGTTTTTTTACCTGGTCTGCGGACTAGGCGCAGCTGCCCTGCATTTGATCATGCAATATTTTCGTTGTGAACAATTGTTGCAGGCCTTCAATAATAATGATTTTAATGCTGTCCGCAACCTCGTGGGCGCTGCAGCTCCTGCCTTGGGAGCATCAGGCGCCATCATGGGTGTTATGGCAGCCTTCGCCTACACCTTCCCGAATACTGAATTATTTATCATGTTTATACCCGTGCCTATCAAGGCGAAGTGGGCCATGTTGGCACTGGCCGCCATCGATCTATTTGGTGGCGTGGCCAAGATCAGCGGGGATAACCTAGCGCATTTTGCTCACCTGGGAGGTGCCCTCACTGGGTTCTTGCTCGTCTTATATTGGAATAAGACAAACCGAAAGAGCCTGTATTAAATTATCTTTTTCAAATTTTCTGCAATACTCTTTTCCATCTTAGCCTAATTTTATACCCAGGAATAGAGGATCATGACTTATTACGAGAAAAGATTTAAACGAAAGTTATCGCTGGCGCAAAATAGTAATTCCCTAATTACTTTGATAGCCATCAACCTGCTGATGTTTGTCCTGCTGGGTTTTGTCAAGATGGTTTATTTTTTTCTCTACCAGGACAGTGCGATGGCGGTATCTGTATTTAATAAGAATATTCTTAGCTGGTTCATATTACCAGCCGACCTGGAAAGATTGTTGAACAGGCCCTGGACTTTGCTCACTCACATGTTTGTCCATATCAGCGTGTGGCAGGTATTTGCTAACATGCTGTGGTTATGGTGTTTTGGCTTCATCATGCAGGAACTCACAGGCAGCAAAAAAATTATTCCTGTCTTCATATATGGTGCGCTTGCAGGTGCTATTGCTTTTCTTCTTTGCTGCAACCTCATTCCCACGTTCGCTTTCAAGGCTTCTGTTGCTACCAGCATGGGCGCTTCTGCTGGAGTGATGGCTGTAGCTGTTTCAACGACATTGATCTCTCCTGATTATCGCATCTTCCCGTTGCTAAGAGGTGGCATCCCCTTATGGGTCCTGACCACAATCTATTTAATTATTGATCTGGCAACTATTTCCGTCAAGGACCTGACCACGCTGGTGACTCATCTCGGCGGAATCCTGGCTGGCTTCCTTTTCATTCTCGCCTTAAGAAAAGGATATGATAGTAGCAAATGGATGAATAATTTCTTTGACTGGGTAAATAACCTGTTTAATCCGGATAAACCAAAAAAAGGAAAAAGTGTAAAGCAGGAGTTATTTTATAAATCCCGTACCAAACCATATAAAAAGACCTCTAATATCACGCAGCAGCGCGTAGATGATATCCTGGATAAGATCAACCAGAAAGGATATAATTCTCTTTCGGAAGAAGAGAAAGATTTGCTGCGACGGGCCAGCAAAGAAAATTTATAGAAGTTGCATCTTTTGTAATTTGCAAGGATGGCTAACCGGCTCCGGAGTTTAACAAGGCGGATTTTTATCTATGCGAATTGGGTGGTCATATTCATTTTTGTACTCTCATGCCTCGCCCCCTATTTGAATCCTCAGAAATGGTGGTTCATCACTTTTTTAGGATTGGCATTTCCATTCTTGTTACTCGTGTTACTCTTTTTTGTGGTCGGATGGTTGCTCATCCTTCGCATACGCTATTCATTGATATCATTGGTAGCCGCCATGCTAGGTATCAAAAGCATCATGGTGATCTTTGGTTTTCATTTGCCACAGGAATTCAAGCATGAGAAAAAGACAGGCAGCCTCCGCGTTGTTACATGGAACGTGGCAAGGTTTATAGAGATGAAGAAAAATAATAACCGGGGCAGTCAAACCAGGTTAAAAATGATGGAACTTATTAAGCAGCAGGATGCAGATATTGTTTGCTTACAGGAGTTTTTTCATTCACTGGATTCGTCCTGGTATCAGAACATTAATTACATCAGCGATAACCTCCACTATCCTTATTGGTATTTTTCACATGACCTGGATGCTGATGTTCATTTTACCGGCAGCATCATTTTTTCAAGGTACCCTATCATCGACAGTGGGTTGATTAGATATCCGCGACCCACATTGCCGGACGCTTTAATTCACGCAGACATCAAAGTTAACGATGATACGATCCGGGTTTATACTACCCATCTTCAATCATTGCAGTTTGGAAAAAGGGATTATGAAAAGATCGGTCAGATCGAGAGCGCGGAAGACAGTTTGTTATCCAATTCCCGCACTATCCTTTCCAAAGTCAAAAGAGGATTTACCTATCGAAGCATTCAGGCACAGTTGATCGACGAGGTGTTGGGTGATAGTCCTCACCCGGTATTGTTCTGTGCCGACTTGAATGATGTTCCCACTTCCTATACCTATTCCAAAGTAAAAGGTAATATGCAGGATGCTTTCTTAAAAAAAGGATTTGGTTTGGGTCGAACATTCTTTGCCTTATCTCCAACGCTTCGCATCGACTACATCTTCGCCAGTAAACAATATAAGGTCCTGCAATTTGACCGAATCGTCAAAGATTACTCCGATCATTATATGCTGGTTGCTGACGCGCAATTGAATTCCTCTCTTCCTTAATGCAGAGTGTCGATCATAACCAAGTAAGGAGTATTTTTGCCGCGCTATGAGTGAACTTAAGGTCCATAATTCTTACAGCGGACAGAAAGAAATTTTTACCCCGATTACGCCTGGTCATGTGGGTATGTATGTGTGCGGACCTACCGTGAGCGGTGAGAGCCACCTGGGTCATGCCAGGCCATACATCACTTTCGATGTGATCTACCGATACCTTCAGCACCTGGGTTATAAGGTTCGCTATGTCCGGAACATCACTGACGCAGGGCATTTTGAAGAGGAGGGCAGGGAAGCAGAGGATAAGATATCTAAGAAAGCAGTTTTAGAAAAACTGGAACCGATGGAGTTGGTTCAGAAATACACCAACTTGTTTCATTGGGCTATGGAACAGTTCAATACGATACCTCCTTCTATTGAGCCAACAGCTACAGGACACATTGTGGAACAGATTGGAATGATCGAAGAAATCCTGAAAGCAGGTTATGCTTATGAGGTGAATGGCTCCGTATATTTTGATGTAAAAAAATATGCGGCCTCGCATAATTATGGTGAATTAAGCGGGAGAGTAATTGCCGACCTTTTGGAAACCACCAGGGACCTGGATGGCCAGGAAGAAAAAAGAGATAAAGCGGATTTTGCATTGTGGAAATCGGCCAGTCCGGAACATATTATGCGATGGAAGAGCCCATGGGGAGTTGGTTATCCCGGATGGCATATAGAATGCTCAGCGATGTCTACCAAATACCTGGGAAAGAGATTTGACATTCATGGAGGTGGTATGGACCTTCTGTTTCCACATCATGAAAGCGAAATAGCGCAAAGTGTGGTGTGTAATCATGAAGAACCGGTGAACTATTGGATACACAATAATATGATCACTATCAATGGGCGCAAGATGGGGAAGAGCTACAACAACGTGATCAAATTAACTGAATTGTTCTCCGGTAGCCATTCCGTTCTGGAAAAAGCTTATCATCCCATGGTGATACGATTCTTTATTCTCCAAACACATTACCGGAGTACGCTGGATTTTAGCAATGACGCGCTACTTGCATCTGAAAGAGGATTAAAGAGGTTGTGGGAAGGATATGAAAACCTGGGAAAGATCCCCGGCGATGGCGCTGATAAAGGATCCGAGCAAATCGATGCAGCGCTTGATTCCAGGGTGAATAAGCTTATTGCGGAGTTTGATGAATTCATGAACGACGACTTTAATACAGCAAAGGTTCTGGCAAATATGTTCGAGCTTCTGCCAACGATCAATTCTATCAAGGACAAATCCATTCCTTTGTCTGGGCTTTCCAGGGATACTTTTGAGCTTTTAAAAACACAGTTCAAAACCTATATGGAGGAGATATTAGGATTAAGAAATATCTCAGAGGCAGACAACGAAAAATTGAAAGGCGTAATGCAATTGCTGATCGATATTCGAAACGAGGCCAAAGGAAAAAAAGATTTTGCTACATCCGATAAGATAAGAAAACAACTATCCCAATTGGGTATCGCCATGAAAGATGAGAAAGATGGAACGGTGAGTTGGTCCCTTTCCTAAAGTTTCTTCAATATATTGATGGCAGGCAGAACCAAAAATCAAGCTTATGCGATCCAAAATTATTATTTCAATTCTTGGGCTGTTTATCTGTTCGCTGGTACAATCACAGATCACCAAGGCACCCCAACGAAAGGAAGGTGAAGGACCATTTTCTCAACTGATCATTCGCGGAGTCATTTTGATCAATGGGACTGGAGCGCCTCCTATTGGTCCGATGGATATCGTCATTGAAAAAAACAGGATCGTTGATATCAGGGGATTGGGTAATCCGGGTACAACGATTAACGCGGATGACAGACCGAAATTAAAGGAGGGGGGCAGGGAACTAAATTGCGAAGGCATGTACCTGTTACCCGGGTTCATTGATATGCATGGACATATCGGAGGCACCGAACAAGGAACTCCGGCAGAATATGTCTTTAAACTTTGGATGGCGCACGGGATTACGACTATCCGCGATCCCAGCTGTGGTAATGGCCTGGATTGGGTTTTGGATGAGAAGCAAAAAAGTTTACAGGATCTCATTACAGCCCCGCGAATTTTTGCATATACAGTTTTTGGCCAGGGTGAAAAGAAGATCACTTCACCAGAAGAAGCGATTGCCTGGGTGCGGGAGAATGCAAAAAAAGGAGCTGATGGGATTAAATTTTTTGGAGCGGCGCCCCAGATCATGGATGCGGCGTTGAGAGAAAATAAAAAATTAGGATTGAGATCAGCATGTCATCATGCGCAGATGGACGTAGCCCGTTGGAATGTGCTAAATTCCGCCAGAGCAGGACTCACCAGCATGGAACATTGGTATGGCTTACCGGAAGCGTTGTTTACTGACAAGACCGTGCAAAATTATCCGCTTTCTTATAACTATGCCAATGAGCAGAATCGTTTTGAGGAAGCTGGAAAGTTGTGGAAGCAGGCCGCTCCTCCGTACAGCGAACATTGGAATAAAGTGATGAATGAGCTTTTAAGTCTTGACTTTACGATCGATCCCACCTTCAATATTTATGATGCCAATCGCGATTTACAAAGGGCACGCCGTGCCGAATGGCATGAATCCTACACGCTTCCTTCGCTATGGAAATTCTATGAACCCAGCCGGGTATCGCATGGATCTTATTGGATCAATTGGGGCACTGAACAGGAAATTAGCTGGAAGGAGAACTATCGTCTATGGATGACCTTCGTGAATGAATACAAGAACCGGGGCGGGCGAGTAACTACCGGATCTGACAACGGCTTTATCTACGAGACCTATGGATTCGGATATATCCGGGAATTGGAGTTATTGAGAGAAGCCGGTTTTCACCCACTGGAAGTGATCCGCTCTGCTACCCTGTATGGAGCGCAGGCCCTGGGAATGGAGAAAGAGATTGGAACAATCGAAATCGGCAAACTGGCCGACATGGTGATCATTGATGCCAATCCATTGGAGAACCTCCAATACTTGTATGGCACAGGTGCAATTTATTTGAATGATAAGAATGAAGTAGTGAGGAAGGGTGGAGTAAAGTATACCATAAAGGATGGTATTATATATGATGCTAAAAAATTGTTGGCAGACGTTAAGAAAATGGTGGATGAGGAAAAAGCAAAAACCGGATGGCAATTGGTACAGCCCGGAATGATGAAATAGAATAATGATTTTCACTTATGGAATACATTGGTCATTTGAGTCGCGATAAGAAATTAAAAAAATTGGTTGAGGCGGGTAAGCCGCATCGTTTGAAGAAACAAAAGAACATCTGCAATTATCTATGTGCCTCCATTATGAGTCAGCAATTATCTTCAAAGGTGGCTGAAGTGTTCCATAGACGTTTTTTGCAATTATTTGGCGGTAAGGAACCTACGCCGCAACAGATTTTGGATACACCTTTTGAAACACTGCGTGGTATCGGGCTATCCAATGCCAAGGCCAATTATGTGAGAAATGTCGCGCAGTTTGAGATTGAATCAGGAATGGACCACAGGAAGCTGAACAAAATGGAAAACGAAGACGTGATTGCGTATCTCACGCAAATAAAAGGAGTGGGGAGATGGACGGTAGAGATGTTATTGATGTTTGCCCTGGGCAGGGAAGATGTCTTTGCTGTGGACGACCTGGGCGTACAGAATGCGATGATCCATCTTTACAAGCTCGACAGGGCTGACAAGAAAAAATTTCGCGAAGAATTGTTACAGATCTCAAGTAGATGGAGTCCATACCGGACCTATGCCTGCTTGCATTTGTGGAGGTGGAGGGATAATACACCAGTGAAAAAGGGAAAGAAGTAACCTTTAAGACCCTACTTCTCCCCACGAATTACAAGTGCATTGGACTCAAGCTCAATGTTGCCATCGGGGAACTTTTTGCTTACGATTGCGAGCACTTCTTTCTTTATGTCTTCTTTCACTGCCGGCTCTGCTTTGCTAAACGCTAAAGGGGAAGAAACTTCCGATACAAAGTTCCAGTATGACTCTAGAGTTTTGGAAGGCAGTCTTCCGATTACTTCGTGTTCCATTAAATTATTCAAACCCGCTTGCTTAAACATATCAGCCATACATCCTGGTTGAGCGCATCGGAATATTCCCGGCGCACCCGGAGCTGGAACTTTCAACTGAAGCATGGAAATCATTCTTTCCATGGAAATTGATACCCATAAATTTTTTTCTGGAACATTCCATACACTGGCGACTATTTGTCCCCCGGGCTTTAGTACCCGCATCATCTCCTTCAACGCCAGTTGCATATCAGGAAAAAACATAAAACCCAACCGGCAGGTGATTCCATCGAAACTTTCATCTTTGAAAGGAAGGGTGGAAACATCGCTGCATATCGTTTCAAAATTCTGAATTCCTCTCCGCGTTGCATTTTCACTTGCAATGGCAAGCATTTCTTCTGCTAAATCAAGGCCTACCACCTTACCTTTTTTCAACAAGGAAGCGATAGTTAGTCCAGGCTCACCTGTTCCTGTTGCCACATCCAAAATGATGTCATCATCACGGACCTGAAGCATGCGGATCATCTCATTATTCATCGGGCTCAGGAATTCCATCACCGCATTATCCCATTTCTTCCATTTGGCAGAGGAATTGTTCCATGCTTCTCGCTGTACCTCCAGCATCTTTTCAAATTGCGCATCCATAGAACAAAGTTCAGATAATTATTTTTTCCAGGCTATCCAAGTATAGTTCATCAACACTGGCTCCGAGCCCCGGCGTTTCCGGCACTTTTATAACTCCGTTCTTTTCATATTTGATCCCCCCGGTTACCGGGTCTTCTTTAAACATCAATGCAGTATCAAAATCATAATGGATAATCAATGGGCTGCAGAGCGAGAAATGCGCAAAGGCAGTCATTCCTAATCTTGACTCCATAAATGCGCCAACCTGAAGGTGAACGTTCGCTTCTTCAGCAAGCCTGACCATCTTTAATGCCTTAAATATGCCCCCGGATTTGCCAAGCTTGATGTTCATGTAGTCGCAGGCTCCTAATTGAATTAACCTCGCTGCATCATGCTCATCACCGCAACTTTCGTCACTCATGATGGGGATTGGACTTGCATTCTTAAGTTCCGCGAGTCGCATAAAGTCCCAGCGCGGAATGGGTTCTTCACAATGCTGAATATCATATTTGGCTAGTGACTTCAACGTTTCCGTGGCTTCTTCAAAACTCCAACCCTGGTTGGCATCAATGCGTAAGGGAATTTCATTGCCAACCGCCTGTCGAATCATTTTAATTCTTTCCAGGTCCTTCCTGCCATCCTGGCCCAACTTGACTTTAATGGTGGGATAGCCTTCTTCTTTTATTTTCAAAGCATCTGCTGCCATCTTGCCGGGTTCCCCGATACTGACGGTATAGTCGGTGGTAATGACTTTATTGTTAGACCCACCCAGGTATTTGTATAAGGGTAAACCCGAATGTTGAGAGGCTATATCATAAAGTGCCATATCAAATGCGCTCTTAATGCTGCTGTTGGCGTAAATGATCTTATCCATTTCCAGGATATGCTCTTCGATTTGCAGGGGATCCCGGCCTTTCAGAATTTTAGCAAAATATTGACCCACCACAAAACATGTTTCTGTACTTTCTCCGTTTATAGGCATATAAGGACTGCATTCTCCAAAACCGTTGAGTCTCTGGTGGGTGACTATTTTCACAAACAGGTTTTCTGCATAATCTTCTCTTCCGAGGGAGGTTATAAAGGGTTCAATAAGGGGAATACAAACTTTGTATAGTTCAACTTGTTTGATCGATAGCTTATCCAATGGCATTTTAGGAGTTTTACGTAGATAAAGGTAATAGCTTCTTTTTGGGATGATCTGGCTTCTTTTTTGCCTTTATAGCCGATTGATTGTTGAAGGAGTCGGTTCTTACAAAAAAGAGATTTATGAAATTTTTGAGGGCGATATGTTTAATTGTGCTGTTTGCTGCGATGCTTTCGTGTACGAAAAAAGTATCTGAATTGCCGCCAATCACTCAGACCGGCGCGAATACTTTTGGTTGTAAGGTGAGCGGTGAGCTTTGGGTGCCGGGTGGTTTCGGTCCCTTTGCTACGGCTGAGCCATTGGAAGCAATAGTCTTTCCCAATGGCGAATTCTATCTCAAGGCAAGAAATTTTTCTACCTCCCCCGTAGAGAAAGAATTCGAAATCTTCATCAAAGACCTCAACGGTCCTGGTACATATCTATTTAATACCAACGTAGGATATCCCACGCGAGATGCGAACTATGCCTATTACGTGAGAAGAAATTTCAATCCTCAGAACGAATGGATCACATCTGCACAATATAATGGGTCCATCACTTTTACAGTAGTAGATACAGTGCGCCGGTTTGTGTCAGGCACCTTTCAATTCAATGCGATCAATATGTACAATGATCCTATTCCGATCTCAGTGACGGAAGGAAGATTCGATGTTTCAACGCAACAGTAACTCACCACTCACCACTCACAACTCACCACTCACTCAATTGATGAGTATTCTAACTCCAAAATTGAGAGACGCATCCAGCGGTGCATTATTGTTTACCAGAATATGCTGGCTGGGATAATCCGTTGTCGGAACCCATAGTCGAAATTCTGAATAGAAGAAAATGTCTCCGCCAAGCGGCTTTTCCCATCCCAATCCGAGATCGAGAGTCAATCTCTTAAAATGCGCTTTTCCATTTAGAACAGGCAAAATATATAAAGATGTGTCAACCCCAATGGAATGCGTATTCACAATGCGACCCATCATCAAGCCAAACCCGGCATAGCTATATATGCTCCAGCCACGATCAATATTGTATGCCCCTTTTATATAGTGCTTCCATCCAACAGAAACATGCTTGAAGCGCATTTGTGCGTTATTCACATAACTTACCTGCTGTGGAATCGTAGAAGACGATTTTGCGGGTGCACTCAATTGATTGCTGAATTTTCCATAAGCATAATATGCGACCCATGCATAAATTTCTTCCTTGCGATCAATGTGAAAATGCAGTTGCATGGTTTGTCCTGCTGCCCAATACTGTTGGTTCTTGAGGAAGCTTCGTTGAATGTCCAAGTCGGTAGCAATGCTAAATCCGGGCCTCTGCGAAAAAGCTACGGATGAAGAACACAAGAAGAGAATTATGTAAACATGGCGTTTCAAGGGTCGTATTTTATTTCATCAACTTTAATTCCTTGATGATATTGCTGGCCCCTCCCAATTTATCGACACACCATAATACATAGCGGATGTCAACACATATCGTTCGGTTGAGATCTTTATCGAACGCCATTTTATGACTCAGCGCTTCATAGTTGCCATCGAATGACAATCCGATGAGCTCGCCTTTATTGTTCATGACCGGCGAACCTGAATTGCCGCCCGTGATATCATTTGTAGTGATGAAACCGATGACCAGCTCCTTGCGAATGGGATCTATGTATTGGCCGAAATCTTTATTCTTCAATAGTTCAATTTGCTTTTTAGGAAGATCAAATTCATAGTCGCCCGGTTTATATTTTTCAAGGATCCCTTTGGACGTCGTCAGATAGTCGTAGAAAACTGCATCACGGGGACGATATGATTTTACATTTCCAAAGCTTACGCGCATGGTCAATGTGGCATCGGGATACATTTTTTTCGCCTTTACAGGATCCATTTCCATAATGCCTTTCAGGTAAAGTCTTCCGAGTTCCGTATTCTTCGCATTGAATTCCTGGTAATACGGAAGGTATTTACTCATATAATTATTGTAAAAGGCGCTGGCGTGTGCAAAGGCCGGATCGCTTTGTAATGTATTGGCATCGGGGTTTGCAACAAAAGCATTCCATCGGGCGTCATCAAAAATCATCGTCTTGCTAAAAATGTCGGCGGCATATTTTTTATAAGTCGCTTCGTCGTCAAGACTTCCATATTGCGATTTTAAGGTGTTGTAAAAGCCCACGGGATGCTGATCTTTTGGAATATCATTGTAGAACATCATCGTCACCGCGGCTACTATATTTTGGTCGGAGGTTTTATTTTCTTCTTTGATGAGTTTTTTTCTGGCTTCATTCGCAGCAGAAATAACTTTTTTCAGGTCGGCTTGCGAAGACCCTGTCTTTACCAGGGCATTCTCTACCTGTAAGAGAGTAGACGCAAAGAAGATGAGCGGCGATCCGGAAAGGCCCTCATTGATATACATTCGATGTTTGGCATATTTTCTCCAGGTATCATAGATGACTTTCCAATCTGCAAAAATGGACTCATATTCACGCTTCCCCTTAGCCCAGGTATCGAAAGATTCCTCTGCTTTTTTCTTTTGTCCTTCCACGTCGTATTTCAGCAATTCCTTGGTTTCTCCTTCAAAAAACTTCCAGTAATTCGCGATCGTCGCATAAGTGGAAGCTAATTGTAGTTTGGTAGCAGGATCTTTCTTCATCTCCTCCATCATCGCTTTTAATCGAACATCGCGCAACTTTACCAATGTCGGATTATTGATTTCGGTGGACAGCGCAACGCCATATGCAGTTTCATAACGATTGGTCGATCCCGGATACCCATAGATCATAGCAAAATCACCATCTTTTAACGGTTTAAGAGATATCGGTAAATACCATTTGGGCTTCAGCGGAATATTTCCTTCGGCATATTTTGCAGGTTTACCGTCCGGACTGGTGTAAATACGAAATATGGAAAAATCGCCGGTATGGCGCGGCCATTCCCAATTGTCTGTATCGCCACCAAAATCACCTATAGATTCCGCAGGCGTTCCCACCAGGCGAATGTCATAGTAACGCTGGTAGACAAAAGCCATGAATTGATTGCCTTTAAATAATGAACTGACACGAGTTTCAATATTTTGGGAAGGGTCACTCATTCTTTTATTAATAGTCGCCAGTACAGCAGCCTGCCGTTGAACTCTATCCACGCCGGATAACCCTTTCAATGAATCGAGGACTTCATTGGTGATATCTTCTATTCTCAGCAGGAATTGAACGGTCAAATCTGTTGGGATCTCTTCTGCTTTGTTGCGGGCATAGAAACCATTTTCGAGGTAGTTATGTTCAACTGAACTGGCAGAGGCGATGGCATCATAGCCACAGTGATGATTGGTGAAGATCAGACCTTCAGCACTGACGACTTCGCCAGTGCACCCGCTTCCAAAAAAAATAATGGCGTCTTTTAAAGATGGCTTGTTGATATTATAAAGCTGTTCCTTAGTTAGCTTCAATCCTTTTTTCACCATGTCGTTGTAGACCTGCTGACCCAACAACAGTGGGAGCCACATTCCTTCGTCGGCGGATGACTTGATAACGAGGACGAATGATAAGAAAAGGGATACGAAAAACTTTTTCATAAATAGATTATTTAATATGAACAAACGTAGGTAAAAATGCATGGGTTGCCAAATAACTATGGAAGGACGGTAAATTGAAATTGCTCATTGTCTATTTAGTATGTTTATCACCGTATCTATTTGTTCGTGACCTCTCAACCGGTCGTTCATCGCATTTAACAGATAGTTTGAAATCACCCAGTTCATTGAATATTCGATCGATTCATTTGGACGGTATAAGTTAATGGTGATATAATGTCTATCATCTCCATACCATCCCTTCATAAAGTTTTCCAATCTCCGGTCATTGACAGCGGTTTGGCTTCCATATGCCCCTACCAACGTTTTTATGGGTGCAGCCAGGTCATTCGTGAATGGATTAACCTTGGACAGCAGTCGACCGTGAATAGGAGAGTTGGAGATATGCACTACATAAAATTTTAGCTTGCCTGCATATTTATTGAATTGTGGTTCATTGAGCAAGAAAGACCGCAAAAGGATCAGCATCTCATTTACTACGCCTGCTCCGGAATTATCGAAGTAGCCGCCATCTACAAAATATTCGGGTTCTATTGCTGTCCTCGCGACACCCGCACTATCTTTTACGGAGACTTTTGCGTCCATTCTGCCCGCCGGACTTACATATGGAAAACTGGCGCCCAGAACAACGGCAGTGCTCAATTTGATATCCTTTTCTTCATCCATCAGGTTTAGAACGTCCACCCTATTGTTGTAAGCTGAATCACTAAAATCAATATTGCTAATGAGAGCGGGACTGCCATCCTGCATACGCGTTGTGTTGATACAAAAAACCGGTAGCTGATAACCCGACTGATTTTTTTGGGTAATGAGTTGGGAAAATGGCACTGCCAGACTATCATAAAGAAAGTCGCCTTTCCCACAGGCCGTTTCCAACGCGTGAGCCAACGCGGCGCCGCGATCATCAATGCTTCGCAAAGGAAAAATATGACGGAACACATCGGGTCCTAACATCCGCGCCAATGTAAATGTGAGAAAATCGGAGTTAAGGTAGTTAGTAGCGGCATGATAATATGGATGGCTAGAAGTGTCGATATTCAGCAATTGTGATTTACTCTTCAATAAGCTAAAAAAAACCGCGTTGCCGACACTTCCGCCGGATGCGCCAGAAAGGCCAAAGAGATGCTGTGAAAAATTGCCCAGGCTACTATCTTCTAATTTAGCCAGGACAGAAGCCACCCAATATCCCGAACGCGATGCACCACCGTCTGCGAGTGTCAGGAATACAGGATAAGAGGTGATCGTTGAGTCATCTAAAATTTTCTTCCTCGCTGGGTCATTGATCCAATGTGAAAAATATTCCTTTAGATTCTGACGGTAAAGAAATCGATTGGCCATATTCTTCTTCTCACTCATCTTTATGTAATGAGGTTCGAGAAAATGACCAATAGTAAATGCGATCCCAATTAATATAATGTGAAAATTAAAATGTCTTAACACCGAAAAGAAGGCGACGATGTTACCTAATAACAATAATACGCTGAAGGCAATGAGCGCAAATGGAAAACTTCCGATCATCACGGAAAATCGTACGAGGAAGACAGTAATTACATTGACGATAATTGCAATGGCTCCAATAAAAACGAAGACTCTGAAATAAAGCCGGTCTTCCTGGTCAAATACCAGCCCCAATGATTTACTTATCAATGGTGAATTCTTGTCAAAGCCCCTGGCATTGCTACCTTGTTGATAAAATGATTCTCCCTTGCTTTCAATGATCTTACGCCGAATGATCAATAACAGTACCAGCGCCTGTTGCAGCATCAATAGTAAAATGACTAATCCGACAAACGACCTAAAGAGGATAACCAACGAGGCCGCTATCGCAAACACTGTACAAGCTACTCTTTGGATTTGTTTGAAATAACTCCGTTGCTCGGCAGGATCTGGTTTTCGACTGGTGAACTGATCCCAAAAACGATAAACATAGAAATAAACGGGGATGCTGGCGATCAGGAACAATGAGCAAAGCCATCCGGGCAATTGTGGAAGGACGTTAACTCCGGAAAGTTGGAAAAAAGCAAAGATGATAATCGTGAAGGAGGTAAATGCTAACAGTCTCGGCCCCTGAATTCTTAGAGTTGTCCAGATAGGATCCTCGCAAGGATTCTCAAATTCTTCGGCTTTTCCAACAAGCCGCGACGTATACCAGGTAGCATAGGCCCAGAATATTTGTGCGAGCAGGAAGTAAGAGAAAACATCCCTGTTCTCCAGCGTAATCAGCATGAGGTCTTTGCCCTGAGTTAATTTCCAAAAGCAGGTGTATCCGATAATCAGAAAAATGATGGAGGGAAAATATAACCAGAAGGCCTTTAGTAAATAGCGCCAAAAACGAAACGTCAGGAAATCGGTAGGCCTTATTCTTGGTCTTTCAGGTGGCTTTACCATTATTGATAAATTTCAGTAGCCAATACTATGTTTTCTCTTTAATGAAAAAAGGATCAGGCTCATTCAAGACCTTCCATAACAAGTCCTTTAGCTCAGTCAACCCTTTATTAGTCAGTGAAGAAATAAACAGGTGCGGAATAGATGGCGGCAATTCATTCTCAATGGCCGCTTTAAGCTCTTCGTCAAGCATGTCGCTCTTGCTAATGGCAATCACAAACTGTTTATGCAACAATTCCGGATTGTACTGCTCCAACTCATTTAACAAGACGTCGAATTCTTTTTTGTGTCCGTCACTATCAGCTGGAATAAGGAACAATAGAATTGAATTTCGCTCAATATGTCGAAGGAACCGGTACCCCAGGCCTTTTCCCTCAGCAGCGCCTTCAATGATGCCGGGCAGGTCGGCAATACAAAAACTTCTCCCATCCCTGTATTCGACCATTCCGAGATTGGGCGTGATGGTTGTAAACGCATAGGCTGCAATTTTTGGTTTGGCGGCAGTGATCACCGATAACAAAGTCGATTTGCCGGCATTAGGAAAGCCAACCAAACCTACATCGGCAAGCACTTTCAATTCGAGGACTTTCCATCCCTCCTGGCCAGCTTCGCCTGGTTGAGCGTGTTCGGGCGCCTGGTTGGTAGGCGTTGCGAAATGAGAATTGCCCAACCCACCCCTGCCGCCGGGTATTAATATAAGCTCTTGTCCATCTACCAGAATTTCCGCTTCCTGTTTGCCCGTTTCTTCATCTTTAACAATCGTTCCAAGCGGAACTTCAATGATTACGTCCTTCCCATAGCGGCCTGTTTTATTATTTCCACTCCCACCTTCTCCATTCTCCGCCAGTACGTTTTTGAAATATCGCAGGTGCAATAGAGTCCAAAGATTTGTATTTCCTTTTAAGATAATATGCCCGCCACGCCCGCCGTCTCCACCATCAGGTCCTCCTAACGCCGTGAATTTGTTGCGCATGAAATGTTTACATCCCGCCCCGCCATGGCCGCTGCGGCAATAAATCCGAATCTGGTCAACAAAGTTGTTTTTCTCCAATAACTTATTTTTACGGCGCCTGCAAAGATACCTTAACCAAAAATAAACGAAGGGTCATGAAATACCTTTTGATACTCCTTGCTGCTCCCGTTTTATCTATCAGTGAATGCGGCCAGCATAAGAAAAACAATATGGAGCCTGAAAAAGAGCAGACCGCCATTATAGATTCATCAAGAATCCCGGAATGTATACAAGTGAAAATTGATTCTATTGGGAAGGAGGCTCGCTGGAATCCGCCGGCACAGGTAGATCAGTATACATACAATAACCAAACCGTTTATTTTTTTACTTCAGACTGCTGTGATCAATTTAATCTAGCATATAATTCCAGTTGTCATGTGATATGTGCACCTTCCGGCGGATTTAGCGGTAAGGGCGACGGTCGTTGTAGCGAATTCCTAAAAACAGCTCAGCACGTGAAGCTGGTTTGGAAAGATCCCAGGTAAAAAATATCCCGCCTCAATGAATTGGGCGGGATACTTTCTATAAATCAGTTCATTGTTTATTGAACAACCAGTTTCGTACTGAATACGGCTTTACTATCACGTTCTGTTATCAATTTCAACATATATACACCTTTGGTAAGGCGAGGGTTTAGATTTACATTTTGAGTCTGGATTTCTGCTCCAATATTTACCAGTTGTTGGTGAACCTGGCGGCCCATTACATCCGTAACCTGCAACATATAATTTCCCACTTTCAACTGGCTGAATTCGACGACAAACTTATAATCTGTGATAGGGTTCGGATAAATTTGGATTCTGCCATCCCCGGAATTGCGGGGCATGACACCTGTAATGACATCTGAAGTGCCTGGTGATTGTCTGTTCCCTGAGTTCAAGAGGTTACTATTAGCCAGGTCTGAACTATGCCAAACAGGTCCGGAAATTTTAAAAGGAACAGCTCTTAACGTTGCCATATCCACTGCAAAATAGGAGGTCGCTTCGATCGCGCTCGCTACAACAACCTGGTTGTTTGAATTCACGGCCGCGCCATTGATCGTGAATGTGGGCGGAAGTCCAATGATTCTTCCCAATACGGTCGCCACTCTCGTTTCAATGTTTACCTTAAACACCTGGTTGCTGGCGGAAAAAATATATAGGTTGCCATCGTCATCTGCAATCATATCACCACCGAAGCTGCTGCAGGAGTTATGTACAGAAAGACTCTTATTTGCAGGGGCATCTACCAACGCTCCCAGGTCCCTGATCGCTAATTTCTTGCCTGTAGCAAATTGGATGAGGTGTGTCGCATCATTGGTCATGGCATAACCGTTGCCATCGCTACCGATAACCATTCGAGTAACTACATTACCCTGATCCGTAGTCTTCTTCGATGTGCCTGTAAGTCCCTGGCTGCTGACGGAATAAACTCTCATAGTTTTCAAATCAATATATCGCAATTGATCAATAAACATGGGAGTATAATAAAGGCGATTATTCTTTTTATCGAATGCCATAGCAGCAACACCACTGGCAAAAGCAGCATTTAGGTTGCCGTATTTTTCATCTGTAAGAACGGTAGTAATTTGCTTCTTGCTCACTGCATCATAAGTCACCAGTGAAGGGTCATTGCCTTGCAGCAGGACAGGACTATACTCACCGGTTTGCAGATTTAATTTTCGAAGGAAACTCCAATTGGCGTTCTCATTCTTCACATCCGTTATCGCATACGCAAATCGATCTGATTGTGCCCTTACCAGGATGCTCAGTAACAGGATTCCGATGAGAAGGGAACCTGCGGGTAAAACTTTTCTCATACACAGGGTTTTTAGGTTGACAAAAATGAATAAAGACGAAGTATTAAATTACGAAAAATCCATGTCTGCTTGAAGAAATTTTTATGGATGGAGTATCGTAAAAATACGATATCAAAAAAAACCCCTCCGCCTTCCGGCAAGAGGGGCCAAGGTATAAAAAAACCCTGAGCATTTAACGTTTGGTGATAGCATCATAAGGTGCATGGATTTTTCAGAGGGTAAAAGGGGGATGGTACTGATGACCATCCCCGGTGGTTTAGCCTCACCCGCTTTTTTATAAAAGATTAGCGGAGAATAGAAAATTTAGCTGTTATCGTCTCGGCATCACCATTATTTTTCATTTCCAGTATATATGTACCGGGTTGTAATCGTTCGAGGTTATTGATGGATACACTATTGGTTCCTTCGAAAACATTGTTCTGTTGCCTGAATAAAACTTTTCCGTTTATATCCAGTACCCTGAAGTCAACAGTGCTCTTTCCACTTGCTGTGAACCGCGCTGTTGCCGTCGCGCCTCTTGTTAATGGATTTGGACTGACAACCATTCCAATCAATGATGTCTGATCCTTACGTACCAGAATGACATTGCTGTATTTGAAGTTTCCGTTGGCATCGATCATTTTCAAGCGATAGTAGAAAACATTTCCACCGACAGTTGTCAGGTTGTCTGAAAATACATATTGCTCTTTAGATATGCCATTGCCCTGTGGTTGCTTAGTACCAATGGAGGAGAAATTCTTTCCGTCGGTGCTCCTCTCAACGTCAAAGTGATTGAAGTTTTGGAGATTTTCGGTTATCCAGTTCAGTTTGGTTGACATATTACTGTAACTACCAGCAAAACTGATCAACTGAAGGGGAAGACTTGAATTGGATGGCCAGAAATTAGACCCCAGGTCTGTCAACCCGATGACAGCGTGTGATAAAGTAGCCGTTACTGTACCCGCACCATTATTAACTGTATTCTGATTGATAAAATATAGCCCGTCTGCAGATGAAATGTAAAGGTTACCTGGTAGATCGAATGCAGCTCCGTTTACGGTACCCGTGAATGGAGCAGCTGCATTATTAAGGACAAAGAATTTTCGGGTGAGTGTCGGCGTTACGGCATTCGGGTTCAATGTGAATATGGCCGTGGATGTAGGAGTAGCAGCGCCGTCGTTGGCAAGAACAAACATCGTCCCGTTGGATGTGAACGCAAGGTCTCCGTTTTGAAAGAGTGATGCGTCTCCGCTATTCGCAGCGAAAGGAACATTGGAGCTTACCACTGTAATTGCTGCTGCTGCAGTGCCATTGGTAGTAAACTTCGCAAGATAAACGATCGCTCCATCGCTCGCCAGTATCCAGCATACGCCGGTGACATCAACGCCGAGACGCACAAATCCCAGATCATTTCCATTTCCACCATTTACATCAATAGTACCGACTGTACCTCTCACTGTTCCATTCGCATTAGATGCTGTTACGGTGACACTTCCATCATTATTAGAAATGTTTTCCAAATAATAAATAAATCCCGCTGCATTAACAGCTACTGCGGAAACACGTTGACCGAGATTGAAATCAAAGAAATTCTTTTGACCATTTGCAGCAGGATCTAAGACGCCGATGTTAGCTAAGAACCCACCAGCCCATTGACCTCTGTTACCATTGGAACTATCATTGGCAACTGATGCAAGAATGTTACAAACTGTTACGACAACAGTCTGAGTTGATCCATTTCTACTCACTGCAAAAGAATAAGTACCTATTGCTGCTGCAGTAAAGTTGACCGTCTGCGCGGGTGTACCGTCTGTCGTGCTGGTGCTAAAGGCGGTAACACCGGAGGCCGAGGCCGCTCCATTGACTGTCCAGGTGTATGCGCCGGATCCGCCAAAGCCGGCAGGGGTGAGGGTTACGGGAACCGAATTAGGTCCCTGAGGTCTTAAGATGTTGGGAGGACTGGCAGATACCGACTGTGCCGATAACCTGGCAGAGAAAGCCAACAACAAAAGGCTGGCAATCGTGCCCTTTAAAAATGTAAAATTTTTCATGCTCCGAGGTTTTATGTTGTGTAATAATAAATGACCTAAACCTAGGGCTTGGACAAAAGGGTGCAGTAATCAATTGGGATTGAAATCAGAGGTTTCTAAGTAAGGGATAGTTGGAAAGGAAAGAATCTAAAAAAATGTCAGGCCTTCTGAGGAATTAGATGTTCTGAAGATGAGTAAATCTACCATTTACCAATTAACTGCACAAGAATATTGAATGTTTTTTTGAAAATTATTACTAGTTCGTCTATATCAAGCTGTTAGACGTCGTATATCACATTACGGAGTACATAACGTATGTAACGTATATCAGGTATATACGGTTTATAAAGTACAAGGCCTATGAGCTCATCAATTCCCGCCCCGTACGGAAGCAGGTTCCCTTGAATAAAGCTACCTGTTCATTCTTTTGGTTGGCAACAGTTATTAAATAAACACCCGTACTTCTTCCATTGTGAAATTCTTTGGCTTCTGCTGTCAGCACATCACCGACGTTAACAGCGCGTGTAAAAGTAATAGTAACATCCAGGGCTACTGACAGGTTGTTGCGATTATTGCATGCAAAAGCAAAAGCGCTATCTGCCAATGAAAATGGTAAGCCTCCATGTACAATACCGAAACCATTTACCATCTCCTTACGGATCGTCATTTCAATTTTACTATATCCTTCCCTCACTTCCTTTACTTCTACTCCCATCCATTGACTGAAGTAATCGTTCTGCATCATGTGGCTGACGACTGATGCTGCCAATAGATCATTATCATTAGTCATGAAAATGGATTGTAAAGATTAGAATTTTATTGTCCGCGAAAAACCGGTTGACGCTTTTCGAGAAAAGCTTTAACGCCTTCCTTAAAATCTGCAGTTTGCGCTGCCTGCTGCTGGATCATATTCTCGTCCTGCAATTGTTGTTCAAATGAGTTCGTGAAAGACATTTGTAAGATCTTTTTTGTCAGAGCCAGGCCCTTTGTGGGCATTTGGGAAATGGTGATCGCAATCTTCTTGCTTTCTTCAGCAAAATGTTCATCCTTAAATACCTTATACACCATGCCCAATCTCTCCGCTTCATCGGCAGAGATCTTATCACCAAGCATCATCAGGGCGCTGGCCTTTTGCCATCCAATCAATCTCGGTAAAATGTGTGTTCCCCCGCTATCGGGAATTAGTCCAATTTTGGAAAAGGCCTGGATAAAAGATGCAGATTGGCTGGCGACGACAATGTCACAACACAGCGCGATGTTGGCGCCTGCACCTGCCGCTACGCCATTGACTGCAGCTATAACAGGTTTCTCCAACGCTCGAATCTTTGTGACGAGGGGATTTAATTGCTCAGCAAGAATATTGCTCATGCCCTTGACGGCTGGATCTGGAACTTCGGCCAGGTCCTGCCCCGCACTGAATGCGTTGCCTGCACCCGTGATTAATACACAGCGAACTTCAGTCGTCCTGCACTTATCCAAAATACTTTGCAGCTGCAGCGCCATATCCCTGTTAAACGAGTTGAGTTTATCAGGACGATTTAATGTGATATAACCAATGGAATTCTTTAGTTCAAAAAAAACAGGAGACATTGTCTGCAGAATTATTAGCGTTACCGAAGTTAATTCATTGACAAAGCTAGCGAGAAGAGTTCAATGGCATTTAAAATACTCGAAAGGTTCTTTGCAATCATCGCATTGATACAACGCCTTACACGCGGTTGATCCAAACTCACTTACCCGATGTGTATGAAAGGAATCACATCGCGGGCATTGCACGGCTTCATGAGGGGCAAACAATGAATCATCACACACTTGTTGCCTCGGATTCGGAGGCGCTATGCCATAAGCTTTTAGTTTTTGCTTCCCCGCCTCGCTCATCCATTCTGTCGTCCATGCCGGAGAAACGACTTGTTTGATTTGCACATTCTGAAATCCATGCGACAACAGAGTCATTTTAATACTTTGACTGATGACATCCATAGCCGGGCATCCACTATACGTTGGAGTGATACTGACTTCAATCCCTTCACCAATTCGTTTTACATCCCTGACTATTCCCAGATCAGTGACTGAAAGTACCGGGACTTCCGGATCCATTACCTCTTCCAGCAAAGACCATACATGATCGGTATTTATGTCTTGTTCTTTAATCATTGATTACTTTAATTCTCTGTTTACCATTCGCTATTGGGATAAACCCTTTGCATGAATTGCAACTCAGTCAGAATATATCCCAGGTGTTCAGAATGAGTGCCGCTCTTTCCTCCTGAATGCATCCACGTGTCCGGGGGGTATGGAAGAGTAGCTACGGAAAAAACTTCTTTTACTTTGTTCACCCACTGTTCCTTGATTTGGTTGAAATTGATCCCAATTGATTCTTCATAATCAGCAGCAACAAATAATTCCCCTGTATAAGGCCATAAGTTATCAATCGCTTTCAACATCCGCTGATGACTCTCTTCAGTGCCGTCGCCTAACCTGATCACCCACTCGCTGCTCCAGCGCAAATGATATCGGACTTCCTTTAATGATTTAACGGCTATGGCCAGCAAATGTTCATCATCAAAGCCAGATTGATCCTCCTGCCATTGCTGAAATAAATAGTATTCGTATGCGCTAAAGAAAAATTGGCGTAGGATGGTCTGACCCCAGTCGATATTCGGCTGCTCGACTAATAAACAATTCTTAAATTCTCTCTCTGTCCTTAAGTATGCCAGGCTATCTTCTGTTGAACCATCGCCTCTTAGATCTGCAGCATACTGATAGAAATTCCTTGCCTGTCCAATGAGATCGAGGGATATGTTAGTGATGGCGATATCCTGTTCGAGTACTGGGCCATGTCCGCACCATTCACTGTTGCGTTGTGAAAGTATCAATGCGTTATCTGCCAGGTGAAGAATGAAAGCTTCCTTAAATCCCACGGGAGGCGAAATTTTTAAAGACGCGGTATCATTTGAATTATCCATTTTTTAACGGCAGACTACATGTGTTTTACTTCATCCGGAAGGTCGTAGAAAGTAGGATAGCGATAAACTTTGTCGTTAGACGGTTCATAGAGTATTTCAGCATCATCAGGGTTACTGGCATGAATATGTTTACTCTCTACTACCCAGATGCTAATCCCTTCCATTCTCCTGGTGTATACATCCCTTGCATTTTCAATGGCCATTTGCGCATCAGCAGCGTGCAGGCTGCCGGCGTGTTTGTGATCCAAACCCTGCTTGCTTCGAATAAAAACCTCCCAAAGGGGCCAGTCACTTTTCCTCGTTGTGGTTGAAACAATGTTTTCACCACCCTTGTCTTCGGGAATATCGCCGTAGAGAAATTTTTTTATTTGAATATGCATGAATAATTATTAATTATTGATTACTGATTATTTTTATTCGGTTATCCTTAATAGGCAAGGTGTTCAATTTTAAATGATCAATTATCCGATTAATAATCAATATTAATAATCAATAATTAACCATCATCGTCCCTTCTCAGCATAAGCTCTCGCGGCTTCCCTCACCCAGGCCCCATCTTCCCATGCCTTCTTCCTGGCCGCCAATCGCTGTTTATTGCAGGGCCCATTGCCTTTGACTACCTCCCAAAATTCTGTCCAGTTGATTTCGCCCCAATCATAACCTTGCTTTTCTTCATTCCATTTCAATTTTTCATCGGGCAACGTCATTCCTAAAACCTTTGCCTGCTCAGCAATCATGTCAATGAAATTTTGGCGAAGCTCGTCATTCGTTTTTCGCTTGATCTTCCACTTAATACTTTGATCACTGTTGGTGCTTTCACTGTCTTTGGGCCCAAACATCATCAGGCTTGGCCACCACCAACGATTGATGGCATCCTGGCACATCGCTTTTTGTTCCGCAGTGCCCTTACTAAGCGTAAGTAGTATTTCAAAACCCTGACGTTGGTGAAAACTTTCTTCTTTGCAAATTCTAACCATAGCCCTGGCGTAGGGACCGTAAGATGTACGAGTAAGCATCACCTGGTTTAAAATGGCGGCGCCATCGACCAACCATCCAATGGCACCCATATCTGCCCACGTCAGTGTAGGATAATTAAATATGGAAGAATATTTTGCCTTGCCAGAATGAAGGTCTTCGATCGTTTGCTCGCGTGTGACACCGAGAGTTTCGGCTGCCGAATAAAGATATAAGCCATGACCGGCTTCGTCTTGCACCTTGGCGATCAGGATAGCCTTTCTTTTTAATGTCGGAGCCCTGCTGATCCAATTTCCTTCGGGCAGCATGCCGACTATTTCACTATGAGCATGCTGACTGATTTGACGAATATTTGTTTTTCTGTACGTATCCGGCATCCAGTCTTTGGGCTCAATCTTGATTTCCTGATCGATCTTATCGTCGAACAATTCTTGATCTGATAAATCCGTGCCTACCATGGTCAATGATTAAAGCACAAATTTACGACAACTAACACCTGTTTGAAAGAAATGTGAGGACTATGTTCGTCGAGGCGCGGCGGGTTCAGCGAGCTTATTTTATATCAAAATCAACCACAACCTTTTCTGTTTTTGGATGTGACTGACAGGTGAGAATATAACCTTGATCCACTTCTTCCTGTTCCAATCCCCAGTGAACGTCCATATCTACTTCGCCCTCCAACAACCTGGCTTTGCAGGTGCAACACACCCCTCCCTTGCACGCAAAAGGAAGGTCAGCGCCCTGTTGTAAGGCTGCATCCAGGATGGGAAGGTCATTGAACCCTAACAAAAAATCAAAACTGATCCCATCGAGGCGTACAGTAACACTACTCTTTCCTTCATTTTTTTCTTTCCTTTCAGCACTCTTAGGTTTTATACCTGTTACCTCACCGGGAGTGGTAAACAACTCGAAGTGTATCTTTTTTTCATTTACCTGATTTCTTTCAAGGAATTGCTTAACCGTAAAGATCATCAACTCCGGTCCACAGATAAAGAACTCATCGCTGGAGGGGAGGTCGATCATCTTGTCGAAGAGCATTTCACATTTTTGCGAATCGATCCTTCCGAAATTTATTTCTGCATCGGTCCGCTCACGGCTTAACACATGAATGATCCTGAAACGGTCGACATATTTATCTTTTATTGCCTCCAACTCTTCCTTAAAAATGATGGAGTTCTTATTGCGGTTTCCAAACACAAGAGTAAATTGGCTCAAGGGCTCCGTTCTCAATGTCGTTTTGATGATCGAGATCACAGGCGTGATGCCACTTCCTGCGCAGAAAGCAACGTAATGTTTTTTCTGATTTGGATTTAAATCCGTGTAAAATTTTCCTACAGGTTGCATCACCTCTAATCGATCGCCTTTCTTCAGTTGATCATTGGCAAATGAAGAAAATAAGCCACCCTCCTGTTTTTTGATCGCTACTCTCCATTCATTATCTAAAGGGCTGCTGCAAATAGAATATGTCCGGCGGACCTCTTCATTATTTATCCAGGTTCGCATGGTCAGACTTTGGCCATGCATGAAGCGGAAATCCTCTTCTAACTCTTTGGGAATTTCAAATTCTACAGAAACACAATCTGTTGTTTCTTTTCGCACCTGCCTGACCGTGAGAGGATGAAAATGGATGGACATGTTGCGGATCCTATTTTTTCAGTCCATTAATCAGATGGTTTACCATGTTGTCTTCCATTTGTTCAGGACTGATCCTTTTATTGCTGCGATGCCAGAATTCCAGGCCCCGCACAGAAGATAGTATAGTGAGTACCGCAACGTATGGGATAACGGGTTTCATTTCTTTGTTACGAATACCTTCATCAATGATGTATTCTAACCTTTGAACATAATTACGACGCTGAGTAGAGAAGTTCGTCAGGTAAGGTTCCGATAAATGAATCCATTCATTTACCATTACATAATATTCTTCGAACCGGCCCAGCATCATCTGCACATGAAAACGGATTAGCGATTCTATCTTTTTTTGGCTACTCAATTCGGGATTGTCCATACTTTCCAGATGCACGTTGCAATCATTGGCCACACGGAAAATGATCTCCTGAAGGATCTCCGACTTGGATGTGATGTGGTTATACAGACTGGCTGCCTCGATTCCTACGGTTTCCGCCAGATCGCGCATAGACGTAGCAGAGAAGCCTTTTTCGCGAAACATTATAGCGGCCTTCTGTAGGATAAATTCCTTTTTGGATGCTTTACGGCGTTGCGACTTAGCCATATTCAAAGATAAATCAAACCTCCGATCCCTTTGCAAAAATTGAATGCTATTGAATATAACTATTCAAATTTCATGTAGGTTTGCTTTCATAGTAAACCCTTTTAAACCCAATACAATTTTATGTCTCTGATTGCCCTTGGCACCATGGCTTTTGATGCAATTGAAACGCCATTTGGAAAAACTGATAAGATTGTAGGTGGTTCGGCAACTTATGTCGCCTATGCAGCATGCAACTTTGTGCAACCGGTCCAGCAACTTTCTATAATTGGCTATGATTTTCCTAAAGAAGAATTGCAGGAATTGAAAAAAAGAGGAGTACAACTGGAAGGCGTGGTTACTGTTCCCGATAAAAAATCATTCTTCTGGAGCGGCCGCTATCATGAAGACATGAACAGTCGGGATACATTGGTAACAGATCTCAATGTGCTGGCAGACTTTGATCCTAAGGTTCCCGACAGTTATCAGGGAGCAGCATTTCTAATGTTGGGAAACCTGATGCCGAAACTTCAGTTAAGTGTAATCCAGCAATTAAAGACCCGGCCGAAGCTGATCACTATGGATACTATGAATTTCTGGATGGAAAGCGCCATGGATGATCTGCGGGAGCTCTTTAAGCACGTAGACATGTTGCTGGTGAATGATGCAGAAGCCCGGCAACTTACTGGTCAATTTTCATTGGTAAAGGCGGCCAGACTTATTATGAAGATGGGTCCGAGATATCTGATCATAAAAAAAGGTGAACACGGGGCATTGCTGTTTCATGAAGACAATGTTTTCTTCGCTCCGGCCCTTCCTTTGGAAGAAGTTTTTGATCCTACTGGCGCCGGTGACACATTTGCCGGCGGATTTATGGGTCATCTGGCCAAGACGAATGATGTTTCCTTTGATAATATGAAGAGGGCTATCATCGCCGGCGCTGCGATGGCTAGTTTCTGTGTTGAAAAATTTGGAGCGACGAGATTAAAGGAAATTAATAAGAAGGATATTGAGGAAAGGATACAATTGTTTAAAGACCTGGTCAATTTTGATATTGAACTTGTTTGATTGCAATTAATAATCAATAATCAACCCATTTTCCTCGCCAAGACAATAGTCTTCTTATAGCTTTTCTTTTTCCCATTCAGATTAAATATCTCCATAGATATGATATACACTCCAACCGAAAGTTTAGATCCCCGGTCATCCAATCCATCCCAATTCCAATAACCAACGATTGCCAGAGTGCCATTGCGGACCAGGTTGCGAACCGGCCTTCCCAACGCGTCAAAAATGGTAATATTAGCTATATATCCCGGTTCCGGGAGATTGTACCGGACTGAGGCAATATCATTAAAACCATCGTTGTCTGGTGAAAAGACCTGTGGAACTACTTCAATGCTCCCATTGCTTATATTAACTTCTCTGGATTGCGAATTCCTGTAAGTCGGAGTTCCGTAACCAACCGTGGAGGCCGCGGAGTGCCAGTTCGCTGAATTTTGCGAAGGACCTGAGGGGTCAACTCTTTCCAGAGCCACGCCTTCGGCCCGGTCGATGAGTTTGAAATGCCAATCATCCTTATAATTGACTTCGTCGATCGGCAGTCCCTGGAAATTCACCAATACAATATCTCCTTCATCGTCGGGAAAGGAAGGTGCAGACGAGACCAACAGGATCTTTTCAGGATTCATCACCAGGTATTCGCGGACCAAACTCATGTCGTCCTCCGTTTCCACCACATGATCACCCGGGAAAATATAGAAAGGCTTTTTATTCAAGGGCTCAAGGGAACCAATAACACCATTGCCATTGCGATTGGCGATATAAACTTTAGAGGCATCGAATATCTTCTGACTATTGTTGTAAAATTCAACATAGTCATAAGCATTCGACCGCGGGTTGAAAAGAATTTCATTAATGATCAGTTCACCTGGCGATGGATCCACCGGTATTCCAGTGACGACTTTGTTATATGTATCTACCGTATTGGCCTTGCAGTCTTTCACGTTCTGGACACGGATAGTATATATGGTATTATCGGCAAGACTCTTGTTCGTCTTTATTTGGACCTGATCGAAAAGAGGTGACAATGGAATGACGCTTTGAATGCTCAATGCACCATCGATGGCATAGTTAGAAACGGTTGATGAACTCAGACTGTCAAGCGGCTCATCAAATACCAAAACCACGGTTTCGTTATCTGTTAAATATGCGTTCTTCAGTTTCGGCGCGTCCAGATCAACTGTTACTCCATCGTTTGAATTGATCTTCCCTGGAGTTCCTCCATCCATCGCTATACTTCCCCTCCAGTTATTCATGCCCCTGCAAGGAGTTTTCGGATCAATCATTTCTAATGTCCACCCACCTCCTTTTTTTAATTCATTTTGATACCATCCGGATGTATAAGCTATCGCATGAATAATAGATCCATCCGGTGATCTTATTAAAACCTGGTCACCATCATTGTCCAGCGAGGGAAAACTACTGACAGAGATGCTATGGCCATAAATCGACATGTCAGCGTTTGCAGCGGTTGGAGAAACAATCAAAAAGCTATCCGGCAACAATTGAAAATCCGGCATCGGCCCACTTTCGCCCGAACTATCTCCTATCCTGCAGTTCTTTACGTTGATGGGAGTTCGGCTTACATTCCTAAGTTCCACCCACTCATTGCCAGGCAATCCTGCCGATGGTGTCGGATCGGCCATGATTTCATCGATTACCAGGTCATATCGATACTGCGCATTCAGACGTACGGATAGCCAAAGGATTATAAACGAGAGTATGAGTGTTCTCATTCAAGCAAGGTAATCTGGAGGATATGGCAACAACTAATTTTATAGGAAAGAATTAAACGATTTATTTGGAGAAAAACACGATAGAGTATATTTTTGAGGGAGTTTATGAACAACTTGAAACATACAAAACGCACAAAGACACGTTCCTGAAGGAAGGTTTGCAGCGTTATGTATGTAACAACATAAGTAGATAGCAGGCCTTCCAAACGGAAGGCAATTTTTTTTGTAGTAGGACATCCATAAAATGGGAATCAAAAACAAATAAATAATAGTATGAAAGTTGCAGTTGTTGGCGCAACCGGACTGGTAGGCTCCAAAATGTTACAGGTTCTGGAAGAAAGAAATTTTCCGGTGACTGAGCTCGTTGCGGTCGCATCGGAAAGATCAGTAGGCAAGGAAATCAAATTCAAGGGAAAGAAATATCCCGTCGTAAGTATGGCAGATGCGATTGCTGCGAAGCCCGCAGTTGCTTTGTTTTCTGCTGGTGGCAGCACGTCGCTGGAATGGGCGCCGAAATTTGCGGAAGCCGGCATTACCGTCATCGATAATTCGTCAGCATGGAGAATGGACCCCAATAAACCATTGATCGTACCGGAAATCAATGCGGACGTGCTGACAAAGAATGACAAGATCATCGCTAATCCGAATTGCTCCACCATTCAGATGGTCGTCGCCCTGGACCCGCTTCATAAAAAATACCAGATAAAAAGAATTGTGGTAAGCACTTACCAAAGTGTAACTGGTACGGGCGTGAAGG
The DNA here is from genome assembly GCA_963791295.1 of uncultured Sphingobacteriales bacterium. Lineage (GTDB taxonomy): Bacteria > Bacteroidota > Bacteroidia > Chitinophagales > Chitinophagaceae > CAWBRY01. The sequence goes on along the minus strand of CAWBRY010000003.1, from coordinate 91,518 downwards.
CCGTAACACAGCTGATGAATGAACGGCAGGGAGTGGAGGGTGAGAAAGCCTATAAATACCAGATTGATATGAATGCAATTCCGCAAATCGATATCTTTTTGGAGAATGGATATACAAAGGAAGAAATGAAGATGGTGAAAGAAACGTGCAAGATCATGCGCGATAATTCCATCAGGGTTACGGCTACGACAGTCAGAATTCCCGTTCTCGGAGGACACAGCGAAAGTGTCAACGTGGAGTTTGAAAATGACTATGATCTGAATGACGTCAAATCATTGTTGCAGTCTGCCCCGGGTGTGATCGTATCAGATGATCCTTCCAATCAACAATATCCCATGCCGATGGATGCTCATGAAAAGGATGAGGTGTTTGTCGGAAGACTTCGCCGGGATGAATCACAACCAAACACATTGAACATGTGGATCGTCTCGGATAATTTGAGAAAAGGCGCCGCAACGAATGCAATCCAAATAGCAGAATACCTGGTTTCAAAAAATTTAGTCTAGATAATCTAATTCATGGCTAATATCTCCATGAAGTCAGATCTGCATTTGCCGGAGCTCTTTTTTTCACTTCTTCGGCCCAGCGGGGAATGAACATCCGATGATAGCGAAGACGACTAATGTAATTAGGCTGTGTATGATCTCCATTCCAGCAATGTTCCGCGCGATCGCCATAATCTACTTCGCAATCACATGATGGATTCTGTAATTTCTTGATCATGTCTTCTGCTGTATACACTGCGTTGTTGAGATAATAATTATCCATGTCGCCGACATAAATATGGATCTTTCCCGCTAATTTTTTACCAAGGGTCGGCCAATCCCGCTGGATAATGTGAACAAGGTCGTAATGATCCTTCCAATATTCGGCTACCTGCTGATTGATCTCACCCGTATATTTATCATATATCCTTTCCGGGTATCCATCCTTTCCCACGGGCGAATAAACAGCTTCCCAGATATCAAATTGATCACCACTCCGGCTTTTTGTGCCCAAAGCCAATTCCCGGTAATTAAGGTCCCTGACCGTTGCTGAAACATGACCGAGGTAGTTTCTCATGCCCGGCCGGTAAGTTTTTCTGAATGGTCCCTCGTCGTAGTAAGCGTTTTTATCCTTATAAATATTGATTGTAGTGTAGTGATTAAAGTCGATCGGGTCCGGACAGGCGGCATAGCATCCATTGTATTGGTCCGGATAAAATACCTGAGCTGCGAGCACCTCCCATCCACCCGTACTTCCTCCATACATGAACCTGGCCCATCCTTCTCCGATCCCTCTAAATCGCTTTTCAATCTCAGGAATCAATTCATTGGTGATCGCATCTCCATAGGGACCCAGGTTAGCAGAATTCACCGCATACGAATCATCATAAAAAGGATTTGCGTGTTGGATTTCCACCGCTATCACCCTTGGAAAACCCGGACCGATCCAGATCTTGTGAAAATCATATGCCTCTTGCTGTATGATCTTATTATATCCGGTAATATGAAAGCGATCGGAGGTATCTGGTTTAAGATTCTGATCGGGTGTTTCGATCCTCCAACCCGAGAAGTCGTCAGGAAAATGGCCATGGAAAATAGCCAGTGGATATTTTACGTCGGGATGTGTGTCCCACCCTTCTGGCAACAGCACATGGGCTCCAAGAAACATCGGCCTGCCCCAAAATTCGCTCAGCAACTTGCTTTGAATGCGAATATGCTTTACGTATTTATTGTCTTGCGGTTCTACAATGGCCGGAATCGTTTTGGTCAATACAAGCGCACCTACCGTCTTCATTTCGGGTTGGAAGATCACCTTGACAGGAACCGAATACAAGTTTCCCGGCGCTTTGTTCCATTGCTGGCCTTCACCCCTGTCCATCGGCAACTTCAGTGTATAGCCATCTTTTCGATGGAAGGTCTCATATATATGGAACAGGGCCTGAACAAAATATTCGCCCGGCGGCACTTTTGAAAGGCTTTCAATGGGATAGCCAAATGCGGTATTAGATATGATCTTGGATGTACCCGGTTGCCAGTTTTCAATATCAACACCAAACAACTGTTGGGTATTTGAACCAAGGCTTATCTGGAAACGCGGTTCTGCATTACCGTTATTTGATATTAAGAGGTATAATCTTCCGTCGAGATGCTTCTTGCTCAATGAATCAGGCAGTCGAATGGAGAAACTTTGAGCGAAAGCCATGTAATTGCAAATGGACATCAATACAATGAAGGATATTTTTCTCATGTTAGTTGGTTTCAACTGATGGATTCATTAATAAACCCAATTAATGGTTGCAGTGCTTCAAATGCTCCTACTGTTTTTTTGAGGAGGTCTTTGGAGGTTAGGATATCGTCCTTAATATTAATACCAGCAATCCAGCTTTTCAGCTTGAGGTAGCCGGCAGCCGGATTTTCAGGATCGTAGCCTTTGGGTACGCGGAGCAGCAAATATTCCTTTTCATGGGAAAGGTCGCCGTATACGGATTTGAATTTTTTATTGTTCAGGATTTTTTTGAAGTTGGCGAAATTATAGTCAATCTCCTGCCGGATCTTTTTCACTTCTTCCGGCATAGGCATCCAAATACCACCGCCCGTAAAGCTGCTTCCCGGTTCCAGGTGAAAATAATATCCGGCTAAGATGGATTTCTTACCACCATGGTTGATGCTCGCGCCAAAATTTGTTTTGTATGGAGTCTTGTCTTTGGAGAATCTTATATCCCGGTTGATGCGAAACATGCAACTCTTTGCCGAGAGGTCTTTGATGGTTGGATCTTTTTTGCCATGCAGGTCAATGACGGATTGAATGAATTTTTCAAAATCCTGCCTGGCAATTTCATAAGTGGGTCGATGACTATCAAACCAGGGCTTGTTGTTGTTCTTTTTGAGGTCTTTTAGAAATTTGATTGTAGCACGCTCCAGCATGTTGCACCTTTTCCCAAAGAAAAGGAATTGTTGTGATCAAATACGTGCCCAGTTTTCACCACTCTTGATCCGGTACATCGTCATTTCACTGACACTGTATTTTTTTGCTAATTGCTTGATGGTAATGTTGCGCTTACTTTTGCCCAGAATGCTTTTGATACTTCTTACCTGCGCAGCCGTCAACTTCAAACCCACATTGCGCGTGGCCTGTTTCTCTTTGTAGGCGATCTTGGCAGGACTATCCTGCTGATGATCGATCATTTCATCCAATGTCGCCCATTTTAGATTCTTGACACGATTGTCGAGCTTGTTGTGATTCTTATGAGTTACGTACTTGAATTTCGGACCTGCTTTCTTTAAAAAGATCTTCGCCATTTCACGGTGGATGTAAAGCGTTCCTTTATTGCCGGGACGATGCAGGTTGAGTGTCCGATACCCCGTAGTTAATGAACCACTCAAAAGTTTGCCATCTTTTTGTACGTCTTTTTTATAACTGGCAATACGTCCCATATTGGATACGGCATAACGGTTTCGGAGTTCATTCCATCCGGAAAAGACGAGCGGCTTCCAGGCTTCACCGGCTAATTTTTTGATCATAATAAAAAATTTTAGCCATGAATAGGATGCAGTGAATAACGGCGGTACGTGGAGGTTATCAGAGCAGATTAATATAGCCTGACTAAGATAAAAAAATAAAAGGGTTATCCAATTTTTATTTTTTCTTGATGATTTGAAGGAAGTCAGATTCCGAAATGATCTTTACTGTATTTATCTTCTTGGCCTTTTCCAATTTACTTCCGGCATCTTCACCAACAATCAAGTAGTTGAGTTTGCTACTGACTCCAGTAAGGATTTGTCCCCCATTGGCCTCCACGAGCTCTTCGGCATCAGTTCGCTTTAATGTAGGAAGGGTTCCGGTAAATAAGAATGTAAGACCGGTAAGATTGCCATCACTAGCGAACTCTTTCTTTGTATTCTTTAATTGTAATCCCAGCTTCTCTAATTGTTCCAATATCCGGATATTCTCTTTATTACTGAAAAATTCAAAAATACTGCCCGCCACCTTCGGTCCTACATCCTCGAGGTTTTGCAACTTCTCCAATGAAAACTCTTTGAAATCCAGTAAATGCTTTACATCCTGTGCCAATGTCTTAGCCGTGGTTTCACCGACAAACCGGATACCCAGCGCAAAGATCAACCGGTGCAAAGGTTGCTTCTTGGAATTAATGATAGCCGATTGCAAATTGTCAATGGATCTTTGTCCAAAGCCTTCCAACTTGCCAATCTTTTCAAAATCTAAAGTATAGATACCGGGAATGTCCTTTAATAGACCCAATTCATAAAACTTGCGAACATTGGCTTCTCCAAATCCACGGATATCCATGGCATCCTTACTCACAAAATGAATGATCCGTTCGACTACCTGGGCCGGACATTTGAGATTGATACATCGCCACACGGCTTCGTCCTCTTCTTTAAACAAGGTGCTCTCGCAAACCGGGCAATTCTTTGGAAACCGGATCTTCTTTTCAGTGCCCGTCCTGGCATCGGCAAGCGACTTAACAACGTAAGGGATCACATCACCCGCTCTTTCTACGAGGACCGTGTCTCCGATCTTCAAATCTTTTTCTTTGATCACGTCTTCATTAAAAAGAGAAATGGATGAAATGGTCACGCCTCCTACTGCTACGGGTTGAATTTTGGCTACCGGTGTAATAGACCCGGTCCTGCCTACCTGGAATTCCACATTCAACAATTTGCTGGTCGCTTGCCTGGCCTTAAATTTATAGGCAATGGCCCAACGCGGGTGATGAGTTGTCATTCCCATGCGGTCCTGCAGGGCAAAATCATTCACCTTGATAACCATCCCATCGATTTCATAAGGCAAGTCATCTCTTTTCAATTCAAATTCATTACAATACTTAATTACTGCCTCTATGCCTTTAAGTTGTTTTTTTTCTTTTTGGGGGCTGCGAAAACCGAGGTCCCAGAGCATTTCCAATGAACCTGAATGATTCGTCAATTCCTTAGGGACCTTTTTTCCTTTAGCGAGGTTATAAAAACTTACATGGTAGACAAATGCTTCGAGATTTCTCCTGGCCACTTCTGCCGAATCTTTGATGCGCAACGTTCCTGACGCAGCATTCCGGGGATTTGCCAGTGGCGGCAATCCCTGATCGACCAGTCGTTGATTATATGCGGCGAAGTTGGTTTTATTGATCAATACCTCTCCTCTTATTTCTACCAATTGCAAACCATACCTTGAAAACTTTGCTGATAAAGGAATACTCCTGATCTTTTTGATGTTGGTTGTTATCTCATCACCTTCCACGCCATTACCCCGCGTAGCGCCTCTTACCAAAAAATCGTTTTCATATATTAACGAAATACTGCCGCCGTCAAACTTGGGTTCGACACAATATTCCAATTCCTTCAGGCCGGTAAGATCCCTTGCCCTTCTATCGAAATCAATCATGTCCTCGGGCTTATAGGAATTATCCAAAGAAAGCATGGGAACCAGGTGATGTGCTACAGGAAAATCTTTCGTCAGGCCTAATGCCACCCGCCGTGTGGGCGAATCGGCAGGCACCGCGGAGGGATTTTCTTTTTCCAACCTTTCAAGGTCCTTATATAGTTGATCGTATTCAAAATCTGCGATCAACGGATCGTTGAGAACATAATAACGATACTCATGAAAGCGAAGCACATCCCTGAGATTGTCGGCATCCTTCTTATTGATTGAGCTGCCGGCAAGTTGTTTCATTAATGCCGTGGTCAATTTTTGCAATTGCTGAGTAGCTTCCCTGGAATACATAGTAGATAGAAAGTTGGCCGATAAAGTTAGTGTCTCTTTTTGTGAAATAACCAACGCAAAATAGCAGTAAAAAAGCCGATGGTTATACGACCATATCAGTATCTTCGAAAGAAGATTTTACTTCTTTGCTGAACGGCTTAGTGTGAATCGATTGCTAAAAATTGCGATGCTCTGGTATGGATAAAATGGTCAGACTTAAGACAGCCGAAGCCGAAAAGATCAGCCACCTCGATTATTTTAATATAGCTATATCGGTGGATTGTGTCATTTTCGGATATGAAGAAAAGGAGCTTAAGGTACTATTGATCAAGTCAGACCTCCAGGAGTTCGCTGGCTTATATTCTTTATTAGGAGACCTCATCGGTCCCGATGAAGAAATGGATACGGCATCATACCGAATATTGAAAGAGCGTACGGGCATGGACGATGTCTACCTGGAGCAGGTACATGCATTTGGAAGTATTAACCGTCATCCTTCGGGAAGAGTCATTACCATTGCTTATTATTCACTAATAGATATTAAGCATCACAAGCTTCAGGTAAATCGAAATGAATTGCACTGGCATTCTATTAAAGATGTCAAAAAGCTGGCCTTCGATCACAAAATCATTTTAGATACATGCTTGTTAAGATTGCGGGACCAGATCATGGATCACCCCGTCATCTTCAACCTCCTTCCCGAAAAATTTTCGTTGCGCGAATTGCAGGAGTTATACCAGGCCATACTGGGTCTGGAACTGGATCGCAGGAATTTTAGAAAAAAAATCTCGCTTAAGGAGTGGTTAGTTGATATCGACGAGATGGAAGAAGATGTGCCGCACCGACCCGGCAAGCTTTATAAACTGAAGACCAACTTTAGAAGGAAGCCGAAGAAAGTTGTAAGTGGTAAGTTATAAGTGACGGGTAAAATTTACAAACAACAATCGGTTGCGGAAACGGTTGAGGATATCTGCCTGAAAATCAAGGGGGCAAAATGAAATATTTAGTGGTATGTTTATGCTCTGGTACTCAACTAATAAGGCCTGGGCTGGGAAAACTCGATTCTGAGCCGAATAGGAAAATATGATCTTTTCGAAGCAGCAAAAAGTACCCGATAATTGTCATCAAAAGGTGGTTTCTTGAATCTACGCTGTACCCGGTTAAACCCTTCATTCACAGGATTTTTCGGAAAAAGTTTTTTTTATTTGGATTGTTAGAAAAATGTTATATAATTGTGTCTGCTTGACACAATAGGCTGACTTGGTCTTTGTATTCGTTAACGCTTAATAGTGATTGCTTATGTCTCCCAAAAAAACGCTTAAGAGAATTCTCTTACCAACCTTGCTGCTCATATCGCAGCTATCCTTTTCCCAAAACCGCACTATTACTGGCAGAGTAACCGATTCAAGAGATAGTTCTGGTATCTCTGGAATTACGGTGACTGCTAAGGGTAGCAAAGCTGTTACTCAGACTGACAATAATGGTAATTATCAAATTTCTGTAAAATCAGACGTCAACACGCTGGTTTTTTCTTCTGTGGGCTATGCCAAACAGGAGGTTGATATTTCCGGGAAAACCAGTGTGGATGTACCGATGGTGATTACCAACGCACAGCTTAGTGAAGTTGTAGTGACGGGTTATGGTACCAGAAAAGTAAAAGATGCAACAGGTTCCGTTGCATTAGTCACAACAAAAGACTTTAATAAGGGCGTCATTTCCACTCCCGAGCAACTCTTGCAGGGACGAACGCCTGGTGTAATCGTATCGCCTTCCAGCGGTGAGCCGGGTGCTGCCGCCACGATCAATATTAGAGGTACTGCTTCAATCAGAAGTAACCAGGAGCCTCTGTTCGTAATAGATGGGGTTCCCATGAGTACCGGTGGTACTTCAGGAATAGCCAGTGGTGTGGAAGGGAGCTCAACTCCTAAAAACCCTTTGTCGTTCCTGAATCCCAATGATATTGAAAGTATCAGCATCTTAAAAGATGCATCATCTGCGGCTATTTATGGTTCCCGCGGCGCCAATGGTGTAGTTCTAATTACAACTAAAAGCGGGAAGGGTAGAAGCGGAAGTTTTTCATTTAATGTTAGTACCAGTGTTTCTAAAATTGCGAACCGGTATGACTTATTAGAAGCAGGGGATTTTCTGGCAGCCGTAAAAAAAGCCAATATTGAATCCGGAGCAACTGAGGCAAACGCTTCTATTGCAGTTGCCGGTGTAGATAAAGGAGCTAGTACTGATTGGCAGGATCAGATTTTCCGCACAGGAGTAAATCAAACTTATAACCTTAGCTGGGGCTTTTCTCACAAATCCAGTGCGTTGCGCGTAAGTGGTTCATATGATGATCAACAAGGCATTATTAGAAAAAGCGGTTTGAAAAGGGCGACTGGTCGCGCCAATTTTTCACAAAAATTCCTCGAGGATAAGTTGAAGTTTGATCTTATTCTAACCTTTTCTAATGTAAGAAATGCTTTCCCACCGTTGAGTAATAATGCCGGTTACCAGGGAAGCCTGATGGGTGCGGCGATTGCATTTAACCCCACTTATCCAGTTTTTGATGCAAGTGGCCAATATTTTGACCCATCAGATGGTAACAGAAATCCTGCTGAAATGTTAGACTATTTTAATGATAAAGATAAAATCAATCGTTTCTTAAGTAGTGTTAGTGGATCCTATGAGGTTGTTAAAGGATTAGTTTATAAGGTAGCATTTGGATATGATAATTCAAAAAGCGAAAGATTATCATTCGCCGATCCCCGTTTGGGTAATGCATATGGAGGTACTAATAATGTTTTTGGAAAGGATTTAGGCAACAGTATCAGTGGAAACGGTAGGACGGTTAAAAATAACATAGATATAAAGACAATTGTATTGGAACATACCGTAACGTATGATAAAGCTTTCAGTAACGGCTCGGTAATCAATGCCGTAGTAGGGTATGCATACAATAAATATGAATCAGAATATAGAGGAACGGTGGGCTGGGGACTTAATACACCAGTTGTGCTACCAGGGGACGTATTTGTACGAGAGTTTGATAATTTTAAGAATTACTATGATTTTGTTCCGGATTTTACGCAATCTGAATTACAGTCATATTTTGGCCGGGTGAACTACACCATTGCCGACAAATACCTGCTGACAGCAACCATGCGTATAGACGGTTCTTCCAAATTTGGGAAAAATAACAAATACGGCCAATTCCCTGCCTTCGCGGTTAAGTGGCGGGTACTGAAAGAAAACTTCGGTGCTAATTGGCTTGGTAAAGTATTCAGTGATTTCAGTATTAGAGCCAACTACGGTAAATTAGGTAGCCAGGATGGAATTGGCGCCTACGATGCAGTAGATCTCCAGCAAACCTGGAAAGGCAACTCCGGTAATGATGAAACCGTCCTGCTTCACCAGGGAAATCCCAACTTAAAATGGGAAGAGGCCACGACAACGGGTGCGGGAGTTGATTTTTCCACTTTGGACAACAGGCTGTCTGGAACTATAGATTATTACCACACCAACAGGAAGAATTTGCTGTTTTTTACTCCTACACCGGGTGGATTTGCTGCGCAGTCCAATTGGTGGGTTAACCTGCCTGGAAAAGTAATCAACAAAGGATGGGAATTCGGGATTAATTATAAAGCAATCAGGGCCAAGAAATTTAGCTGGGAGGTCAATTATAACATGACCCTGATCCATAACGAACTCAAAGAATTTAATGTCGTAGTTAATACTGGGCAGGTAAATGGCCAGGGTTTGACAGGGGCCTATGCCCAGACCTTTGAGAATGGTTACCCTCTATTTACCTGGAAAATGCCCGTGTTTCTTGGCTTCGACGGAAATGGTAATTCAAGATTTCAAGATAACAGCAGGCCTCAATTCGTAGGAAGCGCATTGCCAAAATTCCTGGGGGGATTAACCAACAGCTTTAGCCTGGGTAGATGGAGTGCCAGTATATTTTTCAATGCGGTAACTGGGTTCTACGTATATAATAACACAGCGAACGCCCTGCTAATAAAAGGTAGCGTAAAAACAGCCCATAATATTACTTATGCAGCCGCGGCTACTTCCGAAAGCCCGCTTAACGCTGCCGGCCCATCCACCCGCTTTTTGGAGAAAGGGGATTTTCTTCGGTTCTCCAACGCAACCGTGGGCTATACATTTGCGTTAAGAAGTAAGGCGATCAAAACACTGGGGTTGTATGCATCAGGACAAAATCTGGCTAAATGGACTAAGTATTCTGGCTTAGATCCGGAGGTAAACATAGATCACCAGCTAAACGGTGTGCCTTCCCGTGGGTTTGACTATACAGGATATCCTAAGTCAGTAACGGTCACAGTCGGATTGAATCTTGGATTTTAACTAACAAAAGAAAATTATTATCATGAAAACAATATTTCAAAATCGTTTTGTACTGGGTGTGGTGCTGATCAGCATTATAACTGTTATATCCTGTACAAAGCTGGACACCGAGATAGAATTGCCAAATTCTATTCAGCCCGCAACTGCCGGGACGGCCCCTACTCCTTCATCCTTGTCAAAGGTGTATGAGTCGCTTAATGGTTATATTGGCAACGGTGGGTGGTTTGCCATGCAGGAACATACAACAGATGAGATGATGGGACCTACCCGCGGTACGGACTGGGATGATTTTAGCGAGTGGCGTGAACTGCACCTGCATACATGGGGCGGCTTGCATCCCGAGATCAATAACGCGTGGAATAATATTAACAGCGGTTTATTTCAAACGACCTTACTAGCGGAAGCAACAGGTGCAAGCGCAAGCGACGTACTTGAAGCCAGGTTTTTAAGGGCTTTTATAAGCTTCATTGGCTGTGATTTATTTGGGCAGGTGCAGCACAGACCTGCCACTGCAGCCGCTAGTGATTTTCCAGATGTATTCACCCGTTCCGAGGCATGTGATTTTATTATCAGTGAACTGGAAGCGATTATTCCGTCACTTCCTGCTTACACGCATGCTGACAGAGTTAAGGCCACCAAGGAGGCAGCACAATTCTTATTGGCAAGGACCTATTTGAATAAGGCAGTTTTCAAACAGGATCCAACCCAGCCGGCCGGGCCTTTTACTTTTAACGCGGCTGATATGACTAAGGTTATTGATCTGGTTAATGCAATTTCAGCTAATTCCGCACTATCTATTTCCGATTATTACTGGGATAATTTTACCTGGGATAATGGGACTAAATCAACCGAAAATATTTTTGTGCGCCCCCAAAGTGGAGGTATTAATGTAGTTTATTATAGCTGTATGGGCAATCACTACTTTATGACCCCCGATGGATGGAATGGATTTGTCACACTCGCTGATTTTTATAATAGTTTTGAAGACTTAGATATACGCAAAGAGGCCGACATCGCAGGATATTCAAGTTTAACAGGGCGTCCTGCAGGATTTTTAATTGGGCAGCAACGTGGGCCAACTGAAAAAAAGATTGGGAATCCCATAGTTGACTTGAAAGACAGAAGTGGAAACCTTTTGATTTTTACCGCTGATTGCCCTATCGTTTCTGCCTCTGAAGCAAAAGGAATTAGAACTAATAAATATCCTTTGGATCCGGCTGAAATGAATGGTGGCGGCTGGGGGAGTAAAAATGATTATGTATTTTTCAGATTGTCTGATGCCCTCCTGATGAAAGCGGAGGCTCTGCTGCGCGGCGGTACAGATGGTGGCAGTCCAGTTCAAACAGCAGACGATATAGTGACTGCGATTCGTGCAAAAAGAGAGGGATCCGGTGCATTGGAAGATATTACTCCCATTACTTTAGATAAACTATTAGCTGAACGTGGACGGGAACTGTATCTGGAAGGCGTGAGAAGAGACGATGTGATTCGGTTTGGAAAATTCAATGCTCCCGTAATGGAAAGACCATTGACTTCGGACGCTTACCGGGTTGTATTTCCTATACCCACTATTCCGCTTGCTTCAAATCCTAACCTGCAGCAGAATTTCGGATACCAATAATGATATTAAGTATATTTGTTAAAGGCCATTTAATTTAAATGGCCTTTTTTATTTTTAACTATGAATATCCCGAGGCTTAGCACGCTCCTCTTCATTTTCATTATTGTTTCCTGCAGCAAAAAGAGAGAGAAAACTCTATTTAGCTTACTCCATAACACTCATATAAATTTTGAAAACAACTTAAAAGAAACCAAAGAGTTTAATGTATTTACCTACCGTAATTTTTACAATGGCGGAGGCGTAGCTATTGGAGATCTGAATAATGATGGTTTACCGGATGTATTTTTTACTGCCAACCAGGAGAGCAATAAGCTTTATGTAAACAAGGGAAATTTTCAATTTGAAGATGTTTCTGCGAAAGCCGGTTTCATTGAAAAAAAACAATGGAGTACTGGTGTGGTTTTGGTTGATATCAATAACGATGGCTGGTTGGATATATATGTATGCAATGCCGGCAACATGTTTGATCCCGCTTTGCAAAAAAATCAACTGTTTATAAATAACCACAACCTGACTTTTACTGAAAGTGCTGCGCAATTCAAGTTAGACGCTGAAGGATATACCACTCAGGCATCTTTTTTTGACTATGATATGGACGGCGATCTGGATTGTTTTATGGTTAACAATTCTCCCATTCCCGTAAATACATTGAACTATGCAAACATGCGTGATTCGCCGGCAGCCGACTGGGATGTGGCGGATTTCTTAAAAGGAGGAGGAGATCATTTGTATAGAAATGACAACGGACAATTTACCGAGGTCACCAAAGAAGCCGGGATTCATGGCAGCCTCATTAGCCTGGGATTGGGAGTTACAGTGGGGGATGTGAATGGAGATGCTTACCCGGATGTGTATGTTTCAAATGATTTTTTTGAAAGAGACTATCTGTACATTAACCAGCATGACGGAACATTTAAAGATGAACTGGAAAACAGAATGCAACATACCAGTCTTGCTTCCATGGGCGCTGACATGCAGGATGTTAACAATGACGGATACACGGATATTTTCACGACGGATATGCTTCCTGAGGATGATTACCGTTTAAAAACAACCACCTCCTTTGACAATTATGACGTATACCGCTTAAAAGAAAATTCAGGTTTTTATCATCAGTTCATGCAAAATACCCTTCAACTGAATAATACAAACGGGCGGTTTATGGAAATTGCCAATTATTCCGGGGTCGAAGCTTCAGATTGGAGCTGGGGAGGATTCATGTTTGATGCCGACAACGATGGCTATAATGATTTATATATATGCAATGGTATAGCACATGATCTCACTGATCAGGATTTCATCGATTTTTTCGCCAGTGTCATCATGCAAAAAATGGTCACTTCAGGGAAAAAGGATGAAATGGATTCTATCATTAACAAAATGCCCTCTACCCCGTTGAAAAACAAGATGTTTAGAAACAATGGCGATCTGAGATTTAAAGATGTCGGCGATCAGTGGGGGTTTACAACACCATCCTTTTCCAATGGCGCTGCGTACGGCGACCTGGACAATGATGGGGATCTGGATATGATAGTAAATAATGTAAATGGACCTGCGTTTGTTTACCGGAATAATAGCATTGAACAAAATAAGAACAACTATATAGGTTTCGTCTTAAAAGGTATTGGCAAAAATAATTTTGCGATAGGAACTACGGTGAAGGTATATGCGGGCACGAGCGTGCTTAGCCGGGAGTTGATACCCAGCAGAGGATTTCAGTCCTCGATGGACTATAAGCTCTTAATTGGGCTGGGAATTCTGAATAAGATAGACTCCGTTAAAATTATCTGGCCCAACAGATCCGTTTCAAAAATTGATAGTATTTCCATTAACAAGGTGAACGAGATCAGCCAGCCATTGGCAGCGCCGCTGTTTGAACCCAAAGAAGAACATGTCCATCCGTTTTTTGTCCAAAAGAAAGCTGATTTTGATAAACACGAGGACGATGACTATGTTGATTTTTACAATGAGAGGAATATACCCATGATGCTTTCAAAAGAAGGGCCAAAGGCCGCTGTTGCAGATGTAAACGGAGATGGGATGGACGACGTTTATATCGGTGGTGCGAACAATAAGGGAGGACAATTATACATTCAAACGGCAGCTGGAAAATTTGTGAAAAGAAATGAAAAAGTTTTTAAAGAGTATGCCGGACTTGAAGATGTTGCGTGTTTATTTTTTGACTGCGATGGAGACGGAGACAAGGATCTTTTTGTAGGGGCTGGGGGAAATAATAAAATTCCGAACAGTTTCGCATTGCAGCATAGATTATATAAGAACGACGGCAAGGGAAATTTTGTAGCGGATACTACCGCCTTTCCGGCGAACAGCTCAAATGTTGGACCCGTCGATGCATGCGATTATGACAACGATGGAGATCTGGACTTGTTCGTTGGCGGCAGAAATGCTTCTTATTTGTATGGGGTTGCGCCTGCAAGCTATATATATGTGAATAATGGAAAAGGTCAATTTTCAGATATGGCTGCAACTAAGAATAAAGATATAGCCCATATTGGAATGGTAACCGGTGCAATATGGGCCGATATAGCGGGTGATAAACAAAAAGAGTTGGTTATCACAGGTGAGTGGATGGCTCCCAAGATCTTCTCTTTTAATGGCGACCACTTCCAGGAAAATAGAACAAATTTGGATAGTCTGTCTGGTTGGTGGCAGACCGTGACTGTAGCTGATCTCGATGGTGACGGTAGAAATGATCTATTGTTTGGGAATACAGGAGAAAATGGATATCTGAGACCGAGTAAAACCCATCCTGTTAAATTATATACAAGCAATTTTGGAATGACCGGTACTCCCGATAAAATACTATCGATTACGGAACAAGGCAAGGATGTTCCGGTATTTCTCAAACACAATATGGAAGAACAGTTTCCTTACCTGAAAAAACAGAATCTTAGGCACGTTAATTATGCTAACAAATCAATTGGGGAACTTTTTGACGACGAGCAGGTGAAAAGGGCGGTCATTAAGAAATTCGATTATTGCAGTTCAATCATCGCCTGGAATGAAGGCAATGGAAAGTTTTCTGTTCAGCCTTTCCCACCTTACGTGCAGTTTTCTTCCGTAAAAGCCATTCATTGCACCGATATTAATAGCGATGGTAAGCCGGATATTGTATTAGGCGGCAATGAATTTGGATTCCCGCCGCAATTTGGAAGATTAGATGCTAGTTATGTTTCCGTACTGATGAATGAAGGATCAAGAAAATTTACACTTCTGAATACACGGCAATCCGGAATCGAACTAACGGGCCAGATAAGAGATATCCGGCAGATAGAAGTAAATAATAAAAAATGTATTCTATTTCTGAGAAACGAAGAGTATCCTGCTCTGTTTGAATTAGAAAGCCCCGTGGGTATCAAGAAATAAAGAATGAATACCGGAGTATATATTCTTAGAATGACTTCATTAAAATCAATAGCTGTTGTTCTTACAATGACTATTATACTATCGTGCAATCTCTTTTCTAAAAAAAAGCAGGAGCATGTATTTACCGTTTTAAGCAGTAAAAAGACGGGATTGGACTTTACCAATCAATTGAGACCAACCCCGGAGTTTAATATGTTTAAATACATGTATTTCTACAATGGCGCGGGGATTGGTGCAGGAGATTTTAATAACGATGGACTGATAGATTTATTTTTTAGCTCCAACCAGGGAGATAATAAACTATTCCTTAACCAAGGAAGTCTTCATTTTAAAGACATAAGCGGACAAGCTGCCATACCACAGGACCACGGATGGTCTACTGGTGTTTCTGTCGTGGATATCAACCAGGATGGGCTTTTGGATATATATGTGTGCAAGGTGGGAAATTTTGAAACTCTTCATGGAAAAAATGAATTGCTGGTTTGCAAAGGAGTAAAGAACGGAATCCCTTTTTTTGAAGACGAAGCACCGCAGTATGGGTTGGACTTTTCGGGGTTTAGCACGCAGGCCGCATTCCTGGATTATGATATGGATGGTGACCTGGATATGTTTTTGCTCAACCATTCCGTACATCAGAATGGAAGCTTCGCACCGCGAAAAGATTTTTTAGGTACTTATCACCTCCTTTCCGGCGACCGGCTATACAGAAATGACGGGGGCAAATTCACAGATGTGACCAAAGAATCCGCCATTAACAGTTCTGCAATCAGTTATGGTTTAGGTGTGGTCGTCTCAGATATTAACCTGGATGGATGGCCTGATTTGTATATCGGCAACGATTTTCACGAGAATGATTACTTGTATATTAATCAAAAAAACGGTTCATTCTCAGAGGAGTCTTCACAGCAAATGATGCACACGAGCCAATATTCTATGGGAGTGGACGCCGGAGACATCAATAACGACGGGTATCCTGACATAGTTTCGATGGACATGTTACCCTCAGACCCATACATTTTGAAACGTTCTTTAGGCGGGGATGATTATGATATTTACGGATTTAAGATATCTGTGGGATATAATTATCAGTACACCCGGAACAACCTGCAATTAAACAGGCGTAATGGAATGTTTAGTGAAACAGGTCTCTATTCCGGCATGGCAGCAACTGACTGGAGTTGGAGTGCCTTGTTAATGGATTTCGATAATGACGGGTGGAAGGATCTTTTTGTTTCAAACGGAATTCCAAAGAGGTTGAATGATATGGATTATGTAAATTATGTTTCGAGCAGTGAAATGCAGGAAAAGATTCTCAACAACAGCCTGGGTGATAAAGAGATGGCGTTGATAAATAAGTTCCCGGAAATCAAACTGCCCAACAAATTTTTTCTAAATCAAAAGGATGCTTCTTTCAAGGATATCGGACCATCTATAGGAGGCGACCTATCCACTTTTTCAAATGGAGCCATTTATGCGGATTTGGATAATGATGGAGACCTGGATATTGTCGTTAATAACGTGGATGAGCCGGTATTAGTTTATGAAAACAATACCAATCAGCAAACACATAACCATTTTGCAAATTTGGTCTTAAACGGCCCGGAAAAGAACCGGAATGCAGTCGGTGCCAAAGTTTTTGTTTTTGAAGGGAATAATATTACCAGCTATGAAAAATCTCCTGCAAGGGGGTTTCAATCAAGCCTGGAAATTCCATTGCATATTGGCCTTGGCGACCAACAAATTGACTCCGGTTTCCTGGTATGGCCAGACAATCGCTTTCAGCAAGTGTCTTTTTCAAAAATGGATACAACACTTAATTATACGTATCAAGAAAACCTGCCTGTCTTCGATTATTCAATAATCACGAGGCACTATCCTCATGAAGGCAGACCTTTTATAGATGTAACTAAAGAAGTAAACTTCGAGTATAGACATGAAGAAAACCCGTTTTTGGAGTTTAACAGAGAACAACTGATTCCACACATGATTTCCACCGAAGGTCCGGCATTGGCAATTGCTGATATTAATCAGGATGGTTTGGAAGATGTGTTTATTGGATCGTCCAAAACATCAACGGCGGTTGTTCTGGTGCAGCAAAAGGACGGCCGGTTTCTGCATTTACCTGAACCGGAGTTAGCAAATGATAGCACCAATGAAGAAGTAGATGCGACCTGGGCCGATATCAACAATGACCACTATCCGGATCTGATCGTCGCCAATGGGGGCAATGAATTCTATGGTAAGGATGGGCACCTGACGCCCTGTATTTATTTAAACGACGGGAAGGGTAATTTAACCAAGTTGATGAATGCCTTTGACAGTATTTATGTAAACGCATCCTGTGTGGCCCCGCTTGATTTTAATGGAGATGGATACATGGATTTGTTCATTGGCGGTCGTTCGGTTCCCTGGGAATACGGAAAAATTCCTCAATCGTATCTCTTCCTGAATGATACCAAAGGGCATTTTAAGAATGTTACTGCCCAATATGCCCCTGAGCTTTCCTTCGTAGGTATGGTAACCGACGCTGTTTGGTTCGATATCGACAAAGATGGTAAGAAGGATCTGATCATTTGTTCGGAATGGGGGAGCGTTGACGCATTTATGAATAAAGACAAAAATTTGATCAAGAAGACTATCACTGGCGCAAAAGGCTGGTGGAATTTTGTACTTCCTGTTGATATTGACAATGACGGCGACATGGATATAATTGCAGGTAATCTTGGGATAAATAGCCGGTTAAAAGCATCGACAGAGGAACCCGTACGTTTATACTACAATGACTTTGATAACAATGGAAAGAAAGAGCAGGTAGTTACTTATTATTTGGATGGAAAAGAAATCCCATTTTCCAATATGACTGAATTGGAAAAACAGATTCCCACGTTGAAGAAAAAATTTTTGTTTGCAGCAGACTTTGCAAAGGCTTCATTGAATGAACTATTTGGTGAGGAAAAATTAAAAAGTGCAGACCGGCTAACTGCTGATTACTTTTCAAACGCAATTTTAATCAATGACGGAAGTATGAACTTTCACGTACAGGCATTGCCGTGGCAGGCGCAATTATCCACTTACAAAGATGCGGTTGTTGTGGACGCTAACGAAGACAATCTCCCCGATATCTTATTGGCAGGAAATTATTACGATAATAGTATTCAGCTTGGAAGGAGCGATGCAGATTTTGGTACTGTCCTGGTAAATAAAGGAAAGGGAGTGTTTTTCTGTGAAACGATAAACGGCCTCGCAATAAAAGGGCAGGTCCGACACGTAGGAAATATAAATATCTCCGGGCGCAAAGCTTTCATATTGGCAAGAAACAATGATAGTACGCTGGTCATTGCGCCAGAACGACGGGATAGTAAATCACCGTAATCCATTTACTGCTGTCCGGTTCATTTAAGCGGTTGGTAACAAGCGACTGAAACGGAATAGCCATAATAGAATGGTGGTAATCGGCAATATATTGTTCACATATCTTCATGGCTTCATGAATGGCTTCGTTTCCTCCTTTAACCTCCGCTGTAAGGATCTCTCCGCCCAGTAGCATCTTTTTTGTGGTAAATTGATTGTTTCCGGGCAAATTGGTATTGAGCGGTAAGGCCACCTGAACTTCCTTATGCAGTGTGTCAAGGCTCGTAACATTGAGCATAGGCTGATCCGCCTCTTTTTCCCCCGCATCTTTGATATATTGCTTAACCTCGTCAATCATTGAATATATTTCCTTCGTGCTTGGGTAATGATCAAGTGTTTTTTTGAAGGCCATAAGGTATTGATATTTTACAGCTTCTTTTTTAATATCCAAGCCGTACACGTGCTTCACGTCACTTAGAAAGAGTTCCATTTTAGCCAGTACCTTTTTGAAAATTGTATGAATTCTTTTGGCGGCGAAATAGCTCTGAATTCTCTTCAACGGGTTTTGTCCTGCGACGATATGGGTGCTCCACTCCAAGGCAGTGCTATTGTGGAAATCGCGTAGTGTTTGCAAAATGCTTAGCGCCGTATCGTCCTTAGTGCGAATGGTAATTTCAAGAGTGCTTACACTTGCTTTGTTGAAATAAAAATGATAGTCATCAATGGAATACATGTTTTTTCCCTGACTGTCATTAGTTATAGTTCCAGGCCAGGAGTATTTCCAGATGGAATCATTTTGCAGAACGCGGAAGGTTGCCTCCCTGGTGGCCGCCGTAGTAATATATGTGGAGATCTTTATATCTGCGGGGATAAAATAATAGACAGCCGCAACTGATAAAGCCAGGACAATGAATAAGCCAATCAACCATTTTTTCATTCAGGACAAATTTTAGTAGTGCAAAATAGTTATTTTATAGGGGCCTCACATATGGTTAGTAGCAAAAGTTCAAAGACGTCGCGCTAAAAAAAATCAGCTAAATTCACTCATTCAATCTAAAAAAACATGATTATGATTCGTCTGATTTTCATTAGCTGGTTAGGCCTCCTTGTTCAATTCAGCCACGCTCAGGATCCCTGGAAGATCAATGCCAGCAATATTGATCCTTCCAAATACTATGGTATTACCGTAGCAAACGGTGTTATCGGAATCGTTTCATCTCCTGAACCATTTAAGGTAAGGGACGTAGTGCTGGCAGGCGCCTATGATCTATATGGCCGAGGCCGCGTCAGCAATTTTTTGAAAAGTTTCAACCTACTTAATATGTACCTGGAGGTAGATGGAAGCCGAATCAATGCACAAAATGTTAGCGGCATGAAACAGGAATTGAATATGCAAAATGCGGCATTTAATTCCTCCTTCGATTTTGGCGATAAGGCGGCTGTATCCTATACCTACTATTCTTTACGGCACCTTCCTTATACGGTATTGATGGATGTTTCGATTACCGCAAAAAAAGATATTGCTATCACCGGCGCCAGCGTGATGGAAGCGCCAGATGCCTTACGCGACGTACAAAATTATTACAATGAAATCGACCGGCCTCATGTGGTCATCAGCTTGCTGACCTCTTCAGCCAGAAGTCCGACCGGGAAGTTGTTGATGTGCGCGTCGAATACTTTCTTGTTTAGCGAACCGCATGGACAGGAGCCCAGGGTCATTCATGAAATGTGGGACAATAATATGCACCTGATGAAGTTCTCCAGAAAGATCAAGGCGGGAGAAACCTATCGGTTTTCGGTGGTAGGTTCTTCCGTCACTTCCGCTCACCATGATGACCCATTGAATGAAGCGGAGAGACTGACGATCTATGCCAAATTGGAAGGACGACGACCGGTTGGTCAACTTTCATACAAAAGCGTGGGAAGAATTGTGGAAGAGTGATATTATTATTGAAGGGGATGCACAGAGTCAGGCCGATGTGCATAGCATGCTGTATCATCTTTATTCATTCACAAGGGAAGGCACGTCTTTTTCTCCCTCACCCATGGGACTAAGCGGATTGGGTTATAATGGTCATGTTTTCTGGGATACTGAACTATGGATGTTTCCTGCCGTGCTGGTATTGCACCCTGAACTTGCCAAAAGTATGATGGAATACAGGTATCAGCGATTGAATGCTGCCCGGAAAAATGCATTCAGCAATGGATTTAAAGGTGCCATGTTTCCATGGGAGAGTGCCGAAACCGGTGTGGAGGAAACACCCGTGTGGGCATTGAGTGGTCCATTTGAACATCATATCACTGCATGCGTTGGAATGGCCGCGTGGAATTATTATTGTGTAACACAGGATAAGACCTGGCTGCGGGAAAAAGGTTGGCCTATACTTTCAGCTACGGCAGATTTTTGGGCGAGCCGGGTGGAAAGAAATGGCCCCGGTGCTTATGACATAAAGAATGTAGTAGCTGCTGATGAATGGGCTGAGAACGTAGATAACAACGCGTTTACAAATGCAGCAGCAAAGACCAACTTGCAAAATGCGACCGAAGCAGCTAAAGTGTTGGGCCTTGTTCCTGATCCGGATTGGTTAATGGTTGCCAATAATATTCCCATATTAAAAATGGACAACGGTGTCACGCGTGAGCACGCCACTTATAATGGAGAGGGCATTAAGCAAGCAGATGTGAACCTGTTGTCTTACCCATTGAAACAAATCACAGATCCAACTCAAATACGAAAAGATCTGGAATACTATGAGACAAGAGTTCCCAATGAAGGGACTCCTGCTATGACCCAGGCAATCTTTACTATTCTTTATGCGAGGTTGGGAAATGGAGAAAAAGCATTTCATTTTTTCCAGGATGGCTATTTACCTAATCTCAATCCTCCTTTTCGGGTGTTAGCTGAAACTAAAGGTGGGACCAATCCATATTTTTCTACCGGTGCCGGAGGCATGGTCCAAAGTGTGTTAATGGGGTTTGGAGGACTGGATATAACCTCCCGGGGAGTTATGCAGGTAAAGTCAGCGCTTCCCAAAAATTGGGTAAGCCTTACTATTAAAGGAGTGGGGTCGGAAAAGAAGACGTTTGTGGTTAGAAGGTAGGTACTAGATGCTGGATATTAGATGCTAGATGTTGGATATCAGATAGTTATAGTTGATTCGGAAAGGTTTCGAATAATTTTATTTTGCCTGGCGCCTTGGATTGATTTCAAAATTTATCGTAGATTGTAGGTTCAAAACTGCTGAGTGAAAAAGATTGCTGCGCTTTTTCTTATTATCATTCTCTTCTTTAACTGGTACGGTTATAAGTTTGTAACCGCATTCCTG
The DNA here is from genome assembly GCA_963791295.1 of uncultured Sphingobacteriales bacterium. Lineage (GTDB taxonomy): Bacteria > Bacteroidota > Bacteroidia > Chitinophagales > Chitinophagaceae > CAWBRY01. The sequence goes on along the minus strand of CAWBRY010000003.1, from coordinate 69,777 downwards.
CAAAAGACAGCAGCCAGACATCTTGAACTTCGTTTGGACAATAATGATTACGATGAATCCCAATTGATAGAGTTACGGGTTTCGTTGAATATGCCTTACCAGACTTCTCAATCTGAATTTGAACGTCACTATGGTGAAATAGAAATTGAAGGAAAGACATATACGTATGTGAAGAGAAAGATTGAAGACGGATATCTCATACTAAAATGCATTTACAACAACTCAAAGGATAGAATAAAATCAGCCGGCAATGAATTTTATAAGCTCGCCAACGGGCTCGATCAAAACCAGGCTGATAAGAAACAAAGCAATAATACATCAGTGGCTAAGAACTTTTGGAGTGAATACGATGACCACACAGGACTACTTGGAATAAGTTCTTTAGAAAGCCTTCTGCGTACAAAGCTAAAAATTGGTTCTGCACCACTTTATTATACATGGCAACCCACGCCAGAGCAACCTCCTGAAAATAGTGTAACATTTCTTAGTTAGACTATTATTTTCTTTCTGCATGATTGCGGAATGAAGTTTTTCCAAGTATAATATCATTAGAGTGAAAAAATTTGTGTGGATAGCCTTGACAGGCCTTATCCTTCTGGTTTCCTGCAAACAAGAAAAGGAAGGTGATTATAAAAAGATCACCAGTGACCCGATATTGTTTTGCAACACGGTACATGAGCTTAACAGCGTGGTAATGGGTAATAATTTCAGTCCCATTGTCGCCTCGCGAAATTATATGTACGCATCCGTGGCCGCTTATGAAGTGATTGCCGCAGGTTATCCAAAGCAATATCAATCGTTGGCAGGACAGGTTCGCGGATTACAAGCGATGCCAAAAGTTGATACGGCAAAGAAAGCAGACTATGAATTTGCAGCTCTTCTGGCATTTTCAAAACTCGGCGAAGCAGTGACCTTTCCCGAAGGAAGTATGTCTTATTATACCGACAGCCTGAAGAAACTGGTAAAAGAACAGGGAATGCCCGATGAAGTTTTTAAGAACAGCATCGCTCTTTCCGATTCTATTTCATCGGTTATCCTCAGATGGAGTAAAAAAGATATGTATTTGGAAACCCGGAGCTATCCAAAATATACTGTAATGGATACGCCGGGTCGTTGGGTTCCCACTCCTCCTGCTTATGCCTCGGCGATGGAGCCTCATTGGGATGAGATCCGGCCATTGGTGCTGGATAGCGCCGATCAATTCGTGCCGCCGCCGCCTCCTTCCTTTAATATTACTGATAAAAAGAGTAAATATTACCAGGAGCTAATGTCTATAAAGAATGCGGTGGACAGCTTGAACGAGGAACAAAAACACATAGCGGATTTCTGGGATGATAACCCGTTCAAGCTAAATGTTGTGGGGCATGTGATGTATGGGTCAAAGAAATTCTCGCCTCCCGGACATTGGATGAGCATCGTTGGAATAGCTGCCAAGCAGGCCAAGTTTGATTTCGCAGCTACTGTCTATGCATATGCACTAACAGCGATGACACAATTTGATGCCTTTATTCAATGCTGGGATGAAAAATACAGGTTTAACTACGCCCGTCCTGAAACGATCATCAATAAATACATTGATCAAAATTGGAGTCCTTACCTGCAAACGCCGCCATTTCCGGAATATACTTGCGGCCATTCCACTGTTTCCGCGGCCAATGCAGAAGCGCTTACCCATGTATTTGGAGATCATTTTGCCTATACCGATACCAGCGAAACGGAATTTGGAATAAAGAGCAGGTATTATACATCATTTAGGAGTGCGGCTATTGAAAACAACTGGGCCCGGTTTTATGGAGGCATCCATTTTCATAACTCCTGTATCGTTAGTACGGAATATGGAAAAAAAGTAGGTGAATTTGTCCTGGGGCGATTGACAATGAAGAAAAACTAATTTATTATCAAATAAAAAAATTTAAACGTATGAAAAGGGTTTTTATCATTTTAATTATTTCCATTGCTATTGTTTCCAAAACTTCAGCCCAGGGTTGTGTGGCTATTAAGGGTACAGCAGGTGTCTGCAGTCGTCCCGGTGAAGTCAAGGGATGGGAACTGAATTTAAACAACCGCTATTTTAAATCATATAAACACTTTGTTGGTACCATTGAGCAGAAACATAGAATCGAAGAAGGAAGTAATGTGATCAACCATGCATATGAGTTGGACATCACGGCTACCAGGACGATCAATACGCGCTGGTCATTGGCCATCACTCTGCCGATCATGAGCTTTGGCCGTACATCGCTTTATGAGCATGATGGCGAAACGAGGCATGCAACCAATTCATTTGGTATTGGGGATGCACGGTTTTCTGCTTACCGGTGGATGTTCGATCCCTTGACATCGCATAAAGGGAATGTTCAGCTGGGGCTGGGGATAAAACTTCCAACGGGTAAAGACAATTACCTGGGTTATTTCTACAAAACGGCTGACTCAAGCGTACTCGGACCTGTTGACCAATCAATACAGCCGGGCGATGGCGGCACGGGTATCACCTTTGAAGTGAATAGCTTTTATAATTTCAACCACCGCTTTGGGGTTTATGGAAGCTTTTTTTACCTCGTCAACCCCCGCGAAGTAAATGGAACATCTACAGCGCGCGGCGGCAATCCGTCCGTAACCGCAAAAAAATACAATACAGATGTGATGAGTGTACCGGATCTCTATATGGCTCGCGGCGGTGTGAGCTATATGGTTAATCGGATAACTCTTTCCGGGGGCATTCGGATCGAAGGACTTCCATCATCAGATCTGATTGGAGGTAGCCGTGGATTTAGAAGACCCGGATACATTATTTCAGCTGAACCTTCTATCACCTACGTGGCAAAGAAGATGAGTTTTAACCTCGGTGTACCAGTTGCTATTTCCAGGAATCGCGTGCAAAGCAATTCGGATAAACGCCGTTCGGCTGATACAGATTCGCACATTATTGGAGATGCAGCATTCGCCGACTATTTAATCAGTGCCGGAATAACATTTAAATTATAAATCGGACAATCATGCTTAAATCAAAATACCAAAACAAATTTTTCTTGCTGCTTGCTCTTTGTATGCAACTAAACTCCGTTTTTGCTCAAACAGATATCGATGCGATCATGATGGAAAAAAATGCTTTTTGTGTTGGTCCCATGTATAGCCACAGCAGTTGGAAAAATTACTGGGAAGGGACTCTTAAGCGAGACAATGAAAACCTCGGAACAGTCACCACGCAAATGTTTAGTGTCATGGGAAACTATGGCATCAACAGGAACCTGAATTTTCTATTTGGAGCCCCATACGTAAAGACGAAAGCGTCTGCAGGCACACTTCATGGTATGAAAGGTGTCCAGGATCTTAGTCTATTTGTGAAATGGAGAGCCCTCAGCGAAAAAATGGGAAGCGGCAAGTTCTCATTGATCGGTGTTGCAGGGCTGTCATTTCCTCTTTCTAATTATGTCGCAGATTTCCTGCCCCTTTCCATCGGCCTGCATAGCACCACCCTCAGCGCGCGGGTGATGGCTGACTATGAAAGAGGTAGCCTATTTGCTACTGGTTCTGCCACGTATGCTTACCGGGATAATATTAAGATCGATCGCTCGGCTTATTATACAACAGAGATGCATCTGACCAATGAAGTGGAGATGCCGGATGGATTGAATTTCAATTTCAGGGCCGGTTTAAGAACTCATCGATGGATAGCCGAAGCTGTATTCAATAATTGGACTACGCTGGGCGGTTTCGATATCACCCGGAACAACATGCCTTTTCCAAGCAACAAGATGAACGCGACAACTATAGGCGCCAATTTCAAATACGTGATCCCTTCACTACCACAGTTATCACTTGTTGCCGGTGGCAATATGACTGTGGCAGGAAGAAATATGGGCCAGGCAACGACAATTTATGGCAGCTTCTTTTATGTTTTTGACCTGGGTCATAAGACGAAATCAACTTCTAATCCGAATAAAACGAATTGACATGAAAAAAATCATTTTCTTCTCGATCTTCATCCTGGCCGGAGCCATCATCGTCGCAGTCAGCTGCAATAAAGAGATAGAAGGTCGAACGGACAACATTCCCGCACTGACACCCGCGGATATCGATGCAGATGCAGGTGATTGGAAGCCTGTCCTACTTGTTGCGGCTAATGAAATTGCTGTGGACTCACCTATTGCAGTCACTTCGCCGGAATATATAGCGCAATTAAATGAAATAAAGAGCTGGCAAGGCGATCTGACATCCGAAGAAAAAGCAATCGTAAAGTACTGGAGTGCGGGCGCAGTATTACGTTGGAATGAAATACTGAGGGAATTGGTGGCCAAGCATAATTTACCACCCTACCAAAATGAAGATGGAACTTATCCATTTCCGAGTGCGGCTAACCCCCTGGCCTATCCGCAGTTCCCCTTTTCCAATCCACCATATGCCGGAAGGGCCTATGCCTATGTGGCAGCAGCGCAATATGATGCATTGGTCGCCACCTGGTATTATAAAAGAAGATATAACCGTGCGGCGCCCTACACAGTAGACGCAACCATCAATGCATTAATACCAAAGTCAACACTACCATCATATCCCTCAGAGGATGCTGCTGTAGCGGGGGCATCGGTGGAAATGCTAAAATTACTCTTCCCGGGAGACCAGGATTTCATACAAGCAAAGGCCGAAGAGCATAAGCGGTCCCGCCTCATTGCCGGTGCGAATGTGCGGAGTGACCTGGATGCTGGTGAATCGCTGGGAAAAAAGGTTGCTCAAAAGTTTGCTACAAGAGCAAGAGGTGATAGAGCCGGCGCCGCTATCGGAACGCAGGCACAATGGACACAATTAGAAACTGATTGCCTTGCCAGGGGTGAAACGCCCTGGTACAGCCTGGAAGTTCCTCGTCGCCCGCCAATGCTTCCTATATATGGAAAAGTGAAAGCATTTTTATTTGACTCTTTAACGGCCATTTCTCTACGTCCCGGACCGCCACCGCTTGTGAAAAGTGATCTAATGAGGAAAGAAACTGAAGAAGTACTTGATTTCGTAAAAAATCCTACCCGGGAGAGAACCCGCATCGTTCATTTCTGGGCCGATGGAGTGGGGACTTATTCACCGCCGGGTCATTGGGATGCTATTGCAGCCGAAGATTTTATTCCGAAAAATTTTAGTGAAGTCAGGTGGGCGAGAAATATGGCGTTGATCAACATGGCATTGATGGACGCCGGCATTGTGTGCTGGGATACAAAATATTTTTATTTCAATCCAAGGCCTACGCAACTAGATCCCAACATCAAAACACTGACTGGCATACCGAATTTCCCTTCGTACATATCGGGGCATTCCACATTCAGTGCTGCAGCAGCAACGGTTCTGGCACACATCATTCCAGAGAAAGCGGCGAAGTACAATGCAATGGCCACGGAAGCATCCATGTCGCGAATATATGGCGGCATTCACTATCGAAGTGATTGTACAGTTGGACTAGAGGTGGGTAGAAATGTTGGCAACTATGCCATACAAAGAGCGATGGCGGATGGAGCAGAGTAAAAAAAATATGCGTTTTTAACATAAGCAATACGGCGTTGTAATTCCTTACTGACGCCTCTTTTTAATTCTTGATTGTAAAAACTGTGAAAATGAAGACTTTTATTTTGACATTGATGCTAACGGGCAGCTGTGTGCAAGCATTCGTGCAAGAGGCTACAAAAAGCGCTTTGAATGATACGATGCCTTCGAAAACGCTCGACAATGTGATCATCAATGCCAAACTCAGAGCATCGAATGCGTCTTATTTGCCAGATATAGAAGGTGTGAATATTTATTCTGGAAAAAGAACGAACTCAATAATGTTACTGGATAAAATGCCTGGTTTGGAATTAAATCTGGGTCGCACGGTGTTTGCGCGGCTACCTGGCTTAACTATGTGGGAAATGGACGGAGCAGGCACCCAGCTGAACATAGGTTCCCGCGGAACCGATCCTCATCGATCCATAGAAATGAACATGCGGCAGAATGGGTACAATACCAATTCCGATCTATTTGGTTATCCCGAAAACCATTATACGGTGCCTCTTCAGGCTATTGAAGAAATCCAAATGGTCCGGGGTTCGGCAGCGCTTCAGTTTGGACCGCAGTTCGGGGGAATGATGAACTATAAGATAAAGGAAGGCGATAGTACCAAACCGATAGCCATAGAGACTGAACAAACTGCAGGCTCCAATCATCTTTTTAATTCATTTACAGCCGTTGGCGGCACAAAAGGAAAATTAAATTATTATGCTTTTTACAATAACCGTCATGGCGATGGCTGGAGAGATAATGCCCGCTTCAATTACAATTCTTATTATATACACCTTGCTTACCAGGTGAATGATAAGATGAAGTTGATTGCTGAATTCTCCCGCATGGATTATGTGCAACAGATAGCCGGAGGGTTGACAGATGCTCAATTTGCAAATAATCCGCGGCACTCTGAACGAACACGCAATTACTTCCAACCTGTTATTAATGTTCCCGCTCTGAAATTTCAATACAACATTTCCCATGACACTCACCTCGAAATCACTCTTCACAGTGTATTTGGGCAGCGCAACAGCGTACAGTTCATTAATGCCGGGAACATGCCCGACACGTTTAACACAACCATCGGTGCTTACAACCCACGGCAGGTAGACAGAGACTATTATAGTGGGTTCGGAGCTGAGGCAAGAATATTGCACTATTACAGTATTGGCAAAGTAAGTAGCGTGATATCTGGCGGCATTAAATACCTCAATGAAGTCACCAAGCGCAGGCAGAAAGGCGTAGGAACGATCGCCAGCGATTTTGATCTTACCCTGGTGCATCCATATGGGATCGATCTCCATTTTAAAACTCTCAACTATGCAGCCTTCGCTGAAAATATTTTTCAGCTGACTCCCCGATTTTCTATCACTCCGGGTGTCCGCTATGAGATCATTCGAACGGATCTGAGTGGTGTTATTAACAATGCTACGGCAGCGGTGGCTTATAAGGGAAAAAGGAATTTCCCATTGTTTGGCGCAGGACTGCAATATGAATTGGATAGGTCGTCGCAATTATATGGAAACATATCACAGGCTTATCGTCCCTACCTGTATGCATTTGTAACTCCGGCAGATCGTGTTGACGAGATAGATCCCTCATTGAAGGATAGTAAGGGTTATAATATTGATCTTGGTTACAGGGGTCATATTGGTAATATACTTCGATATGATATCAATGCCTTTTATCTTTTCTATGGCAATCGCATTGGACTGGTGAGTCAGCCATCAACCGGGGGTGGTAATCATCTTCTTACCACCAATATTGGTAACTCGGTGGCAAAAGGTGTTGAAGTATTTGTTGAAGTTTCATTGCTCAGATGGATTGCGCCTAAAGGCATCGATGGCGATATCCGGATATTTAATTCACTGGCGTACGATCATGCCAGGTATGAAAGTGGCGTGATCAATAAAGGAGGTACAAACACAAACATCAAAGGAAATTTTGTTGAAAACGCACCGGAATGGATCAATAAATCCGGCATTAACCTGCGATACAAAAACCTGACGACCGTCGTTCAATATAGTTATACCAGCAAATCATTTAATGATGCGTTTAATACCTTATCCAGCGCCAACGGCGTAATAGGACTTATCCCGGCCTATCATGTTTGGGATTGGAGCTTGAGTTTACAATTTGCCAAACAGTACCACATCTCTGCCGGCATTAACAACTTAACTGGAGAAAAATATTTTAATAGAAGGATCACTATGTATCCCGGACCAGGGATCCTGCCAGCAGACGGCAGAACGTTTTATATTTCATTAGGAGCAAAAATTTAGGCCATGCCATACATACCTTTGGAAGATCACTTGCCAGGCATAACCGGACTGCTGGAGTATAGACAGGATAGTGCAAAGCCTATACGTGAGCTAACCCAAATTTTATTACGAGGCCCCTCTACGCTAACGGAGGGAGAAAGGGAATTAATTGCTACGGTCGTTTCTCACCGTAATGAATGTCGATTCTGCACAAATGCGCACGTCGCTGCAGCCAATGCTCTCCTGGGTGAAGAAGTTACTTCTGCGAAGGTAAAAGAAGACATTAGCAGCGCACCGGTAAGCGATAAGATGAAAGCATTGTTGAAGATTGCTGCACTCACGCAAGAGAGCGGTAAGAATGTGACAACTGAATCCATTCAGGAAGCCAAAGGTGCAGGAGCAACCGATATTGAAATACACGATACCGTTTTAATAGCCGCTTTATTCTGCTTGTACAATCGATATGTGGATGGACTATCTACAGTTACACCGACCAATCCTGATTTTTATCAGGGTATCGGAGACCGGTTAAAAAACCACGGCTATCACCGACTTCCGCAAGGCTATGACCACCTGAAGAAAAATAATTTGCAGAGCCATGAGTAACCCGGGCACCTATTCCAATGAACCGCTTCCAATGGCTACCATGCAGGTTGGCGTATTAAAATCCTCGCAAGGACTGGCATTCGTTTTTGTGATCTGCTTCCTGGCTACTTTCTTCAGTGGGATCATATCCATGTTGATGTCAGTTTACCTGCCCGTTGCTGTCAAGGATCTATTAGGTGATGTATCGGAAGAAAAGATGAACCAGGTTAGCGCCTGGATAAATTCACTATTCATCTTCGGATGGATGATCGGTGGCATCGTTTGGGGTATTCTTGGAGACAAGATCGGCCGCTCCAGGTCTGTCGTGCTATCCATCGCATGGTTTGGTTTATTTGCTATTGGAACAGCGCTATCTTCATCCTGGTTATTAGTCACTGTGTGCCGGTTTTTATCGGGGTTTGGAATTGGCGGTGTATTGGTAACCACTGTCATTCTCATTTCCGAACTATGGTCGGATAGAAAAAAAGCAATTATACAGGGAATGGTTTCCCTGGCGATGCCGGTTGGATTTTTTGCAGCCGGCGCAGTGAACAACTTCGCCGGACAGTGGCGGACAGCTTTTTGGATTGGCGTCATTCCTATGTTGCTGGCCGCAATTGCTTCATTTGTATTACCCGAATCTTCGAAATGGAAAAAATTCAAACAGGAAGCAGGTCAAATACATAATGAGAAAACGAAGCTTTTTGGAAAAATGTACAGAAAGAATTTATTAGTTGGATCTGTTATATTTGGTACCATGCTCATAGGGCTCTGGGCCGTGTTTTCCTGGGCTCCTACCTGGGTTCAAAGCATCTCATCCTCACCGGAAGTACAACAGCAACGCGGCACTGCCATGATGATACTGGCCGGCGGAGGCATTGCCGGAAGTTTCTTTTCTGGCTGGATTGTAAATGCTATTGGTCTTCGCAGAACCATGTTAACGTGTTTTACAGCCTGTTTCCTACTCACATTTATTCTTTTCAGGTTAAACAAGGATATTACGATCATCAGTTTTATTGAAATGGGAATGCTTTCATTCTTCTTTGGTATCAGCCAGGGAGCACTAGCGGTTTTTATTCCCGAATTGTTTCCCACACCTATTCGCGCCTTTGCTACCGGTTTTTGTTTTAATGCCGGACGTTTAGTCACAGGAACGGTGGTCTTTTTTATTGGCGCTTTGGTGACATGGTTGGGTGGATATGGAAGCGCAGTCTTTACATTTTCTTTTGTATTCGTCATAGGTTTTTTCGCTACTTTATTTTCGAGAGGAACAAAATCAATTTAGTACAAAAAATTAAATAGATGGCACATATCAATTTGGGAAATGATTTACCAGGTATTCGAGGTCCGATGGCTTTTCGTCCAGAAACCGCAAAGCCATTGAATGAGTTGGCGGAGATTTTACTCCGTGATGATGATAATACACTTAGTCGCGGTGAGCGGGAGTTGATTGGATCTTACGTTTCGTATCAGAATGATTGTTTCTTTTGTCATAGTGTACATGGTGCACTGGCTCAGCACTACCTGGAATGTGAGCCGCAATTTATCGATAGTGTGAAGGAAGATTATAACCTCACAGATATCTCGGATAAAATGAAGTCTTTACTCTCTATCGCGGGAAGTGTAAGGAAGGGAGGAAAACAGGTAACAGCAGAGCAGATTGAAGCCGCAAGAAACATGGGAGCGTCCGACCGGGAAATTCACGACACTGTCTTGATCGCAGCTGCATTCTGTATGTTTAATCGTTATGTAGACGGGTTGGCTACCTGGGCGCCGACGGATCGCGAAATATATATACAAAGAGCGAAAATGAGAGCCGAAGAAGGATATATCGATTATGATCTGTATAAAGAGCCTGTCAAAAAATAGTTCTATATGAAAAAATTCTTTTGGATCGGATTCCTTGGTTTGCTGGCATTTGAAGTAATGAACGTGTACTTCATCATGCCCATGCCAGGCAGCCAGAAATCGGATAGTATCGACCTGGCTTATTTCCTCTACAGTTGGCGATGGGCTATCCGTATTTTATTCGGTCTGATGATCGTTTTGGGAGTTTTTGGCGCCAGGTGGAAGAGAAGATGGCTATTAATATTTCCACTTGCTCTCTTATTCGCCGTGATTTATATGGCCAATTTCAAAATGGCCGCAGATCATATGTTTTACCAGCCAAAACAACTATTGATGAGCAATGTCGCAAACAATAAAGTGGATCCTGAAAGACTCGTGTTGGGAGTGGTCATCAATGAAGAAGCAAAAGCATATCCTATTCAATTCCTCGGCTATCATCACCAGGTGCAGGATACCATCGGTGGAAAGCCGGTGATCGTTACCTATTGTACAGTTTGCCGAACAGGCCGTGTTTTTGAACCTTTAGTAGATGGCAGCCTGGAGAAGTTCAGATTGGTAGGGATGGATCACTTCAATGCCATGTTCGAGGATAAGTCAACCAAAAGTTGGTGGCGGCAGGAGACGGGAGAGGCAATCACCGGGCGGAGGAAAGGGCATCAGTTACCCGAGGTATTCAGCACACAAACTTCCCTTTCGCAATGGCTGCAGCATCATCCTCAATCGCTGATCATGCAACCGGACCCCGCGTCGGTAGGTAACTACGACACGACATTTCGATATGAAAGCGGCCAGAGTAAAAGCAAGTTGACAGGTACAGATAGCCTTTCCTGGAATGATAAATCCTGGGTGATCGGATTAAAGGGAAACGAAGAAAGAAAGGCATACGATTGGAATCAACTAAAAAAGGAAAGGATCATCCATGACAGGCTGGGAACGATACCCGTGTTGCTTGTAGTAGCACGTGATGACAAGAGTTTTTATGCATTTCAAAGACCGGCTGAAGATTCAAGGTTTTTATTAAGTAACGATACATTGATCTTTAATGCGCATCATTTCCGACTAGATGGAATGGGAATTGATACGGCTTCCTCACTCAAACCTTTACCGGCGTATCAGGAATTTTGGCATAGCTGGAAGTCATTCAACCCAGGGACGTTAAAATATTAAAACTATCTTTAGTAACGTTTTTGTTCGCCAGGAGTTCAAAATAATTTGTCATGCAGCCAAGCACACTAAAGAAGCTTTCTGAAACTCTTGGTCTAAGCGTTTCCACAGTATCCAGAGCGTTAAAGGATCATCCTGATATTTCTGAACAAACAAAGAAGAAGGTAAAGGAGCTGGCCGAATTGATGGAGTATGAGCCGAACAGCTATGCGATTCAACTTCGGACCAAGCAAAGCAATGTGCTTGGAATCATGGTTCCCTCGGTGGATAATTTCTTTTATGATTCCTTTATCGCGGCCGTGGAAGAAGACGCCAGGCTCCATGGATATTCGGTACTGATCATGCAATCCCGGGACAAGTTGGAAATCGAGACGGCCAACCTTCAACTCTTCAGAAAGAATATGGTGATGGGTTTGTTTGTCGCCATTTCTATCGAAACGGAAGATATCACTCCCTTTCAAAAATTGCGAGATAAAGAAGTGCCCATAGTCTTTTTCGATCGCGTACCTGAAAACGCGGGCTATCAAAAGGTTTGTCTCGCAGATGAAAAGGCGGCCCGGATAGCGGCTGAAGCGATTGTAAAGAAAAAGAAGAAAAACGTCCTTGCATTATTTGGTCATCCGCACTTAAACATTTCAAAAAAGCGCTGCTCCTCTTTTATTGAAACTTTAGAAAAGCTTTCTCCCCATACAAAAATTGAAGTCGATTATCCCGAAGGAATCCTACCGTCCAAGCAGGTTGCCCTGCGAGCTCTTCAGGCAAAAGAAAAACCCGATGTAATTTTTTGCATGGGCGACCTGATCCTGATCGGCGTGATGTACGCCATACATGAGTTGAAATTAAAAGTGCCCGATGATATTGGAGTCATTGGCATTAGCAATGGATTAATCCCTACGATGTATGATCCGAAAATAACTTATGTTGAAACAAACGGTTTCAAATTGGGCAAACTTGCCTTTTCGGAAATGCTTTCCAGCCTCGAAAACTCCTATTCACCTAAAGAAGTATTCCTGGACTCAATACTCGTTGAAGGAGGCTCCCTTTAGTCGTTATTTTGATGCTAGCAGGATAACCTGTAAATTTAGTAGTCACCATTTAACGAAACGGTATGTCAAACTTCAGAGTTAAGCTATCCCTATTTCTCAACTATTTTGTTTTTGCGATCCTGCTCAATAGTGTAGGTACGGTGATACTACAGGTCCAGAATAATTTTGATATCACTAAAGGAGCGGCCAGCACGCTGGAAGCGTTTAAAGATCTGAGTATTGCTATTGCTTCGTTCCTGGTTGCTTCTTATGTCGTCCACATTGGATATAAAAAAAGCATGTTGATTGCACTGGCTCTGGTTACAATCATGTGCCTGATCATGCCCTCCACCGGGAGTTTCGTCATGACCAAGCTGTTATTTGCTACGGTCGGTGTCAGCTTTGCTTTGATAAAAGTCACTGTACTGGCTACCATTGCGCTGGTCACGCGGACTAAAAAGGAACATCTTAGCCTGATGAATTTCCTCGAATCGTTTTTTATGGTCGGCATACTCACAGGATATTTCCTGTTTGGTGCGTTTGTCGACAATGATCATCCTAAATCGACGGCATGGTTCAACGTATATTATATCCTGGCCGGGCTCTCTGCCCTGGCCTTTTTTTTATTGCTCTCGACTAAATTGGATGAAGCCAAGGTGAGGGAACCGGAGAAAGCAAAAACGGCAAAGCAGGATTTTGTGGAAATGCTCCGGCTTATTATTTTTCCACTCGTGCTTGTATTCATATTCTGCGCATTTTTTTATGTCCTGATCGAGCAAAGTATCATGAGCTGGCTTCCAACTTTTAATAAGGATGTCATAAAGCTATCAACCAGCCTGAGTATTCAGATGGCCAGCATATTATCCGCTTCGATCGCATTGGGGCGGTTCCTGGCCGGAATTCTATTCAGGAAAATTGACTGGCTGTATGTGTTGTTGGGTTGCCTCCTTGCCGCTGGCGCCCTGGTAGTATTAGTTGTTCCTTTGACAAAGAGCGTACATGGATTAGCTGTAACAAAATTCAGTGACATACCCATCATTGCTTTTGCGTTTCCCCTGATCGGGCTTTTCTTAGCGCCTATCTACCCCGCTATCAATTCTGTTATTCTCAGTAATCTGCCCGCTCATAAGCATGGAGCTATGTCAGGGCTGATCGTTGTTTTTTCCGCTCTGGGCGGAACGACCGGTTCTATCATTACTGGTAATATTTTTGGAGCCTATGGAGGTCAGACTGCTTTTTATTTTTCATTAATTCCTCTTGGCATTCTAATCATTTTACTATTCTTTTTTAAACGATTACAACTTCGAACCGGAGCAAGCATAGAATTGAAGCTCAGTGGCGGCGGACACTAATTCTATATCTATGAGTCAAACCGAAATTCAAGACCTGATTCCTCTATTTGAGGATGTTCAATTGACAAAAGTATTTCCCGATGGAAAAACTTTTGTGGACTGCCTTCCTAAAGACGAGCCCGAACGGATCAATGAGAAGTATATCCAGCAAAAGAGCCGACCGGACTTTAATTTGGAGAAATTCGTATTGGAAAATTTTAATCCACCGACGCTTCATTCCAATGGTTACAGCAGTAATCCAAAAAAATCGGTTGAAGAGAATATTGAAACACTTTGGAATGTCCTTACTCGTGAACCTGATGAGAAAGCTGGATCCCTCATTCCCTTACCTTATCCATACATAGTGCCTGGCGGAAGATTTGGTGAAATTTATTATTGGGATAGCTACTTTACCATGCTGGGATTGAAGGCCTCGCAGAAAAACGAGATGCTGGAAAACATGGTTAAAAATTTTTCGTACCTGATCGATACGGTCGGACATATACCAAATGGCAACCGTACTTATTACTTGAGTCGCTCCCAGCCTCCCTTTTATTCTCTAATGGTACGTATGCTATCTGAAATAAAAGGAAAAGAAGTTCTTTCGTTTTATTTGCCACAATTAGAAAAAGAACATCAATATTGGATGACGGGATCCATTGAGCTGGATGACCAAAATAGACAGCTTCATCATGTAGTGCGGATGCCCGGCGGAGAGATTTTGAATCGTTACTGGGATGAGCGTGATACGCCGCGACCGGAAGCTTATAAAGAAGACCTTGAATTGATTGGCAAATCATCGGGAGATCCAAAAAAGATCTGCCATCATTTGAGAGCCGGTGCAGAATCGGGATGGGATTTTAGCAGCCGTTGGTTTAAAGACGGGCATTCGTTGAGAACTATACGTAGTTCCGATCTGGTTCCGGTGGACTTGAATTGCCTCTTAATGCACCTGGAGCAAGTGATAGAACAGGCGCTTCAGTTGAATAACCAAACTGAAGCTTCAAAATATTACAGGGTACTTGCAGAAAGTAGAAAGAATGCCATCAATAAATATTGCTGGAACAGGAAGCTTAATTTTTATGTGGATTATGATGCAGTAGAAAATAAAGCGCATACTCACTTGAACCTGGCCGCTTGCTTCCCTCTGTTCTTCAGAATTGCGTCCGAAGAGCAAGCACAAGCGGTAGCCTCCACGATCAGCAATAAATTCCTGAAGCCGGGTGGTGTCGTCACCACATTGGAAACCACCGGGGAACAATGGGATGCACCCAATGGATGGGCGCCATTGCAATGGATGGCGATTGTCGGATTGGAAAACTACGGTCATGAACAACTTGCAAAGGAGATTGCGCACCGGTGGATGAAGCTCAATGCAGATGTTTTTAAGAGAACGGGTAAGCTCATGGAGAAATATAATGTAGTGAACACAGATCTGGACGCGGGCGGCGGTGAATACCCCGGTCAGGATGGATTTGGATGGACCAACGGAGTATTCTTAGCATTGGTCAGAAAGTATGGAATGTCGTAAAAATTGAGATTACTTCGCTTCGAGCAATAGAAATGCATACGGCGGCAGTACAAGATATTCCTCATCATTTCCCAAATAGATGCGTTTTCGCTGCCAATGATCAAAGAGCTTTTCCGGAGCCGGTCCATGTTCCCGAAAAATATACCATGTTACATATGCATCCGACGAGCTAAAATTAAAAAGACAATAAAGCTTGCGCCCTTCAAAAGTTCTCAGGTAACCGGCAACGTGGATATTATGCGGTGTTAACCAGGTAAGGTTTTTATAATCGCCAACGATTTCCAGCCTTTTTCGTATCCCTATTAAATTTTTTGTAGCGGTGAATATTTTGTTCTCGACAGTTCCTTCGATGTCAATATTTGAATTCTTTGTCCAATCCATGACAGCACGATGCATCCAACGATTATCATAGGCTTTGGCCGGATCATTCTTATAAGAATAGTCATTGGTATAACCCAGTTCATCACCATAAAAAAGGACGGGCAGGCCTCCCAGGAAAAATATATGTGCCTGCATCATGGTGATCTTTTGAATAGAGATTTCAATATCTTCTTTATTGCCGGTTTCCAATGCGTTCTCTAGTCCACACAAAGAAGCGAGGGTACCGCTAATACGAGCGTCATTGGTTTTTGGATTGACAGAAAACAAGGCTCCCCGCGCAGGAGAATCGGGATAATTATTCGAATAGTAGTTCTTGATAAATTTTCGATGTTCATGTGAATCAAAACCGGCCTGTTGAATCATGTAATCTTCATACCCCAGCCCGATATCATCATGACAGCGGGTGTAGGTAATCCAGGAGGTGCCGAATGGCTTTTGTAAAATTTCATGTTGAGCCGCGAGCATGATTCTTGTGTCGCCGGTGGCCAGTGCATCCCATTGTAATGCCATGTGAGTGGCGTTGTATGCGAAATCACATTCGCGCGCCGTATACAAGCCGGCACCGAAATATTTCATGATCTCAGCCGGTGCAACAATGGCTTCGGCCAACAATGCCATACCGGGAGCTGCGACCTGAACACATTGTTTTATCAGCCGGAGTAAGCTATGGACCTGCGGTAAATTTTGACAGTTGGTCCCCACTTCTTTCCAAATAAATGCAGGCGCGTCTATGCGCAGGACATCCACGCCAAGATTGGCGTAAAATAATATGGTATCCAACATCTCCAGGAATACAGCCGGATTAGTATAGTTGAGATCCCATTGGTATTGGTGAAAAACAGTCATCACCCATTTTCTTATCGCCGGCACATAGGTAAAATTGCCGGGGGCCGATTCAGGAAAAATTTCCGGCATTCCCTGATCATACAAGTCGGGGACGCTACGATCCCCGAATAAGTAAAAGTAGTCCTGATATTTCCGGCTACCCTGGCTTGCTTTGATGGCCCATTCATGTTGATTGGAGGTATGGTTCAACACAATATCCAGCATCAGGTAGATACCCTCCATTTGCATTTTTTCCTGGAGGTCCAAAAGATCATCCAGGTTGCCGAACCGGGGATCAACCTTCCTGAAATTAGAAACAGCATAGCCGCCATCACTTTCCCCTACCGGAGTTTCAAACAATGGCATTAGATGGAGGAGGTTTACACCCAATTTTTTGAAATAGGGTAGTTTTTCTTCCAGGTTTTTCAGGTCTCCGCAAAACCGATCCACATATAAACTCATTCCCACCAGCTCATTACTTAAAAACCAATGGCCCTTTTTTTCTTTTATAGCATCCTGGTCTTTCAACCGGAGCGGCCTGTTTGAATATGCATTACTGATTACACGGATCAATTGATCGAAATAATCATGCATGTTTATGTGGTGGCCATAAATTTCTGTATATAAATTATAGATAGCTGCGGTATTAGTTACTAAGCGCGTGTTGAATAAATTGTCCTTGCCTTCGATAGCGATGGAAGGATCTTCCAGGATGATCTGATTAATGCGTTGATGTAATTGATGGTTATACACGAGCCTGCTATGGATTACTTGAAAATATCGTTACTCAGGTGTTTGAATGCTTCCATGGCTCCCAGGTATTCGCAGGTGCGGGCGCCGGCTTTATTTCCATTGTGGATGATCGTTATCCAGTCATTTTCCGATAAAGACGAAATGGCCCTTAGCGTTTTATTTCTTAGCTGGTATAGAATAGCGCCGACAAAGGCATCTCCTGCACCGGTGGTATCAATAGGAGTAATGGGAATACTTTCGACAGTCGTAGTACTTCCATTCAATCCCAGTATCGTACCTTCTTTTCCGATCGTAATGGCAAATACTGCTTTTGTCTTAGATTGAAATTCTTCAGCCGCGTCTTTAACCGTAGGCTTCCCGGTAATCAGCATAGCTTCTTCGTCACTCACTTTGAAAAAATGACAACTCTTTAAGAAATTCCACGATTGATCGATAAACGCCTGGATATTGTTCTTAAAAAGTAAGAGCCGGTAATTAGGGTCAAAGCTGATAAATATATTATTCTGCAAGGCCTTGTGCATTAGTCCCTGGTAAGCTGCCTGCAAAGGCCCGGGCAGGAAGCCGGTTGCAGATCCAAAATGTATAATCGAAAAATCATCCAGGTCAATGCCTTCCACTTCTTTTTGATTCAGTTGACCATCCGCGCCGCGATTAAAATAAAAATCTCTTTCGCCATTCTCCATGAGTGAAACAAAAGCCAAAGTTGTGAAGTGATCGGGATCCTGGAAAACCCATTTTGTCGACACATGAAATTCTTCCATAACATCGATCAAATGTTTCCCAAATGGGTCTGTGCCCACCTTAGCGGCTAATTCAACTTGTCCGCCCAAAGCAGCAATAGCAGCAGCCACATTGGTTGGAGCGCCACCGGGTTTTTTCAAAAAGTGTTGACCATCCGACAATGATGTTCCCTTATCCGTGCAAATCATATCGATCAAGGCCTCGCCGACACAGAGTATCTTTTTCATGTTGTAAAAAATTAATGTACCAAACCGTGTACGATCTCATCTACTGTACCTTCAACTTTTTTAGTTGTCTTTACAAATAGAACCGACAGGGAAGCAAGAAGCAGCAAGATTCCGGCAAGGTTGATCGCATTAACCGGGTTATTTCCCAACCAGGATTTGTAATAGATAGGGATTGTAAAAGTTTCCAGTAACATGGGAATTACAATGAACATATTGAATATGCCCATATAAACCCCAGTTCTTTCCGGTGGAATACTGCCGGCGAGCATAATATATGGGTTGCCCATCATGCTGGCCCACGAAAGTCCCATTCCAATCATGGGAATGAACAGCAGGTTCTTATCATTGATGTGTGGAATGGCCAGTAGTCCCAGTCCGGCGAGGAACAAGCAGGTCATGTGAATGTATTTTGGCCCGTATTTTCTGGCCAGCCATGCCAGTCCAAACGCAGATATAAAAGCGATACCGTTATAAAATGCACCCAGGGGGCCGACCCATAATTCAGCTTTTCTAAACATGGGGCTGGCGGAATCGACGGTGTTAAACAAAGATTTCGAAAGGCATTTGGCGATGTACTGCCAGTAAATGAACATCGCATACCAACTAAATAACATCATCGGTCCCATCAATCGCATGGTCAGTGGCATATCTTTAAATGCATGATATATTTCTTTGAATGTCGCCGCAACCCCGGACGGAGATTGTCGGATTTTCTTTTTTTCTTCCTCCGTTAAGGGGATTTCTTTAGTGGTTTTTAGTGTCCACAATACGGAGCTGATAGAAACCACCGATCCGGTTATGAATGCGATCAATGTAGTGGTTGGAATTCTCCCGATTTTCCCAGATTCCGAGACGAATAGAAGATTGATCAATATAAATGGAGTAAGGTATGATAAGGTCTGGCCCAAACCGGTGAATGCACTTTGAGTCAGGAAGCCGATGGAATGCTGGCTCTTATCCAGTTTATCACTCACGAAAGCCCGGTAGGGTTCCTGCGTGATATTATTGGAGGCGTCCAATATCCATAAGATGCTCGCTGCCATCCAAACTTCGCTACTGAATGGCATAAAGAATAAAGCCAGACTGCAACAAATGGCCCCTACCAAAAAATATGGAGTTCTTCGTCCCCAGCGCGTGATGGTTTTATCACTGAGTGCACCGATAATTGGTTGAACGATTAAGCCCGTCATCGGTCCAGCGAGCCAAAGTAAGGGTAGTTTGCTCTCCTCGGCTCCCAGGTAAGAATAGATCGGGCTCATGTTGGCTTGTTGAAGGCCAAAGCTGTATTGCAAACCGAAAAAGCCAATGTTCATATTGATGATCTGGGAAAAGCTAAGGCGAGGCTTGGTCATTGGCATAAGCAGTCGATTGAAAAGAAAAGGTACTAATTCGAATGGTAAGTCAGGGACAATGTTAGCAGTAAAATCTAAGAGACATTTTTTTGATGATCGATAATGAATTCAATCAATGATTCAAGAGAAACATCTATCCTCGATAAAGCATCCGTAATATCATCCCGATTCACCTGGGCTGCAAAGGAAGGCGTCTTCAATTTTTTTAAAATACTTTTTACCTCCATGCCATCATAGCGGCCCGGACGGATCAGGGCTGCAGCATGAATGAATCCCGACAACTCGTCGATGGCATAGATCATCTTATCCATTGTATTGAGTGGCTCCACTCCAAAATAACCAGGTCCATGAGAAGCAATACAATGAATGACTTCCGGGTCAATGTTTCTTCTTTCCAGCTCTTCAATAATAATGCGGCAATGGTCATCGGGATATTTTTCCCAATCTGCATCATGCAACAATCCTGCGAGCTCCCATTTCAGGGCTGTATTGGCGTCGGCATTTTCCTTTTTTATTGCCCAGGCCTTCATCACTTCAGCTACCTGCTTCATATGTAGTTGAAGGCGTTCATTGAGAACCCATTCATTCAATAGGGTATGCGCTTCTTCAACCGTCATTAGGTTGCCGGCATTTTTAGGGTCGCCGAATGAGGATCGATTGAGTTGATGAACAGCCATTATATATGGAGTGTAGGTTGTTGTTTCAAAGATAGTTTCGCTGTATTAGAAAACCTGATCAAAATTTTCATTGAAAATCAATCAATTATAAAGGTGCCTTAAAAAATTGGGTCTTGATTTTAGGTAAATAATTTACTCAAACTTATCTTCGCACCCCCAAAAATGATAGAATGAGCAAGTTACATTTTACCACCAAACATGCGAATGAGGCTACCGTAAAACGCAACTGGTATGTTGTGGACGGTACTAATCAAACTGTCGGTCGGATGTGTGCCCGCGTTGCTGCCATCTTGCGTGGCAAGAACAAGGTATATTATACACCTCACGTTGATTGCGGTGACTACGTTGTATTGGTGAATGCAGAGAAAGTTGTTTTCACCGGTAATAAGCTGGAACAAAAGATCTACGATACATTTAGCGGCTATCCAGGCGGTCGAAAGGAAGAAACAGCGGTTAACCTGCTTAAGCGTCGCCCGGAAGTGATTGTAGAAAGAGCCATCAAAGGCATGTTGCCAAAGAACAGGCTGGGCCGTAAGATGTACAAGAAACTATTCGTTTATGTTGGAGCAGAGCATCCTCATTCTGCACAGAAACCTAAAGAGCTAAAACTTTCAAAATAACAGATCTTCTTAAAAAATCTTTTTCCGGAAGATCATCAGTAAAAAACAAATAATGGAAAAACAAAGAAACGGAGTTGGTCGTCGTAAAGAAGCAGTGACCCGCGTTTTCCTTACAAAGGGAGCCGGCAGCATCACTATCAACGATAAGGACTACAAAACCTATTTTCCCCTTGTCTACCTGCAAAACCAGGTGGAGCGTCCATTCAAGACGATCGATGCAGTGGGCAAGTTCGATGTAAAGATCAATGCTTCGGGAGGAGGTGTGAAAGGCCAGGCAGAAGCGGCGATGCTGGGCATCACGCGTATACTGGTCGAGATGAACCCGGACTATCGTCCCGCATTGAAAGCGGCAGGCTTATTGAAGCGGGATCCGCGCTCCGTGGAAAGAAAGAAGTTTGGTCACAAGAAAGCAAGAAAGAGCTATCAGTTCAGCAAACGCTAAAGAGTCTTAAAAAAATCATCACAAAAAAACAAATGGAAAATAATACATCCTTACAGCAGCAACTACTCGATGCCGGTGTGCATTTTGGACATTTGAAGAAGAAATGGAATCCAAAAATGCTTCCCTACATTTTTGCTGAGAAAAAAGGTATACATATTATCGATCTGAACAAGACAGTGGACTGCCTGCAGGAAACGGCCGCTGCCATGAAGCAGATTGCTAGAAGTGGAAAGAAGATATTGTTTGTAGGCACAAAGAAGCAGGCAAAGGATATTGTCAATGAGTCGGCCCGTCGCGTAAATATGCCATTCGTTACGGAGCGTTGGTTAGGTGGAATGCTCACGAACTTCAACACGGTTCGGAAGAGCGTGAAGAAAATGCAGAGCATTGAAAAGATGTTGAACGATGGGTCGTTTGATAGTATCACTAAAAAAGAACGTCTTACGCTGAGTCGCGATAAAGACAAAATGGAAAAGGTATTGGGAGGCATTTCGCAATTGGGCCGTGTTCCTGCCGCTCTATTCATCGTTGATATCGGTCATGAACATATTGCATTAGCCGAAGCAAAACGGTTGGGTATTATAACCTTTGGCGTTGTGGATACAAATTGCGATCCGAACAAAGTTGACTTTGCCATTCCTGCCAATGACGACGCGACTAAATCGATAGCGATCATTTCCAATTACCTCACTGCAGCCATCGCTGAAGGTCTGGCCGAGCGCCAGGCAGCTAAGGATGACGATGTGGAAGATACGGTTGACGACGACAAAGAAAAGAAAGCAGCGCGCCTGGAAGCTGAAGCTCAGGCTGAGGCTGCGCGCGGACGCGGTGGCCGCGGCCGTGGTGGCTCTGGTGGTCCGGGAGCCGGTGGGGGGCAAAGACGTCGCACTCCGACAGGTGGCGGACAAAGAGGCGGCCCGGGTGGAAGAAGATAATTTCCTTCTTAGATAGAATAATAAGTAATTGAATTAAAAAACAAAATTGACCCTTTGGATATGAGTACAGTAACAATCAGTGCACAGGACATAAACAAGCTGCGCCAAATGACTGGCGCAGGTATGATGGATTGCCGCAAGGCGTTGACAGAAACAAATGGAGACTTTGAAGCAGCCATAGATTGGTTGCGCAAGCAAGGTCAGAAGGTCGCTGCTAAACGGGGTGATCGTGAAGCGAAGGAAGGAGTAGTGATCGCACAGACAACAGCCGATCAAAAAACAGGTATGATTGTTTGCGTTAGCTGTGAAACGGATTTTGTTGGTAAGAATGCAGATTTCGTAGCCTTTGCCCGTTCGATTGCCGATGCAGCAGTAGAAAACAACGTAAAGAGTATCGATGAGTTGAATGCTACGAAAGTTAAAAATTCAACTGTAGCTGACCTCGTGAATGACAAACTCGCATCGATTGGAGAAAAGATAGGTATCACCAGGTTTGAACGAATTGATGCGCCTTTCGTTGCTTCATATATTCATGGAGCCAATCGTATCGGCGTGTTGGTGGGTTTGAATAAAAGTGATGCTGAAGTTGGAAAGGACATTGCAATGCAGATCGCCGCATTGAACCCGGTGGCTGTTGATGCAGCAAGTGTGCCAGCTGACGTTATTGCCCGCGAAAAAGATATCATTGTAGAATTGATGAAACAGGATCCCAAGATGGCTGGAAAGAATGATGATATGCTGGCAAAGATCGCTGAGGGAAAGATGGGAGCTTTCTTTAAGGAGCAAACATTAGTAGCCCAATCCTTTGTGAAAGATGGCAATAAGACAGTCGCTGATTATTTGAAGGAAGCGGGAGATTTAAAGGTCATCGAATTTAAGCGTGTAGCTTTAGGCTAATTATTTTAATACAGATAAATTAAGTATTATAGCGTTCCGCAACACGGAGCGCTTTTTTATGTTGTCGCATGGAAAATTATGAATCATATTTTGAGGCTAATAAAAGCCTCTGGAATAAAAGAACAGACGTTCATAAGAATTCTTCTTTTTATGACATCGAAGGGTTCAAAGCCGGAAGGAATGTTCTGACGCCGATTGAACTCAATGAATTGGGCGATGTGAAGGGAAAACGCATGCTTCACCTTCAGTGTCATTTTGGAATGGACAGTCTAAATTGGGTAAGACTTGGTGCGGAAGTAACGGGAGTTGATCTTTCAGATGAAGCGATTAAGGAAGCAAGAAGACTTAGCGATGAATTGGGTTTGCCCGCCAAATTTGTTTGCTGCAACGTTTATGATTTGCATCCTTCAAACGTAAGTCAAAATAGTAAGAAGGATTGGGAGGGCGCATTTGATATCGTCTTCACTTCCTATGGAACAATTGGATGGTTGCCTGACATGGATAAATGGGCAGCCACTATTGCCTATTGCCTTCGGCCCGGCGGGATATTCTATATCGCGGAGTTTCATCCGGTAGTTTGGATGTTTGATGATGAATTCACCCGTGTGAAATATTATTATGATAACCGTGAATTGATCGTTACAGAAAACCTGGCCACATATACCGACCATGAAACGGTTATTGAAGGCAAGGAATATAGTTGGAACCATAGCCTGAGCGAGGTGATGAATTCATTGATGGCACAAGGATTGCGGATCGAACGTTTCAATGAATACACATACTCACCTTATGCGTGTTTCCGCAATACCGTGCAGGGTGAGGATGGCAATTGGCGGGTCCGGGGAATGGAAGGAAAACTGCCGATGGTGTATACGATCAAGGCCGTCAAACAATAGTCAAATCCCCTATCTTCGCAGCGAAATTTAATAACAGGTTCTAAATATTCAACTGATTCATGCTTCCAAAATATAAGAGAATCCTGCTAAAACTTTCCGGTGAGGCATTGATGGGCGACAAGAATTTCGGTTTTGACAATAATGTTATTGCCCAGTATGCGAGTGATATCAAATCCATTACAGAGTTAGGTGTTCAGGTAGCTATCGTGATCGGTGGCGGCAATATTTACCGCGGCATGAACGAAGCCGAGACTGGTATTGAGCGGGCGCACGGAGACTATATGGGAATGCTGGCGACGGTGATTAATGGCATGGCGCTACAGGCCGGCTTGGAAAAAGTGGGCATCTATACTCGTCTTCAAAGTGCTATTAAGATGGAGCAGATTGCCGAGCCGTACATTCGTCGCCGGGCGATCAGGCACCTGGAAAAAGGAAGGGTGGTGATCTTCGGCGCCGGTACGGGCAATCCCTATTTCACCACAGATACGGCAGGTTCATTGAGGGCCATTGAGATCAATGCGGATGTTATCTTGAAGGGCACCCGGGTTGACGGCATCTATACAGCCGATCCAGAAATGGACCCGTCGGCTACTAAATTCAGTGTCATTACTTTCCAGGAATGCCTGACGAAAAATCTTCGGGTCATGGATATGACGGCATTCACTCTTTGCATGGAAAATAACCTACCGATCATTGTGTTTGATATGAACAGGGAAGACAACCTGCGAAGAGTGGTCACGGGGGAAAAGGTCGGAACGTTGGTGAGGGGCTAGGGGGTTTTGCTTAACATTGTAGATCTTTTTGATCGGCCATATACGGCATATAAAGTATCGAGGGTCGCATGGATTTTTATGCTGACTAGGCTGGACCGGGCTGTGGACAACTATTTTGGCGATTTCGCATTTTTTCTTTAGTTTCCTAATTGATAATCCGGTTTATGGCCAACCTCACTTTCTCACTTTTAGAAATCATGGTATTGATGCTGGGAGCGGTTCTCCTGGGTATCACCATTCACTATTTTATCGTCAGTCGGCGTAGTCTTAATTCATCCACTGTAGCTACGGCCAAACTTAGCAAAACATTAGAAGATTGGAAGCTGCGTTATTTCAATGACATTGAACTACGCGATAAAGAAATTGGAAAAGTCAAACAGCAATTGCAGGAAACGGAAGAGAATGCAAAGATCTATACGGTAGAAGCGGAAGAGATGAGGAGGCAGAACACGCGATTAAAGACGGAACTGGAAAACAGAAAAGTTAGTGCGGCGGCTCCTGAAAAGCAGGATTACTTCGAGCAGCTTCGCCAGACAAAGAGTACATTGATCGAACACAATGAAAAGATCAACCAACTCCTGGGGCAAATCGATATCGTTAAAGAGACCGAAGAACAAAAGCAGGAGGTTCAGAAATACAACGAGGAACTTTCCGGGCAGATCGATGAATTGAAAATCCTTTTAACCCAAAAGGAAAAGGAGATCAGCAATGTCAGGCAGAAAGAACACCTGACCAAGGAGATGACTTCAATGCTGGATAGCGCCTATAGTGAGTTCAATGTCCTTCAGGAAAAGATTCAAAAGTTGGAGAGCCAGGTAAATTCTTCCAAGAGGCTCAATTTGGAATACGAAGATCTCAAAGAGGGACATTATAAACTGAACCGCGATTTTGAAGAGCAGAAATTGAAGTATAATGCCACATTGAAAGACCATGAACAATTGCAGGCGCAATACGAAGAAACAGAGAGTAAGTTACGCGAAGCCAATCTTCAACGCCAGCAATTGCAAAAAAGAGTTGCCTACCTCGAAGAATTGAATAATGATATGCAAGCCGTCGCGGATGCGAACAAAAAGTTAGAAAGCCAGTTAAAGAGACTCGGAGAATTGGAAAGCATGCTGAACGTGGTCTCCGAAGAAAAAAATGAACTGTCGAGGAAGCAAACTAACTCTGTCTAACGCTCTCCATCACTTCTTACGTCTCACTTTTTACTTCTCACTTCTTACTTCTACCTTTGCCTACCAAATCTCTTTAAGTGGCGGGCAAAATAGCCGATATAAGAAGGAATTATTCTAAAAAGAAGCTAACCGAAGGAAAGGTAAGTCCGGACCCCTTCAAGCAATTTGCATTATGGTGGAAAGAGGCATTAGTGGCCGAAATAATTGAACCCAATGCAATGACATTAGCGACTGCTTCTGCCGAAGCAGTTCCTTCTGCCCGCATCGTCCTATTGAAAGGATTCAGTGAAAGGGGGTTTGTATTTTTTTCAAACTATCACAGTTATAAGGGTCATCAGCTGGCAGAAAATGATCAGGCATGTCTCGTCTTTTTCTGGAAGGAGTTGGAGCGACAACTTCGCATAACGGGACAGGTGATGAAATTATCTGCAGCGGAGAGTGATGCTTACTTTCAATCTCGACCAAAAGAAAGTCGTATCGGTGCCATTGCTTCTCCGCAGAGCGATGTGATTGAGAGCCGACAATGGTTGGATGATCGTTATAAGAAGGTTAAGAGTGAATTGGCAAAAGGCGTGATTGATCGTCCTAAGCATTGGGGTGGTTACATAGTCATGCCACGTCATTTTGAGTTTTGGCAAGGCAGGCCAAGCCGTCTTCACGACCGAATACAATACAGGTTGGATGAAAATGGCTCCTGGGTCATCGAGCGGTTAGCACCGTAGCTTGCAGCATCTAGTTCGAACCCACCCCAAGTCGTTTAAATTTGCAATTTTCTCAAGACTTGCCCCTCCGTCGGAGGGGATTGCGTGAATATCCAGCATCTGAAATCCAGTATCTAGCATCTAGGCCTTCTTCCCAGTCTTCCTTGCTGCCTTCTTCTTTGCTGCTGCGGGGGTAGTTGCAGGGCGGCTTTTTCCGAAAGAGCCCTTGAAGCGTTTTCCTTTGGCTGTCTTTTTATCTCCTCGTCCCATAATAAATATTTAGAATAAAATTAGAAATGTAAAATCACGATCCATCCAATAAATTAAAAAAGCTCCGATACTGTAAAGGTATTGGAGCTTTTTTTACAGTGGTTGTGGTGCAATTACAGCTTAGAAGAAAGTTCTTTACCAGCCTTAAAGCGGGCAACTTTTTTGGCTTTGATCTTAATTACTTCACCGGTTTGGGGATTGCGTCCATTGCGGGCAGCCCTCTTAGATACAGAAAACGTACCGAAACCAACGAGAGTAACTTTACCGCCACCCTTCAATGTTTTAGTAACTGCTTCAACAAAAGAATCCAGGGAGGCATTAGCCTGGGTCTTTGTTACGCCGGCATCATCGGCCACTTTTGCGATTAATTCAGCTTTGTTCATAGTTTTTAATTTTTTTAATGTTTTAGTAACCCGGCAAATTTAGATGCTTTTTGATTGTAACAAAAAATTTTTATTCATTTTTAGTATTTTTTGCAATCGGCCCGAAACCGCAATGGACAAGGATTTTACGAAATAGAGCTGTTAAATCAGGGAACTATATCAATGGTAGAATCTCACGAAACCAGCCACAGGGCTGTGTTTCACAGCCAGCCTTGAAATCCTTGCCAGTCAAGGGTTTGGGAGGAATATACAATTGTTTGGGGAAACTCAAAACAAAATAAATTTCTTTTGCACACTCAATGCACAGGAACTCTAGATGCTAGATATCAGATGCTGGTCATAGAGCTTATGGAAGATGTACTAGGTATTTTGACTATCCAACATCTAGTATCTAGGATCTAGTATCTAGCATCAAGTACACTGGGCAATGGTCACTATGTTTTATATCGGGGAAAATGTCTGCGTTCTTTAATGACGGCTTAAGAGAAGATGTGACATTAATATAATCGATCCGCCATCCTTTGTTATTTAATCTTACATGGGGAAATCGCTGACTCCACCAACTATAGCGATGTGGTTCGGGATGAAACTCCCTGAAAGTATCGATCCAACCGCTTTCCAGGAATTTCGTTAGCCACGCTCTTTCTGCAGGCTGGAAACCGGATGAATTCTTATTTCCCCTGGGATCATGAATATCAATTTCTGTGTGAGCGATATTATAATCGCCGCACAGAATGATCTTGGGATATTTCTTTTGCTGTTCATTCATATAAATGACGAACTCATCCAGCCATTTATATTTAAACTCCTGTCGTAAGTCTCCACTTGTTCCGGATGGAAAGTATGCGTTGATCAGCCGGATGTCTCCGAAATCCAAATGAATGACCCTTCCTTCATCATCACTCACTTTATGCCCTGTCCCATAGGTTACATTGTCGGGCATTATTTTGGAAAAAATGGCGACACCGCTATAACCTTTCTTTTGTGCGCTAAACCAATAATTGATGTAACCCAATTTATCAAAGGGTTCATGATCTATATTTTCTTTTTCGGCCTTTGTCTCCTGGACGCATATCACATCGGCGGGGTCGGTTTTCAGCCAATCCAAAAAACCTTTTTTGATGGCTGCCCTGATGCCATTGACATTATAGCTGATAATGCGCATTATATTAATGATTAAATTGGTTGGCAATTTAATATATACTATGGAAGCGTCAATAAAGCAGAGCCCGCCTCCCATCATACCCATCAAAGAGCCGGTATTCCTGGAAGGTCCCAGAAGCCGGAGCTATGAACTGGGATTTGCTTTCCGGGTTTTCTTTCAATTCATAAAGGGTTTTCGAACTCTTCATTTTGTCGGCCCCTGTGTAACGGTATTTGGCTCGGCCCGGATGAAAGAAGATCATCCATATTACATCTCGGCCAGGAATATCGGAAAGAAGATAGCCGCGATGGGATTCACCACCATGACTGGCGGAGGGCCAGGCATAATGGAAGCGGCTAACCGTGGCGCTTTTGAGAGTGGTGGCATGTCGGTGGGCTGTAACATCCAACTTCCATTTGAGCAGATCGCTAATCCTTATGTGCAGAAGTCGGTGACGTTTGAACATTTTTTTATCCGCAAGGTGATGTTGATCAAATATTCCTATGCATTCATTATCATGCCGGGAGGCTTCGGGACTATGGATGAATTTTTTGAAACGCTAACTCTGGTACAAACGAAGACGATCACTCAATTTCCCATTGTCCTTTTCGGCAAGGAATATCACCAACCCCTGTTGAGGATGATCGAATGGATGGCAGACCAGGGAAGCATCGCAAAGGAAGACATGGCGCTGGTATTGGTGACGGATGATGAAGATGAGGCCATTCGTCACGTACAAACTTACGTGCAGGCGAACTATAAGGTAAGGCCTCGCAAACGATTTTGGTGGCTATTGGAAAGAAGATGAACCAAATGCTTCGTATACATCAAGTTCCTATCTTCATGGCTAAAAATAGATAGCATGCTGAAGAAAATAATGGTCGTTTCGGCGATATTCCTATCCTTAACGGTCAAAGCGGAGGATACGTTATCAGTCGCTTCCCCCAATCATAATTTACGGGTCCAATTCGACCAACAGGCAGATGGAAGTCTGAAATATTCATTATCCTATAAAGGAAGATCGGTAACAAAACCATCTGCGTTGGGTATGAAGTTGACGAAACCAGAAGTCATGCTGGACAAATTTGATTTGATCAATACTTCCACGCGAACTTCAGATGAAACATGGAAACCAGTATGGGGGGAAGTAAGCAGCATTCGCAACAACTACAATGAGATCGTATTTCATTTGAAGGATAAATCCGGCTCCGGTATACTGTTAAATATCATCTTCAGGGCTTTTGATGATGGGATTGGCTTTCGTTATGAATTTCCCGACCAGGAAAAACTGGATCACTTTGTGATAGGGGACGAACTGACAGAATTCGCACTGGGAGCTGATCATATGGCCTTTTGGATTCCTGGCGATTACGATACGAACGAATATATCTACAACCATTCCAAATTGAGTGAGGTGGATGCCTCCAGCAGCGCCATGAGCCAGGAGATTGCTGCCAAGACATTTTTTGATAAGAATGCGGTGCAAACACCATTAATGATCAAAACAGCGGAAGGGTTATACATCAACATTCATGAAGCGGCTTTGGTAAATTATCCGGCGATGGACCTGGTTATTGATAAGTCCAATTTTACATTAAAATCGCACCTGGTACCCGATGCTGTCGGAAATAAAGCATACCTGCAGACCCCTGCAAAAACTCCCTGGAGAACAATTATCGTGAGTGATAAGGCTAAGGAAATCCTTGTATCCCGGATGATCCTTAACCTGAATGAGCCTTCCAGCATTTCGGATCCATCGTGGATCAAGCCCCAAAAGTTTGTTGGAGTGTGGTGGGAAATGCATGTGGCGAAAGCCAGTTGGGATTATGGTATTCCTCAGCCCGATGGTTCATTGAAACCGCATGGTCACCACGGCGCCAATACAGCTAATGTGAAGAGATATATTGATTTTGCTGCCAACAATGGATTCGACGGAGTGCTGGTAGAAGGATGGAATGTAGGTTGGGAAGATTGGTTTGGCAATTGGAAGGAAGATGTATTTGACTTTGTTACGCCATATCCCGACTATGACGTCAATGCATTGATTGAGTATGCACGGCAAAAAGGTGTACGGATCATTATGCATCACGAGACGTCGGCCTCAGCCACCAATTACGAAAGACAGATGGATACGGCCTATCGGTTCATGATCAATCACAATATGAATAGTGTGAAGACCGGATATGTGGGACGGATTATTCCAAGAGGAGAGCATCATGATGGACAATGGATGATCAATCATTACCTGCGGGTCGCCAGAAAAACTGCTGGGTATAAATTGATGGTGGATATGCACGAACCCGTTCGTTCAACTGGTTTGCACCGCACCTGGCCCAATTGGTTGGCCAGCGAGGCTGCCAGGGGGAATGAATTCAATGCGTGGAGCGGAGGAAGTCCGCCGGCACATGAAACCATACTTCCATTTACCAGGCTGATGGGTGGACCTATGGATTTTACACCAGGTGTGTTCCATATAAAGCTAAACCAATTTGATACTGCCAGGATCTCACAGATTCATTCAACACTTTGCAAACAACTGGCTTTGTATGTTACAATGTATAGCCCTCTCCAAATGGCTGCCGATCTGCCGGAAAATTATGAGCCACATATGGATGCCTTTCAATTTATAAAGGATGTGGCCGTGGATTGGGATGATACGCGGGTGATGGAAGCAGAGCCGGGAGATTATATTATCGAAGCAAGGAAAGCAAAAGGAAAAGATAGTTGGTTCCTGGGTGCTATTACCGATGAGAATGCAAGGACATTCACTATTGCACCGGAGTTCCTCGATAAGGACAAATGGTACCTGGCCACTATTTACAGGGACGGGGACAATGCTGATTGGAAGGCAAATCCGGAAGCTTATGTGATCGAGAAGAAGGCAGTTAATTTTCAAAGAAAGCTCAATTTAAAATTAGCGCCCGGCGGAGGATGCGCTATTAGCTTTGTGCCTTTAACGGCTGAACAACAAAAGCAGTTTGCAAAGGAAATTAGGAACGCTTCAAAAGGGAAAAATAAAAATTAAAATGTCTATCGCAAATATTTTCGGCTATTCGGCTGGCGCGCTGACCGCACTAACCTTTTTACCCCAGGTCATAAAAACGCGGAAGGAAAAATCGGCCAAGGATATCTCTTTTTTAATGTTCCTTATCGCCGCGATCAACGAATTGTTGTGGATTGGATATGGAGCCTTGTCCGACCCATTTAACTGGGTGATTGTAGTGACCAATGTCATTGTCCTGACGATGTCCTGCACGATGATCTATTTTAAACTCGTTTATAATAAATAATGCAGGCAATTACTACAATTATTTTTGATCTGGGCAATGTTTTGGTTGATTGGAATCCGATGCATGTGTACCGGGATTATTTTGAATCGCAGGAAAAGAGAGATTATTTCTTTGAAAATATTTGCACTGCAGCGTGGAATGAAGAACAGGATGAAGGCAAATCTATTGTAGAAGCTACGCAGACATTGGTCGGTAAATTTCCCGACTGGGAAAAGCCTATCCGGGATTATTATGGCCGCTGGACTGAAATGTTAAAGGGTCCAATTCACGATACGGTCGAAATATTTCGGGAATTGAAAGTCAGTGGAAAATATAAGATCTACGCATTGACCAACTGGCAACAGGGACTATTTGATATTGCGCTGGTTCGTTATGATTTCATGCATTGGTTTGACGGAAGGGTAGTCAGCGGAGAAGAAAAAACACGAAAACCATTTCCCGAATTTTACCAGCGGTTGCTGGACCGATACCAGATCAACCCTGCTGAGGCTTTATTTATTGATGATAGTCTGAGAAATGTAGACGGTGCGGAGAAACTCGGAATAAAAAGTATTCATTTTCGCTCACCAGAACAACTGCGGGAAGAGCTATCATCGCTCGGTATCATTTAATATTATTCCAATACAGGCCTTAGCCACCGGGTCATTTCCTCCTTGCTCATTCCTTTACGCCTGACATAATCGGCGAACTGATCCGGTTGGATCTTTCCCACTCCAAAGTATTGACTTTGGGGATGACTGAAATACCAGCCACAAACGGAGGAAGCAGGATACATAGCGAGGGATTCCGTAAGCGTTATTCCGGTATTTTCCTTGCTACCCAGCAGTTCGAATAATTTGTATTTCTCAGTATGATCAGGACAGGCAGGATAACCCGGTGCCGGCCTGATCCCAACATATTTTTCCTGGATCAACTCTTCGCTGCTCAATGATTCATCTTTTGAATAACCCCAATACTCTGTCCTCACCTTTTTGTGAAGCAACTCTGCAAATGCTTCTGCGAGTCGATCGGCCAGGGCTTGCAACATGATCTTGTTATAATCATCCAATGCAGCTTCAAAGTTTTTAATGTGGGGCTCAAGGCCTTCTATGGTTACAGAGAAGGCGCCGATATAATCGGGAGTCGGGTTCCTGGAATCGATTGATGAAGGTCTTATAAAGTCAGTCAGACTTAAATTATGTTGACCAGCTGTTTTTTTGATTTGTTGCCGTAAAGACTCGAGATTGATCGTTCCTGATCCATGTTGAACCTGGATAGTGTCATGGCTGATCGCTGAAGATTCCCAAAAGCCAATCGCCCCTCTTGGCTTAACCCATTTTTCCTTTACGATCTTGTCCAGCAGCATATTGGCATCGTGGAGTAGTTTCGTTGCTTCAACACCTACAACGGAATCGGTCAGTATTTGCGGGTAACGACCGTGCATTTCCCATGCGATAAAAAAAGGCTGCCAATCTATATATTCCCGGATTTCTTCTAATGGACAGTCGCTGATCACTTTTGCCCCCGTAAATGATGGGCTTGGGGGAACATAGTTATTCCAGTCTATAGGCTGTTTGTTCCTTTGCGCCTGCTCAAACGACAAATATTCTTTAGAAGTTTTTTTATTGGCAAAATCCTCCGCTAACTTTTCATATTCCAATTTAATGGAGCTTAGCAGGACTGGCTTTTGTTCTTCATTTAATAAGCTGCCGGCGACGGTTACACTTCTGGAAGCATCCAATACATGGACGACACCATTATCATACTGGGGGGCAATTTTCACCGCAGTATGCATTCGGGATGTCGTCGCTCCGCCAATTAATAGTGGCTGCTTCATGCCTCTGCGTTTCATTTCATGTGCGACATGCACCATTTCATCAAGGGAGGGTGTGATCAGGCCACTTAATCCAATGATATCTGCCGCTTCCTTTTCAGCAGTATCTAATATTTTATCAGTCGGAACCATGACACCGAGGTCCATCACCTTATATCCATTGCAACCTAATACTACGCCGACTATATTCTTACCAATATCGTGGACGTCTCCCTTCACTGTCGCGAGTAAGATCATTGGTGCTTCTGCTACTTCGGAGCCCATGCCATCAGCCTCCCTCTGCAAAGCGATTTGAGGGGTTATGATCGCCACCGACTTTTTCATTACTCTTGCACTCTTAACAACCTGAGGCAAGAACATTTTTCCTGAACCAAATAAGTCACCCACGACGTTCATTCCATCCATTAAAGGGCCTTCGATGACATCCAAGGGTTTAGGATATTTTTTCAGCGCCTCTTCGGTGTCGACGTCGATGTATTCAGTGATGCCATTTACCAATGAATGTTTTAATCGTTCTTCAACACTTGCATTTCTCCAGGTCTCGTCCCGTACTATTTCCTTTCCTTTTGCCTTAACTGTTTCCGCAAAGGCAATCAATTTCTCGGTCGTCTCATTATTTTCATTATTCCGGTTAAGTATTACATCTTCACATAGGGCTCTCAACCCTGGTTCAATTTCATCATAGACCACCAGCTGGCCTGCGTTAACAATGCCCATATCCATTCCAGCTCTAATCGCATGAAACAGGAATACGCTATTCATGGCTTCCCGAACATGATCATTGCCGCGAAATGCAAAGGAAAGATTGCTGACCCCGCCGCTAACCTTGGTAAGTGGCATTAGTCGTTTGATTTCCCGTGTCGCCTCAATAAAATCTACGCCATAATTATTATGCTCTTCTAATCCGGTAGCTATAGCGAATATGTTGGGGTCGAAGATGATGTCCTGCGGATCGAAGCCGACTTGCTCTGTCAGCAACTTATAAGCTCTATGGCAAATCTCAACCTTGCGGTCTTTGCTATCTGCCTGTCCTTTTTCATCAAAGGCCATCACGATCACCGAGGATCCAAAATTCTGACAGATGATTGCCTGTTCAATAAACTTCGCTTCACCTTCCTTCATGGAAATCGAGTTCACAATGCACTTGCCCTGCACACATTTCAGGCCGGCTTCAATGATCTGGAACTTCGATGAATCTATCATCACCGGGATCTTTGCAATATCCGGTTCGGATTGAAGGAGATTGAGAAAAGTGGTCATTGCCACAACGCCATCCAATAGCGCGTCATCCATATTCACGTCCAGGACCTGGGCGCCATTTTCCACCTGTTGGCGAGCGACAGTCAACGCTTCTTCGTACCTGTTGTCACGAATGAGCCGGGCAAACATTTTTGAGCCGGTAACATTTGTCCGTTCGCCAACATTTACAAAATTTGTTTCCGGGCGAATGACTAATGGTTCTAATCCTGCTAATCGTAGATATGGCTTTATAGAAACAGTATCCGACATCTACGGGTCCTTTTTTAGAAAGAGTCCTTTGATAGAGGAGTAATTATTGACAATAAGAATAAGGATGGCCAATGCCATCAGGAGTTTAGGGGTCATACAAGCTCAGTTTCAACAACAGGAAGTTGCCTGGGTTTTAGATCCTTCACCTTCCGCGCAATATGTTTTATGTGTTCGGGCGTAGTGCCGCAACATCCGCCGACAATATTTACAAAGCCTTCACGAGCCCATTCTTCGAGGTAATGCGCCGTGTCGGCAGGCTGCTCATCATATTCACCCATGGCATTGGGCAGCCCGGCATTGGGATATGCAGATACATAGCAACTGGCAAGCTGTGATAATTCTTCTATGTGCGGCCTCATTTCCTTTGCACCGAGTGCGCAGTTCAGCCCGATACTTAGTGGGTGAGCATGCATTACCGAGGTATAGAATGCTTCCAGTGTCTGACCGCTGAGAGTCCTGCCCGATGCATCGGTTATTGTACCGCTTATCATTACTTCTTTCTTTTGCATAGAAGGAAATTCTCTTTCATATTTTTTGATGGAAAAGATGGCTGCCTTCGCATTTAGTGTATCGAAAATGGTTTCAATTAATAAAAAATCAACTCCGCCATCCACCAGCCCTTTAACCTGTTCAAAATACGCATCTACCACTTCATCAAAAGTGACTGCGCGATAACCTGGGTTATTGACATCGGGCGATAAGCTTAGTGTCTTGTTGAGAGGTCCGATGGCGCCAGCCACAAACCTTGGTTTGGAAGGGTCCTTTATATTATATTCATCAACTGCTTTGCGGGCGCATTTTGCTGCAGTTAGATTCAATTCATAAGCCAGCGATTGCATATCATAATCCGCCTGGGCTATGGCGGTGCTACTGAATGTGTTGGTTTCAATAATATCGGCTCCTGCCTCCAGGTATTTGCGATGAATCTCTTCTACTATATCGGGGCGGGTGATGCTTAACAGGTCGTTATTGCCTTTAACGTCTTTATGCCAATCTTTAAATCTCTGACCTCTATAATCTTCTTCGGCCAGCTTGTATTGCTGGATCATGGTGCCCATTGCCCCATCAATCACGAGTATTTTTTCCCTTAATAGTTCCTGTATCTTTTTCATGCTTCCTCCTTCTTTATTGATTCATTACATAATACAGCATGGCTTTTTGCTGACCTTATTATCAACTATCGAATCATATAAACGCGGGGAAACTAGTGCAGAGTTTCTTTGACGTTTATTAGTTCCGATTTTTCTCCGGAAAACTTTCGGTTTTGCCGGAGATGCAGGCTGAACAATAAACAAATCCGCCTGTGAGTTGAGTGTAAAGGTAATAAAAATGCGGGGGAATTCAAAGAGTCGATTTTTTGGTGAGTGGTCAGTGGTGAGCGGTGAGACGTGCGGCACACTCTAATGAGTCATGTATCTTTCGACCGGCATGCGGTTTTGTAAGCTTCTTCCCAATGTAAGTTCATCGGCATATTCCAACTCGCCACCGAAGGCGATTCCCCGGGCAATGGTAGTAATGCGGGTAATGCATTCTCCAGTAGAATTCGGAGATAATTTCTTTTGGATATAATAGATGGTAGTGTCTCCCTGTATGTTTGGATTTAAGGCAAAAATGAGCTCTTCCGTTTTCTCTTTTTGCACGCGGGTTAATAGAGATTCAATGGCAAGCTGATCCGGACCTATTCCATCCAACGGAGATATAACACCACCTAAGACGTGATAAGTCCCGTTAAATTGTTGTGTACTCTCTATTGCAATCACATCCCGTATACTTTCCACCACACAAATCACTTCCTGTTTGCGCATGGAATTAGCACAGATGGAACAGATGTCAGCATCGGCTACATTAAAGCATCGTTGGCAAAACTTTATTTCACTTCGCATGCGGGCCACTACATCGCTAAACTGGCCCACTTCTTTACTATCTTGTTTCAATAAATGCAGGACCAGGCGCAAAGCTGTCTTCTTGCCAATGCCTGGAAGTTTGGCGAATTCGTTGACTGCATTTTCAAGAAGGGAAGATGAAAATTGCATAGGCAAATATAATTAGTAGGCGGGGTTTGAAATGGAAAAATTAGGCCAAAGCTGCGGTTCAGAGGGCAATTTCGAATTCATTATCCCCGCCGGGCTTGACGATGATCTTACGGGTAATAGGTCTTACCAGTTCGGGCTGTTGGTGCTTTCCAAAGAATATTCCCGGGTCCCATTTTCCATTTTTATTGGCATCATATAATATCCGAAGCTCGTATTCCCCGGGAAAAAATAGCGATTGTGAAAAGTAGCCACCGCTCAACGGAAACGATTTAAAAACACTTGCGTTGAAAATGAAGATAAGCACCGGATTCTTTGAAATATCGAGGTTTCGCAATGTCATTTTCAATACTCCATACTCGGAGACCTTCTTGGTCTTGAATGACAGCGTATCTGTTTTTAATAGCTTTTTCCCTGATGTATCACTCGCAAAGTCTTTATCCATGATCAGATGATAGAGCGTATTTTCCTTCCATGGCGTCGTTAGTACCAATTTCCTTGCACTAGTGTCCCGATTGATACTATAAGCGGATACCGGGATGAAACTGGAATCGGTATATAAACTCAGCTTTGAGGAATCGAAAGATTGGAGAGGTTGATCAAAGCTCATTATAAACTCGCCCGTCAGGTCCTGCTGCGAATTGATGAGGTTGGTTGTATATTTCAATCTTTTTTCAACTATACCTCCAGGACCACGACGGCCCAACAAGCCAGACCTTGAAGTGCTGGGAGTTGTTGCTACGGGAAGGTTTGGCGGTGTCCACGCATATAAGGTCAGCGGCCTATTGTTGGATTGGATAGCAACAGGTGAATCGGCAAATGCAAACAATTGCTTTTCGCTTAAGTAGCGGTGAGTGCCTCCGTCATCTTTCAGCGCGTATACATAAAACGTAGCGGGAGGTAAATGTCTAAAATGAAAATTACCCTGGCTGTCCAGCCGCGCTATATATCGTGGCTTTTCTTTTATCACTACTGAGTCTTCACTATTAGTATGTAAAAGCACTACGAGTGTGCTGTCAGGCTTACCTGTCTCCGCTATCAACACCTTACCGCGAAATTCCAGGGAATCCAAATACTTACCCGTAGAAAATGTATACGTAAATCCCTTAATGATATTCCCCTCGTTCACGTCTTTAATGGCATTCCCGAAGTTCAATGAATAGGTGGTGTTGGCCTCGAGGGTATCTCTTATTTTCACACTCACCGTATTGAGTTTATAATCTACAATGGGAAGAATCTTCGGTGTGGGAGAAACCAATAAATTTTCCTGGATATTTTGCAGATTAACAAATTCATTGAATGTAAAGCCGATCTTATTGCCCGTGAAATTCAAAGTAGAATCACCTGGATTAGCCTTCACCAATAAGGGAGCCAGGGAGTCTCTGGCTCCACCCTGCGGAGGAACGATATTCGCACAACCCGGTCCGCTCGTTATGCTGACCGCCAGAATGAAAATAATTCCTGTGAAATATATGATTCCCTTTATACTCATGGTCATTGCAAACATAAACAGTTTGAACCTATACGCATAGACTATAAATCATAATTTAGATTTAAACCTGCTGCCTCACCAATTTTAAAAGGGGAACTTATTCTTCGACGAGATCTTCGACAGTCTCATGCAGTGCAACTTCCAGCTTGTTAGATTTAATGAAATTGCACCAATGGCATTCCTTCTTTCCGCAACCGATATAGAATTCCCTGTTCTGAATCTTCCTCCAGGTATCGGTAATTTGTTGAGTAACGGTAGTTATATCTGCAGGTGTTATGACCACTTTTTCTTTCCTGTAATTTTTTCTTTTATCCGGCTCAATAAAATCAAATTCTGTACTGACCACATTCCATTTCCTCGAGTCATAATTATCTACAAGTATTTTATAAAACACCGCTTGTCTCCAGTAATCTCCGCCATTGGGATCTTTTTCCGAAGGACTGTTTAACCGACGGTATGCCTTTTCCGGATCACCGGTTTTGTAGTCGACCACATTGGCAGAACGGCCATCGAACTCCAGCTTATCCAATTTCCCTTTTAACGGCACTCCATTGACGACCACATTTTGGATATTTCGTTCAATGGCCACAATTCGATTGAAAGAATCAATGTATCTGTCATAGTAATTGCTCAGTGTTTCCCTTCCATATTCAATTCGGCGGTCAAACTGTTGCTGAGTAAAACTTTCGCGGTGTTTGCTCATGTACCATTCAAAGTCGACAATAAATTCGTCTTTGGATGGAAAGGTTTCTGTCCCGCCATCCTGCATTTTGCGGAAGAGTTTTTCCAATGCCGTATGAATGGCTGAACCGAATTCCATTGCCTCATTCTTGGGAGAAGGTATCCTCAAAAGGTTCTTGAAATAAAATTCCAATGGACACCTGAGGTAGTTATTCAGCGCTGTCGCATTCATCACAAATCTGTCCAGCAGGCGACTGATGAAATCTTCTTCCAGCTTTTCGATTTCGGGAGCTGACGTTGAAAATTGCATGGCACTAAATGAAGCCAGCAATTCATCATTCACCACTACAGGTTGTGGATGATAAGTCGGTTGCTGATCTTCGATTTCGGCAATGAACATAGATGGCTCCAACTCCCGGCCATCATTCTTGAACTTGCTATAAGAAATGAAGAGCTGTTCTTCTGCCCTGGTAAGAGCGACATAAAATAACCGGCGCATTTCTTCTTCATCTTCATGACCGGGTTGAGAGGTGAATATCGTATCCGGAAAACTATACCCAGACCAGGGCTTTCTTTTCTTTTCCCAATAAGTTGAATTGCATCCGGCAAAGAAAACATACTCGAACTCAAGGCCCTTTGAGCCATGTACGGTCATTAAGTTCACACCCTTATCACTGCCACTTACTTTAACCAATGGCAACGGCAGATCTTCCTTTTCCATCAGGTCTATGATCTTAACGAGCTCTCGCAAACTCAGCATCGGATTGCGGGCTGTTTCATCTTTTACAAAATCGAAGAACCCGGTAAGCACCTGTAACTGCCAAACCTTATCATGACTTTGCATTATCTGATTCAATACTCCAGCCTCTCTAATGATTGTCTCCACCAGGTTTTGGAGAGTAAGGTTGGAAGTATCTGCAATTAATTTTTCAATTGTCGCTCCTGCTTTTCTCAATCTTTCATCGATAGCCGGCGTAAACAAATCAACTGGAATAGCCTGCGATTTTTCCTGTATGCGTTTCCTTAAGAATGAAGGATGGTCGCTGAACTTTGTTGGAGCAACTTCGAGGCTCAGTCTTGCAATTTCAATAGGGGCCACATGAAACCAATCGAAATGCAGCAACTCGAACAACATTTCATCTCCGCCGAATGGACGGTCTTGTTCTGCAGCCAGGTATTTTAAGATCAGAATAATCTTTTTTGCCAGCGGAATTTCAAAAATGTTGAGGGTACGCCTGCTATAAACGGGGATTTTTAACGGTTGAAAATATTGAGACAACTCTTCGCCGTACCTGTTTTCCCTGTATATCACTCCAATTCTGCCAGGAGTTACACCCTCATTCAATAACTGTTGAACGTGCGTGGCAATCCCGATCATTTCTTCGCGCTGAGTTTCGTATTCCAGAATGGCGGGAGGATTACTTTTATTTTCGAGGTAAATTTTCGACGAGACCAGGTTTTTGGTAAGTTTTAGTTCCGGGTTGGTATGGATCAAGCGTTCGCGGTTCTGTTGTATAACGGCCATAGAAACATCGAGGATCAATTGATTGGACCGGTAATTCTTTTCAAGAACGATGACCAACAAGCCCAGGTAAGATCTCAGGAACTGGTTCATATTCTCAACGTTGGCTCCCTGGAACCGATATATACTCTGGTCATCATCACCGACTACAAACACATTAGGCCTGTCCCAGTAACTGATCAATTGTTTCACCAGGTAGTTCTGGGTTCCGCTCGTGTCCTGGTATTCGTCTACCAGGATATATTGAAACTTTTCCTGGTAGTCTGAAAGCAGGCTGGCGTTTTCATCAAATGCCTGGATCACCCAGTTGATCATATCGTCAAAGTCGTAGCGTTTTTTCTGATGCATCAATTGCTGGAAATGATCGAACTCATCTACAGCAGCTCTCAATTTTTCCATTTTGTCGAGCGCATCCTTATATGTTGGCTTCAGGTCTCCTTTGCTCCATTTACCCAGGCGACTTGTCTTATAGACAAATTCATCCCGGTTGGGCAGGTCCGCGATATATTCATCAATACGTCCATTGAGAAATTCGGATGACCAACCTTCGCGTTTCATGGTGCTGAATAACTGGGCCATGTTGCCGATCTCAAAATAGGCATCGCCCCGGTATCTTTTCAGAGGATGATTCTTAGGAAAAGAATCGATGAGTTGCTTTAAGAGTTGAATTTTTTCCAATTCAGAAACCAGGTCAAGGGAGGTTTTTTCGAACAGGTGAAGATTGTCCTGGATTACTTCATTGCAAAAGGCGTGGAAGGTATAAATATTGACTTTGTAGGCATCTGAGCCGATAAATTGCAATAAACGCTTGCGCATGGCCACTACACCGGCTTCTGTGTAGGTGAGGCATAGAATATTTTGCGGTCGGGTATCGGTTTCCAGTAATATTTTGCCGATGCGACTGGCGAGGATCTGGGTTTTTCCTGTCCCCGGACCGGCGATGACCATCACGGGACCCTCAATAGTGTCCACAGCGAGGCGCTGGTTTTTGTCTAGTTTTTCATACTCCTCAGCGAACCTTTTTTCGAGCCTTTCCTTATTAAATGACATTAAACAAATTTAGTTCATTGCCATTTAAATTATTTTTCTCTCTGGCACTGGTAGGTCACAAAGTATTCACATAAATTATCCTTGAAATAAACTGGCTTACTCTTCCTTCTTGTTCCGGTCAGCGCGTTTCTTCAGGTCTTCCGTCTTGATCGTCATCAGTCTTCCTATCGGTTTATTATCCCTGTAGGTGATCATCTTTATCGCATAGGATTCCTTGGGAACAACGATAGGTTTCTCGTATTTGGGATAAAACTGGTCTGGGAAAGAGTTATCGAAAGTATAGTGTATCGCCAGTCCTTCAACCTCTGTACTTAATGTTAGAACTACATCTCCCTTGTCGTTCAAGCTGGTATTCACTTCAGGGTCGTACATGCTGGGAGCATATTTTGTTTGAGCTACATCAAAGCGTTCAAAATGTTTTTCCACTCTGCCGACAAAATCATTCCAATTTCTTTTCTCTTTTGGCGACCAGAGTGCCTCCGCAATCGCAAATGCTCTCGGCCAGGTCATGTATTGTGCATGGCGCATATTATAAACCTGTTCCGTCCATAGATTGGCCTGACCTCCCTTAATATATATAGGATCCACGCCGTCGGGTACAGGTTCAAATTTATAAGCCTTGTTTAAGCGTAGGGTTGCATAGACACGCGGTTCAATGCTGGCATCGCCCTGCATATAATCTATATAGGCAAAATCAGTAGGACTCATTACGACCTCGTGTTTCATTTTCGCAGCTTCTATTCCGCCTTTCATGCCGCGCCAGCTCATGACTGCCGCACTGGGGGCCAATCCTCCTTCCAGGATCTCATCCCATCCAATAAATTTCTTGCCCTTCGAGGAAACAATCTTTTCCACTCTCTTTTCAAAATAGCTCTGCACTTCTGGCATAGTCTTCAGCCCTTCTTTTTGCATCAATGCTTTGATTGCATCACTCTTCTCCCAATAGTTTTTAGGGCATTCATCGCCACCCATATGTACATACTCAAATGGAAACAACGGAACAATTTCAGTCAATACCTTATCTAGAAATTCGTAGACTTTTTCGTTGGCCGGACAAAGTGTATTGTCAAGGAGAGCTATCGGAGGATGGCCATGAGACCAATCCATGATCTCCTCGCCCGATCTTACCTGATAATTTTCAACTCCGGGAGTGCACGACAATTCAGGATAGGAAACGACTGCCGCCAGGCTATGACCTGGAACATCTATTTCAGGAAGAATATTTACGTATCTGTCTTTAGCATATTGCACAAGTTCTTTTATATCTGCCTGAGTGTAGAAGCCACCATAGTCCTTTGGTTCATCGGCGGCTGGTTGAGAAAAAGTGCCGAAGTAACCCACCTTCTTTACATTCCATGCACCGACCTGGGTTAATTTAGGCAGCGCTTTGATCTCAATTCTCCATCCTTCATCGTTGGCAAGGGTAAGGTGTATGAGGTTGAATTTATATTTCACCATGTCATCGATATACCGCATTACCTGTTCCTTAGTAAAGAAATGGCGAGATACATCGAGCATCAGCCCTCTCCAGCCAAACCTTGGGTGGTCTTCAATCGTCACGATGGGGACCTCCCATTTAGCCATCTTTGCTGCGCTTGCACTTTCAACTTCTTTTGGTAACAGTTGTAAAAGAGTTTGAACACCATAAAATATTCCTGCTGGTTCTTTGGCAGTTAATGCAATTCCTGTCGCGGTTACTTTTAATCGATAGCCTTCCTTCGCGATAGAAGCGTCATTGGTCAGGGACAATGAAATGGCCTTTGGAACAGCCGAACTACTTTCTCTTACCGTGGGTTTGCTTCCCGAAGTTTTTCCCAATTGAGCAGCGAGCCGCTCAGCAATTTTTTTTAATTCCGCATCCTTACTTGTAGTAATCACTATTGGAGCAGGTAATTTGAAAAAACCTTTTCCCTGCACCATGGAGGCTGGTTGAGGGATGAGAGAAATATTTTGGCCCTGAGTGCTCTGTGAAGTGATGACCAGTATGGCCGATGCGAAAACGAATACTGAAAGTGTTTTTTTCATACAGCAATTTGAAATGAAGTTCAAAATTATTGTTTGCAAGTAATCGAAGATAAAAAGATAAATAAGAATCGTTTATTTAGTAGACCTGGAAATTAGTTACTCGTTAACCAGGAATTCTTGAAATATACTTTTCGATTTGTTTGATCTGATCAACTATCTGGGGTGTGGTGGGTTTTAGAGCCTTTGCTTTGCGGAAGAAATCCTTAGCAGCCCGGAACTCCCTTTTATTCATCATGATACTGGACATCTGCAAGTATGCTGCCGACTCATTTTCTTTGTCTGGCAATCCTTTACGGAGCGCCTGCCGGATATAACTTTCGGCCTGCTTCAGGTCATTTTTTTGCATACACAACATTCCCATTTGCAGCAAGCTGGCGCCTTCCGCTTCCTTCATGGGCATTCCCAGGTCCAAGCCTTTTTTCATCATTTTTTCGGCACCATCAAAATCCTGTTTCATCATAGCGATGTTGCCTTTTAACGTATAGTAAACGGAGCGGATGGGTTTGTAGAGTAACTGAGGGAACCATATGGAGGCAATCACTTTTTCAGCGCCTTCAATGTCTCCGCTTTCAAGGTATTGTTGGATCAATCTCAATGGCCCGAAGAAAAAGTGACCGAGTATCAGGATCAGCCCAACCAAATAGAGTGGAAATGCGGGCCAAAAACCGGAGGCATAATTGATATACCCTCCCAGTAAACCCAGCATGATACCGATGTAGAGGCGGTATTTTATAACGACATTGTAAAACTTCATATTCTGAGATTAGCTAGAAAATTCCCTTAAAGGGCGGTAAAGATACGGATACCGCTCGTTCGATGTTGGGCCTGTCGCTTCCGGGAATCAGTAAGGATCATTGTTGACCTCGATCCAATATCCGTCGGGATCCTGGAAATAGACCTGGCGAACGCCATCGGCCCTGGTGGTGGGTGCCTTACTATCGCCCTTCCAGTTGGACCAGTTTACCTTTTCTTTTTCCAGGTGCTCAATAAACTGTTCTAGTGAACTGACGCTGAAGCAAAGATGAGTATCCTTAATGTGTTGTTGCT
Source organism: uncultured Sphingobacteriales bacterium (assembly GCA_963791295.1). Classification (GTDB taxonomy): domain Bacteria; phylum Bacteroidota; class Bacteroidia; order Chitinophagales; family Chitinophagaceae; genus CAWBRY01. Next base: position 24,861 of record CAWBRY010000003.1, on the reverse strand, counting down.
CCTTGGTATTTCCGCTGATGAGGTGAAGCTGGGAATGTTCTCCCATATTAAACCATACATGCCGTCCATCATGGAAGGGCTCGGCAATGGAATCCAATTGAATGACGCGAGCGTAGAAGTCGGCGCTTGCCTTCAGGTCATAGACGTACAATGCCATGTGGTTGAAGTGGTTTTTGCTCACTGGTCGGTTAAAGGAAGAGAGAACTATTCCTATCACAGCGCTGGCTACAACCAGCAGAAAGATCATTTTTTTCATCGTCCCTGTTTTGTTCTGTAAGCTAAGGAAAGAGGCGGAAATATGGATACTAGATGCTAGAACATTTATTCCAGTTTATATTCCCTCTTTAAAGTGTTTAGTAGCTGGGTAGCTTCTTTTAGCAATTCAACTTCATTTCTTCTGTTAAGACGGTTAATTGATTTGAGGTTGTGCAAAGCTAAATTGAACTCAGGTAGATTTTGTAAAGCAGTATGTAACAAGGGGGGATTTGAATCTGGTCTTAGTATTACCGTTTCGTTAATAATCATGTTATCGTAAACCAAACCGTCGAAAATTTTATAAGAAGGGCCCAGACAAAATTCGATATACCTCAGTTCTCTATCTTCCAGCCTTTCAAGAGCTCGCACTCTGGCATCATAGACAACAATGCTATCGGCAGCGTGGCGGTTCCTGATTAAACGTAAACTCCCTGAATTTTTTAGCTGCTGCATGGTTCTGTCATTGTAAATAAAGACAATCCCATTTATTCTTGTAATGTGGCGGGCAAAGAAATAAATATCCCCGGTGTGTTGGTCCCTGTCGGGGCGGTTAATTAGCATTGTTAATGAATCGAAGACATTTAAGCGGTAGTTTCTTCCGTCAATGATCTGTCTCAAGTTCGCCGTATCTAATTCGACATCAATTATCAATGAACGGATAAATTCTTTTTCCCGATGATTCTCCACATATCGTTCTCTTTGGTTCTCCGCTAAAAAGCCCGCAAATACGGCGAGGAATAGCATGAGGAATTCCCAGAAGTAATGCTGCCATTTTTTCCTGGCGGTATGGGTGTGGCTATGTACTTCCATGATTGACTATTAGATGGGCAGTCAAAGGTCAAATAATTTATATGGAATATACGGCTTATCAATTTAGTGGCCTGAAACCACGTCAGTTCTTGATAATTATCTAAATTCACTGATAGAAATCAGTAGAAACAAAAACTGCTCATTAAATTCTCAGTACAGTTTTCTATTTTAAATCAAACTAACAGCTATGCAACCGAAAACCGTCAAAATTCTTTACTGGGTATTTACTATTTTATTTGCAGGACTCATGATTTTTTCTGCCTATGGCAGCATACTTGTAAACGAAGATGCAAAGAAGTTGATACATGAACAGTTTGGGTATCCGGTATACTTTATTCCATTCTCAGGATATACCAAGCTGATTGGAGCAATTGCGATCTTAATTCCCGGGCTGGTAACAATAAAGGAATGGGCTTATGCCGGTTTGTTCTTCGACTTGATCGCGGTTGTATATTCCAGTATTGCATTGAGCGGGACTGTAGACCCAATGATGGCCTACATGTTACTATGGTTTGTACCTGGAATTCTTTCCTATATTTTCTGGAAGAAAACATTGAAACTGGGAACCCAAGTGCGGAATTAGTTTTCGTGATCCCATCATATAATGTATGTCACCTTCCAGCCTTTCAGTAAACCATTCAAATAAAGCTAGACCTTACACAGCATTTGTTTCAGAATTTATATGGTGTAATTCGGTAGTTTAACAAGTACCTAAGGCATTTACTTTTTGTAATAATTATCTCTGTTCCATGCGTAATACTCCTGTTCAGTCACAACGTTTTTATCCAGTTAAGTCAGCTGTGGTTTGTTTTTTTCTTATTGTAGTGTTTTCGCAGCCTGCCTGCCACACGATACCAGCAGAACGATACGGCTTTCTTACGATGCTTGGTAATGATACGATTTCGATTGAGAGTATAACCCGCGAGGGCAATACTTTAACAAGCGATGAAGTTGATCGCTTTCCACGGGTGCAGGCACGTCATACCGTTGTTAATCTTAACGACAACGGCAGCATACAACATCTTGTAATGGATATTCACACACCCAGTGAATCACCAGGCCTCCGGGATCGAAAAATAGTAGCCGATGTCGCCAATAATAAAGTCCATCTTTCTAAAACAGATAGCAGCGGGGCAGTGAATCGTGATTTCCCAACGGGTGGCAGTATTGTAGTCGCACATGTCCCGCAAATGTATAGTCTCTATGAACTTTACTTTGCTGCGGCGTTGAAGCAGTTAGCGGCATCAAAGCTTGCAGCTGGCAGTCCTGTGAAGATGCGGCAGTTTTATATTGACCGGGAATTCGACCGGTTTCCTTTGGGACACGCTACTGTAGTCCCGCTTGACAAAAGCAAGGTAGAGATCACACACGACTGGCTTTCTGGAACCGGCGAAGCGATGATGGACTCAGCCAATAAGATGGTCAGCTATTCAGGCGCCCGAACTACATACAAAGTGCTGGTAACACGGCTTGCCACGCCACCAGATGTAAAAGACTTCGTTCAACGATTTGAGGCAAAGGAGGCAGAAGCAGGCGATGTAAAATCGTTAAGCGTTCGGGACACGACCCGGGCACAAATTGGCAGTGCATTGTTCACCATCGATTATAGTAGGCCGCTGTTGCGTGGACGGACTCTACTGGGTGATGTCATACCTTATGACCGTGTATGGAGAACAGGGGCTAATGCGGCTACGCAGTTTACGACGTCAACCTCGATAAAGCTTGCCGGGATGCAGATGTCTGCGGGCACATACACGTTTTTTACCTTGCCACATGCAAATGGCGTTGAGCTGATCGTGAACAAGCAAAATGGTCAGTGGGGTACATCGTACAATGGTACGCTTGACCTCGGGAGAGCAATAATAAGCAGTGAGGTTGCCACTGCGCCTGTTGAAAAGTTTACTATAACAATTATCCCCAGCGACAATCGGAAGGGTAGCCTTGTATTCGAATGGGGTTCGTTCCGGTGGGTTGCACCGATCGAAGTGCAGTGAGATAGTGGCGTGTTTTTGTAGCTTTGCGCTCCGGTTTTTGGTCCCGTAGTTCAATGGATAGAATACCTGCCTGTCGGCAGACAGGGAAGTTTCCTAAACTTTTGATACAGGTTCCCTGCCTGCCGGCAGGGATTCCTTGTAAGGATGTATGATAACTGTCTATGCCATAGTAAGTGAAGTAAATAATAATATTTATGTCGGAATTGCAAAAAATGCCGAAAAACGCATAAAGGAACATAACGCAGGTAAAAGTAAATTTACAAAAGGATTGAAGCCCTGGAAGTTCTTATATAAAGAAGGTCAACCCGATTGGGCATCAGCTCGAAAAAGGGAAAACTATTTAAAATCAGGAATAGGCAAAGAGTTCCTGAAATCACTGGTCCCGTAGTTCAATGGATAGAATAGAAGTTTCCTAAACTTTTGATACAGGTTCGATTCCTGTCGGGACTACAATTTTCCTCTCCTGCCGGGAACGCCGCGCCCCTGTAAGCTTTTTTTTATTTTGGTTGTCCGTAGAGTTAGCGGTTCGTGCTTTTTTTTGAAGGCATTGTTTCTATCACGTGAATAACGTTTCCATCGGGGTCTTGTATCATAACCGTCTTTGCACCGGAGGGCATTCTGTCAACAGCAGGAAGCTTGTATTTTCCTGTCCTGTAATCAGTGCTCACTTTTTGGAGCTTTTCAAGGAAAGCATCTATAGAAGTTACCATAAAACCTAAGTGTACAAAACCTACGTGTCCCTTATAGTCAGTTTCAACAGATTGGGAAGTGTTGTTGAGCCATTGCGATAAGTGCATTTCAACGCCCTCGCCAACTTTCAACCATTTTATAAATAAATCGGGCTGAGAAGGAAAGGGACATGGTATAGTGTCTGCCTGAAATACTTTTTTGTAAAATGCTACACTGGTGTCCAAATTGTGTACATCAAATGTAATATGGTTGTACCACACACTACGTTTTTGTGAAATCGCAGAAAATGTGGTCAAGACAAAGAGTATAAAAAAGATGTGCTTTATCATTTTTTTAGTTTAATTGTTTGAGGATGGAAGTAAGTAATATGTATACCGCTAACACATAAATATATGAACAATACAAATTTGAAAAAGAACAAACATCTGAAAATCAATCTCAATTTGTTTCTATTTAAGTAATAAACTAAGCATCACGTGTTTTATTCAAATCGAATAAAGTGAGTGAATGCAAATCAATGAGGAAAAAGTTCGAACTACGGCCTGCTGGGTCTACATAGGACGTTTGAATGGCTGGGTCGGTCTAGAATATTTGCCTTCTGGTAGATAATGAAGTTTTCCTAAACTTTTGATACAGGTTCCCTGCCTGGCGGCAGGCAGGGATTCCTGTCGGTACTACTTTGGAATTATTTACGCAAAACCTTTTTGATGGCTTCTATAGTTTTTTCTGCACGAAACTCTACAACTTCTTTTCCAATTGCTATTGTTTTTTCAGCTGGCGCAAGGTCCACTCCATTAATTGAAAATTTCCCTGCTTTTATCCTTTCGCCCATTCTAACCATTTTAGGATCAACCGTCATTATAGTAGCAGTAATATCATAAGTATCGTGAAAGCCCTCATCTTTCTCGAAAATGCCTTTTTTTGCAAACCAGCTACTATCTGGTATTGCGTCATAGTACTCGGGTATAAAATTTATGGCAGTGATTTTAGGATCCCAAAGTTTTGAAAGGGAATCGGCGGTACGTTTCATTCCAGTTTGATTCCCCCCCACTATCGCCAATCAAAATAATGTTTTTAAACCCATGCATTTTTAAACTGGATGCTATATCTATCAGCAACACTAAAAATGTTTGTTGACTTACGCTGATTGTTCCGGGGTATAGCATATGACTTGTGGGCGGGTCAATATTTCCTTCAGGTACAAAAGGTATAATGGGGGCAACTAATGCATCCCCCAATTTTCTGGCGATGGCTTCAGTTGTAGCTCGCAAAATGTAATCATGTTTCCCAGTTGCTAAGTAAGGTCCATTTTGTTCAATTCCTCCAGAGGCAATAATTGCTGTGGTTATCCCTCCTCTTAGAGCATCCCGAACTTCAAGCCATGTCATCTCTTCAATAAATACAGTATTGTAGACATCTATTGGCCTTGGCATATTTGCATCTGGAGCCAATGCGGATGGAGTCTGTGCGAATACCCGATTAAAGCTTAGCATCAAAACAATAAAAGAAAACGTTTTCATAAAAATGTTTTGCTGAAGAAAGTGGCTTGTCATTTTGTGATACTCATTTGATAAACTCTGTCTAATGCGGTTAAACAAATCTTTCTTAGTTGCGAAAGATATAGTGAAAACAAGATAGGTTTTAATGCTCTTGTCTTGCAGTTAAGCAGTTGGTAATTTGATTGTGAATTCAGAACCTTCTCCTTCCGCCGTTTCCACTTTCAGCTCACCGCCGTGTGATTTTACAACATCATAACTCATCGATAAACCCAAACCTGTCCCCTGCCCGGTAGGTTTGGTAGTGAAGAAGGGTTGAAATATTTTATCGAAGACTTTTTGAGGAATACCGTTGCCATTGTCTTTCACTTTTATTTCAACGGTATTGTGGATCTTTTTAGTGCTTACTGAAATAGTAGGTTCGTAGCCCTCAGAATCTTGTTTCTTTCTTTCTGAAACTGCATAAAAAGCATTATTGTATAAATTCAACAAAACCCTTCCGATTTCCTGGGAATGACATTAATTTCACCAATCGTTTCATCATAGTCGCGTTTCATCGTTGCATTGAAAGAATTGTCTTTTGCACGAAGGCCATGATAGGAGAGTCGTAAATATTCATCAGCCAACGCATTCATGTCAGTCAGTTCTTTCACACCACTGCTGCTGCGGCTGTGTTGAAGCATTCCTTTTACAATGGCATCTGCACGTTTGCCATGGTGGTTTATCTTTTCCTGATTATCTATAACATCATCAGCAATTGATTTTACTTCATTCAAATTTCCTTTGGTGATTTCATCTTTCATTTCTTCTAGTAATTCTTTGTTCACTTCAGAAAAATTATTCACGAAGTTTAATGGGTTTTGTATTTCATGGGCAATACCCGCGGTTAGTTCACCAAGTGAGGCCATTTTTTCGGACTGTATGAGTTGGGATTGGGTAGATTTCAGTTGTATTAAGGTTCTTTGAATCTCTTCCTTTTTCTGATTTAAGACAGTATTTGCTTTCTGCTTTTGCCTGTTATTCCAATAAAGAATGAATGCAATAAGAAGAACTACTCCTAAACCGGCGAATAATGCATTTTGCCTGACCTGCTTTTTGTATGCTGCTTTAACAGTCTCAATTTCATATTGCCGCTCCTTCTCGTCGAAATCAGTCAGGTTTTTATAAGCGTTCCTTTTCCCGATACTGTACAAGCTGTCCTTAGCAGCAGAAGCAGTTTGGCTATATTGAAAAGCTATTTTATAATCCTTCTGATTGTACAATTTAGCTAGCAAGCTACTCGCCCACATAATTTTTTGATAAAAAGCCCCTTTCTCCGCTGATTCCAGTGATTTTTTAGCATATATAATGGCCGAATCAGGCATGTCTACTTGTTGATACAGGTCGGCGATACCCCGGTAAATCTCGGCGCTTATTCCATAACTTTCTCCAGAAAACGTCAGGCTTTGTCGGAAATAATTCAGTGCCAATTGTATATTCCCCTTTTTTGCATCGGCGGATGCAAGGGCATCCAAAATAGTCGTGGTTGCTTCCACATTATAATGTCCGTTATCGCGAATCATCCCGTCATAAGCCAATTGCGCATATTTCATGGCTGAGTCCAGTTGATTCATCGCTAAATAAGTCCAACTGATCACCATCTTGGCAATGTGACTCATGAAATTATTTTGAAGGGAATCGAACATAAGTTTTGACCGCTGCATATAGCTGAGTGCTTTTGAATAATCCCCTGCATCCGCATAACCCGATCCACTGTTGAGATAGGCCTCCGCTTTTTCATTGCCGTTAATGTTGTTTCGTTCGGCAACCTGTAAGGCTTTGAGATGTAGTTCCAATGATTTTGTTGAATTTTCCAGGTACCCGTTTATCAAACCTAACACTGTCAGAGCAGAAGATTCCCCTTTAGCGAATTTTATTTTCCTTGCCAGTTCCAAAGCGTTTTGCGCAAAAAACAATGCCGAATCTGGTTTGTAGGTCCAATAATAACCACCTAACCAAGTCATCGTGTTTACCTGTTTGGTGTCTTGCTTGGATACAATCCATTTACGTCTTAAACTGTCTATTGCTTTTCTGTCCTGGGCATAAGGCAGGATGAAGGATAGTACGAGAACGATGGCAAATATGAAAGTCTTTATCATAAGTTAATCTAAATCGGGATTGATCATAGGCGCAACCTTCTTTTCATTCTCCTTTTCTTTTTGACCAGCTCTTAGCACGATTGATTAACCACTTGGAAAAGGGCTTCATTCCCCAAAAAATTAAAAACCCTTATCTGGAGAAGGCTTGATTATCCTAAGGTACAAATGAGGTAGAAATTGGTGAATATTAATATTTCTAACTATCCAAATTTCTCTGTATGGCCTACTCATAGTTTTAGAGGGTAGAGGCTAATGAAGGTATCTACAGCCAGAATATCTGAAAATTTAAGGTTCGATAACTCAGGGCTTAGGACTACAATCTCATTGTTGACAATAATGATTTGTCAATTATTGTCCCTGCATTCTCCTAATGAACGGAACGATCAGGTTTAGTGCAAACCTGGCAAACTAACATATCTTTGCTTTCGTTTACAGTTAGCATCGTCATTGTTTTATCTGCTTATTCAAAAAACAAAATGCAAAAGCCACTTCACCCTTTAATATCAGGGATATATCTCATTTCCAGGGTCAAACGGACTTGGTGATGGTCTTTCCGGACAAGTAGACATTGGTACGGCTGTTAAATTAAACGAAACATTAGAGGCCTTGGGTGTAATTGCCCCAACCAGCGGAGGCAGTAACAATTGTCTAAATTCCTCTATTGGTTTTCGATTAGTAATCTTCAATTTTGATTTCTATAAAGTTTTTTCTTAATTCTATTCAAGGCGATACTTAGCTTCCAATAACGATAATAGCTTTTCGGCCAGCTCTTTGTTTTTAATCAATTGATCAGTAACGACGATCACTTCATCTTTATCCTGTTCCAGGAAAAAAGCAAAAGACTTAATCACTTCTCGTTTGGTGGTTAATTTGGATGAGTAAATATCCTTAGGGGGACTGACTGTTAATACCGGTTCGGCGCTCTTTCATAGATGAAAATCTGTTCTTATCTTGTAAGACAAGCGAGCCACATGAGCCAAACCTTTGCCCACTCTGCCCTTGGACAAATAATCGAACAAGACGGTTATGAAAAGGGCCAGCGCTTTGAACAGTTTATTATCAAACTTTTTAATGAGCATTTCTTCTACTTGAAAAAATGGCGGAAGTCGGAAAAGTTTATGGATTCATTCCTTTCTATCGACCATTGGAATCCTGATTTAGAAATGGAATTGGTTTTTACAAGTGTAAGAAAATACAGGTTCGCTGTGGAATGTAAATGGCGAAAGGAATTTAAGGATGGGAAGATAGATTGGGCTCGTGAAGATCAAATTTGTGCATATCGCATGTTCCAGGATCAGGCAAGAGTTCCTGTCTTTGTGGCGATCGGTATAGGTGGGGAGCCAGACAGTCCGGAAAAATTATTCCTCACGCCTCTGAACAACATCCACATGCAAAGTGAACTCTATGAAACAGATCTGATACCCTTTAAACGAAAGCCAACTCACAAGTTCTACTATGATGTTCAACAGTTGAAGTTGTTTTAGCGTTACTTGTAGTTTATTCAGATGCTAGACGAAACTCGTTATTCCACCTTTAAACTATTAACCGGATTAGACCTTGCCGCCTTTAACGAATACCAACTGACAGTTATCAAGGTTACGGCCAGCAAGGCTGCGCCTGACAATAAGAACAAATCTGGACCGAAGGAAATACGATAAGCAAAATCCTGTAACCAGCGATTCATAAATAACCAGGCAATGGGAGAAGCGATGATGAGTGCAAACAAAACGAGATACATAAAATCTTTGCCCATCAACACTAAAATGTCCGAAATGCTGGCGCCAAGAACTTTACGGATCCCGATTTCTTTAGTTTTTCTTTGAGCGGTAAACATCGTGAGGCCAAACACGCCTATACAGCAAATAAATAAGGTAATGCCCATAGCAATTTTCATTAACCAGGACGTTGTCTGCTCTTTCCGGTAAAGTTGTGCTATTTCATCGTCGAGAAAACTGAATTCAAAAGGAGTATGTGGATAGAAATTCTTCCATTCCTCTTGTACACGCGATAAAATTATCCGGGCTTCGCTGGCAGGTCTGTTCTTTGTTTCCAGGCGAATGGCAAGATCGGTACAGGCCATGCCTGTAATGAGCAATGGCTTTACTACCTCCCGGAATGAGGACTTGTGAAAATCAGCAACTACGCCAACTATCGGCACAATCTTGTTCCGGGTAAATATCATTTTTCCGATTGCCTGCTCCGGTTCTGTAAATCCAAGAAGCCGCGATAGGCTTTCATTAACGACAACTTCCCTCATTGTATCACTGGGCAAAAGATTTCTACCCGACAACAAACGTATTTTGTATAGCGGGATATAATTTTCATCTCCCTTGATCATTTGGACGGAAATTTTCTGGTCAGGCAATGCAGCATATTGAACCGTGGTGATACCCATGTCCATACCCATGGGCGGCATATCTTGCCTGGCAACCTGCGATACTCCCGGCAATGAACTTAATGCTGATTCAATCAATTTTACGCGTTCCATGTTATTCCCGCTTTCATTTGTGCTGACCGACCCAATGGCATCGGAATGAAACCCGGGATCCGTATGTAACATGAAATGAATTTGTCGCCCTATCACTAGCGATCCGATAATAAATGCAAGTGATACAGTAAACTGAAAAACTATCAAAGCCCTGCGCAGCCACCATTTTTCACTTCCCCTCGAAGCGGCTGCATTTTGTAAACTTAATTTCGGACGAGATGAAGAAAGCAGTCTTGCCGGATAAATTCCCGCCAGTAAAGTCGTAATGATAGTAATGCACAAAAGAAAGAACAGCGTACCAAACTCCAGCGGATCAAAATGAACGCCTTCCGGTATAAAAGTTCGAAATGCAGAAAGTACAGGCTGCACAAATAGTGATGCCAACACTATGGCAAGTAAAGTCAATACCAGTGTTTCAGAAAGGAATTGAAGAATAATACTGGTTCTGCTGCTGCCCAGTACTTTACGAATACTTATTTCTTTATCCCGGCTGATTGACTGGGCCGTAGCTAAATTGACGTAGTTAATAATAGCAAGTAGCAAAATAAAAACGGAAATAGCCATTAAAATGTACAAAGTGGGCTTATTTCTTGTGCGGATACCTGCGTCGGAATCACTTGCAGCAAAATGTATTTCTGATAAGCGCTGTAACCCAGCTCCACTATAAAATTTTGGATGAAGGCTGCGATTGAATAATGATGTAAGACTGGCATTTACATGCTTGGCATCGACACCTTTAGCCAGTTTCAATAAGACCCGGGAAGTATAAGGGATGTCCTTTGCATTGGCCGTGTCCAACCCCAACGTACCTGCCAGGAATTTTTGCCTGGCTGTGCTTATGGAAATAAAATCAGTAAATGGGAAATCGGTATTATGTGACCAATCTTTTATAATGCCGGCAACGGAAACGGTAACAGAATCATTATATACAATTCGGCGACCAAGTATCGCTTCGGGCGACAAGGGACCAAAATACAGCCGGGCAGATTTTTCAGTCAGAACTACTTTGAACGGTTCGGTTAGTGCGATTTCCGGGCTACCAACCAGCCAGCTATAATGCATAATGGAAAAATATTCCGGCCCGGCAACAATTGGCTTTGCCATAAAAGTATGACCGGGTGCTTCAGGAATATTTACCGTTGCATCGGGCAAGAGATGGTAGGGCGCTACTTTTTCCGCGCCCGGCAAATCCGTGGCCATAATGGCGGGAAGTTCTGGTGGAACAATGGGCACCACAGTGACCGGATCGTCGTTCGTTATTTGTCTGTAACTGACAACCTGGTAAATACGGTCTCTATTGGGTTGATGACGATCAAAGCTGAATTCATATTTTGCAATTGTGCCTATCACAATACAGGCGCAAATGCCTAAAGCAAGGCTCAATACATTGACTGCTGCATACACTTTATTCCGTTCCAACACCCGCCAGGCGATCATGAAATGGCTTTTGAGCATGCTTTTTTTTCGATAAAACCACCAAGACAGTGCCATTGTTCTTACGGTTTGTAAATCATTTATATTGCCAGTATTGGTAGGCGGTCTTACTGTGCGATTTTGGTACAACCCTATTGCAAATCCGGTCAATTCACCGCCCGTCGGCGGAAGGCAGCCTGTTATTTTAAGTATGGCAGTTTGATTGTGAATTCAAATTGCGGCAAATAGAAAAATCGACAGAGTATCAATGGCCGCTAATCATATTTTATAGCGGGATAACCCAGAAGCCGGCGCCATAAAGCAAGTTGACCAATCATATTGTGTGTGCATGTACTTCCATCACCGAATTTACACTCAAAAGGTGATCGTCCCTCGAACTGAGGCCTGCCGGCAGGCAGGGATTCCTGTCGAGGCCACAAAGCTATGATGCAAATGCCGAACGCAGCTTGGGTTTAAAAAGCAAAGAGAATTGTGCGTCTTGTTATTTGCTTTATATTCACTAAACGACTTCGGTAATCCCATTATTACCCAAAATATATGCTACAAACGCGTCAGCTTGCCGTCATCATGTTCACTGATATTGTCGGGTATACAACTTTGATGGGTAATGACCATAAAAAAGCGTTTGAATTGCTCAATAAAAGCAAGCAGATACAAAAGCCAATCATTGAAAAGTACAACGGCAGATGGATCAAAGAGATGGGCGATGGAGTATTGGCAAGTTTTACTTCCGCCTCCGACGCTATGAGAGCAGCTATACAAATCCAGGAGACATGCAACGCGACTAGGACCTTCCAGTTAAAAATAGGATTACACCTTGGCGAAGTGGCTTTTGAAAATGAAGATGTGTACGGTGATGGAGTAAATATCGCCTCGAGAATTGAAACACTGGCAGTTGGTTCATCCGTCCTTATGTCGAAAAGCATCCGGGACCAGGTTAAGAACAATACTGAATTCAAAATTATTCCCCTAGGCTTGTTTGAATTCAAGAATGTCGGAGAACCTGTTGAAGTATTCGCGCTCGCTAACCCGGGATTTGTTGTGCCCAATAGGAGTAATACCCATGGAAAGCTCAAGAAAATAAAAACTAATAAACCAAAACGTATTGCACTCATTAGCGCAGCTGCAATTCTGATCATCGCTGCTTTGTTACTCGCCAAAAGTTTTTCTTTTACGAACAACTCTCATGCGTCTCTGCGATCACTGGCAATTCTTCCATTTGAAAACCTGCAAAAAGATTCATCACTACTATACCTTTCAGACGGAATACCAGAAAACCTGATTAACCGGCTTTCTTCATTCCAAGATCTAAAAGTGTTTGCGCGCTCGGCTACATTTAAACTAGCTGATTCTTCTAAAAATATTGGGAGCTTGAAAAAATTACTAAATCCGGATGTTGTACTAACGGGCCAATTACAGCAAATCGGTGGTGTCAGTTATTTAAGCTGTCAATTGGTAGATGCGGCAAATCAACACCAGATTTGGGGAGAGAAATATGAAATGTCCAATAAAGATATTTCACAGATTGAGGATTCAATCGAGTAGCGGCGCTCGATGTGGGCGTGGACCTGGGTGCCGATGCCGAGCAGGAAGCGCCCGTCGGTCAGGTCAGCGAGCTCCCATGCCGTCGCCGCCGTCACCATCGGGCTGCGGGGGAAGGCGACGGCGACCGCCGGTGCCGTACGTCAGCTCGGGCGCGGCGAGGGCGGCGGCCGCCACCGAGAGGTAGGCCGTGCGTCCCGTCTCGGTGAACGTGATCCCGCCGAACCCGCGGTCACGGGTATCGGATGCCAGCTGCTGGACCTCGCGCAGCGGACCTCCGCTGGCCATCACGTCGACGAACATCGCTGCATCGTCGCTGTGTTGGCGGGTCGAGCCGGCCGGCGACGTCAGACCATGCCGCGGAGCCACCACATGGCGCCGGCCATGGAGAGGCCGACCATCACGAGGGCGATGGCGGCCCACTGCCACGTCAGCTCGTTGGTCTGCTGGACCTCGTCGCCGAGGGTGGCGCCGATCGCCGACTGGATCTTCTCGTAGGCGTCGTTGAGCTCGGCGTCGGTGGCCGCCGTGTAGGCGGTGCCGCCGGTGGTCTCGGCCGTCTGCTCGAGGGGCTCGGGCTTCACCGGGACCGGGACCGTCTCGCCGCTCTGCGGGTCGGTGATCGAGCCGCTCGTCGGTGCCGAAGGCGATCGTGAACACCGGGATCTTGGCGTCGGCGGCCTGCTGGGCGCCGTCCTCGGTCGGCTGGCCGACGGTCGTCTCGCCGTCGGACAGCAGCACGATGGCGCCGGGCGCCTTGCCGTTGGACGGCGGCGTCGCCGGCTCCTGGCACGAGCAACCGGGTGCCGTCGCCAGGGCGTCGCCGATCGCCGTCGACTCGGCGAGCTCGAGGTTGTCGATGCCCTCGTCGAGGCGGCTCGCGGTCGAGCGTCGGGTCGACCTCGACGTTGACGTTGCCGCTGAAGGAGATCAGGCCGACCTCGACGTCCGGCGCGACCTGGTCGACGAACTGGCGGGCCGCCTCCTTGGCGGCGTCGAGGCGGTCGGCTGGACGTCGGTGGCCTCCATCGACAGCGACACGTCGAACATCAAGATGATGCGGCCTTCGGCCTGGGTGCGCTCGGTCGTCGTCGTGATCGGCCGGGCGATGGCCACGACGCCGGCGGCGAGGCCGAGCAGCTGACGCCGGCGACGACGTGGCGGCGCCAGCCCGGTCGTGACGGCGCCACCTTGTCCAGCAGGTCGACCTGGGTGAAGCGCACGGCGGCCCGGCGGCGCCAGAACTGGGCGCCGACGTAGCCGGCGGCGAGCGCGACGACGGCGAGCAGCCACCACAGTCGGGCGGGGGCGAGGAATTCGACAGCGATCATCGGGGGGATCCTCGGTGCATGGTGGGGGTGCCGATCAACGACGCAGGACCTGCACGTTGACGGCCTGGGTACGGCGGCGGGTGACGTGGCTGACGATGGCGGCGAGCCAGTCGCCGTCGGTGGCCAGCTCGATGAGGTCGGCGCCGGCACGGCGCACGGCGAAGCGACGCCGCTCGACCTCCTCGGCGGCGGCCTCGGCGAAGCTGCGCTGGACAGCGGCCGTGACGCGCACCTCGCGCCGGCGCCCGGTCGACGGGTCGACGAGCTGGACCATCCCGATCGGCGGGACGTCGAGCTCGCGGGGATCGTGGACCGAGATGGCCAGCAGGTCGTGGCGCATGCCGAGGCGGGCCAGCGGATCGACCCACTCGTCGCCGCTGAAGTCCGACACGACGGCGACGAAGCCGCGCCGCTTGCTGACGACGGCGACGCGGTCGATGGCGCCGGCGAGGTCGGAGCGGCCGAGGCCCTCCGACGGCGGCGGCCGACGCCGCGTTGGCGAGGATGGCGCGCACCTGATCGCGCCCGAACCGCGGCGGCATCACCTTGAGCTCCGGCCCGGCTACGAGCACGGCGCCGAGGCGGTTCTGGTTGCGCGCCGTCAGGAACCCGACCGCCGCGGTGGCGACGAGCCCGGCCTGCGACTTCTCGGCCACCGTCGTGCCGAAGCGCATCGCCGCGGACATGTCGACGACGACCCACGCCTCGAGGTCGCGGTCGGCGATCTGGTCGCGGACGTGGGTCTCGCTGGGTGCGGGCGGTGACGTTCCAGTCGATGCGCCGCGGGTCGTCGCCGGGTTGGTAGAGCCGGGCCTCACCCGGCTCGCTGCCGTGCCCGGGCGTGATGCCCTGGTGGTTGCCGTGCAGGGCCCCGTCCAGCCGGCGGGTGATCGTCAGCTCGAGCGTGCGCACGAGCTCGGCGACCTGCTCGGTCGGCGGGCCGGCGGGCCACTCGACCGGGGCGCGCAGTGGATGGACGGTGCCCATGGCTCAGCCCAGGGCGTGGTTCGGCTTCGGCGACACCCACGTCGCCGGGACGGTCTCGAGGATGCGGTTGACGATCATGTCGGGGGTGATGTCGCGGGCCAGCGCGTCGTAGGTCAGCAGCAGGCGGTGGCGCAGCACCTCGGGGGCGACGTCGAAGACGTCCTGCGGCGTGGCGTACGTGCGGCCGCGGATCAGGGCCAGGGCGCGGGAACCCTTGACGAGGTTGAGGCTGGCCCGGGGGCTGGCGCCGAGGCCGATCGACGGCTGCAGCTCGCCGAGGCCGAACACGTCCGGGTTGCGGGTCGCCTGGACGAGGTCGACGGCGTACTGCGAGACGCTGCGGTCGACGAACACGGTGTCCGCCTTGCGCTGCAGGTCCTTCAGGCCGTCGAGATCGATCACCTGCTCGGCGACGGGCGGGTTCACCGACATGCGGTCGATGATCACCATCTCCTCGTGGGCCGTCGGGTGGTCGAGGACGATCTTCATCATGAACCGGTCGCGCTGGGCGTCGGGCAGCTGGTAGACGCCCTCGCTCTCGATCGGGTTCTGGGTGGCGACGACGAAGAACGGGTCCGGCACCGGGTGGGTGATGCCGCCGATCGTCACCTGGTGCTCCTGCATCACCTCGAGCAGCGCCGACTGCACCTTGGCCGGAGCCCGGTTGATCTCGTCGGTCAGCAGGAAGTTGACGAACACCGGCCCCAGCTCGACGTCGAACGTCTCGGTGCTGCCGCGGTAGATGCGGGTGCCGACGATGTCGGACGGCAGCAGGTCGGGCGTGAACTGGATGCGGGCGAACGACCCGCCGACGACGTCGGCCAGCGTCTCGGCGGCCAGCGTCTTGGCCAGGCCGGGCACCGACTCGAGCAGGCAGTGGCCCCGCGCCAGCAGCCCGACGAGCATCCGCTCGAGCAGCCGGGACTGGCCGACGATGACCTTGCGCAGCTCGAAGAAGATGCGCTCGACCGTCTCGGCCGTCTTGGCGTCGTCCATCGGCGTCGGCGGCACGAGCCGGCTGATCGGCGTCGGGACCGTGTTCGGGGTGTCGGGTGAGATCGTCATGGTCTCCTGCGTCCTCGGCGATCTCCTCTGGGGGTGCCCCGACGCTACCCACGGGGTCGTAAGGCCCTGGTGAGAGACATGCAGCGATCTGGTGATAAACGCCGGGCGGCCAGGACCCACTGCGTCACGGCTCAGCGACTGGCTGTCATCTCACTACGGTCGCCGGCATGTACCCCGGGGAACATGCCACAACATCCCGATCAGGTGGCGCTGCTCATGGAGCCGTCGGGCGAGCAGCTGACGTTCGCCGAGTACGAGGCCAACTGCAACCGCCTCGCCCACCTGTTCCGCGCCGCCGGCCTGGTCAAGGGCGACCACGTGGCGATGTTCCTGGAGAACCACCTGCGCTACTTCGAGCTGCAGGGCGCGGCCGAGCGCAGCGGCCTGTACTTCACGTGCATCAACTCGTACCTGACGCCCGACGAGGTCGCCTACATCGTCGACAACTGCGAGGCCAAGGTGCTTCTTCACCTCGGTCGCCAAGGCGGAGGTCGCCGTCGAGGCGGCCACGCAGACGCCGAAGGTCGAGGTCGTTCCTGCTGCATCGACGCCGACGCGCCGATCGGGCCGTTCCAGCCCTACGACGACGCCATCGCCGCGTTCCCGGCGACGCCGATCGACGACGAGCAGCTCGGCGCGGCGATGCTCTACAGCTCGGGCACGACCGGCCGGCCGAAGGGGATCCTGCGCCCGCTGCCCGACGTCGCGCCCGGCGACGGCCTGGCGCTGATGGGCTTCATCAAGCAGATGTTCCGCTTCCGCGAGGGCATGACCTACCTGTCGCCGGCGCCGCTGTACCACTCGGCACCGCAGGCCTCGGTGTCGGCGACGATGCGCCTCGGCGGCACCAGCGTGATCATGGAGCGCTTCGACCCCGAGCAGTACCTCGCCGCTCGTCGAGCGCCACCGCATCACCCACAGCCAGGTCGTGCCGACGATGTTCAGCCGGATGCTCAAGCTGCCCGACGACGTCCGCACGCGCTACGACCTGTCGTCGCTCGAGACGATCATCCACGCCGCCGCGCCGTGCCCGGTGCAGGTCAAGAAGGACATGATCGAGTGGTTCGGCCCGAAGATCATCGAGTACTACGGCGCCACCGAGGCCAACGGCTTCACGTGGTGCGACAGCGAGGAGTGGCTCGCCCACCCGGGCACGGTCGGCCACTGCATCGCCGGCACGCTGCTGATCCTCGACGACGACGGCAACGAGGTGCCGCAGGGGGAGACGGGCACGGTCTGGTTCGACGGGGCCACGAACTTCACGTACTGGCGCGATCCCGACAAGACGGCCGAGAGCCGCAGCGCCAGCGGCACCGCGTCGACGGTCGGCGACGTCGGCTACGTCGACGCCGACGGCTACCTCTACCTGACCGACCGCAAGACGTACATGATCATCTCGGGCGGCGTGAACATCTACCCGCAGGAGACCGAGAACCTGCTGATCACGCACCCCAAGGTCCTCGACGCGGCGGTCATCGGCGTGCCCAACGAGGACCTCGGCGAGGAGGTCAAGGCGGTCGTCCAGCTGATGGACGGCATCGAGCCCGGGCCGGCGCTCGAGCAGGAGCTGCTGGCGTTCTGCCGCGAGCAACCTCGCCCACTTCAAGTGCCCGCGCACCGTCGACTTCGTCGACGAGCTGCCCCGCCTGCCCGACCGGCAAGCTCTACAAGCGGCTGCTGCGCGATCGCTACTGGGGCAACACGACGTCGCGGATCGTGTGAGCCGAGCAGTCTTCGAGCGAGCGTACGGCCGTAAGGTGGGCTCGTGACCGAGGACGGCGGCGCCCGCGATCCCGAGGAGCAGGCGCACCTCGACGCGATGGCCGAGGCCGACCGGGCTCGCGTCCACGCCGCCAACGAGGTCGACCGCAACCGCAGCATGATCGCCGAGGGGCGTCGCAAGGGCGGTGCCGTCGGGGCGGCGATGGCGGGCGCGATGATCGCCATCCGCGACATCCTCGAGGGCCCGCCCAAGGACGAGGGCGTCGTCGTCGTCGATTCGCCGACCGACCCCGTGGACCTCGACGAGGACGGCGTCCGGCTGGACGCCGACGAGGTCGGCAGTGCCCACGACATCGACGTGCCGGCCCAACCGCGGCGGGCCCCGATCGTGTCGGGCGCCGCACCAGCCGCCGCCGCCGCTGACGATCTCGACGCGCGGCGGCGCGGCCACCGCCAGCGGGACCATCGCCTTGATCCCGAGGCGACCGTCCTCGCGGGTGAGCAGGTAGAGCACGTGGACCTGCTCGTAGGGCTCGTCGCCGGCCCACCGGGTCACCGTCACCTCGAGCGCGGCCGCGGCGCGGCCCCCGCTCGACGAAGCCGTCCCGCGGTGTGAAGGCGGTGTCGTCGGCCACGACGCGGACCGTGTCGATCGTGCTGCGCGTCCACGTCGCGGGCAGGACGGGCCACAGCTGATCGGGGTCCGTGACGACCATCGGCGTCGTCCCCGTGGCGTCGGCGCCGGCGACCGGCAGCCGCAGGATGCTCACCGGGAGGTGGAAGAACCCGACGAACGCTGTCTCGTCCCGGGCGTTGAACGCCTCGATGTACCGCTCGTAGAGATCCCTCAGCTCGTCGCCCTGCTCCCGTTCGTCCGGGCTCGGCGTCACCATGCGCCCGATCATGGCGTCCTGGGTGGCCATCGGCATGGCTGGCGGGTGGTAACACCTGTGCCATGACTCGCGTGCTGGTTGCCGTCGACGACTCGGAGAGCTCGGTCCACGCCGCCGAGACGGCCCACCGGCTGTTCGGCGACACGGCCGAGTACTTCGCGGTGAACGTCACGAACATCGTCGACCTGGCGTCGATCCCGTGGTACGGCGCCGGGTGGGGCTCGCCGTACGCCGCGCCCTACGGCGCCGTGTGGGCGTACCGCTCCGACGTCACCCTCGACCCCGACGGCGTCGCCGACGGGGAGAAGACCGCCGAGGCGCAGGCGCGGGAGGTCGCCGACGAGTCCGGGCTGAAGGGCGCCGAGGTGGTCGGCGAGGAGGGCGACCCTGCTGACGCCGTGCTGCGCGCCGCCGAGGAGCACCACGTCGACGTCATCGTCGTCGGCACCCACCACCGGGGCTGGTTCGACCGCCTGGTCCGGCCTTCGGTGTCCAAGGAGATCATCAAGGAGTCCAAGGTCCCGGTCCTGGTCGTGCACTGACGTCGGTCACGGCATCGCCCAGCCGGGGGCCCACTGCCCGTACGGTAGGGGCGTGGACGACGTCGCCAAGCCGCCGTTCGGGCAGGGCCGCACGGCCGCCCGGGTCCTCGGCAAGGTCATCGCCGGCGCCGTCTTCGTCGGCAGCCGGGTGCCGTCGTCGGTGGCCCACAGCATGGCGTGGGTCGGCGGCAACCTCGAGTGGGCCGTCCGCCGCGGCAAGCGCGCCGTCCTCGCCGTCAACCTCGGCCACGCCGTCGGCAAGCCGCCCGACGCCCGGGCCGTGCGGCGGATCGTGCGGCGCGAGTTCGTCAACGAGGCCCACCGCTCGGCCGACCTGCTGTGGGCGCTCGGCAAGCCCCAGGACTTCCTCGCCACCCTCGATGTCGTCGGCCTCGAGCACGTCCACGAGGCGGCCGAGCTCAAGCGCGGCATCGTGCTCGTCGGCGTCCACGTCGGCGGCTGGGAGCTGGCGACCACCGTGCCGGCGGCGCTGATCCCGGTGCCGACCACGGCGCTGGTCGCCGACGACTGGCTGGCGTGGTCGATCGAGGACATGCGGGCCCGGGTCGGGCTGCGCGTCGTGTTCCGCACCGACCCGGTCGCCAAGATCGGCGCCCTGCTGCGGCGGGGCGAGGCCCTCGTCGTCATCGGCGACGATGCGTCGGGAACGCAGCCGCGCATGCACACCGTCCGGTTCCTCGACGCCGACGCCGAGCTGCCGTCGGGTGCCGTGACGCTGGCCCGGCTGTACGAGTCGGCGCTGGTGGGGTTCCACGTGCTGCCGCTCGGGCACCGCCGCTGGCGCCTGGTGTTCGAGGAGCCGATCGTGCCCGACCGCCGGGCCGAGGACGAGAAGCTGCTGCAACAGCTGGCCGACGGCTGGACGACGCTGCTGCGCGAGGTGCCCGAGCACTGGGCGGCGTCGTTCCCGATCCGCTGGCTGCCCGGTCAGCCCAACGGCGACAGCGAGTCCAGCGAGATCTCGTAGTGCTCGGTGTAGTGCACGTCGCCCACCGGTGACCCCTCCGTCGTCGTGATGTCGGAGATCCGCCGCACGACGAGGTCGGTGCCGGCCAGGTACCACGTCTCGGTGCGCTGGCTGTCTCGAGCGTCACCGTCGTCGATGGTGACGACGACGTGCTCGACGTCGACCTGCTCGCCGCCGACGGTCGCCGTCTCGGCGCCGACGACCGTGCCGGTCCACGTCGCCGTCTCGTCGCCGTCCACGCAGCGCGCCGTCCACGTGGTGCCCGCGGCGGCGCCGAGCGGCCGCGGTTGGCCGTCGCACGTCGACGTCTCGGTGTCGTCGGTGCCGAAGAAGTGGTGCAGCGACACGAACCGTTGCAGCTGCACCCCGCCTCGCCGGCGCACGTCGTGAGCTCGTCCCACCGCTCGGCGGCCGCCGTCCAGCGCTGCGTCGTGGCGCAGCCGTCGACGGTGACCGTGATCGTCGACGTCGCCGGGTACTGGTGGCTGGCGCCGCCGAGGGCGTCGACGGCGTCGCCGCCGGTCGTCGTGTAGCGGTAGACGCCCGGCGCCGGCTGCACCGGCGGCGTCGTGATGTTCGCGGTCGTCGGGCTCGTGGTGCCCGTCGTCGTCGGGGCGACGGCGCTCGAGGTCGGTGGTGGAGGTGGCGGCGGCGACGGCTGCGTCGTGCGGCGGTACTCGCGCAGCAGGTCGTCGATGCTGATGGCGGTCGTGGTGTGGTCGGTGCGGGCGTGCAGGTACCACCAGGTCCCCCCGACGGCCGCCACCAGGGCGACGGCCGTGATCACCTCGATCCATCGGCGCGTGCGCATTCGCAGCACACGACCAGTCTGCCGAGTGCTAGCAACGACGGACGGGATCGTTGCGCGCCGGCACAGTCACGCTGGCGTGAGCAGGCGGGTGCGGAAGAGGTCGAGGACCTGGTCGAGGGCGATCGCGGGTCGGCTGCCCGGGCTCGTCGATGAGGTGCTCGGTCAGCACCGAGTGCGGCGCCATGACGGCGTCCGGGTTCGCCGCCTCGTCCTCGAGCTCGACGGCGACGAACGCGTCGCCGAGCTGCTCGCGGAGGTACGTGAAGCGCTGCGCCGGCACGAACGTGTCGCCCTTGAAGCGCAGGCCGAGCACGGTCAGCCCCTCGGCGGCGCAGCGGCCCTTCACGACGTCGAGGTCGTCGACCGAGCAGTCGATCGACGCCCGCTGGGCCTTCGTCATCGGCATCGGCATCGACGGTTGCGAGAGCACCGGCGCGAGCAGGCTCGGATGGGTGGCCATCGCCAGGGCGAAGCCGCCGGTGAAGCACATCCCGACCGCGCCGACGCCCGGCCCGCCGCAGCGCTCGTGCTCGTGGCCGGCCAGGGCGCGCAGCCACTCGATCACCGGCGACGTGCGGTTCGTCGCCCACGTCGTGAACTCCCGGCTCACGCACAGCGGCACGAGTGTCGACAGCCCGTAGGCGGTGGTGCGCCAGCCGGCCGCCGGCGAGCGGATCCTTGCCCGGCCGGCCGAAGAGGTGCGGCATCACCGCCGTGCACCCGATGGCGGCCACCCGGCGGGCGAACGCCGCGACGTTCGGGGTGATCCCGGGGACCTCCGCCATCACGATCACCGCCGGGCCGGTGCCCATGCGGAACACGGTCCGCTGCTTGCCGTCGTGGTCGAAGGCGTCCCACTCGAAGTCCACCAGATCGTCGTCGGCCATGCGGACCGTCCTCCCTCTCGTCCAGATGGGCGTGGCCGTCGTCGCGTCGCCCGTCGCCCATCCTGGCAGCTGTGCCGAGGGGCATCGGCGGGCGGGTTCCGGATCGCCATCGGAGCCGCCAGACTGACCGCATGGTCGCGGTGGACGCCCGACCTCTGTCCGCGAGGACAGAGGTGTGAGCGCGTCCTCCCCGCGGTGGTGGATCCAGGTTCAACGGCACCAAGTTGGCGCCGATCATCGCTGCCGTGGCGCTCGTCGGCGCGGTGGGCACCGTCGGTGCCGTCGGCGTGCTGACCAGGAACGATGCCGACGCCGACGGCCCGAAGACGACGCCGGCCTCCTCGGTGGCCAGCTCGGCCAGCCTGACCGCCGCCACGACCACGACGACGCTGCCGCCGACGACGACGACGATCCCGAAGACGACGATCGCCCGCGCGCTGAGCCAGGGGATGGCCGGCCCCGAGGTGCAGGCCCTGCAGCAACGCCTGCAGGACATCGGCTTCCAGCCCGGTCCGATCGACGGGCAGTTCGGCGACCTCACGCGGATGGCGGTGTGGGCCTACCAGAAGCTGATCATGAACGTCCCGTTCGACCAGCCCGACGGCGTCGTCACGCCGGACATGTGGCTGGCGCTGCAGGACCCGCTGCCGCTCCACGCCCGGCGCCCCGATGCCGGCAAGCACATCGAGATCTACCTGCCGAAGCAGGCCCTCGTCGTGTTCGACGGCGACACGCCCCTCTTCATCAGCCACACCTCGAGCGGCGAGCTCGCGCCGCCCGGCAACGACTTCAACAAGGGTAAGGAGTGGTGCGAGGAGGTCACGATCGACCCCGGGGAGCTGGGCAACGAGACGGGCACCGAGCCGATCAAGAAGGGCGTCTGCGGCAACGCCTGGACGCCGGCCGGCGTCTACCCGTTCGACCGCAAGGTCGAGGGCAAGCGCGAGAGCCGCCTCGGCGGGATGCTCAACCCGGTCTACTTCAACTACGGCATCGCCGTCCACGGCGCCTACAAGGTGCCGCTGCACCCGGCCTCGCACGGATGCATCCGCATCCCCAACGCCATCTCGCCGACGTTCTTCAACTTCGTCGACAGCGGCGAGCAGGTCTTCGTGTTCGACGACATCAAGGAGCCCGAGGACTACGGCTCGCCGTCCGGCTTCTGCGACCGGAACGACCCCAACTACACGACCACGACGTCGTCGACGACGACCACGACGACCGTGCCACCGACGTCCACCGGCCCGGCGCCGACGGCCAGCCGGTGCCGCCGACGTCGCCGCCGGTCGTCACGCCGTCTGCCACGACCACGACCGTGCCGGCACCGCCCGCCACGCCGCCTGCCGTCGGGCCGTAGCTCGGTCGGCGCCGCCGAGCGCCGTCAGCACCGACCGCTGCGACCGAGCTCCTGCAGCGTCGGCCACAACCAGTCGCGCGACGCCGCTGTCGCCGCCTCGTGCGACAGGTGGATGCCATCGGGCCGGCCATCGTCGCCGAACCGTTGCCCTGCTGCTGAAGTACTGCTCGAAGTCGAGCACCGTCATCCGGTCCGGGTGCTCGGCCGCCAGTTGCGAGACGACGGCGCCGATCGCGTCCGGCTGCCGTCGGCGAACGACTCCTCGAGCTCGAGGCGGCCATCAGTCGATCGCAGGGCGGACGTCGGTGGTCGGATCCACGCCACGCAGCGGGCGCCGGCGTCCAGCGCCGACGTGACGTAGCGCTCGTAGTCGGCGCGGACCCGGGAGATGAACCCCTCGTCGGTGGCCCGCAGCCACGTCGCCCCGTCGTCCCATGACCGGCTCCAGGAGTCGGCCAGCGTGACGAGGACGACGACGATGCGCGGCCGCGTGGTCCCGATCGTCTCGATGGCGTCGTTCCACACGAGGCCCGGGCACGTCATCTGCAGTGCGCTGTCGAGGACCGGATCCTCGTAGTGCCCGCCGGACAGGATCCCGCACGATCCCGAGGCCTCGATGGCGAGGCGCGCCGGTGCGGCCGAGGTGTGGATGTGGTCCACGAGGCCGGCGCCGAGGGCGACGGCGGTCGAGTCGCCGACGACGAGCAGCGACAGGTCAGCGTCGGGCGGCGGGGTCGACGCCACGGGCGGCGTCGCGACGGCGCGCGCTCGCCGGTGTCGACGCCACGGTCGTGGCCGGCTGCAGCTCGATGGCGTGCAGCTGGGCCTGGTCGATGTCGGCGAGGGCGGTCACCGGTGCGGGCCGCCCCTCGACGGGCAACAGCATTCCGATGGCGGCGACGGCGAGCACCGGGCCGCCAACCCAGCGATGGCCCGCCGGGGGGAGGAGTGCCGTCGCCAAGATCGGCCGCTCGACGAGGACGTACGACAGCGTCGCCACGCCGATGCCGAAGAGCCGAGCCGACCGCGAGGACCTGCCAACCGTCCAGCTCCGGGTAGCGCGACTGCAGCAGCAGGAAGATCGGCCAGTGGAAGAGGTACAGCCCGTAGCTGATCGTGCCGAGGAACACCAGGGGCGCGGACTGCAGCAGCTGACGGACGGGTCCGGTGCCGAGGGCGGCGACGATCGCCAGCGCGCTGAACACCGCGATCACGGCGAAGCCGCCGTGGTACGTCCACGCGGCGGTCCGATTCGGGCGTCAGCACCATCGCCACCACCAGGGCGACGAACCCGGCGGGGGCGACCGTTCGGACCCACCGCGGAAGCCAGCCGCCGCGCACGACCAGCGCCAAGACGACGCCGGCGATGATCTCCGTCGCCCGGGCCGGCATCGCGTAGTAGGCCGCGTCGGATCCGACACCGCGGCGATC
>CAWBRY010000002.1:0-13814 GCA_963791295.1 uncultured Sphingobacteriales bacterium | reverse complement strand
GAATTCGATAAATATAATTGGAAAAATAGACGGTTATACGGTAAGTAATCACTATTGACGTCGGCCAAACCTCAAGTCATCCATCTTCCTTTTTTTAGTGAGCCTTTTTAACAAAAATCAAAATCGCAGAAAAAAACCCGGCGCTTTGCCGGGTTTTTTCTGGGTCAAAATTTGGAGGCTCCCACCGAAAGGGGCTCCTCTTTTGTCATTGTTATCTTCCTCCTCTTCTTCCGCTTCAATATTAATATGACCTTCTGCGATATCCGTCAATAACTGATCAGTTTCCTCTTCTTCTGATAATGTTTTATCAAGAATATCTGCGGCTCTGTGCTTTCCTAAGGTAATCGCCAGCTGGACCAAACCACCATAGCTCGCAATCTCATAGTGTTCGATTTTTTGTGCTGCAATGATCAATGCCGCATCGCGCGTCATCGTACCTTCTTTGTTTCACGGATAATGGTCTTGCCTTCTTTGATCAGACCATCCATTGCTTCACATTTCTTTCCTTCAGGTGATTTCCCAATCTGCTGAAAGACCTTTTCCAATCGCTTCACATGACGTTCGGTCTGCTTATGGTGATTCTCAAATGCATCCTGCAACTCCTCAGTCGTCGCTTCTTCCTTCATCTCCTGTAATGCTTTCAACAACTGTTGCTCTGCATAATAAATGTCTTTGAGCTGGTCGTGAAAGAATTTTGCCAGCAGACTTTCCTTTTTCATTCCATTAGAAGCAGAAGCCGACCCATTCGATGCTTTACTGTTTTTCATATTTCTGATTTAATGAGTGATCAATATATATTGCCCGAGGTCGGCTGATTTCTACCTGTTGCGTGATCCTGAGGTTGATTTCTTCCGTCCTTTGCTAGAGCTATTCTGGCTCTTTGATTTGGAACTGGTTGATGACCCACTCTTGCTGCTGCCGGTTCTTTTGCCTTGGCTTGAAGAACCGCTTCTTCCATTGGAAGTGGAACTGAACTGACCAGAAGTATTTCTTCTATTAGAAGAACCCTGACCATTTCCACCTGAGCGTCGACCGTTTCCACTATTTTGTCCACTCGATTGGCGACGGCCATTTCCATTGTTTTGTCCTCCAGATTGGCGACGGCCATTTCCATTTTGTCCACTCGATTGACGACGGCCACCCATATCCTCATCATATCCATATCTACCTTCAGAACTTCTCCGGCCGCTATTGCCTGAGTTACCGTTCCCGCCGCTATTTCTTCTCTGACTTCCATAGTTCCAGTCATCCTGTTGATTACTGGAACTAGACCTGGAACCACGACCACTACCTCTTCTATCGTCATAAGAACTATTTCCGCCGTAATTTGAAGAACGGTTCCTGCTATTGCCGTAACCTCCTTCAGAACCGCCGCGATTTCCTCTTCCTGATCCATTGCCACCATAACCGCCACCGCCGCTTCCATAGGATGAGCCCCTGTTTTGGGAGAATCCTCTTCCACTTTCAGCACCCATCCGGCGACTCCGTTGCTGACTCATACCTCCAAAACCTCTTCTTGTTGACCTGCTGCTTCTTCCCTGTCCATAGTCACGATCATCATCATCATCTTCATCTTCCCCTTCTTCGTTGTCATAGTCTTCGTCATCCTCTTGATTGTAACGACTCTCCCGGCGGCCATAATTACCCTCATCTTCTTCATCAAAATCTTCATCATAGCCTTCGCCTTCATCGTTATCTTCCTGATTCTGATAACGACTACTCACGCGCTCATCATCATCATCTTCTTCAAAGTCTTGCTCACGATCTTCATAGTCCTCATCGTAATCACCCCGGTTGTCGTTATAACGACCCCGGCCCTGATTGCTACGATCATCATCTTCCATTGTAGCATAACGTCTTCGTTTTGTAGCTTTCATTGTTCTCAATTTAATCGTTAAGAATATGTTGTCGATTTTCTTCCGTCAATAAATATGCCTCTCCGTGCCAACTGTTAATAACTTTTTTTACGGCGAGAAAAATGGATTTATTTGAATCTGCTTTATTGAATTGAATTCATCCCGCTTTGAACACACCGCAGAGCCGCATTTCCGCGGATTTCTGATTTTAAGAAGCATAAAAGCCCTCGCTAATTTTCTCACTCACCAAGCCATTTTTTAAGACAGCTTTCTTCAATGATTTTTTATCAGAACTACCTGTAGGTGAACTTCTTGGTCTCATTTAAAAGGGGAAAAACTTCTACAAAACCGCATCCCGATACCGATCAACCTCCCTCGGAAAAATCCCCATTAAAATTTAATATCCATTCTTAAGAAAAAATCGGTGGCAAAAAAGCCATCTGGTCTTAACTCAAATTCGATAATCGCCGATCTTATTTGTTGAAAAAAATATCCGTTTGTACTAGCCAGTTATATAAAAGTTATTAATAAGTTATGGGGCATAACATTTGCTCGAAAATAGGCAATGAAGAAAAAGATTCTGATAGCTGACGACGATGATGGTATCCGGGATATATTTAGTATCATATTCAGGAATGCCGGCTACACTGTTGAGTTGAAGGCAAATGGCGAGGACCTTCTTCAGGGAAAGTTTTCAATACCTGATATATTTTTGATCGATAAACAACTCTCCGGCCTCGATGGTCTTGACGTATGCCGCCATTTGAAAAGCATAGCCGAGACAAAGCACATTCCAGTTATCATGGTTTCCGCCTCTCCCGATATTGCCAGCCTTTCCAGAAAAGCCGGCGCCGATGATTATGTAGAAAAGCCATTCAATATAAATCAGCTGCTTAAGAAAGTCGAACACCATCTCGTTCCCGCCTCTACGGATTGATTTATTTCAGATTATCCGGGTTGGGAATGAAGTTAAACACCGAGTGAAAAATGGAATTGTATCTCCTCTTATCCAGTTTGTAATAAAAAGCTCCTTTCTTGGAGTGGGCCTTTTCTTTTTCTTTTTGTTTAATGAGCAGTTGAGCCGAATGGATCTTGCGACTAAAATTGCGCTTATCTAATGACGCATTATAAACCCCCTCATAGAGATTCTGCAATTGAGGAAGCGTAAATTTTTCCGGAAGCAATTCAAATAAGATTGGATGAAAGGCGGCCTTGTATTGCAATTTCTCCTTTGCCATCTGGACCATCTTCTCATGATCAAATATCAAGCGGGGAATTTTATTTAATGGGAACCAATCGGCATGATAGTCTTCACTAATTTGCTGTTCGTATTTATGAATGTCGATGAGGGCGAAATAAGCAACAGAGACCGTCCGCTCAACGGGATCGCGCCCGGGATCACCAAATGCATACAGTTGCTCCATATATACTCCTTTTAATCCCGTTAGTTGTTTCAAAATGCGAGCGCCGGCCTCTTCAAAAGTTTCGCTGGGCTGCACAAAACCACCCATCAAACTCCATTTTCCCTTTTCCGGTTCGAAGCCCCGTTGTATAAGCAATATTTTCAGTTCCTGGCCATCAAAACCAAAAATGATACAATCGATCGCAGAGAGAATTCTTTTTTGCCTGGAATAGTGTCTCATACTAGTGATGCTATCAAAAATAAGGCATTCCGATTATTAGAATTGATTATTATATTATATTCACTGACCATGATAAGGCGATTCATTTTATTATTGATCACCTGCAATTTTATCCTGGCGTCTTGCTACAGCCAAAAGAGCAAGTCACGAACATATTTTATTAGTTCCCTTGGCAATGATGAAAATCCGGGTACGGAAAAAAAGCCATTTAAATCGCTGGCTAAAGCGAATAGCATTGCAATGAAGCCCGGCGATCAAATTCTGTTGAAAGGAGGAGATAGCTTCAGCGGAACCTTGTCCATCAACGCTCATGGCACGGCTCTTAATCCGATTGTCATCTCTAGCTATGGAAAAGGACGAGCTATAGTGAATGGTGAAAATAAAGAAGCTATTATTATCCGCGGTCAACATTTTAAATTAAAAGAAATTCATACAAAAGGTAATGGCCGAAATACCGGAAATGTCAGTTCGGGTATACTCCTCGATCAGGCATCAAATGGAAGCGTAACCAATGTCCTGACAGAAGGATTTCAAAAATCAGGGATTGAGATCCAATCAGCAAACAATATTGATATTAAAGATGTGCAGGCTGTTAACAATGGATTTTGCGGAATACATATTACCGGTTCCCAAGAAAAAAGGTCAAAAAATATCCGCATTCTTGATTGCCACGCCGAAAATAACGCCGGCGACCCTACGGTTTTAGATAATCACAGCGGCAATGGAATATTGGCAGGCTGGTCAGACAGTATTTTGATCGATCATTGCACTGCCACTAATAATGGTTGGGATATGCCGTGGCATGGCAACGGCCCGGTGGGTATTTGGGCATACGAGAGTGACAGGGTAACTATACAATATTGCATCAGCTATCGAAACAAGACTTCAAACGGTGCAGCAGATGGAGGAGGTTTCGACCTGGATGGAGGAGTGACTAATTCCGTCGTTCAGTATTGTCTCTCTTACGAAAATGAAGGAGCGGGATATGGACTCTTTCAATATGCGGGAGCATCGTTATGGAATAATAATGTGCTTCGATATTGTGTCAGTGTCAATGATGCCACGAAAACCAAGGGTTCCGGAGGTATTTTTGTCTGGAATGGTTCGGACGACAGTGTACAGTTGGCCGACTGCCTCGTCTATAATAACCTGATCTATTCGACGCATTCACCGGCAATAAAGTTTGAGGAAAAAAGTCCAAACAAGAATTTCATATTTTATAACAATATTTTCATCGCAAACAACGACGTGATTCATGGTCCGGCTTCCGGCGAAAAATTTTTGGGGAATATATGGTGGAAAGCGGAGAATGAGATCAAATTCAGAGGATACAACACGCTGTTGGATTGGTCCAACTCCACAGGACAGGAAAAAATAGACGGAAAAATTGCAGGTGAACAAATAGATCCATTGCTAGTTGGTCCGATCATAACTGATTGCAAAGACACATACCAGCTCAGCAGCCTAAAAGGATTTCAACTTTCTACCACATCTCCGTTAAAGAATAAAGGATTGCAATTGGCAACTCAATTTAAAATGAATGTACCAGCCCACGATTTCTTCGGGAATCCGATACCGGAGGGACAGGCGCGAGAGCCAGGGATTTACGAACTGGATGCCAGATATTAGATGCTGGATGCTAGATTCGCTTCTCGCGATATTCGTTAGGAGACAGAAAAACACATTTTCATCAACCAGAACAAATCCTCCATGATCAAACACTTCTTGATTGCCGCCATCATAATTTTCCTCGCTAAGACCGTAGTAGGACAACCTATTTTATTTGACAACGACTGGCGCTTCCATCATGGAGGAGCGCAACGGGCCGAAATGCCTGAATTCGACGATTCAAAATGGAGAAAGCTCGACCTTCCGCACGATTGGAGCATAGAAGACCTTCCCGGAACTCAATCACCATTTGATCCAAATGCCGTGGGCCAGGTCAGCACTGGTTTTACAGTGGGAGGAACGTCCTGGTATCGCAAGACATTTGCATTACCGGCCGACGCAAAAAATAAGCGGATCTATATTCAATTCGATGGCATTTATATGAATGCGGATATCTGGGTTAATGGCACCCTGGTTGGGAACCATCCTTATGGTTATACTAGCTTCTGGTTTGATATCACGGATAAAGTAAAAATGGATCAAAAGAATCTGGTCGCTGTGCTGGTAAAGAATGAAGGTCAAAATAGTCGTTGGTACTCCGGTTCCGGCATCTATCGGCATGTGTGGTTGCGTATCGTTGATCCTGTGCATGTAGCGCCATGGGGAACCTATTTAACCAGCCACGATGTAAGTTCAACATCGGCAAAGCTGGCCATTAAGACAACCATTAAGAATGAAACGACTGCCACTGCATCGGCAAAATTGCTGACTCGCATCTTGAACGCCAAAAACGAGGAAGTTGCAAAGATTGAATCAACTCAATCGATCGATGCGAATAATAGTTTTGAAATCTCCCAGGAGGTTGCAGTTGTTTCACCCCAATTGTGGTCTACTGATTCACCTACATTATATACTGCGATTCAAGAGGTATATCTCGGCGATCAGCTGAAGGATAAGACCAGCTCCAAATTTGGGATCCGCACGATCTCTTTCGATGTGACCAATGGATTTATGTTGAATGGAAAATCAGTTAAGTTGAGAGGAGGTTGTGTACACCACGACAACGGGCCTCTCGGTTCAAAAGCTTATGACAGAGCTGAGGAACGAAGGGTCGAAATATTAAAGAAAAGTGGTTATAATGCCATTCGCTGCTCCCACAATCCGCCGTCTCCTGCATTCCTTGATGCCTGTGATCGCCTGGGTATGCTGGTGATGGATGAAGCCTTTGATATGTGGCGATTGGAAAACAATCCGCATGATTATCATTTATATTTTAATGATTGGTGGCAACGGGATATTGAAAGTATGGTAATGCGTGATAGAAACCATCCTTCCATCATATTGTGGAGTATTGGAAATGAGATCAGGGATATGGAAAATCCCAAAATAATTGAAGTTGCAAAAATGTTGGCAAATCATATTCGGAAAATAGAACCCACGCGACCCGTTACTGCTGCTGTCAACAATCTCCGTCCCCAAAAAGACAGTTTTTTCGCAACACTGGATGTGTGCGGTTATAACTATGCCGCGGGTGGAGATCACAATCAACGGAGTTTGTATGCCCATGATCACGAACGAGTCCCGAATCGGGTGATGGTTGGGACCGAATCGTATGCACTAGAAACGTTTAGTGCGTGGATGGGTGTTGTCGACCATCCTTGGGTAATCGGTGATTTCATTTGGACGGCATTCGACTATATTGGTGAAGCCAGTATTGGCTGGAGAGGCTACTGGCAGGAATCCAGTTTCTATCCATGGAACCTCGCCTATTGCGGAGATATAGATATATGTGGCTGGAAGCGCCCTCAATCCTATTATCGCGAAGCGTTATGGAAAGAAAATCAGCTGTCGCTTTTTGTAAAACCACCCAAACCGTCGTTTCCATTAAATCCCAATAAGCAATCCTGGAGTAAATGGGAATGGCATGATGCTGTTGCGGATTGGAATTGGCCAGGATATGAAAATAAATCCATAGACATATCTGTGTATTCATCTTGCGAGGAGGTCGAACTATTTCTTAATAACAAATCTTTGGGAAAGAAGCCTACGAATCGTCAAAACCAGTACATGGCAATGTGGCAAGTCCCTTATCAATCCGGCCTGCTTAAAGTTGTTGGCTATGCCGGCGGAAAAACGGTGGCCACAGCGCAACTGCAAACTGCCAGGAAAGTCTCGGGAATAAAATTATCAGCTGACCGCTCGACGATTACTGCCGACGGGCAGGACCTTTCGTATGTGACTGTTGAGCTGACTGACCAACAAGGCATTCGAAATCCCAAGGCAGAGAATTTGATTAATTTCAATATCGATGGTGGCAAAATTGTTGCAGTCGGAAACGCGAACCCTATAAGCCTGGAAAGTTATGAACGGCCGCAACGAAAGGCCTGGCTGGGAAGGTGTTTGGTGATCGTCAAATCGGATGGCAAGAGTTCTAAAATTACTTTGACAGCATCTTCACAGGGCTTGCCATCAACTAAATTAATTATAGCGACTTCTAAATAGCAAGTGAATTCTATTTGAATTAAACCACGCCCCATGCGATTGCCTTTGATCATACTGGTTGCTTATTTATTTGCCTATTGCAACACTTCCAAAGACACTGCGCAAATGCTGAGTAGGGAAAAGTCTTTCGATACCGGTTGGCGTTTTTCAAAGGATAGTGTTGATGGAGCGGAGCAACCTGGGTTCAATGACTCAGGCTGGCGGGTGTTGGATACGCCCCATGACTGGAGCATCGAAGATCTTCCCGTTCAGGTCGAGGGTAAAACCGTAGGACCATTCTCCAGGGAAAGCGGGGGACCAATGAATGGAAGCTCCAATGCCCATGCTGTCGGTGGCACCGCCTGGTATCGGAAGCATTTTATCCTGGATTCTGCTGACCGGAACAAGTTGTTCTCCATTTACTTTGAAGGAGTGTATATGGAGACGGATCTTTGGATCAACGGAAATTTTGTCGGCGCACATAAGCATGGTTACACTTCTTTCTTTTTTGACATAACCAGGTTCTGCCATGCTCCGGGTCAGCAAAACACCATAGCCGTTCGGGTCAGGAACAAAGGCCAGAACAGCCGGTGGTACAGTGGATCGGGCATATATCGTCATGTGAAGCTAGTGGTAACCAGTCCATTGCATGTGCAACAATGGGGTGTTTATATCACTACTCCGGAGGTATCGAGACAAAAAGCAATAGTGAAAATTGCCACCCGCGTTGTCAATGCGAAGAGCGAAGATTCTGATTATCAACTCACCATACGAATTCTCAATGATAAGAATGAGCAAGTGGGCCGTTCGGAAGGTTCATCTAATATTAAGTCAAATGATAGCGCTCTGATCGCCCAGGATATCGCCATTTCCTCCCCTCGCCTCTGGTCTCCGGACACTCCATATTTATATACGGCGCAGGTGACGCTAAAGTCAGGAGATAAAATGGAAGACATGGTTTCGAACGAATTTGGCATCCGCTCGCTCCGTTTTGATAGAACTAGTGGATTTGAATTGAATGGGATGGGTATAAAATTAAAAGGCGGATGCGTGCACCACGATAATGGGATACTTGGTTCAGCTGCGATCGACCGGGCCGAAGAAAAGAAAGTAGAATTGCTAAAGTCTTATGGCTTCAATGCAGTAAGAAGCAGCCACTATCCGCCCTCCGAAAAATTTCTTCAAACCTGTGATAGATTGGGCATGTTGGTTATTGATGAAGCCTTTGACATGTGGCAGAAGCCAAAAAACCCAGACGATTACCATCTGTATTTTGATGAACATCATTATGCTGACCTTTCATCAATGGTCATGCGTGATCGCAACCATCCTTCGGTGATCTTCTGGAGCCTGGGTAATGAAATCCAGGAAAGGGCGGATACTTCTGGCTTAGCTATCATAAAAGAATTAAAAGCTCGGGTCAAAGAACTGGATCCGTCGAGGCCAATAACTATGGCAATATGTGAATTTTGGGACAATCCGGGCCGGCCCTGGGCGGCGACTGCGCCTACCTTTGAATTATTGGATATAGGTGGATATAACTATCAATGGTGGCAATACGAGCCCGATCACGAAAAATTTCCGCAACGGATCATGATGGGTACAGAATCCGTTCCAATCCATGCCTTGCAAAACTGGCAATTGGTAGAGAAGCA
Source organism: uncultured Sphingobacteriales bacterium (assembly GCA_963791295.1). Classification (GTDB taxonomy): domain Bacteria; phylum Bacteroidota; class Bacteroidia; order Chitinophagales; family Chitinophagaceae; genus CAWBRY01. Next base: position 4,571 of record CAWBRY010000002.1, on the reverse strand, counting down.
TCCATATGTTATCGGAGATTTTGTATGGACGGCTATGGATTACCTGGGAGAGTCGGGCATTGGCCACACGTCATGTGAGAATGAAAAAGAAACACAACTAATGCCTTGGCCCTGGTTCAACGCTAATTGCGGCGATATCGATTTGATTGGAAACAAAAAGCCCCAGTCATTTTTCAGGGATGTGATTTGGGGAAGAAGTAATATTGAACTGGCAATCCACAAGCCGCTTGCCCGCGGATGTAAGGAGAAAGTGAGCTATTGGGGTTGGCCTGAGGAAGAACAAAGTTGGAACTGGAAAGTTGAAGATGGTACAAAAATGGATGTGTCTGTTTATTCGCGATATAAAGTTGTACGACTAAAACAAAATGATAGAGTTATTGGCGAAAAGAACATTGCAGATAGTAATTTAATGACTGCAAAATTTGAGGTTGGGTATCAAATCGGAAAATTAACTGCCGTTGGGGTGGAGAATGGCAAGGAGGCTGATAGCGTTACTCTTTCAACTACCGGTCCACCCGCAGCGATGCGATTGAAAGTCGACAGGTCAACCATTAAAGCCGATAAGAATGACCTTGCATATGTGATGGTGGAGGTAGTTGATGAACATGATAAAATAGTTCCCGACGCTCAAATTCCGGTGGAATTTGTCGTAGGTGGAGCAGGCATAATTGCAGGAGTTGGAAATGCCAACCCCTCAGATATGGCTAGCTTCAAAAAGCCCATGCGAACTACTTTTAGAGGCCGATGCCTGGTGATCCTTCAGCCAACGGGTGCCGGACAGATCACCCTGGAAGCTCGCTCACCTGGATTAAAGGCAGCAAAAAATATAGTGACTGCTGAATAAGCGCCCAAAATCAACTTCTACATACTTGGTTTTATGAAAAAAATATTTCCTATAATTATCCTCTTTCATCTTTGCTACAATTTGTCTGCCCAAAACAAATCGTCAGTAAAAGAATATAAGAAGGTATTTACAACTTATCCTTATTCCGATCCCAGTTCCATTCCCGATCCACTTGGTAAGATCTATCCTTATTTTCGATATGACGGTTTCACCACCACACCCGAACAAAAAGAATGGCAGGTCGTGGAGTTGGAAAACGAATACATTAAGGTGACCATCCTGCCAGAGGTGGGTGGAAAGATCTGGAGCGCATCTGAAAAGAAATCAGGAAAGGATTTTCTTTATAACAACCATGTCGTAAAGTTTCGCGACGTTGCCATGAGAGGTCCCTGGACGAGCGGAGGAATTGAAGCTAACTATGGCATCATTGGGCACACACCCAATTGCGCAACTCCGGTCGACTATATAACTCTCCAGAAGCCCGATGGAAGCGCCAGCTGCATCATCGGCGTACTTGATCTACTGACACAGACGCAATGGCGACTTGAAGTCAACCTACCCTCTGATAAGGCTTACTTTACCACTGAATCCACCTGGTATAATACTTCGCTGCTTGAACAACCTTATTACACGTGGATGAATACGGGAATTAAGGCAAATGGCAATCTGGAATTTATTTATCCGGGTAATCATCACCTGGGTCATGAAGGCGAATATGGAGAATGGCCAATCGATAAAAGAACGGGGCGGAATATTTCTTTTTATGATCAAAACAATTTTGGCGGATATAAGTCTTATCATGTATTTGGTGTCTATACTGATTTCTTTGGCGGGTATTGGCATGATGATGACTATGGAATGGCGCGCTTTGCCCGGCGCGATGATAAAGCGGGTAAGAAAATATGGATCTGGGGTCTTTCGCAACAAGGTATGATCTGGGAAAAGCTATTAACGGATAGGGATGGCCAATATGTAGAAGTGCAGAGTGGAAGACTGTTCAACCAAAGTGTTGAGAAGAGTATGTATTCGCCATTCAAATTCAGAGAATTTGCGGCCAATGAAACAGATAAATGGACGGAGTATTGGTTTCCGGTAATACAAACTAAAGGATTTGTAAAAGCAAATGAATGGGGAGCATTGAATACAAAAATGGAAAATGGATGGCTCAAGTTTTATTTCTGCCCTATTCAAAGCATCAATGAAGAATTTCGCGTACACAAATCATCGGGCGACTATTTCAAAAAACTGAACCTTCAACCACTTCAAACATTTTCCGATAGTATTCGGCTGGAGGCGAGTGATACATCCTGGAAAATTACTATCCGCTCGAAAATGGAATTTGACAGCAAAGGTTTCACGGAAGCTGCACTTTCAAGGCCCATAGCTTCTCCCCCGGATTTTGACTGGAACGGAATCTACGGTCTCTACCTCGCGGGAAAAAGTTATATCGAGCAAAGAAAATATCCAGAGGCGGAAGAAAAGATTAATGGCTGTCTAAAAAAAGACAAGAACTACTTACCTGCGCTGACAGCCTTGAGTGAACTTGAGTATCGAAGGCTCAACTATTCAGGAGCGTTTGAGGCCGCATCAAGGGCTCTTGCGATTAATACATACGATGCAGCGTCCAACTATTATTATGGATTGGCTGCGCTAAAACTCAATAAGACGTTTGATGCAAAAGATGGTTTTGACCTGGCTACCCAATCTGCCGAATTTCGAGTAGCCGCATTCAACCGCCTCAGCCAGATCTATTTTAGAGAGAAACAATTTGACAAGGCGGAGGATTGTGTTAAAAAGTCGCTGATCTACAACAAGCAAAATATAGATGGATTGCAGTTACTGGCCTTGATCTACCGCAAAATGAAAAATGACAATGCTTATGAAGAAAGCCTCAAATCAATTGGTGACATGGATCCGCTAAATCATTTTGTTTCATTTGAAAATTATTTCGTTCATCAAAACGATAATACTAAGAAAGCATTTTTATCTGCAATTCGAAACGAGTTGCCTTCTGAGACTTGTGTGGAGCTGGCAACCTGGTACTACCGCATTGGTCTGGATGAGGAGATAAAGGCTCTGTTATCCATCACACCTGCCGGAGTAGAGGCGGGAATTTGGAAAAGATATTTCACCATCAAAGAGAATGAAGCTGGTGATGTCCATACTCCAAGTGCCTACCCTTTTAGAGAAGAAACGGCAGAAATACTTTCGAAGCTGATAGAGTCAAACAAGGATTGGAATTTAAAGTATAGCCTTGCTCTAATCTATCATAGCCGCAGAAACCTTGATAAAGCAAAGCGACTCTTTCTGGATTGTGGAGACGTAGCCAATGATCCTTCATTCTACGCCGTCCGAGCCTCGTTAATCCCTGAGCACGCAGAAAAGGACCTCGTTCATGCAATTTCACTCGATAAAGGCCAATGGCGTTTCTCCAAGCTGCTGGCCGAATATTATCTTAAAAATAATGAACCTAAAAAGGCTTTAAGCGTCGCAGGGGATTTTTATGAAAATCACCCGACCAATTTCATCATGGGAATGCTGTATGCTAAGACCTTACTATTGAATCAGAAATACAAGGAATGCGATGTTTTGCTTTCCAAATTAAGTATCATTCCGTTTGAAGGGGCCACGGAAGGGAGACAGCTATATAGAGAGGCAAAACTAATGATGGCCGTGCAAGCGTTGCGCAACAATGATCATAAGAAGGCAATTCAATTTGTGCAGGTTGCAAAATTATGGCCCGAAAACCTGGGTGAAGGAAAGCCATACGATTCAGATATTGATGAGCGTCTTGAAAACTGGCTGCTGTATATGGCCTATTCGCACCTCCATAAAACAACGGATGCAGAGACCGCTTTAAAAAAGATCATCGATTTCATTCCTGGGCCAGAGATCACTTCTACGAACATCTATTCGGCTAATGCGCTGGTCACTGCCTGGGCTATGGAAAAGTCAGGACAAACAGATAAGGCGAAGGCCTGGTTGAAGGTTGAAATGACAAGATATCCGGGAGATAAGATCCTGATGTGGGTGATAGATACATTTGATAAAAATCAAACGGCCTCAAAGGCCCACGATCCGACAATTCGCATCCTGGAAAAACTAATGGAAGTAGAACAGAAGTAAATCCTTCCTATTGAAAATCTTGTGCAATACTATCGGCGATTTCAAGATGTCTGCGAAGTATAGGCAGCATATCATCGGCATAGTTTCTTAGTGCGCTGTTTGCTCCGCCAATTAGTTCATTTTCATAAGAACTGATGATGCCCTGGTGATCTAAAACCTGAGTCCTGATATATACAGAGTCAAAAATAAATCCACTTAAGGTATCCAGCCTATTTCTTAGTGCAATGTGCACCGCGTCCAGTGTATCGGGCGTAGATAGCCCGACGCCTGAAGCAACGGTATTCAATGATGCTTTCGCCGCTATGTGCTCATTCACCATTAACTGCGCGAAATAGACTACACCCGGGTCTGTAGCATTCAATTGGCCCAGTTGACCCAGGGATATTTCTGCTTCATTGGATGAAGCAGCTTTTAATACGAAACCGCGATCCGTACTATTAAGACCATTGCCATTATCGTCATCGTCATTCTTATCACAGCTCAAAATAATTACAGCCAGGACCAGGGAGGCAAGGATTTTTTTCATGCTGAAAGGTTTAGATTTAGAATTTAACGCCAATATTGGTCAATATATGTGCCAAATCCCGTTTCGAGTACATCG